>PFRS01000001.1 GCA_002788675.1 Candidatus Pacebacteria bacterium CG_4_9_14_0_2_um_filter_40_15
TACCCGAAAAATGGAAAGTACGGTAGAATAAAGGAACTATGACAACAGCTGAGTATTCACACGCATTACACACCCTCGTAGAAGATCTAACTACAGCACTTAAAACCGCTACCAGTTTAGAAAAACTTGAAACGCTTAGAACCGAGTATCTTGGCAAAAAAGGTAGTTTTACCCAACTGGGCAAACAAATTAAAGATATTGCTGGTTCAGATAAAAAAGAAGCCGGCCAAATTCTTAACAAGGCAAAACAACAAATAGAAGATCTTCTTGCTGCGGCTCAGGAAACTATTGCCACAAAACAGGCATGGATTGACCTAACTATTCCAGGTAAAAAGCCTGAAGTCGGCCACATGCACCCTGTCTCTCAGGCCATGGAAGAAATCACTCACATTTTTGAACAAATTGGTTTTACCCGCGTCCGCTACCCTGAAGTCGACTGGGATTGGTACGTATTTGAAGCCCTTAACATGCCAAAGAGTCACCCAGCTCGCGACGAGTGGGAAACGTTCTTTGTCGATGCACCAACAGATGACCAAAAAGGCAAAATGGTCCTCACCACCCATACTTCAAACGGTCAAGTCCGAGAGATGGAGCGGCTACATTCAAAACCACCAATAAGAATGATCAACATTGCGCGCTGCTACCGCCGTCAGCAAGACGCCACGCACACGCAGATGTTTCATCAGTTTGAAGGTCTTGTTGTTGATAAAGGTATAACTATTCAACACCTCAAAGGCACCCTCGATTACTTTGCTGAACAGTTCTATGGTCCAGGCACAAAATCACGTATCCGACCATTTCACTTTCAATTTACCGAACCTTCCTTCGAAGTAGACTTTTCATGCCATATTTGTCATGGCACCGGATACTTAGACGACAAGGAAGAACAGAAATGCCGATTCTGTAAATCAGGCTGGCATGAAGTTGGCGGCGCAGGTATGGTGCATCCAAATGTCCTCAAAGCAGGTGGCATTGATCCTGACGAATACACTGGCTTTGCCTTTGGTTGGGGAGTAGAGAGAACCTACACACTTAAAGAAGGACTGAATCTCGATGATATCCGCTTACTCTATAGTGGAGATCTCAGATTCCTACACCAATTCTAATCGTACCAACAAAAAAACTTACAGAAAAAAATTATGAACATACTCATCCCACACACTTGGCTCAAGGATCATCTCGAAACTGACGCCGATCCCAAATCACTCCAAACTAACGTCTCCCTTTGTGGACCATCTATCGAACGTATTTACGATACAGCAGGCGACAATGTCTACGATATTGAAGTAACCACAAATCGCGTCGACAGCATGTCTGTACGCGGCATTGCCCGTGAAGCAGCAGTTATTCTCGAGCAATTTAACGTTAAAGCTAGTCTTAAGCCACTTACATTACTCAGCGACACAGCTACTCAAGGGACCGAGCTTCCACTCCCAAAGATCACTAACGATCCGGCGCTTTCAAAACGACTAACTTGTGTGGTCTTAAGTGGAGTTAAACGCAATTCAACACCTAAATGGATGGCAGATCGCCTCCTTCAGACTGAACAAAACGTGCATGATGCGGTTATCGACATTACCAACTATATCACCCACGACCTCGGACATCCTTGCCACGCATTCGACTACGATAAACTTATGAACACTGGTGGTGAAATTATCGTGACTGAAGCAAAAAAAGGCGAAACATTCACCACACTCGATGGCAACACTTTCGAAACTGTAGGTGGCGAAGTGGTCTTTAAAAATGGAGAAGGCAAGATTATTGATTTACCTTCAATTAAAGGTACCGCAAACACTTCCATCGATGATTCTACTCAGAATGTACTGCTACTCTTGGAATCAATCATGGCCAAAAAAGTCCGCTTTGCCAGCATGACGCATGCAATTCGTACCACAGCAGCACAACTCATGGAAAAAAATGTGGATCCAGAACTTGCAGGAGACGTACTTCTACGCGGAATTGAGCTCTACCAACAACTCTGTGACGCTAAAATTGCCAGTCCCATTTTTGACGAATTCCCTGGAAAAACCACGCCTACAGCTGTGCAGATGCCACTCAGTCGCATCACCGATTACTTAGGTCTTACTATCAAAACCGATCGAGTGCTCTCAATTTTAAAAACACTGGGTTGCGATGTAGCGGTTGAAGGTGAAACCCTCAAGGTAACGCCTCCAACATTCCGCCCCGACATTACCATTGCAGCAGACGTTATTGAAGAAATTGCTCGTATCTATGGCTACCATAATCTGCCAAGTACGCTCATGGACACGCCAATTCCAACTAATAAACCAGCTGACGTTGATTTTGTGTTAGAAAATAAAATTAAACATTTCTTAGCAACCTTGGGTTGGCAAGAGATCTATTCCTACTCTATGGTGAGTAAAGAGATTGCGCAGCAATCTGGTCAATCAATTGATGGCCATCTCGCTCTTCAAAATCCATTGACTGATGACCGCGTGTATCTTCGCCGTTCATTAGTTCCTTCACTCGAGGAAATTATTGAACAAAACAAACAAGTCGATCACCTAAGCGTATTCGAAATTGCAAATGTGTACCATCCTTTAGCTCGTCAGTTACCTTCACAGGAACTCATGCTGAGTATGGTCAGTACCCAAAGCTTTAGAGACACAAAAGGTGCCCTTGAACAACTTCTTCGCCAATTCTACATTGATACTAGTGAAGTGAAACCTCAAACGAAACAAAGCTACTGTAATGCACACCAATGCGGAGAAGTTTGGGTAGGCGACAGAGTTCTTGGCCACATCATGGTCCTCAAGTCCGGACACACCGCGATTGAACTCCAAGTTGCTCATCTTATGAGCGTGGCAAAAGCACATCCAACCTATCAAAGCATTCCAAAAACTGCTGAGGTAAAAGAGGATATTACGCTCACCCTTCCAGAAAAAACACTGGTAGGTCCCGTAATTGAAACGCTCTTAGCCAGCCATGAACTAATCACTGCAGTCGAACTTAAAGACGTCTATAACCAGAACTACTCATTTGCCATTACCTATTGGCATCCAGAAAATACCCTGTCTACGCTTGAAGTTGAACCAGCTCGCAGAGCTCTTGTTGAAGCAGCAGTTGCAGCCCATGCAGCTAATCTGGTAGGCGAGATCTAGTCACAAAACTTCCAGACTACGGTATACTGTGAGTGTGAAACGACTGTATCAAGTTTTAATTTCTGCACTGATTTTTTTAATTCCCACCAATCTTTTTTTGGTACTTACTGAAGTGGGGTCGCGCGTGCACGGGCTGCGGATTGATTATTTGTTGCCAAAATTCTGGGCGATCGACTTGCTTATTTGGGTACTCATTTTTCTCTGGATTGTAGAAGAAAAACAACATCATTTTAAAACGATTAAAAAATGGCAGAAAACACTTTTTAAAAAACCCAAAAAACTCTTGGTAGTTGTTGGTATGCTTTCCGCACTGCTTATTACTCGCCAATTCCTAGCAGTACACAACTTGATTGCAATCTGGACACTATTCTCGTGGATAAAACTGAGTTTCTTAGCTGTTGTACTCTATCAAAAACGCCAGCTACTCACTGAATCCTTCACTTATAAATCACTAGCAATCACAGTCTTGTTTCAATCGCTAGTGGGGCTGTGGCAATTTTTTACTCAGCACTCTGTAGCTACGTACTGGTTCTTGGGAGAAACTAATATTTCTAGCTTCGCTGGCCTTGCCAAATCAACCCTAGGTGGAGTAGAGCGAGTATTACCCTACGGAACAACTGCACATCCCAATGTATTAGGTGGTTTTATGAGTCTTTCATTACTGCTACTTATTCCATTCTGGAGAACTCGCAAAGATTCATTTGTCAAAAGTGCTATCGCTCTCTGCATGGGAGCAGGACTAGCAACACTCATTGCAACTCAATCACTCAGCGCATGGCTGACCCTTGGAGTTGGCATAGTAATTATTCTATGGAGACCGCTTTTTACCAAACTACCATCGAGGATATTACTGAGTGGAATTATTGGAATCTTTCTCCTTAGTATTTGGCTGCCACTTCCTGCTGATTCGCTCTCAGTTACGCGAAGACAGTACCTAAATCAAGCAGCGCTGCGAATGAGTATTCATCATCCATTTATTGGAGTCGGTGTACAAAACTTTACGACACAAGTTGAAAAGTATTCACCTTCAAAAGAAGTGGTCAGATTTGTGCAACCTGCTCACAATGCTGTATTGTTGTTCTTTGCAGAAACGGGAATCCTTGGCTTAATGTTAGTACTCTTGCTATGCAAACTTTGTAAACATCCCACACATGTGTTAGTTTTCTTACCTCTTCTGCCAATTCTGTTGTTAGACCACTATCTACTCACCATTCAAAGTGGCAACGTGTTAATGCTTTTCTACTTCATACAGATCAAGACTAGAAATATCCCATAAGATTGACATTTTTGTGTTTCAACTATATAATCAAAAACTGACGCACGTGCTGTATGCAGCGCTGTAGCGTCCTTTCTTTAACATATTCAGATTTTTCTGAAGGTGGACAGCTTGAAGGTCATTATCCTGTGAGTTGCAAGCTGTCCACCTTCCGCAGCAAATTCAATATCAAGGAAGGCACTTTCTAAGTATAAGGAGCGAATCGTATCATGAAAAACAAACCTGTTTTTTGGCCCGTATATATTTTACTGGGATTCTATGGCCTTCTCAGCGCCCTGCTGATTGGCCTCAAAATTACAGCATGGGGTCACCTGTTGGTGATTCCTACATTCCCCTTGGCAGTCCTCGGGACGGCATATCTGATGAACCGCTTTTTTGCCATAGACCTCGGCATTGTGCGATGGGTCTACTCGCACACAATGCCGATTCTAGAAAAAAAAGAGTTCATCGAAGGTGAACCAGAAAAAGGAAGTTTCACAAAAAACATTCCTGTTTTGCTGTTTCTAGCGGCAGCGTTCTTGTCAATGATTGGCAACGCACCGGCAACTGTCTCTATCACTCTGATGTACGTGGCATTGAGCGTAGCAACTGTAGAGTTGGGAATCTATTACGGCGGCAAGGAAGTTGGGCCTGCTGTAATGGAGGGAGCTATGGAGCTTCTTCCATGGAAACCAAACTACACCTTAGAAATTTTTCATTGGGTTGGCCTCGGCTCGATCATTTTTTCAATTCTTGCTCTGTTGGCGGGTTGGTTTACCTGGCCGCTGATGTTGGCAGGACTGATTCTGGGTGTCGCGAACTACGCGACATTCCGTATCTACAACGCACCAGAACCAGCTGCTAACGGCAGAATCTAAGTTAAAAAAATAATCTGAATATGAAAAGCCCGACGTCTACGTCGGGCTTTTTGCTTCTCAAACAATAGTTCTAAACTACGGCACAATTATAATTGGCGATGAGGTTGGACTCGGGCTCGGGCTTGGATTAGGACTAGGTGATGGAGCAGGAGTCGGACTCGGCTCTGGCTGTTTCCAATCAACCCCACCAGTTCCAATCTTGTGCTTGCCAGACTCAGTTTTTTGACCAGATTTACTGTAGGCTTTTGCCTGAATTTCATACCGTCCTGCAGACAAGTTTAGCTCACCGTCGTAGCGACGATCCGTAATCGTCTCACGCAGTTCACCATTTACATAAATCTCAACTTTTTCGATACCGTCACTGGCTTCGGATTCAAACTTCAGAGGAATTTTCTCGCTGTCGTAGGTCGTTTCGTTATCAGGATCTTGGAGATTAAGGTAGACTTCATTTTGATCACCACAGAACTCTGTAGGCACTTTATAGCGACTATCATCTTGTCCGGTTACCCAGGCATTTATAGCCTCCTGCCAACGATTTTTGCCATCTTCACTGTATGGATCTTCTTCCTGTAAAACAATAAATTCTTCTTTGTCGTAGTCGCCTTTGCGGATACGAGCATCATTAGCAAGTTTGCGTTCACCTTTACACAGTTCAATGTACTTATGAATAGGATCTGGAATGGTTGGAATAGCATCAGAAATAAAGTAGTCTTCTTTTTGAGGGAAGTCATCGTGAGCTGGATATCCAGAGATTTGATCAACCGCAATTTTTTCAACGCCCTCAGGCATTTCCCAAACTGGAGATTCGTATTCTTCTTTTTCGAGTGCGGCTAAAATAATGCGGCGCCAAATTGGTGACGCACCAGAAACACCAGAAGCAACTGCCTTCATCTTACTGTTATCATTATTTCCTACCCAGGTACCAACAATAACATCTTTAGACCAACCAATAGCCCAGTTATCACGCTGGTCATTGGTGGTTCCTGTCTTCACAGACACACCAGCATTTACATTAAGCAGTGAGTTTCCTCCAAATGCAGTATAGCGAGCTGTATTATCAGAAAGAATGTTGTTAATTAAAAAGGCTTCTTGTTTTGTCATCACTTCAGGCCCATCAACGTGGCGATGCTCATACACAACATTTCCATTTGGATCCTCAACTTTTAAAATTGAAACTGGTTCAACTTTAGTACCTCCGTTTGCAAAAGCGCTGTATGCTGAAACAAGTTCCAGCATATGCACATCAGCTCCACCCAACGTTGCAGCTAAGCCAAATCGCTGCATGTTTTCTGGAGTTGGTTCAAGTGTAACTAGACCCATGTCGTACGACTGTTGTAAGAAGGTATCCACACCTACAATTGCCAACGCTTTTACTGCAGGGATATTCAATGAACTTCCCAAACTGTTTCTCACAGTCACAGGACCACGGAACTTACCATCGTAATTTTTGGGTTCATACGGATCGATGTTGTCATTTTGTTGGAAAATAGTAGGAACGTCCATGAGGACGCTGGCTGGATTGTATCCGTATTTAAAAAGCGTTAAATAGGTGATTGGCTTAATGGATGAACCAGGCTGTCGAAGCCCATCAACCACTACATTAAACTGCCCACCAATTTCATCATTGTTATAATCACGGCTCCCAATTAACGCAACAATTTCACCGGTATTTGGCTGCATAACTAGGGCAGCACCATTGGTAATGTTTAAGTCTACAACTTCATCAACTTCTTCTGTCACAACTTGTTGTGCTTTTTCTTGGAGCTCCCAATCGAGTGTGGTAGTAACTGAAAATCCACCTGAGCGCACTACATCTTCGCCCAGCATTTGTTCAAGCTGATCCTGCACATAAAAAACAAAATGAGGAGCGCGAATGTCTACTGCAGACTGCTCAAAAACCACTGAATCAAGTGAACCAATAGCTTCTTCATAAGCCAAGTCGGTAATGTACTTATCTTCTAGCATTCTATTTAGAACACCACGCGTGCGGACTTTCCAAAGCTCTTCACCATCATCATCTGTTTTACCTATATACGGAGAATACGCAGAAGGACGTTGTGGAAGTCCTGCAAGAATTGCAGATTCGACCAAATTCAAATCTTTAACATCTTTATTAAAATACACTTCAGCAGCAGTACCCACTCCCCAAGCAGTTCCACCGTAGGGGGCTTCATTAAGATACATAGTTAGAATTTCATCTTTGGTAAATTTACGTTCGAGCTGTAAAGACAGAACTAACTCCTTAAACTTTCGAGAAATACTGCGTTCGTTAGTCAGTAAAGCATTTTTAACCAACTGTTGCGTGAGAGTCGAACCACCAATCACACGCTGTTTAAAAATAACATTGTAGGGTATACGAATAATGGTCATGAAGTCAAAACCTCCATGATTGTAAAAATCTTTGTCTTCTATTGCTACAACTGCCTGTTTGAGTTGCTCTGGGATTTCTTCACTGGTCACTGGATCACGGCGCTCTTCATCGAACAAGTCATAGAGAAGTTCACCATTTCTATCGAAAATTTTGGTACTAAACCCTTGGCGACGCACAACCTCACCTGGTTTGGGAAGTTCACGACTGAACCAAGCAATGGCTACAAAAAAGCCAATTATCATTACAAATACACCAATAACAGATGCAATTGCTCCAATACGGAACATCTTAAAATAAAACAGTTTCTTTTGTTCGGGGGTCTTACCTGAATTGAGTCGAGAGTGAGCTCGTTGTTTTCTACGGATACGCATAGTTGCCTCATTTAACACTACTTTACCTTTTTCTAAAAGTAGCTTTTCGGCTTTCCCAATTGTAGGGTAACGATTTACTACTTTTGTATGCAGCTGAGAAAGCTTTTCCAGAACAGATTGAGCTGCCTCACGCAAACGTGCTGTAAGCATTTGAGTGTTCATCTCACCATTGTACCATTTTGATGAATGAGGGCTAGTACTTGGGGAGCCAAGTAGTGGATAGAACTAGCACAAAATTTTAGAGGTTTGATACCAAAGGGTGCTATGTTACCATGCACAACTAAGGTGACAGACACCTCAATATACATATATCTAAAGGAAACATATAGGTATGATCTTACAAAGAAAAAACATGCTTCAGACCTGGGTCTTGATGGGAGTCATTGGCATGTACCTACTTGTCCCATCAGCGCAAGCGCAGGAGACTTCTGCACAATCACAATGGGCATTCGAAGAAACATTCAGCTCAGATCCGGCTTCTCCTAGTCAGGACGCATTACCTCGTTCGTTCGAATACATGGTCACACATCGAAGAGACAGTGGTAACGTGCTAGTCGATTATACCTACGATACTTTCGTTGGTGATCACGCTGAGGACTGTTCTGGACCAGTACCACTTTCAGCAGATACACAGGACACTGCAAACCTGCACGATATTACAACCTCACATCTGAGTAATAGCTCAAACCCAGACGGAAGTTTTTTCATCTGTAAAAACCACATGATGTCTGCCATGGGTCACGTAAGTGGCTACTCAGTTGCATCATTCTGGCCAAAGCAAGAGTTTAACTTTGCTACAGATGGCGTGCTTGAATTTGATACTAATATTAATGACGATCACTCACGTTCGTGGTGGGAAGTGGTTATTTCAAAACCTGAAGACGAGCGCGTAGCTCCAGCCATGGACTGGCTGCCGATTGATGAACAGTATTCAGCAAACTCAATCGTGCTTCGCTTCACTGACAGATCTCAACGAGAAATCATGGTTATGGGCACTGAAGATGGCTCAAACAATGCTGTAGTGTCTAAATCCTCATGTGAATGGGGACAAGAATGGTGCGGGAGTGAAGGAAACGATCCAGCAACTAACGACCGTCGTATCCGCAGAACGCATCGCATCGAACTCAAAAAAAACAAAATCATCTGGTCTGTACAAAAAGCAGATGGCACCTTCGACGCATTCGAAGCTGCTGTTCCCGCTGGACTTCCTCTTGATCAAGGGTTAGTAATGTTCAAACAGCATGCGTATACTCCAGAAAAAGATGGTAACATCCAGCGATACACAACACACTGGGATAACATAAAGTTCTCAGGGCCAGTGCTTCAAGCACATGCATCATACGATGCTTCCAACGTGATTAAACTTCACGCTAACGGCAACGTAAACATTGGTGCAGAACAAACCACCATTATAAATATTCCGAAAGTTGAACCAAACGCTTGGATTTTTGCACAACTTGAAAGCCCAATGAAAGGCCAAGTCGAAGTAAGTATCAATGGAGGTGCATATTTTTCACTCTTTCCAAAAGTAAGTGATAAAAGTAGTTGTGATTTAAGTGGATGGCACACAGCCACTCAACCAATTCCTGCTTACCTGTTGCATCAGGGTGCGAACACGATAACTTGGAGAGTCGGTCCAAGACCTTCTTGTGCAACTTCTTGGAAAGCTGATGGCTTCGCGGCAAAAAATATTCAAATTAGGTTTATGGATTCAGCTGTAGGCGGAATTGACCCTTCACCAGTGCCTTCACCGGTACCAACTCCAAGCCCAAGTCCGAGTCCAAGCCCAACACCGTCTCCAACAGCACTGCCAACGAACTACTCAGTAGAGTACTTCTCAGATAAAGTTCTAGGTACTTCAGTTCTTACTGAGGAAGTCCCTGAAATTAACTTTGACTGGAAGAAAAATGCTCCAGCAGCAGGTGTTCCTGCAGATGGATTCTCAGCACGCTACACAAAAACTGTAGCATTTAAAAATGGTGTCTACGACTTCACCTTAAGTGGTGATGATGGTGTAAGACTCCTGATTGATGGAGAAGAAATCATCAATGGGTGGAGAAACCAGGCTTACTGGACCTACAATACCCAACAGGTAATGACTGAAGGTGAAAAACAGATCGTAGTTGAATACTATGAAAACAAAAACAGAGCATCACTGTCATTCGACTTTGCTCCGGCTCTGTTGTTCGATCAAAATATGTGCGTGATGCCATAAGGATCCAACAGTAAAAAAATGAAACTCTTTTTTCTCCCATACTTTTACCAAAAAGTGTGGGAGATTTTTTCAGGTCATAGGGCAGTACTGAACCAAAGATACTTTAGTTACTTTCAGCCATAGCTTCATTAAGCAATAGTTTTGTTGCTCCTGGATTGTTAGATCCAGCCACAGTTTCGATCTGTTCACGATACTGAGTTCTCTCAATTTCATTAGGTTTCCAGACCTTGAAGCCCGGAGTACCATCTGTATAGTTTGCAGAATACACTTCGTCCATCCACCATGGTTTCTTACAATCTGAAAAAGTGGTGTACACAATAGCATACTCGTAGTCTTCTGTTATGAGTGCTTCCTTACCACACAAAGAATCATAGAATGAGCGATTATTTATCTTAAAATCACGCACAAAATATTTGCCTTCTTTCTGCACCTCTTGATCTGTTATTTTTTCTTCTGCGAAAAAGTAAGGGTACAAAAAGATGGTTTCTCTATTTTCAATCAGCATTTTGGCGTCTCTTGCTTCTGAATTTATCCAACGCGACATATCTTCTGCAGCAACATTTCTAAAAAATGGTGTTTGAAAGGGCGCATGCACAACTAATCCTATACCTAGAGAAATAACCCAAGGTAGAGAAGCGATACCTAACACTCCAGAAAAGATACTTTGATCTGAAAATCGTCTACGAAGATGCTGAACAAGGACAGTTTCGGATAGCTGTGAAAATACCAGCCACCACCCAATTGCAGCAGCCATTTGTAAAAAGGGTGTCATTATTACTGCCCGCTGTAAATTTGGAAAATCATCACTAGTGATACCAGATGGAACAGCAGCAAACAGTAGTGCCCCTAACACCCAGAGAGTAACTATTCTTAAGCGAGAGTCTTTCGATTTGTCACCAATAAAAACATATCCCACAGCAATAAGTAGCCCAAGATACTCAATAGGAGTTACCACGCCTACATTAGGGACATGATACCTTTCTGGAGGGGCGGTAGAAAACAATAGTACTTCAGGAGAAAAGAGCGTTATGTAGTGTTCAAACGCAACCTGCACATTGGCGGTGGCCTTGTTATATAAAAATCGTGTAGCCAAAACTGGCATTTTCGCCTGACCAGATCGAGAAATATCATTAAAGAGTTTTCCTTCGACCAATGAGCTACCCAAGAGTGTCGTTTGTTGAAATCTTCCCAGTGCCAAAGGTGACGACATCATCAGTACAAACGGGAAAATACAGTAAAAAAGCAGCGGCAACGAGCCAACAACGAGCTGCTTTTTTGATGGTTTATACAAAAAGTAGGCTAACAGTAATAATCCTATACCCAGAGGAATAATTAGTAACCGAGAGGTGAAGTAGGTAAAGTACGCAACAACACCAAGAGCATACACACCCAAGATTGCCAACACTACATGCTTTGACTGCATTTTTTTCTTGGGTGAAGTGAAGAACCATCTCATAAAACTAAAAAATGCCAAACAAAAACCAAGTAACCAGAAAGCATCAATGATTACTCCTGATGAAGCACGAGCATACAAAATATTCCATGGCGAAAGTGCAAAAAGCACGGCAAACCCAAAGGCTATCGGAAGTTTATGAGTGAGCTTATACACCAATGCTGCACTCACAATCAGAGTAAACACCGCAAACATTCCGGTGGTAACACGAAGTGCGGCTACGTTCAAACCCATCAGCGCTACAGCTGGTACAGTAAAGTATGATGGCAAGGCAGAAACAAAGTCACCAAACATATCAACGGTAAGTGGCCACTTTTCACCATACATATTTGTACCATCATGTAACAGCATCCAAGCATTGTAGGTAAGCCATGCCTCATCCGAGTGCATGCCACTTGGATACACACTTATTTTGTATGTTCTTAACAATAGTGCCACGACAATAATTACTAAAAATAAAAGAAATGTGGTTTTTTTTGTTTGCATTTTTTGTAAAAGTTTCATCTGGTGTATTCTAGATGAGTTCCGCCAGTAAGACAATCTGAGAGCTCTCTGCTTAAAAAAAGTGCCACCAAAATACCATTAACTGAAATGGTAAAATACTTCTAATGAAACAACTCAAAACTCTTTTTTCTCGACTAAATATCCTTATTGCTGCCGGAGTAACTGCGACATTGATAATAACCAGTTTTTTTGGCACCTACTTCCTAGGCGACACTGTCACCTACATGCAGTTTGGCTCGTTGGGTGGACCGCTAACAACCTTTATCCAACACGATGCACTCTGGCCACCACTTTTTGCACTTATTTTTAATGTGGTGCACCGTATTCCGTTGAATCAATATTTACTATCTTCACTCTGGGTTATCGGCGTGCTGGCTCTGTATATACACAGTGTCACTTTTTTCTTGGGAAAGTTTGTACTTTCTAAGTGGCGTGCATTTCCACTGGCGGTCCTCACCATCGTTGGCCCAGTTACTTTGTTGATGCAGTCTCAAATTTCTGAACCACTTATGCTGCTGCTTTGGATTGCAAGTATTTTTGCAACGCTCCAATTCTGGAAGACTTCTGAAGAGAAGTGGCTCATGGCTTGGTTGGCAATTACCGCACTCTTACCGATGAGTCGTTGGCTTGGTGTTGTTGTGGCAGCTTGGCTGTGTGGAGTAGTTTTGTTAAAACTGGTTTTAGATTTTATGTCTCACAAAAAACTATCGTATTCACCTTGGCTGGTTCTCATTTCTTTGGGAACGGTTTGGATCCCTACTGCAGCGTATTTGTTTAAATCTAAAGTTATGATCGGAGCGATCTTTCCTCCTCGTGATCCACAGGTAACTGAGGGGATTGTACAGTTGCTCAGCCACTATGGCACAACACTTTTTTTGGGTGCTTCAGCAAGTATGCTTGCAGCATTTCTTCTGGGACTTACGCTTAAACTAAAAAAGGGGAGTTCTGATCTTGCTCCTATTGCCTTGTTTGTAACGCTAGGCAGCGCGCTGTCGTACCTGGCCGGACTTTTATATAGTGAACTCAGCTATGCGGTTGTGCCACACGTACCCTTTAGATTTGTAGGACTAAGTTTTCCGTTTCTGATTCTTTCTGCAGTATTTTTTGGAATACTGTTAACCCCAAAACTAGCTAAACAATTTGGAACCACAATTGTAACTTGGCTGAGCATAGCTGGTGTAACTCTATCGATTGCTCTGATGCTGAAATCTGGGATAGAAGTGGTAACCAGACTTTCTGCAGAACAAGAGAACTACACCTCCACCATGTCATACCTGGGCTGGACCAGTGATGTCAAACAGTTTTGCGACTATACCAAACATACCTACGTTATCTTCCACCAGCATACCAGAAACTGGGGCACACGCTCGTATGCGTATCTCTGTGATGGGGTAACGGCTATAACTGAAAGCACGCAGCTTGCTGTTGAAAAAAACGCCACCATTATTTCTGCCTATGCTATTGAAAATGGGTCACTGCAAAGTGTTACAACATTTGAACTTAACGACTTTACAACGAGAATCTACACCGCAACGGAAAGTGCTACAGTTGATGTGGAAAAACTGTTTGCATTACGTGGTGTTTATGAATAGTTTTTATTGAATTATAGCCACTTTTTGCATGTCATCTTTATGTCAGAATTGACTGTTATAATATTCCCTTGTTAATCATAATAGCGTGCCTGTAACATCTCGTTACTTTGGCATGTAAGAGTGGTTGGCTCTTTAACATGTTGAATATTATTTAAATGATATAATTTGGAAATGATGATGAAGAAAAAACTCTTTCAAAACATACAACCAAGTACCTATGTGTTTCTTTGTATTGCAGTAGCAATTGCTACATCGTTGATTGGATATGCCGTTGGAAAAGGTGAAATAAGTCTCCTTTCCCAAGAACTGCATCAAGTAACTCAAAACAAAATTACATTCAAGGAGCCATATACCATTCCCTCTGAAGAAAAAGAAGACTGGCTCACTCATGTAAATGAAGAGTTTGGGTACCAGATTAGTTTTCCAGAGAATTGGGAGTATGGTGATGAAGATATTTCTAAGATAATAGGAGTAGATTATCCTTTTGAAAATGAAAGTGGTGAAGAAAGAACTCTTCCTCTATCTGTTTTTAGTGCATTGTCCGGGTTGAACTCAGATTATTCAAATAATCGCGTTCAAATCCAAGTTCAAGTATATACAAATAAGATATCAATTAAAAAAGTAATTGAAACCTATTCAAGAAAATATAGAGACATTGAAAGTTTCACAGAAAAAGAAGTTTTCCGTTTATTTCCGAAACTAGTAACTTCATATTCATTCACACCTGCAATATCCTCAAGAGAAGATGTTTTATCCTCATATGACTATAGTAACAATGAAGGAGTATATGTTCATATGTCAGAAGATGGAATAACTTTTTCTCAACTCATTGAGAAAAATAATAAAATATTTATCCTCTCATATAATGTAGCGTACTTGGCATTGATGAATAACGAACTAAAACCAATCCCAGAACTATCATCAGATGATATAAAAGCTTTTGAGAATTCATTGAGTCCAGATCTTGTCGAAATCGCTGATTCATTTACAGTCATAGATTAACTTTTTCTCCAATTTTGTAATCTGAACATCTTATTCACTATCAAATTTTTGATGGTGATAGGATGTTCATTTTGATAAAAAAATCGGAGGTATAAAGTATGAAAAGTAGACAAATTTTTATTAACCTAAATCTTCAAACAAAAAAACGAGGTAAAAAGTGACGAACAAACAGTTAATACTATTTTTCTGTTCAATTTTCTTTTTCCTACTACTTGCACCAGTTCGAGATGTTAAAGCAGTAGTGGGCGGAAACCCAGTTGGAAACATTAATAATTACCCTTGGATGGGTTCCTTCGATTATGAAGCATCCCATCCCTCATGTGGTGTAACACTTGTTGCCAATAATTGGGCATTAACCGCAAAGCATTGTGTTGATGATCCTGCCAACAATGTGAGTTGGGAGGAAATACAACAACTAACTCCCATTGTTCGATTTAGTAGTTTAGATATGTTTTCTGGTGGAAATACATTTGCAGTAGAAACTGTCGTGACTCATTCGAGTTCTGACTTAGCATTACTAAAGTTGACTCAATCTCCTGCTGTTCCTCCTGTAACGATAGCTACTGATAATAGCCTAAACTATGTAAACAATAATGTAACATTATTAGGCTGGGGTGGACTAAATAATACAGTACACTCCACATTGCAGCAGCTATCAACACCCATTGTTAATCCACTTGATTGCGCTGTTAGTCCAAGCTCAGAGTGGATTTGTGTTGGCAATTTTGATGGACAAAGCGCCGTGAAAAGGGATAGTGGTGGACCACTACTGGCCATTAAAAATGGTCAATGGGTACAAATTGGTGTTGCTTCTGGTGGCTACGCAGACTGTGTAGGTAGCAATACATGTCCTTCACATTACACAAATATTGCACCATTTTACAATTGGATCAATGATGTCATCGACAGTCAACAAGGTGGTCAAGGAAAAGTTGTTGTCTATAATCAAGACAACTTGTCAGGTGATAGCAGAGATCTCACCTATACTGTTAACTTTGGATATGAAGGCTCAAGTGCCAACTTTGGCACTTCTTCACTCTATATCGCTAACGGTTGGTCGGCATTTATCACAAACGGCAGAGATGACTATCTGTGCGCGAGCACAAGTCTTTGGGATTTAGACCAAGACTACTATCATCCAAACCCTGGAATGAAAATTCATGGGGACATTGCCTTCATTATTACCTATAACGACACATCCTGTGGCGGAGTAGATCAAAATAATGATGGTGTACTAGATAATGGCATCCAGTTTCAAGAACCACAAAGTGCTACTGTTCATTTCTATAATGGTGGCTCTTCTGGCGGCTCAAGCAGCGGTGGCGGCACACCAACCCCACCCTCAACTGGCCACGCCAAGCTCTACAGCCTCTCCAACTACGCCAATCCCATTGGCAACTACGGCCTGGGCTCACACAGTTTTGCCCCCAACACCTACATTCACTCTGTGGACCTGGAAGGTGCGGGTAGCTTTATTGTCTATGCTAATGATGGTCGCAGTCGTTGTTTTAGCGAAGACATTCCCAACCTGCAAGACCATGAAGAATGGTGGAAGGATACCATCCGGATGGATGTGTATGGTAATAATGTCTGCCCAACACCAAACAGCGGTGCTTATGTGGAAATTTGGCAAGCAGCTAACTATGGTGGTAATAAACTGGGGAACTACTATGTGGGAACACATACGTTTGCTCCAGACACCTTAATGTACGCTGTTCGGATGAAAGATGGCGCTCAAAGCTTCGTGGTGCATGCAGCAGACGGCCGTTCGCGGTGTTTCACTGGCGATATGCCAACGCTGCAAGATCACGAAGAGTGGATGCGCGAAACCATTCGCATGGACGTGTATGACACTGATGTCTGTGAACCATTCGACTCGAACTACTACACCGGTATTATCGGTGAATGGAACTTCGACAATATGGACGGGACTCGTGTCCTTAACACTGCTGGATATGGAGACATTTTTGTTTCAAATACCAGTGTGGTAGGTGCAGGGCTGCATGGAAATGGGCTGATTGCAAATGGAACAGACTATGCCTTCAAGGAACATCCTGAAGGTGGTCTCAACCCCAATAACGATCATCCATTCTCAATTTCATTTTGGATTCAAGGACAAACAACGAGTGGCTTAGATTACCGATTCCTCTCAAATATCAATACAGGTGGTGGGTACGACGCTGGCTGGTGGCTCCGCATGGACAAATCAACTGGCAATCTAACCTACTTTTATGGAAAAAATGAGGGACCTGGCTACAATCACGCCACTGGGCTCGGTATTACAGGCCTGTTAGATGGACAGCCACATCACGTTGTGATCACTTTTACCGGTATGAATGGTGGTAAAACCATTCGCACCTATAAAGATGGCGTCCGCGTTGATGACAAAATGATTTCTGGTGGAGGGGATATTTCCTACAACGGATATATGTACCTCTACGTGGCACACACAACAGTTGCCACTGTCGACGAGCTCAAAATCTACCGCAGCACACTCACACAATCTGAAGTTATGGACCTGTACCTCACTGACACGCCCAATCTTCCTTCGCCCCCACAGTCTCAAATTGGACTTGCCGGGCACTGGGATTTTGAAACTGTCAATGGCACAACCATTGTAGACTCGTCTGGGCATAATAACCTGGTGGCATCGAACGCTTCTGTGATTGATGCAACTGGTATTTTCTCCAACAGTTTACAAACAAATGGCGTTGAGTATGTGTCTGTGACAAATCCCTCAGCCGCTTTGCGGCCAGGGGATAGTGATCCGTTTTCTGTAGAATTTTGGATTGATGGAAATTCGAGCATTGGAGTTGATTACCAATTCCTCTCGAACATCCAAACCGATACGAACGACGCTGGCTGGTGGCTCCGTATGGAAAAATCGGCTGGACAGTTAACGTATTTCTATGGAAAAGGTGGACCTGGACAGAATCATGCAACTGGTCTTGCTATCTCAGGTTTGTTAGACGGAAACCCACATCATGTGGTTGTCACGTTTACCGGCATGAATGGTGGCAAAACCATTCGAACCTACAAAGACAGCATCTTGGTGGATAACACAGCCATTGTTGGTGGCGATCCAATCGCCTACCATAATAACATGGCGTTCTTCATCGCTAAGAACACGCAGGCAAATGTGGACAATGTTAAAGTCTACAACCGGATACTCACTGCAGAGGAAGTTGCAACGCACTTTCTTGACGGGATTATTCTGTTACCGTTGCCTGGTTCACAGCCGAGTGATATTGCAACGGATTGGCCGTATAGCCAAACCTTAACAATTGATCACACTCTTGTAGCAAATGACTTAGTTAACTTTCCTGTGTTTGTTTCTGGTGATGTATTATCTGACCATCTGTTTTCTACAATGGTCACAGAAACGTATGCTCTACCTAATTCTGGAGTAGACTTAACTGGTCTAGCTGGTTATTGGAACTTCGACGAAGAAGGGGGCAGTACTTTTGCCGATCAAGTTGGTGTGAATGATTTCTTAACTACCAATGATTCTGTCATTGGTAACAACGGCGTTTTTGGCAATGGCATTACTACAGACGGAACCAATTATGCATATATTCCCAACACCACAAATGCTCTAAAGCCTGGTGATAACTCACCATTCTCTATTTCATTTTGGGTACAGGGACAAGGAGTTGCTGGAGGCGATCTTGCCTTCCTCTCCAATATGCAAAATCCAGGATCCAATGATGTCGGCTGGTGGTTTCGCATGGATCAACCAACTGGACATTTGTGGTACTACTATGCAAAAAACGGCATTGGACAAAATCATGCTACTGGCTTAGCTATTGATAACTTACTGGATGGCAAACTACATCACGTTGTGATAACACTCACAGGCATGAATGGCAGTACAAATAAAACCATTCGTACCTATAAAGACGGTGTCCTCATCGATAATAAAATCGTCAGCGGAGGTGGTTCAATACAATACCATAGCAATATGGCGCTGTACTTGGCCAAACTCACTGGAGTTACCATCGATGATCTTGCGATCTTTAACCGAGTGCTCGCTGCGTCCGAAGTACAAACCATCTATCAAGGCAATGCCAACTATATTGACGCAAGAACCATGCGTATAACTTCAGATTCCCAAGGATTCAATGAACTACCTTTCGAGGTTGTCTCATTTAATCCCAACAGATATGAAGCTGAAATTTGGGTCAAAACTGATGTTTCTGCAACCACCGATACCAAACTCTACGTATGGTACGGAAATGCTTTAGCTGATGCGCGGCCAAGTAATCATACGTATGGGAGTGGCTCAGTATGGAGTGAGTTTGGTGTAAGAAATCACTTTAATGGCACAACTGCCGATAGCACGTTACAGTATAAACATGCTGATACTGTTGGTATCAGCTTTGTGCAAAATGCTGTAGGTGAAGGAATAAAGTCAACTGGCGGCACCGATTTTGGCCTCAAGTACGGAAATAACTTTTCAGTCTCAACTGGGGATGCGAGATGGTCATTCTGGCTAGAAACCAACTCACCAACCGCCGGAGATGTCATATTCTCTAAAGGTCAATCTGTGCTTGATGGATACTACTTCCAAGTTGTATCTGGTAACGCACTTAGATTCACCTCTAACCAGAATGGGACCAGCCAGGCTGTTCTTACTTCAAGCACTCTCTCGAACAATGTTTCACATAAAATTGATGTAATAAAGAATGGTAACACTATTTCTATCTACATTGATGGTGTTGAAGCAGCGTACTCAGGGAGTCAAACAATAAATACTCCAACAAGTAACTCTAAGGATTTTTATCTCTTGAGATATAACCTAGGATCACAAGTTGGGTATTCACTAGAGCTGCCTGCTAAACTTGATGAGTTTGCTTTCCAAGCAATGGCAAGAACACCAGACTGGATCCAAACTGAGTTTGTTAACCAGTCTGATCCTGCCGCATTCTTTGGGAATGAAATTCCTGAAAGAATACTGCCAAGCTACATAGCTTCAAACTGGCCCTATAGCCAAACAATCACCATCGATCATACTCAAGTAGCCGGTGACCTCACCGATTTCCCCGTTCTGATCACTGGCGACGTAATCACAGATCACGTGTTCACAACCTTGCCATCTCAAACAAAATCTTTCCTAGAAAGCGGTGTGAGTACTGCTAACTTAGCTGGATACTGGACCTTCGATGAAACCAGCGGAACAACATTTGCCGACTATCTGGGCGCCAACAACCTCACAGCCTCAACAGCTGCTGCCGTAGGAAGTCCTGGTGTATTTGGCAACGGTTTATCTGCAAACGGGTATGCCTACAAAACTAACACCACAAGTGCTCTAAAACCTGGAAATGAAACAGATTTTTCTGTGTCTTTTTGGGTACAGGGCAGTGGAGGAAGCGGAACAGATTACTCGTTCTTGTCGAATATCCATACCAATAGCACTGATGCCGGTTGGTGGCTTGCAATGAACAAGCCTGGCGGCTCATTTACTTACTTTTATGGTAAGAATGGGTCTGGTCTGAACCACGCTACTGGCTTATCAGTGTATCCACTTCTCGATGGGAACCTACATCATGTCGTCGTGACATTCACGGGCATGAATGGCGGCAAAATCATCAAAACGTACCGTGATGGAGTGCTTATCGACAACAAAGCCATTGCTGCAGTCGGAGCCAATATCGCCTACCATAGCACTATGTCCTTGCGCGTAGCCTATGCAACTGGCGCAATGGTTGACGATCTGGCCATCCTTAACCGTACTTTGAGTGCTGCAGAAGTACAACAAATCTATGCAGGAAATACACCTCAAGCTGATACAAGTAGCATCAGATTCACCTCTGATGCAGAAGGCTTCCAAGAGTTGCCATTCGAAATCGTGTCTCTTGATCCTATTTCGCATGAGGCAGAAATTTGGGTACAGAGTGATCTATCCTCAACAACGGATACGTCAATCTATCTGTGGTATGGAAATGAAGATGCGCAGGCATACGGTGCAACAGCCACCTTTGGTAGTCGGGCTGTATGGTCGAGCTACAAAGCTGTGTACCATAATCCCTTCCATCAAACAGATAGCACGGGAACTTACACTCTAAGTTCCGTTGGATCGAATGGTCCAACTTCAACTGATGGTGCTATTTTAAGCGGGACTGATTATGGAACAGTCAAACACTCAACCAGTGGCAGTAGTCTCTCAAGAGCTCAGAAGGTTGGCAATGATATGGGCATTCAAGGTGGTTCGTATACTATCCAGATGCTTGTAAGAGCAAATGGCAACATTACCGGCTCAGGAACCAACATTGATGGACTTCTGGCAATTACTGATGCGCAGTCAGATTGGCGCCCAATGATCTACACAGCAGCTAAGAATGGCGCTAGCCTTATCTTCAATCAGAGTGGCATTGGTGGTGGAACAACTGGTAGTTTGACGATTCCTAATCCCATTGGAACAGTAGAGTATGAGTACCTCACCCTCACTTACAATGGCTCACTCCTTCGTGCTTACCATGATGGAGTAGAAATTGGTTCCATGACGGTAACAGGAACACCCGTAGGAGGTTTCAATCCCTATGACGGCGTGATAATTGGTGGTGTGCCGGGGTGGAACGGCATCGATCAGCTCTACGATTCCCTCCATGACATAGACGAAGTGCGTATTTCTGCACAAGTTAAAAGTCCTGAATGGATTACTACAGAAAGTAATGTCCTAAAAAGCCCCGAGACATTCTTCATCACACCTTAATATTCAACACGTTAACCTAGGTGAACGTATACTCACTGCTGCTTATTGCTAGCAGATAAGTGATGCATACTTCATAAATGTAGCCCCTTGAGAAATATCTCAAGGGGCTTTTTTGTTCCTATGCTACAATACACCCAAGATGAAAAACACCTCATATTGCGCTACACTCTATATATACCTAGAAAAGTAGACGGGGTAGTGTGTTAGTTTGTACAAACCCCAGCCTTGGGGTTTTTTTGTTTAGAAAAAGAAAGAAATATGTCAAAAGTTACAAATGCAATCGAAAAAAAACGAGCAGAAATTGATGCTCTTAATACCCAACTAGTTGCACTCATTGCCAAGCGAATTGGCGTGGCAAAAGAGATTGGCGAACTCAAGAAACAAGAAAAAATTGCCGTGCAAGATCATGAGCGTGAACACTTGGTACTGACCCAAGCTCGCACTGATGCTGCTCTCTATAACATTGATGCTTCATATATCGAGGACGTCTTCCGCGCTATTATGAAAGGCGCCCGAGACGTCCAAAAATAAATCGTATCAATGTTACAATAATCTAGAGAATACTCAGAAAAGAAATTATGGGAAATACACAACTTACAATCGATCAAGTACTCAGCCGTGGTGTGGCCGAAGTACTCCCTGGCACAGACACACTTGCCAAACTCATGGGAGAGAAAAAAATTCGTGTCTACTTGGGTATCGATCCAACCGGCTCACTCCTTACGTTAGGTCATAGTGTGGTACTTCGTAAGCTTCAGCAGTTTGCTGAACTTGGCCACGAAGTTATCCTGCTGATAGGCAACGGCACTGTCAAAATTGGTGACCCAACCGGCAAGGACTCAACGAGACCAGAACTCACCAACGAACAAATCGAAGAGAACTTCAAAACCTGGAAAGAACAAGCCAGCAAAGTCCTCGATTTTTCAAAGATTGAAATTAAACATAACGGGGATTGGCTCGACAAGCTAAACTACAGCGACATCGTCAAACTCATGGCAAAAACTACTGTACAACAGCTCATGGAACGAGATATGTTCCAAGAGCGCCTTAAGGCCGGCCGACCAATTCACGGACACGAAATTATGTACCCACTGCTACAAGGCTACGACTCTGTGGTAATGGATGTTGATCTTGAAATTGGTGGCAGCGACCAAACTTTTAATATGTTGATGGGGCGCACGCTGCAAAGACAGTATAACAACCGTGAAAAATGGGTGCTTTCAACGCCAATTATTAATGGCACAGACGGAAGAAAGATGAGTAAATCGTACGGCAATTTTATTGCCTTAACAGAAAACCCTACCGATATGTATGGCAAGCTTATGTCCGTGGCCGACGGCATGATTATTGAGTACTTCCAAGTGCTTACCAATCTTACCAACAATGAAATTTCGCAGATGGCACAAGCAATCGAAGCAGGCCAAAATCCAATGGAGTTTAAGAAACGTCTTGCCTTTACGATTACAGAAATGTACCATTCGACCGAGGATGCGACTATAGCAGCAGAGCACTTTAAAGCAACGGTTCAGCAAGGACACATTCCAGATGATCTACCAGAAGTTTCACTCGCAACAATTGGAAACATTTTAGAGGCTATCAAAGCCTGCATGCCAGATCAGAGTAACAGCAATATTCGCAGACTTATTGAACAAGGAGCGGTAGAACTCTACTTCGGAGAAGCTTCAGTAAAGCCAAATGATCCGCTTGCCGACTTGCAAAAAAACCGTGATGGCGTGGCACTTGATACCATTCGAGTGGGTAAAAGAAATTACTTTACAATAACTCTTTAGAGAGGAGTTTCATGAAAAAAGCTACCAAACAAAAGGTGGTACAGGTGTTTGTGATTTTGGCAATCTTGGGCATGATTGTAAGCTCATTTGCTGGGGGCCTCCTATCACTTTACTAACTTTGAGAACAGCACTCCATGTACTTTTTAACCACACAACTAGATGAAGTCAAAGGGATAGGTGAAGCCTCTTTTTTGCAGCTGCAAAAAAGAGGCTTCACCACCGTAAAAGACCTCGTTCTGGCGGTACCGCTGCGGTACGAAGATAGATCACACACTGTTGCTATTGCAGAGCTGCAACCCAACACACTCATCACCATAAAAGCAACTCTCACACAAACAAAAAATTTCTACAAAGGCCGACGCAGCATGCAGTCTGCAAAGGCTACCGATTCGACTGGCAACGTTAAGTTGCAGTGGTTTAATAACCCACACGTCATTTCAAATATTAAAGAAGGAGAAGAGTACTACATTAGTGGCACCTTCAATCCAAAGTACAAAAGTATTTCGCAACCAACGATAGAAAAAGCCTACGAAAAAGATGGCAGTGCTAAAGAAAACTTGCACACTAATCGTTTGGTACCACTCTATAGCATGACCATTCCGCTCAAGCAGGGGACGCAGCGACGAATTCTTAAAGAAATTCTTAACAACTTACGCATTCCAGATGATCTTGAGCTTCTAAACATGCGCTTGGTTGAATCCTTTGACGAAATACATTTTCCCACCACCGTTGACCACGTTATTTTGGCTCGAGAACGACTTGCTCTCGAGGAATTGCTCTCACTCATTCATCGTTCGAAAGAAATCAAGAAAGAGTGGCTAGAACTCCATACTGCTCCGTCATTTAAAATCCCTGCAGATGTCAAAGAGGCTCTACCTGACAGCATTCCATTTATGCTAACCAAAGCACAAGAGCGATCCACCAAAGAACTGTTAGGCGACCTTGCCCAAACAGCACCCATGAACCGACTTCTAATTGGAGACGTAGGTTCAGGAAAAACAGTCGTTGCTGGCATCGCCTGCAACCTCATAGCAGAGCAGGGCAGACATAGCGCGATTGTGGCCCCAACCAAAATTTTGGCCACCCAACATGAAGAAACGCTGCGCACCTTATTCCCAAATGCGGCCGTGCAACTCATAACGGGTGGCCGCAAGCCACTCGAAACCCCAAAAGAACCAACTATTTTTGTGGGCACTCATGCGGTCCTTAACCGATTGGAAAGTATTGCTCCAGCATTAGTCATCTACGACGAACAACACCGATTTGGCGTGGCACAACGGTCTAAGGCACTCAATTTGGACTACATGCCGCACATCCTAACTATGTCAGCAACACCAATTCCACGTAGTCTGATGCTAACTATTTTTTCTCACCTTCAACTAAGTGTTATTAATGAAATGCCAGCTGGCCGCTTGCCTACAAAAACGTGGTTAGTCTCTGATTCAAAGCGGGAGAGTTCATATACCTGGATGGCTGAGGAACTACTCGCACACAAAGCGCAAGCAATTGTTGTGTGTCCCTTTATTGATCCTTCAGAACACCTAGCATTCGAAAATGTTGCTTCAGCAACTGAAACATTTAGCGCCATGACTGAGTTTATGAAAAAAAACCACCCGGGCCTTCGCCTGGGATTACTCCATGGTCGCCAGAAAAAAACAGAACAAAACACTACTATTGAAGCCCTCTATGCTGGCGAAATTGATATCCTCGTCACCACACCAATGGTTGAAGTTGGTTTAGACCTGAAGCGCGCCAGCATTATTGTGATCGAAGCAGCCGAGCGATTTGGGATGGCAAGCTTGCACCAGCTGCGTGGCCGCGTTGGCCGGGCCAACCAGCAAGGATATTGTCTGTTGTTCAGTAATGCCAATAGTATGAGCAGCAAGGAGCGTCTCGAGGCATTTAGTAAAGAGAATGATGGGCTTAAACTTGCAGAGCTCGATCTTAAAAATAGAGGTTCAGGGAACCTGTTTGGAACCACTCAACATGGCTTTAGTGAACTTGAGTTTGCTGACTGGGCAAATTTGGAATTGATTGGGAAAGCTCAGAAATCATTCGAAGAACTTCCAAAGACATGGAAACCACTTTTTGAGAAATCATCGGAGTCGGGTGAAACGCCGTTAGCAAACTAGAGGAAATCGGGCTTTAAAAGAACCCATATTGTCTTTTCAGCAAACAAGTGTTACTATCACACCCTCGTACCATCGAAAAATGGTATACTTTTTAGTGGAAATGAATTTGTAAGGCCAAAGGTCTTAAAAGTAGGAAAGGCACCCATGGGAGCATTACCAAAAAACAAAATAACTAGTGTTGAAAGAGGCAAGCGTCGCCGAGGGAACCGTCCAACGGTAACCAAGGACACCAACAGTGCATCAGTTCCTCTTCACAAACAGTCTCTTGTTAATGATATCCTTAAAAAAGTTGGTATCAAAAAATAACTAAAGGACAGCATGTCTGACCATCGACATCAAAAGCGCATCAAAATCATGCAAGATCTTTTTGCGTGCACATTTAGTGAGCAAAACACGGCCCTGTGTCTTGAAGAGCGCGATCCTGAATCAACTGTGTATCAAATTTTGCAAGTCATAGACGAACTTGACGAAAAGTTGCAGTCAGTCGCACCAGAACGTCCACTCCATGATATAAACCAAGTTGACTTGGCTATCATGAGAACGACGCTCTATGAGTCAGAACATAAAGAAACGCCTAAAAAAGTACTCATCAACGAAGCAGTAGAAATGGCAAAAGAATTTGGAAGTGAATCATCTTCTCGATTCGTCAATGGCGTTCTCGCCACCTTACTCATGCCAAATGGTGATGTTCCAGAAGAAAAAATTGAAAAAACAGAAGTTTTAGAGTCTACAGAAGAGCAACAACCAGAATCAGAACCATCAACGGAGGAATAATCATGATTAGTGAAGAAATATACAACTCAACACTCACTTTAGTAAGAGAAATCATTTCAGCAGAAACGGGTAACGAATTTGATGAAATACTCCCAGAGATGCATCTTGAAGATGAGCTTGAAATCACAGAAGTCGATTTAGCCCGACTTATTAAAGCAATCAATACTCACTTCAACATTAATCTCGATGCAACCGAAATTGAAGAAGAGGAGAGCGTAGAAACGGTAAAAGAACTCGCAGCTGTTGTTGCAGAAGAGGTAGAACTAGGATAATACCATGCAGTTAAGCACTATTCCGACATTCCAAAACGAAGCACTCCTTGTAAAAGCACTAACGCACCGAAGTGCTCTTAACGAAAATACTAGTTCAGCTGAAGAATCAAATGAGCGTCTCGAATTTTTAGGTGATGCCGTTCTGGAATTAATCACCACAAAATTCCTTTTCGAAAAATTTACTACAAAACCAGAAGGTATTCTTACTGCCTATCGCAGCGCCTTAGTCAAAACCACCACGCTTGCACACACAGCTACCAAACTTGGTCTTGGTCAAGCTCTTTTTATGAGTAAAGGTGAAGAAGCAACCGGAGGTAGAACTAATGAGGGTCTGCTTGCCGACACCATGGAAGCCGTAATCGGAGCATTATTTCTTGATCAAGGCATTGAAGTTGTCACAGAGTTCCTCATGAAAGAACTTTTTACAGAAATCGACGATATTCTCGAGAACAAACTCTATAAAGATCCAAAGAGTCATTTGCAAGAAGTTGTGCAGGCTCTGGGATTTGAAACTCCAGACTATCAGGTCACTACCGAAAAAGGTCCCGACCACGACAAAGAATTCACCGTGCAAGTGTTTGTAAATGGGAAATCAGTCGCTATTGGCACAGGTTCCAGCAAACAACGAGCCCAACAAGATGCTGCTCAAAAAGCGCTTAAAAAATACCCCGGCGCGGTCTAGATGCACTCTTGAGTTTTGAACAGTCCAGGTGTCTGGACAATAGAACTTCAAGAATCTCTTGAGGACGTCAAGGCGATTTCTATCGAGTGCACAAGTGTTGTATAGTCCGAAAGGAAGCGAGCTATTGGCGAGCGTTTCTTGAAGTTCTATTGTCCAGACTTCCTCTTGAGAAAATTCACAAAGTAACGTATAATTTGGGTTCTGCGTTGAAGAAACGCCAAATTAAGACATGCTCAGTCAGAACATTAGTATAAAAAAGTAAAAAAAGTATCACTTATGCTTAAAATCAAACTCGCTCGATTCGGAAAACGAAATCAGCCACACTATCGTATTGTTGTTAACGAAGCACGTACCAAACGTGATGGTAAATATAAGGCCCTTTTAGGTCATTACGCTCCAACTCAGACTCCAAAAGTCCTTGAGATAAATATGGAACTCTACAAAGAGTGGTTAGCTAAAGGTGCTCAACCTACTGATACGGTTGCACATTTAGTAACTCGCTTCGAGTCTGGCACTTCATTCCCTGAAAAGAAACCAACTCTTTCTAAGAAAGCTCGAGCAAAACTCGCGCTAGCTGCAGAAGAGAAAGCAACAGCTGCTACCCAAGCTGCTGAAGCTAAAGCTGCTCCAAAAGAGGAAACTCCTGTGGAAGAGAAAGCAACCGCAGAAGAAGCTCCTGTTGAGACAACAGCAGCATAAATTTTGAACCTGTACTCAGCCAATTATAGAAAGTTTTCATCATGAAAAATCTGATTGAATACATCCTCATTCATCTTGTAGAACATCCAGAAGACGTCAAAGTCATTGAATCTGAAGATGATCGTGGCGCAGTCTACACTATCCACGTCAACAAAGAAGATATTGGTCGCGTCATCGGAAAAGGTGGCTCAGTTATCCAATCTATTCGCAACATCGGAAAGATCCGTGCTGTTAAAGAAGGCATCCATGCTTACATTAACCTTGCTGAAGATGATGACGAAGCAAGCGACGAAGAATAATTCTTCAAAATACACTTAAAACTGATATGAGCCAGGCAGAATGCCTGGCTCATTTTTTTCAATAAAAAAGCTTACCTTTATTCAGGTGTTCCACCGTCACCGGTAGTTACCTCAGGCGGTGGTGTAGGAGTAGAAAGGAGACCAGTATCTGTAGGTTGTTCTGTTTCAAGAGCAGGAGTTCCCTGATCGGTTTGATCCGTTTGATCACCTACATCAAGTTGTGACTTAAACTCATTTAATATTTGTAACTTATCAACTCCAAATGGATCTTCAGTGCCGCCACCAACTATTTCAGTCTGTTCAGGCAAGTCATAATTCTGGAACTGCGCCAGAGCAGTGAGTACATTTCTATCTAGAGCCGTAAGTTTGGGAAGTGGCGCATCAACAGTTGCTTTTATTGACTGGGTGAAGAAATAGGTACTGGTACTCAAAGTCGCTTTAATCTGACGATCACTGCCGCGATCAGCTCCGGATGCTCCCTGGCCAAGTGAAAGTTTTGTGATTGTAGTAAATGGTGAAATTTTTTCTATATCGAGTAAAAACTGCTGTAGACCATCAAATGAACCTTCAATCTCAAGCTCTAAATCAAGAGTGTCAACAGATGCTGCAGCTTGCTTAGTAGTTTTAGTGGCATCAGCACTGTCTGTAGAGATCTGGCCAGGACTGAGTTCAAAGTTGCCAACACTGATATTGTTTGCAATAGCAATGCTGTTTAAACTAGTCAAAAACTCGAGCAAAGGTTTTTTCGAGGGCAGAGCAGAGTTAACAACATCAGCCTGGGAAAATTCAGTCGTTGAATCGATAGACTGCAGTTCTAATAACTTGGCTTGCAGTTTTTCTAGCGTAGGATGTTCTTTACTATATTTAGTGTTTAAACTCAGTGACTCTGTGATTTGAGGATAAATAGCAAAAGCAACAATAGCCATACCAAGAGCTACTAAACCAATGGTGTACACGAGCTTACGTCGTGTTATCCAAATGATCTTGTAGTTAAATGCTGTTTTCTTTGCTGCCATAGTTTCCTATTGATTCACTTCTTCGTTTTCTGTGGTGTCTTGTACTAAGCCTTCTTGTGCGCTTGCTGCTACGTCTTCAAGATACGTTGAACCACCAAGAATAATAGTAAGTTTAATCGAGTATGCTCCAGATTCACCACGGCCAAGATCGCTTTTCTGTACCTTTGCATACTTACTGAGAACCTCATCTGATTCTAGAACTGTAAACACGTTTTCTAAATCAAAAACACTTGGAGCTGTGAGGGTGAATGACACAATGCTGTTGTCATCTTCCGAGTAATCAATACCACTAATGATCACTTGAGGACCGAATACCTGTGAAAAATAGACCATTGCCTCTTGCTTGTCTTGACGTTTACCAAACAAGTCTGAGAGAGCACGAAGCTTATGGGCAAACACGTTATAGTCTTTTTCAACCTGTTCTTGAGCCTCAATAGCCTTACGCGCATTTGCCTGGTTATCTTTGAGCGCGTTAATTCTATACAGAAAGAAAAATCTCAGACCAATGGTAATTAAAAAAACTACGAATACTACAATCACACCAATGATGGCGTATTGAAACCACTTCTCATCCTGGACCTGTTGTGCAGTGAGACGTTTTCTTCGATTCGCAACAAAATTAATACCTTTGGCCATGTTACATTTCTCTCAAGAGTAATCCCATACAGACACCCATTGCAGGTGGATTAATAGTTTCAGGAATAGCGCCATCTATGCCCGTAAAAGGAGCAGCAACAAGAACTTCTGTACCCAATTCTTGCGCAATATACTGCACAAGATTAGGCATAGCAGCTGTACCTCCCGATAGGACAACACGCTGAATTGATTCAGTTGGATTCTGAGTCACAAAAAATTGAATTGATTTTTTCATTTCAGCTGTCAAAATCTGAAGACCAGGAAGCAACGCAGCAGCAACTTTACCCTGGAATTGAGTTTCATCAAGACCATAGGTGCGTTTGTATTTTTCAGCTTGGTGCTGGTCAAGACCGACCGTTTGTTCCAGAGCCTTGGTAAGAAGTTGACCACCATTCATATGACTGGTAACAAAAGTGAGTTCACCTTTTTGAATAATAGACATATTCATACTCGAGGCGCCCAAGTGGACAATCATTGTATTTGGATCTTCTGGAGTAAACATGAGCGAACGAATAAGTGAAATCATGTGTGTTTCAACGAGTGAAGGCTCAATACCTAAAATATGGAACATATCAACAAAACGATCGACAATTTGTTTACGAGCACCAACGAGTAAAATTCTCATTGGCTCTTTTTCCTTTTTGGGTCCACGATAGAGCACTTGGTACTCAAGAGCTAATTCTTCTGGAGGAATTGGAATATGCTGTTCGGCTTGCCACCCAATTGCTGAAGCAAGCTCTGCATCGCTGAGTGGTGGAATTTCAATGATTTTAGTTGAGATGACTGATTCAGGGAGTGAAATACGCACATCTGTTCGAGGGAGATCATTGTCAACAATAACTGATTCAATCAGATTAACGAGTTTATCTTGACTAACATCGTCGGTCGGAACAGCAATACCTGTCGTGTTAAAAACTTCGGCAATACGTTCAATTTTGGGCTTTGGACCAGCAGTTCCAGCAATTGCTTTTATACTGTAGGTTCCAATATCAAGTGCGAGTGTAGACATAGGGCAGGCTTTCTTGTCTTAATATGAATAGTTTCTTACGGATTTTGTGTAATACTAGCTCCTGAGTACAACGCATAGTCCATATATGCAGGACCCGTTGGTAATGTACGCGACACTTCAATATTTCGTTCCTCATCGCCTTCTGAATATGTGCCTGTTGAAGAAATGACGTGATATTGAGTTGGGAACCCAACTCCACCAGATATTTTAATGTCGGTATCGGCGTACACAGGTTTAATTCTCATGAAAAGAGGGTTCGGCGGAAGAGATTGATTAAAGGGTGATCCAACAGAGGTAATGGTAAATTGATGGCGATAGGTGTTACTAGCACCGGTTGCCGTCCCGTCAAAAAAGTTATCTGAGTCATGACCATTGCATGTTGGTCCAAATGGAATTACTTTTGTACGAACCGTAGCTGGATTAGTAGTTGTATCACTGTAAAAAATATTTGCAACTAATGATGCACGCTCAGAACAATCTGCTTCGGATGCCCACTCAAAATTTACACCACTGGTATAGCCAGTCAAGTCGATATGGACACTTGCACCTTCTGCAACTCGAGTATCGAGCGTGCTACTGCCAGTAACATTATAGGCGACATCAACACCATCGATAGATAACGTACCTTGGCCTTGCAACTCACTCAATGCTTGTTCAATTCCAGATTCAGCAGCATTAAAAACACGGGCACTTTCAGACTGCTGATCGGAAAGAAACAGTTCTTGGGTTGTTCGTGTTGCTAAAGACAAACCAATGGTAAGTAAAACTACCATAATGAGCAGCACTACAACAGCGACTTGTCCAGATTGGGGAGTGGTTTTTTTATTTTGCATAGTACGTACACACTACTACTATGCATCATCATACCCTAAAAACTAGGTCACTCGCAAGGGGAGAGATGAGGAAAAAATTTGGAACTTTTTGCAGAAAATTATTGCTGAAAATTAACGATACTCTTCGTTATCTTCCATATCCTTTTGAATCAGGTTACGAAGATACACAGATCGTGGAATTTTTTTATTCTTTGCAATCCAGTCAAGGTAGTTTCCGATGGCAGGGGAGATGAAGAAGTTGAAGCGGACGTCTGCTGATTCGGCAGCATTCTCAAGAATGATATCGAGCACATCATCAATGGTGTCTTCATTGTAACCAACAATTTGCAATTTTTCTTTTTCAACACCCTTAATACTATTTGGTGGGTTTGATTTTTTGTCATTATACAAAGCAATAACCGGTTTATGTAATGAGACAGCTACTGCAAGCTCATAACCAATACTAATATCTGGTTTAGTTGTTTCAAAGACAACTACATCGGCTGTTTTTATCCAATTCATAGATCGCTCGACATAAAACTTTGCCTCTTGAGGACTTTCCTTATCTATATCATCAAGAGTTCTACTAAGATAATGGTCTGTAACTAATGAATGGTCAAGCTTGTGAATAAACTGACAAATTTTTTTAAAATCAGATTTATCACCATCTACCGCTGCTGCGAAGTGTACTTTCATATTAACATCCTATATTACCTTTTTAATTATTCTCTCAATATCTTTATTTAATTTTTCTCTTTTTTGAGTGACGCTATGACTTCGTTCATTAGACAAATCCTCTGCATGCAGTTTTGAAAGATTATTTGAGACAAAATGTAGATATCCAAACTGCATGCCCGAATCATGTGCAGCTTTAGCAAAATACCCTATCTCAGAATCAACTAATGAAAAATTGCTAAATAACTTAACCCAATCTTTATTCTCAAACAAAACAGAAGGAGAATTAACATGACTCCCCTCAAAGATTAAGTCGAGATCTAGATCTGCAAATGGATTTTTCCACTTTATAATCTCACCATTTATATAGCAAATACCACCAGTAGCCAATACCTGGTTTGGAATTATCGACTCATCAATACCACCCACTTTAGCAGTAAAAAATATTTTCTTATGATGTAATTCGCTAAGATAATGAACAAGTCTATACAAAATGTCTCCCCAAAAACTAAATTGAAGTATTAAATAAGTAACACTTTTTCCATTTGGTAGTGTTTCAACAGCCCAAAGAAATCTATCATTCTCTTGCCAAACTGTAGTTTCATCTGTGAAATTAAACAATCCTGATCCAACAACAATTGCATCTGTTACCTCCAGAACATCTAACTCAAGATCATATATTTCTTGCCAACACTCTTCCTGTGACGGCAAAATATAAGTAACATGATCATATTTTTTCCCCTTAAGTGCTAGATATGAACTTATCAAAGATGCATAGTGTCGGACATAATCTATTCCAGGAAAACATTTAATGTATAGTACATTTTTAACTACTTCAGCTGTTGGTCTCTGCCAGTTAGTCAATTTTCCACCTTTTTCGTATTTTGAAATTATGGCGGTTCTATCGTAATTACCCACCACAATAATTTCATCGTAAAGATCAGTATCAACATCCCTTATCAGATGATGCATCTTTATGTCAATATATTTCCCCAAACTTTTCCCCATACTATGCGTATCTGGATCAATCACAGTATGTGGATTTAGTTGTCTATTATTTTTCATTGAACTCTCTACTTATCATTACAAAGTCATATCTGGCAATTATACCAAATTAGCACCACAATTGTATCATATGAAATCAAGAAGTAGTGAGGATATATTGATTTATAGGGTATAATTTAAGTGATATAATAAAAAACTTGTAAAATACAAAAAAATATGAAAATTTACTTCACAACATCTGCAAGAGGAGATGAAGTCATTTACTCAAATTCATTGAATATCTATAAAAAAATTAATGACTTAAACCACATACATGTTGATAATTTCTTTGAAGATATGAACGTCTCGAAGGTCTATTCTGACAATTATGAGGATAAGAAAAAACGATTTATAGATGCAACGAAAAATATCAGAGATGCAGAAATCATTATTTTAGAGGTATCAACACATAGTTTATCAATGGGATATTTATTAAAGATGGCGCTCGAAAGTGGAAAGCCTGTAATTCTGCTACATACTCAAAATAAACCACCTGCATTTGCTGAAGGCATTGATAATAGTAAACTTCAAATATGGGAATATTCACCAGAAGATATAAAATTTATTTTAACTGACGCAATTGATGCTGCAAAAAATGAAATAGATGTACGCTTTAACATACTCCTTACATCAGAACTATATGATTACATAAATCAACAAGCTAAAAATTCAAATATCAGTAAGTCTGCATTCATAAGAGATTTAATTAACAACAATAAAAATAAAGACCTAGCAGCGGCATACAAAATAGAGTAAAATTGAAAGTAGAGAAGAGCAGAAATTTAGTAGGACTGAGCGGAATTTTTATGCAACACAGTGATTATCAAAAAAACTCACAGAATGGCTTTACTTTAATCGAGCTACTTATCGTGACTGCGCTGATGGTAATTCTCACACTCACTGTTTCAGCAATGTTCATGACGTTCATGGTTACTAATGCTCGCACAAATACAAAGAATACTCTCAAGGTTGAAGGTTCGTATGCATTGTCGCAAATTGAATTTATGCTACGAAATTCATACAAGTTAGTTGAAAATTCTGATACACAAGTGTGTCAAGGTAATATGGACCGCATTGCACTTGAATCTATTGATGGAGGACAAACGGAGTTTTTCCTTGATACATCCGTAACGCCACCAAAGATTGCCTCAAACAGTGGTACCTATTTAACTTCTGATACTGTTCAAGTCGCTAACTTACAGTTTGATTGTTCCGAAAGATATAGTGGTGAACGATCAGTAACAATTGATTTTGACCTCAGCAAAGTTGTTCCATCAATTTCCAATACCACTAGTGAAGAATCGTCACAACACTTCTCATCGGTTGTCTCACTGCGCAACTAATGTAAGAAAAAAGCAACATACTTTTTACTGTCTGGTGAAATCTTTAAATGTCTGTGTAACCTTTACATCACTCGTAACACCCGATTTACGCTCCCAGCTTACCGTAATTTCGGCTGAGACGTCAGGACTCGCTCCAGATTGTTTTGTTAATACAACAGAACGATTAAAATCAAGATTAGACTCGGTTACTATGCACAAATTTTGATTCGTGGTAAGTTCAGTCAGTGAAGACATTCCTGTGGGCATACAGAATGTTCCTGGAGTAATCGAATCATGGAACGTTATCCATCCCAAATTACCTCGCTCTGAACGAAGTGTCTCCATTCCTTGTTGAGCCAAAACAGTTGCAATTTCACGATACCGAGCTTCAGAATTGTTTTTTACTGAGCTGGAAACACCGGCTGCAACAGCAGTTACCACGGTTCCCACAATCATGGTAGCAATAAGAAGTTCAATAAGCGTTGAACCCTTTTTAAAATTTTTCCGTTGTTTCTTAAGAAATTTTTTAATTATAAGCATGTGGTACTTCCTGAACTAACTACAAAACAACCTTCAGAAATTTCACCTGAATCTTTTACTTCAAATGCGTAATAGGTATTATTTCCTTCAATGTGAATAAAGTTGCTTGCTGGTGACGTCACCAAAGCAGAACCTGTGAGGGTATAGAATGTAATGTCCATTGCTGTTACTGTCACGCCAGATTGTATTTCGTATACATCTCTATTTTGACCTTCTGTAAGTGAAAATTTACTTGTTCCACACAGAATCTTACTCTCAAGAGAAGTTCCATTCGTTTTAACTTTGTAGCCTTGCAACACACATCCTGCTTGGTTTGGATTGTCGCGGACGCGCGCGCGCGTCCGCGCACTCTCCAGCTGCTGTTTAACTTCACTCATCGTATTCGCCACATTTTGACGATCATTAAATTTAAAAAATCCAGCAATACTCCCACCAAAAAGCACCAGCATAATTGAAACTGTAATAATCATTTCAATCAGGGTAAGACCAGATTGAGATTGTTTCGGCGTTAACATAGCGAGCAGGCTTTCATACCGTTTTATACTGGTAAAATCTTAAGGATTCGACACACAGTACCCATTTGTAGGTGCTGAACATCCAGATGCTCCTCCAGCATTTGCTGAATTTTCCATCGAGGCGCATACACAAAAGTCAGATCCCGCTGAAGAATAAGAATACACATTTGGCGCAGTTCCTTTAGGATCAGTTGGTGCAGGGGACGTTAGGTAATCCAGATCGATGAGTCTTGTTGTCATAGTTCCATATACTGAACCAGTTGGGTAGCTTCCTAAGTCTGCACGATATAAAACCAATCCTTGGCGAACGGTCTCTAGATCTGCTTTGCGTTTTGCATCTCGAGAATTTCTACCTGCACTTTGGAAACTCACTAAGCCAATTGTTGTGAGCACAATAATTATTGTTGCCACAACAAGGAGTTCAATTAAACTAAAACCTGATGATTGTGAATATTTTTTTAGCATAAAAACGTCCTTATTGTTGGTTCACCACACAGTAATAACTACCAGCCGTACCTAGACCAGCGCAGGATCCATTAGTTGCATTTCCATTTGTGTTACCGGATGGTTCAAGTTGGGCACACACACAGTAGGTATTCGCGACCGCATTCGAAACACATGGGTATGCCGCACCACTTTTGGGATCTGTTGGCAGCGAGCTACCTGGAAGTGAAGAAGCCATAGTACTGCAGTTTGCAGCATAGTTACTGCTTGTGGCTGCATAGTATTGTTCGAAGGATTTAGAGATTGAATTTACATCTCCCTGACGCTTAGCATTACGTGCCTTTTGCTGGGCAGTGGTAAATGCAGCCGCGCTAATTGCGATAAGAATACCAATAATTGAAATAACGACCAATAATTCTAGGAGTGTAAATCCTAAAGATGTTTTTTTTCTGTGCAAAATGTGCATATTCTTCCTTTTATATCTAATCCTCATTCTAGGCAGAGTACTGCCTAAAAGCAAGCTGCTACTGTATTGTTACTTTTACTTTACTCACTTCTGTGACTGCCGATTCGATTCCCCAGTTATCAACTAGGGTCAGCGTAGCTGTAAATTCACATTTAGGTTGAGTGCAGGCATACTTGTGCATCATAGTTCCTGTATCGGTGGTTAACGAATCTTTTGCTCCATCTCCATAGTCGATAGCTGCGGTGACTGTGTTACCTTTCCCAGGATCACTTACATATGAGAACTCAATTGTCTCTCCTTTATTCACTGCAAGTGCTCTAGTTTGAAAATCATAAAATGGACTGGTAGTAAAAGAGAGCACAAGTGGACGAGTCACACACTGGGAGTAACAACTCTTTTCGCATCCAGCTAAACCACTAATGGTACTACCTACACCTTTTTCTGCCACACCATCACAACAAAAATAGCCGTAGCCCGTACAGGAAGTCACTGGACCGTTGTCAAAGTCATTAATCGAGAAATCCTCAATCAGAGTACCGGCTGACGCTGCAACCGTTGCTGATCGGGTAATAAAGGTAGGTTCAAAAAAGAGCCAACTGGCAAAAAGATCTTCAACGTCTCTAAACACTTCAAGCTCAACTGCACTTTGTTCTGGTGAAAGGGTAAATCCTGACCCACCCTGTTTTTTGGTCACAAATGGAGGCAGTACTTTTTTATTAAGCAAAACTGGATCGATAGAGTTCTGCACACAGTTAACTTCAAGTACGTACTCTGTGTCACTAATGAACCTAAGCTGCAATGTTGGGTTTGTACCAGTAACATTTTCTGACAGTCCTTTTGCACGACAGCTACTGGCAGTGGTTCCTTTATGAGAAACTAAGACTAATTCAGCAATCGATTTTTTTAAGGTATGGGTTGCAGTCAAAAGTAAAGCTTCTCGTGCAACGAGAAACACACCAACAACAAGGAGTAACAGTAGAAAGGTATACTTAGCAAAAAAAGCTAAAATGCGCATATTTATATAGTACTAGATATATATGGCACTTGTCACCCCTCTGAAAAGCAAAAACTCCGATCTCACAAAATAAAAGTAAGGTACCAGGCAAAAATTTCATGACCCCACAATAGGCCAATGACTGTACCAATAATCAAAAACGGACCAAAAGGAATTGGTTGCTTCATTTTCTTTTTTCCAACCAACACAAATCCAATACCCACAACTGCTCCAACAATAAATGATGCAAACAATCCAATTATGAGCGAAGGCCAACCCATGAGCAGTGAAAGTGGTGCAATGAGCTTAACATCCCCAAAGCCCAAACCTCTGCCTCGGGTAAAGTACCAGAGGGAAAAGAAAAAGAGCACAGCACCCACCATTCCCAGCACAGAATAGAGAAAATCGAGTGGCTGCATAATACCTGCCCAAAGTAATGCACCTTGATACACAACCACCAATGCCGATAATGCTATAACTGCTTTATCGGGAATTAAAAAAACCAGAATATCGGTAAAGAAAATTACAATCAGGATCGCTGCCACTGCCAGCCAGAAAAGTGGCTGCAGCACTACAAACGGTTCTTGGGTTAACTTAAAAAAGAGAGAAAAGCCAATATACCACCACAAAAAGAGCACACCTGTTAACCCCTCAACAATGGGATGAGAAATAGCTATTGCCTCTTTGCAGTGTCGGCATCGGCCACCTAAAACCAAGTATGAAAGTAATGGGATATTGTCATACCAGGCAATTGTTTTTCCACAAATATCGCAATGAGAGCGTCCAGTCACCCACGACTCATCTCGTATGGATCTGACAATCACCACATTTAAAAAGCTACCAAAGACTATTCCAAGTAGAAATATAAAGAGAGCGGGTAACAAAAAAGTGAGCAATGCCATGGCGAATTTTAGTATAACACTAGGTTAGAGGAAAAGGAAAGAAAAGAGCCGCGGCGCTTTGCGCCGCGGCTTCATATTTCAAATCTAACTTACATTTGACTGGTCTCTTATGGGAGACAGATCATCATAAGGGTTGGATCAGTCGCATATCCTCCACACACCTCATCTGCTATACCAGCCATGTCATTTGGTAAACCAGTTCCTGTTGCATCTTGGCAGCGAGTTTCAGCTTCCTGAACAAAAGCTCCAGATTGTGGAGTGAAACACACGTAGGTACTCGAACCTTGGGCCCCATCATTGTAAATATACAAAGGGTTAGCACCAGTATCAGTGACACGTGAAGTAAATGATTCTTTAACTTCAAGCGATCCTGTACATGCATCTGTTGCAGCAGCATCACCCGTTCCCAAACGAAGTAGCACTGAACAGTCATTAGCTGTTGCTGCAGCACCACCAACGAACCAAGCATCAGTCACCTGTAATGGGCCACCGGCGCCATCGTCGATAGTGTGATCATCGGTTGGGTTATACACCCATGGATAATATCCTTGGAAAGCGTTAAAACGGTCGATTGCACTAAGCAATTGTTCTGCATCAGAACGAGAGCCAGTGTCGCGACCACGGTTAATTTGTTCAACCGGATTAATTGCTGAAAGAACAGCAACTGCTAAAATACCTAAAATTGAGATCACGATCAACAGTTCGATCATGGTAAAACCTGCGGCACTTCGAGCCGAGGCTAAAAATGAGTTGAGTCTTGTGGACAGTTTCATATGTTAGTACCTCTTACTACTTTCTTACTATATTTTCTTCATGTATTACTACGTACATCCACTTTATACTAAATTACTTGCTCTTGGCAAGTGGCATTCATTTAACCGAGCGCTAGTGTTCAGTGAACACCTACACACTGTGTATGCCTTCTAACATCGCTATTGGACATTAGCAGAACAAACTGTTGACTGCTAATTTTTAACAATACTTGTTTTACTTGCTAAATCAATCATTTTTTTGATATATTTTGTTCGTATTAACTTCGGAAATGCTCACCTTTTGCTCCATTAAAAGTTATATTTTTTTTCACTTTCAAGCAAAAAAATTAGAACTGACTGGTCAAGTTGTAAATTGGCATGATCACAGCAATAACCATTGCACCCACGCCCACGCCCAGTACCACCATAATCAGAGGTTCCATAGCGGCAGTCAAGTTTTTGACAGCTTGCTCTGCCTCTTGTTCAAAGTATTTTGAAAGTTTGAAGAGCACGTCGTCAAGTTTACCGGTTTCTTCACCAACGGCAATCATCTGCTGCAAGATAGGGGGGAACTCTTCATAGCGAGCAATAGACTGACTTAAAGAAACACCTTTTTCAACTTGCTTAGTTGCTTCTTTTAAAGCATCGCGATATATTTCATTTTCGACACCTTCAGTCACAATTTCAAGCGCCTGAAGCAATGAAATACCCGAGCCCAACAAGAGAGAAAGTGTTCGAGAAAACTCAGTCAAAATTGTCTTTTGACGTAAGATACCAAAAATTGGTACTCTCAAAACAAAACGATCCCATTGTTTTCGACCGATTGGTGTTTTTTTCCAGCGATTAAAGAGCATAAATCCACCAAAAGCACCACCTAAAACGAGGTACCAGAATTTGACCATGAAGTCAGAAATACCAATCAAAATCATTGTTGGAAGCGGGAGTTCTGCACCAAAGTCTCGGTACATTTCAGTCAGTTTTGGAATAACAAAGATCATCATGATGAATCCTACTGCAACCATTGCTGTAACCACGATGATTGGATAAATCATGGCACCTTTGGTTTTTGCTCGGAATTCCTTTTGCTTTTCCATATTATCGGCAAGACGGTTAAGCACTTCATCAAGCACACCACCGGTTTCACCAGCTCTGACTAATTGAACATAGACTCGCGAAAAGACATCTTGTTTTTCAAGCGAAGAAGCAAACGTATTACCACCTTCAACATCCTGAAGCAGTACCGCCACCATACGAGACATCTCAGACTTGCTTTGCCTAACAAGGATCGATAAGCCATTTGCCAAGGGGAGTCCTGCCGTAATCATTGTTGCGAGCTGACGAGTAAAATTAACAATATCATCTTGCTTCACACCAAAAAGCATATTACTAATTGCTGCAAATGATTGTTCTGTAAGAGGATTTAGCTTAATAACTAGTAAGCCACGACTCTGGAGTAGCGCAGCTGCTTGCTCAATTCCTTGAGATTCAACTTTTCCAGAGATATTTTCTCCGAACTGGTTTTTGGCAGTGTACTTAAAAAATGGCATAGTTCCTATCCTGAACGAATACTACTTAGCTGAACCAAGTAATCGATCCAAGTCTTCCTTTCTGAAAGCATACTCACGTGCACTTGCTAGAGTAATCGCTCCTTGTTGTACAAGTTGCTGCAAATGAGTTTCAATCAACATCATACCGTCTCCAGCAGAAGTTTGCATAACGGTATCGATTTGATGTGTCTTAGCTTCACGAATTAAATTGCGAATAGCTGGGTTGGCAACCATGATTTCGAGCGCGGCCACACGGCCACCGGATGTCTTTGGCAATAATCGCTGAGAAGCAACAACTTTAAGCGTTGCTGCCAGCTGCTGTCTAATCTGTCCTTGCTGATGAGCTGGAAACACGTCAATGATACGATCAATTGTTTGTGCTGCAGAAGCGGTATGCAGAGTTGCAAACACTAAGTGACCTGTTTCAGCAATAGTAATAGCGGAGGCAATGGTTTCGTAGTCGCGCATTTCACCAATCAAAACAACATCTGGATCTTCACGCAGTACAGATTTAAGCGCGATATCCCAACCGTGGGTGTCTTGATTTATTTCTCGCTGAGAAATCACACTTTTTGCTGGGGTGTACATAAACTCGATTGGATCTTCGATCGTGAGGATGTGTTCCGCACGAGTCTGATTAATTCGATCAATCATAGCAGCCAGCGAAGTTGATTTACCTTCACCAGTTGGACCAGTAATCAACACCAAACCTTGCTTAAACATGGTAAAGTCTTTGAAAATTTCAGGCAAATGAAGATCCTCGAGAGACTTTACTTTACTCGGGATTAAACGTAACGCAGCAGCCATCGCATTTTTACTGTGGTAGACATTTACACGGAAACGACCATATTCCTTAAATTGATACCCAAAGTCTAGTTCTTTATTAACGCCAACATAATCTTTCTGTTCTTGCGTTAAAATTGGGTGTATCAACGCTTCACATTCCGCTGCGCCAAGAATTGGGGCATTGGGAACAGGGGAGAGCACGCCATCTACACGAATAGTAGGTGGGGTACCAACTGCGATGTGAATGTCAGAACCCTCTTGTTCGACAAGTGACTGCATGATGTCATGAATGTTCATAGAGCTCCTTTACTGCTTCGATTCTCTCATGTTTGCGCACCTTAGATTTGTGCAACACGTAATACTTCCTCAATTGTGGTGACTCCATTTAGAGCCTTCATATACCCATCCTGCTTCATAAGAAGCATTCCCTCTGTCATGGCGACCTTTTCCATTTCTGAGGCTGGCTGTCGTTCCAAAATCATTTTTGAAATTGTTTCAGAAATTGGCATAACCTCAAAAATAGCGATACGACCGCGATATTCAGGTTCAGTTGCAGGACGATCAGCTTTACAACGATGGAGAACCAATGTCTCCGCTGTCATATTATTAGTTTTACACCATTGATCAAATCGAGGACCTAAGACTTTTCTGATGTCATCGACAACTGCTTTTTCAGGCTTATATTCTTCTTTGTATTTTTCATTAATTTTACGTAACACACGCTGTGCCATAACCAACGTGATTGATGATGCCAAGAGAAATGGCTCAGCGCCCATGTCCAAGAGACGAGGCAGCGCACCGGCAGCACTTGAGGTATGCAGGGTAGAGAATACTAAGTGACCTGTCAGCGCAGCTTGCACAGCAAGTTCAGCGGTTTCTGAGTCACGAATTTCTCCCACCATGATAATGTTAGGGTCCTGACGCAAGAATGAACGCAAACCTGAAGCAAACGTAAGCCCAGCTTGAGGATTAATCTGCACCTGATTAACTCCTGTCATCTGGTACTCAACTGGATCTTCCAGTGTCATGATGTTCACTTTAGGTGAGTTAATCTTATGCAAAACAGAGTAGAGTGTTGTAGTTTTACCAGATCCTGTAGGACCAGTAACAAGAACAATTCCATGCGGAACTTTACTGGCTGTATTAACTCGCTGCAATGCAATTCCATCTAAACCAAGCTGAGGAAGTTCTGGGACAGACTGATCTTTCTTAAGCAAACGCATAACAATCTTTTCACCATGAATAGTAGGCAGCGTAGAAACACGCAGGTCAACTTCTTGTTCACTATTTGCGAAGTTAAAACGACCATCTTGTGGAATACGTTTTTCATCAATTTTTAGGTTGGATAGAATCTTGATACGAGAAACGACCGCATCATGAACTGATGCAGGCAAAATAAGCTTCTCTTGCAAAATACCATCAATACGGTAGCGCACCCGGGTACGACTTTCTTGAGGTTCGATGTGAATATCTGAAGCCAATGCTTTCATAGCAAACTCAACAATGGTGTGCACAATTTTTGTAATTGGAGCCTGTCGAATCGTTTCGCCTGAAAGGCTTGATAAATCGCTCTTTTCTTGCCTTGATTCAGCCACTTGGCTAGTTTCTTGCAGCGCTTCAGTAACTTCACTTGAGAGTGATTGTGAGTAGTGTTCTGCGAGTGTGCGCTCCAGTTCGGAAGGCGTGGCGTACTTGGCTTCAATACGGACTCCAGATTTTTTCTCGGCAAAATCAATCGCAGCCAAATCCAACGGATTGATCATAGCTACAACCATGTGATTATCAGCTTTATCAAAACTGATAGGCAGCATCTTGTAAGTGCGAGCTACACTTTCTGGAAGCTGAGTAAGCGCTTGTGGATCGGTACCGGTATCTGCAATGCGAATAAAAGGAATACCATTGAACTCAGCTTTTGCCTTGGTTATTTCTTCTTCACTGGCATATTTTTTTTCTGAAAGAATTTGCTCGATTGGCTTACCTGTTGAAATATGTGCCACACTTACCTGGTTAAACGACTCTTGGGTAATCTCACCTTTTGTAAGCAAAATATCCAAAATTGAGTTTGGATTACCACTGGTGACAGGGGTTGGGACTGCATCTAGGGTAGCCGCAGGGTCAGCTGGTTTTTGAGTTTCCTCAACTGGTTCTGCAGCTGGTGCAGGAGCATCAGCAGGCAGTTCTGGAGCTGGCGTTTCTGCCACAACTTCGGGGGTTGGTGTTTCAGCGACTTCGGGGATTTCAGGTATTTTTTCAGGTGCTGCATCTGCTGCGAGTGAGTCTGCTGTTGATGCAGTGACGGACTCCGTTGTAGCTTCAGCTGGTGTCGTAGATTCGATAGTTTCAGTAGGTTCAACTGTCATTTCAGCTTGAACTGCAGGCTCTATTTCCTCAGTTGGCAGTTCAACTGGAACGGCTGAAATTGCTGGGGCAGCAACACCTTCATCCGCACTCGCCAAAAGCTGATCAACAGCTCCGGCTGCTGCTGATAAATCTTCGGCACCCACATTTTGTTCATCTTGAAGTGTTTGATCAGTAGGAGAAATTGTTGGCGTAACAACCGTAGCAACGGAGGAACTGTCACTGAGTGAACTTCCTCCTAACACACTCGAGTCAGAGCCACTAGAAACACTACCCATACTACTAACGGGTTTATTTTCAGGAATCTTAAGTGGTTGTGGATCTTGGGCAGGATCTTGCATAGCTACACTATCCACTATACTGTAAAATAGACACAGCAACAATACACTGTCTCAATATCACCGTAATTTAGTAGAAAATCTCATGCATTTTGACCCTACAACAACTCATCTCCTCATAGCAGCAGAACCGCTGAAAGAAAAAGCAACGCAGTTTTTGCTCGATCAGTGGCAAGTCGACACAAACTATCCGCATATTGCTTGGTTTGGCGATGAAGCTGCACTCAAAATAGCTACCGTGCGCAACCTGCAAGAGTATTTAAGCTTTGCCAGCAGTCCCACTGACACTCGATTTTGCGTGGTGCTGGGACTCGAGTCTGCAACGCTTCCAGCACAGAATGCACTTTTAAAATTAGTTGAAGAGCCACCGGTAAACACTCAAATTGTTTTGGTGGGTCAATCTCTTGAAAAGATACTCCCGACTATTCAGTCCAGATGCTTAGTTACCAAACAAACAGAAAAATGGGATACCGATGCAGCCAAAGAACTCTATACAAAACTTTCTGGCAGTACCATTCCAGTGGCCCTTCAGCTAGCTGAAGAGTACACAGACAGAACTGCAGCTATTGAGTTGGCTAACCAGCTGACCACATACTTTCATACTGAACTTGAAAAAAATGGTGAAAACGCCCAACTGCAAAAGCACATTGCTGAAACACTCCGATTAAAAAAACGGTTAGGTCAAAATGGAAACGTGCAGCTTGCTGTTGAGGAGTTTTTTTTACAACTGATTTAGATACAAAATTGCCCTGCTAAAAAAGCAGGGCAATTTAAAAGGGGTTCTAACAATGCTCAGGTTAAAAAATGATAGCCTTGAGCAAAACAAAAAAAGAAACCGAAAACACAACCATATACCAACGGTACTGGTTAACTTCTTCCCGGGGGGCACCTTTGATATCGCCAATCCAAACTGATGCCAGTCCCAGTAGGTACACAATAACAGCCAGAGCAACTGTCGCAGTGGTTGGCAACACTTCACCAATCTTGGCTGAAATAAGCACTGCAATTAATGCAGATACTAATACCAGCCAACCACTCAAAATGCTGTATGCCAACCCAAACAGCGGGTAAATCAGCATAAACACGCTGAATTTGCTCAAAACTGCAGCCAGGTCAACGTTTAACCGTAATTTAAATCCGGATTTCATCTTATTTACCACCTTTTAAAGAATGTTCTCTCCCGCAAACACAAAGTGTGAACGAGGTGTTCACTGTGGGCAAAGAAAGATACACTATTATAGCACTTTAATTATTATGGGTCAATATAATAGGTATATTTTATATATGTTGCTATATAGTAATGAATATTTCGATATGTTCCGACTTATTCAGGTCCAAATACAGCAAAATAAACCGAAATTGAAGCGCTCAGAGCCTCGTCTTGAGGACACTGTGTCTATTCTACGGCGAAAATATGTGGTAGTATCATTTTGTACTAGTAACTTGTAGTTAATCAAATACACACTCCACTCGCGCTGCCCACCAGGTGGATCTTTGTTTTTATATCAAAGATGTGCTATAAAAGTGTTTCTGATAACTACCTTCAAGAATGGATATGGCAAACACAAATAATCACTATCAAGCATCAGAAATTAAAGTCCTCGAAGGCTTAGAGCCAGTTCGCAAACGCCCTGGTATGTACATCGGTTCAACCGATGGCAGAGGTCTGCATCACCTCGCAAAAGAAATTCTCGATAACGCTGTTGACGAAGCAATTGCTGGATATGGAAAAGGTATTGAACTCTACCACACAGAAGTAGGGGACAGGGAACGAAAACTTGCAACAGTTGAATTAACCGAACAAGAGGCGATTACCGTAGTCGACAATGGTCGCGGTATCCCTGTTGATATGCATGCTTCAGGAGTTTCAGCACTACAAGTAGTTATGACCAAACTGCATGCCGGTGGAAAGTTTGAAGAAACAGCCTACCAAGCTAGTGGTGGTTTGCATGGTGTGGGATCTTCTGCTGTTAACGCACTTTCTAACTTAGTACAAGTCATCGTCAAACGTGACAAAGCTTACTACTATCAAAGCTATACTCGAGGAATTCCACATGAGGCAGTTCGAAAACTAACTGAAAAACAAGTTAAAGACATGTTCCCACTTCAAACTGAAAAGTTTGTGACTTACGATACCGGAACACTTCTGCAGTTTATTCCTGATAGCTCTATTTTTTCAACAACAGCATTCAGTCATAAAACTCTTGTTAGCGTCATTAAAGACCGCGCCTATCTTATGGCAGGTATTTATTTCCAATTAGTTGACACCATCGAAAACTCAGAAGAACACTACTACTTTGAAGGCGGTATCCGCAGTCTGGTTGAACATATCAACATGACCAAAAAGCCACTTCACAAAGTTATGTACACCGAAGGAGTATGGACCGACGACACAACCGGCAAAAAAATTGGTGTCGAAGTCGCCCTACAATACAACGACTCATACAAAGAAAGAGTAGAATCCTACGTTAACGTTATTCACACACCAGATGGTGGTGCTCATGTAAATGGCTTCACCTTAGCTTTGGGAAATGTACTCCGTAAGTACGCCAAAGACCATAACTTGCTTAAAGAAAAAGAAAGTTTCACCAGTGAAGACATGAAAGAAGGTGTTTCAGCAGTTATTTTCGTTAAAATGCCGTCGAACGACCTTCAATTTGAATCACAAACCAAAACTAAACTAAACAATAGCGAAGCCCAGTCGGCTGTCTACCAAGTCTTTAAAGATGGACTCGATACGTTCCTCGAAGAAGATCCCAAAGCTGGAAAAGCCATTATCGATAAAATCATGCTTTCTGCCCGAGCTCGCATGGCAGCTCGTGCCGCTAAAGATGCCGTTATTCGAAAAGGTGTGTTTGAAGGTAGTTCACTCCCAGGAAAACTAGCTGACTGTCAGAGCAAAAACCCAGCAGATAGTGAAATTTACATCGTAGAGGGTGACTCTGCAGGCGGTTCAGCAAAGCAGGGAAGAGACCGCAAATTTCAGGCTATTTTCCCACTGCGTGGAAAAATTCTTAACACAGAGCGTGCTCGCCTCGATAAAATTGTGGCTTCAGAAGAAGTCAAAAACTTAGTTATCGCTCTTGGCGCCGGTATTGGTGAAACATTCGACCCAGAAAAACTCCGCTACCATCGCATTATTCTTATGAATGACGCTGACGTCGATGGAGAACATATCACCACGCTCGGACTAACTTTTTTCTTCCGCCATCTTCCAGAAGTAGTCGAACAAGGCTACCTCTACATTGCTATGCCACCACTTTTCAAGATCTCATGGGGAAAAAATGAAGAATACGTCTACAGTGAAGAAGAGCGCGACAAAGTCATCACCGGCATCCGCGCCGACAGCGCAAATGCAAACATTGGTGTCCAACGCTACAAAGGTTTGGGAGAAATGAACCCAGAACAACTCTGGGAAACCACCATGAACCCAGAAAAACGCATGCTTAAACGCGTCACTATTGCCGACGCAGATAAAGCAGACACAACCTTCAGCACCTTAATGGGTGACGACGTTGCGCCACGTAAGAAGTTTATCCAGACACATGCTAAGCTGGCAAATATTGATATTTAGAAACAGAGTACCAGGTACAGGAAACATCCTTCATGCCAAAAACATACATCATCGGACATCAAAAACCAGACACAGACGCAGTTGTAGCAGCTATGGCGCTTGCTTATTTGCACGAAAGCTCACCAGCACACGCTGAGCACGAGAATTCCGTGGCAGTCATTGCCGATCCACTCAACCCAGAGACGACATTTTTGTTTGAAAAATTTGGCATTGCGGCACCACAACAAATCACAGCAGCAGATATTGCTCCAGAAGACAAAATTGTGCTGGTCGACCACAACGAAGAAGTGCAACGTTTAGCTGGCATTAATCCAGATCAAATTGTTAACATCGTGGACCATCACAAAGCAAACATTAACTTTAACGGACCCATTTGTTTGGTCTTCCGTCCTTGGGGCTCAACCTCAACAATCGTGTATCACATGATGAAAATTAAGAATGTAGTCCCTTCAAAAACAATTGCCTCACTCATGTTGGCAGCCATTTTGTCCGACACAGTTGGCTACAAAAGCGCTACTACAACTCAAAAAGACAAAGAATATGGCGCAGAACTAGCTCAAATCGCAGAAATTGGGGACGTCGAGGCCTTCACCCTAGAAATATTCAAAGCAAAATCGGACGTTTCACAACTTTCAGACATAGAAATCGTTAAAAACGACTACAAAGTCTTTGAGTTCAGCAAAAAAACCATGATTGACCAGCTCGAAACAGTGGAACAAGACATGATCCTCACCGAGAAAAAAGCCTCACTCCTTGCTGCCATGCAGACAGTCAAAGCAGAACTTGGCGTTGAACTCCTGTTTGTCGCCATTACCGATATATTGAAAGTTAACACTAAACTACTTATTCTTGGTGAAGCTGAAGCCAGCGTTGCCCAGAAGGCATTTGGGGGCACCGTGAGCGACAACATGATCGACATCGGCCCAAAAATGTCTCGTAAAAAGGAAATTGCACCAGCTATTGAAAAAGCAGTGGCCTAAAGCACGCAGAGGAGAGAAGACCTACTAGAAAACACGACAACTATGACAGACGAAAACAACAAGCAACCAGAAAACGAAGTGACAGATGCTGCAAAAGCAGAGGAAGCTGAAACAAAGCCAGTAGAAACAATGGCAGAGGCAGTTGCTGAAGAACACCTCGAAACCGAAGCTGAAGCATTAATCGGCACCATCGAAGAAACTCGTTTTGGCCGCATGAAGTACATTTCCATTAAATCGGAAATGGAAAAGAGTTACCTCGACTACGCCATGAGTGTCATCGTCTCTCGTGCGCTTCCTGACGTGCGTGACGGTCTTAAACCAGTCCACCGCCGTATTCTTTACTCAATGCATAAAAGTGGCATTAACCACAAAAGTGGCTACAAAAAATCAGCTCGTATTGTTGGAGACGTCCTCGGTAAATATCACCCACATGGTGACTCGTCCGTGTATATGGCCATGGTCCGTTTGGCTCAAGACTTTAGCATGCGCTATGAATTAATTGATGGCCAAGGTAACTTCGGTTCCGTCGACGGAGATAGCCCAGCTGCAATGCGTTACACCGAGGCTCGCATGGCTAAAATTTCGCAAGAACTCTTGGTCGACATCGACAAAAACACCGTTCCTTTTATTGATAACTTTGACGGTTCACTTCAAGAACCATCAGTCCTTCCGGCAAAACTTCCAAACTTGCTCCTTATGGGTGCAGAAGGAATTGCTGTAGGTATGGCAACAAAAATTCCACCACATAACTTAGTTGAAGTCTGTAACGCCATTACTGCTATGATTGTCAGCGGTGAATCCGCTCGACCAGAGGGAAATACCTTTAGTTTACCTGACCGAGGGGCATCTAAAAAAGGTGACAACGTTGCTGATGAAATTAAAACCATGCATGCGCAAATTGACGTGCTGCTTACCACTGATCCAAAAGAACTTGCTGGAAACTTCCAAACCGACACCACCATCGACAACATCATGGAGCACATCAATGGTCCAGACTTCCCAACCGGCGGTATCATTTATGATTTCAACGCCATAAAAGAAGGTTACAAAACCGGAAAAGGTCGTGTCGTTATCCGCGCTAAAGCTGCAATCGAAGAAACTAAAAAGGGTGGCTTCCAAATTATTGTGACTGAACTACCTTACCAGGTTAACAAAGCTCGCTTACTCCAAAAAATTGCCCAACTAGCTCGTGACAAAAAAGTAAACGGCATCCGCGACCTCAATGACGACTCTGACCGTAACGGTATGCAGGTTACCATCGACCTTAAACGAGATGCCAGGCCAAAGGTTGTGCTGAACAAGCTCTTCAAGTACTCTGAACTCCAAACCAGTTTCTCTATGAATATGGTGGCTCTGACCAGTGAGGGAACCCCACAACTCTTAAATATTCGCCAAATCCTAATGGAATACATTGCTCACCGCCAACTTATCGTGGTCCGCCGCAGTCAGCAAGAACTTATTCAAGCTCGTGACCGCGCTCACATCTTGGAAGGCTTGCTCATTGCCCTGGGAAATCTTGATGACGTTGTCGCCATTATCCGCAAATCTCCCGACACCGATGCAGCTCGCGAGGCCTTAATGAAGAAATTCGGCCTCTCACATATTCAGGCGACCGCAATCCTTGATATGCAACTCAAGCGGCTCGCCGCCCTCGAACGCAAAAAAATCGAAGAAGAGTACGCAGAAGTCAAGAAAACACTCGAAACGCTTATTACCTTACTTTCAGAACCAGCACACATCCTGGCTGTTATTAAAGATGAAACAGCAGAACTTATCACGCTCTACGGAGACGAACGCCGCACCAAGCTCATCAAGGGCAAAGTTGGCGAGTTCAGTGAAGAAGACCTCGTTCCAAATGAAGAAGCTGTCATCACCCTTACTGAGACCGGCTACATCAAGCGTCTTAACCCAGCAGCTTTCCGCACGCAATCACGAGGTGGAAAAGGCAGCATCGGCGTCAAGATGAAAGCAGAAGACATGGTCAGCACCTTGCTCACCATCAACACTCACGATAACTTATTGGTGTTTACAAACCAGGGACGCGTCTTCAAACTTCGTGGTTACGAGATTCCAGAGTCATCACGTCAGGCAAAGGGCACCGCAATGGTAAACCTTATTAACTTGCAACATGATGAACGTGTGCAATCTATCCTAGTTGTCGATCCTGAAAAAGATGCAGAAAAATTTATCTGTCTTGCCACTGAAAAAGGTTTAATTAAGAAGACCGCAGTCAAACTCTATGACAACATTCGTCAGAACGGTATTATCGCTATCACACTTAATGATAGTGACATTCTTGTTCACGGCAGACTCACTTCAGGTGAAGATGAAATCATGATGATCACCCACGAAGGCAAGTCAATTCGCTTCTCAGAGACCGAAGTTAAAAGCTCAAATCGGGACACAAAAGGTGTCAAAGGCATTACGTTGAAGAAAGAAGATTACGTGGTCGGATTTGAAGTACTCAGTGCCTCAGAAGACCTGCTTAAATCGGCTACTGAACGTCAGCTTTTGCTTATTACCAAGAACGGAATGGGTAAGCGAACTAACCTCGATCAATACCCAGTTCAGAAGCGTTCAGGCATGGGTGTAAAAGTTGCAGAAATCACCAAGAAAACCGGCAAAGTTGCCAGCGCTCGAAAAGTAATTGCAGCTGATCACAAAGAAGTTGTGATCACTACCAAAGAAGGCCAAACCATAAAACTGCCACTTACAAAGAAGTCTATTCCAATCTTAACTCGCCCAACACAAGGTGTCATTTTAATGCGACTCAAGAAGACTGATGAAGTCGTCGCAGTGGCCCTAACCTTCAAAAAAGTTGAGGGAGACGACGAGGACTAAGGTACAAAAGCACACGCAAAAACAAAAAATTCAGTGAGGTGTCCGAAAGAGAGTAGGGCGCCTCATTTTTTTACGATTACACCTGCAGTACAGCTGAAAAATCTCATACTCAAGCAAGGAGCTTATAATGAACATTCTAAGTCGTTACTACATAACTATTCTTGAGGTAAGTGGTGAGGAGGATACACACCAGCTACGCATAGCCAATGCACCTATTTAGATTGATATATAGAGGAAAACGAACAAGGTCATATTTTAGCAGTCTAATCATTACTCTGCTAGTGTCCCATAGCCATAAAACAACTTCTTTCCTCTATAATTTCCTCAAGGTGGATGATATACTAAGACTTTGTTAACAATTACGTTTGGGCCTGTGGCGCAGTTGGCTAGCGCGCCTGTATGGCATACAGGAGGTCAGGGGTTCAAATCCCCTCAGGTCCACATCCAACCATGAAGTTTACCACACTTTCATTTTCTAACCACCCAGACATCATCGTTCCAGAATATCTCACTTTAGTCTATCCAGACGACTCACAATTGCCACTTTCAGAGCAGCATTTTCTGCTCTCAATTCCATGGAATGACGAGTATCTACAATTAGTTCCCACAGAGTACCAAGATTTTTTCAAAGCTGTTTTACCACATTTGCATGCCCGCACAACGGATGTCCATACTGCCACTTGTTGTACCTATATCGACAGTATTTGTACTGCTATTTCTGCTGAACTTGGACTGTCAAATATCAATAAAAAAGTTGTCACACTGGCTCTCATTTTGCATGATAGTGGGTGGAGCAAACTCACTGAATTTGAGGTTGCCGCAAGCTTAGGTGTCAGCGGTTTAGCACTCACAAAATCAGCCATGGGACCTAAAGAAAAACATGCTGTTGAAGGTGTTGCACTTGCCACTGAAATTCTTCAGTCGCACGCAGATGAGCTTTCACTTTCAGCCGACGAAATTAACCTTATTCTTAAAGCAGTACGGTTCCACGATCAACCTGAAAAAGTCGCTGCCCAGGGAAATTCTATACCTGCTGAAGTACGAGCTTTAGTCGATTTAGACCATTTGTGGTCGTTTACTCAGGCAAATTTTTGGCAAGATATCTATAGAAAGGGCATAGCAACCCCACAAACCTACCTTGATAACCTTTCCCGCGACCTTCCAACCTATTTTGTAACCCAGTCGGGCAGAGAACTAGCCCTAAAACTCCTCTCAGAACGTCAAAATGAGGTCTCTGAGTTCCCACAGGTCAAGTAATTGCTCTCAAAAACGGTTAAATAACACACGTTCCAGATACACACGCATAAAAATGATGTACTTGAATACATTAATTACCCTTTTGATGCTATAAAATATTATTTGATTTTACGTATAAAAATAGTATTATTTGTATTTTCCAGATATAGTCAGAGAAGGGGAGGGTAAATAAGTTATATTAATATATCAAAAAGTATAATAATAGTTAAAAGAGTATGGAATGTGATCGAAAGACACTACAAATCGGTGTGGTGCTCACGATGCGTTTTTTTAAGTTGTGGGCGAGTAACATGCGTGTAAATTTGAGTAGTGGAGATATTCTTATGCCCCAACATCTCCTGAACGTCTCGGAGCCCTGCTCCATTCGAAAGCAAGTCAGTTGCAAAGCTGTGTCGAATACCATGCGGACTAATCTTGATAGGCAAGTGAGCCTTGCGGCAATACTTGTCGACTATGCGCTGCACACTTCGAGTGGTGAGGCGCATTTCTTCACCTGAGTCAAGTAATTCAGGTTTCTTGCCTGCAAAACGCACAAAGACTGGCCGCCACTGATCTTCTCGAGAAGCAAGCCATCTATCCAACCAATCTGCTGCTCTATCACTTAAGAAAACTACTCGAGGTCTGCGACCTTTTCCAATCACACCAAATTCTCTGGATTTAATGTCAATCTGGTCTCGATTAAGAGAAATGAGCTCACTTACACGCAACCCTGTTGAGAACAAAACCTCAAGAATTGCCCGGTCTCTCAGGCCTGTTTTACTCGAGAGCAAAGGCTGGGCCAAGAGCTTTTCGATCTTTTCAATATTTAAAAACTTCATGTGCTGTGACTCAGACTTGGGTAAATCAATCTTTTCTGGGTGGAGAACTGGCACATCGTTCTTGACTAGCCACTTCAGCATCGACCTGAGGGCAATGATGTAATACCCTTGCGTTTTCTTAGAAAGAGTTCTCCCTTTGTCATCTTCATACCGAGAGAGGTACATACGATATTCACGAACAGCATCTTGGTCAACCTTAGTAATGTCGGTAACTCCATACTCCTTTAACCAGTCAGCAAAACGACGGAGGTAATGCCCATAGTTACGCAGCGTTAATTTTGAAACATTACGTTCAACTTCTAAGTGTTCTAAAAAGACGACCATGCATGCATGCGGTTGTGTTGGGATTCCCATAGTACAGTCACTATACAGCTTTGACTCATACTTCACAATGTTTTACGACAGAAATAGGTATTTTGGACTTGTTAAGCACATATTGCCACTACAATCGGCATTTCGAATGATGAGTAAGTCACCTACTAATTAAAAAGCCGATTTTGAGGCTCCTAGAGCCTTTTAGCCTGGTGTACGGGCATTTTTAGATAGCAACCACACGCTTATAACCCCACGCACTAGGTTTAGCTCACACATTTCTGCACTCCAATACCTCCCCACTCCAAAGAGACCTCAATATATTATTTTTATGTCGCACAATATTTACGGACGAGCAGAAGCACTGTGGTGAAGCAGGCCAATCCTGCCAAATAGCCAAAATTGACCTAGCCAAGACCGAGGGAGAACTCAGGCAAAAAAGATAAAAAAGAATAAAAATAAAAACAATTAGAGAGTCAGGGCATAGAAATAAAAAAGTGAAAAATGCAATTTGCAAACGAGCTGTCTCAAGTACAATTAGCCTTACGTCGTAAAAGTTATATTGTGCGACATAACAAATATTGGGCAATATGGGGGTCTCTCAAAAGAGGGGTTTCCTCTCTCACTGCCGCACAGTATGTTACAAAGTAATAATGTATGTGTACCTTTTTATTCAAAAGTATCCCCATTTCACACTCTTGCTACCTCTAGGTAGATTGCCCTAAATGCCTCAATTCCGGTGTCTCACCAAACACCGCTTCGGGTTTTCTTTATTCTTGCAGGCACCTGAGGTCTCCCCAGAGGAGCACCAGGCTAGTATGCCTGTTTAGTTATTCTTGCATATACACCACTTCTGTTACACGATATGGCTGTGTATAAGTATATATTTAGCCTGGTACAAACTCAATAATGTCCTATAGTTTTTAAAGTTATCCACATGATAAGTCCTATAATTTCACATGTTTCACGCTCGTACATATCAAAGTGTATCAAACTATATCACTTCCCCATTCTTCCAGGCTAACTGAAATCTTTTTTTGCTCACTTCTCCACTGATTTTTTTAATATATTTTATGGTATTTATCGATTTTTTATGTCTAATTTTATATTTATCTATTATTTTTGCTTGGTATTTAGCTATTAAAAGTTGCATTACTGTCACCTTGTATACCTCAAGAACAGATTTTCACTACTCCTCTGCTCTTACCCGTACATTTCCCGCCTGGACTCCAGGCAAAGAAAAATGCCAAAAAAATGAATAAATAGTGACAATTTTTGTGAAAAAAAATTACTTAAGCGGTACAACGAAAGCGAAAACTAAGGCTATAAACAGTGCTACCAGGCTATATTCTGTCAGCGTACGAGTAAAAAGACGTCCTTTAAGCGCTGCTTGAAGTATTCCTACACCAATATAGAGCAAGGACATAACAAACAACGCATCGTACCAGACTGACAACGGGAAAAATGAGATAATTACCCCAACTTCAGCAAGAATAAGCGCTAACACTGTTGACAACTGCAGAGTCTCTTTTTGAATCTTTTGCTCGAGGTTTACCGACCACAGCGAAGTGAAAATCAAAGGAAAATGCAACACACCAATAAACAAGCCATTCAAAAAAAACGGAAACTTGAGAGAAAAAACAGTGTTACTCAGCAATAATGAGGTTACTAGGGTCACAATCAGCGAAATTGCCTGGGCTGCGTGCACTAACTGGATTGTTCGTCCCTTTGCAACCGAAAAAATGTTGGCCGTAAGATAGATTGCGTACATACCAACGCCAAAAAATACTAACAGTAATATACGGGACAAAACGTTAGGTGGAAGTAAAAAGTAAAAGAGACTAACAGAGACAGCATATAAAGCCGGAAATGGCACGATTGTAAGCCGCTCGTGTGGCTGCAAATCATCGTGTAATGCCCATGAACTCACAAGATAGGTAACAACAAAAAATGCCAATACTGCCCAATATCTAAAGTCCAATGCAGTCACTTGCACACCAAGCAAGCCAAAACTCAGCAAAATTGCAGCAATCACAAATTTTTCTCGTCTTCTCATACGCTGGGCCTCATGTTACTTATAGCAGATGTGAGCATTACTCTTCACTGTCATTTTCAATAGCATCAGTAGCAAAGTATACATCTTCAATGTCATCCATTTCTCGGATAGCATCAATCAGTTTTTTTAGCTGCTGCTTAACTTCTTCATCTTCAACGTCAATGTTCATGGTAGCTTCGTAGCCACCGTCTTGAGCTCTCTGAAACATATACATGGCACTTCCAGGACTCCCCAATGAGCCACTGTTGCGAGAGAATGCAAATTTAATTTCGCCAGCAGTACGGTTCACGTTATCGGTATGCGCCACAGCAATTATGGCAACTCCGCCGGGACCAAACCCTTCATAGGCTATTTCTTGGATAGTTGCACCAGTGGCTGATTTACCCATGCCACGTTCGATTGCCTTCTGAATTTTGTCTTTGGGCATGTTTGCTACTCGAGCTTTATCGAGGGCAAATCGCAATCCTGGATTAAATTTTGGATCGTCAGAAGATCCTTCCTTAACTGCAATACGAATTAATTTTGCAACCTCCCCAAAGGCTTTTGCTCGAGCAATGTCTTGCGCACCTTTTCTATTCTTGATGTTATTCCACTTGCTATGACCAGACATAGAACCTTTCTGAATCGCTATTATTGTGTGTGTATATCTCCTGTGTGGTGAAGTTATTATACCGCAGGCCCTGACGAAAGGTGTAGCCTAAATCAACTATTCTGTGTATACTGTTTCAGCCTCGAGGGAAGTAGAAAATTGGCATTTGTTATTTAAATATTTTTTGCTACAATCTACATCCGAAATCTACATCTAAAAACACCAGGTAATTTGGAAGAAAGTTTGAGATGAACACGCAAGCAGCCCTAAGACTAAAAGCTATCAAAAATGCTAAAGAAGGCCTCTGGGAAACAGCAATTGAGACAAACCTATCTCTCATTACAATCGACCCTAAAGACACCAACGCCTACAACCGTTTGGGTGTTGCCTACCTCCAACTCGGAAAAACACGTTTAGCCACCAAACAATTTAAACAATCACTCGATCTTGATAGAAATAATAAGATTGCTAAGAAACAACTCGAGAGAATTAAAAATAAACAAACTATTTCTCCAGCCTTTGTTTCACAGCACTTTATTGAAGAACCTGGTAAAACAAAAACTGTTGAACTTACGCGCCTAGCAGGCAAGGAAACGCTCGATAATCTCTCCGTAGGTAAATCATGCAAACTTGTCATCAAAAACCGCTACATTTCGATCATGGTCGATAACGCCTATATTGGTGCATTACCTGAAGATCTTTCATTCAGACTAACAAAACTTATCAACACAGGAAACATCTACTCTTGCGCTGTCCGCTCAGCTTGCAGAAAAGCATGCGAGGTGTACATTCGTGAAGAAGAACGTTCAAAACAAAATGCGCTTACACACTCATTCCCACCAAATAAAATTGCTTTAAGTAGTTTAAATGACGATACTGACTTTGATGATACATTAACTCTCGAGGAAAATATCCCAGTCGAAATTGTTGAAACAGATACCGACAGCGAAAAAAACCTTGACGAATTCAATACTGAAGACGTAATTAGAAATCACTAATCTCAGTCTGATCTCAATAGTTTTTGAGTTGCACAACAACTCAGTTGTTATTCTGTGGTTGAAACTGCCACATCATTTCCAAGCAAAATCACTATGTCTGCTCTGTAGCGCTTGGTTTCTGTGGTCTGCGGCTCACGTATGCTGGTTTCTGGAAAAAATGGCGCAAGTTTAGTGTACAAAGCTTCACACTCTGATTTCAAATCTGGTGTAACCTGAAGATGCGTAACATCTTCAACTTGAGAAACACTATCCTCTCTCACCACATACACTCCATTTTGCTCGAGCAGATGCGCCGTATCACGAGCTAAATTTCGCTTCCCTGTAGTATTAATTACGGCTATCGAACATGACTTTTCTTCTGGTGAAAGCTCTAGGGATGACGTCTCAAAAAAACTACTCGTGTCTTCATATGAATCTAAACTCTGAATATTTTCAGTCGTGTGAGCCATAAAACTTAAGCTTAAAATAGTAAGTGCATGTGAAGGATGACGGAGTGCCGTTCTCAGTGCAATGGCTCTGAGCTCACTCGCTACTGAGCTGGAGAAAGGCATGTCGCTGTCTGTTGCAGTATCTACTGTGAGCGGTTCAGACATCACAATTTGATCAATCGGAATTTCAAATATACGACTCATAATTGATCGCATAGTTTCATCACTTTGTTGTTCCATTCGAAGGAGGGATGGCACTGCACCAACAGCATATTTGCCATATCCATTCGGGACTTCAACTTCCTCACTGCCGTCAATGAGATATGCCGTAGTATGTTTTGGATCTTTGTCAAAATGTGCGAAGATAATTTTGCCCTTTAATGAGTCTATATTATCTGAAACGTACAAAATATTTCTTGTTCCAATCAAACTGAAAAGTACCGAAGGTAGTATGAAATTCCAAACGATACAAAAAATAAAAATCACGCCTAAAAGCGAAAAGACAACTCCACGTAGCATACTAATAAACACTGGTGTTTTACTACTCGATTTCGAACGTGTATTCGACGTGCGTCGAGTCCTAGTAACTTTAGTTTTCGCCTGAGATTTTGATCCCGTTTTAGTAGACTTAGCACTCGTAGAAGTGACGCTTTTCTTAGCGGCACTGCTTAAGCGACGTGACCCACTACGCACAGACTTCGCTGTCGAAGTCGACTTCTTTACTGTTCGTCGTGTAGCTGTGGTTGATGCTGCAGCTCGACGACTTCTTGGAGTGGTCTTCGCAGCAGATCTTCGAGATGTTAGTGGCTTCCGGGCAGGTGTGGCCATAAAAAATACTTCTTAAGTGTTTCTATTATTGTTCTAGTATATAACTTCGCAGCTGCTCTGTCAGCCGAATCATGAAGCGTAGGTTATGTTGCGTTGCTAATCTGAAGTATGAAAGTTCTTTCGTTTTGTACAAATGACGCAGATAGCCACGGGTATATCCAGCTTTACATGTTTCACAATCGCATCCTTCTTGAATCAGACCAGAATCAGTTGTGTACGCCGCCGCACCAATCGACATACGTCCATTTTTGAATTCGGACTGGAATACTGGTTCACCATTTTCAATTTCAAGTGAACCTACATACAGTGAACCATTGCGCGCCAGCCTGGCTGGAGCGACACAATCAAACATATCGAATCCCATCTTAACACCATCGACTAAATCAATAGGATTCATACCCATACCCATGGCATAGCGAGGTTTTTCCTTCGGCATCAGTGGTTCAATCCACTCCATCACGCGACGCGTGCCATCAAGGTCATAGCCAACAGTTTCACCACCCAAAGCAACTCCATCAAAATCGAGACTGACAATATGTTCTACTGCTTCTCGACGTAGATCTTCAAAAAGTCCCCCTTGGATAATGCCAAAAAGAGATTGGTAGGTACCATAGACACTTCTGCGATCATGTTTTTCCCAGTACTCATAGCAGGCAGTCGCCCATCTGTTTGTTTTTGCAAGTGAATCGACTGCGTATTCGTGCGGTTTACTATCTGGAAGCGCTTCATCAAAGGCCATCATAATGTCAGAACCAATTTCACGCTGAATTTGAATTGATTTTTCAGGAGTAAATGTATGCTTAGAACCATCCAGATGTGACCTGAACTCAACGCCATCATCACTAATCTTTACACTTGGACCACTTTTTTGTGATGAACCATCTTGTTTATGAGCAATAGCATCACCTAAAGACAGTACCTGAAACCCACCTGAGTCGGTCAAAATAGGTTTGTCCCACTGCATAAAAGCATGGAGACCTCCCATCTCTTGCATCGTCTGCATTCCCGGACGTAAATACAAATGGTAGGTATTTCCTAAAATTATATGTGCTTGGGTATTTTTAACATCGGCTGAATCAAGTGCTTTGACTGAACCCACGGTGCCAACTGGCATAAAAATAGGAGTCTGCACCACTCCATGAGGTGTGGTCATCGTGCCCGCACGCATTTTGCCTTTGGTTTTGAGTAATTTGAAACTAAATTCTTTATTTGCCATAGGGACTATTATACCAGTAACAGTGATGAAGGTTTTTGATTCAGCCTGACGATAGTAGATGAAGCGAAAACCTTCATCCTGTACAATATGCGTCATGAAACTCACTCTCAACGACTTCGACTATTACCTGCCACCAGAACGCATCGCAAAGTACCCGGCGGAACCTCGCGATAGCAGTCGCCTGCTTGTTGTTGATCGCACCACAGGAGAAATCAAAGACGATTATTTCTACAACCTAGGAGTGTACTTAAACCCTGGCGATGTAATTGTTCGCAATAACACCAAAGTAATTCCTGCCCGCATTGTTGGTAAAAAAGACACTGGCGGCAAACTTGAGCTTCTTCTTGTTAAAAAAATCTCTCATACAGCTACCGTTGAAACTTGGGAATGTCTGAGTAAACCGGGACTCAAAGTTGATCAAAAAGGTATTTTTAGTGATGTACTCCAAGCTACCTGTACAGGCATTTGTGAAGATGCCTACACCCGCACGGTTGAATTTAATATGGCTGGACCAGAATTTATCGCTGAACTCACTCGCATTGGAATTACTCCCCTGCCCCCTTATATTGCTGAGGCTCACACTGATGAAAATGTTTTTAGAGAACAATATCAGACCATTTACGCCAAGTTTGATGGCTCTGCAGCAGCGCCAACCGCTGGGCTCCACTTTACCAAAAAGCTGGATGAAAACTTAAAAAAACACGGCATTCACATTGTTGAAGTTACCCTACATGTCGGCTTGGGCACTTTTCTACCGGTAAAAACAGAAAATATTACTGAACATCACATGCACAGTGAATGGTTTGAACTTCCGGCTGAAACTGCTGCGGCAGTTCAAAAAGCGAAAGATAATGGTAATCGAGTTATTGCTGTAGGCACTACTTCAAATCGCGTTTTGGAGTCGTGTTCTTCTCTAAATTCAGAAGGTGAATTTACAATTACACCACAGATTGCCGATACCGATATCTACATCTATCCACCATACAAATTTGTTTGTGTTGATACTCTAATCACGAACTTTCACTTACCTAAATCAACCTTACTAATGCTGGTCTCTGCATTTGTGAGCCAACCCAACTCTGATGAATTATTCACAAAATTTTGCGAGTCACTTATTGGCCGTGCATACACTTATGCTATCAAAAATGAGTATAGATTTTATTCTTTTGGCGATGGGATGATTATACTCTAGAAAGATATATTTTATCTTATAATAATTTACAAAAGGCTTAAAATAGTCTATAATGGAATGTCATTATTTTTTCAGTTAGGTATTTTTATCTAATCTGAAGGAATAGCACACCTTTAACAACTTTTCTCACCCCACGCTACCCATGAAGTCGGAGGATTTCAAATGAACAAATCAAGATTTTTAGTTTTTGTTCTCAGCATGGCGATCGTGCTCACAGTAGCATGCACCGCTAACGAAGCTGAACCAGTAGCGCAGCTTAATGCTGCGCCGGTAACAAATGTTCCACCAACGCCAACATTCACCATAGATATGTTGGCCTCATATCACCCAAGGACGTATTACCTACGTCCTGGTGAAAACTTGTTGAGTGTAGCTGAAATGATAGCTGGCTACACGCCATACGAACCTGAGATTGTAGTGGAAGCCCTAGTTCGGTTTAATGCCGGCAATCTGGCATATACAGACACAGGTCTCCCAGAATTTGCAAACAACTCGGAACTAGCCTCAGTGCTCATTCCAGACGCACCAGGGATACCGAGCAACATCCAACTGGGAATTCAAAACCCCCGGAGAAATTGGATGAGTATCACAATTGTGGAAGGTGATACCTTATGCGACCTTGCCCAGGCATATGGGTTTGGCACCTACCAAGAATTCGCCACAGCAGTAGGCATCAGGAACCCTGATTCATACGTGCTGATGCCCAATAATGTCCTGCACTGGGAGGTCGAAGAGCCAGCAGAATTTCTAGGCTGGCCACAAAATTGAATATCGGTGAGAAATAGTTGAAACACCCGTCAGCAATGGCGGGTGTTTTGCGTTTCTATGCAACGCTATACCCACCACTAAAAAGCCAGGCATCTTGCCTGGCTTTTCTAGTTCAATTTGAAACAATAAGCGATTACTCACCAACAACGTATTTCACAAATCTGTTTACAACAAACTTTTCACCAATTTTTCCTGAAAGACCTTTAACAACTTCTTCAACCGTCATTGAAGGATCTTTGATGTAATCTTGTGAGAGAAGCTCTTCAACAGTTTCTGGCGACATAGCAACAACCTGCATTGCCAAACCTTTAGCCATGGCTTGAAATTCGTCATTGCGAGCAACAAAGTCTGTTTCGCACAGGAGTTCGACCATAGATGCGGTCTTACCTGTTGCGTGTACATAACTTGAAATGTACCCTTCTTTTGTTTCGCGATCAGCTTTCTTTTCTGCCCGAGCAAGTCCTTTTTGACGAACTATTTCTTTTGCAGCTTCGTAATCACCATTTGAAGAATCGAGGGCCTTTTTACAGTCCATCATTCCAGCACCGGTTTCTTCACGAAGTTTCTTAACATCTGAAACTGAGTATGACATAGTTTTCTTTCTATTAACTTGAATTTATACGAGCAGCTTACTTAGCAGCTTTTCCTGCCATGTAACCAGCAGCAAATTGATCAACGATGAAGCGAATTGACTTCACAGCGTCGTCGTTAGCTGGAATTGGAAGGTCAACTAAATCTGGATCTGCATTCGAGTCGATTAAAGCAACAACTGGTACTCCTTCAGCGCGAGCTTCAGTAATAGCAATTATTTCTCTCTTTGGATCAACAACAAACACACAATCAGGAGTTGATTTAACATCTTTTACACCAAGGAAAAATCTCTCAAGCTTGTTCTGCTCTTTTTCAAGCTGAACACGTTCAAATTTGGTATAGCCATCGTACTTACCATTTTTAAGACCGGTTTCGATCTCATTCATTTTCTTTATTGATTGCTTAACTTGTTCCCAGTTGGTTAAGAATCCACCGAGCCATCGAGAAACGATATAACTTACACCAGCTTGTTTTGCAGCACCTGAGACAATCTCACGTGCTTGGCGTTTGGTTCCGACCATAACAACGGTCTTACCTTTTGCACCTAAGTCGTAAGCGAAGTTATATGCTAATTGAAGTTGTGCAGCAGTTTTTGCTAAATCAAAGATGTGCACGCCATCTTTTTCCATATAGATCCACTCAGCCATGTGAGGGTTCCACTTTGCTTTTTGATGTCCAAAATGACATCCGGCTTCGAGAAGATCTCGAAGGTCGTAGTCTGGAGCTTTGTTTGGTAGGTCAGCGAAATTTGTATTCATATCTGTCCTTTGTTCCCCTTTCTTAAGGGATGCAGGTATTCGTGAGCAAATTCAGGACGCTTCACGATTCTGCATATATATTAATTACTAGAGGTGTATTGTATCACACCTTATTAAAAATTTTCAATCTAATTATTGACGACACTCCCCTTCAGCTACTCATCACCCTTGCCAACAAAAATAGCAAGCATGCGAGCAAATAGTGTTTCTTTTTCATCGGAAGCTTCTGCTTCGAACTGGGGCTTCAACTCTTCAAGTTTTGTAACAACTTGCTCGCGCTGTGGAGCAGTCATTTCAGCAGCCCTTGCCTCAATTTCCTCGAGAAGAGACATGTCATCAGTTGAATATATAGGAGTCAATCTGGCAGGATTTTTTGCATAGATTTCGCTGAAGTGCTTAGCATTTTCTGCATTCTCAAGATCAAATCTATCAACAAAAAAAGTATTTCCTAATTTAATAATATCCATCTGTAGTGTTCCACCTTCAGCTGGCTCTAAATCAACATCAGAATCAATATAATAGTGACCATTTGCATCATATGAAATTTCCCAAGGAACTGCCCAACCAATCTGACCAGACTCCATCTGTGCAAGACTTCCCTCATACCTCACATAATCGCCTGTTCTGGTATCAACAATTTCACCAGCGTCTTCAGACTCAGATCTAGAAGCTCTTGTCATAGGGGTGCGTTCAGTCTGAATCTCATCTACGTCAGTTTGCGCGACAGGTCTTTTATCACGCATTTGAGTAGCTGTTGCATCATCATATTCTGGCTTTCTTTTCGTGTACTCACTTGAACTAGTTGAGTAGGGACTACCATCACTACCATGCAAAGTTGTACGAATTATAGATCCTGCGGCAGAATATGGGTTGTTTATAATACCGGTTGCATACCCCATCGCTAATTCCATTGAATGTGATCGTTCCATGTGCATCTCTCCTGCTTGTTTCAATTTTTCCCTGTATTTCCGCTCTTTCGAGGATTTTTCACTTAATAATCTCACGATTATATTAGTATATTTACTCTATCATAGCTCTTTGTGTTTTACCAAAAAGACTGCATTCTGCAACAGACTCACAATGGTAAGTGGGCCAACTCCCCCAGGAACTGGCGTAATGAAACTCACTTTTCCAGATGAAATAACTGATTCTAAGTCGACATCAGGCTGTGGCTCTCCCACATCAATCAGAGCAGTCCCCTCGCCTAACAATTTTTCTGTAATAAGTCCAGAAACTCCTGTGGCTGAAACAATAATATCTGACTGAGTCAAACCAGCTCCGGCTTCAATTTTTTCCTGTAACTCTGTTCTTCCAAGCAATTCACACATCACTCCCCTTCTCTTCAACTCGAAGTACAAAGGCGTTCCAAGCAAATCTGATTTACCAATAATACTAATGTTATAGGAAGAGAGTGGTTTTTGGTTTTGCTGTGAAAAGTCGTCCAAAATAGTTAAAACTGCTTGGGCGGTAGCTGGCAACACTCTGCCCTGATCTTGCCAATTGCCATGCTTAATAGCAGCCAATGACTCGGGATGTAGTCCGTCGACATCTTTTTGGACTGAAAGTGCTGAAACGAGTGAAGTCCACCAGGTGGCATACTCTTTTGCAGAAGCTGTACTACCTTGTAATTTTTGCCAGGTTTTGCGCCATGGTTTCTGAATTATGATGCCAGTAATACTGTCATCGCCATTAAGCTGATTAATTTTTGCTTGCACAGTCTCGACTGAATCAATCAGCGAAAACTCATACACGCGGTAAGAAATGCCAGAACGCGCAGCGGCTTCACCTTTAAGGCGCGTATACAAACGACTGCCGCTATCCTCGGTGAACAAAATTGCGGCAATAGTTAGGTTCACGCCCTTTTCAAACAAGGCTTTCACTTCACGCTGCACACCTTTTTCTAGTTCCTGTGCTCGCTGGTTTCCATCGTAAATATACATAAGAACCCTATTATACCAGCAATCTTGAGGTATGAGTAGACCTATAAGTATTGACAATAAGGCTAAAATAGGCTACAATCCTCCTACTTCTGTTGCGGCTGACTCTAAACGCCAAATCAGCAGATCTTTAACAATCAATTATGTAGAGAGCAAGGTGTGTGTGACTGCCCTGCACTTGTGCAGCGACCTGTCGCGCTCACCTACACTCTCTACGATGTTATATATTTTTACTTTCTTTTGAGTTGTTCGCTTTTGGCGCGCAGTGCCTTTTCCACAAAGGTGCTGCGCGCCATCAGTGAGCACACAATACAAAGGAGGTGAAAAACCAAAATTGTGCTTACACTAAATTACCAACTCACCTTAGGTGGCAGAGTTGGAAACAGTCGACTGTTTGCAAGCTTTTTTTACTTTTTTTCGATAACCACACATATTCCTCATCAAAATTTTTTGATGAGAAAACCTTTATGGAGAAAATGATGACTACTGAAAAAACTTTTGTTCAACTGTTAGCCGAAGATATGGGCGAAAAAAATGTCCCCGCTATTGTTGTTGAAAAACTGGAAGCCGGTGGATACGATTCTGTCCAGGTGCTACAAGAAAATCCGACAACCAAAGATGAATTTTTGGCGATGGAAGTTCCTATGCTCTGGGCGAAAAAATTGGCGGCCAAGTATGGCCCTCAAGAATCCCCGGTTCCTGTCCTGGTGCCAACGCCTGCGCCAACCGATCTCACCGATCTTGATGCTCTCATCGTAGATCAAAAGGTCGCAGAATTCTCGTGGACCCGCATCAAAACCCTGCAACGGTCTATGGTGACGACGTTGGTACAGAACTTCTTTGCCGACACCACCAGCACGACCTCAACCGGGTACCGCTTCATGGAAGCAATGCGGACCAATACTCAACGTCCTGTGATTGCCAAAGTCCGTGGGCAAGTGAATCAAATCGCCACAGAAGTATTAGTTTGGCGCCTGATCCAAGGAACGGCCGTGATCAACGGTGATATCTTCGAATTGTCGCCGACCGAAAAATTTGTGGTTTGTGACCTTTCGGAAGTTAACACCAAAATGTTGAAGCGCGATGTCATGTCCCCCACAGGCGGCACTCTGCCAGTTGGCGCAATGAAAAACTCATACGGGGTCACTCTGTATGACGCTGAAGGTGGTTTTGTTTTACCCGAGGCAGTACAGCAGTTTCTTGCTCTTGCCTTCAACAAAAACGAGATCAATGATCTGCTCATGCGCCAAATGGCTCGTGACTGGCGCGGCCGTGAATCCGAAGTTACTGTTGAGGAGTTGCAGTATGAGTTCCCCAAAACTTGGGAAGAAGTCACTCTGCGCGACGTTGAACAATATCCCCCCTTGGAAGTCAAGGAGGGTGAGAATCGCCCCCCTTTCGGCAACGGAGTCGTCGTTAATAACGACTTCGACCAAAGACTCCCCGGCTTATGGGCAGAAATTGAACAAAACATCCAAATCGGTCCCATGGTGAGTTTTGACGTGGACAACGAAATGTTTTACGCCAAAGCAGAACAACTTAGGGTGGGTGGTGTTCAAATCAACATCAGACGAGAAGGAAGCCGAGAAAATGTCACATTTACTGCAAAGGATGCTGAATCTTTTGGTTTTTCAATCGAGTGGTTTGGACTGAGCGCCCGTGAGGGAACCAAGATGGTGATCAATCTCCATCGGACCGTCATGGCCCAAGTCAGTACTCCTGCTTCAAACAGCAGTGGTCTACCTTCTCCGACTCTAATCCGAGACGAGGTTATTCGCCTCTACGATGACGGAGAACTGCGGACCCTGTGCATGGATCTTGGCATTGATTATGAAGACTTAGCAGGTGACCGCAAAAGTGGCAAAGCACAAGACCTGGTCGCTTACATGCAACGTCAAGAGCGTTTATCTGAACTGGTAAACACAATCAAACGTCAGCGCCCCCACGCAAAATGGGAAATGCACCTCTAATAACATCGTAGAAACCTAACTAAAAGCCCGGTGCTTCACGTACCGGGCTTTTTTGCGTCAATTTTCAAAAAATAAGCATCTCCCCTACTCCACATACCCCTTCAAAACCTCAACATTAGCAGCATCCGGCCCATTGCCATCAAGCCCAGGCACTTCAATTACCAACGGAATATCTAACACCTCTGGCAAATTCAAAAAATGCCTAAAATTATCGACTCCAATATTCCCCTGCCCCAGGTTATCATGGCGATCCCGCCCGCTATCAAAGTCATCGCGGCTATCGTTAACGTGAATACATTTTAAGTGCTCCCACAAACCAAGACGAGTAATTTCATCGCCAGCAGTCATCAGACTATAGCCTGCTGCATGCGCATGACAAGTATCAAAGCACCACCCCAACTGTGGGGACGAAATTTCCTCAATTAACCAAGCAATTTCAGCTAAATCACTACACAGCTTGCCTTTTTGCCCAGCGCTGTTCTCAATCAAAAAAGTTGCATCATCGGGACTCTCAGCAATGATCTCGCGAATAGCAGCAGCAACACCCTCGCGCACTGCTTCCCACCCAGCACCCAAATGACTTCCTAAGTGCACCACGATACCCGAACCACCAATTTTGCTATCAAACGCCATGTCGTACTTTAAGACCCGTAAAGACTTCTCTAAGAGTTCGGGATTAGGAGAGGCCAAATTAATAAGGTAGAGCGAATGAGTAAAGACTGGTCCAAAATGAGATTCAACGCGAAGTGAAGACATTTTGCTCACAGACACTTCTGCCAAATCTTTTCGCTTCCAGACCCTTGGGCTGCCACTAAAGAGTTGTAGGCAGTTACACCCGATAGCCTTTGCCCTTTCTACGGCCTTTTCGAGGCCTCCACTTGCTGAAACGTGTGCACCAATGTATCGCATAATCTTCTCCTTTTATTTTTTATCGTACCACATTCATTGTGACACGCTGTTTAACGAATAAAAGAAAGAGGTAAACTGCAAGTATGGCATACTCTTTTGCACAAAAACATCCTATAATTATTGACATATACTTGAGAAAATGCTAAAATAGTGCGTTGTTTAAAATCTTTTTTTAATATATTAGCTCTCATTTTTGAAAAATGGGAACTAAAAGGAGTAGAAACATGATCAAGAAGGTGACAACTTGGCTCACCTATCTGCTAGTTTGGGCTGCACTCCTGGCAGCCAACTCCAGCTTTATTTTTGCCTTTGGTTTATTCCTCATATTTTTTTCAGTATTAAAATGGGGACCACAGTTATTTTCAGGCAGCGAGACTGAAACCCGAGGTTTGCTCCTTTTGTTTATAGGAGTCATATGCCTTTCAGCAGCAAACGTATCCAATTTGTATTGGGTAACGTTTGTAGTCTGCATATTTATCGCAGGCAGAAAAGAAAACGAGGAAAAAGAAAAATAGCAACAAACGTAAGGGCAGCACAACGCTGCCCTTTTCTTTTACCTCCTGGTATACTACCAGGGATGCAATCCGCCAAACTAAAAAACTTCACCGTCCACTATCATAACTCAGAAGAATATCATCTCCTCAAGCGTGAGATTTTTTCGCACGACGAATACTACTTCGAGACTGACAATCCTGCACCAGTTATTATCGACGCCGGAGCTCACATTGGCCTAAGTACCCTCTACTTCAAGTCACTCTACCCAAATGCCAAAATTATTGCCATCGAACCCAATCCACAATTGTTTGAAATTCTCGAAAAAAATATCTGGGAAAACCAGTTGCAAGATGTGACCGCCGTTAATGGCGCACTCGATGCAGAACGTGGCAGGACTGAGCTCTTTGTCGATTCAACAAAAAATGAGTGGTGGTCGACAGGAAGCTTCACCAAAGGAGCCTGGACCAAGCAGCAAGAGTCGGAGCCAATCGAAGTCGAGACCTGGCCCCTTTCAGAATTCATCACTCAACCTATCGATCTCCTTAAAATGGATATTGAAGGCGCCGAACAAGCTGTCCTTGAAGGTAGTGAAGAAGCGCTTAGCCAAGTTAAACAAATCGTGATGGAATATCACTCAGTTAAAAAACAAAACCTCTTCTATCTTTCTGAAATGCTGATTCAAAATGGTTTCAGACTCGAGTATGGCCAAGATGGTAAAACCATTACTAAGTTCAACATCAAACAATCAAAAGGCTTAATTAGCGTACACGCTTGGCGGAAATAATGTGCTCGTGCACATTACTTCTCTCAAAATCCTCAAGCTGCCAAACAGTCACCGCATCCCGCTCACTATCCTTAAATTTTAAGGCATGCAAAAAGTGTGGTGCACCGGCCTCAACGGCAATACACACCGACATGTGGAGAAACTTAGGGTCAAAATTGTCTGGTCTCTGATAGGTAAACAAAATATCACCAGGACGCCAGCCATCAACCTCTGGATCAATCGGAAAAGTAAAGTCAGTATCTTCGTACAACTCTTTGGAGCGCATGTCTTTTGGCAATCCATACCCCAACTCTTCTAAAGCTATATGGGCAAGTAACTGACAATTCAAACCCACCTCAAAGATATGCTCTGCCCGCTCTATGAGCGGGCCAGAGTTGAAGTCATACTTTACACCGGAAAATAAACTTGTAATTTCTTCAAGTACTTCTCGAGACATTCTGTCCTCAATGCGTTCACAGTGAACCCTTACTACCTACCACTTGAACAATGGGAACGTTGTTGCCATCGCCTCTACTTCTTCCCGAATCGAACGCAAAACCTTGTCAGTTTTGGCACGCTTCTTAAAGTCCTTGAGGAAGGCCCTGCGAGCCTTCAAATCCTTCGGAAGCTGTTCGGTCGTAGTGTGCTCGATCACCCGGGCAATCCATTCAGCAATTTGTTTCATTTCTGCAGTGTTCATACCTCGAGTAGTTACCAGCGGTGTGCCAATGCGAATTCCACTTGGATAGAAAGGTGAACCAGGTTCATTTGGAACCGTGTTTTTGTTAGCATAGATACCAGCTACATCAAGCGCATAAGCTACTTGAGTACCCAGACCAGCCCCAAGCCTAGTCAGATCAATTACCATCAAATGCGTCTCTGTCCCACCACCGACCAACTGCACGCCTCGAGCCAACATACCTTCAGCCAACGCCGTGGCATTTGCCGTCACGCGCTTGGCATACTGCGTAAATTCCGGCCGCATGGCCTGCGCGGCCGCGATCGCAATGCCTGCCGTTGTCGCATTATGTGGTCCGCCCTGCAGGCCTGGGATAATAGCAGCATCAATTTTCTTACCAAGCTTTGGATCTCGAGCCATACCTTCATCAGTAACCATAATCATGGCCCCTCGAGGACCTCTAAAGGTTTTATGAGTGGTCGACATAACAACATGCGCAAACGGGACCGGCGACATGTGTTCTCCGCCAATTACCAAACCAGTCACATGCGAAATATCTGCAACAAGCCAGGCGTCAACCTCATCGGCAATAGCGCGAAACTTCTTGAAGTCTAATTCAAACGGATAGGCCGTATTTCCGGCCACGATCACTTTTGGTTTGTGCTTGTGTGCTAACTCGCGAACTTCGTCAAAATCTATCCGTGCATCGGCCAGAACACCATACTGAACAGAGTTGTAGAAAGTACCAGACCCCGTCACCTTTGGATGGCCGTGAGTTAAGTGTCCCCCATTTGCCAATTTAAGTCCCAAAAGTGTATCTCCAGGCTGCATCAGCGCAAAATAAATAGCCAAGTTTGCCGGCGAACCAGAATAGGGCTGCACATTTACATACGGAACACTAAATAACTCTTTAACTCGATCACGAGCCAGGTTTTCGACCTTGTCGATAATTTGGTTACCTTCGTAATAGCGCTTTCCAGGGTAACCTTCGGCATATTTATTCGATAAACAGGAGGACAAAACCTCCGAAACTTCTGGCGAAACAGCGTTCTCCGAAGGAATTAATCCAATCATCTTAATTTGACGATCCTCTTCCTGAGTAATTAAACTAACTATTTCATCTCTCTGTGGTGACTTATTTTGCATCTTATTCCGTTTCTCCCGTTTTGGGACTAAGTAGGTATCACTGTGGCACTACGCCACTGTATTTTACACTATAAAAATGACGCCATCGTTTGTGGCGCCTGTACACTAGGGAAAAACTCTTAAAGAGTTGAAAATTGAATCTGGAATGTGTTGGCCGACTTAATCATGGGCAGCCTCCATTTGAGTATGTGTCATTCTGATGAAAGTATAACATACCTAGCTAAAAATGCATTATTCATCATTCTTTTGTAAGCTATTCAGGAGTATCGCTTGTCTGAGTAAAAAGTCAACTTGTCCTGCCTCGCCTGGGAGAATAACACTATCTGTTGCAATAAATGCATCATCAACGAGCCCCATCCTTTCCTTAAATGTATCCAATCGCTCCATAAGTTCACTCAAATGTAATCTATTTTCTTCCTTAAAGATAGCTTTCATCTTAGGAATAGCATCCATATCAGCTTCTTGAATTGCTCTGAGAGCGTGCATAGCTTTTCTACTTGGAATGTACTTTTCACGAGTAAACCATTCCAAAGCTTGTTGAGAGGTTAACTTGCCAGTACTAATAAATCCTGCTAAATCATGATATTTAATCAGAAATTTAAGAAAAAATGCAGCTTCATCAGATTTCTTTGCCTGTGAAATAATTATTTCCTCGCGAACTTCTGGAGGTAAATGAACCAGCATGTCGGGATCCTTAAACGAAACTAATTTTGATGAGATACCGTGAATCCAGTTCTCTGCCCAAAAAACTGAGCCTACTGCATGTGTTGGATCTTGAGGATTGTGGAGCTTACCAAAGTCGTGCAACATGATTGCACTCAGCTGCATAGCAATCAAGTCGACGTCAATTCGTGTATAAGTATCACTCTCTTTTTGATAGAGCCCTATACTAACGGCCATACTTGCCATGGCTTCACAGATATGTTCAAGAGGATCACGTCCACCGTGCTGTGCGGTCACAAGGCCACCCATTTCGGCGTCTGATAGAGCCAACATAGCCTTAGGAAAGTAGATTGCTCTATTTCCATACAACTGATCTCGCACTTGATCTCTGAAAATAATTCTACGTTCCTCTTTGGTTTGGCCTTCACGATATGGAACATCAAAGTAAAAATCTCGACCATCTGCAATTTGCTGGACTGTATCCATTAACACTGCTAGAGCTCTTGAGATTTGCTTAAAATCAGCATCAAGTCGTAGTTTCCCTTCTTCTGTCTCATTGGTTGCCGTCATGGTCTCCTGTATGAGTTTTCCTTTGTTCTGTCGAGCAACAAATTGTGACTCAGATTCATCTATGAGCCTCTCTGGATTAAGTAAGGCATCAAGAACTTTCTGATATTCAACAGCCATACTGCTGTCGTCATACATAACCATCTCTCCAGTAGGAGAAATAAAGGCAGGAGTTACTCCCTCAAGATGTGGAAGTATTTTTTCAGGTAAAGATATATGTGATGTCAGGCGCTCATCAGGATACACAGGAACGCCACTACTCAAATCCGGGCCCTGTTGGCCAAGTCGGTATTGTGCTGCATATGATGTATCTTGTTCGCTCGACATAGTGTGTGTTCTTTGTCTGAGGAGAATGGTGAAGTGGATAATAAAAAAAGCACCTACTTCAACACTCTGCTCTACTTGGTTTCCCGGGCGGAAGGTTTCTCTGAGGGAAAACCCGTCGCCTTTTGTTACTTGGGAGCGAATGGTGACCTAGTGTGCCAGTTCGCTATTCCAGTATCAGTTTTATTTGATACAGTCTCATAATAATATATATTGGATATAATTGCAACTAGCAATTTCCTCGAGAGTCTTATAGCAATTTGAGTAATTGGCTTTACTCTTGGCTATATAACTCATTTAGACCGACAATATATTATTAAAGACTGATAACATTTTATTAGCAGATGTTAATATTTGTTGATTATAATAATTAAACAACGAATTTTGAATAAAAAAAGAACACCTCTGTAGTTTTCGACTCAACTTGGTCTCTTCTATCTTGAAAGCTGCTGCTCTCGAGATAAATCGTTACTTGGGAGCGAAAACAGGATGTCCTCGCAACGCTAATATGTTATGAATATGTATTTTATACTTTAAAAAAAGAAGCTCAAGCCCCAATTTTCGTCTTGATAGCTATTCAACTAATAAAGCTGTCTCAACAAAGTAGCGGACCTGATTTTCAGGGAACTGCAGCGTTATGAATCTTGAGATAACTTCATCTGGAGAAATGCTGTCTGTTAGCCATCTGGTACCGATGTCCTTCAGAGATTCAACCAACTCGTAGGGAAAAATAATCCACTCTGCTACTTGAGCTGAAAAGAAATCTGGCACGATTTGGGAGCGTTCTTTATAGAAGACCGTAGCTGTGGTGACACTTGCCGCTCCTCTTTCTTTCAGGTACTCAGTTGCAAACAGCAAAGATTCACCCGTATCTGCCACGTCATCAAACAACAAAATGTGCTCTCCCATGATATTCACGGGAAGATCCTGATAGACAGTCGGCTTTGCTTTGCGTTCATTCACCCCTTTGTAGAAAGAAAGACCCAAACTTTGCACTTCCGAGACTTCAAGAAAATCAGCCAAAGATCTACTCATTGGCCAGCCTCCCTTAGCAAGGGTTACTACTCGATCAAACGAGTGATCAGATGCACGAATCTGCTGCGCCATTTCAAACGCAAGTGCGTGCAGTTCTTCCCAGGTGGGAGCAACATACGAAATCGAATCGTTTTCAAATGTGTGAAGTGTGAGTGATGGATGCATACTATCTGTATGCTACTTATTTGCGGAAACAAACTCAAGTGCAGATTGAAGATCTTCTGCCAATGGCGCCTCAAAAGTAACGCGTTTAAGCGTGCGAGGATGGGTCAGCTCAATCTGGGAAGCATGTAAAAATTGTCGAGGACACCAGCCCACATCAACGCGGGCTCGTTTTTTACCTACATATTTTTCGTCTCCCACCAACGGATGCTGCAAATGGGCCATGTGCACACGAATTTGGTGCGTTCTGCCCGTTTTTGGCCAACAGTGCACTAAAGAAAAACCTTGGTACATGCTGAGTCTTGGTTTTTTTATTCCAGTAGTTTGGCTGTATGCTGCTTCATTGAAAGTCGGATAGTACTGCTGAACTTGATACTTGGTAAGTGATGGTCTGCCATCAGAAACAACGGCAAAAAGTTTTCTATCTGAACTCCGCCTACCAATCGGCACATTTACTTCACCTTCAGGCATAGCAAACTTGCCATGCGTTAAACAAGTGTAGCGTTTTTGAACGGTGCGTTGGCGGAATTGCGCCAGTAAAGACAAAAGTGCCCCTGGGTGCTTGGCACACACAAAGATGCCACTGGTATTTTTATCAAGGCGATGTGCTATTCCGGTGCGAGCTTCAAAAATTGATTCTGGAGTTCCGAATGCATCAGTAAAATCTACAGGCAAAAGCTGCTGCCAATTGTCTGGATAGTTTTTCTGTGCAACTTCAGGCACATTTTTCTCAATCCAATCTTGAATTGTTTCGGTAACCACCGTTTGGGCTCGATTAACCACAACTCCAGCGGGCTTATTGAGTATGAGTAAGTCTTGATCTTGGTAGACAATGGTAATTTTAGCTGACATTTTTTTCCTTCAATACGCTGAGTCCAAAGAAGAAAAGTACTCCAAATATCAGCCAATCCGCAAGGTTATTTGTAATTGCTGTTCCTGGAACAGGAAGCCAGTCGCGCACTGCGCCATACCAGGCACGATCTAAAATATTTGAGAGTCCGGCTCCAAAAAATAGTCCTGATAAGACAGGCTTTTCTTTCCACAGGGGTGCAAAAGCATACCAAAGTGCTACTAAAATAAGGAGAGTTCCACCAGTGAGGAGCTCTGAAGGAAACTGAGCCAACGCATTTAATGAAACTCCAGTGTTGTAGTGAGTTACAAATCCAAATATATGTGCCCCGTCCTTAGTGAGTTGGTCAAACCCAAAGGTCAACAGTAACGAAATCAAAAGAGTTCTTTCGGGAGTGATCTGTTTCATGATCTGCACTATTTCTCACTACTCTGTTTTAGGCGGCGCACCAGTTTTTTTTGTTTTTTCTTTTCTCGGGTGAAAGGAAGTGGACGTCCAGATCTGTGGTACATTAGCAGTGTTCCAACAATAAACATGATAAGTGACAAAATTTGGTCAACATTGGTACCCCAAAGCTCAATGATTGCTGGTTTAAAGAAGGACAGTACAAAAAAGAAGAAGCCACTCGATATCAAACTCACCGACAATAAGAACCCAGTCTGAGCCGATTTTTTACCAGAGCGATACCACTGAAAATTTCGATACTCGAGTTCAACCCAAGATACATACCTAAACAAAATAATAAAGAAAACTGCTTGATAGAGCTGCACTGGATGCACCGGTTCAAAAAGCCCTGGGAACTGCACTCCCATTGGCAGACTGGTTGGATATCCTGCTCCACTGCCATCCAAGAACTGACCCAAATAAATTAAACTGAGCATGAGAGCCACCGCGATCATCCAAAAATCAATAATTTCAAAACTGTCCCATTTCTTTTTCTTTGCATATTTATAGATATATACACCCGCGATAAAAATACCGATAATTCCGCTAAAACCAGCGTTTGAGATCATATCAAACCACTTAAGCGGAGCAAGTCCAAACTGATTAAAGTTAAACATGATATACCCCACTCGAGCACCAATTGCTCCCAAAAGTGAAGAAACTAAAAACATATCAAACACCTGATCTTCAGGGTAATGTTCCTCACGCGATTTTCTCCATAAAACGAACGCCCCAAAGAAAAAAGCTACCAATAAGATCACACTCAGCGTGCGTAATGAAAATGAACCAATTGAAAACAGTTCCGGAAACATACTGGTATTATACCGCACCTTTGCCACCTTTGCGCTAGCCCATACAGAAAGTATCAAAATGCGGTATACTTAGACGGTATGTTGTCGATACCACACGCGCTCACCGGAGCATTTGTTGCCAGTCAATTTCCTTCACCAGTCTACTACGTGCCTGGTGCTTTTGGTTTGCATTACCTGCAAGATTGGATTCCGCATTGGGATTTTGGCACCGGACTTTCAACAGGAAAGCGCAAAAAAAGCACTGCTATTTTGCTTGAACTCTGTGAATTAGTGGTAACTTTTGCCCTGATTTACTTTGTCTTTCAATACGGAAAAACTGAAATCCAATACCACATTTGGGCTGGAGCCCTCATGGGCATTATGCCTGATTTCATTGAAGCACCGCGTAATTTTCTGAAGTGGGAACCATTCTTTTTAAAACCTTTAAATGAGTTTCATGGGTTATTCCACAACTCCACACATAACAAGTTTGTTGGACTGTTACCACAAGTTTTAACGGTTCTCGTCATTCTTTGGCTCGTTTTTAGACCTATCTAAAAAAACAGCCCCAATGCTGTGATGCCTGGGGCCTGATACATTTTTTATTCTATATTTTGAACGGACCGATGTCTTCTTCAGTCTGCTGGCGTGTAATTGCAGCAACTGCTGATGACCATCCATACCCGTGGTAGTGGCCTGCTACCGAGGGGCCACTGGCCATTACTGGATTATTTGGGGTGAGATACACCCCTCGTTCTGCTGAAGGATACACTAAGGTGTGTGTTGCTTGTAGTGCTTCTGCTCGCACCCAAGCTTGGTAGCCAGGGTATATGACAATCATCCCCACCGGGTAGTGGTCTTGCTGAGTTATAGAATATACTTTAGATAACTCATGATTCATAGCTGCTAAAAAGCCTCCTTTTGATTCATCTGCCAGGTTCTGGTGCGGTTTCTTTCCGGAGTGCAGGTCTATTAGCAACAAGATTGCATCAGAAGCAAAATCTTCATCACTTCTGCGAACGAGAGCAAGCACATCTGAAACAGTACCAAAAGTTTTTGGTTCTGCATCTCGAATAAACGGACGCAGCCAATTGCGTTTCCAGTCCCACACGACTTCTGGACCATCCTCACGGATATCAATCCAGAGACTGAGCGGATAGTTACCTCCAACAGGACGACCTAACTGAACTGCCATACCTTTCATGGCACCGTTATGTGCAACTGGCGCCCAACTTTTTAAGGTTGGGTAACCCCAAAAGTTTGTTTTTAAATGAACAATTTGCATGGTTTACAACCTCCTTCCCCTTGGGGAATGAATATGGTGAAAAAATAAAAAATGTTAAAAGTCATACCCGCTTGAAAAGGCGTAAAAGTGCCCATCTATCAAGCAAGTAATTGAAGGCATTATATCATTAGAGAAAAATGCAAAAAAATACAACAGATTGTTGCTGTTGTATTTTTTTGTGCCGAGAGAGGGAATCGAACCCTCACGAGGTTGCCCTCATGGGTTTTTGAGACCCACGCGTCTACCGGTTCCGCCACCTCGGCGTGTCGATGTATTCATCTATGTTCTGAAACAAGGATGTATCAGACTGCTATTGTATCAAATTTTTTGGGTTTAGCAGATTGAAAAATCTCTCCTGTCTTTCTGAATGAAAGGTTGTAGACGCAAAAGAGCCGATCACGGTGGATCGGCTCTTCTTTTTCAAGTTATGTATTTAGTTGTATTTGTTTAACTACGGGGCGTCGTATTGATTGCCCCAGTCATTAAACGGTACGAAAAAATTGTGATTCGTCAGACGTTGTCCATCTGCTGAATTCACAAATAGTGCCATAGGACCGCTATAATCAGTCGTAAACTCACGCCGATAACAGCCGTCTACGACGGTGTATCCGTCTGACACAGTGATATCTTGATCACTGCTCTCTATTGTCACTTCACCGAAAATCGGATTCGTGACTACAATGTTTAAGTGGCCGCTTCCGTTACCTTTAATGATAAAGGCATTCGGGTTTTGATCAAACTGACATTGCACCTGATCATCTACTTGTGCCAAATCGGCCTGATCAGCAAGTGCTTGGTCATCATTCGACAACGCTCGCGTGTGCCACTCAGTAAAACTGGCGGCCCAAACAGCAGCATCGTCTAGATGAGACTCGGCCCATGCCAATAGTTCAGATTCAGAACAATTGTTTGCCCGATCAAATCGAACCACAATATACGTGCGGTTCGAATTTGAATACTGCCAGTCGCCACCCTGCCATGCCATAAAATGCATATTAGGGTCTTGACCAGGAACGAAATAAATAACCATATCATAAAAATTATCAAACGCTGGTAAATAGGACACCGTCGTGAACGGGGTATCTTCTTTTCCAACGTAAATCGAATACTCAAAATTTGCACCGCCACAAACTTCTGCATCAGTTACGAACTCAGGCATGCCGGGTTTAACCAGCAATTCTTCATCAGTAACTTCCACTTCTGGTTCAGAAGTTACGGTTGGCACTGGCGTTTGTGCCGCGGGTGCTTGAGTGACCCCAATCGTGGGGACCGCTGTGCTTGTTGCCAGAACAGTTTGAGCAGCAGGTGTAACAGCCGGCGTAGGCGCTTCTTGAAATTCTCCAGAAGTCGCAGTCTGATGCACTATGTCTGACGTAGTTTGGCTGCAAGCAGCCATTACGAATACAACAATTACCAATAGAAAAAACATTTTCCAATTTTTCATTTCAACAGTACCTCAAATGTGATATGAGGCGCACTCTTCTAAAGTTTCTTTGAATGCGCACGCCCTATCTACCTAACAAAAATAGGCAGAGCGTGCGCATCCACTAAATATAAAATAACTTGTTAAAGATCGTTCTAAGTTACCACACACATGAAGCTTGTTCTTGAATGCGAAGTGCTTAGATTACTATTACTTTTCAGAAAAAAGTAACAAGGATCTAAGTGCAACTGCTATGTGCGAAAACCGTAACATTTTCAATACCTGTAGTCATGAGAGCCTCCTCTTTGACTTGAACTAGATTAAAAAAATTTCAACATTAACGAACAAAACGCCCAGCCAACCTGAAAAGGGTCAAAAGGCGTTGTTTTTCTACCCTAAATTCTACCATTTGCTCGACTTTTTGTCAATTTTTATAGGACTATTTAGCCTGGTGTAAAAGAAAAAATAACGCCCAAAACTTGCTTTTTAGGCGTAAATGTTGCATATTGGAAGGATGGAAGTCTTAGAACAGATCTATTTAGCGGTCTTTTCAGTCAACAGTATCTGGTCTGTGGTGGCAAGAGGCGTTCTGTGGTTCATTATTGCAATTGTGATTATGGTCAGCTTAGATAAAGCGGATCCTGATAAAGCGCAAACAAGTTTAAAGTCGAACCTCGGATTTCTCCTCATGTTCCTAGTACTCTCTGGAGTACTCATGTACCTGCTGTTCGGCTATAGTCGCGTTGCCTAAATTTTCGTTTGAACTGCCCACAAAAAATTAAAATAATTCTGGGTGTTTTAGTCGTACCACAGCCCAGTTGGTAATGGCGGTGGTGTCTACAATGCCATCAGTGCAAATTAACTCATCAATTTCGTCTGGAGTAAGCTCCAAAATCTCGATTTCCTCATTAGGATCTAAGTTCTGTGCACCAGATTCAGCCAGCTCAATGTCAGAAACTAAATAAGTGATAAATTTCTCAGTTCCCTTGGTCGTCATGATGGGAAACGCACCAAGTTTAATTAAATCTTCTTCAGAGACATGAATACCCGTTTCTTCGGCTAGCTCGGCAACAGCTGCCTTCTCACGGGTTCCGTGCTTATCTACCTCAAATCGCCCTGCTGGGAACTGAATAATGAAGTCATCAGCTCCTTGCTTGTACATTCGTACCATTACGACGGTGCCTTCTGACGTGACTGGGACCACGTGGACACTATCTGGGATAGTGGCAACGTAAAAATCATCGATAGTACTACCATCGGGTAGTTCGTAGACCCGTTTTTCAACAGGTAAATGAGAACTTGGGGAAACATCCTCTTTTGAAAGGAGTTTCCATTTTTTTAGTTGAGTTGCTGAGAGCGGCACAAATACTACCCCTCTTGTCGTCGTGTTTCCATACCATAAAACTTGATACGATCACCCCGGAAGTAGAGATCAATATCTGCCAAACCACCATGACGGTGCTTGGCAATTTTTAGATTTACCGATTCGCGGATATCGTCGTCTTTGCGGTACAAGAACATAACTGCGTCAGCATCCTGCTCAATAGATCCAGATTCACGTAGGTCAGACAACTGTGGTACTTTTTCCCCACGGCTTTCGATAGCACGAGACAGCTGTGAGAGTGCGACCACTGGAATTTTAAGTTCACGCGCAAGGTTTTTCAGTCCCTGAGAAATTTCAGCAACTTCTTGCACACGATTATCTCGGGTACGACCATGTGCAAGCTGCATATAGTCTACAAATAAAATGTCTATGTTATGCTCAGTCATAAGACGGCGAGCGCGAGTCCTGATTTCAAAAATACTCAGGCCCGGTGTATCATCAATAAAGATCTTTGCATCAGCCAAAACGCCCATTGCGTCCGATAGCTTTAAGAAGTCTTGTTGATCAAGGCGACCAGACTTCAAACGCCAAGCATCGATGTCTGCCTGTCCGACCAAAAGACGATCAACCAATTCTTCTCTACTCATTTCAAGCGAGAAAATGCCCACTGATTTCTTGGCTACCACGCTAATGTGTTGAGCCATATTAAGAGTAAAAGCAGTCTTTCCCATACCCGGACGAGCAGCTAAAATAATTAGATTTGATTTTCCAAAACCATTTAAACAGTTATCGAGGTCGGCAAAACCCGTTGGTACGCCGCGGATATCTTCGCCAGAACGTTGGAGCATGTCGATACGCTCAAAACTTTCAACCAACGTATCTTTAATAGGCAAAAAAGCTTTGGTATTTTGTTGTTGAGACAATGCGAATACGCGCTGTTCGGCAATATCCATAATATCGATCACATCTTTTGACTCATCAAAAGCAGCCTGAGTGACTTCCCCACCCATGGTTATTAAACGACGTTTAATGTAGGCATCGGCAACAAGTTTGGCATAGTGAACCGCATTTGCGGCACTCGATTGGAGGTTTGAAAGTTCAGCTACACCAGCCGTGCCTCCAGCTGCCTGGAGTTTTTTCATTTTTTTGAGTTCACTTGTTAGAGTAACTACATCAATTGGTTGGCGCTTCTCATAGAGATGCTCCATCGCTTCATAAATAACTTGATGAGCGGGGACGTAAAAACTTTCGGGAACGACTTTGTCGGCAACATTTATAATGGCATCCGGGTCGACAAGTACTGCTCCAAGCACTGATTTCTCAGCGTCTATATTATGTGGTGGTACTCTGCCCTCGTGTGCCATGACGTGTTGCTGCTTCTGTTAGTACTTTAACTGCGATAAGAAAAGTAACTGATGCTATTCAGTGTTACTGTTCGAGTAATACAATAATTTCTGTTTCTTCTGGAATTGAACCTACTTCAATATCTAACTTTGCCATTGGAGTAGGATCAACACCATACTCTTTTAAGAAATCCTCGAGCGTTTTCATATCACCAAAAACTTTTGGATCGTGACGATCGGTTTTATAATGCATTGGAATGGCGATGCCTGGTTCAAGTGCTCGTATTGCTTTGATTGCATTTATTGGATCGACCGTAAAAACACCGCCAACTGGAACAAGAAGGACATCAACGGGACCAATTGAATCAATTTGTTTTTGACTTAATTCATGCCCGAGATCACCAAGATGACAAATCCTAACCCCATCTACTAGAGCGGTAAAAATAGTGTTTTTACCTCGTTCTGCACCTTGGCTGTTATCGTGCCAAGCTGAAGTGCCAAATACTGAAATACCACCAACTTCATACTCACCTGGTTTAGTAATCACAAATGGAGTGCGTCTTCTACTTGATGCTGCGATCTTGTAGGCAGCATTGTGATCCTCATGATCATGAGAAACCGTAACAACATCAGCGCTCAGCCGTGGCATGCTAAAACCAACATAGTCCTCAAACGGATCAGTCACAACTGTGCCTTTTTTACCTTTAAATTTAAATGTTGAGTGTCCGTGGTACGTAATAATCATAGTATCTGCACTGTACAATGAGAATTACATTCCGTCAAATACTGGGCTCACTAGAAGTGTCTATTTTTGTTGGCAAAGTGTAGTCTGATTTCTACATGCAAATGCGTTACAATAGAAAGGAAGCTACTTTGTGCACCTAAGATATACTTTTCGAGGTGATACTGTATAATACTCAAGCCTAATGAAAAAAGAAGTTATTCTAGCTATATTAATCGGACTTGGAATGGGGTTGTTCATAACCTACGGTGTGTATCGAGTTAAGAGCTCAATTGCCACACCACAAGTAACCGATCTGGAACAAGCAACTGACGCTAGTCCTACAACTACCGCGACCCCAGCACTCATTGCTATTCATAATCCTGAACACGGCAAAGTGCAATCAGAATCAACCATAACAGTCACTGGAACTACAACTGAAAATGCCTATGTTGTCTTGTTTGTAAATGATGACGACTCTATCTCAACCTCGGATGATACTGGAAATTTTAGTTTTGAAGTTGATCTAGAAGATGGCGTAAACTATATAACAGTACACGTTGTCAAAAATGATGGCACTACAGCCACAGACGAACGTATTGTTATCGTGAGTGATGCACTCGACACATTAGAAAATCCTGAAGCTACTGAGTCTGCAGAAACAACAACCGATACCACCGTTGAAGAACAATAACAACTTAATTATGACAGTAAAAACATACTCAAGACTTACTCTTTCATTTCTCTTACTTGTAACAGGAATAGTGGCTTTAGTGTACTTCTCTAAAGATCTAACGGCTCAAGCAAGTGTTGCAGAACTCGCAGTAACCACAGATGAACTAGCAGTAGAATTGCAACCTGATCCCACAGAAGTAATAGAAGAAACAACTGAATCACTTGAAGACACAGCCGAAAAAGGCATCGAGCAAGTTAAAAAATATTTAGATGCGGGCCGCGTGCAAGGTGTCCTCAAAAATATGTTTGACAATCACCATGGAATTGTTGGTGAAGTGCAACGAATTAACGACGACGCGCTCACAATCAAAAACAAACAAGGGACAACTATTTTGGTTATTGATGATACAACAGTTTTAATCACCAAAGACAAAACAGCGATTAAATTAAATGACATTGCCGTTGGCAATTGGGTAACCTTATTGGGATACAAGGATGGTGAAGATTTTGATCCAAAGGTGGTCAATGTATCCAGCAACTCTCCCCGACCTGATACCCAATTGGTGTTACTTGGCATGATAAAAGAAATTACTTCTAAAAAAGTAACAATACTTGATAGAGCTACCGGTGAAGAACGAACTTTTGTGTTTACTAAATCCAGCTCTGTCGAAGACGTTTCTGGTGAAGAAGTAAGCATCTCAGACTTCGAGGAAGATGTCACAGTTTTAATATCAGCAACAACCACTGACGAAACAGAAGACTTTGACGTAGTAACACTTAGATCAGTTGCTTCACTCGATGATCTCAGGTAACACTTCTCCCCGAACAGCTGTGCTTCAAGCACACATTCCTCCTGAAACCGCTTGGTTACTGTGTCAGCCAGAAGATATTAGATATTACACTGGTTTTGACTGTCTAGTTTCTACTGAACGCGAAGCCTACCTTGTACTTACTGCAACTGAAGCTTTCCTCATCCACGCCGGATTTTCACCAATTACCACAGTATTCCCCCATGTAACCACTCGACCTGGAGCATTTACTTCACAACTTGCTGGGCACTTACAGGAAATTCAAGCACTGCACCCATTTTCTGAACTGTGCTGTGATTTCGAACATCTTATGCATGCTGAATATCTTGCATTGGAAAAAAATGCCAGCTTCACCATTACCTCACTCAACCGTGAAGCCATTGTCCAGCAAAGAATGCTCAAGGATGCCACAGAACAAACGTACATTACACATGCCACTCAGATAACTACTGACATGTTTGACTGGATACAATCGCAATTTGTTGAAGGCGTAACCGAACGTCAGCTTGCACAAAAACTCTATACAAAAATGATTGAACTTGGTGGCGATATCACTCCAGCATTCCCTTTTATTGTTGCCTTCGGCGAACACTCAGCATTACCACATCATCAGCCAACAGACACGCCACTCACATTAAACACAGCAGTTCTTATCGACATGGGTGCCCGCGTTCAGAACTACTGTTCCGACATGACTCGAACATTTTGGTTTGGTCCAAATCCAGATAGCACATTTACAGAAATTAAAGATGTTGTGCATGCTGCCTATACAGCTGCTGAAGCGATTGCCTCAGATCAACCTGTCACTGCTCGAGAAGTTGATGAAGCAGCTCGCGAGGTAATTAAAAAAGCTGGATATGGAGATGAGTTTATACATACCACGGGCCATGGATTAGGTTTAGAAATTCACGAGCAGCCATCACTGAATTGGCGAAACACAGAAAAAATTCAACCAAACATGGCAATTACTATCGAGCCTGGGATCTACCTACCAGGAAAGTTTGGGTATCGATACGAAAATACCTTAATTATTGACTAAAACTGTTTGTTTTTAAGTAAGTACTGTTTGTATGACTCTGGTGTAAAACAGCGTGCAATCTTAAGTATCTTAATCACGCTTAACCAAACAATTGGTGGCTCCTCAGTGTCAAGAATAACTGCGGGATACCTATCCACAGTTTCAATACGAGCAGAAGCTTTGAGTATTTTTTCTAGCACCTGTATTTTCCACGGAGCTATTTCCTGAATATCAGCTAAGTTTTCTTGTTCATAATCGTAATCCCATATGCCTTCTGGTTTTGCAACTGCATCTGTTCCTGCATGAATATCTAATGCTTCAACAGGAATGTTTACCATTGCCTCTGCATCATCAGTTCGTGAGGCAGAACAAATAAATGGCAACGTATCTTTAAGTGCGATCTTGCAGCGAAATAACCTTTTGTTAGTGTCGGTATCTGATGCTCCCCCCTGTTTCCAATTTCTGAATGAACCTAAGATCCCTAGATAGACACCTCTTCCCAGGTAATCCTGATATCCACTGCTAGCTAGCAGTGCTTGACTACCTCGAATAAGAGTTGCATTTCCGTCAGTTGAAGTAAGGTGTGTAGCAACTAACTCCACTTCAGCTAAACTTTTTGCTAACTCTGATGCCTTCACAGCATACTCAATTATGTTACTTTGATTTTCTAGATCCTTAGTATCTAAGCGGTTAGCACCATAAAATAGGTACGTCAATTTAAAAATCTGATCTGTTATCCTGAGCAGCGATAACTCAACAGTGTATTTTTTTTCAAGCGTATCAATATAGTCTGTATCGTCTGATACATTAAGTAAGCTCCACAATCTGATACTATCTGCTCTATCTTCGAGCACTGCCTGTACAACTGCTTTTTCGAGCAACTCTCTTTCAGGAGAATCAATCTTCACTCCGTCTTGGTCATACAGCGCATTTCGATGGGCATCATGAAAAGCATACTCAAGTTCTGTATCTGCAAGTGGTTCGAAAGGCAAAAGTGAATCTTTTTCTTCAAAATCTGGTGGCATGTAGCCGCTCGCATCAATCACACGTAATGTCATGCTGCACCTCTTTCTTTATCTTCAATACGTTTAAAACCTTTGCCAACACCTGCTTTGGCAGGATACTTAACTGCATTTTTTTTCATTTTATCTTTAAACGCTGCTACTAAATCCACATCCATGTCATGCGCTGTTAAAAGCACCCAATACAGGACGTCAGAAAGTTCTTCTCCAATTTCTGTTTTGAATTTTTTCACATTTTCAGTTAACTCTTCGCCTTGCCAGTATTGAAAATGCTCAGCCAACTCACTTGCCTCAATAATCATGCCTAAAGCTAAATCTTTTGGGCTATGATACTGGCGCCACTCTCGATCTTCACGGAATGCGACAACTTCAGCCATCATTTCATCTACAATTGTTTTCTTTGGTTTTAACATTATGAAATCCATCCTTTTTGATACAAATCATCAAAGATGAGGTAATCAACATGTGATGTTTTTTCTTTTTGAGCGTACTCAAAAAAATCAAGCTCCACAATTTCTGATGAAGGAACCAGTTCCCCTTCAAACTGAGCGGTGTAACACGTCATACGAACCATGGTGCCAGCCGGTTTTCCGTGTGCCTGAGCCTCAAACACACCATAAAAATCGATGGTATCTTCTTTAAGTGGCACTGAGAGTTCTTCGTAGACTTCGCGCACCAGCGCTTCTGTGTCCGACTCTCCTTCTTCTCGTTTTCCCCCGGGAATATACCAAGTATCTTTACCTTTGCTAAGCGTGACTAATACTTTGTGGTCCTGCACATAAATGAATGCAAGTTTATCGATTAAAGTTTTTTGCATACCCGCATCCTAGCACAAAAAAATACACGCTTGTGATCGTGTTAACCTTGTTTTTGCAGTGCGTGCGAAAGTGCACTACTTTTGAGGTGTTTTGGTGGGGCCGCGCTGCGCGCGGCCCCACCAGTATTCAGTTTACTTTACTTTATAATCACCGGTAAAAAGACTAGCCATTCAACCTTTTCGCCAACTGTGAAAGTGACAGGAATAGATGCCCCCGTCACATAAGACAAATCTGGTATGACAACCAAGTTGGACTGATTCAACCCAACTTCAGCCAGGTTGGGATCGAGTTCAACAAGAAAAACATGAACCTCGCCAGGCAGCAATCGTTTTGACGCCACGGTTGGCAGTTTTATCCAACCGCTATTCGTCTGCTCTGCCAGCTGAACTGTTACCGCAGCGGCACCAATATTGGTGACCGTAACTGCTTCAGAAACTGTATTCCCATTCCCTTGATTTGCAGCAGCTGAAATATTCGTTGGAGTAATCTCCAACTCAGCCCCAAGCACCGTATAGGTGATCGGCACTTCAAATGATGCGTTTTGTGGGTCATTCGAAGTGATTTTTAGAGTGGCTGAGTACTCTCCAGGACCTGGCAATAGAGATGAGTCGGCATCAAGCCAAAATGACGACCCAATCATATCAGGATGCAAATCCTGACAAGTGGAGCCATCAATGCTCAACCAATCAACATCCACTGCCATACAAAATTGTTTTCGGCCATTTCCGCCAAAAACAAAATTCATAATTGCAGAATCAGTAGCCCCCATTACAGATTCAAAATCAAATTGACTCTGTTGCAAGGAAATAGTTGACCGAATGGGTCCACCCCGAAAGGTTTTATTGGTCCCATTCATACCAATAATGACATCTAAATCACCATCACCATCTAGATCAACGGCCGTTACAGATGTCCCGCCAGTTGTCACAAACTGGTCGTTCCACCATGTAAAAGGTTGCCCAGAAAAGTAACGTGTACCATCTGGCCCAACCCATAGCAGATCAGAACCTGTTTCGCCATCTATTGGCGCCACAAGCACGTCTTTAGCCGAAAAATTTAATAATCCGATATATGCGGCCAACAGGCCATCCAGATTATTATATCCACGACTGATTGGTGCAGCTACAAAAATATCCGAGTCGCCGTCTGCATCTACATCCCCATAGTCGATCCGAAGACCTCCTTGAAGACTTAGCTCTTGTGATGCATCCAGTGCAAAAACACCAGATCCGTCACCCAACCAGACTTGGTCAGGAACTGTCTCCCCAACGGCAAACAGATCAAGATTCGCATCTGTATCAACATTCAAGATTGCAACGTCATTAAAACCAACGTCGCCAAAACTGTTTGCTAACACAAATTGCCCATTTAAAGATTCCCAAACTTCCAACTGGCCATTGCTATTCGCAATGACCAAATCATCAAAAGTTTGGCCGTCAATCTGGGCAGCAGCAATGCCAGAACAACTCATCCCCGCAGTACCAAAAGAGGTACCAAAGATGAAAGTTCCATCTGATGTACCCTTCCACAACGTATTCTGACCCGTGGCATTACATGCCACGAAGTCAATATAAACATCACCATTAAAATTCCCAAGAGCAAGCTCTTGGGTCTGGCTTGCCGAATCTCCATACGCAGCAATAGGAACAAACTCTCCCCAAGGCTCTACCGAATAGAGAGTCACAGCTGCATTCGCAGCTGACTCGAGGACATAGGTTCCACCGTTGAACGAAAAGCCTATCGAGTCCGTCGTCTCACTACTCGTAGCCCCAAAAGGCTGCGTTTCAAAAAACTGGTCGTACTGCACTGGTGCAGCCGACACATCCTCTGTTAACGATGACGAGGTGGCCACTAAAAGGCCCAAACATACCATAAGTAACACAAATAATCTTTTCAACGTAATCCCCTTTTCCAGGCAACACTTAGTTACCTAGAATCAAAAAAATAAAGTAAACTGTTAAAGAAAAGGCCATGACTCCGCGAAGAAGCATAGGCCTTTTGCAAATACGTATCTATTACGTATTTGCTACAAGAAAATATTATATCACATGACCTATAACATTCAACCCCATCTATACAAATTCATACTCTACTGCTACACTATAAGACATATGACACAAACAGCTACACAACAACTAGCTCAGCATCATCACTTCCATATTTAGGGAGTTGTGATTGTCGTGTCTTTCAAAACTCCCAGTCGGGAGTTTTTTTTGTTTTGCTCCTCTACTCCAAAAACAAAAAACTATTCAGTACCTAAGAAAATAAACAAATATGAAAAAACAAAAAATACAAAAAAATGATACACTACAAGAGGTGAACATACTCAAGACTAAGTCAGTAACGCAGAAAGAACCTAGTATGAAACAGCAAGTACAAAACCTCAAAGGATTCCGCGATTTTCTCCCCGAAGAAAAACGGGCCAGAGATTTTGTGGCGGCTACAATTGCCACAGTCTTCCAAACATTTGGATTCGAACCACTTGAAACTCCAACCTTAGAGTACGCTTCATTACTCCTCGGAAAATATGGTGATGAAGCAGACAAACTAGTCTACTCTTTCCAGGACCGTGGTGACCGCGAAGTAGCCCTTCGCTATGACCAGACCGTGCCAACCAGCAGAGTTCTTGCCCAATACCAAAACGAACTCCCGAAATACTTTCGACGCTACCAAATTCAAAATGTCTTTAGAGCTGATAAACCTCAAAAAGGTCGCTTCCGCGAATTCACCCAGTGTGACTGTGATATTTTTGAAAGTTCGAGCCCACTCGTTGATGCAGAACTGTTAGCCGTGTACTATTCTGTCTACAAAAAATTAGGCATCACATCCATTCAGTTAAAAATTAATGACCGTCAAACTCTTATGGATACCATATCACCATTTGCTATCCCAGAGGCAGACGTCTTCTCGATTATCCAAAGTGTCGATAAACTCGATAAACTTTCACTCGAAGATGTTACTAAAGAATTAGTCCAAAAAGGTCTTAGCGCTGAAGACGCAACTCAAGTTTTAACTGCAATCACTTCTGCTACACAATCTGAGAACCTGCAACAAATCATTGCTGCCGCACTAAACCTAGGCGTGCCAGAAAACGCATTAGTCTTTACTCCTACCCTCGCTCGAGGCCTCGACTACTACACCGGAATGATTTTTGAAGGCAGCATTCCCGAATACACCGCTGGCTCCGTTGGTGGTGGTGGCCGATATGACAATTTAATTGGTGAACTCTGTGGCCGCGACATCGCAGCAACAGGTTTTGCTATTGGTTTTGACCGCACAGTTGAAGCAGTGCAACAACTGGGACTGCTCCCTTCAGAACTCAACACGAGTAGTAAGGTCCTCGTGACCCTTTTTGATGAAGCAAGCTTCAAGACTTCACTAGAAACTGCAACCAGACTGCGAGAGGCCGGCATAGCTACTGAAATCTACCCAACTTTCGACAAACTAGGCAAACAATTTAAAGTGGCGGATCAGAAAAATATTCCCTATGTAATTATTATTGGTGAAACTGAACTTTCAGACGGAACTGTCACACTCAAAAATATGAAAACAGGTGAACAAAAAACGGCAACACTTGCTGCTCTACTAGAAGATTCCAAAACGTTTTGAGTTATTCACATAAGTTGTGAGCTGGCTTATAGCGCCAAATGAAAGACATCGCGTGACAATAGGTGGATAGGTATCCATACCTTTTTTGTACTTTTTTGGATTTTTGAGTACCGCTTTGTACCCTGCGCAGAGGTCAGCTATTTTATGTTTCTCTTCTACGCCACTCGCTCTAGCAATAGTAAACGTATCAATCCTTCCACCGTTTGGTAACGCATAAAAAGCTTCAGATTCCATATAGTCCAACCATTTCCCCATGTTACTCACTTGATCATCTGTATAAAGAGTGTTTTTATCAAAAATAGTTCGTACCGTAGTGTTTTTGACTTCTTGGTATAAATTGCTTTTAATGAAATCAATTTGAGACTGATGCTCCGGACTTGCTGTAATTGATGCTACTGCTTGCAAAATATCATTCGGACGCTGTAAAACGACAGTAGAATCTCTGAGGTAGTTCAGTGTATTTTGTATTAAACCACACCACTTTAAATGAGGGTTCTTTTGCCAATCTATTTGTGCAAGTGCCGCCTGGAATTCGCCAAAATTCCGACAACTTGTCAGTTGGGTAACTGCCATATCAGCTGACTTTTGTTCAAGTCTTTGCTTATTTCTATCTTTATATGATTGAATTTCTCCCTTGGCATGAGATTCAATTTGTTTCTTCTTAAATACATCTGTGGAAATTCCATCAATACTTTTCGGTTCAACTTGAATTGTAATCCTAATGTCCTGAGACTGCTGATTATATTCAAAACTAACACTATCTTGTAAAGCATCAGGAATTAATTTCGTGAGAGTGGGTGCCAGATATTGTTCTGCAGCTCTAGCGTCTCTATTTCCATTTGGATCTCTAAGAGGTACATGAAAAGTTACACTATCAAATGCTGAAATTGCTGATCCTGCCTTTCTGGGAGGGAATGAATATCCAGAGATAATGGGGGTTTCTTGCCCTGGAGTACCCTTTTGCATTGCTGTAACGTCTGCTGCATCCACAATTTGCTCAAGTGCTTGTGCAACAGCATCAAGTGTTTCTTTTCGAGAACGACTTGATTTTTTGCTTTCAGCCGCAATTGCATCTTTAAGTTGACGAAGCCCACCGGCAATATCCTCCATTTTCTTCTCTTTTGACCCTGAGCTCTCTGCTGCTTGAGTGCCGTCTGCAGTTGCTCGATCAAAAGCTGCCTTATCAACCACCTCAAACCTCACATGCAGATGAGTCCCCGAAGTGAGCTCATATGGTTTAATAGTCACGGCTATGCCTTTTTTCTGTTGCTCTGCCACAAAATCAAAAAACTCAACACTTGGAAAATCATCAGGAAAATCTATACCGTTTCTAGATGGAGCTATACCAACCTCGACAAGCGGGACGGCTCTCTTCTTCCCATTCTTAAGTTCAGGAATATATTTTGCTAAACAAGATTCTAATTGTTTTTTAGGTTCTCTTGTCAAAAAAGGGGGATGCGGCCGATGCTCTTGCTGCGCTTTAATGTCAACAGGAGGGGCATCCTCTTGACTTAAAGCTACTGCTGGATATCGTATTTCGCCTGCCATACAGTAATCATAGCAGATTATTGCACTCTGTAAAAATCAATATCCGAGTGATATGCTGCACCCTCATCCGAATTGCTATCGCCAATCATCATAAAATCATCAAGCGTTGCAACCGGATCTAAGTTGTTAATTACATGCTCTTTTATTTGGTTAAAACCATCTGGATCTGGCTTACAGTAAGTAACAGTATCCCGGCCAACAATTTTTTCAAACAGTTCTGCCATATTGTTCTTTTCAAGAATTGGCATAATAGATCCTACACAATTTGACGTCCAGATAAAGAAATGATATTCAGAAGCATGATCTCTTACAAATGCTGTCTGTGTATGACACTCCGTAACACCCGTCAATTTTTCTGCTTCAAATTTCTTAGCATACGCTATCGTCATGTCGCGGGGTTCTGACCCAAACTCTCGGGTAAACTTATTTATGAGTTGATAGTTACTCTCATTACTAACTGCATGAGTATTAAAAAAATCTTCATCGAAATTTTTTAACATCTCATATACATCATCAAGATACTCCCCCCAGGGCAGATGAAGTTTAAAAAGTGTTTCATCAAAATCTAAAATAAGATATTTCTTCTTATTAGTAGCTAAGACTTCTTCTAATGTAGGTCTGGGTTGCATCTTACATATCCTTCACAAGTGTTCTAAATAATTGTCGTAATGGCTCGGGATCATTATCTCTTAAGAAAATGCTGAAAGCTGGATGGCTATTTACTTCAATCTGCCAAAGCTTTCCGTTGGTATCACGAACAACGTCAAAACCGCCGTATGGGAGCTGCCAAACAGTGAAGAAAGGATCTAAAAATGCTTGGATTTCTGCCTGCAGGGCTACATCAGTTTCAATTTTTGCTGTACTATTTTCCCAGTGAAGTGGACTTAGGTTCCCAGTAAACTGCGCAGCTTGAATGTCTTTTTCATACATAAACTGTAGCTTTCCTTTGTACATAATGACTCGCCACTCTGTTTGGATTGAAAGTGCCGTTTGGGCAATACACAGATAGTCATAGCCAGCAAAGTCTTTACGAAATGTGGCTGCAACTGCGGCTGTCACCTCTTCCCAATTCTGACACAAATACACACCGTTACCCATCGACCCTCTATTCTTTTTGATAATCAGTGGCATCTCCCGGAATGTTTGCCTAATGTCTGCAATTATTTCAGCCTGCGACTCAAACGCATGATAGTCAGGGTACCGACCATCAGGATCCAAATACCTACGAGTTTCAGGCATAGCAACTACATCTTTGATCAAGTCGTAAGTATATGCCTTGTCTGAACATAATCGAGTATCACTCTCAGAATTTACGCCCATAATAGTATTAATCACATAACGAACAGTTGTAGTACCGGGTGGCTTAAAGGCAATAACCGATTCATCTGCATCTACCAAACTATAGGGAATTTTTAATGCATCAAGGACTTGGGAAAGAATGGTTCCAGTTTTTGTCATAATGTTGGCGTTGAGGTTGTGGAGTTACTTTCTTAGTATCTCACTTATACCAGATCACTGCTAAAAAAGAAACAAAGTGTGGACTACTTCGTTCTAGTTACGTACAACCCACTTTATGATACGCTTATTACATGGAAAAAACAGTAAAAACGAGCAAAAAAAGAAAGAAAAAAGGAGATGCCCGTTTTTTAACCTTTACGCACAAAAAAAACTCTCGCGTACTTGCGTACATATTACTCCTCATAAATGTCTGTGTTTGGGGCGCGTCATTTGTTATTGTTAAACCAAGTCTTACCTTTACTACTCCATTTCGCTATCTGTTCTACCGCTTCTTTATAGCCAGTCTTTTTGGAATTCCTATCATAGTGTACTATCTAAAGAAAATTAAAATTACATGGAGAAATGTAATCGAAATCCTGGCATTGGAACTGCTTGGCACCACCGTTTCACTGGCACTGCTCTATGAAGGACTGGCACGAACTTCTGCCCTCGAAAGTTCATTTATCACCACGACAGGCCCCCTGTTTATCGTACTCTTAGGAGTTTGGTTGCTCCGCGAAAAGGAAAAAAGAAATGAGTGGATGGGACTGAGCATTGCCTTTTTGGGCACACTACTGCTCCTTCTTCCAACTTCACTTAATGAATCCCGATTGATATCCGTTTCCTATTATGGACAACTACTTATAATACTCCAAAACATCACCATCGCCATTTACTATATTGCCGTAAAAAAACTCTATAAAAAACTACCCAAATTCTTTGTTGCTAGTATGAGTTTCATTGTAGGACTGGTTAGTTTTTTTGTATTAAGTCTGGCTGAAAGCCACTTTTCAGTAGGCCTATTGATGCAAGAAATTGCAAGCGATCTAGTCCAGCCTTCAGTACAGATCGCTGCGGTATATATGGGAATCTTGGGCAGTGTCATCGGTCTAACGCTGTACATCATGGGACAAGACCTCATTGAGGTTTCTGAAGCCACACTCTTTTCGTACCTGCAGCCAATTATTTATATTCCACTGAGTGTAATCGTGTTAGGAGATACGGTCCAATGGCGCCAGATTGTTGCGTTGGGACTGATTTTGGGAGGCGTGCTACTTGGGGAGTGGAAACGGAAAAAACAGAAAAAAGGTACCTAAAGACTTTTCAGTCTGAATATAAACCAGGATATTTTGATTGAGCATACTCGAGGGCATCATCATATTCTTGTTTTAGCTGCTCAACAACTTTCTCAGCAATTGGAATAAGCAATTCACTATCTTTTCCTGTTTCTCTTATTTGTTGAATATATCTCTGCACTACAGCATTTACGTCTTCACCTTCTATCTGGCTGTAGACGCGCAACAAATCAAGCTTCTCAGACGGGGTAAGATCCCTATCATTTTTTAATTGAAACAAAGCCTTCTCGGCTTTATTCCAATTTCCTTTTATGATAGCAACATCAATTCTTGCTGCCTCTTCTTTGGCTTCTTGTAACCGGACAGTTCTCTCAGCATACTGTTCGTCAGCACGCTTTTGAGTTTCACTGAGGAGTTCGTCTAAAATGCGCTTAGCATCAGCATTTGAAGTAATTTCAAGATACACAGTGGCAATGTGGATATAGGCTTCAGAAAGATCAACGTAATACTCTCGAGGTATGAACCCTCTATTTTGAAGGCTTTTTTGTTGGATATTTGTTAACCACTTTAATTGCTTTTCAGGGTCTTGTTTGAGCCAGTTGCTCCTATCTAATCCAGATGCAATCTCTGCATCTCTGTTCAGACCTCCTTCATGTTTAACTCGCCGAAATCCACGCCCCATCTCAGCCTTAGCAGCATGTGCCGTGATTCCTGTAACAGGCAAGCGAAACGTAGCTGAACCAGCAGCTTGAGTTCTTTTTGCTGGAGCAAGGTAGCGCGCTGATGTACGTGTGTCTTCTTCAAGCATGCTCTTCACCATTGGTAGACTTTTTTTCTTGAGCAAGTCGTTCTGCCTCAAGACGTTGTTTTTCTTCTATGGATCTAATCTTTGCCTGGTTATCAGAGTAATCAAGTAATAATACATCTCTCACTCGGTTTGCTACATCAAGATAAGTTGCTTGTTTATCTCTCATCTTTAATAAAAGTGCTTCATGTTCTGACTCTTGAACTAGTTGCTTATGCATAGTCATAACTTCAAGAATATCTTCAAAATCGACATTTGCTTGTTCCAAATCAGCCACAACTCTTTCAGCAAGTGCAATATCAGGTTGTAAATCTGCTTGTTTAACTACCAGTTCTGCCAAAGAAATCTTTGCTACAACACCCTCATTATTTTTTGCTGCTCTATAGGAATCTGCTGCAAGCGCTGCATTTGACAACCAATCTAATGCTGTGTTTGAAAGTTGCAAATCACCAGGAAGTCCAAAAATTTCTTTCAGAATTCTGTTAGCTGCCGCATCCTTACCCTCAAGCTGCCCAAGAGATTGCCCCGTAGATTCGGCATAACGTAAATATGCACAATTTGTCTGCCTTGATGATACTCCCCCAGCTTGTTCTCCAGCCCCATCCATTGTGGTTGCAGCAATAGCAATCGCCTCAAGCTCTGAAAATCCTTCTGCCATTAACTCTTCAATTACTTTGGGATCATATGGTAAATATTCCCTAATTCTATCTAAGAATTCTTCTGGTGTACGAGCCTCTTGTGAACGATGTGACTCTCCGCCTGTAATATCAAGTTCTTCTTGAAAGATTCCATCGCCCTCCTCATAATCATGATCATCACTATCATCAGATACCGTGTCAGTAATAGCTACTGTTCCATCATCCTCTTCGGGCATATTTATTAATTCATCGATGGAGATACCCAGCTCAGTAGCTTTTGGAACTATTTCTTCATTTGCATGTTTTGTAGATGGCTTATTTTCGAACATAGTGTTTCTTTTCCTCTAGTAATCATGACGTATATAAAAAAGATTGTCAATTGATTTGATTGAAATTCAAATATAGAAAAATATTGCGATCCTATAACTATTGACAATAATGTTATAGTATGTTATACTTCATATCTGAAACGCACAGATACTGTGTGTTTTAAACTTAAAAGATACATTTGCCCACCTACCTACGTAGACTGCGCGAAGCACCTTTTATACAGCACTTTAACTTATTATTGTAAAAAACTCACTCATGGTGGCTTAGTGTCCAGCTCTTTTCTGATCTGGATGGTAAGCTGCCATGTGTGAAGGGTTTCCCCTTTGGCACTGCGCGTTTTTGCGCATACACAAAAAAAATTTTATTTTTTCTTTTAGCTAAAGGAGATTCCCATGTTCGAACAAATGTTTTCCGAAGGTAATGATGAGATGTTTGAAATGTTCCGCGAAGCAATGGCCGAAGCCGTGCGCCAAATGCATCAGGCAATGGAAATCGCTGAAGAATACGCGACCTACAGTGACTCGCCCTTGATGTCCAACTGGGCCACAAGCGAAACTCACTATTTCAACCTGCGACACGGTCAAACCGTTTCCCTCCAAAATATGGGTGGCGGCAAAGCTGTTACCACATACTCAGGTATGAAACCGGTATACACCACGTACAAGTTCAAGTTGCGCGGCACCTGGCACATCCCCGGCTTCGGCGATGTCCCGGTAAAAGGCAATGTCGTAACCGTGGATTATGTCCGCGACAGCAAATTCGGCGCCCAGATCAGCAACGACATCCGCGTATCCTACAAGGTCGGCAAAGAAAAGCGGACCCTCTGGATTGACGCGGACGCCAACGTTGACATCATCGTAACCGAACCCAAAGCATGCAGCTGCGGCAACCCCGATTGCAACTGGGACAGCACCCCTGGCTCTGTTGACGTGGTCGGCTACAAACACGCTGATTATGGCGTGATTGGTCACACGTGCTACACCACGCTGAACGACAGTGATGTCAATCTCAGCTAACAAAGCCGAAGTACCTTTACAATAATAAATAAGTGAACAAGCCCCTACCCTTAACTGTGTGTAGGGGCTTTTCCGTTCTAAACCATATTTCTACTTCACCGTCACACTCTTTGCTATATTTCTTGGTTTATCCACATTATTTCCCAATAATACTGTCATATAATATGCCAGAAGTTGCAGCGCAACTACGTTTATGAGTGCAGCTGTTTCACCTGTATCAGGTAATTCAACAAACGCATCGAACTGATCAACCTTCCCCTGACCAATACCAATAACGGTGGCACCTCTACTCTGCACCTCAATTCCAGCGGAAATGGTATCGGTGCGCGCTTCATCGTTACTCACCGCCACAATCACCGGCACACCTTTTTCCATCAGCGTAATCGCATAGTGTTTTAGATCGCCTGCGGCGATTCCGTGGGCATGTTTGTAACTGCCCTCGATCATTTTTACCATGCCTTCCTTAACCATCTCGAGGTTTTGTGACTTTCCTAGTAAGAAAATGCTTGAGGCAGGGATGAGTTTTTTTGCCAATTTCTTCAATGATTTTTCTGTCTTGGTATCTGCTAAATAGGTTCTGAGGGCATGTTTTGTTTTCTCAAGCTCAGCAACACCTTCAGTGAATTCACCTGCAACCGTTTTTGCCAGTAAATACCCCCAGGCAATCTGGGAAGTAAACACTTTGGTTGACATCACACAAAATTCTGGGCCAGCACCAGCCATAAAGGGAAAGTCCGCCATTCGCGTCATCATTGATCCAGACATGTTCACGTAGGTTGCGATCTTTACGCCTTTTGTTTGGGCAAGTTCTAGTACTTCTAATACGTCAGCTGTTTCACCACTTTGTGACGGAGCTATAATTAAGTCACCAGGCCCAAAGAGATCAAAGTAACTTTGCGCCTCTGCTCCAACAAGACTAATTGTATTCACTTTTGCATATTTTCTTAGATAGAAGGCTATTTGTGCCGCTGCAATTCCTGCTGTCCCAGAACCTAATGTATACACTGTGCGGGCTGTGTCTATTGCCTGGGCTAACTCCTTCATGGCTAGAGGATCCTGCGCTGCAACCTGTGCTAACACATCGGCGGAGTCATGAATTTCTTTGACCATAAAGTGGTCATAGCCAGCCTTATCTGCTGTCTCAGCCACTACAGTAAGCGCTTCAAACTTAGGAACAACCGTGTCACCAGAGGCAATATCAAATAACTGAACTGTCTGACCTTCACACACTACCATCTGACCGTTCTCAACAACCAAGACAGTTTCGACTTCATTTGCAAAAGACAGAGTATCTGATGAAAAGTAACTATTACCCGATTTTGACTTGCCCAATACCAGGGGTGAGCCATTACGGGCAGCAATGACAGTGCTATCTTCAGCTAAAATAATCACAGTATTACGCCCTTCTAACTCCATAAATGCAGCCCTGACTGCTTCGTGCAAATCAGTAGTTTTTTGTTTCTTTTTCTCGATAAGTCGTACTATTACTTCAGTATCAGTCTGTGTTGTGAAGCTAAACTCTTTTTTAAGCCGCTCGCGCAACTCGAGGAAGTTTTCTACTATTCCATTTTGGGCTAAAGCAAATGACCCATCTGACGCCAAATGTGGATGCGCATTATTCTTGGTTACCCCGCCGTGTGTAGCCCAACGTGTATGACCAACTGCAACTGAAAAGAGCCCAACCGTTTTTGGCTTCTGCGCAGGCACTACACCCACGTCTTTAGTGACAGTAATTCCCGAACTATCTACCCCAGCCACACCCCAAGAATCATAGCCTCTATATGAAAGTCGTCCTAATCCTGCCACAACTCGAGTTGCCGCATCATCATCTTTTTTTGTACCTATATATCCGAAAATTCCACACATACATACTTTCTTTGGTTTGAGTTATAACAACGTCTTGAACACAAAAAATGTTCAGTAAACCTTGCGAGCTCTCACCCGAATTGCTTTTTTATACATTGAAAAAAATATAGCTGAACTACTCTTTGCCTAAGTGTTTTACAACACCACATTGAAGCAGCTCTTAATTGGTTTGCTACAAACCAGAAGGTTTCCGCAGATTCTCGCTTTACTTGGAAAGCGGTTCGATTGCAGCTTTCTGCCATTTGCAGTGAGCTACCCTTCCTCCTCGTATCCCTGTGGGGAGAACCACTGGGCCACACGCTCGTTCACAGTGTTACTGTATACGTTTCCTTTCTGCTCAGAATACTAACCTTATCTTACCATACACTCTGCACCAAATGCCTCTCGAGCCATCAGTCCCCCAACTCTCTACTCAAAATAATTACTATGACTATTCATACCCCGGGGGTTGAGAACTTTTTATTTCGTGATAAAATAACTGTCTATGAAAAAAGGCATTCATCCAAATTGGCACTCAGACGCACAAGTTACCTGTTCTTGTGGTAATACTTTTACAACCGGTTCAACTCAATCAACTCTTGAGGTAGACATTTGTAGTAAGTGTCATCCTTTCTTCACTGGTGAAGTTCGTTTCGTTGACAGACAAGGTCGTGTTGATAAATTCCTTAAGAAAATGCAGGCTGCTGAAGCTGTAAAAGCAGAAGTTGCAAAAAAAGGTTCTAAAAAAACTGAAGCTGCAACTCCTGAAGACACAAAATCTTATCAAGACATCCTCAGACAACAACAAATTGAGCTTAAAAAAGCCGAAAAAGCAGATAAAAAAGCCGCTTAGCTAACTTCTCTTCGTATACCTTTCCGCTCCCAGAATGGAACCTGGTATACTTGCTGTACATCTATGCAAAATCCCTATCAAGCCCAAATAGAAGAACTTGAAGCACAGCTCGCTGATGCTCAGGAACTTGCTGCAGATCCAGATTTTGCCGAAATGGCCGCCACTGAGATTACCACGATTGAAACACAACTCAAACAGATGCAAGACGCTGCCCTCCAGCTCGAGCAAGGTTTTGACAATTCTGAAGACGTTACCACCATTGAAAAAATTAACTGTACCTTCGAAATTCGCCCAGGTGCCGGCGGCGACGAAGCCAAAATTTGGGCAAATGACCTCAAACGCATGTATGTGCGTTTCTTAGAAGTACATAACTTCAAAATTGAACATATTGATGACCTTATTTTTAAGGCCAAAGGTAAAACTACTGAGATCCTTCCACCAGACGGAGAAAAGCCATACTTTACCGCCTACGAGCTCTTTAAGTATGAATCTGGTGTGCATCGCGTGCAGCGTGTCCCTGAGACGGAGTCTCAAGGACGCATTCACACCTCCACAGCATCTATTGCAGTGTTGCCAGAAGTGCCGGTCCACGTTATCGAAATTAGAGATGAAGATATCGAGTGGCAATTTATGCGCGCAAGTGGCGCCGGTGGACAGAGTGTTAACAAAACGAATAGTGCTGTCCGCCTCATCCATAAACCATCTGGTATTGCGACAACGTGTCGCCAAGAAAAGAAACAAGAACAAAACCGAAAAATTGCTATGGATCTACTCCGCTCTCAGCTCTGGGAAATTGAAGAAGAAAAGCGCGAAAAAGCCCTCGGAAAAGTCCGCAGCGCCATTGGCCGTGCCCAACGGGCAGAAAAAATTAGAACCTTTAACTATCCACAAAACCGTGTGACTGACCATCGCGTCAAAGAATCCTGGCATAATCTGCCACTTATCTTGGATGGTGCCCTAACCGACATGCTTACCGACTTACATCGAGCTTTTTATGAGGAAGAGCAAGCAGAAATTACTACTGCCTCAGAAGAAAAGTAACTCCTACTGGACTTTAAATCCATCTTGAACGACTTGTAACAAGTCATACTGAGCCATGTCCATGTAAGAAGCATATTCTGGAGCACTCTCAGGAATTCCCATATCTAAACTAGGATAGTAATAGTACCGGTAGCCATTCTGAGCAGCTAATAACGTTCCTTGTGGTCCCCCCATTACGAGCTCTTCGCCATCTGCATATCGAATAATCGAAAAGATTTGTTGACTTTCAAATTCAAGTCCCTTTACTGGCAAGTCAAATGTTACCAATCGAACACCTGGCCTCTCAGCTGGAACTTCAGTCATTTTCATAGGCTTAAACTCTGCTGGCAAACTTAAAATAAAGCCAAGTTCATTACTCACAAAGATATCTGTGCTGGCTACAATGAGTTTTGGTGCTGGCAGCTCCTTTTCTGGAGCTACGGGAGTGACATTATCAATTGAGGGTACTGCTGCTATATAATCAAAGGTTTCTTTTTCAACTTGATTTGTCTTATACCAAAATCCAGAAGCAAAACCCAACCCCAAAAACACAAACCCAAACACTAGCGTGACAACTGAAACAAACACAACTCTGGGTCCTACTGCTGCTCTGGGAATGACTACATCTCCTTGAAAATTAGCCTGAGGAATTGCTGTTGGTTGTGTGTCTATTTCTTGCATATGTTCAGTATATTGCATTTTTCAGCTTAAATCTTGCTGAAAATTACATTATGGGATATAATGAAGATTGCTCTGAATCAGACTTTCTTTGATTCAAGGGCATTTTCTTTAAAATGTGTTTCGTTCAAAATAATCTTCGCCGAAAATACGAAAGTTATTTTTGCCAAAAGGAGAAACCGCATGGCACAATTTCGATGGTACAAGTTGAGGAAAACCTTGTTGCGGGTTGATACATTCCTCAAAAAGGATGGAGACTTAATGGAGCGCTATCTGCGCATGCAGATAGATGACTTCATCAAATACCCACCTCCTCCACTTGATGGGGAGATTCGCTTAAACGCAACTGAGGAATACTCTTTTCAGTTGGCGCTGATGGCCGAACGGTTTTCATCTTGGAATACCTACTGGCCAACCTTCTATCGAGAAAATATTGATACATTCCTAGTAGGAATCGGAATGTTTAACTTGCCATTTTCGATGTACCAGCTACGGCTGGGCATCAAAAAAGCCTACGGGTTTTTATACGCAGAAAATGCGTGGCGATGGCAAATTTTGGAGAACTCTTGCAAAAGTAATATTCAGACAGGCCCACTTAGCAAGGGTGAGGTACGTATCTCAGCAGAGATGGAAATCCAGTTGCAAATCATTCTCATGGCGCAGGCCATGGTGAATGACGAAACCAATGCTCGTGAACACTATACAAAAGTGTTTAACGAGCGCAGAAACACATAACATTAAAAAGGCCCCTATAAACGGGGTCTTTTTGCTTATAGAGCACACATTCACATATTATTCTGTTAATAAGATCAATAACAATTCTTATTCTTGCAATATTGCGTGTTATAGGATACAATATACCATGTTTACTTGAGGAATACCCTCAAACTAAACACTACCTTAACATCTTGATTAATGTCCAGCACCAGGGAAACAGCCGCCTCTCATAAAATGAGTGACTGCTCTTTCCCCGGTGCTGGTACCATCTTGTACGCCAGCTAATTCTTTTTGCCTGGGAAAAGGGATAAAATGAACAATTTTTTTATGGCCACCCCCGATAACTTAACAGAAGCAATGGAACGGGGTCAAAGGTTTTTTGAAGAAGGTGATGAACAGAGGGCCCATGTACTGGCAGGAAACTGTTTGCTATATGGAACTGAAACAAAGTCTGCCGAATTCCTCAAATGGCAAACATATGTACTAATTGGTCATGCGCTAAACATGCGCATGCAAACTGAGGAAGAAGTAGATGCAGCGTTGCAAGATGACTTGCCAGCCATAGTGGGTAAAATGATCATGTCGGGGGACACAAAATACTCCGAATGGCTTGAAATTACCCGAATGCTAAACCACAAGCAAAACCTCTCCAAAGGCGGAAGTGCCCTTTGGGGTGAACAAGAATAATCAAGAAAAAAGAAAAGCCAGCATTCGCTGGCTTTTTTACGTCAATTTTCAATGTTCAGAACTATAAAACCTCAATCGCCTTAAGCAACTGCTCATCAGCCTCGGTGTCGTAATCCTGTTCTACTTCAACATCAACAGGAATGCCATTCTCGTGAATCCACTCACCACTTGGCAGTAACCAACGTGCGATAGTAATGTGAATGCCACCTCCATTAGAAAGCTCACGTCTGTCTTGGACAGTGCCCTTTCCGAATGTCTTTTGTCCAACTAGTTTAGCCTGTAATTGATCGCGTAATGCGCCGGCTACAATTTCTGAAGCAGAAGCACTACCTTTATTAACTAGCACTTCAACCGGCATGCCAACTAATCGACCTTTGCCTTGTGCTTGGTAGTCTTGCTGTTGTAGTACATCTTTTTGTGAAACAATCACACCAGACTTTATAAACTCACTTGCAATATAAATTGCATCATTAAAGAAACCGCCAGGGTTGTTGCGCATATCGAGCACGACACCGTCAATTGAATCTTTTTGAGCAACAATTTCTGTTACAACTTCATCCCACTCGGCATTAGTTCTCTCACCAAATCGGCTGAGTTTTATGTGAGCAACTCGTTTGCCTGTATTTTCTACAAAGTCAACTTCTACACTTTTTACAATGATTTCACCTCGATAAATAGTTACTTCTAATGGCTCTGTTTCACCTTCTCTTACTATGGTTAAAATAACTGGAGTATCCTTTGGCCCTCTAATGTTTTCGACTGCTTTATTAAGAGACCAACCTTCTGTTGATTCATCAAATCCCTTAGCTTCGTCTTTTACATTAATAATAAGATCACCGGCACGAACCCCGGCTTTATCAGCTGGAGTGCCAGAAAGTGGCGCGATTGCAGCTAAAATACCATCTACGTAACCAAGTTCAATTCCGACACCATAAAATGAGCCTGCTAGATCAGCAGCACTGCGTTCGTTGAGTTCGGGCGGTAAGTACATTGTGTACGGATCACCAATACTTGCAGTCATGCCAGAAATAGCACCATGCACCATTTTATCGGCATCCAACTTATCTTGGTCTATATAATCTCTTTCAAGAAGTTTCCAAACTTCCCAAAAAATACCAAAATCTACATCAGACTTGTCTATTGGCGCATCTGTGTCGATTAATTTTGAAAGTTGTTCGGCAGTGGCATCATTCGAAGTGACACTTGAAGCTGCATTCTTCGAGATCATTTCCAATGAATGAAAACGATACTCTATGAGTGAGCCAGCAAGCACTAAGGCTACAGCCATAATGACATTACTAAGGGAGCTGATCTTGATTTGTTTAGACATAGGACGACTTATTGTAGCATTTATTGCCGGTCAAAAAACCTACAATATTCAACACTATTTGGTAAATATTCTTGCCTACTATCGTCAGGTCAAGAATATTTACCAAATAGTGTTGCGTGTACTCACATCACATACACCACAGACACGACATACTCAGTCCAGTGAACAAGAAAATATTATTTTTGGGGGATTGCTGATTTACATTGTTGCACACGTTTCCCGACCTGACGATAGTAGGCGGGAAATGTGTGCAACCAATGCATGTTATAAAACTTGTGTAAATGGCAAGAGTGCTAAATGACGAGCTCTCTTGATTGCTGTTGCTAATCTTCGTTGTTGCTTCTGAGTAAGACCAGATTCTTCACGAGAAAGAATTGAACCCTGTTCAGTTACAAACTTCTTGATTACAGCGACATTTTTGTAAGAAAATGTTACAGACTTTTCAATCTGCATTGGTTTTCTTCTTAGTCTCTTGATTTTTTTCTTTTTCATATTTTTTCTGTGACTATATACATTTTATTGTATTGTCACTTCCTTTCTAGAGTCTAGAACGGGACATCATCAGCGACATCTTCTGCTTCAGACACTTCTTCAGGCATTGCTGAAAGTGCTGAGTCTTCGCTGCCACCTTCATATCCACCAGCACCGCTAGTAGATCTAAGTAAGATCATGTTATCGATCACTACCTCGGTAGTTTTACGCTCTTGGCCGTCTTCGCCTTTCCAATCTCTGGTTTGCAATCTTCCTTCAACATAGACTTTATCGCCTTTGTGAAGTAATTGACCGCAGATATCGGCTAGTTTAGACCAAGCTACAATGTTGTGGTATTCAACTCTTTCCTGCTTATCACCACCTTCTGTTGGAGTCCATGTGCGATTGGTTGCAATCCCAAATGAACAAACTGAAGTATTATTTGGTGTATAACGAAGATTTGGATCTCGAGTTAAATTACCGATTAATTGTACTTTGTTTAATGAGCGAACTGACATTTTCTTCCTTTCTTTCTGGGTTGTACATACTCTTTACTATACTTCCCATTCTTACATAAACTGTAGAGAACGAAAGAGGTAGTTTTTTGTGCTGCTATACCGTTCTTTTTCTATTTAATTACTGTATTAACTTTCCTTCAAATAAAAAGTGAGTTCTTTCTACTCGGCCTGACAAAAGTAGCCGAAGAGAAAGTGCGAAACTTTTTACTTTATGCTTCTCTTCCAGATTTGATATCTTCAACTGGTGTACCAGCATCTTCAGCTTGAACTAAAAGATGTCGGATGACATTTGGTTGAAGGTACATTGCTTGTTCAAAAGCTTGAACTGTTGCAGCATCTGCCTCTAACACTAAGTGTGTGTAGATAGCTTCTCTCTCATTCTTTCCGCTAAAACGGATAGGATACGCGAGCTCTTTCTTACCCCAATCTTCTTGGTCGGTAATGGTGAGACCGTGTTTCTTAATAAGAGCCAATACGGCAGTGTTTGCTGCGGCGATATCGACGGTTGTGAGGGATGCTGGAACTAAGAAAGTAAGTTCGTACGAACGAACTCTTTTTTCCTTAAGAATCTTCATTGTGCCCCTTTCTGTTTTGCCTTAAGGCTGTTGGCATTTTGCGTTGGTTGTGCACCAGTAAGCAAAATAAGCAAAACGATTTTATACTAGAGGAAATTATACCATACAAACTCAAAAAAAGAATCTTAGGTATTACGCCCCAACCATAAACTCAACCACATCATCCGGCTGCATCACGTAGTCTTTGCCCTCGAGGCGCTGTTTTCCTTTTTCTTTGGTGCCCTTCCAGCCGCCAAATTCAAGGAAATCTGCGTATGAGATAACTTTAGCCTTAATAAATTTTTTCTGAAAATCGGTGTGAATCACGCCTGCAGCTTCTGGAGCAGTCATGCCTTGATGAATAGTCCAAGCTCGAACTTCGAGCTCTCCTGCTGTTAAGTAGGTTTGCAATCCTAGCTGAGTAAACGCTCTGGAAATAAGTCGTTCCAGTCCACTGGTCTTAAGTCCCAGCTCTTCTAAAAAGAGTGCTGCGTCTTCCTGAGCAAGTGTGGCAACTTCTGCTTCAATTTTTGCAGAAACTATCACCACCTGATCGGCGTGCACTTCAAGCATATCGGCGTATTTAGTTATTTCAGCATCCTGATTGCCCACCACACTTTCGTCGACGTTAATCACGTAAATACTTTTCTTGGCAGTAAGCAAACCTAGTTCTCGTCCTACTTTTTGTTTTTCTGGAGTGTCGAGCACGGTAGCTACAGGAATTCCCTCTCGGGCTGCTGTTAGCATGGCTTCGATAACGTCCCATCTAAAGAGCAAATCTTTATCTTTTGAAGCTTTCGGAGGACGCTGCTTTTCGAGTGTAGCCAAATCTGCTAACAGTAATTCGGTTTCGATAATTTCTTTGTCTGAAAGTGGATCAACACTGCCCTCACGCAAAATAGAGTCGTCGGTAAATCCGCGCACTACATGGCAAATGAGGTCAACTTCGCGAATATTGGCTAAAAATTTGTTGCCCAGGCCTTCACCTTGTGAAGCACCTTTTACCAGGCCAGCAATGTCAACAAACTCGACTGTGGCCGGTTTTATAATTGTTGTACCAACGTGCTTGGCTAAAACCTCTAAACGTTCATCGGGAACTGGCACCACGCCTGTGTTTGGATCGATGGTTGCAAACGGATAATTTGCGGCCAGTGCAACTTGGCGCTTTAAAAGCGCATTAAAAAGTGTGGACTTGCCCACATTTGGTAAACCAACGATTCCTGCTGAAAGTGACATATGAGGAGTATTCTACCATCTTGCACCTAAAAAAGCCTTGAGAAGCTCAAATTAAGTTCGCTTTGCTGCAAATAGTGGTCTAAGCACTTGAAAATTAAATCGTGCTATTGGTATTTGACTCGTTATATTCAAATCTTGTTCAGGACTCATCTTTTGAAGTAGTCCTCTATGAGAAAGTGCCATCAACACACAAAACGTTGCCGCAGCAGAGTTGCTAACTTCTATCTTTTGTGGAGTACTTGCTTCAGTTTGAAGTTGTTCATAGAACTTCAAATATACTTCGGGTAATAATCGCATTTGTTCAGGTGTATCTAAGGTGATGCTTTTTTGTTCAAGTTGCGCAAGCAGTTCAAAAAAATGTAGCAACTCTTCTTGATTATTTGAATGATTCAAAAAAATGTTAGTTATGTCAGCAAAATCGGAGATTAGTTTAGGAGTCAATTCACACTCCGGAAAAGCGTCAAGCGCTCGCTGAATTTCGGTTGTTATTTGCGGTTGAATAGTTTCAGACTGCTCAAATTCAGAAGCATTCATTACTCCGTAGAACTCATTGAATGACATAGATATTTCTAGTATGTAGTACTACTTAGCAGTATATACAAAAAAAGAGGCCGGGAACAGATGTGTTCTCGGCCTACTATATAGAAAAGTTACAAAAGCGCGTAATGTACTAGGTAACTCGTGACGGATAAATTAGTTAAGTTCTGGGTCCAGTTGAATTCTCTGGCTGTGGCATGACGGGAACCACCCAGGTGTTAGCTGGGGGAATTTGAAATTCCCCTGCTCCTGGAGCCGGTGGGGATTGGTAGTACGTCTGATTTGGGTTGTACTTCGTATAAGGAAGTTGTTCCCCATTATCATTTAACGTACCATGCTGAGCATTCCGCGACCAAAAGCACTTGTAACCTAATGCGTTTTTGTCTGCAAAGGTTATCAAAGTTTGTGCTTTGTCAGGGTAGAACCTTGCAAAGTCTGTGATAGAGTTCTCAATTAAGTGGGTTGCAATTCCCCGGCCTTGAAAGGCCGATTCAACTTGCATCCAATGGATAACCGTCTCCTGTCCGTTGACATTCATCAACGCTGACTGAATAAAACCAATCTTCTGTCCGTCGGCCGTGTAGACCGTACGGGTGATGGTATTATCGGCAGCGTCATGATGGACTGTTGACCGTGCATTCGGCGGATACCCAGGCTTGTTTGAGCATGGGTCATTCGGATCCTGGTTAGGATCCCCAGTCGTCGTTCCTGCCTGATCGTAGTCAGCAGTCAGTGTTGTAGATTCGCCTTCTGAAATACGCATCACCTGCTCAGAAAAATCTGCAGGCAAAGGCATTGTAACAAAGGTTGGAAAATACGGAATACTTGCCGGTATCGTGATGTTTGGCATCACGAAACTCGTACTTGGCGGGAGCGCCAGCGTTCCTGCATCACCCAGAACTGGCATTGAGCTTCCTGTCCCACAGGAAGTCAATATAAATGCAAAAAACGGAATCAAAAATGGCCAAAATGGTCTTAATACCTTCATGTTTTTTCTCCTGGACTCAACAAAAAATTAAAGATCACAATACTATGCAGATTGCATAGCAAGCCCATAATATATCATAGGGCGATATTTTTTTCAAGCTGCAATACTACCTTTTAATCGAGGTATCATCAGTGTATTGATATAAAAAAAATGATTATTTTATGCGGCTGGTTTAACCATTCGCTTCTGAGTGATGACATACTGTATTGTTTTTAAAATAATAAATGAACCAGTAATCAAAATGAATTTTGCGTACTCGCCTTCTGCTTTTGATGCATGGAAACTTGCAATTGGCAAAACTGCATACGCAACCATCTGAACTTTTTTCCAATTTCGCTTTAAAAGTCTTTGTGATAAATTATTTGATGTTAAGCCCAAGATCCACATGCCCATACTGGCAACCGCTCCCCAAATTATGAAGCCTTGAGGGTTGTAGACCATATCAAGCGACAAACCTCGACCCAAAAACATTCCCATAGCATGAAAAAGGTACATCCAAAAACTGGCAACTCCCAACTCTCTTCTAAAAGTCAGCGCTAGCGCAAATAATGGATGAGGATAAATAACTGAAACTGGCTTAATAAAGAGATTTGCTGTCACAGCTAAAAGTGCTGCTTGCCCCAGAAGAACAAAAACGCTATCTGTTACCCAAGTTACTGCTGAAACAGCCAGTAAGATTGGCAATACATAATAACTAAGGATTTGAATTGCTTTGCGTTGGGTTGGTGAAATCGTAAACATATACGACATAGTTTACCACCTCCTTCACTCAAGAAAAAGCCAAAAAAAATGGGCCCCGTAGGGCCCAGTTGTGCGCATTGTTTAGCCCCGTGTCACCTAGGTGACATCTGATCGGGCTTGTTTTTTCGCGCAAAGAAAATATTTAGTTTGTTTTTATAAACATAAGCGGGTGTTATTTCCACCCAATAGTGGTGTTTTTAATGAAAAATCCACCAGTCTGTTTCTTAAACAAACGTTTTCCTCCTTTGGTACTCATTTCGGCCATTCAGTATTGCTGCAGTGTACCTGCTGCTCTTTCAGCTTGAAAGAAGAATACTGAATTCTAGTCACTGCCCTCTTCACTTTTTCCATCCACTCTAGATTCGGGATGGTGTTGCTTGCGGGCTCTACCAATTCTGGGTTGTAAATCCAGAATACGATAGCAAGCAGCCAATTCGGACCACATACTTAGAGTTGTACATGATCCGAATTGGCCACTCACTCACGTGACTGACCAAAAGTAGTAAATGTGCAATTGGAATTACTTCCAATAAGACAGATAGTATAACATATATTATGGGATTAGTCAAGTTAAGTATAAAATGACATAAAAAAATCTCCAAAATGGAGATTAAAAGAGAAAGAGGGGGCCAAGGATTGAACCTTGGACCCCCTCATTGGGTGTTATGGAGTTTTAGATGTTGGGTGCTCGCGTAGCACTCCACAACATCCAAAACTCCTCTGTCTCGCTCCGCGATGCGAGACCAGTGGGCCGCTCTCATGCGTGCCCATGTGTGTGCCGGTTTGCGCAAACCGGCTCAAAGAAGTTAGACTCACGACCATCTTTGGGCCTTTATTGTCTAACTTGGTTAGGGAGTTTGACTCAAGCTGGCTAATCTCCCAAGTAGAGCCACAAAGGCGCTTGCAGGGCGCCTGGCATGCCCCTCAACGGGGCGACAAGGCGAAAGCCACACTTATGGTGACTATCGCTCCGAATAGACATTCAGTATCTACTCAGAGCGACAGTCACACTTCCTAACTTTGGATGTGTGTTGTATCTAAAACTTTTAACGATCGTGTTTAGTGCAGTTGCGACTTAAAAGCCACGCTGAACTGAACAACTAATAGCTATTATAACCTATTATTATAAGCTTGTCAACACTTATTGGCCCCTAAAATAGCATCTCTCGAGGAAATTGGTCCTAAATTGCTCCGTAAAAAAGCGTTATTTGGGTGAAATTAGAACGGTTTTACCCGTTCCTTCAAGGTATATGGGCTGCTCTTCAATTGTAATCGGACTGCCCTTTTTAAAGGTAACCTTCAGTAATAAACCGCGTCTCACGTTCTCTTCAAAGTACTGATCAAACACAAAATTTCCTAAAGAATAGTACACAGGTACCCCATTAATACTCTCATGCTGTTGCACTACATGTGGGTGCGAACCAATGATAATATCTGCCCCAGCTGCAACAAACTGACCAGCTAATGCCCTGTAGTACTCGCTGGCAATGGGTTGGTACTCAGTACCCCAATGGGTATAGACCACAACAAAATCTGGCTGCAAAGCAGCTTTTCTTCGAGTAAGTTCAGCAAGTAACTCATCAACGTCACCCCATAGAAACTGATTGTAGTTTACAAACAAGAACTTCATACCATTCTTTTCATATTCAACAAATGAATCATCCAGCCAAGAATCGCCACCCACACTTCCCCAGTGAGCCAGACCAGCTTGATTAAGTGTAGCTCGCGTCTGAGCCAAACCTTCTGCTCCAAAATTAAGAATGTGGTTATTTCCAAGATTGAGTAACACAAACCCTAAATCTTTAAGTACAGGTACAACTTCGGGACTAAAGGTAAAAATATAGTTATTACTACTACCAACTGCAGAGCCAGAACTGATTGAGTCAAAATCGGTAATGGGACCTTCTAGGTTTGCAACAAAGCCATCAGCTGACTGTGAAAGCGTCTCAAAGCCCTCAAAAAGTTTGTCATACCCACCCATCACCGCTGCGCGCTGACGAATAAACCTATCAAACTGCAAATCACCACCAAAAACGAGCGTAACTTCTTGAGACTTAGGAACTTCTTGGGGGGGTACTGCTACAGCAGGTTCAACTTCCTGAAAAATTTCTTCTGGATCAGGTGTGACCAGTTCTTGATTACTTGTGTATGCGGAATTAATTGTGAGCGCAATAGCGGTAATGATGACTGCTAGGAGTAGCCATTTTTTAGGTTCGCTAGAAGCTAATTTAGTGTGTAGCATTTCGTGAACAAGCATCACATATACCAAAAAGAGTGACATGGTGATGCTTAAGTGTATACCCTTCTGGCAGCTTACTTCTGTCTATCATACACTCAAGGTGGTCAATTTTTTTACAAGACTCGCAGACAAAATGGTCATGATGTTCATTTTCCAAGCTGCGCAGTTCATAATATACTTTATCGCTACCAAAAGAATGACGGCACACTTGGTTTTCTGTCAGCATCTTTTCAAGATTTCGATACACGCTGGTTTTATTTACCATTGTACCTTTTTTTGCAAGGAATTCGAGAATTTCTGGAGCAGTAAGAAAATGTTTCTTCTCTAATAGTTGAATCAATATTTCTCGAAGATTTCTTTTTTTCATAGTAGAACCGCAATCTGCTCTTTCACTTTTTTAAGTACGACACTGAGCAAAAATAAAAACCCAGCAAAAACGGCTATCACCGCACCAGTGGGTAAATCGAGTCCAATGGACAAACCAATACCACCCACTACTGAAACTAGCGCAATGATTGGTGAATAGATAAATAGTTGTTTTATCGACTTGGCATGTAAACTCACTACTAGTGGAGGTATTACTAAAAATGCATTTATAAGCACCACTCCAACAAGACGTACACCTGAAACCACAGTAAGTGCCAAAATAAAATGATAGATCATTTCATGCAATGGAATGTTAATTCCTAGCAATCGAGCCTGATCTTCATCAAGAGAAACCAACAGAAGTTTCTTAGCAATAAATGGCAGCAAGATGCTCACAGATATAAAAAGTACTCCCAAAAAAATAAGATCAGAAGAAGTTACCGCTAGCAAATTTCCAAACAAAAAACTTAATAAATTAGGCTGATACCCTGGTAACAGTGAAAAAGCGATCACCCCAATACCCATCGAAACTGGCAAAAGCAATGCTAAAAGTGAATCAAATGAAAATCCAGTCTGTTTTCTGAACCAAGGTAGAAACAATGAAATAAGTACTGCGTAAATAGCAGCTGAAATAAGTGGGTCAATTGCAAAAAAAAGTCCAATGGCCACACCAGCCAATGCAGAATGCGCAACAGCATCACCAAAAAAAGATGCTTTTCTAATCAGCGTAAATACTCCAACTATTCCTGCCAAAATTGCCAAAAGCAAACCTGCTATCAGTGCTCTCTGAAAAAAAGTATAAGCTAGGAGCTCAGTAAAATCTTGTAGCATAGTGTATTGTGTATCTGTCCACACAGTTACGTGTGATGTGCGTGTCCAAATAATTGTATTCCTTCACCATAGAGTTGCTTAAAAACTTCAGCCGTTAACACTTGTTCCGGTTTCCCCGCACATACTACGTTTTTTTTGATACAAAAAACAGTATCTGCAAATTGGCGAACCAACGCTATTTCGTGTGAAGCTAAGAGTACTGTTACATTGTCCTCTTTGGCTAATTTAGTCAGTAGTTCATAAAAAATTCGCTCGCCTTCAACGTCAACTCCTGCTTCAGGTTCATCGAGCATCAGAATTTCTGGTTCATGCACCAGAGCGCGGGCCAGTAATAGTCGTTGTACTTGTCCACCAGAAATGTCTGCGATTCGTTCGTTCTTTTTATCAATTAAATCTACCTTTTTAAGAACACTTAAAATCATTTTTTCTTTTTCTTTTGAAGAGTGATCACAATTAAGCAATCCAAGTTCTAAAAACTCATGAAGCGTAATGGGTATTGATCGATCAATAGGATATCGTTGGGGAACATAACCAATATGACCATGAGTATTCTTCCGATGTTTGCCCACAATACTCACTGTTCCTTCGTACTCAACAAGTCCTAGCAGTGCTTTAATAACGGTTGACTTTCCTGATCCATTTGGACCGAGCAATACACCAACAGTCCCCTTTTTCATCGAGAAAGAAACATGCTCAATTGCATAGGAATTCTCGGTTGGATAGCGGACAGAAAGGTTTGTGACTGTTATTGCTGTCATACTTTTTTTTACTTTTCTGAGTTAGAAAATCCTTCAGCTAAGTGCATTGCAAATTCCTGGAGCGTGCCAAAGTAATCACTTGATAATGGATTTACATACTCAATTGGTACCTGTAATTCCTGAGCCAATGACTCGGCTGTTCTTGTGGAAAATTGCTTTTCTAAATAGATTGCAGAAATCTGCTCAGACGCAACCAGCTGCAAACTATCTTTGATTTGAGTAGCAGATGGTTCTTTACCTTCAATTTCAATAAAGCGTTGGGTCAGGTTAAACTCCTGTGCAAAATAGCCAAAAGCTGGATGGTACACTAAGAAACTTCTTCCCCAATGTTTATCAAGCATTTCATGCAAATCAGCAGATACTTTTTCAAGTTCTGCAACCACTGTTACGGCATTTTGGACATACCTATCGGTATAATCAGGATCTATCTTCTGTAACGCCATCACAATACTTGGTAATTGTTGAATCATGAGACGAGGTGAAAGCCATGTGTGAGGATCAGGTTGTTCTTCATCATGATCATCAGTGGCATCATGTTCATCCTCTTCGTCGTGGTGATGCTCTCCTAATGGCAAAAAGTCTGTTTCTTGTAGTGCTTCATTCAATTTTATAACAACAGTATCTTGACCACTTTCACTTAAAACAGTCTCAATATTCTGCTCATACGGTAAATTTCCATTAAGCACAACAAGTTTTGCACTAGATAATCGCTTCATTTCTTGAGGAGAAGGTTCATAGGTTTCTGGGTTATACCCTTCAGGTACAATACTAAAAACGGTAACATCATCGCCAACAATCCGCTCCACAATATCTTGATACGGTAAAATACTCACCCCTATCTCAAAACGAGCATCATTTTTTTGTTGAACAACACCGGGCAGTGAACAACCACCTAGTAAAATGGCTGTTGCAGTTAACAGCAATGACTTAAAAATTTTCATATCGGTACTATATCACGAGTAAATAAATAATGCAACAATGTTGCATTAATGGGCTACTCTTTTTCTGGAATAAGTAACCAACAGACAAAATAAGGAATAATTCCTGGAAGTCCACCAGGCAATAAAAGAAGCACCCAGACAATTCTAATAATGGTCACATCAACATCAAAATACTTTGCTATTGCTGCGGCAACACCAAGAAATACTTTGTCGTGCTTTGGAATAAACAGTTTTCGTTTTGGCATACGGTAGTAGTATCACAAGAACCGCATCTCATTTCAAGCCACAGGAACAATTAATCGTTATAAGCATATGATCAGATCTGCCTTCAATAAAAAAATGTGCATGTCGTATAATACTCATATGCAAATCAAGAAAGCCCTCATCACCGCAGCTGGACTCGGTACACGATTCCTCCCAATCACAAAAACTCTTGAAAAAGAAATGCTGCCAGTCTACAACAAACCTGTTATCGACTACTTAATTGACGACTGTATTCATGGTGGCATCACAGAATTTGTTATTGTTGTTAATCACCGCAGTACTCAAATTCAGGATTACTACACTCAAAATCCTGGGATTGAAGCCGAACTCAACCGGCTAGGAAAGCATGCTGCAGTTAAGACTATTGAAAGATTGCATCAGAAAGCCACTATTACTTTTGTAGTTCAACAACCTGACCAAGGCTATGGAACAGCCGTTCCACTTAAAGTTGCAAAAAATCACTTGATTGATGAAGATGCCTTTCTAGTACTTATGGGAGACGATTTCTTGTATAACGGCGAAAAATTTAGTGAAGCTAACCTTATGATAGCCCACTTTAAAGAAGCTCACGCTGCAAATGCAGCAACTGGCTTAGTTACCTGTTTGGAACGACCTGAAGAAGATCTCTACAAATACGGTATTGCCAAAATGCACACCGAAAAAGGTCTTCCCTACTTAGATGCACTGGTTGAAAAACCTGCTCCTGGGACTGCTCCATCAAATTTAGCCAACATTAGCAAATATATTTTTACCCCTAAAGTTTTTGAACTACTTGAAACTCAGACTATTAATTCTGAATCTGGTGAACTCTACATTACTGACACAGCCACCGCCCTAGCAGAAATTTCACCGGTAACCATTTATACTCCACAAAGTGAGTACCTTGATTGTGGCACGCCGCAATCTTGGTTTCATGCGAACTCTGTGGTAGCAAAACACAAAGAACTTAGTTAAGCAGTCGCTTTCTTCACCTCTTGGCCTGTTGAAGTATCCTCAACTAAATAGCCTTGAGCTTGTAATACATCACGAAGTCTATCCGACTCGGCCCAGTTTTTTTCTTCACGAGCTCGTTTGCGTTCTGCCACAAGTCCCCGAATATTTTCTGGAAGATCTTCTACTGCAAGCACACTTGCACCGAGTCCCTCACTGGAAAGTGCTTCAAAATTAAACCCTAAAACAGAATCGATACGTTTAAGTAACTGCACTTTCTGAGAATCTGGGAGTGTCGACTTCAAGACTTCCCAAAGTACTGCCACAGCTTCTGAGGTATTAAGATCATCGGCAATTGCTGCTTCGAAACGATCTTTCAACTTAGTTGCTTGTTCTGATACTGCAACGTCCGCAGACCCAGCTGCAAAGAGTTCTGTTGTTTGGTGAACCAATCGCTCGAAGGCTTTTTGTGCTCCTGCAAGAGCTTCCCAAGTGAAATTCAACTCACTACGATAGTGAGATCCGAGGAAAAGTAAACGCATCGCCTTAGGATGAAAGCCTCGCTGAGTCACATCATCAATAGTAAAGAAATTCCCGAGGGATTTACTCATTTTTTCGTTATCAACTCGCAAGAAATTATGATGCACCCAGTATTTTACGAATGGTTTTTCTCCGGTCACAGCTTCAGCTTGTGCAATTTCATTAGTGTGATGGACTGGAATGTGATCTATGCCACCGGTATGAATATCAATCTGATTTCCCAAATACTTCATGCTCATCGCACTACATTCAATGTGCCAGCCAGGGAAACTGCGCTTGCTCCAAGGACTTGGCCATACCATGGCGCGATTTTCGCCTTCGCGTTCGAATTTCCAGAGGGCGAAATCCGTAGGATTTCGCTTCCCCTCCACAATGCCCAGACGAGCACCTTCTTTTAATTTTTCAAGATCTAAGCGGGCCAATTTGCCGTAATCATCAAGTTTTGACGTATCGAAATACACCCCATCACCTTCAATTACATACGTATAGCCTTTTTTTTCAAGCTCAAGCACCATATCAAGTTGTTCCCTAATATGTTCAGTTGCACGGCAGCTTACCGTTGGTCGCAGATTTCCCATTGCGTCCATGCTCTCGAAGAAATACTTCTCGAACTTTAGAGCAACGTCATACACTGTTTGGCCGTATTTTTTAGCACCTTTTTCAAGTTTATCTTCACCACTATCGGCATCAGACGCTAAATGGCCAACATCGGTAACATTCTGAACAAACTGCACACTGTAGCCAAAGTACTGAAGCGCTCTAATCAGCACATCATCCATAGTGTACTTTCGCAGATGACCTAAATGAGTGAAATCGTAGACCGTGAGTCCACACGCATACAATCCCACAGTTGGAGATGAAAATGGTTCAAACTCCTCTATTTTTCTGCTCATGGTATTGTATAAATGAAATTTCATGCTTGTCCTATCTTTCGTGCGTTGTCTTTGTTATAGAGCACTTTGGCTCTGTACTTCAAGATATAAAAAAACCGACTTGGAGTCGGTTTGCACGTTCACACACTCCAAGTATTTTTTACTTAGTTGTACAACAACAATTGAGTGATGTGAGATGCTTCTTCATAGTGAAAGTATAACATCTCTCTGCTTAATTAATATCCCCAGGCCCACCTAAAGTCTTGCGTTTATCTTGAAGTCGCTGGGTCGTTTGCTGTTTTTGACTGCCGCCTTGTTTTGCTCCTTTTTGAGGACTTGAAGGCATAATAACCTGGCTTTGGGCAGCCTCTTCTTGCTGTTTGCGTTGAGCTGCTTCTTGTTCGAGCATTTTTTTACGTTGCTGCTCTTCTTGATATTTTTGACGAGCGTATGCCTGCTGCTCCTGGTCGAGTTTTTGGTAATTCTGATGAATAATTTTAAGTTTTTCCTTTTCTTCAGGACTAAGCGTTGAAGGTTCAATACCAAACAACGTGGCAAAACTAAATAACGCTTTCATTTCTTTAAGAAGATCACCCCCCATGCGTTTTACTTCATCACCAATCGTTCCCATTTCCCTCGGTTGTTGGGTTGCCTGTTTCTGAGCAGCGGCCTGCGCCATCTGCTGTGGTGAAATTTGAGATGCTTGTTGAGAAGTTGCCTTTTGAGATGCTGCTTGCTGCATTGCAGCTTCATCCATGTGCTCGGACATTCCGCCCGGGCTAGCATTAAAACCACCACTTGGGCGCATTTGAGTTCCACTGGGTTTCGGTCCACCGGGCATTATTGCTCTCTCTTCTATTAATTAAATTTTGTCGTGATCAAGCTGAGTAATCTCAAAACCTGCTGACGCCTCTTCAGCCGTTTTTGTTTCTACTACCTTTTCTTCTTCTTGCTGCACTCTTGCTTGGTAGGCAGGGGTTTGTGTAAGTGTCTTTAACAACTCTTTTTGCTTGACCAATTGCTCTGCATCTTCGATATTTTGTTCAGCTTTGATTTCTTCAAACTCTGCACGCTTTTGAGCGAGTTCCTCTTCGGTTAGTTCACCTGGTTTTGAAGGCTCTGCCGCCGGCTTACTTCCACCTGCTGCTCCACCACCCCCAGAATCTTTAAGAAGTTCTTCCAGAATATCTAGCGGGTTTTTATCATCGGCAGCTGGTGCTGCTGTTGGTTGTTGGGTATCGTCTGTCATTTTCTGCTTTCTACTTATTCATACAAAGGAAGGACGATGGAAACGTCCTACCTTCAAGATACTCTAGATACACTATAGAAATCAAGGTCGAGACTACATAATCGGCTCAACTGCTTCAACTTCTAGTACGTCTAAAACTTCATTTCTTCTGTGTCTCTGCACAGTCTTTCTCTTTTCATATCGCTTGCGCAGCTGACGCGCTGCGCTTTCGGTAGCAGCAACAATTGCATCGTACATATTGACTGCATGTTTTTTAATAACAATGTTCCTTCCCGGAATTTCAACTAAAAAGGTAACTACGTTTGAGAGTGGGTCGTTAGACTTTTTCTCAATTGTCTCGAGGTGAACACGAACATTTTTGGCATTCTTGTTCAGTTTGACAATTTTGCGAGTTTGTTTTTCGATAAAGGAACGAAGTGCTTTCGTTACTTTCATGCGTTTGGACTCGACAATGACTGTCATAGGTGCCCCTTTCCATCTCACAAAGTGAGATTGTTACTTGAACAAGCCAAATTACAAAAAACCGCCCTTCCTCTAAGAGGAATTGCGGTTTGAAAACTATGTAATTTGACTTGCGTCATCTACCTTTAATACTACCGAATAAAACCAAAATGTCAAGAAATCATACTAGACCCAAAGACGTCAAAAGAGTGAGCTACTTTGTTCCATTTATATAGAGAAAATATTAGAGTTTGCGTCTGCCTTCAAGTGCTCGAGTAAGCGTCATACCATCAGCATACTCAATGTCGGCACCAATCGGTAATCCGTGACCAATACGACTAATTGATGTGCCCTCAGCGCCAAGTTTACCCTGTTGTTGCAAATATTCAGTAATGTAGAGTGCTGTGGCCTCACCCTCCATGGTTGGATTCGTTGCTAAAACAACTTCTTCAACAAATTCAAGACGTTTAGAAATATCATGTAAATACAGTTGATCCGGACCAATGTTGCTTAAGGGAGCAATAACGCCATGCAATACATGGTATCGGCCATTAAAAGCCCCAGACCGTTCAATTGCTAAGACATCAAGAGGTTGCTCAACCACGCAAAGAAGTGTGTCATCACGTGAATGATCCGCGCACACCGGACAGGGATTTGACTCACTTACGTTGTGGCAAATTTCACAGAGAATCGTATTTTTTTTAAGCTTCAGCAAGTTGGCAGCAAAGGTTTCTAGTTCATGATCTGGATTATGTAACAAATAAAAAACTAACCTTTGTGCCGATTTTGGACCCACACCAGGTAGTTTCTCAAAACTGGTAACTAAATCACTGACTGCTCGAGGAAGTTTCATGCCACTCATAGATATTCTTTGTTTGCTTGCGTTCGATCTTCACATCCTACAAGGAAAAATTATGTTCGCCTAGAACCAATCCATTTTTTTAATAATGAAAGTTTGCTTTTCTGGGCTGCAACACGATCCTTCAGGCTTGCCGCTTTGTTTCGAGCCGAATCGAACGCCATACCTCCCAAAACACGACCTACAACTTTACTACCAACTAAGGTATCTTTGAGATATTGTCCTGGTGACCGGCGTGGCGTCTCTGGCACTTCACCTTCTTTATTGTATGCATACAACTCAAAGGTATCGAGTGCTTTTTCAAACTCAATTTGTCCTTTATCAAGAATCTCATCGAGATTCACACCAACTGGACCTAATAATCCTGGTATAGCAGCCTGACCATCATCTGGTTTTGCACATCTCCCAAAGAATGGCAAAATTGCTCGTAAGAATTGAATTTCGCGTTTACAAAATTGTGCCATCCGAGGGTCCTTTGAGTTTTTTAGTTCCTCAAATGCTTTGGCAATTTTGACTTCAATATTAGCTGACTTTGACTCGGGCGATTCTAAAAACGCCTTGAGCGCACCATTATATCCAGCTGCTCTCACAATTGCATGTTCAACCAGTTGGTCTAAACTTCTAATCTCTGAGGATTTCAAATCATCTTCTTTTGCTCGTTTTGCTGCAAAATCTATCAAATGAAACGTAGATTCTTCAATGGGAATATTATTTGGATGTAGCAGTGAATCCTCTGACAACTGTATTACCGTTTCTTTTGTGGAAATAGTATCGGGATCTACTTGCGCATCAACCTCTTCAGCATCATTCTCAGAAAAATATCTAAATTCATGATCAAACTCGAACTGAATCAGCGGTGGTTCAATTCCTAAAAAATGGGCAATCAAATCTGGCATACTCTCGTGCAGATACTGATGGTGAGTCGCCCACCGTCCGATATCATGCAGCAGCATGCGTACCTTCATTCGATTCACATCAATCGTTCGATAGTTGCCATCTTCTTGCTTCAAGTAACCAAAAACTTTCGGTGGTAGTTCCTCACCATTCCGATTAGCAAGCTCAATTCGCTTATTAAGGGGAAGTACCATTTCCTCAACAAAAATTGGCGTAAAAAGCACATGCGTAATCAAACGATGATAGAAGTTTAATTCTTGAGGAGTGCCAGCGAATGTATCTGGGTTTTCATATCGTGCGACTTGATCCCACGCAGGATAACTATAGATCTGCGCATCTGCACCATACCCATACCTTTTCGCCATGTCCCTTTCTCGCTGACGGACACTTTCGGGATATTTTTTCCACACTTCTTCAGGAACTGCCCCACCAAGTGGAGTAAGTCTGAGCACTAACTTTCGCACTGCTTCAACCGTTTCATCCGAGACAAGGTGAATACCACCGGAGTCTAGAATATTTGTTTCGTCGAGGACTTTTTTGAGTTCAATTGCAATATATTCTGTCCGAGCTAAGACACGCAGGCACTCATCTTCACCATAGTATTTCAGGAGATCTCGACCTTCTGAGTCTTTGATTTTCCGTTTTTCTGAACCAGAAAAAATTTCTGGCAAATGGTCTTGAGAAGCTTTGAATGTTTCTTCAGGTGAAACACCATCCAGAAAAGTAAATGTCTCACGAACGTGCTCGCCAACAGCATGCTCTACGGGGACATGTGCATCATCACCGCCAAAAAAATCTTCACCAATCTGGGTAATCTCATGATTATGCATAGACAGACCTCATTTTACCAATGTGATTGCTAGATACCAAGGACCGTCTTTACCTTTGTCCAAAGTTCTTCTTGCACTTCTTCAAGCGACTGAGAAGCATCAATAATGTGCCAACGATCATGTGTGTCTGCTTTTGCTAACTCCAAATAGGCGTCACGGACCTTCACATGGAAATCCATTCCTTCCATGTCCAAGCGATCCATCTTACCAGACTCCACTCTTCTTTGTAGTCCTAATTCCACTGGTAAATCAAGTAAAAATGTTGCATCTGGGTATGTTTCTTTGGTTGATAAATCGTTGAGTTTCTCAACCATATCTTTCCCGAATCCTCGCACCATTCCTTGGTAGACAACAGAACTATCTCGTGAGCGATCGAGAATCACAATTTTTCCAGCTTCAAGTGATGGCAACACAATTTCACGATAAATTTGTGCGCGAGCAGCTTGAAACAACAAAACTTCAGCCGTAAAGGCAATACCAATGTTTTTAGCCGAAAGAACAACATCGCGAATTTGTTCACTAATCACCGTTCCGCCTGGTTCACGAAGAACAACCACATCTTTACCAGCCTTTGAGAGACGATCACGTAGCCGCACTATTTGAGTAGTCTTGCCACCACCCTCACCACCTTCTAAGGTAATAAGCAGTCCCTTATGTTTTTTCTCTGACATACCAATCCTTCATTTTTGTATGTGATACGTTTCTTTTGGTTAGCCTAGTTAGTATACAGATTTCCCTTTGCTTTCTCTAATTCAGTTGTGAGTCCACCTGCCGCACCACTAGCTTTTAATGCACCTTCTATCACAGCTAAATTATCGGCAGAGTTTGTCCAGTCAACTAATTGTCGATAGTGGGGTTGCCAATCTGATGGCACTAATGTTCTATTAACTGCTTTACGAATCATGCGAGTGCCTCTTTCAAGGTGTTGGTACTTTAACACCAACTCTTCATCAACCAGTTTTCTGCCTAATACAGGACAATCTTCTGAATACAAAACTGGATTCCTATTTGAGAGTACTTTATCCACGGTAACAGACATACTTCCAAATGTTACATACGGAACCGGCATGTGCATACCAATTGAAGCTAATCTATTCATTACCTCTGGCACCGCTGAAACTGGAGTATCTATTGAATCCATGATAACTGGTTCAAGATTCTCAAGAGCTGCAGAGTGACTCCCATACCCATTTGCAGTATGAATGGTCGAAAGCATATCGACATTTGGCGCGTATGTTTCTAACCATGAAAAATAAAACACAGCAATATCATTAAACTCACCTTGTGTGTCTGCCAAGTTATAGTTAGGGGTACCATGCTTTTCCTGTTCATCGGCATACTCAATCAACTCACCAATAGCGAGTTGTAACAAAAATTCCGGGGGAGCAAAACGATCAACTGCCTCAAGCAGATTTGCTTGCTTACGCATTGCCGTTACTCTGTTTCTAGCTTGTTCAAATGGATGTGGCATGTTGCTGATTCTCCCTATCAAAAAGTGTAATTGAGTACCCATGTTGCGCTGCTAACACATCAATCTCTTGCCGTTGTGCACCAACAAGCAGCTCTAAAAATGCCAATACTTGTACCCCTACCATATGTGCATAGGCAAACTGCTCCAGTGTTTGTTGCTCGACTGTCTCCTCCGGTGCTGTTTCAACAGCAATAATAAGTTCTGTTGGAATAATATCTTCTACGGCATCTGATAATAACGTCAATGTATCTTGGAAATACTCCTGCATCTGTTGCCAAGCCCCGCCTAAACCTGCATCCATATATACTTCTAAATGTTGGTGTAAATCTTCAACTATTTGTTGCACTAACTCAAGTTGAGCCGTATACAGAAGTTGATCCTGCAAGTTTAAAACAGCAATTCCAGAAATATGACCCAGTTCTGCTCCGACTTGAAATACTGACTCTTTATACCAGGCTGTAAACTCACCTTCAGATGACCAAGAAAGCTCCGAGGGATCAGCCGATGCCTCTAGCTGACGCTTGAAATTCGTAGGCTTACCCATCTTAATCATAGAATCAACTGATGAGTAAGCCGAAGAAGTTCCCACCACATCACTTGATATAACTAGAACATTTTCACCATCAAAGGCATCACTAAATGATTCTACTTTATTCACAGATTCAATAACAGGATTTTCATTACTTTCAGTTTCACCTATCTGAGGATATGCCCAGACAGGTACTCCCTCGTACTCACCAATAAAAACAGGCTCTTTGAGAGCCATGTCACCATTATAAATATACGCATTAAAATACTCTTGAATCTCTTCTGGTGTTGATACGCCTTCAAGGCCAGGCCCTTTAAGATCAAAACTAAGTTCACTCATATGAGCAAATGAAAAGTCGTTCAATGCCCAAGAAAAAATTACGGCCTTCCTAACACTTGAGGTTGCAAAAACAATTCTGTCAGGTTGCTCGCCCTTCCACACAGATTCTTCTGTTGAAAGACCAAAATGATTCCGGATTTCTCTACTCGCTAAGGTTGACATACTTGTCTATGAAACCACAACATGTAGTGCTTTATCAACCCGTAAGTAACCACATTTTGCGCTAACCATACAATGAAAAAATGCAGCACGGGTATAAAAAGCAAAATTGAGTACTAAATATGTATTTTAAGAAAAAAGAGCTCATGCAAATACTTGAGAAAACGAAAAAATCAGAAATTTATTTTCGACCAGTAGTACCGAAACCTCCGCGATCGGCATCTTCAAATGAATCATTTTCCGATAACTCAACCACCGGACGTTTAAGAATAATCATCTGAACTACACGTTCAGCCCTTTCAATAACCACATCTTCACCTGTAAAATTAAAAACCGCTGCCTTGTATTCGTCATTTGGACCACGATAGTCATAGTCACCTACTCCAATACCATTCGCTAACATAAGTCCACGTTTGTGCAATGAACTACGTGCAGATACCAGCGCCCAATGATCTTCGGGTAATTGTAGGGCAATATTGAGTGGGATGTAGCCGATTGAGCTTGCCTTAATGACTGTTTCTTCTCGCGCATAGAGATCAAATGCAGCAGCGCCCTTCGTTTTATATTCAGGGACTGGTAACGAAGTATCAAATCGTTTAAATGTTACTTTTAGAGACTGTTTCATTGCATGACCTCATACTCAAAAACTTTTGTTTGGTCTGACAAATTATGGACAAGTGAAAGTTGAAGCTTAGCGGAAACAGCTTCGTTAAACAACGTAACACCGGTGCCAAAAATAACTGGTTCATGGGTAAGTAGGAGTGTATCTATAACTCCTGCATTCATAAAAAGTGTGTAAATAGATGATCCGCCAGTAATTAAGACTTCTTCAATTCCTCTTTTTGCGAGGTCGGCAATTAATTCCTTTGGAGCAAGAGAAACTACCTCAATATCATTGTTGTACGCATTTTCAACTTCTAAACTGCGTGAGTACACATACATCTTTCGACCTTTCATCTGCCTGTTAAAGGTAGCAAATGTTTTTGAGCCAACAATCATATGTCCTGCATGCTTGGCGCGTTCTCGAAAAAAGAGAGAGTCTTCTTTACTCGTCCACCGAGTAGAAAGATGAGCGTCATCTTTAGCTATAAATCCATCTGCAGTCAATGCTGCTATAAGTGTAACTTTCATACGTGTACTCTACCATAAATTCTCTATCAAAACGATTTGAGGGTGTGTTAGGATGGTTTCTATGAACGAAGAAAAAATGATCTCAAGCTATGCTCAGATTGCAGATCTAGTTACCACTTACCGGAAAGCACATAAAAAAATTGTGCTCACACAAGGCTCTTTCGACATGCTCCACATTGGGCACGGTAGGTACTTAAGCACGGCCAAAACCTATGGTGATGTATTGTTTGTAGGAATAGATTCAGACGAGAAAATTCGCTCACGAAAAGGTCCGGATAGGCCAGTTGTTCCTGAAGATGAACGTCTGGAAATGGTCACCTATATCTCAGCAGTTGACCATGCGGTAATCAAGCAACTCGATAAACCAAAATGGGAACTAATCAAAATAATAAAACCCGATGTCCTTATTGCAACTCGTGAAACATATAGTCCAAAAAAAATTGCTGAACTTGAAAAAATCTGTGGGAAAGTAGTTGTTCTCGAGCCAATGGCCACTACCTCCACCAGCGCAAAACTGCGACTTGTCCAGTTAGGTATGGCAAAAAAAATAGGCAAAACGCTCTCAGACAGAATGATTGCTACTATGGAAGAAGTCATTGAAGAATTAAAGGCGCTCCGGTAATGCAACAACAAGCAACACTTGTATACGTTCCTGCTGTTCATGCTGGCATCGTTTCATATATATCTGAGACTAAAGGCGACATTTGGGTGCTCGGGTCTGAAGTTATCACCCTTATTGATGCCCAGTTTGATTATCTTCGTAAAGAAATTAGAGCATTAACCCCTAAACAAGCAGTTATATCCCTTAGTGCCCTCTTTCTCAAACGCACTGTCAAAGAACTCACACTCGCAGACCTCATTTCCTTAAATGCCAAAAAAACTGACTTAGTCTTACCGCGTGAAGACATCTTTTATTGGCTTGCAAAAACACACCTTACAAAAGCAAAACTAACTTTTTCTCCCACTTTCTTACGATGGAATCGAGATAATAGCACTCAGAAAACTACCTTAAACACACCTATGGCTACCGCATTTGAGGCAGCCAACCAAAGCAGTGACTGGTGGCGCCAAGTTGGCTGTGCCTTGGTAAAAAATGGCAAAATTATTTCTACTGCCTTTAATCATCATCTGCCTTCTCCCTACACTCCATACATCGACAGTGATCCCCGCAATAGCTTTCATAAAGGGGAACATATTGAGCTTTCTACTGCCATTCATGCCGAGGCAGCACTCATTGCTGACGCAGCTAAAAAAGGCATTTCACTTGAGGGAACACAACTGTATGTTACTACATTTCCCTGTCCTGCTTGCGCAAAATTAATTGCCTGTAGTGGTATTACAAAGCTTTACTTTTCTGAAGGGTATAGCATGTTGGATGGGGAAAAAATTCTCAACGATGCTGGAGTACTTTTGAGTAAAATATAAAAAATTATTTTTTTGATTTTCCAAGCTTAACTCGAACTGGCTCATAGGTATCAGACTCAATATCAGGCTGAATAAACTGTGCATGCAAGTGGTGTACACTTCCTGCTGAATAATTTGTATCTCCAAATCGCATCACAAATCCTCCACCAGGAACATCAAAATGTGCGGCCGCCCACTGAAACACTTCTATAAGTTCTGTGCCTGCTTCTGGATTAACTTCAGAAAGATGCTCAGCATGCTCTTTGTAGATTGCAAGCAAATGCACTTTTGTGTGTTTATATGGCCAACGATTATACGTAAGCAACCAAAATTTTCCATCAAAAAGAGTCTCTTCCTCTTGATGTGCGGCAAAATTTTCCATGCAAAAAGGACAATCTCCTGTTTCAGCAATTTCTTGCATCGCCTTAAGTTGATCATCAAAGCGATAATTATCTAAATCAACAACTGGTTTTTTCTTCATAGTTCTCTCATTTATTAACACAAGCTAAATAGCGACGGGAATATCCCACATGCCCTTGTGCGGAGTGTAGTCAGATAGTTTAAAATCTTCAACACGGAAGTCAAAAAGATTCGTTTTTTCTGCATTCATCTTCATCGTGGGAAGTGCCCGAGGTTCGCGAGAAAGCATTTCTTTTACGTGATCAAGCTGATCAACATAAATGTGTGCATCACTAAAGCTATGCACATATTCATAGGCTTCATAGCCAGTTGCCTGCGCAATCATCATGGTTAAGGCAGCATACTGTGCCAGATTCGCCGGTAATCCGACTGGCGTGTCACTGCTTCGCTGGAACATGTGTAACGTCAATTTGCCATCAATTATCCTGATATGAATCCATCCATGACAAGGACAGACAACAAATTTTTGCTGCTTTCCTGTAACTCGAATAGTATATTGAGGAATCCAGGGTGAAATGAAGTGAGTGCGCAGCTGCGGCCGCTCTTTAATTTGCTGGATGATGTTTTCAAACTGGTTAAACGTGGGACCTTCGGCAGTTGGGAAATCATGAAAGGCCGCACCATAGCTACCTGGGCCCATGTCACCAGATTCGAGTCCACGCTTATGACATTTTGAATCCGTCACCCATGAACTCCACCAATTGCAGCCATAGCTTTCAAGTTCTTCTTGGGTGCGAGCACCATTAATAAAACCGATTATTTCGCCAATAGCTTGGCTCCAAATTTTTTTACTTATTTTGCGTTCAGTAATAATGGGAAAACCATTGGAGAGTTTAAAATGCAGTGGATTTGGCCCCATAAGGGTCAATGCATCTACACCTTGCTGTGAAGGAGTTTTTATTCCTCTATCAAGAATTGATTGAAGTAGTTCTCGATATTGAGTGTCTGGAGTCTTAGTTGTGAGTTCAACTGAAGGAGTATATATTTTAGTCATCACCCACAGTTATAACGCATCGCGCGTAATCAGAAAAGTCCAAACTCACCTATGCAGTGAAAATTATCGAGTTTGTGTATATAAAGCATGTTCATGAATATACTCAAGAACCGCTGGCTCAACAAACGCATCAAGATCTGCACCTGAAAGCACGGTGTCTCTTACTAAAGTAGACGAGACGGCTACCTCTGTCATACCAAATAATCCAACCATATTTGGAAAGAGATTGTCCAGTGGATAACCCTTACGTGGATACATATAAAAAGTATAGTTTGCTAGTTGAGGATGCCCCTCTAAGAAGGCATCAAATCGAGAAATATACTCAGAACCCATGATCCATGAAAAATGAGTGTCGGGATACTTTTCTTCAAAATACTGCAATGTGGGGTAGGTATAACCTACTTCTTTGTACTCAGCAATTTTCTGATTTTTCCCTAGAATCAACTCTAACATGGCTTTGCGATCCTCATACGGAGCCATGACTTCTTTTCCATATTTTGCTGCCCAAGGATGTTTAAAAACTGGAACAAACCAAACTTCGTCAATAAAGTCTTGTGTAACTACCGTCGCAACTTGTGAATGTCCTTTGTGTGGAGGATCAAATGCACCTCCAAACAAGGCCACCTGTTTTTTTTTCATAGGTTATTTTGTTGCTTTAGTTGGCTTTTTTTTGGGTGCCTTTTTCGCAGTGGCCTTCTTAGCCGTGGTTTTTTTTGCAGCTGGTTTCTTTGCTCTACTCTCTAGCCACTTTTTTTTGCGTTCGGCTCTCTCAGCCTGTTTCTTTGCCCATTCTTCTTTGGTAACTGTCATACCAAGTTCTGGTTTTTTCCAGTCTGCCCAATCGCAGTCAGGATATCTGCCACAACCAAAGAATGCCTTACCCCATCGTGAATTCTTGACAATAACAGCACCTTCATGACAGAGAGGACACTTAACACCATCAACCGTTTCATTAATATTTTCCGTGAATTTACACTCAGGAAACTTATTGCAACTCTTAAACTTGCCAAACTTACCTGAGCGAATAACAATCTTACCACCTTCTGTGTCACCACATTTTGGACACTTTTCGCCTGTTTCTTCAACTGGAATTTGCTTGCGCTCAGCAGAATCTGTCACCTTTTCAATCTTTTTGCTCAGCGGTGTATAAAAAGATCGTACAACTGCTTTCCACTCTTTCTTACCTAGAGCTATTCTGTCTAAATCCTCTTCCATCTCTGCGGTAAACTCATACTCCATAAATTCTGGAAAATTTTCTATGAGAAAATCACTTACCGTTAAGCCCACAGCTGTTGTAAAGAAGCGTTTTTCTTTTCGTTCGATATATCCTCGATCAACAATAACCGAAATAATTGATGCATAGGTACTTGGGCGACCAATGCCTCTCTTCTCGAGTTCTTTAATAAGTGAAGCATCATTGTATCTTGATGGTGGTTGAGTGAATTTTTGCGCAAAGAAACTGTCGGTGTGGAACAGCGTTTCACCTTCAGAAACCTCTGGTAAAAGCACGTCTTCTCTGTTTGGGAAAAGCCTTGTCCAACCATCAAACTTCAGTATTGAACCATTAACTTTCACCTCACCATTTTTAACAGTTGCTGATGCAATTGTAGGTTGAAACTCAATTGAAATGGCAGTCTGTTCATACAAAGCATGCGTCATTTGACTTGCAACATAGCGATTCCAAATTAAAGAATATATTTTTACATGTTGCTCAGAGAACTTAGTGCTTTTGGCAATAATATCTGAACCGATAATTGATATGTCGGTCACACGAATTGCCTCATGAGCCTCTTGTGCATTCTTACTTTTAGTACTAAATGATCGGACCTGAGTAGGCAAATATGGTTTACCAAATCCAGCCAAAATATAATCGCGAGCCATGTCCGTTGCTTGAGTAGAAAGGTTCGTTGAGTCAGTTCTATGATAGGTAATCAAACCTTCTTCGTAGAGATTCTGCGCTAACTGCATTGTTTTTTTACCACTATATCCAAAAGATGTCGCAGCTTTTTGTTGCAAAGATGAAGTCGTAAATGGAGGCAAACTTTGACGCTTTCTTTCTTTTCTCTCAACTGTTGAAATAGTATATGCTGCTGTTGGCATAACCTCTTGAAGATCAGTAATATCTGCTTCTTTTTTAGGTTCAAATTTTTTGCCATTAAGCGTATGCACTTTGCCTAATACTGTACCCTCAGGCAAACTTTCACTAGCCTTGCCATCAACAAAAATGGTTTCACTCCGTTGATCCTTGGCAAGCGCAACATCTACTTCCCAATACTCTTCGGGAATAAATGCCTCAATCTCTCGTTCTCTTTCTGCTAACAATCTGAGTGCAACTGATTGGACTCGACCAGCAGATAATCCACGACGAACTTTTTTCCAGAGAACTGGTGAAACTTTGTAACCCACCAATCTATCAAGCACTCGACGAGCTTGTTGGGCATCAACTAGATCCATATTTATAGTACTCGGATTGTCGATTGCTTTTGTTACAGCAGTCTTTGTAATTTCATGAAAGGTTGCGCGTTTATACTCGATTTTTTTCTTCTTCAGGGAAGTATCATTTTCAAGAACATGCTGTATATGCCATGCAATTGCCTCACCTTCTCGGTCAGGGTCAGTCGCAAGATAAATAATGTCAGCATTCTTTGCTTCACTTTTAAGTTTAGAAATTACTTTCTTCTTATCGGCATTCACTTCGTACGTTGGTTCGAGAGATTCTTCATCAACACCGAGTCCACTTTTTGGTAAATCCCGGATATGACCGACAGAAGCTTCGACTCTAAAATCCTTGCCTAAGTATCCACTTAACTTTCGTGCTTTGGTTGGTGACTCAACAATAACTAACTGCATGCAATTCTGTTTCTTTCTGTGCTATTTCTCAGGACCACTTCTACTCTATCAAAGGTTAGTGCCATATTTACAAGGCACCATCCTTATTCTAACAATACTATAGTATGTCGACGCGAATTCCACTACCGCGGATACCAGAGTATACCATCTTTGACAAGTCTACCCTGCAATTCTAATGCTGATAACGCAACAAGTACATCCGAAATACTACAATTGAGTTCTGCTACAAGCATTTCAACTGAGGCAGGACCCGATGTTACATACTCTACTATTTTTTCTTCCATTTTTGAATCGTCGGATATAGTTTTTGATGTTTCAGCTTGACTTAAGTTAGACTCTAAACCAAGATATGATCCAACTTCAAAGCCCGAGCTTATAAGTGTCGCTCCTTGATTAACCAGCCATTTTGTTCCTTCACTATAAGGGTTACTTATTGGACCAGGTACAGCAAAAACTGCACGACCATTTGTAGTAGCAAACAGTGCTGTACCATGACTACCACTCTTTTGGGCAGCCTCTGTAACTATGACTGAATGGCTTAGCCCTGCAATTATTCTATTTCTGGCTACAAAATATGCTGGAATCGGCTCATCCTCTGGGAAATACTCGGAGACTACCGCACCACCATTTTGAATAATTCTATCAAGTAGCGGTTGCATTCTTGCTGGATACACCTTGTTAAAACCATATCCTAAAACTGCAATTGTTGCACCATTGTTCTCGAGGGTTACCTTATGAACGACTTCGTCAACCCCATACATACAGCCTGAAACGGTACTGATTCCATCAAGCACAAGTTCTCTTGTTATTTTCTCTGTCACAAACCTGCCATAGGCTGTGATCTTCCGGGTACCAACAACTCCTACACCTGGAGTTTGTAACAAAGATGCATCGCCCTTACAAAAGAGAAAAACTGGAGGATCCTCAATAGTAAGGAGCGATGGTGGATACTCCTTTTCACTAATAAAGATAACCGAAATACCTTGTGACTCATACTGATCATTTTTTGAATTAAAAAAGTTTTCAATTTCATTTATATCAATTGATATATCATTTTTTATAAATATAGATTGTAATGTTGAATGCAACAGCAATTGCGACCGAATCATATCGGGTTTAATTTGTTTTTCTGAAATGTGTGTTAGAACTGCATGCACAGTCCTCCGTCCAATTCCTGGTCGCGAAAGTAAATAGAATGCAAGCTTTTTCTCCCATGGAGAATTTGAGTACTGTGTCACAACCAAAGCATACCTTGTAACACTGACACCAATCTGACATCAATTTATTGATTATTTCTGTGAAATTTCGCCGGACATCCAATCATATATTGCCTTGGCAATTGGCGCAGCATCTCTGGATCCTTCTTTAAATGGCTGGGCTTCATCACTCTCTACAAGCGTAACTATTACCAGTTTTTTGGGATAGCCATCTTTTTGAACTCTTTTGCCCCACTGCAGATAAAGCTCTTCAAGTGAATAATCTTCTGCACTCGTTTTTTTAGTAGTTTGATCTTCAACCACTATTTCAGATTCAACTGTTGCTGATTCAGTTGCCTGTTCTTCAGCTGCAGGTTCTAACATACTTGAACCACCTTGACTAGCATTCTTAGCTGCCTCTCGCATCTCTGGAGTCACCGCAAAAATAGTTGCAAACCAGCCATGTGTTTTTCTATACCCTTGTCCATCAGCAGCGCCAAACTCTGAGGTGCCAGTTTTGCAGGCAATTGCTCCATTTTGAATCTCATCAAATGGGTCGAGTGTTGTGTCGCGGGCAGTTTCATTAGCCTCAAAAAATGGATATGCCGTACCACCCGTCGAACAAGCTTCAAGCATGCCTCTAACCACTAATGCTAGATTTTGTTCAGTAAATCCCAATTCAGTACAATTTGATTCATTTTTCTGTTGCTGAGTGGTTGTTCGCGGGGCACATCGTGCCCCGCGCTTCGCAATTGCTTGCACAGCGCTAGCCAATTGAATTGGTGAAACAAGAACATCGCCCTGGCCAATACCCATATGAAACGTATTACCTAAAAACCATTTTTCACCTATGGACTCTTCTTTCCACTCTGGTGTTGGAATAAGACCTGCTGTTTCACCAGGTAATTCAACTCCTGTTCTCTCTCCTAAACCAAATAGCCGTGCATACTCACCCAATTTAATAGGTCCAAGCCACTCAGCAGTCTTGTAAAAAAAGATATCGTTACTTCTAGCTAGTGATCGAACCACATTAATATCGCCTTCAACCCGTCCATATTGGGTAAAATACCAGTTTGCATAACTATATTCGCCCACATCAAGCACCCCTTCATCACGCACCGTAGTACTTTCTTCGAGCACCTCTTGCTCTAACCCCGCCATGGCCGTAATAAGCTTAAAAACTGAGCCCGGAGGATACGATCCTGCCACAGCTCTATCAAAAAATGGCTTGAGTGGGTTGGTAAAATAGGCTGCTACTTTTTGCCGCCTTTGTAATTCATCAGCTGAGGTTATTCCGGTCTTACTGAGTAACGTAGCATTATACGTTGGTGCATTTACAAGGCTGAGTACTCGGCCTGTTTCAGCATCAAGAATTACTACTGAACCCCGTTGATCACCCAATGCTCTAAAGGCAACCTCAGACAAAAATGGATCAAGTGATGTTTGAATATTGGCACCTGAAATTCCCGGCACTTCCTCGACAGTTCTCTGTTTTTTACCCAGAGCATTAATCTCATACGTCACAGTACCTCCTGAACCTCGAACTGTGTCATCAAACACTTTTTCAAGTCCCATCTTTCCAATTTTTGAGGACACCGGTATATCTGGGTTTGCTTCAATTTCATCTGCAGTCACACTACTTACATAGCCCAACACATGAGCTGTCGATTCTGGAAATAAATAGTGGCGCTCAATATCGTACTCAACTGCATCCGCATCGATAACCATTTCCTCTAGAGCTGTTTGATGCGAGATTGACTCGCGCTGTGAATAGAGTGAACTTCTATCTTCTAATTTATAGTACTTGGGAACATTAACCACTAAAGGTTCGCCAAAACGATCAAAAAAAATGCCTCGCTGTGCTGCAAGATGCCGAGTGTAAAATCTATTTCCATCAGCTTTTGATCTATAAAAAGCACCTTTCACCACTTGCAGGTCATACAACCTCACCAGAAGGAGTGCAAAAAAACAACTTGCTACTCCTAAAAAGAGCAGTTGTTGAAAATGTTGTGGTGTTCTAAATACTTTTCTCATTAAGCTCTTTGGAAAATACTTGTTTTTGCCAATGAAACACTTGGCTAATGCCGTTAAAAACGACTCGTCTAAGCAACAGGACAATAAGAAGTACTTGAATACACAAACTAGCTAATACAGAACTACTGATCACCAGCCCAGATACAAACGCAACTGCCGCAGCTTGCACTAATGACACATACACGTAACTCCAACTTTTAGATTGCACAGTTGACGCATTTTGGAACTGCAGATACACAAAGCCCACAAGCACAATCAGAGCGATACTCATTGGATTTGCCAGATACACAGTCGCCAACAGTAAAATAAAAATGGAAAGAGCTATTCCTTTAAAAATAATCTTTTGCAGCGAAAAAATATGGTAAAACAACAAAAAGGTTATGATAGGAATACCTACCACTCTCTCAACACTCAAAACAAATAAAAGTGCGATTATTGCAAAGATATGTGATAGCTTAAATTGTTGCATTGCCTACCAAATTTCTACTAATACAGCGTCATAAAATGATACATACTGCTGGATAACGGCTACTTTTGTTGGAGCACTTGGATCTGCGGTCACTCGGCCAATTTTGCCCACAAACATATTCTTTCTAATTCCTTCTTGACCAAGCGTAAACACTCTCTCACCTTCAGTAATTTCAATCTCTCGAGGAATATGCTTCATCAATACTGACCGTCCATCACCTACTACCACACCTTCAACACCAGATTCTGTACGAACAAGGACTGGCTTAAGTTGACTCTGCGAGAGGAGCGTTACTCGTGATTGTTCAGGAAATACTTCCGTAATTATTCCTATCAAGGTGCCAGACAATACTACTGCTCTATTTTGTTGTATACCATCCAATGAACCTACGCTCACCGCCGGATATGCTAAAGAAACAATTGGAGTCGTAATATGTACCTCACTTAAAGTTCGATCAGAGTTTTCAAGCAGTGCTCGAAGCGCTTTGTTTTCCGATTCTACATACTCAAGAGCCGCAACTCGGGATTGAAGTGAACTCACTTCAAGCGATAAATTTTGTATTTTTTCTTCTTTTTTGACACCAGAAAAAACACTTCGCAATGGAACAGTCAGCACCGAAATAATTTCAGCATTTTTTTGAACAACCGGAGTACTAATAATAAGAACTTTCGATTGAAAATGAGCGAAAAGTCCAGTGGTTACCAGCAAAAAGACTGTACCTAGTACACTGCCAAACAACATAACGAGCTGTTTTATCTTGCTCGACTCCGATAGATATGATGACTGTTTACGCATCTTTAGCAACTTTTTGTGCAAGCCCTTTTATACTATCTAGTCTTGGCTTAGTACTCATTTTTACGGGAGCCGAAAATGTATTTTCAATTAGTTCACGCACTCCAGCCATTTCACTCATGCCTCCAGTAATGAAAAGTCCAGATTCAAGTGTTGCTGCAACTAAATGCGCAGGAACTACTGAAAAAAAGAATTGCAGTTCATCAAGAAGCTCTTCAACAACTGAGCTAAAAGCCTGAGTGAAATCATCTGAAGAAACAACCACAGTTTTGCCTGCTTGAGTAACTACATCTTTACCTCGAACAGCGATTTTCGTTGCTTTTATACGCTTTCCTCCAGGAATAAAAGTTGCCAACGTGCAAGCTTCAATCTTAACTTTTTCTGCAATATGCCAGCTGATCTCCAAATTATGTTGCAGACGCACTTCCCGCTGCACCAGTTCAGTCAAATGCACGCCCCCAATTCTAAATTGCCTACTTTCAATATTTTCATCTAAAGTAAAAATGGAGCATTCACTTTTTTGGCCACCCAAGTCGAAGTAACAAAAGCTCTCATTTTTTCCCGAGTCACCAAGTCCTGTTAGGAGTGCTTGAGCCTGGGATACCAGAGTTACGCTGCGAAAACCAGCCTTAGAAAAGACATCTTCATACACAGTCTTTTGAACGGGTGAAAGATTTGTAGGAACTACCACAACAGCCGCAAAACCCAAAAGTTTTGAGATTGTTTCAGTTTCAATTTTTTCAAGCAGCGCTTCTAAAAATGCTCTGCAGAGAGAGTCACTTATAATAGTACCGTCACGTACGGGGAAAACAACATCAAATTTATTGGACACTTTTCCCAATAATGAAACTGCCTTGGCACCTATAGCAACTACGCTTTTTGTTTCTCTATGAGTAGTAATGCAAGTTGGTTCTTCAATAATAAGTTTACCGCCATGCATGACTCGGGTTGTCGTTGAACCCATGTCAAAAAAAACAGGTTCTTTTGCAGATGAAAAAAAAGAAAAGGTTTTCAATACCGATTGTACTCTACTCATGAGCGTAGAATACCTTACTCACCCTAGAGAACACAAGCCCAGTACCGGAACTAAAAAAACTTGGAAATAAAATTATAAACTGTTGAGTGTGCGAGCAGCTGTGGCCCACATACCTTCATTCATTTGAGAACTTGCTTGCAACACAGCTTCAAGCTTGGCTGCATCGTTCATATGAATGGATTTAAGACTCTCAACACGCTCCCGCATTAAATCTGCTTTGAGTCGAACGGCTTTATCAACCATTATTTCTTCAAGATCGGGAATAATTTCCTCAAGATACTCAATTATCTTTTCTTGTGTTTCAATAGATAGATTTGCTGTTGAAGGTCCAATAAGCTCAGTAAGTTTTTGGTGTTCAGAATCAAGAATGAGTAAAGACACATCATTTTCGAGAAAATCCTCCCATATAACCTGTTGTAGATCATCCAAGAACTGAGATTTTTCTGAGTCTGTCCCATCAGCAACACCTAAAAGAAAGAAAATGTTTTGATCTTCAAGTAATTCATCAGCTTTAGCTTCTGGTTGTACTGTCTGAGGTGAAGCAACTGGGGCATCACTTGACTGTGCTGGGGGTGTGTAATCGTTAACGTAAGAATCGTTCATAATGGCAGGCTAGTATATTATAGATAACTACATACTATAGTATAGCTTTTTTGAACGGAGTGCAAGCGTTTCTCGCACATTTGTGACTCGGCTGATTGCAAATTTGTATTTCACAGTCGTATAGTATACTGTGATCATGCCTTTTTCAAAGATTACATTTAGTTTTAAAACAGCCTTACTGCTCCTTTTCTACTCACTTTTCTTTTTTACACCTCTGTATTTCCGCTTCTCAACTGAAGAACTTTTTGAGTTCAACAAAATGATTCTTGTGTACGGATTTACTTTGGTTATCACTACAACCTGGATGTTAAGAATGATTTTTGAAAAGCGTGTTATTTTAAGTCGTTCTAAATTAGATACACCAATTTTATTATTTGTTTTGGTCCAATTCTTGGCTTCTATTATTTCAATCCACCCAAGGACTTCCTTCTTGGGTTACTATTCAAGATTTCATGGGGGTTTCCTTTCCACTCTTTCTTATGCTTTTTTATATTATGCGTTTATTAGCAACATTGAAAAAAAACACCTCAGACAGTTACTGGTGGCCTTCTTTAGTAGTCTCAGTTTAGTCTCTCTCTGGGGAATCTTTGAACACTTTGGTCACTCTTTGAGTTGTGTTGCTCTAACTGGTTCATTTTCAGTTAATTGCTGGGTGCAAGATGTACAAAATAGAGTCTATGCTTCGTTTGGACAACCAAACTGGATGGCTGCTTTTATTATTGGTCTTATTCCCGTACTTATTTCTGAAACCATTGCTAAAAAAAGGCACTCAATTGAAAAAGTTTTGTACTTTACTACACTGATACTTGGGTTGGCAGCTCTCTATTACACAAAATCACGTTCCGGATTTCTTGGACTCGCTGGAGGTCTTACCGTCTTCTACGGAGCGTTGGTAGTTGTCTGGCTGAGTGCGAAAAAATCTGCAACAAAGTTCTTAGGACACATCCCCGCAATTGCTACCGGAATCGCACTCTTACTCGGTGTATCATTACTTACTGGCACACCTTATTCACCATCTCTGAGTGAACTAATCAGCAGCTCTACTCAAACCAATGATGAACCTGCCGCCACAGTGACAGAAACTGATCAAGTTGTAAATCGACTTGAAATTGGAGGCACAGATTCAGGTGAAATAAGAAAAATTGTCTGGGAAGGCGCTATCGATGTTTGGAAACGCTATCCACTCCTCGGATCAGGAGTTGAGACTTTTGCCTACAGTTACTATAAAGATAGACCTGCGGCCCACAACCAAGTTTCCGAATGGGATTTTTTATATAACAAAGCTCACAATGAACTCCTTAATTTCTTAGCAACAACAGGAATTGCTGGCTTACTCACCTACTTAAGTATGTGGGTTGCAGCTGGTGCCCTTGCGTTTTCAGCAGTCTTTCTCCGCAAGGAAACTGATTTTGAGGATAAAGTCACACTTATCGGTGTCTCCGCCGGACTCGTAGCTCTCATGATCTCAAATTTCTTCGGTTTTTCTACTGTAACAATTGCTCTACTCATGTTTGTGTATTTCGCTTTGATTGCACTTATCACAAACTCTGTTACCGCTACAACAACGATTGCTCAAACAAGCAACAAAAAGAACAAAAAACAGAAAACACAAGAACTGCTGGCTTGGCAGTACATGGTGGGTACACTCACGCTGCTCTGTTCAATTTTTCTGCTGACAAAACTGTATACCTACTGGAGTGCCGACGTTAACTATGCCACAGGAAAAACATATATTAGAAGTGGTAACTATGAAAAAGCAATCCAGTCTTTCCAAACCGCAATATCCAAATCTCCAAAGGAAGCTCTCTTTTATGACACTTTTTCAGTCGAGCTTGGCAGAATTGCCGTCAGTCTCGCCGAACAACAAGAAGCCACCGCAGCAGCTCAGATAGCGCAAACTGCCATTGCCTTAAGTGACACTGCACTCTCACTCAACGACGTGCATCTTAACTTCTATAAAACACGCACCCGACTCTTTATCACACTGTCTCAACTCGAACCGCAACTTCTCTATAACGCTAAAGAAACACTTACAGCTGCTATTGAACGCGCACCAAATGATCCAAAGCTCTTCTATAACCTTGGCGTAGTTGAAACAAGTATTGGTAACACCGATCAAGGTATCCAACTTCTAGAAACAGCTGTAGCACTCAAACCGAACTATGCAGTTGCTCGCCTCCAGCTTGGACGAGAGTATGCGGAACAAAACCGCCTTACTGATGCTCGTGAACAACTCATGTTTATCCTGGATTCCATTGATCCCAAAAATGAAGCTGCTTGGGCAGAATTAGACTCAATTTCTGCCGTCGAAGCAACTGCTTCTGACAGAAAAAACAAGTAGCGGCATCACAACTTGAAAAAAACGCATCTATAGGAGAAAATACTGCATTCAAAGAATATTATGAAAATCGTCACTATACCCCACGAATCCCTCCGAGCTGAAGCTGAGCTTGTTACTGCAGTTGACAAAAAAATTCTCAATTTTATTCAAGAACTAGAGAAAACTTTAAAAAATAAACAAAATCCACAAGGTGTTGGTCTAGCTGCTCCACAGGTTGATAAAAACTGGGCCATTTTTACCACTCTCCTTGAGAATGATCAAGGTGCTCTGATTCAAAGAGTCTTTATTAATCCGCAACTTTCTGATGCTTCGGACGATCTTATTCTTGGTCCAAATGACGATGAAACACAGCTTGAAGGTTGCCTTTCTATGCCAGGACTGTATGGTCCAGTGTTCAGACATGAGTGGGCAAAGTTTCGCTTTCACGCCATTGAAGGAACTGAATTGGTTGAAAAAGAAGAAGTCTTTACTGACTTTGCAGCACGAGTAATGCAACATGAAATTGATCATCTCCATGGAATACTCTTCACTGATAGAGCTCTAGAAGATAACTTGCCAGTATACAAAGAAAGTAAGATTACAAAAAAACTTGAAGAAGTTGATCCCGAACTCCTCTCTTTTTTCTAAGAAGAACTGCTTATCGGAAACAATCACATGAATACACTTAAAATAGCTCTCGCGGGAACAACACACAGAACCGCCCAATGCGCAGAAGCACTGCAGGCTTCTAGTGATTTTTCTATTGCTTGGGTCCTAACGCCAGAGCCAAAACCAATTGGTCGAAAAAAAATCATTACTGCCAATCCTATGCAACTCTTCGCCGAGTCAAACGCTATTCCTATTGTTACCATAAAAAATAAAATATCTTCGAAAATAAAAGAATCAGTACTTGATTTTGGAAATATTGACCTCCTTCTTGTAGTTGATTTTGGCTATATTGTTCCTGAATGGTTACTTGATCTACCAAGCATCGCTCCCATTAATATTCATCCATCCGAGTTACCTAAATGGAGAGGTAGTTCGCCTGGACAATTTGTACTGCTTCATGGAGAAAAATCTTCAGCGATCACCTTGATAAAAATGAACTCTAAACTCGATCAGGGGCCTATTCTTGCAGCTATTCCATTTACCGTCGATCCATCTTGGACTGCAGAAGACTACTACTCCCACAGTTTTGACTTGCTCTGCCCGCAGCTAGCATCACTCATTATGAAATATACAAATGATCGTTTCGAGACTGAGCAACCGCAACTCTCCCCAACACCTACTGCCGAAAAAATTGCTAAAAATGACGCGTTTATCCCCTGGGAATTAATTCTCAAAGCCACAAAGAATCCCAACATGATGCTAAGCGAAACAGAAAATGCAGTACTTTCCCCAATACTTTCTAAAGCAACCAAGGCTCATCAAACCTTTGCGGCACTAGTTGCAGCTGCCACTCGAGCCTTCTCACCTTGGCCAAAAGTGTGGACTCGTATTCCAACAAAACAGGGAGAGAAACGAATGCAGTTACATTCTGTCTGGATAGATACCACGGCAAATGGGGACATTCTTTCATTAGGGGTGGTGCAAATTGAAGGGCAATCCCCTGCACAGTTTAACCAAATACGTACGAGCATACTCAACCAGTAGTTACTGACACAACTCATTAATATCTTTCAAAAGAGAGTCTTAAAATCCCAAAAAACCCGATCAATTCGGGCTTTCTAGATTTATAGATCAGTACAATACTGCAAAGAAAATAAAGCGAAGACTATTTAGTCTCTTCTTTTTTCCAATGCGTGGTCAATCCTGATTTCTTAAGCATACGAAGCACCTTTGTAGGTACACGTAGTCGTTGCTTAATACCATCAGTAACAACCGTCACAGTGTGAAGGTTATACTTAAAGGTTCTCTTGCTTCTATTCTTAGCATGAGATACTTTATTACCGATATGTGCTGTTCTTGGGTATTTGAACGTAAAACTTGACATAATAGACTGTGATTATATCACTCAACATCAGTATTTCCAAAGGGGAAAAAGAGGGCATGTATTTAAGATACTTATTTTCCCCTCAAAAATAATTGCTTCGTGACATCATTTTTTGATCTTCCAGGCTACATTAGCCCTATGATGCTAGTATGCTCGTTGGTATAATGCAGACTAAATATGCTACTAACATTACTCTTTGAAAGTCCCCTCCTTTTTGTTCTCGCCGCAGGTGGTCTAATCATCGCCCTGACTATTCATGAATTTGCGCATGCCTTTATAGCAGATAAACTTGGCGATCCTACACCAACCTATCAAGGACGTGTCACACTCAATCCATTAGCACATCTGGATCCACTTGGAACACTCGCTATTTTGGTTGTTGGCTTTGGCTGGGGAAAGCCAGTGCAATTTGATCCGTTTAACCTCAAGGATCCTAAACGTGACACTGCGCTGATTGCTCTAGCTGGCCCTGCCAGTAACATTTTGCTCGCCATTGCCCTAGCAGTTGTGTACCATTTGCTTCCAGGCACGACATTCTTTTTGGGAATTGTTGCCCCGGTACTTCAATACATTATTTCAATTAACGTAATGTTAGCAATTTTTAATCTGGTGCCAGTGTATCCACTAGATGGTTCAAAAATATTCCAGGCACTCTTACCTGCTGAAAACGCCCTCGCCTACGAACAATTTATGCAGCGATATGGTTCAATTGTCTTGCTTATGCTGATTGTGCCTTGGTCTGGAAGTTCCCCTGTGCAGGCGTTAATTAGCCCAATTATTTCATTTGTGGTAAATCTGCTCGTCTAATCTTAGATTAAGATAGATACGCAACTATTTCTTCAAGTGAGTGAATGATTTTCACTCCTTCAGTGACTGTTTCCTCTGTTTGTCTGTTAATCATTAAGGGCGTAATAACTTCTGGTAAGCCGGTTAGGTACTCAAGTTTGTCATCTACTATAATTGCTTCAAACTCTAATTTTGAAAGCACTTCTGGAGTCTTCTTTCTTCGAGAAATATGGATATGTTCAGGTTCAAAATACTCCAAAATATCAGTAAAAACGAGCTTATTTCTCTGAAAATCTTCAAAACCTTCAGAATACACACCCATGGGAATACCTCGAAGTTTGAGTTCGGAGAAAATTGGTACTACATCTGGATAGAGCATGTCGGTGTAGAGTGCTGGATTCTCAAAAAGCGTAATTAGCTGTGCTACGGTCACCTGATTTGATGAAGTAACTTTTTCCGCTAAAAAAGCAACATACTCTTGATACTTAAAATCAGTTCCTTTTGTCAAACCAGTGAAGTACTGCTTCTCTATTTTTGTAATTACTTCAACAGGAACAGCTAACAATTCACTCAGCGCGGGATCAATACGAGTTTTCTTGAACAAATCTGTGGTAAATACGGTAGAATCAATATCGAAGTAAACTATCATATACCTATTGTACCTCATGACTCAAAAACATCCCAAAGTAGTTGCACTTACCCTTGGTGAACTTGATACCAATTGCTATATAGCCTGGTGCCCTGACACGCTTGAAGCCGTTATAATTGATCCTGCTGATGCTGGGGATTTTATATCTGAAGAAATTCTGCGGCGCAAACTACAGCCGACGGCAACACTTCTAACGCACGGCCACTTCGACCACGTACTTGGCGTGCTAGAGTTACGCTTAAACTTTGATGATATGCCTATTTTTATGCACCAAAAGGATCTCTTCTTGATTACACAGGCGCAAAAAAGTGCTGAACACTGGTTAAAACGAACCGTTGATCCGGTGCCAAAGCCAACAAACTACCTCAAGGCAGGCTCAGTCTTCTCATTTGGAAACTGCACGCTTACTACTATTGAAACACCTGGCCATACGCCAGGTAGTGTCTGTTTTGTATCTGAGGTTTCAGATGGCGACATCCATATTTTTTGTGGAGATACAATTTTTAAGGCAGGAGTTGGGCGAACTGATTTCTCTTACTCGAGCGCAGTGAACCTTGAAAAGTCATTGGCAGCTCTCATGCAGTATGCTCCTACTACTTTGCTGTATCCTGGGCATGGTGAAACTACCACCGTTGCTGCAGAGCGAATCAATTTGGGATTTTAAAGTCCCAAAACATATACCTTTTATTGCATTTTTTTCTGAATAAAACACGAAATAATACACTATTATTAGGTCGTTGCCAAGCAAAAAACAACTAATAAAATCACTATTGGTGGAATATATTAGCACATATTTTGATACATTAGCTTAGATATTTATATTTATAAATCAATTTAAAATGCAGATATTGAACAATTTTGCTATCCAATACAATCTGTTGAAATACACTTGGCTAAAACCGAATAAAACACAAACGCATGTCTAACAACTAAACTAGCAAAAAGCCGAGAGGAATGCTCTCGGCTTTTCATAGATATTCTTTTGTTACCTACTGGTTTTATCCAGTAGGCGTGCTGCTTTTTTTGCGCCGGTCATTGATGAATCGTCTCCCCCAAGGACTCAACGCAAAGGATATCGCCATCAAGACCACCAGAGAGCCTATCACAACTCCCAGATGTATGCTCTGCCCTGATTGTTGTGCTGATACTGTTCCCAGTGAAACAGCAGTTGGCGCACACTGCCACTCACCATTTGAACTGGTAACCTGTTGTGGCAGGTTCTCGATCGGATACGCTGCATCGATAACCCACCCTGAGGTAACCATATACGGCACGGTAATTGTGATCGGCAATGTGGCCGTGAAATGGGCTGTCGGCCCAGTCCACCGGTCCCAGTTAACAACAACTGTCTGAGTTGTGCCAGAAAAAGAAATCTCCATCTCCCCAACAGCGTTTTCTGCAATTTGAGGAGCATTCGGCATAACTATTTCAGCCACTAAAGGCGGTTGCCCGTCTGTGTCACAAATGTGCGACAGCCGAGCCCCAGCCGGTGTGTCAGCGAACACACTTCCTACTGTACTCAATAAAAAAATCAAAATAAACGAAACTCTTACAGCTACTTTCATGGTGGTATTTCTCCCAATGTTTGGATTACTCCCAGCCGGATTGCTGGAAGGGGCACGCGCATCAATGTAAGTAATTCGCGTGCGCCTTCCAGCAAAAAATATCTATGTTAATGAACTGTGCACGAGTTCCGAGCGCTACTGCTCTTCTTCAGGCACAATAAGAGAGATAGTATATAAGTAATACATCTATAAATCAATCTAATATATCAATATTTTTTTGAAGTATACCTGAATCGCGAGAGATATCTCTACTCGGCAAAATGCATCACAAATGGTACAATTCGATAGTTAAAACATAAAAGTAGGGCCGTAGTTCAGCGGTAGAATAGAGGTCTCCAAAACCTTTGACGGGGGTTCGATTCCCTTCGGCCCTGCAGAATCCCATAGTATTCATACTATCTCCCTTTTCATATGATAAAATCAATATATGCAAAAAAAAGTAGATAAAGAATATTTAAATATTAGCTTTGTTGTTATTATTTTGGGCACACTTCTTCTGGGTGGTTACTATTTTAATAGCAAAAAGGTTGCGAGAATTATAAAAAACCCTGAAACAAAGATTTCTGACACAGAGTGGATATTCAATGAACCTAAAAATCTAGCAGTCTTTACAACGAAATCAATATTGAATTCTAAAGAAGACATTTTGTATGTAACACATGATTTTGATGATGGAGCTTGGCAATTTTTGCCTGGCTCTGTTGTTTCCACTGATGACAGCGCCATTATATCTTTAGAGGAGGCCGTAGCAATAGATCCAAGTATTCAAGAGCTGAATTTACTTCCTTTAGGTTCTAGTGCTCGAAGAGAATCAATCAATTCAAATTGGATCCTGTCTAACAACTAAAGCGTCAATTTCTTAGGCAGAAATAGGTTCTAACATCGTTCACTAGTCCCTGCAAAGTACACAACATAGCCTTCATTATCACTTGATAAATACTTTATTTAGCCTTATAATAACCTCATGCAAACACAAACTACTCAAATTAGAGTCACACTACCAGTGCAACTTCAAGGTTATTTACAGGCAAAAGCTAATAAATATGGACTTAGTCTGTCGGCCTACATCAGAAATTTAGTAATTAATGATGTTCAAGACGTTGAGCACCCTGTTTTTGAAATGTCTACTCAATCAGTTAATGATCTTCAGGAGGCTATTGCAGCCGAAAAAGCTGGAAAATTAGTTAGTACTGATAATGTCAATCAGTTGCTCCAAGATTTGTAGCCATGGAAATTTCGTTTTCCCCTAAATGTTTAAACCAATTGCAAAAGCTCAAGAAAGTAGATATCAAATTGTTTACAAAAATCCAAAAGAAGTTAGCATTATTTGAGCAGAAATCAAATCATCCTTCATTACGGCTTCATAAGTTGAGCGGAGGACAAAGAGAAACCTGGAGTGTTTCTGTGGATATGTCATACCGACTACTCTTTTACTATAAACAAGATAAGAACCAGATGCAGGTTGTTTTTTTTAGTTTTGGAACTCATGATCAAGTGTATAAATAGGTTCTAACATCCTTCACTAGTCCCTGCAAGATAGAAAACAACTCATTTGAGTTGTTTTTTTATCTTGAAGAATCGAGAGCGCATAACCCATGGTTCGCAATGCGAGTTATAAATAGTTCTTCCTCCAGTACGAGCATCTCACAGCACGCTCATCACAGATGAGTGTGCGAGAAGTCCCTCCGGCCCTGCAAAATATAAACTTCTGTAATGAGCCAGAACAATGCTAAAATATCTTCTATGATGAAAATAATAAAAATCACACCTCTCTATTTCTCAGCCATATTCATGGCATCACTTCTAGTGAGTGGATGTACTACAAATAGTCCTAAAACTAACCCAACCACTCAAGAATACAATCTGCCTGTCGAAACGGAGGTTCAAGAAAATATTGAAACTTCAATTGATACCGGTATGGTTGAATCGGATGCAACAGATTCTGGAACTGAGGTATCGCCAGAAAAAGTAGAAAATAGTTTTGAAGCATGTTCAAAAACCTACTATGACAGGTGTTATATTAATAACCCTAAAACAATAAATCAGCAACGATGTCTTGAGGGTATGAAAATAACAGTAAACATAAATTGCCCTGACACACCATATGGAACAAAGAAATAGGTTCAATTTATTCTTCCGCTACAGAAAACACCAGGGTTTCAAGCCTTGGGATGAATGGCAGTTGAGGCGAAAGCCGAAACTGCTATCTAGTATACTTGATGCATGACTAGAAAATATTGGACGGGAGCTCATACAACACATCGGTTGAGATTTCATATCGTACTTTTACCAAAATATCGCAAATTTTAGGGACATATCAAAAGAAAAATTATTACATTTATTTGTGAAAAAAACGTATAGAAAATAGTGTGGGAAGATTTGGGACTGGTTGACTACTCTACTGCCCCTCACTACAAATCAGATCACCCAGAATCAACATTTATTGATACATCTGTCGCCTATTTTGTAAAAAATAATATGCCGTTTAAGACTTTGCGAGATGGGGATGTTTTGATTTTGCAAGACTCTCAGTTAAAAAAGTAAGCATGCCTTTCACTACTGCATAACTCGCTCAAAAAAAGAAATCGCAACATCACTACTTTGCCTGGTGACCGCCGCGTACACGAATACACACATAAATATCAAATCAATAAATAAGCCAGCAATTGCATACGAAAACGTCACAAAAACAATCCTCTTTACCCAAGGTGCAATCCACTGTCCAACTTTGTCGTACTTTCCTCTTAAAAAATAGACTATGTCGCTGACACCCGAGAGTGGTATTTGAAAAACAAAAAGTAAGTAGGCCAAGTTCCGAAACACTTTCCACCCCTCAATCAGATCTGGTCTAAAGTTGTAAGAACCAGAGTAAATGCTCGAGAGTCTAAAATGGAAAAAAATTGTTACCACAATCAGCGCTGGAGCAAAAAAGCCAGTTGCTTTCCCTAGTAAAAACCCAGGAAGTGTAAAAAATCGTTCTAAAGAAGCTTTACCACTTTCTACTATAGATCGATTTTTATTAGCAGATTGTACCGTCAGGTACTCTCGATACTCAAGAAACTGTTTTTTTAACGAAAATGCTATCATGAATACTAGTATACCAGGGTTATAAAAAAATCTACCCGGAACAAAGGCCCGGCAGAGATCTAAATTATGCACACCTTTCTGAAAAAACCTTACAAAAAAAAGATTATTCTTGACTAGAATGATATACTATAGGTACTAAAAACAAATAGTTATATGAACACACAAGCAATTATCCGCGAAAATACACAAAGAACATACCTATACATGTTTCTTTTGATACTAATCCTTGGCACTATCGGACATGGTCTCTCTAGTTTTTTTGAAGTAGGGCTCACCGGAACAAGCACATTTATTATTACTTCTCTGCTTATAAACGTAGTTGCCTTCTTTTTTTCTGATAAAATCATTTTACGTACCGTCGGAGCAAAAAAATTAGACAAAACAGTTGCTCCAGACTTTGTAGAACTTGTTGCCAATCTGGCAAATAATCAGAATCTGCCCCAACCAAAACTCTACTACATGGATACTGATGCTATGAACGCGTTTGCCACTGGTAGAGATCAAAAACATTCAGCAGTAGTAATCACCCGAGGATTACTCGAAAAAATGAAGCAAAATGAAGTTGAAGCAGTAGTTGCTCACGAACTTGCACACATCAAGTACCTTGATGTTCGACTAATGACCATTGTTACCGTGCTTGCAGGGCTTCTTACTCTGCTATCTGATATGTTCTGGTACAGCAATGTTGCTCAAAAAGCATCTGAGAGAGATAACTCTGGCTCAGTACAGATGATTGGTATGGCCCTGGCACTTTTTGCTCCATTTACGGCACTCCTTATTCAAAATGCGATCTCTCGAAAAAGAGAATATATTGCTGATGCGGCAGCATCAGACATGATTGGATCAAGTCACCCTCTTATCGAAGCACTCGAAAAGATCAGAAGAGATCAGATCCCTTTACCAGGATCGCAGGCTGCAACAGCTCACTTGTTTTTCTCACAACCATCAAAAGATGGCTTTATTGAAAAGCTCTTCTCTACCCATCCTCCTCTAGAAGAACGTATTGAACAGTTAAAGAAACTAGCTTGAAAGGGCATATGCCTAAAAAAGAAGCAGCAGTAAAAACTATACAAATGGGTAGCAAGGTTGAAGAAAAAGTCCCTTGCTCAGAATGCAAAAAAGAAGTTGGAGCCCAGGAGCGACATGTCTTCAAAGGAAAAAGTAATACTGATATCTATTATTGTGACAGTTGTGTAGAAAAAATTAATGAAGCATTGGCAAATGAAACAAAAAATCCAAACATTATTAAAGCAGTGCTTGTCGGTGCAATGGCTGGATTCATCGGAACGATAGGATGGTATCTCTTTGTAATACTTACCCAATATCAAATTGGCTATATTGGCATCGCCCTTGGCTGGCTTATTGGTACAGCGTATGTCAAAGGTGCTGGCGAAAAACGTGGACACCAACTCCAGCTACTAGCTGCAATAACAACACTCATTTCCCTACTTGGAGCTGATTTATTCATTTTTACACATTTTAGTGCAGAATACTTTAATTCTGAATTTGGTATACAAGTTTCTAGCTTAGATATTATTCTGAGTTTCTTAGTTGATAATACTGAAGGTATGCGTTCACTATTTTTACAAGACTTTTTGTCTTCTGTAGCATCACCGATTGGATTACTTATCTGGGGAATTTCTATCTTCACTGCGTACAGCATTCCAAAGCCACGCGTGCTATCAACAAAATAGGTTCGAACATCCTTCACTAATCACTGCAAAATCCTATAGTATAATTACTATATTTACTTGATTTCTAGTACTACAGTAATAAGTATGAAAAAGAAAAACAAAATATCCTTATTAGTTCTACTAATTATTTCTTTGGTATCGATATCAACATATTTATTTTTTAATAGAGATAATACTAAGATAATAAACACAACAGTATCAAATTCAATTTATAAAGAACATGATACTAGTTTTTCAATTCAATACCCAAAAATATGGACATATGTTTCATATTATTATGATACTCACATTAACTCAGGAAAAACTAAACGCATTGCATTTAGACCCATAGATCTTGAATTAATTGATGAAGAGTATGGAACTATTTTGGTTAGTGAATTTACTAATGTAGAATAAAAAGATCTTTCAACATTTATAAGTAACTATTTTTGTTATGAACCAGGGAACTGTTTAGATATTGATAATTTCATTCCTCGATCAGTATCTAATTTACCTGCAGTATCAATTGAGAATTTTGAAGGTCCACTTCCATCAGGAGACGTCGTGTTTATGGATGGAAATTCATTTTATATATTCTCAATAATATATGAAGGCAGTTATGACAAAGAAACTGGTGAATATGTGGGTAAATCAGAAGATGACATTGCTAATAAATTAGTATTCGAGGAAATGTTGTCTTCATTCATTAGAACAAAATAGGTTCTAACTTCGTTCACTAGTCCCTGCATTTCCGTGATATATTTACTTAGAAATAAAATAAGTTGTTAATTATTACAGGAAGAAACTATGAAACCCGAGGGAAATCCAATTAGTTCAGAGCAAGAGTATGTAAGTCAGAATTATCCAACTCTTAATTCTGCTGAATATGTTGTTGGATTTGAAGATGTACTTCCGATTTATTCAGCTCAAAAATTTGGCGAAAAAATTGAAGTTAGTGGGCAAGGTATGAGTGGAGGTACATTCTATTTAAGTGATCACATGTTACCAGATCAATCCATTCCTGACGATTTTGTGGAAAATTTTCGTCAATATAAAGTAATTCAGCGTGTAGTAAAAGTGCAAGGAATTATGCGCTTTCATAAATATCGAATTGAAAAGGAATAGGTTCAAATATCTTTAAATTGTCCTATAACTATTGATTTTTTACAAATTTCTCTATATAATACAATTGCCTTACTAATTAATAGCTCAATGAAGCATTGAATATATTAATTAAATGTATAAGGCTGAGGCAGAGAAATGAAAAAGCAAAGTCCAATCTTTTGGTGTTTTGTATTCATATTTTTCTTGAGTCTATGTATGCTTTTTTTGCCTGCATAGACTTATTTAGGGGCTAGAGATAGTACAATCTAGCCCCAATATTTTCAAAATAAGTTTTAACACGCTTCATTAGTCACTGCAATTACAACAAAATGGTATACTCACTCTTAATTAAAGTGGGAAAGTATGATTAAAAAGATTTTACAATTACTATTCTTTGTTCTCTCCCCATTTGCATCGCTCTTGTTTTTAACTCCAATCACAATGATTCCTGCTGTTATGGTAGGTAAAATAGTAACTGCCAATGAGTGCGGGAATGCTGTGGGTGAAAGCCTCTGTGGTTTAGGAACAATCGCACTGATAGTGTTTGGACTTAATGCCATTGTTGGCGTTATTGTTGTAATTTTATTACATTTAGAAATGAATAAGACATTCAGTTATAATAAGAAAGTTGCTAGCTCTTTAGTACTATTTACTTACTTTCTTATTGTCGCTGCAGCTTTTCTGTATTTTGTAGCAATTGATATATATACCTAAGAAAACAAAATATAAAAGTTTGTTTGTGAAAAAGAGTATCTGAATCAAATCATGTTTTTAACGATGCAGTCTATTTAACTAGACTGATTCAGCTTAAGAACGTGTTAGAAGTTATCGACACAGCAAGAAATGGCATGCAGAATAACCCTTCACTTGAAACTGCTTGTCAAACGATATTGGGTATTGAGGGGGCAAGGCATGCTTTATCAGCTTTATATCCTTTGGGGGTTGGTCCCCTGAGTGATTATTTTGATATTCGTTGAAAACGTACTGTAAAAAGACTTTGGATTAATCCAGAGTCTTTTTTTTCTTTACTACTCTGTAAAGAATTAACTTTAAACTAAAGTCGCAAGAATTCTTTTCAATTCAGTAACTTTTTCACTTGGCCCAGATACATTAAATCTGAACCTACTTGAACGCGGAAATTCACGTTTGAAAGTTATTGCTAAACCATGTTCTTGAGCATAATCAGTTAACAATTGAATTGTCTCTGATCGCTTATTTCGAAGACCTTTTCCTTCTATAACAAAATCTTCTGTTCTTTCTGGTTTTATTAAATCTTCAATCCTAGCAGTTTGTTCCTCTAAAAATTGAGCAGCCTTTGCAGATAAATCACCTTCTCTCATACATTTTTCCTATCTAATTTATTTTAATTCTAACTCTATACTACCACGTACTGGAAAGTTTGCGGTAAATATAAATTTAAACGCCATACCGTTCCTCATGCTACAATCGCAAGTGCTCTAAAACTACTTATCTCGAATTTCTCACTCGTCATTCTTTAGACTTTTTTTAATCCCATAATATTTACTTTTTGTCTATTCCATGCTATAATTTCTCTGTCTCTATTCTGGCAGAATACAAATCATAGCGTTTTTTTTCTGCTAAATACGTGGAGACAAAGGAGAAACACTATGTCCCGAGGAGTAGTATTACTTATTCTCTTTCTTATTTTCATTGGGCTAGTAGCCGCAACTTGGCTACTCACAAATATGTGGTGGCCCGCCTAAACAAAAAAGTCCTGAGCATGACTTCAAATAAAGGCTCACTTTTCCTTCAATACTGTGTACTAAAATGCTAAGCTTTCTTAGCTACACCTCATACTGCTGCAACTCTCCATGCTACAATCGTATGTATGCAGAAACTACTTATCTCGGACTTTTCGCAGGTCCTTCTCTTCCCCAAGACAATTTCGTATTCTGGCTCACTCAACAAACTCTACAATCAGGTAGTAGCCGAAAAACAGAACTTTGAAGATTTTTATATTCTTAATGAACCATTACTCACAGAGCTACAAAAATTAGAGGTAGAAAAAGTTATCTTTACTACTGGCACAGTTCAGAATGCCCCAGAAATTAGGAGCAAAGTACAGGCAGTCTTCAAAAAAATATTTACCGTGCCCATGATAGGAATCCAAAAAACTAACAGTGAGGCCTACACAAGAATTTGTGAAGAACTTAATACTGATCCGGCGAATGCACTCTTTATTGATGATACTCAGGCAAATGTCTCAGCAGCCCAGCAGGCAGGACTACAAGCAGTTGTCTACGAAAATAACGCTCAAATTCTAAGCGCAATTGAAAGTTGGATCCGCAATGATACATAAATCTGTGGTTACTGGCGTACTGGTCTCTAAAGATGACAAAGTTCTCTTGGTAAAAAAACCAGATGGTGTCGGTCCTTATGCCGGAATGTACCTAACCCCTGGCGGTGGTGTAAAGACAGGAGAACCAGCTGACAAAGCTGCACTTCGTGAACTCTATGAAGAAACTGGTGTTAACGTAACCGACTTACAGCGCCTAGGTTTTGATGACGCTGTCACTGCTAACTGGAAAGGCGTTGAGACCCACTACATCATGTTGCTGTATACAGCCAAGTATCTAGCTGGCGATCTGGCACCCACTGAAGGTGATGATGATCACCTTGCAGTCATTAAATGGTTTTCTAAAGAAGAGCTACAGAAGTTACCACTCTCGCCTCCTCTTAAAAAACTACTACTTTCACTCGGATATCTGTCTTAGTACTAGGTCCTAAAATTACGGGTGTATCTTTCAAAAAGCCAACTATTCCCAAAAGGGATGTACTATGCCTATAATGTGATATGATTTTACAACCAGAAACTCTTTCTCAAGATGTCTTAGCCTTCATGCGCAAAACCTCAATTATGTCAGCTGCCATTAATGGCGCTCCTCCTATTTCTACTGTGCTGCTCTTTACAGTCGATGATGACTTCACAATGTATTTTGCTACCTTAGAAGGTAGCTATAAAGTACGTGGACTCCAAAAGGACGGTCAAATGTCGATTGCTATTTGGGAACATCATGAGCTCTACTTACAGGGATCTGGCGTTGCGAGTATTGTTGCAGACCCAAACAAAGTAACCAAAATTGTTGATCGCCTCGCCGACTCTGCGGTAAATATTGCAGACTTTTGGCCACCAGTACTGCAAATAAAAGGTCATGACTATGTAGTCTTTGAGCTCAAACTGTCCTGGCTTCGAGCGCGTGACCTTTCAGATACTACAATAGTAGAAAAGACAACAAAATTTATGGAGGTACCTCTAGATGAGTAAAATTCTAATCGCCGAAGACGATCTTTTCCTAGGAAAAATTGCTGTCAAGAAACTAGAAAAAGAAAATTTTGAAGTCAACTTCTTAATATCAGGTGAAACTGTCCTTGAGCAAGCAAAGTTATTTAAACCAGATGCTATTGTTCTCGATCTTATCATGCCAGAAAAAGATGGGTTTGAGGCTCTAGTTGAACTCAAAAGTGAGAGTTTAACAAAGGACATTCCTGTTATTATTCTTACAGCATTAAGTTCACCCGAAGATCAAGAAAAAGTTAAAAAAATTGGGGCTGAACACTTTTTCATTAAGTCTGATATAGAACTTTCTGATCTTACTGCTTACTTACATAAGCTAGTTGATACTAAATAGAGTCTCCGCTATCACTGATTCGAAAAAATGAGTATACTGACAGTATATGCCAGAACTTTTTGACCAATTCCTCATAAAATCGCTTAAAGAAGACAAGCAATTTCTTGAAAAAACTGCATTACCCATCATAACGGTGTCCAGTTCATATAAAGAAGACCTCAAAGAAATGCATGGATTTCCAGGAAGAGATGATACGCCAGATATTGTATTCTCACGAGCTCACTACTCGATGGCTCTAGCTATTGGCATGCAAGCATGGGGTACAAAAATTGATCATGCAAAAGCTTGGATCCTCGATCCCACAAACTACGTTTCAAAAAAAGATTGGAAATCGATTGTCTTTACCGAAGAAGTTGGTAAAGTTATCGCTCGCCATGGCATTCTAAGAACCATTAAATCTATCATCGACAAATTTGGTAGAAGCAAGTTACCCATTCTTGATAGCATCACCCCACCTCTCTTGTACGTCACTAAAGACATATCCCAACCGATTCTGTCTTTTCACATTGCTGCAGGAAATATTCTCGGCCCCCAAGGTAAGACTGTGGTGCAAGTCGTGACCGACCCACATGTTCGAGATGAATACGTCACCAACGCTTTTAGAAAAAATATGTATTTCTGTGTTTTTGATGAAATAACTAAAACTGAGTTCCTCGAAAAAGCCGCAATTATGAATATAAAAGCTGATCCACAACGCATTTTTGTGACTGGAGCACCAATCGATCCACGCACACTTAAGGCTGGTGCCAAAAAAGTGCCACACCGCAGCGGCGTACTGAAACTCTGCATCACGACCGGTGGGTTGGGAACAAACAAAAATGAACTGCTCGAGATACTAACACAACTGCTTCCTGAGCTTCGTCGAAAAACACAAAAGTATGCTTTGGTCGTATACTGCGCAACACACGACGACATTTTTGAAGCTGTACTCAAGCTTGCAAAAGAGAACCATATATCAGTAGGAATTGAAACTGACACAAAGGCTCCACTCCGCGTGCTCTATCATCCACAAATTGTTGACGCAAATGAAAAACTTCAGAAATATGGCTTTCCATGGGCTGATGGATTTATAACTAAACCTTCCGGAGATATGGCCTATGATGCCACTGCAGCTGGTAGCTTTGTGCTTACTTTGGCTGAATGGGGTCCATGGGAGGAACGCATTCGAGAAATTTTTGAACAAAAACAAATTAGCAGGCAGCTCGTGCTTGAATCAGTAGTTCCACAGTTGGAAAGTCTTATGGACAGCAGAAACCAACCACACTCATGGATCGAACAAGCAATGCGGAATGCTCAGTCACTCCCAACGTCACTTACTCACGGGGCTCAACACATCATTGATGTGATGAAAAAGGTAAAATAACACCTTACAGTGAGTTTTCTTGAGAAAAACAAACAGTTCTTACTTGAATCGTTTGAATCCATGGTACTGATGCTATTAAAAATGGCCGCACGAAGTGCGGCCATTCCAAAATACATTCCAAAAAAAATTATTTTAGCTTTTTAGATTGTACGTGTGAAGTGTGCTTACGACACTTACTACAATACTTACTCAGTGGGAAAGTTGTTTCGCCACCTTGCTTCTTTAGAAGCTCATTATTTTTGTTCATTGAAGTCACATATCCAAAGGTGCTGCATTCGCTACACTTTAATCCGATATGTTGTCGTGGACCTTTTTTCTTGCTTGCCATACTTACTTTCTTATCTTTTTCCAAGATGCGTATTATATCAAAATTTATAGAGGACGTAAATACGCCCATTCTTGAGCCACCTCGGGGATTCGAACCCCGGACCTACGGTTTACAAAACCGTCGCTCTAACCAGCTGAGCTAAGGTGGCATTAGACTTCTTGCGAAATAAGCTTTGTAGCAATTTTGACATATATTTGAGTACTTTTGAAGGCACTTACATGCGATAGTAGCCTGTGCTACTTGAGTATGTAAGTAACGCTCAAAAGTGCCAAATAGATGTCAAAGTACTGCGAATGTTATTTCGCAAAAAGTCTATGGTGCCAGGTGTAGGATTCGAACCTACGAAGGCGAAGCCAGCAGATTTACAGTCTGCCCTCGTTGACCACTTGAGTAACCTGACAGTATCCTGTTTCAGATGAAACAGTGTCGTTTGAATTATATCATCTCCTCTGCAGGAGCCTAAATGCAATTTCAAACACTGAGCCGAAGACGGGAATCGAACCCGTGACCCCCATCTTACCAAGATGGTGCTCTACCACTGAGCCACTTCGGCACAAAAAACAGTATTAAAAAACAAATACGCAAAGCGCAAGGCTTGTAGTTTACTACACTGCCCTCTAAATCTCAATCTAAGAAAACTGCAGAATTCTATTCTACTAGAGTCTCTATCACTCCTTCAAGTGGTACAGCTCTTCAAATATGAAAATGGGCGACCCTCCAGGCCGCCCATTACTTGTGTTACGTTTTAAATTTCTAACTGCTACCAGTCGTTTTCAACATCCCAGAATGAAACCCTGGCCATGACCCCAAGGGAGTACTGACGTTGGTCAGTCATAAAGAATGAGCCAACTGGATCATTTGGCTCACTATCACCCCATAGGGTTGGTTGCCGCTTGTAAGCTGCAGCAACAAACCGCAAAAAACCAACCGGGTCTGGGGTGCAAACATCAATATGCTCCACTCCACTCCAAGGAGCCGAAGGATCATATTGAACTTCCTGGTAATACACCCAGGGAGCAAACGGGACCGGGACGGGGATGTAGATACGTTCATGATCATCTGCTGGACGCACCAACTGATATGAATCATGATACATTGCCAATCGCTTGGCTTCCTTTCGCATCGCTTTCTTGCTGTGAAAACGGCGGCCAATATGGTGCAGCTGGATGTCGTTTCCCTTGAAAGCATACAGGCCTATTAGGGCCATCATCAGATCAAATTCCTGGGAAAGTTTGGATACTGTAACAATTTCGTTACCAGAACGAACTCCCCCCTGCCAGCCCAATGACCTTTTGTAGGTCGCAACTGGCGTTGTGCAAATCCCATATGGATCACCGCGGGAAACAAGTTCCCCATACTTCGCCCAGGCGACTCCCCCTGCCTCAGAGGCTGGGTCTGGGTAGGATGTTCCCAACCAGGCGCCGAACGCGCCTGATGTCTGGGTATCATAATTTGCGATACCCATTACCGCATAAAACGGTTGCCGTCTCGCAACGGCAATTTGATCCATTAGTCTTACAGCACCAACAGTCTGTGGTGGTGACATGTTAACATCTATCATTTCTGATCAACCTCCTCGGCCACTGGCCGAATAAAAAAAGTTAAAACGTTATTAAAGAAGAAGTGCGGGTTTAGCGCGCAAAAAATGCACTAAAATCACACAGTAGCAGGCATTTTACCACAAAAATATAAATATGAGACGCTAATATAGGCAAAAATAAAAAATAGAAAGTTTCAAAAAACAAAAACAGCCCTGCGTGAGAGGCTTCCGATTCCCGCAGGAACCATGTGGGTAGAATGCTCATTACTCCTCGGAGCAACAAGACGCTTCATAAACCCGTTATCAAAGTGTTCAGGAAAACTCTTCGACCTCTCACGCAGGGCTGTCTTTTAATGTTCAGTTGTAGATTCAGTATACAACGATTCTTTTCAACTCAAAAGATGACGTAAAACGTCAAACTAACTCAGTTCTTTGACCCATTCTGCTACCTTTGAACCATATTTTTCGTGATCTAGCACGAATTTCAGATGGGCCTTAAAGTAGTTTTCTGGATCACCCGTGGTCATCCACTCGCCTTTTGTTTTTCCAACTAATACTCGTTTTGTTTTTGCAACTTGAGTAATTGAGTCAACGGTCCAAAGTTCATTATCTTTGCCAGTATTACCAGGAACTAAATATTGAAGCACATCTGGTGTTAAAAGATAACGACCATAGGAACCCAATCGTGAAGGCTCGGTGCCTTGGTCTGGCTTTTCAACAATATAATCAAGATCTGTGTCAGATCCATCTTTAAACTTTATGATTCCATATTTATCAACCACATCTGCACTCACTTCCTGAGACATGATAATTCCTGAAACATCAGGATTGGCTTCATACAGATCAACCATAGTCTTTGCATCTCCCTGAGCGCCAAAAACAACGTCATCACTATAGATAACCAAGAATGCTTCTTCACCATCAACAAACCGTTGAGCTGATGCAACTGGAGAGCCATTACCATAAGGCAAACTCTCATCTTGAGTAATCACAACAATCTTTGGAAAGTTGAGTACATGCTGTACAGGTTCGTAACGATCTTCTTTACCCTGAGAAGCAAGCTGTTTGCGTATACGGTTTACATTATTATTAAAGTAATCCTCGTATACTGGTTTACCTTCAGGTGTGGCAACAATAATAATTTCCTCAATTCCTGCCTCAGCGCATTCCTCGACCATAAACTGCATAATTGGTTTGTTACCTAGTGGCAGCATTCCTTTTGGAACCGTTTTTGTTACAGGCAAGTAACGACTTGCGAAACCAGCATCTGTAATAATTGCTTTTCTTACTCGTTTTTCGTTCATAGGATCTCCTTAGTGATCTTATTTACATTCGTGTGACACACTCATTGTACACGTTAGTGTATACCTATCTGTAATATCTCTGTTTTATCGAGAGAAACGAAAAAAATATCACACTATTTCATACATTGTATCATTTTTTATTTACTGATACTCAATTAGTAAGTATATTGGCAATCAATACTCAAGAATACTAAAACCTGCAACTCATAAATTCAGACTAAACAACTACAAAAAAATCAGGTACTATAGTTACAACAGTATTGTTATTTACTATGACAAAAAAAACCACTTCTCTCTCTCCTACAAAAAAATTAATTCAAGCTTTTAGCGATTTTCTCATCGGTTTTAGCATATTCCTTATAATTGCAGGACTCATAGGAACGGCTTTTGTGATTCAAGACTTGCAAAATAATACCTCTCAGGATGTCCGCTCAGACGCGAGTACTGAAACTACCGAACTCATACCGGACCCAGACATAACTTGTGACACCATGCCTGTGTGTACCGATCCGATTGCTGCTACCGGTGTTCTTGATTCTTGTATTGCCGAAGAAATCTGTGAAATTCCTCCTGGATGTTACTACGAGGACATCAACTGTGTAACTTCCCCTTGTCCTATGGCGCCAGGAGTAGTGATTTGCCCTGAAAAAATTGATGATATTTTCTTTTCAGATCCTACAGGACTAGACTCCCCCACCTACTCTCTGGATGAGGAAGGAAAAGCAATTGTCCCAGAATCAGAACTAAAAGCTGGACAAAATTACTATTTCTCAGTACCCGTTCAACTACAAAACATACTTAAAGATCCAATGACCGGATCCACTCCATTCTTCTTTTTAGGACTTACCAGTAATGTACGCCAATATACAGCCGATCTGATCTCATACCCAATGATTGTGAATCATCGCGATGGATTCAACTCAACACTAAAAGGTTCTTTCGTTGCTGAAGCCCAGAATACATTCGAGTACACTATCCGCACAATCGATCCTCAAGGAAGTGTTATTATTGCTGAGACAAACTACGAAAATAACACTCACGTCCACACCTTTGAAGCTCAGAAGTGCAGTAATAATCCAGATCTAAATGCCGACGACAAGGTTGACCTGCGAGACTTTTCAATACTTAGTAGAGAATTTTTAAGTCGGCGCTCTACTTTTACTGCCGATATCAACTGTGACAATTCTGTAGACATGCGCGATTACTCAATCATGGCATCACACTTTACTGTGGCTCAATAAGGAATATAAAATATGAAAAAAAGCACTCGATCATTCCTACAAAAACCATCAACAACTGGCGTCCTCATTGGAGTACTCGCCGTTGCATTTAGTGTGGTTGGACTCTTACTTGTCCAAACTCCTCTCGAAAAACCACAAGACGTTCGCCGCCAAGCCTCTATAGATAATGGCGAAGTTACTGTTTCACATACTGTCACACCAGATAACAGTGTTGTTGGCACAGAATCAACAATACTTTTTGCTGTAAATACTGCTGGAATCCCAACTGATGGAATTCAAGTGCTCTTTAATGTGGTCACAGATACCTTTGACACCATGACAGCCGACATCGAGACTGGCACAGGTTTACAAAGTGCAGGTACTCAAGTTGAGCGAACTGCAGATGGCTTCCTCGTGCAAGCACTCGCACTTCCAGCTCAGATTGGTCAACCTTTTATAACAACAGATGCTGTTTCACCAGTCTTTTTACGAGTGAAGTTCACTCCAACTAAAGCAGGAACAGTGGCCTTTAACTTTGACCGTGAGGAATCAATTTCAATTCTGCATGACAGTAATCCTCTCGAGGATAAACTGAATCATATTGCTGCCTTCCAGATTGCAGTTGCTACACAACCTGGCACCAGCCCAAGCCCGTCACCATCGACAAGCCCATCTCCAACCCCAGCAGTAACTCCTAGCCCAAGTCCAACCCCCGCTGTTGGAGGCATCAATGTAGTGAGCTGTAATGCTGTCTGCTCGAGCAATGCTGAGTGTGGCATTAACCAACGCTGTTACAGTGTTGATGGCACAAATCGTTGCCGCTTAGCTGTAAATCCAACCAATGACCGCTGTATCACTGCTGAAACTGGACCTAACTATAGTTGTAATCATGGTTGTGCAGATACTCACGAGTGTAGTACCGGTCTCACCTGTTGGTACAACAAGTGTCGAGAACCACTTAATGTTGAAAGTACCAGTTGTGCTTCTCTCACAACAACTCAGACAGCAAGTCTAGTTGCTAGTTGTAATGTTACCTGTAGTGCAAATGCAGACTGTGACATCAACCTTCGCTGTTACCAAGGTGCCTGTCGTCTCGCTACAAATCCAAGTAGTTCTACTTGCAGTGCTGCTACAGCACCTACTATTTCGAAAACCTATACGGCACCAAAGGGTGGAGCCGCTGCCAACGATACAACTAAGAAAGCTGCAAGTGCTCAACTTCCATCTGATGCAAAAGATGCAAGCACATCAGCTGGAGCTGTCGGAGCCACCGCTTCTGCTAAACCTTCAGCTGCAACCACCATTCAGGATCAAATGAAGGAAAACACAGAAAAAATTGCTCAGGAAGAAGCAATTGTTGCAAACGAAAGTGCCCTGGATGTACTCCTAAAAATGCTGAAAACTCCAGACTCAGCTCTGCCACTCATAATTATTGGGGCAGGCATTGGACTCCTCATCCTCGCTCTCATCATTATTTTCATCCGCAGAATGATGGCAGGATCTGACAAACCAACTTCACAATCAGGTGGTTCTACAAGCACCCCAACTGTACAACCTAAACCAGAGCCTGTGGTTTCTCGAACAGATCTAGGTACACCACTTACTACTGCTCGCAGCATGACCACGCCAACTGCAAGTATGCCAACACAGCATACACTGCAACAGCAGTCGGCCAGATCTCAAGCAGCCACACCATTAGCCCAAGCTGCTAGTCCTCATGCTATGCCACCAGCTACAACACAACCGGCCGCCAGTGGTGATTCGAGCATGCTCCAACGAATGAAAAACAAAGGAATAGCGCTACCAAATAGTTCAACTGAGCCACCAAAACAATCGTAATCTACCTAATAAAAGGGTAAAAAAAGACCGAGAAGTTAGGGTATTTCAAAATTCACGGTTATTTGTTACAATACTTGCCTATGTTCAAACCTGCACAGTACTTTACCGAAGTTGCGCGCGAAATTAAAAAAGTCACGTGGCCTTCTAGAGAACAGACACAAGAAAAGACAGTACTTGTTCTCGCAGTAAGTATAATTATTGGTTTGTACATTGGAGTACTCGACTTTGTCTTTTCAAAATTACTCGCAGTATTGGTATAAAACGACAGATAAAATGGTATAACGACTGCCCGCCGCACGTTGGCACGAAAAGAAAAATATGACAGATAACACACCAACACCACCAGAAATTCAAGAAGTTAAGGTCCAAACCCCAAACTTGATTACTGTTTCTGAAGCCGAAAACCGCAAGTCTCGCTGGTACGTGGTCCATGCCTACTCTGGTCATGAGAACAAAGTTGCCGAAGCACTCAAGCAACGTGCCGAAACGCTTAACCTCACCGACAAAATTTTAGGAATCCTTATCCCTACCCAAGAAAAAATTCAAATCAAGCGCGGAACCCGCAAAACCGTCAGTGAAAAGATTTTCCCTGGATACATGCTCGTAAACATGGAACTTACCGACGATTCATGGCTCGCAGTTCGCACAACACAAGGTGTGACCGGCTTCGTAGGCGTTGGTAACAAGCCAACCGCTCTTCCAAAACATGAAGTTCAAGCAATTATGAAGTACATGACTCAGTCTGCTCCTTCATACAAAGCTGACTACGTCGAAGGTGAAGCAGTTCGCATCGTGGAAGGTCCTTTCAATGACTTCCTCGGTACTGTTAACTCAATTAATGAAGAAAAAGGCCAAGTTGAAGTCTTGGTTAACATTTTTGGTCGCGAAACCCCAGTGTTCCTCGACTTCTTACAAGTAAAGAAAGTATAAGCACCATACACAAAACAGAAAACAAACACATATGGCAAAAAAAATAATTAACGTCCTCAAACTCAACCTCCCAGCAGGTACAGCAACTCCAGCTCCTCCAGTCGGACCTATTCTTGGTCAAGCTGGTATCAACATGATGGACTTCCTTAAGCAATATAATGCTGCTACTCAAGATAAAAAAGGTCAAACCATTCCTGCTGAAATCACTGTCTACGCAGACCGTTCATTTACCTATGAACTCAAACTGCCTCCAGTTTCAGCCATGATCAAACAAGTACTTAAACTTAAATCTGGAAGTAAGACTCCTGGTCAAGGTAGTGTTGGTACCCTCACAAAAGAGCAAGTCCGCGCGATCGCAACCGAGAAGATGCCAGACCTCAACACTAACGATATTGAAGCAGCAATGCGCAGTGTCGAAGGTGCAGCTCGAAGTATGGGAGTTGCAGTTGCTGAATAATTTCAGTAAATGTATTAGAAGAAGTTAAAAACCAATGTGAAACATTCTCTTTTTGCTCAGCCTGATGCTAGTAGATGAGAAAAGTAGTTGCGTTGAGCGATATATACAACAATATATGTTCTGCTCAGCCTGACGATAGTAGATGAGAAGAACATATATTGTTGTATATTATTAGTTACTTATGCCCCGCTTGACGGGATTAAGGAGATATAATGGGATCAAAGAAAAACGTCGACATGTCTGTCAACAATGATGTTGTCAAAATCGTCGAAAATACCCAACAAGTAGTAGAAGAAGGCAAGACGGCAGAAGCTGATGTTGTTGCAGCTCCTAAGAAAGAAGCTCGTGTTCGTAGCAAAAAATATGTTGCTGTACGTTCACAAGTAGATAAAACAAAAATCTACGACGCTTTTTCAGCTATTGAGCTCGTCAAAAAGCTCTCTTACTCAAAATTTGATGGAACTATTACCGTTGACGTAGTAGTCAAAGATACCGGAACACTCGGAAAAATTACTCTTCCCTATTCAACTGGTAAATCAGTAAAAGTAGCTATCGTTGATGATGCAGTCATTGCTGAAATCGCCGCTGGAAACATCGATTTTGACTTCCTGGTTACTACCCCACAGTTCATGCCAAAGTTAGCTAAACACGCTCGTGTTTTGGGACCTCGCGGCCTTATGCCAAACCCAAAGAACGGCACAGTCACTGCTAACCCAGAACAAAAGAAATCTGACCTCGAAAAAGGTGAACTTAACATCAAAACCGAGAAAAAACGCCCAGTTATTCACGTGAGCTTAGGAAAAGTCTCACAAGATACCAAAGAACTCGTTGAGAACTTTAAAGCACTTATGACTTTCCTTACCGGAAAAGTGGTGAAGTCTGCAGTATCTGCAACTATGAGTCCAGGAGTTAAAGTTGATTTTAAGGTCTAATTAAAAATAGCAATCAAACTGACAATAGAAAGCAGCCTTTAGAGGCTGCTTTTTTGTATCTAATTTAAACTTGATACATAGTAACTATGTATTATAATTACATACTAATAATTTTGTAACTCTTTGTAACTCTATGAATTTTGAATATCTTCACTATTTGCATCTTGAGATGATAGAAAAACAGCCCGGCATAGTTGTTGCAAACACACTCCCTATTCAAGCTATTTCACACAAAAGCCAGGTAAGACTCAAACTCCACGAAATGGGACTCTGCTCTCTTCCAACTGCAATTCTCTCTGCTGATGACAAGACTACTGAAGCTATTCTCAATGGGAAACTTAAGCAACAACTTGACTCACTTCTCACAACACATAACCCTGATCTAGAAGAACATCCGGGTTTAGTATTCAGAGTGGTTACTAATGATGGACACAGAAATACATCTCTGCCTTGGCTTCAAATCGGGGATGTTAATACCAATGCGGTTGAAGAAAAAATTTCAACATTTTTTTCTCAGCAAGCAGGGAAACAACTCATGGTACATCTTGAACACCCTGAATTACAAAAAAAAGTTCAGCATATTAGAATCCTGTATGCTGCTAATGATTTTTACTCAGTTCAAATTCGTCAATCATCACATGCCCGTCAGCTAGAAAATATGCAGGATCAATATCAATCACGTCACCTAAGTCGTATTAAAGAGTATCTTTCTCTGCATCTTCCTCAATCAAGTGCCATTACTGATCCTGTGAGACTTGACCATATCATAGCAACTTTAAATACTCATTTTTCGAATAACTCGGTTTGCGAAATTCGTGTGTATCCAAATGGAAACACACAGGTACTTGCAGCAGACTAAGTAGTTCAAAAAAGCCCCTGATTCATTATCAAGGGCTTTTCACAAAAAGTGATTTTTCATCTGCTTAGCTGGGCAAAGGTTGTTGCGCGCAACTGTCCACACGCGAAACCACCTTTTCCAGTTACTGGATCAATCTCAATGCCACTTCCTTTGAATGTCTTAATTGTTGTCACACCTTCGTGTGCCAATGTTTCCAGGAATAAAGTCTTAGTTTCCTCAGCCGGTCCGTAGAATGGCAGTTTGGGAACCGGATTATACGCTGACAACTTGAGGCGTCGAGGCGCCGCCAACTGTCGTCCTGAATAAAAACTTGGAGCTTGCAACAGAGCGGCCAATTGCTTGGCATCCTTAATAGATGCGTTCGTAAACCCATCTTTTTCCATCAACACCACGTTGAATTTAACCGGAATTCCGGTTACTTCAGCGTAGTAATCGACGTCAGGCATTATTTCGGCAATCGACCGCTTTCCTGGGATAATCAGGCGCCGTTTGACCTCGTCAGCCACATGTAGACTAAACTGCAGTGCAACCGGTACTTCTAACCCTGCAAAGACTTTAGTAAAGGCAAAAATGCCTTTTTGGTTCTCACCAATTGTTGACAGCGTGACCCGATCAATATCAATTGTCGGATCATTAATCACTGCCATCAATCCTGCGATGACATTCTTGGCATTATCTGGTGGTTCACCATTACCCATCATGCCAACGACATTGGGTAAGGTCCCATCAGGATTCCGCAGAGCGACCGAATATCGAATTTGATATGCGATCTCCTCTGCCGTCAACAAGCGCTCAAAACCTAATGCAGCGCTTGGCACGGAACAGAACTCACAACGCCGGGTACATCCGCCAGCGGTACTGACGCATATATCATGCTTTGGAGACATTGCCTCATCATTATTGTTATCAAAGAAAGTGCCGGTCTCAAACGTTGCCAGCTTTCCATTGCCATTTCTGGCAGAAAAAACAATTTTGCAACCTTTCTCATCATCGGCGAATTCAATATCAAGTACCGAAAAAACTGCATTTCCAACAACTGGTAAGTTAATCACTAGTTATACCTCCTAGTATAAACATTTGATCTTTGAAAAAAAACTTAATGTGCGCACGCATAACAATCACAGCTATACGCACTTTATTAAGTATGCGTAACTGTTACACATTAATTCATATTATAACCTATAAAAGAATTATGGCAACTAAATATTCTCAAATTAACTGATCCGAATACTTATCGAGAGCCGATTCCAGCTGAGAATGCAATGGAAAAGGTAAATCTGATAAAGAAAACCACTCAACAGCTTCAAATTTTTCTGGTTCCCCATTCTTAACCTCATTTGGATCAACCATTACTTTAAAATCGAGTGTAACCCAGTGAGATTTCTTACCATCTGCGATTCTATGAGTATCTCGGTATCCCAAAAACTTAATCTGTTGCGGTATCACCCTGTACTCTTCCGCAACTTCTCGAAACAAGCCTGTCTCAACTGACTCACCAAACTTCAATGCTCCCCCACCTGGATCCCACCGTCCATGTTCATCACGGCAAAATTCACTTCTTTTATTAAGCAGGTATTTTCCCGCACCATCATGGCAAAAAAATATAAGTGTTATTCCAATGCAATCAATTCCATTTTCAATCATATCTCTCAATTTTATCATTTTTTTCATTAACGGTAAAAAAACATTATGATATAATATGGGACATTCTTTAACATAGATCATATAATTTTTGTCCCCACGGAGGTGGCAATGAAAAAATCTAAAAAACTTGAGCCCATCCTATGGGCAATTATTTTTTTTGGCCTGGGGTATATTTTCCAGGCAACGGTAAGTTACGTCGTGGTTACAGTGCATCCAATCTCCCACGAGCATGCACAAGAACTCTTCAACCAAGAGATTGAACATACCTGGCTTGGAGCAGACGTTGTTACGCATGTGATCCCAACGTCAAAACTTACGTGTAAACCAGAACTTTTTCGCACCGTTGAAAAACAGTGTGAAGAGAACATCGTCGTAGTTTTCTTTGATGGCGCTGTTCTCTATGGCACCTGTACTACCTGGAGCTATAGAGATTTTATATGTGAAATTCACCAACCGCCTGTCAGGAGAACCGATGGTATCCTGGCGCAACTTCCTGAGGAGGAATCATGAGCAGAAAATTAACACCTGTCCTTTGTACGTATCGGCTCGAAATTACTCTAGCCATTGTTTTTTTGCTTGCTTTAGCTGTTGGAATACTATCTGTGGGTTCAGTTGCAAATAATTACTTTAGTAATGTTGCAACTGAAGAGCGCGTCTTCGAACTTGTTAAAGACGATGTTGAGCTCACTGAGTTTGCATTTACCGCAAATAATATATTCCTGAGCAACCAAAAATCTTTCGAGGTTGCTGGCGGAGCTCAGTACTCTGTTGATTTTGTTATCAACACCCAGTCAGTCAAAGTTACTGGCACCTACATCTGGGGAACCAGAATGAAAAATGCCAGGTACATACTTACTGGCATTGACAAAAAATGACCTATGAAAAGCCCCGGCAGATACTTGCCGGGGCTTTCTTTTACTTAAAATCAAAGATAACAGGAGAAGTTACTTCTTTTCAGCAATCTCAGACACTACTTGAGCAACAAAATCATTCAGTGCAAGAACTGTTTGCTCTCCAGTATCTCTGCTGCGCACAGCAACAGTGCCTTCCGCCTGTTCTTTTTCACCCACAACAAGCATATACGGAACTTTATCCATCTGCGCCTGACGTATCTTTGCTTGCAGCCGCTCTGAACGATCATCTAAGGTAACTCGAACGTTGTGACGCTGCAGTTCTTCTTTTACCTGCTGAGCATACTCGAGGTATTTATCAGAAATTGGCAAAACACTCACCTGAATTGGAGATAACCAAACAGGGAATTTGCCAGCGTAGTGTTCAATCAAAAATGCAATACTGCGCTCAATGGCACCAATAGATGAACGGTGCACAACCACAGGCTGCTCCTGCTCGCCAGCTTCATTAATAAACTTAAGGTCAAAACGTTGTGGCATGACAAAGTCATACTGCACAGTGAATGCCGTATCTTCCTTACCGTTCACGTTGCGCATCTGCACATCGATCTTTGGACCGTAGAATGCAGCTTCACCTTCGGCTTCAACATAGATGGCATCGCGTTCAATTAATACTTGTCGCAACACATCTTCTGCAAAGTCCCAAGCGGCGTCATCTTTGAAGTATTTCTTTTCGTCGGAGCGATCTCCGAGGGATAAACGGTACGAATAATTCTTTCCCTTCTCTAACCCGAACACATCGGAAGAAATGTACTCAATAAGATCCAAAACGCCATTAATTTCAGACTTAGCCTGCTCATTACTACAGATGATGTGAGAATCGGCTAAACAAAAACTACGCACACGAATTAGGCCAGATAACTCACCAGAGCGTTCGTAGCGATACAGCTTCGCAAGTTCTGCGATACGCATTGGAAGTTCGCGATATGAGTGTGGTGCTGAAGAATAGAGCTCAAAATGATGCGGACAGGTCATTGGACGAAGCATGTATTCTTCATCTTCAATCTTAATTGGCGCATACATACTGTCTTTGTAGTAAGGATAGTGACCTGACTTCTTGTAGAGGTCTAAATTAGCAATATCGGGCGTCATCACGTGCATGTAGCCACGGCGAATTTCTTCATCTGTAATAAAGCGCTCAAGTTCGCGACGAATTGTTGTACCCTTCTCTGTCCAGAGTGGCAATCCCTTTCCAATAATGTCAGAAAAAACAAATAGCCCAAGATCCTTACCAATTTTCCGGTGATCTCGCTCTTTTGCTTCTGCGCGCATGGCAAGATTCTCTTTGAGTTCTTCTTTTGAAGGGAATGCTGTGCCGTAAATACGTGTGAGCATCTTATTCTCTTCACTACCGCGCCAGTAGGCACCTGCCAAAGAGAGCAACTTAAAGTAACGGAGCTCTTTGCTTGGGTGTTTACAGTGCCCGCCTCTACACAGATCGGTAAAATTACCCGATGTGTAGAGTGTAAGCGTGCGATTTTCGCCTGCAAACTCTCGGATCAGCTCTGATTTGTATTCATTATCTTTGAAAAATTCAAGTGCTTCCTCTGCTGAAACAGCCTTGTGCTCAAATGTCTCCCAGCTTTTTACTATCTCTTTCATTTTTTGCTCAATTTTTTGCAGATCATTTTCCGAAATTGGCTGCGCAAAATCAAAATCATAGTAAAAACCATCATCTGTGGATGGTCCAATGGTTGGTTTCGCATCTGGATAGAACTCCAGTACCGCAGCTGCCAATAAATGTGCTGCTGAATGACGCAAAGCAGCTAAAGATTCTAACGCTTCCTGGTGCTCCTGTGCGTGTGTATGAGTGTGTGATGACATGTGTGGTTCCTTCTTGCTGATACGACTATTATAGTCTATATCTACTTATTTTTCGAATGTGTTAGCAGAATCTTTTCAGATTCTGCATATTTCGTACCTACGCTTTTTTCACTCGCTTCGCTCGTAAAAAAGCGGGTCCGAAAGAAAAAAAACTCCCCCATGTGGGAGAGCTGTTTGGCATTTGTAACACTAAACCACTCTTCCCTACATGGGGATGCTAGTAGTGGTTGTGGTGGTTTGTACCAAAATTTGATTCATTACAGACTCATAGTATATCATACTCATTTTATCTAAGAGCTCGTACCTTCTTCAAAAATTGAGGATCATCTTCATCATTGACTCGAATACCCAAGACAACTCCTTTATTCATTAAAGAAGTGACAATCCCAGCAGCCATAAAATCGTCAGTGACGTATCCAGCAACCCCAGCAAAAAGTGGGAAAATTGTTCCGTCCTGCTTTTGACTGAGCAGTGCATACTCAATTCCTGGTCTTAAATCTTCTAATTCTTTCATATTTTTTTCTAGCGATCACTGTCAGAATACTGGTATACCACATTACCTCTCAAACGAAGTTGGGTTGCGCCAAGCCTCTTGCCTGGCGCAACTCATCTAACCGACAGTTTCTCCTTTCATACTTACTACTCATTTACTAACAATACTCTGTGAGCCTACTCTTCTTCCTCTTCGAGATAATTACTCGGCTCTTGGACTGGAAGTTGCTTAAAGGACATGCGGCTATTGGTAGCATCAAACCACAAAAGATCCTTATGAATCTTGAGGGTTGAGGCCAATGCCCGTAATCCTTCAGCTGAGTATGGCAATTCGTCGCCAACTTTCATACTTCCTTTCCAAACGCGCGCTTTTTTGTACTTATTACTTTTATATATAAAAAAACCTCCTTGTTTAGGAGGTTGCGCGTTTATTTCTTTTTGTTTGTCTTATGTTAGACGTCAACAGCGCAACCTACCGTATTGGTGAGTTGAATCATTTGGCGCTTGGTAAAACAAACATATTTATACATACTTTTTGAACTATATCGCAGATATTCTAAAAAAACAATGTGTATTGAATACATATGGAGATATTATAACTGAACTCCTCGATTAACCACCAACAAATATAATTGATCCACTACGGCGTTGCTCAAATGATCTTTGCTGATCCGTCCCCACTATCTGATAGTGTGTTTGACTTACAACCTTTATATATACTGCCCCTTCTGAAACATGTACCTTCGCATGAAGACTACCATCTTCATCATAACAAGCACTATAATGCAGTCCCCATGAAGGCATGATCACTCCTGGCAACCAATTTGCACGAGCTGGTAACACTTTCTCTTCACGTTCAACTGTAGTTGGGATCATCTTACCAGATAAATTTTCTCGTACAGATTCTACAACTCTACTCGTGCTACTACAACTTGAAATAAAACCTATGGGAGGTAATCCTTCTTTCTCGGCGAACTGATTGTAACCCCACGCTGTATCAATCACACTAATGTTTCCACCAAAGTACCAATGATGCACAGACTCTCTTCTACCGTGACCATGTAACATCACCACATTTTCTAACACTGTTTCTGGAATATTTCTCTCAGGTATTGCTGGCAATGTAATTTTATCCACCAGATAAATATGTGGCATGTCTGGCGCTACAATAACAGACTGTTCTAAGGCTTCATTAAAACGACTTGGAGGCCTTCCAACCATAATGGAACCGCCTATGAATGGAATCTTCAGTTCTGAGTTAGGAACGGCAACAGTACTCTTTAAAGCTGCAAGTATTTTAGCAGTCTGACTCTCTTTTTCGTCTGTCTTTTCTTCGACTATTTCTTCTTCTGTCTCTTCTGAAGCATGTTTACCGATATGTTCACCTATCATCCTTTTAGTATACTGTCCTCTTGCTTCAGTTTAAACCGCTATTCTAAAATTGATGTGCAAACAATTTTTTCTGCATACTAGCAAGCAAAAACACAAATAAACCACTTGTAAAAAAAAACAATCAAGTATATAATTCCCTTCTAGTCTCCAAAGACAGTGTGCACAGCCACAAAGGTTTTCCCAAACCCGGGCTCAGAAGTCATACCGAGGAACGATACAAAACTTTTGTTTTTCCCCTAGAGGGATCGTCTTCACTCTTCACTTTTTTTGGAAACTACTTACAAGTTGAAACAACACGTTTGGAGCATACTCATGTGCCCGATCGATAAAGTAAATGAGTAGAAAGTAGATATGCCAAGTCAAAAAAATCAAAAGCAGGTTGAAATGCTTAAAGCAAAATTTGATAACGCACAGTCTGTGGCCATTGTTGATTACTCTGGAACAACTGTAAATGATCAAGTAACTTTAAGATCTGCAATCACTGCTGCAGGCGGTGAAATGCTCGTGGCTAAAAATACTCTTATCGACATCGCTGCCGGTAAAGGTAATCTTAGTGAATCACTTGAAGGTATGAACGCAGTTGTGTTCTCAAACACAGATGCTGTTGCTGCCATCAAGCAACTCTTCGCCTTTCACAAGGACGCAGATAAATTAACTATCAAGCAAGGAATGATGGACGGAAAAGTCCTCAGTTCTGCAGAAGTAGAAGCTCTCAGTAAGCTTCCAGGTAAAAACGAACTCATCGCGATGCTGCTCAACCGCTTACAATCACCAGCTACTGGTCTTGTAAACGTTCTAAAAGCAGGTCAAAGAGACCTCGTCTATGCTCTTAAAGCAATCGCTGAGAAAGGTGCCTAAATTGGCGCTACAGTACAAAGTAAATTAATAAGTAAAAGAATACAAAGCAAACCGACAATAATTCTTAAGAAAGGAAACATATGTCAGCAAACGTAACAAAAATCGTTGATGCAGTTAAGGAACTCTCACTCGTTGAAGTTTCAGAACTCGTTAAAGCTCTCGAAGAAGAGTTTGGTGTAAGTGCAGCAGCTCCTATGATGATGGGTGCTATGCCAGCAGCAGCTGCAGAAGCAGTTGAAGAAAAGGACGAATTCGACGTCGTTCTCAAAGAAGCAGGATCTAACAAGATCGCAGCTATTAAAGCTGTTCGCGTTCTCAAGCCAGAACTCGGTCTTGGTGATGCTAAAACCTTCGTTGAATCAGCACCAAAGACTGTTCTCGAAGCAGCAAACAAAGATGACGCAGAAGCAGCTAAGAAGTCTCTCGAAGAGGCAGGCTGTATCGTTGAACTCAAATAATTTGATTTCGCGTTTTTCGCTCAAAAATAAAAAACCTCTCAGAAATGAGAGGTTTTTTAGTACGTATTTCACAAAAATTTCGCCTTGATCTACTAACTACCTTCCCTCCTCAAAAAAATCTGTCATACTCATACATAAACATATAGATACTGAACCCCTCATGCCACCAGAAGCCACTCAAATAAATCTTGAACGTTCACAAAAGTTAAATCAAGCTGCTAAAGAATCATTAGCTGCAATAGCAAATTGCTTAAAAATATCTCAACTCAATCAAGAAATTTCAGCAGCTGAAGTACAGCAACAACGGGGCAGTTTCAGCCAGGAAGTACTTGATACATTACTCCAGAACGCTGAAACAAAACGAATGCACATTCAGGATAAAAATATGAGTACCTTCCTTTCAACAGTCGACGCTGTTGACCATGTTCCTGACTTACGCCTCGTGGATGACGCTGCAATTGAAGCAACAAAAACTGGTCTTATCCGCGATGAAAACTACACGCAAATCAAAGAAGCAATTGAGCGTTTAAAAATTGAGCTTCAAGACAGAAATGCACAACTAATCATTGCTGAACTTGTCACTCTTTCCAGCTGTACTGCTGTCAGAGATAGTCTAAAGCTACTTCCCATCGCACAGAATTCAGAACTTATTAGAGCTGAAAACTTGCCAGCTATCAACCAACAAGCTGAGACACATAGTAAGAACTTGCAAGATAAAAAAACTGATGAGTATACAAAACGTATCCAAACTGCCAAATTACCTCAAGACCTTTTATCTCTCCAAAACCAAATAATCACAGACTACGAACAAGTCGAGATAACCAAAGAACAGTATATTAGATTACTTGAAGAAATTCGTAATCATCCTGTTGTGCCTTAGCCTGAAAGCGACAACTCAGTTTCAGCACATTTTTGCACATCCTCATGTGGTGTATAATTCAAAAAACAGAAATATACCTATGGAACGAACAAAATACCCTCACGATCGCAATAAATATTCTCAATTATTCGCACTTGCAAAAGAATCGTTTCAAGCGGGAGATGCCGATGGACTTGAAACGTATATATCTCAAGCAAACTCACTCTATTCAGAAGGGTATATGACTCGCCAAGAAAAAAAAGACATCACAAAATTGGTACACATCTTTTTAGATGTGCTGCTCCACCCTTTCAACGATATATAACACTTTTCTCTTCTCAAGTAGCACCCTTATCCGTAGTAAACACAAATGTTCTTATTATTTTGTTTTTTTCGAGTATTTTCCCATTGTTTTCCACAGTTAAAAAATTATTGGATGTGACGAATTACATTATAAGACTTTTATGTGGATAATATCTAACAGCATCAAATGCTAGCAAATTGCCCATTGACCCACTTCATTCCACTCTGCTACCTTTAATGGTACATACGTTAGTGTTTGTATCACTTCTCACCGGAAAGTTAAGATACTCAAGACAAACATTTTGTATCAAGTAATAGCAATAAAGAAAGCAGCATGAACTCACAAACAGTGACACCAAATGTTTCAGAAGATGACAAAAAAACCGGTCGAGCAAACGATGCAACAAAGTTAGACATCAATAACCTTCCGGATCTTCTTACCGTACGAGAGGTCGCTGACTTGCTACGAGTCTCACCGCTCACCATTAAACGATGGGGAAAGCGCGGCAAGCTTCCTGCTATTCGCATCAACTCTCGAGGTGATCGACGTTACAAGAAAGAAGCCGTTCTCTGGCTTCTTGGAGTCACTCCAGAAGAAGAATAGACGCTCCTCTACCATTGCAAAATAAGAAGCCCCTCAAATGAGGGGCTTTTGAATTTCTATTAAATAGTTCATGAGTGAATTTACAAACCCACTAGATCCCGTAAAACCAGCTTGATAAACGTAATCAAGCTCAGTTGTCTTCTCCAGCGCCAGGGCTCTTGAATAAGGCGGTACAGCCACTCAAGACCTATTGTTCGCATGAAGGCTGGTGCTCTCTGTACTTTTCCAAGTAACATATCAAAGGCACCGCCAACAACCATTGCCAGCTGCACACCATTCTTTTCAAGAAATGCACGATTATCACTAATCCACTGTTCTTGTGCTGGTGCACCAAGTGCTATAAAAACAACATCAGGTAAAACTTTTTGTATACAATCTTTAACAGCAGTGTGTTCAACAGTTGTGGGAGCCAAAGCATTCACATACCCACTCGTCCACCAAAGTGTCTGACCACTCACTTTAGAAGCAGATTTAGGTCCAACATCCACCGGGCACTCCCGAATCTGCCACTGTAAATAGTTTAGATTGTTATAAGATACTCCCCCAATCACCATAACAGTCGCTTTTTTGTCTTTAGCCTGGGAGAGGATTTTCTTAACGAGGTCTACGCCTGGGATACGTTCTTTGATTTTGTCGCCCCTTCCCACCAGACTAAATAGCCTGGAGGCAACTACGAGACCAATGCCATCGGGTACTAAGTAGTCCGCCTGGCACAAAACTTTGGCGAAGCTCTTGTTGTTTTGTGCAAGCACAATTTGTTCAGGATTTGGAGTGAAAAGCGTGACCAACTGCTTTTTTTTGTTTGGTAAAATAGCTATTTTTTCTAGCAGATCGCTCACTCGATTGCTATAAAGGTTTAAATAGGATAAAAAGTTTGATTTGTCTGTGTTTTTCATTGATCTTAGTAAGCATTAAAAAATACAAATACCCAAAACAAAAACGAATAAAAATGCGACTTTTTGCCAGTCAGTCGATCAAAATATTTTGAGCAACTATGTTGCATTAGTAACACTTTTGTAGTGGTGCTTCCTTATATTGTACACTATGCAAACCTTCGTATATTGTTCGCGTTATAATTGTGGGACTATTGTCAAACCATATAAAACACGAAGGAAACAGCCATCTGTTGTGCAATGCAGGGCTCCCCTCTTTTCACAGTACCCTCTTTTTACTGCTTTTAGAGTACATATTATCCAGATGTGTGAACACATTTTCTCATTTTTTTCATTTTCACAATCAGTTTCAAAGGCAGATACATCATCAAATTGACTTAAAATGAATACACTGACGCCAACCGAGCCTAACCAGACCGAAACATCTTGGTAGCAACCAGGCAGACTCTAGCAGTAGTCGATTTTGAGCGAACATACTATAATGAGCTCAAGAAAGCCACCTATGACTGTCAACGAACTTCGAAATCGCTACCCAACATTTCATTTCAGCTCGTGCAAGCACGAACTTTCCGATCTTGGTCTGGAAGTCACATTTACCTACTCACTTGAAGACGAGCACACCTTTCATCACAAGGTTATTTTTCATGCTGTCACCCAAGACCTCCTGCAACAGATTTCATCCGACGAACTAGATACCTATCTACTCACTATTGGCCTTTCCGAAATGCTCAACTACTGGAAACTAACTGCAAGTCCAAAGGTGCATATTTCAGCCGTATCACTTTCAGCCACACAACTGGCCTGGTGGAAAGATCTCCTGATTCAAGGCCTGGGCGAATATTTCTATGTAAACCAAATCAAGTTTACCGACCCTGACTTTGTTACCTTTACGTGCCAAACACCAGCAACACAAGATATTCCACTTAAAAAGGCCATAATTCCTACGTTCAGTACCCCAAAAGTACTCATTCCCGTTGGTGGTGGCAAAGATTCTGCCGTGACCCTTTCTCTAATTGGCGCAACTGTTCCAGATTCCGCAGGATTTATGGTGAACGCCATTCCTTCTGCGGTTGAAACCCTTGCCGTCAGCCCAATCAAAACAAAAGTAACCGTGACTCGCATCCTCGATCCACACATGCTAGAGCTTAACTCTCAAGGATTTTTAAATGGGCATGTGCCTATTTCATCTGTGTTAGCCTCTATGAGCGTGTTTGCAGGCAGAGTTTTTGGCTATACTCACGTGACCATTTCAAATGAACGCAGCTCTAATGAAGGCAACATCTTCTACTGCGACCGAGACATAAACCATCAGTACTCTAAAACGTTTGCGTTTGAAGAGAGCTTTACCAGCTATTGCCAAACCTATTTACCTCAAGAAACCCCTCATTATTTTTCATTCCTCAGACCAATCTACGAACTCCAAATTGCCAAAATATTTGCTCAATTCCCCGAGTACCACGCCCTATTTAGAAGCTGCAATCGTGGCCAAAAAAACAATTCTTGGTGTGGCGAGTGTTCAAAATGTCTGTTTGCCTACAGCATCATGGTGCCGTTCCTCGGCAAAGAGAAAACCGCTGAATACTTTGGTAAAGATATGTTCCAAGATACAACACTCTACTACCTAGCAGAAGAATTACTTGGAGTTGGCGAAAAGAAACCATTCGAATGCGTAGGCACGCATGAAGAAACTATCTGTGCCTTCTACTTAGCCACAAAACAATATCAAGGTGAAACCCTACCACCACTTCTTGCCCTTGTACAAGAAAAAATTCTCCGTTCAGAAACAGAGTTAGAAGCACGTACTCAAGCAATTTTTGACGGCTGGAATCTCCAACATCTTATTCCTGCACAATTTGAAACTCTCCTAAAGGAACATACCCATGTCGAATGAAGCTTCAGATACAACGATTATCTTAGGTCTTGGTCGGGAGGGCCTCTCAACAGCACGCTACCTACTTTCCAAACATAACAACCTTTCGCTGCTCCTTCTTGACGAGAAACCACTTTCTGAACTAGAGCCAGAATGGCAAAAATTAGTTGAAAAAGACACTATCTCGTTTGCACAAACTGTGCCAACTGAAACAGAATCGCCATTAGTCTATTGTGCGCCAGGCATTCCTCCGCACAATCCACTCTATAAGGCACTTGAAGCAAAAAATGCAGTGTTTACCTCAAACCTTGAACTCTTCTGTACCACTATAAGTCAAGAATATGCAAAAGTTATAACAATTGGAGTCACTGGCACCAAGGGTAAAAGCACTACATCTGCACTTCTTTACCATGTCTTACAAACGGCTGGCTTTTCTGTGTCATATGCTGGTAATGTGGGCATTCCTGCACTCGATATTCTGCCTGAAATTTCAGCTGAAGAAACACACTATGTTGTGCTCGAACTTTCAAGTCATCAGCTCGGAAGAATCAATACTAGTCCAAATATAGCCGTGGTACAAAATATTGTCCCAGAACATTTAGACTACTATGGCACTTTCGAAAACTATCTTGCTGCTAAAATGAACATTGCTAAACATCAAACTGATCACGATCGCATCATCTACTCTCTCGATTTTGAAACAAGTGCCCAAGTAGCAGCACTCAGTCCCGGTAAAAAATATGGATACAGTCTAGAAAATCCAAATACTAACGAGGTATCTCAGCGCGTTCTTCAACAAATCAAAGCAAGTAATACTAAATTAATTGGTCAGCATAACCGTTACAATATTGCGCCCAGCATCATCATTGGAGAAGTTCTTGGCATAGATGCTGATCTGATTCACACTGCCTTGGAATCATTCCAACCTCTCTCTCATCGCCTAGAAATGGTGCCCAGCGATGATGGAGTTCTCTATATAAACGACTCACTTGCAACTACTCCAGAAGCTACCATCGCTGCTATCGATGCATTTATAGATAAACAAATCATTTTAATCTCAGGTGGGTATGATAGATCGCTTGATTTTTTCGATTTAGCAAAAAAAATTGTCACTACTCGAACTATTAAAGCTATCATTCTCTTTCCTCCCACTGGTGAAAATATTGCAAACTTCATGTATAAAATTAACCCCGATTCAGCAGTCTTAAAAACAAGCTACTTTAAAGTTGAATCCATGTCTGAAGCAGTCCATATCGCCAAAAAAATGGCCCGTAAAGACGACGTTGTACTTATGAGCCCTGCGGCTGCCAGCTTTGGTAGATTTAGAGATTACGCAGATCGTGGTAATCAATTTAAGCGCTATGTACAAGGAAACTAATTCCCTTGTGATCCGACACTCCTTCAAGCATTCCGAGCACTTCAATGTCATAAGGTTCTTGATAAAAAACCGTATCAACAACGAGCTCAAGTGCCCCCGCATGATGCAGAGAACCATCAATGGTCGTGGTAATATTCTTTGGTAAGCCATCTATATAGATACTCTCAAATTGTGAAAAAGTCTCTTTTCCTCGAGCTGAATTAAAATCACCACAGAGTACATGCGACGGAAAATCCGCAACTTGTTTTTTCAGTTCAGCAAAATCTCGTGCCTGTTCTTCTGAACTTTCACCATCACCCGTCCAAGTAAAATGTGTGGTTCCAATGGACATGAGCTGACCACTTCTTGAGTAAAATTTTCCCATAAGTATGCCTCGGTCAACTGAGTTTGGAGTGCTAAATTTGGGAATATTACCCACACCTTTGTAATAGTGATGCGAATATTCTTCGTGATCTAAGTGACTAAACAGTGCAACTCCCCAAGGACCGCGAGGACTAATTGAGTAGGGATTTGGCTCATCGATAGATGTCATGGGTAAAAATTCATACTGACCAAGTGAAAAACCAAGTTGAATTGCCAAACCAGGGAGATCAGCTGCAAATATTTCCTGAAAACAAATTACCTCAGGGTTAATTCTATTAATGACTGGAACAAAACGATCAAAATGCTGATCGCCTTCAATATTAAGAGTTACAACTGAAATTGCCATATTTTTCCTTCTTAGACTCAAACTTGTCTCACCGTCTATTCTGCCACAAAGCAAACCAAATGAGAACTTTCTATTGATCAAAGCATTTGCAAGCGGGACAGAAACACTCGTATAGTCGGTGATGTCTTTTCTGCAACCTGACGATAGTAGATGGAGCAACACCACGTATAGTCGGTGAGTCTTTTCTGCGACCTGACGTTAGTAGATGAAGAAAGGATGACTCACCGACTATACCCCAAACTCTGCTTAAACTCATCCAAATTCTCAAGTGCAGTACCAATACCTTTAATCACCGCTTCAGCTGGATCGTCCACAATCGAAACCGGAACACCTAGCCTATCCGTTAAGTGTTGGCTCAGACCATCAAGATCAGCCCCACCGCCTGAAACTAAAATACCTTTATCAACAATATCAACGGTGAGTTCTGGTGGAATAGTAGTTAACATATCCTTAATGAGGTACTCATACTCATCAAATACCTTAAGCGTTTGAGCAGCCAAATCTTGAGTATTCACTTTTATCTCACGTGGGTTGCCTTTAATGCTATCTTTACCTGCAACAAGGAGATTTTTTTGCACAGATTTGTCGAGAGATACTAAAGATCTCTTTAATTTTTCAGCAGTTTCAAAGGCAACGGTGAACTCTTTTTTGCGCCTGAGTTCATACTGCAAACGCTCTGTGAAGTAATCCCCTGCCTTGTAGGTAGTTGCTGAAGCAATCATACTACCAAGTGAAATAACTGCTGCTTCAACGACTCCAGAACCGAGTTGCAGCAAAATCGTGCCAGATGCATCGGCAATTGGCACACCTGCACCAATAGAAGCTGCCAATGGTTGAGAGACGGTATACACTTCGCTCGCTCCAACACTGTAGAGTAAATCTGATAGTATCTGCTGACTCACCTCAGTTTTGTTTGCGGGTACACTGGCCATAATTTTTTTGCTGGCAAACGGCACTTTCGAAGTAACGCGTTGTAAATAAATCCTCAGCAAGGCCTGTGCAGAGTGAAAGTCATACACCATACCTTCTTTTATTGGCTGAAGAACTACTACTCCTTTGAGCACTCGTCCTCGCATAGCTGCTGCTTCTGCTCCAACGGCAACAACTTTTTTGCTAACAGTTTCAACAGCTAAGAAAGCTGGCTCACGAAGCAACACTCCTTCTGAAGGAGTCCAAATACGGATCATACTTGATCCAAGATCAATGCCAATCTGCTGTGAAAAGAGGCGTGAAATGCTAGACATATCCTAAAGATTTCCTTTTGTGTGCTTTCCCTATATAATACGGGTATGACTTCTATTTTCAATAGAAAAACTATTTATACTTTTGTCTCTGCAGCTTTCATTATTGTTGGTACTGCTGTGGCTATCCAGTACGCCAAGGGAAACCTGCGCGTTACCGAGCAAGGATTTGTGCAAGGTACTGGTCTTCTGGCAGCTAACTCTTTTCCTACTGGGGCAGAAGTACACATTGACGACAAACTTGTAACTGCTACTGATGATACCATCTATCTTGAACCTGGTCTCTACAATGTGGCCATCATTAAAGAAGGATACACTCCTTGGAACAAACAAGTTCGTATCGCAAAAGAACTCGTTACTCAAACAAATGCACAACTCTTCCCGATTGCACCAAGTCTCTCAACACTCACCTTTACTGGCGTAACAAACCTGCAGCCTTCCCCAGATGGCGAAAAAGTCATTTACTACTCTGCTTCTGCCAGTGCTGAAAAGAAAAATGGTCTCTACATCTTGGGACTTACTCCAAACAACAACCTCACCCTCAGCAAAGGACCTAAGCAAATCGCTGAAGATTCTCGTAATTTCGACTTAACTACCGCACGCTATATCTGGTCACCTGATTCAACTGAAGTTATGGTTTTTAATGAAAACCGTACGGTTTTACTCGACGCAAGTAAATTAAATGATCTCGATTTACTGCCAGACATCGGCTACAAACAAAAACAGGTACTCAGCGAGTGGGAGCAAGAAATGTATCTTCGAGAAAGACAATTCTTAGCAGACTTTCCAGAAGAAATCATTCAGATTGCAACCATGAGTGCTGAAAATATTTACATTTCTCCAGACAAAAAACGTCTTATCTATACCGCGACTGAAACCATCGCACTACCAGAAAACATGGTGCCTGATTCATTACCCTCAACCAATTCAATTGAAGAAGTTCGCGCACTAGAGCCTAACACCATCTATATCTATGACCGCGAAGAAGACCGCAACTACCGCATAGCCGAGATTGCATCTGATTCTGCTAGAGCTACCAAAAAACTACTTGCATTTGATGCGTTTGATCCAAACTCTGCGCTTATCACAGCATCTCCAAGTTCCTTCACTAGTCTGCAAGCAACTGAATCTGCTCAAACGGCAAACAACTTTAACAGTTATCACAGTCCTGTGTATGCAAATACTTTCCAATGGTATCCAGATTCAAAGCACTTACTTTACGTTGAAAATAATCAGATCAAAATCATGGAATTTGATGGCGGGAACCAAGTTACCCTCTACTCAGGACCATTTGCTGATCACTTTGTCTACCCTTCTCCAAACGGAGAGCGACTGATTATCATCACAAGCTTTAGCCCAGATTCTCCAATGAATCTCTACGCTGTTGAACTCAAGTAATCATCCTCAAAAAAATTTATCTGTGCAGCTTAAAAACAGTCATACTGCCACTGCCGACTTTGAGTCGAGTGTCATTATCTGTGAGAATCACTTTAAAGGTATGCACATAGGGAAACAGTAAGAAAAGCGAGCGCGCAGCTAACTTCATCCGATCACAGTACATTTTGTTAAACAATTCTGAAAAAGATTCTCGATACATTGTGCCATCACTAATAAACATCTTTTGAAAAAGTGACGGCATCCATAACCTCGAATTCCCCTTAGTAAAAGACTTAAATTTCTTTTCGAGCTGATCCACACTGAAATCTAAATTCCAGACGAACTCCCCCACTCCCAAATGCCAGGAAGAACGTACGATTAAGGCGTTTAACAACGTATGAATGTCGCTAAAGGCATCTTTTTTTACACCATTTTCAAATGAACGGCCGCCAATACGATCACGACCAACATGCATTTTGTCGGCAGCAACTAACGCCCATTGCAACGGCGTTCCATCTGCTAAATCCAATTTATTTTGAATTAACACGGGTTCTTCATGAAATAGAATTGCGTAGAGCGCTTGCCTAAACTCGTATGCATTTTTTGAACTACGCTCGAACAACTTGGTAAGTAACCATGCACTGTAAGTGCTGTGCTCTTTACGTGTTTGTAAATTTCCGAGGTCGTGTGTCATACCCACTAAAGTCATAAGGACTTCAGTCCTTTCATCGAATATACCACTACCATCAAAGGACGTTCCAGCTCGCTGCAATAGTTCTAAACCTGTCTGACTTACCCAAAGAGTATGGCGATCGGTATGATCATTAAAACCATTCTTAAGTTCTTGATCTAACACTGGACCCACATAGTTTAATGCTCTCCCTAAGCCGCTATACAGGTACGAAAGCGCCTCGCCACGAGACTTGATGCTCATGTAATGGTCGAAGTTAAAAACAGGTTTAATTCGAGGGCTGGCGTAGTTGGTTAAAAAAGGGAAATCCTTCTTTTGATACGGAATAGAAAGCTCATCGAGGAATTGCCAAAACGGCACATTGTCTGGTCGCAAAAACTGATTGCTGGTGAGGGGGCTAACTAACGGGGTAGATCGATCTGATTGAGTGTGTTTCTGATTTGCCATGATGCCTAGAAATGTCGGTTAGAACACTCTCTTAAGGACGATCGTACTATACCACACTTGACTAAAACCAGCGATGAGTAGTTGATGTGCAGAACTACTCACTCCTCAGCGGATGGTATAATTACCCTGAGTGAACATGTCCTCATAGTTCAACGGATAAAACAGTTGCCTCCTAAGCGACAGCTCCAGGTTCGATTCCTGGTGGGGACACATACGAAAAAAGATCCCAAGTGGATCTTTTTTTGTATGTATTCCTAGCAAAGGCATTGATCCCACGAACAAAGTGAGTTAGTTCTGCCGCCAAGTGACCTTGGAATTTTCTCTTTCTAGAATACACAAATCACGTGGCTAATACCCGGAGGGTAGATTCCTGGTGGGGACACAAATAAAAAGTGCCAGGCGAAACGCCTGGCACTTCACAATACATTCTTCTCAAGTTACTTTAGCGCATCCATTTCATAATCTGCATAGATCACGGCTTCGCGGACACCTGCGTAGTGGAAAAGTTCTTCATCACTAAACACGATAGAAATTTCTCGTTTTGCATCACTGCCACTTGAAGAAGCGTGGATGAGGTTAAACTGTTGACTCATTCCGAAGTCTCCTCGGATAGAACCTGCTTCAGCCTCGCGGCCAAGAGTTGTTCCGACGAGTTTGCGAACGACTGGAACGGCATCAATGCCCTCCCAAACCATACACACAATTGGCATAGAGCCCATGAATGACTTGAGGTCACCAAAGAAGCTTTTGTCTTTGTGCTCGACGTACCACTCACTGAGTTGCTTGTCATTTAAGTTAACCATCTTTAACCCGATGAGTTTAAGACCTTTGCGCTCGAAGCGACTAATAATTTCACCAATAAGTCCTCGTTGAAGACCATCTGGCTTGACTAGAACTGCTGTTCTTGTTGTATCAGACATAATGTCCTTTCTGTTGTACTGTTCACTAACAAACGTACGTACTATTTACTTTTTTTTACTTATTACAAACCGTTATTTTACGCTAAAAACTTCTTAAATTGAGCATCAGATTTGTATGGACCAACAACTGCAAGGCGTAGTGCTCCAGGTTGAATGATCTCTTTCATGAGCGCATGTACTTCTTCTAAAGTGATTTTTCGAAGTTTAGCAATTACCTCATCTGGATCTTCCGCTTTATTATTCAAGAGCTGTCGCAAACCATAGTACTGTGCCACTGACTCACTATCCTCGAAAGAAAGAGTCATCGAACCAATAATGTACTCCTTTGCTGAATCAAGCTCATCTTGAGTAAATAAACGCTTTCCGCTGGCGACATCGGTGAACTCTGCTTTGATAACTTCAATTGCTTCAAAAATTCTCTTCGGAGTAACTCCTGCGGAAGCCCCAAACACACCTGTATCATGGAAGTAGTCAGCTGATGAACGAACATAGTAACATAAGCCTCGCTTCTCTCTCACCTCAGTAAAGAGACGAGAACTCATGTTGCCACCAAGCATTACACTAGCTAGCGAAAGCACATTCTTTTGCTCATCAGATCTAGCTATACTCGGCCAGCCGAGTACTAAATGAGCTTGCTCAGTTTTTTTGTATGCAACTTTAAGTTTATGAGGAGACCATGGGCCTTTTTTGCTCATTTTAGTAGTCACATCAAACTTGCCAGTAGCTCGTACATCTGTTTCTTTGCTAAATGCTTCAAGCACAAGCTTCTTTGTATCAGCAGACTCAACAACCGATGGATCTCCAGCAAGAATCAAGACCATATTACCTAAACCATACCATTGTTTAAGGAAACGTTTAAAGTTCTCTGTTTTAAGTGAAGAAACTGTCTCCTTTGAACCAAGCACGTCATGTCCTAAAGCTGAGCCTTCAAAAGTCATGCGTTCAAAGATATTCTCCACTTGTCGCATTGGCATGTCTTCATACATATTTATTTCTTCAATAATGACACCTTTTTCTCGATCAATGTCTTCTTGCTTTAATAATGGACGAAGCAGCATGTCTGAAACAACATCAATGGCCACGCCTACGTGCTTACTTGAGGATTTTACATAGTATCCCGTGTATTCTTTGCTTGTAAATGCATTAAAGTCAGCTCCAATCGAGTCGATAGACTTTGCCAATATTTGCGCAGTTGGATAACTCTGAGTACCTTTGAAAACCATATGTTCAAAGAAGTGGGCAATCCCCTCTTCTCGAGGTTGTTCAAATCGAGAACCAGTATTACACAACGCAAGTACGGTGACTGACTCCACGCCTGCCATTGGGACCACCATCACCGGTAATCCATTTTTTAGTTTTGAGAGTGAATGTTTCGTCATCGTACAATTCCTTTTACTTTCGTCTCACCTACTCTTATTAGAGTAAGTGTCTAATTCTTTTACATTTTTTCTACAGTTTTAATTCCTAATGTGGACAATCCATGCATAAGTACTTTTACCACAGACTGCGTTATTGCCAACCTGAGTTCAGTTACATGGGCATCACTTTCATCAATGATTTTAGACTCGCTATAAAACGCATTAAACGACTGTGCCACCACAAAAAGATAGTTTGCGATGTGATGTGGCGCATATTCAGAGGCAGATTGCGAAAGAGTATCGAAATACATCAAAACATTTAGCAATAGATCTTTTTCATTTTTTTGAAGTGCGACTTTTGATTGTGTCAAACTATTAACTAATATATCAATATGTTCAGCACTATATCTATTTTTGACTGTTATGCCTGCTTCTGATGCTTTGGCAAGCACACTCTTGGCTCGAACTAGAGAGTACAAGATGTAGGGACCTGAATTTCCAGTAAAAGCAAGTGATTCATCGAAATCAAAGGCTATGTCTTTGCCTATAGACTGCTTTAAAAAGGCGAATTTAATGGCACTCAGCCCCACCACCTCTGAAATTTCAGTTCGTTCTGCTTTGGTAAAGGTTTGGCGAGTGTCTGCAAGCACTTTTTCAATACGTGAATGAGCTTCATCCATCAGCCATTCTGCTGTAATAATTTTGCCGGTTCTGCTAGACATCTTTCCTTCGGGCAAGCGAACCATACCATGTGACATATGCACAGTCTTTGCGCGAAGGTCTGGATTGGTAATTTCTAGAGCCTTAAGCAAAACTTTGAAATATTCGTCTATCTCGTTTCCAGTAATGATAAGCGAAGTGTCATATTTAAAACGTCGATATTTTTCTGGAGCGAGGCCAAGCTCTTTTGCCTCGTAGGTTGGTAAGCCAAGTGAATTAATAAAGACGCGATTGTGTAAGTTGTATTTTTCACCAGGAAAAATCACAGCACCTTCACTTTCAACAAAAACCCCTTTTGCTAAAAACTCGCGGACAATTTTAATGCCAAACTCTCCGACGACACTTTCGTAGAAGAAGTCCTCAAACTTCATGCCAATTCGCTGATACATGCTGTCAAAATAGGCTAAAGACCATGCCCGTCCGCGTGTATACAGTTTTTTAACTTCATCGTAGTTTTGGGCGGTCTGAGCAACATATTGTTTGTAATCGACCTGTGGCTCCCAACCGGTTTGTTCAACTAAATTTTCTTGTCCCGATAAAAAGGTAAGGTAATTAATATCCTTCATTTGTTCTGCTGAAGCTGGTTCATCTTTGTATGCTGACGCCCCAGTAGCATATGACTTGCCGAGGAAGTTAACTTTTTCTGAAAGTGTTTTTTCTTCCATTTTGTCGACTGCTGCCATAATTGATACTTCTGGAAACTGTTGTTGGAGCAGTTTTTTCATACCCCAAACACTCTTAGCTACATGCATGCCAACATCACCTTGGTAACAGACACGATGCACCTGTGCCCCTTGGCTCTCCAGAACCCTCGAAATGGCTTCACCAATAACATTACTGTATAAATGCCCGATATGCAGTTCTTTAAACGGATTTGGGTCTGTAAATTCGACCAGTATTTCTTTGCCTTGCAGTAATTGCGGACCAGAAATGTGCTCTTCTAACAAAAGTGATGAAAGGTTTTGTGTAAGAAAAGTATCGGTTAGTGTCATATTTACAAAACCAGGTCCTGCTACTGACACTGATTTGAAAATTTCTTTATTTTCTTCAAGAGTAACTGCAATCTTTGCAGCCAATTCCCTTGGGTTTGAAACATGCAGTGTATCTAATACCGATGGATTCTCTTTTTTAAGCTTACCGAAAAGTGACATACTTGCTGGAAATGCAAAGTGACCGTGCGATGGATCTGCTGGCCGTTCAATCAAGACTGAACTGTCTATAAGCGTATTTGGAATTCCTAATTGTAAAAGCGTTTCAACTATGTGAGATGAGAGTGTTTGAGTAAGTGAGTTTGTTGACATACTGGTTCGCAATGACTGCATACTTGATACATGATACACCACTCGGTGTTATGTTCTAAGAACATACTTATCAAAGAGACCAATCACTTGGTGGTACCACTCTCCATTTTTGTACTATCGCTACTACAAACTCAGCAACTTGCATTTCACAAGTGTGTGCGTATCGTGCATCTACGGATCATATTTTGATGATCGTTCGTTAGATTTTTACCTCGCAACTATTAAGATGCGGAGTAAAAGTCTCATGAGGGCTCGCGACTTCCCCTGGTGACGAAGCTACAAGGATAGTATATCAAATAAAACGAGTACGGTCTAACACACAAACTTGACCCGAATGGTATTGAGTACATTTTGTTGTTTTGACCCTTTGTAAATTATTGTCAATAGTCCATGATTCCAGACTATTATTTTGTACTCTATATGCACATATTTGGAGAGGTGCACTTCAAAAAGCAAGTATCTTCTCACTTTCGGGTATTATTCGCTTTCACCGCTATATACATTTTTTCTTGCAAAAAAAATGAAAATGAAAAGACTCCTTGCAACTGTAAAAAAGAAATGAAGACCACTTCAAAGTACTCATTTCCCAAATATACACAAGAGTGTGAAATAAAATAAACCACAGAACATGTTTAAGAGCCTGATCATGAAAAGTTGTGACCAAGGCCCAACTACTCGGACGCTGTATAACACAAATGAATCTACCAGATAAGACCAGGCATAGCTATTGGGCATAAAAAAAACCACTTATTGAGAACATGAAACATAGGTTATGCAAAAATATGCCTATTTTTGGCATTTCACAGCCCTGTTTTTGTACTGAGCAGTTTTCTAGATCTGGTTTCGGGATGCGTTCGGTTTTATACATTTTTACTACTTGCATGCAATGCCCAAACATGAAAGATTTAGTACTTATACATGCAAATTAACATAGTTTTGAGCTAAAATTGCTATCACTGCCAATTTCTTGCTATTTTCCGCTCAAAATTGCGCCCTCTTTAAGGATAAATTCGACGGTACCTTCAGTATCAGTACGAAATAATCGACTACCAATATCCTCTATTTGACGTAGTACTTGAGGTGAGGGATGCCCATATGTGTTATTTTTGCCAACTGAGACTACTGAAATTTCGGGTGATATTTCCCCGAGAAACTCCTTTGCCGTGCTTGTTTTAGCCCCGTGGTGCCCTATTTTTAGCACATTCACGGACTGTAGCGTTTGACTATCTAGCAATGCCAACTCGGCTTCTTTCTCGAGGTCACCAGACAAGAATACACCCACCCCATCAATATCCATAATTATGCCTATAGATAGGTTGTTTTTTGTAGTTTTTGCAATTACATTTCCATCTAACCAACAGCTATTTTTATCCCATAACTGTGTTTCGGCTATGCTCTCAAAACAGTCACTTTCCAGGCGTGAGGCAAAAAAGGGATTGATCACCTTTCCAGTAATTTTTGTATCTAAATGAATAATTTCACCATTAAACGGAAGTACTACTTCTCCTCCAGTGGCATGTATCTGGCTTATTTCCTCGAGTACTGTGCTTGAAATGAGTGTGTCTGGCTCTAGCGGTAAGTACATAATTGCTGAAACAACATACGATTCAAAGACAAATGGAAAGCCCCCAATGTGATCTGCATCTGGATGAGTTAACACTACTAACTCAATTTTTTTATCCCAAAATGGCATCTTTTCTTCAAGACATTCTAAAACAGATGCATTTCTGCCTGTATCTACAAGCATTTGAGTTCCCCCATGGGTTATAAGGATAGCATCTCCTTGACCAACATCGCAAAAGATTACTCGCGACTGAGTCGTTGTTTCCTCAATAAAAAGGCCTCCAGCAACAAGAAAGCTTATCAAGATGAGATTATAAAAAAGGCGTAGCACGATACTGAAAATACCTTCTTCTTGAGAAGAATACTAATAAGAGCGCCAGATAATACAGAAGAACTGTAGTAAAGGTTACTTTATACGAAATATTGGTTGGAAAATATGCCCCTACCTCAAGGAGTAATGAAAATGCACGAACAAGCACTGTAAATGCACTCACCAATGGCAGGCTCGGCATGTTTGCGGACGAAAACACTAGCATAGACGCTGTCTGCCAGGCTAAAAGAACGAATCCAAAGAAGAGTAAAAGAGCTACTACGGGAGAAAACACTACAGAAAAGAAAATACTTAGTGGATTCCAAGCCCCAAAGTAAAACAACAACAGCGGAGCTATGCACATATTCACGTACACTGACGTTTTTAATTGTGAAACAACATACTCTCCAATATTGGCGATTCTATAGCGCGGAACAAGAAAGTACAGTGAAAACACTGCCCCATACGAGAGTAAGAATGATGCAGAAACTACGGTCAGATCCGACGTGGGCAACACAGTACAGATGGTATAGAACCCAACTAGAAGTAGATACACATACTTCCTAGAGCTCAACCGTTTTAGGATAGTACCTCCAAATACATACCACTGCATAACCAGAACCCTAATAATTGGAGTTGAAAATCCGATCATAGCGCCAAAGACAGTTAAGAATAGTAACGACACCCAGAGCTTAACTACCCATGGTATTGGCAACCACCTTACTGATTTTAAAATGTATCCTCGCAGCAAACTAACATGCATACCTGAAATGACAAAAAAATACAACGTCCCTGTAGTTTTTATTTGTAACATGGTTGAGTTTGACAAATCAGCGCTATTTCCAAGCAACAAACTATTAAAATAACCACTCGGGGTCACCTCGAGTAGCCTTTTTACGTTCGAAAGTAACAAATCTAGATAATTAGTGAGGTATGTGCTGAACATGCGCTGCCGAACTTTAAGCCCTTCTCTTTTTGCAATACTTTGCAAGTAGTTCTATTTATCAATCTTTTTTACATAAAAAATATGCTTGTCAGTCAGACTCATCTTCTGCCAATTTGCTACTTTTAGCTCTATTTGAGATCATATTTTTTGACTCAATAAGTGTGACCAAACCTGGTGCTAACCCTTTGAATGGGTATCGGTTTCATCGATCGTTAGTAACTCAATGGACACATAACACTCTTAGACACAGCCACTTTAACAGGCAAACAAATACCAAATCAATAATTACTGCATTTTGTATTCTCTCTATTACTATTCATAAATATATCAAACATGGGTAAAAATGATCGTCATTTTTATTATTAATACATCTTATTTATGATACTTTTTGGATGCATAAAATGTATGAAGCACCTTTGAGTACGAATCATTTGCGAAACTAGGTTTACTATATCGTGAAGAAGAATGCATAACAACCCATAGCATCGTCCGATATAATTACAACTGTATCAATTGTTTTAGTTCTTCAAATACTGATTCTGACAAGACTTCCTTTTCTACCAGTTCTTCTATTCGAGCATACGGTCTGTTAGCAACTATAGCCTCTGCACGCTTTGCACCGACTCCGGGCAGTGTATCAAGCTGCTCAACTGAACCAAAATTAATTGACACCACAGTTCCCTCCTCACCTGCATTTTGTGCTGTCTTTTCTGTTGCTGCAGACTGATGAGCTGTGTGTAGCAAAGTGGTGAGTTCGCTACACACATCCAAAACATCCTGATCTTCAAGAAATGGAATGTACACGCCTTCAGCATCATTAAGTCGATGCGCTAAATTGAGAGTTGTCTGGACAAAAATGCTGTCAGCATTACTCGCAAAACCACCTGCTGTGGTAACCAAGTCACCTACCCGGCTTCCGTTAGCAAGTTGATACATACCAGGATTTGATACTGCTCCTGATATTGCAACCGTCACGTTCCGAGACTCCTCTGGAGGAGTTACTTTCTCATCTTGAGAATCAGCTTGAGGACAAGCAATAACGTCTGGTTCAAGGACTTCATACGCTTGAGTAGCACCAACAAATACCCAAGAGCCAAACCCCACACTACAAATGCCAAGTAAAAAGCAAAATGAAAGTATCACCCTCATGAGGGTTTGTTTTGATAGACGTAACAATAAAAACTTAAGATCAGGAAACATAGATCAAGATTAGACCATAATTCTGACATGTTCTGTAGAAAAGTGGAGCACTGCATCCTGGAGCAACGTCCTCCAGTTAAGTAAGACTAATTTGATTGGGCACTCGAGGTACTGACGAGATCAGTCTGAAGGTCTACTTGTGCAGATACTGTAGCAGTTGACTGAGGTTCAGGCGAGACGACTGGAGTCTCAGTAGTAGGTGCAGGACTTGGTGTTGAAGTTGAAGTTGGTGTTGGTGTTGCAACAGGTGCAGGAGTTAAGCCAGAAGCTCCAGCTGAATCCAAAACTTGCACAGGACTTGCTGGAGCGTTGTCGCTTAGCACGGCAAACCATTGCATTGTTCGATCACTTTCGTTAGAAGTTTTAAATTTCACTACAAAACCGATATTTGTAACAGATTCAACTGAATACTCACCAGAAAACACTTCTGTTCCAGATAAGAACACCGTAGGAACCTCAGAAAACGGCTTTTTAAAGTTCACTTGTATTCTTGTCGCACCAGCAGGAACCACAAATGTGCCCAGTGTTTCACCTTCAAAGCGAACAGCGTCTTTAAAGACAACTTGTCGCATAAAAGCAACAGAATCTGCAAACTCAGCTTTGGCTGAAAAGACCACGTTGGTTAAAAACTTCCACATACCATCGCTGAGCGATAGATACTGTGCCCAATTCGCAAATTCAGCAGATTGAGTACTTTCTGTTGTTTGACCCAACACCACGCCTGTTGCAGTTACGACTGCTCCATTAGCATCAATTTTAAGCGCCAAAGCATCGATTTGCTGTTGCTGTTCCTGCATAGCACTAACCAAAAGCGTTGGTAATCGAGAGTAGTTAATTCCCATGTACCCATCAACCTGGTTAGTGAAGGTAATCTCAGGGAAAATCTTTGCAACATCCTGGGCAATCAGACCGATGTCACTACTGCCGCCGTCTTTCCAGTTGAAGGTGTAGGTCTGCAACTGCATAACTTTGCTCAGTACCTCTGCTCCACTCAAATCAACCAAGTTTTCTTTAAGCCGTATGTCAGAACTTGAGGTGGTTAGGGTTCCATCTGCAGTCAAGTTAAGATCGGCACTGTAGGTACCAGAACCAACGGCGCTGAAGCGGGCATTGCCGACGACATCCAGCTTTATGCCTGGAACTGTTGAGCCAATTCCCACATTCTCTGTGCTAGAATCTACAAATAAGACACCATCATTAGTGTCACCATCCCAAGAGAAGTCCATATCCGTTTGGTTTGCCCAGTTTCCACTAAAGATAGCTGCTTCAACTTGGATACTTGGTGTACCACCTGCCTGCAAACGCAGTTTATTGTTTCCAAAGTCCATCTTGGTATCTGTGTCACCATTGTGATATACCTCACCCCCCGGATAAACTCCAACTCCAATGTTGCCTGAAACATCTAATTTTGTAGCTGGAGATGAGGTGCCAATTCCCATGTTTCCACCAACTGACAAATCATAGTTAAAGCGGCTCGTACCAAAACTAGTACTTACCGAAAACACTGAATTACAACAATCCCTAAAAAGAGCTATGTCACCGTTGGTTCCACCAGCATTAAACTGCAACCAACCACTGCCAATACCATATCCAACAGTTTGAATTGAAGTAGATTGGTTTTCGGCGTTGTAGAGAGATAACACCCCACTATTCGAAACCTTCATACGCGTTGCACCGCTGGCACTAGCAACAATAATATCTTGATCTCCAGTTTCATTAAAGATACTCAAGGCTTTGCCTGTTACAGCCCCTTGCACATCAAGTTTGCTGACAGGACTATCTGTGCCAATTCCAATAGTTTCGGCTGAAGCATCAATTGTGAATACATTATAGTTTGTATCGCCGTTCCAGATAAAGTCGAGATTAGCCCTATTTAGATTACCTGTTAAGTAGTCATTTGTTCCTTCTGAAAGTGTCAAAAAACGAAGTCCTCCAGCCTGGAACTCAAGTTGATCTGTTGAGGCGACAATCTTGGTATCAATGTCCCCTCGACTGATTATTGAACCATTAAAACCAATATCCCCTGCCACATCGAGCATATATCCTGGAATGGTCGTACCAATTCCCAAATTACCAACTGTATCTAGAGCCATAAAGTATGGTGCACCCGTTCCAAACAATAGCGCATTACTCTCGTAGGTTTGTTGTGTCAAAATCTTCCAAGTTGCTCCCGCTAAACCACTCTTCAAGAAATATCCTGCCGAGTAGCCTGAATCTGAAGTATACGCACGGATGAGTGAATCTTTACCAGCACCTGCCTCAACATCGAGTCTAACTGTTGGTGCATTAGTTCCAATACCAATCATTCCTGCGCTATCATCTATAAAGAATGAATTCGCAAAATTAGCTGTTGCAATCTCAAAATCAGGATCTGTTCCAACAGTAGCAATATCTATTTTCCCGTCTGATCTTGAAATAAACCTGGTGTAATTGCTGGCGTCATACCCTACTCGTAATTGTTCTGCAGTATTTAAGATATGAACAACTGCATTTGGATTGGTGCCAAATCCGACATAATGAGAACTTGGATTTATTTCCATGATCCTATTAGCAGCTGCAGCATTATTTGTGGCACCAATAATGAAGTTACCATTACTGTACTGCGTACCAGCCCCCATACCCATGTGAACACTTACTTCTGAAGCATTAGTTTTTGTAAAAACAAGCTGATCCTCTGTGTTCGAATAAAGATGAACTATGCTGGCAGGAGCAGTTGTACCAACACCTAAATTCCCACTCACATTCAATGCAGCGTTGCTGCCCGTTGTTGAAACTTGCCATCCACCACCGCTCATACGCTCTAGAGTGGTGTCATATGTTGCCGATCCTCCTCCAACATTCCAGGTTCCAGAACCGGTCATTGCAAAACGACGATACCCTTCTGTGCTAATTCCTCCAGAAAATAACGAGTTTACACTATTATCGGTGATCAAGTTAAGGAAAGATCTACCATCTGAAAGCTTAATAAATCCATTATCAAATCCACCAGAAATCTCGGTAGCACCCACATTCCAGTCATTTATCTTCAATACAGTGTTGAAGGTATTTGGCGCTGCAGAACTTGAAAAATCAAGGAAACCATTTGCATCAATTTTTGTTATCGCAGTTCCTGAGCTATTTTGCCATTCGGTTAAATTCCCTGGAGTTGTAGCATTTGCTTGGAAAATTGAAGTTACTCCAGAGGCTGATCCTTTAACGTGTACTTTACTCACAGGAGAAGTAGTTCCAATTCCCACATTTCCTAAAGGACTTAATAACACATGTCCATCTGCATTTAGAGCAATATTTCCACCGTTATGAGCATAAATATCATAGTTATAGAATGTATGTCTTGCACTTGGTGTTATACAATTTCTGTTACTACAACCATACTGATCCCAAGTAATATTGCCACTTCTGTCTAGATTAAAGACTGTTGAACCTGAGGCACTGGCGCTAATGATATTTTGATTGCCTGTTTCATTGAGGATGACGAGGGCTTTGCCGGTGGCGTCGCCGTTTACGTTGAAAATGCCGATTGGAGAGGTGGTGCCGATGCCGACATTGCCAGAATTATCTACTCTCATTATTTCTACGCCTTGGATTTTAAAAAGATTTGAGGAGCCCGCATACGTTGCGTCTAAGTTGGTATTTCCATTTATAGTATCGTAGTAGACAAAAAAGTCAGTGTTGCTTCTAAATAAACCACTTTTTGGAGCAGCTGTTTTTACTGAAATATAATTGCTACCAGCTACCTGATAACTTCTAATTTCTCCACTGCCTGAAGTGTAGCCAGAATCAATCACACCATCAACTGAAAGCTTGTTTTGAGGACTCGTTGTTCCGATGCCTAGGTTTCCATTTCTATCAATTCTCATAGCTTCAGAAAGAGCGGTCCCATTTGTCGTTGAAAATGCTAATGCAGATCCGTAACCTGCATACTTTATGCCATAAGCCTTTACATTTACAACGGAAGTCCCATTTACAGCACCCTCATGAACCCCATCAAAACCAAGACCCGCATTAAAATTATATGCTGCCGTATTTATGAATAGTGACCCACCAGCACTTCCGTTTCCAGTTCCGCTTCCTATATTAACTAACCCAAATGATGGAGTATTTCCATTCCAGGTAATTCCTGTTGTCCCTGTAACGTTTAGTTTGCCTAACGGCGCTCTCGTGCCGATGCCTACGTTGCCATCATTCTGAATCACAAACCTAGTTGTCCCAGAAGCGCTTGCAGTAAATATACTTTGATTTCCTGTTTCATTCAGAATTGCTAAAGCCTTGCCTGTGGATGCTCCTTCAACATTGAGTTTTCCGATTGGGGTGGTGGTGCCTATACCGATATTGCCAAAATCACTAATTCTCACCCTCTCAACCCCCCCAACAGAAAATCCTAAGCTATCTGCTGTCCCCGCAGTTGGTTGAAAAATACCATTATCAACACCAGCACTCCCAAAATTATATGCAGGTGTACCTGCAGTACCATAAGTATTATTAGTAAAACCTGATGCACTAAATCTTGAGTTAATATTTCCACCTGCACCATTAACACCCAGGATAACTGTGCCACCACTGCCTCCTCTTAGTTCAATATTGCCTCCATCTATTCTGAGACCAGACGCACTGACAGAACCAAATATATTTGGAGCAGCACTATCAAGCACTTTAACATTTCCGTTCACATCAAGTTTTTGGGCTGGGGTTGTCGTGCCGATGCCTACATTTCCAGAACTATTTTGAAAATAAACATCACCCGAATTAAAATTAATGTTACCTGATGCATCGAGTTGTTGTCTCACTGATGAACCTGAAAATAATTGTAGTTCATTAGACGCAATTAATTTAATAGGATATCCACTTCCAGATATCGTTACCAATAAACTCCCTTGTCCAGATCTTTCGAATAATGCACCTGTTTCCATTCCCGTCATATGTAATTTATAACTTGGAGCTGTCGTCCCCACCCCCACATTCCCCATAAAATAAGAATTCCCTGTTCCATTTACCTGTAAGTTACTTCCCAAAGTAGTAAGTCCAGTTACTCCAAGTGTAGAAGAAAGTGTTGTAGCTCCAGATACTTCTAAGGTGTTATTTAAGTTAGAAGCACCAGTTACTCCAAGATTTCCTGATAGTGTTGTATTTCCAGTCACTCCAAGGGTTGTACTGGCTGTTAGTGCTCCTCCAACGTTGGTAGCTCCATTCAAATAAGTGGTCCCAACCACATGTAATTTACTAGTTGGAACAGTAGTTCCCAATCCAACATTAGTTCCATTGTCATATAAAACAGAATCAGTAATAGCAAAGGTACTAGAGAATTTAGTTAAATAATTAGTTGTGCCACTTCCACCCATAGAAGCAGATGTTCCACTACAGTTTCCTGTAGCTAAACAAACAATTCCAGAAGCATCTGGAAAGGTCCAGGTTCTACCTGCTGTTAGGTCTTGGGAGGTTATTGTTCCCGTAAATTGCCCTGCTCCCTGAGCAACGGGCGAAATTGAGATGGGGTCGGTGTTAACTGGTGAAACAGTAAATACTCCACTACTTGTTTGACTTCCTAAAGTTACATTTCCAGAGGAATCAATCTTAAAAAAGGTATTGCTTCCATCCGTGCTTTCTACTCTAAAAACATCTGCTGTCCCACTGGAAGCTTGCTTAACTACCAGTCCAGTGGCTCCAATATTTGTTGGAGTGATTGTTTGCGTGCTGCCAGGGTTGTTTACCAAGCAAGTAGGACACACGTCTCCTCCACCACTTACCGTTCCCCAAGCTAGCGAGCCACTCGAAACAGTGAGCACTTCACCATCTCCGCCCAGTCCCAAAGCTGCCAAAGTATTGGCACCACTTGCATACAAAATGTCGCCAGTGTTGTAGGAGGCCAGACCCGTGCCACCGTTGGTGGTTGGTAATGTGCCAGTAAGATAACTTGCACCACTGGCCAAATTAAGAGGGCTGGAACTTACTACCCCACCCAAACTACTCTGCATTATGCCTGTTGAAAGCCCTGAAAAAGTTATCGTTCCTGATGAAGTCAGTCCAGTTGCCCCAGTAATTGCACCTGCATTGAGAATGCCTCCTCCAGAGTTGTTAAATCCACTGAGAACAGTAGTGGTGCCAAGCACCGACAAATTGCCAGAGATTGTGGTATTTCCAGACACATACAGCTTGCTGGTGGGATCGGTAGTACCAATTCCTACGTTGTCTGTTGCGGTTCCTAGCACAACTGATGCCCCATTTTTTGTCCAGCCAGATACATTGAGTGCTACGGCATCGGCAGCAACGGTAATGGTTTTCCCCGAGTTTGTGAGTGAAACTCCCGTGCCTGCCTCCCAGGTGAGCGTGTCATCGTTACTTTCTGCCGAAAGTGTAGTGGAACCAATCTTAAAATTTTTAAAAATATTCTGAGCAGATCCCAAATCGGTGTTTTGCAATACCAGTCGTTGATCGCCAGTTATGGTTAATCCATCTTGGGCTTCGATCGAGTACACCACATTTGTAGCCTCGATTTCTCCGCCTTGTACTACTAAATCTCCTGCCACAGTTACATTGCCATCGATGTTGGCATCGCCTTGCACTTCGAGTGCCCCAAGTACCAACGCTTCAGCCAATGAAACAGTGTCCGAAAAAACTGTTTTAATTCTAAAAACTAAGCTGTCTGCTTCTTCTGGTGAAACAACTCCTTTTACCTGGCCCCGGCTCTGATCATCAGAAGTGCTGCCAAGTACGGTAGGTTTTTCAGGCGATACCTGGCCAGTTTTGGACATCGGTCGAGTAGTTTCATAGCGACGGAGCACACCAAAACCAAAAGTGTACACACAACTAGTGGTCAAAACAAACAACCCCACAACAAAAAGTAGGGCCACCGCTCTTTTCCTGAGGTGTGTGACCAATTCACGCATATATAGTATATGGTACTGTTTTTTCGAGGAAATATGCAGACGAAGATCGACCGAATAAAGAGGATCAAATATACTCAAAAAAATAACAAATATGTATAAGAAGTATCATTGACAAATCAAGTTATTTTTTTAACTCAATTTCGTCTAGAATGGAATAAGTCTTACACTTTGAGATTGGTTTTGCGTGCTTAAACCACATTTATGCAAAAAAAACAAAACTGAGTACAAAGTGTACGAACGATTAAAAGAAGCTCCAATAAAAAAGACTAAATACTCTCTTTTTTAAGATAGCGATGGAGTAAAAAAGTAAATATGAAATTGAGTACATTTATTCGGAAACCAGCACTCACAGCCCTTGTACTTGGTAGTATCGCAGCCGTAGCATTTCCCTCACAACTCTTTGCTCAAGAAAAACTCGATACACCTCTGGGCATTGCCTACCAATTAAAGGTCGTCAGTGCCATTGACGTCTTCAATGGCATGATCGTTTCAATTGGTGACAGTGCATATACCGAAAGTAACGGTACCTACGACCGCAATATGTATGGCGTTATCGACTTATCACCGAGTATAGAGTTCACTTTTGGTAATACTGAAGATACTCTGCCTGTTATTGCTGATGGCACAGCCTACGTGGCAGTTTCAGGAGAAAATGGACCAATTAACGAAGGTGACCTCATTACCAGCTCCTCAAAACCAGGAGTAGGTATGAAGGCAACAAAATCTGGCTTTACGTTAGGCGTTGCCGAAGAAAGCTACGCAGGAAGCACAGCGGAAGAACAAGGCTTAGTGGCAATTCGCATCAATAAACAGTTCACTTTTGGTGATGATTCACCAGATTCTGAAACTATTTCCGATCGTCTGCGAAACGTAGTAAGTTTAAGTGCAATTGCTGCCTTTGAAGAGCCAACCAAGGTTTTTAAGTATGTTGTGGCCGGAATCATTCTCACAATTGCAGTACTTGTCAGTTTTATTAGCCTGGGGCGCACGTCGCAAAAAGGAATTGAAGCCATTGGCCGAAACCCGCTGGCTCGCAGTAGCATTATAGCCAGTATTTTTGGTAATGTAGTGGTAGCCCTGTTTATGTTAGTAGCAGGAGTAGTAGGAGCGTACATCATGGTAACCCTTTAATATGCAAGCATTCGACATCAACGTACTCTCTCTCTGGCTCATTTTTATTCTTGAGCTCATTATTGCTGGGATTGTACTTTCAGCCCACAGTAAAACCAAAAATTTCGAGAGAGACTATAAAAAAGCCATCAAAGATACACAAAAAGAACTTGAAGACGTGGTTACCGATACCGCCCGCGAAGCAAGTGAATCACTCGACGAAGTAAGCAGTGTTGCGCGAACAGCAGCTCAACAAATACACGAACTTTCAGAGCGACTTAAAGAAGAAATCGAGACATCTCTCCTGACAGAAACAAAAGCACAACTCAGCAATCTAGAATCTTCAGCTAAAGAGCAAATTGCAGAACTTAATCAGGAGCTTATCGGCGCCGTGAGCCACACAAAATCACAAATGAACTCGCTGTTACTTGCACACGTTAAAGAAGCCACCAAGGAAATCGACACCTATCGCGATGAGCAAAAGTCAGCACTAGCAGAAAAAGCTGCAAACCAGGTGCAACTAGTTGCAAAACAGTACTTAAGTGAAAATCTTTCAAAAGAACAAGTACACACCCTCTGCTTAGCCCTTATTTCAAAAACATTAGAAGTGCGAAGTACTCCAAGTACCAAAGAGAAATCTGCCTAAGCTATGACTGCCAACCAACTACAAGACTATCTTATTGAGTCAATCCACTCTGCCCACACGCTGTCAGCCCTGAGAACACATATCAGCACGCTGCGCAGCATGCTCTATAGAAGTACCAGCAAAAAGCTCGATGCATACTTGCTGAATGAACTTCCTGAAAAGTTCTCCTTTGTAACTAAGCTACTGCGTGAAGCAGCCGACCCCATTCAACAAGAAAAATTGCTCGAACTCACAGAAAAAATACTGCTTTCTTTTGAAACGCTCTACCTCACCCTACCCTACTCTCCAACCGAGAGCCAGTTGGGCAAGTATAAGCAGTTATTTGCTGCCCAAATTTCACAACCGTTCATAATTAAGGTTGAACTCGACCCCGATACTCTTGGCAAAATCACCTGGGAATTTGCAGGCGCACGCAAAACGGCTTCTGTGTTTGATACTTTGGCAGCAGAAGGAGGCCAGTTATGACCCAAGCTACCATTCAGTACCCAACAGTTGCCAGTGAATATGCAGTTGTAACCGCAGTAAATCATCCTCTAGTCAGAGCTAAAGGTTTTCAAACACTCCTTCCTAACGAAGTCGTTATTTTTGCAAATGGAGTGTTAGGTCAGGTCCTCTCTTTTGATGAACATGGCATCGACATCATGATTTTTTCTGAAACTTCTGTAGCTGTTGGAACCAAAATTTCCAGAACTGGCACTGAACTTTCATTTCCCGTTTCAAAACTCAAGATGGGCACCATTTTTTCACCTTTAGGTGAAAGCATTTTTGGCACTGCCAATGCACAAAAAAATGAGACTTTCCGAACCATATTCAGAACACCACCCGCTATTTCAACGCGAACTCGCATCACAGAACAATTAGAAACCGGCTACAGTTTAACCGACATTCTACTGCCCATAGGCTGTGGTCAGAGAGAGTTGCTGGTTGGCGACAGAAAAGCCGGAAAAAGTGACTTTGCTCGCGGTGTGGCGCTCACTCAAGCGCGCCTCGGAACCACTGTGGTGTATGGCATGATTGGAAAAAAGGTTTCAGACATTAAACGAACCTACGACTTTTTTAAAAAAAATAAAATCCTCGATACAATTGTCATGATTGCTTCAACTACTCAGGACCCTGTAAGTACCATTTCGGTAACTCCAATGGCCGCCATGAGCGTAGCAGAACACCTGGTTGGTCAAGGAAACAATGTCTTACTCATTTTAGACGACCTCACGACACATGCCGAGTTTTATCGTGAACTTTCACTCTTGGCAAAGCGATTTCCCGGTAGAGATTCCTATCCTGGCGACATTTTTTACCTGCATGCACAATTATTAGAGCGTGCTGGCGTCTTTCTACAGGACGACAAAAAAGATGCAAAAGGCATTGCCCTCACCTGTTTACCTGTGGTGCGTACCGTGAACAGCGACTTAACCGACTTCATTACTTCAAACCTCATTAGTATTACCGACGGGCACCTCCTCTTTGATACAAAACTCTATGCACAGGGTCTACGCCCTGCTATCGACACCAAGCTGTCGGTAACACGTGTGGGAAAACAAACACAAACACAGCTCCAACGAGATCTTAACCAAAAGCTAACCAGCTTTATTGCCGAATACAACAAAACCAAAAATCTTACCCATTTGGGCAGCGAAATTAGCAGACGAAGTCAGGATATTCTTCAAAAGGGTGACCTGTTTACAAGGTTTATGAGCGATTCAACCCAAGAAGCTCACTCTCAGACAGTACGACTCCTCATTGTGGGCATGATTTGGGCAGGATGGTTTACGAATACGCATGAGAACGTGTTACTCAGCTCTATGCATCAGCTCAATAAAATGTATCAGACGAAGGACGTGGCAGCACAGCTCAACAAGATGGTGCTGGCCGAATCATTTGACGCATTCTTAAAAGATATTTCACAAAATGAAACTATGTTACGAGATATATGCCAGATATAAAGAGTCTTAAACTCCAGCATGAATCACTGTCAACCATAAATGACTTTTTTTCTGCGTATCAACGACTCACCATCTATCAAATGCAAAAAAATCGCACGGCCACGATTAATAGCCGTACTTTTTCTGATGGACTGATAGAAACCTTTATTGACGTTAAACAATCACTTAAAAAACTGTTTGATTCGAGCAAGCATAAAGATAAAATTTCCTTCTCAACCCTCGAAAAAAATGGTAGATCAGTAGCTGTATTTATTTCATTTGAAACAAAATTTTCTACTGAAGTATTTAGAAGATCATTCGCCCATTTTAAAGAAAGCATAGCTGAGGGAGACTATGAAATTGTCCTGTTGGGCAGCACGGCCAAACGACTTTTCAGTGAGTACTATCCCGAAGGCACGCCCTTCACCTACTTTGACATTTCCGAAAAAAATATTAACATTTCTGAGAAAAGTGAGTTCTTCGAGCATATTCTTAAGTATGAAACTGTGGAAGTCTACTATCCTTTTTTTGTGTCACTTCTGCAGCAAGAAGCGCAATCGAGCACTATCTCGGGTGATGTACCTGTTGGTGATACTCTTCTCGAGGCAGAGCGCCAGAACCGACGCTACTTTTTTGAACCAGATAAACAAATTATTTTACACTTTTTTGAAGTTCAAATTCTGCGTTCAATTCTGCAACAAAAAATTCGTGAAGCCCAGCTGGCAACCCTGGGTGCACGTATTACAACACTGCAGTACACCCAACAAAATATTGAAGAAGAATTGCATAAAGTACATGCCCTCACGCGCAAATCACTCAAAAAGCAATCAAGTAGAAAACAACGCAACAGATTAGCTGGTATGAACTTATGGTAAGAATACTCTATACTTACCTCAGAGCGAATCAAAAATATGGCAACAAAAGGAATAATTAAAGCTATCAGAAGCAACGTGACCGAAGTTGAATTTTTAGAAAATCAACCAAATATTTTTGACGTGCTCACCGATCCCAACGATCCTTCTGTCCAGATCGAAGTGATCTCCTCTGCTGGCGATCAGCGCTATTTCTGTTTTATTCTTCGAGGCGAAAAAAAAATTACCCGCGGAACAGAAGTTATTTCTACCGAAAAACCACTTTCCATCCCAGTAGGAGATACCGTGCTTGGCCGAGCCTTCGACATTTTTGGCACTCCTCAAGATAGCGGCGCTGCACTTTCAACCAAAACAATTCGTCCAATCCATACTGGTGAGCGAACCTCCATTGAAGAAACCATAATTCCCTCTGAAATTTTGATTACCGGTGTGCGCGTGATTGATTTCTTTACGCCAATTCTTAAAGGTAGCAAAACAGGTCTTGTGGGAGGTGCTGGTCTAGGTAAAACCATTTTACTGACCGAGCTGATTCATAATGTGGTCGAAACTAAAGCTACAAACAAACAAAACAAAGCTAACAAAACCGTCTCGGTCTTTAGCGCCGTTGGGGAGCGTTCTCGTGAAGCGCAGGAACTACTCGAAAACTTAAAAGACTCGGGTGTGCTGCCCAGCACAACCATGGTGATTGGACAAATGGGAGAAAACCCTGCAGTTCGTTTCCGTACGGCATCTGCTGCGGCCACCGTGGCCGAACATTTCCGAGATTCTGGTAATGACGTGCTCTTCTTTATTGATAATATGTACCGTTATAGTCAGGCTGGCTATGAATTAGCAACCTTAATGCGCGCTATTCCTTCTGAAGAAGGATATCAACCAACACTCCCTTCTGAAATTGGCACCTTGCACGAGCGACTAGTCTCGAACAAGACTGCTCACCTCACCACCATCGAAGCCATTTATTTGCCTTCCGATGACCTGCAAGACTACAGTGTGCGCTCAACCTTCGACTACCTTGATAGTTACATTGTGCTCTCGAGAGATGTCTACCAATCTGGCCGCCTTCCCGCAGTCGATCTGCTCGACTCAAACTCGTCTGCTCTTGCTGTTGATGTGGTAGGAGAACGCCACTTCAACCTCTATTTGGAAACAAAAAAAATTCTCGAATCTGCAAAAGAAATTGAGCGAATTGTTTCATTGGTTGGTCTATCTGAACTTTCAGTTGAAGATCAAAAAAAATACAAACGCTCTGTGCTGATCCAAAACTACATGACTCAAAACCTAGCAGTGGCCGAGCCACAAACAGGTCGTCCTGGTGTTTTTGCACAAGTTGAAACAACTCTTAACGATCTCGAAAAAATTCTTTCGGGCTCATTTGATGATGCTGACCCAGATCTCTTTTTGTACGTCGAATCTATTAAGGATGAGTGGAAAAATTCAGGTGGAGACTCAGCTGCCCCCAATTCAAGCGCTTTAGAGGAATCTCCCATCGCTATATCGACCGAAATCGAAGAAAACCAGCCTAAAACTGATCCAGCTGCCATTCCCATGGTACTTTCAGATAATGAAGCCAAAAAAATTGCTGCTGAAAAGCTAGCCGTGAAACAACGAAAAGAAGATAGCAGAACTATCGAAGAAAAGTATAAAACAACGCTACTCTCAAATGCTGAAGTTGCTGCCAAAACAGACATCAGCGAACACCTCGAAAATAAAGCGACTGAGTACACCCCAACAAAAATGGATTCCGACGAGTAAGAGTTGTTAACACAGGGCTCGGTCCTACACACTATGTCAAACATTCCAGATACATTTAACCTTGTTGTCTACGACGAATCTGGCGAGCTCTTTTCAGGACCAGTAGCTGCCATTGAAGCAGTAAACGAAGCCGGACCCTTTAGTGTGCTCTCGGGGCACACCAACTTTATCTCGGTGATTTCTGGATCGCTCGACAATAATAAACTAGTCATCCATTTTTTGGATGGCAACATGCGAGAATTTATTATTCAGCAAGGCGTTTTGAAAATATTCGAAAACGCCGCTGAAATTTTTCTGGTTTTTGAGACGTAAAGTGTAGCTGGGCTACACCACAACCAAGTTGATAATCTTACCTGGAACATAAATCTCTTTTTTAATCTCTTTGCCTTGTAGATACTTCTGAATTTCTTCGGTTGTTCGGGCTCTCTCAAGAATTCCGTCCTCATCAGCAATATCTTCTGAAGCTACCTCTAACTGTGCGCGCACTTTACCATTAATTTGTACCGGAATAATCACTGCTTGAGCCTTTGCCAATTCTGGATCGAACACTGGCCAGCTGCTGGTATGCACAAAGTCTGTGTCTGCAACTCCAGTAACTTGGTGGTACAGTTCATCAGCCAAGAAAGGCGCAAACGGTGCAAACATTTTTGCAACTATTTCCTTTTGGGACACTGTCATATCTGCCCCACTCTTTTGAGCTGCTTCCCAAGCATTACTAAGTTTCATCAGTTCGGCAATTGCCGTATTAAACTTCAATTTTGGAATGTCTTCAGTTACTTTTTTGAGGGTTTGGTGAAGCACTTGTGTGAGTGAAATATCTTCATCTTTAGTAGTTGTTGGTGAGCTAACCAATCGATTAATGCGTTGCAAGAATTTATACACTCCAATCACCGCACGAACATCCCATGGTTTGTCTGCTTCAAGAGGACCCATGAACATTTCATACACCCGGAGGGTATCCGCACCAAATTTTTCGATAATTTCGTCTGGATTAATAACGTTGCCTTTACTCTTACTCATTTTTTTGCCATCGGGACCTAAAATCATGCCTTGGTGACGCATTTTTCCGAATGGTTCATCAAAAGCTAAATGGCCTTCATCTCGAAGGAATTTAGTGAAGAAACGAGAGTACAACAAATGCAACACAATGTGTTCAGGACCAATCATGTAGAGATCGACTGGCAACCATTTATTCAGTTGCTCTGAGATTGCCAAGCTTTCAGTATTTCGAGAATCAACGTATCGCAGGTAGTACCAACTTGAATCAACAAAGGTATCCATGGTGTCAAACTCTGGGCGCCAGCCTTTTCCATAGAGTTTTTCGGTGCGTGCAATAAATTCTTTTGAAGATTTAAGTGGTGACTCGCCTGTTGGATTGAAGTCGACATCGGTGGGCAGCTGCCAAGGCAAGTGCTCTTCTTTAACAGGATGTGGATTGCCTTCTGGATCGTAGACTACTGGAATGGGTGTTCCCCAATAGCGCTGACGAGAAATTAACCAATCGCGAAGACGATACGTAGTTACGCGCTTGCCAAAACCCTCTGCTTCCATGTGATCCATGATTTTTTCTTGGGCTTTAGAGACGCTCAAACCATCCAAAAAGTCGGAATTCATGATCACGCCATCATCTTCATAGACGTGCTCGGTAGCAGTGATATCAGAGCGATCACCGTCTGTTGCTTCAATTACTCGAATCACTTCTATTTTTTCGGCAGAACTGGTTACCTGTAGGTTAACAAACTTTACAAACTGGAAGTCCCGGACATCATGGGCTGGTACACCCACCACGGCACCAGTTCCAAAACTACCTAGCACAAAGTCGGACACCCAAACCGGCATGTCTCGACCAGTTAATGGATTGACCGCATAGAGTCCCGTAAACGCACCAGACTTCTTCTTGCCTTCTTGCTGACGTTCGAGCTCTGTTTTTTTCTCGGCTGCTTCTAGGTAAGCGGCAACGGTGGCGTTTTCTTGAGCAACTTCAATGGCCAGAGAATGTTCAGGGGCCAACACCACAAAGGTAGCTCCAAAGTTTGTGTCTGGCCGTGTAGTAAAGCAGGTAATAGATTTGTCTGAACCTTTAATTGGATAGGTAACTTCGATTCCTGTTTTCTTGCCAATCCAGTTAAGTTGTTGGGCTTTAGTTGGCTCTGGCCAGTCGACGGTGTCGAGTCCTGAGATAAGTTCATCCTTGTACTTGGTAATCTGGAAATACCACTGTTTCATGTCTTTTTGAATAACTTCACTGTCGCAGCGCTCGCAGAGTCCTTCAACAACTTGTTCGTTTGCTAACACGGTCTGACACGAAGGACACCAGTTCACTTTGCCATCTTTTTGATACGCCAGACCCTTGTTGTAGAGCTGTAGGAAGATCCACTGAGTCCACTTGTAGTAGCCAGGGTTGTTGGTGGCGATTTCGTTGTCCCAATCGTATGAAATTCCCAAGCGTTTAATTTGTCGACGGAAGGTGTTGATGGCGTTCTTGGTGGTTTCTGCCGGATGGACACCAGTTTTGATGGCATAGTTTTCTGCAGGCAAACCAAAGGCATCCCAACCTACGGGGAAAAATACGTCCTTACCATTCATGCGATCGTATCGAGCTACAATATCGAGGGCAGTTTTGCTTTCAACATGTCCCACATGCAAACCAGAGCCAGATGGATACGCAAACGCAAAGAGCAGATACTGCTTTTGTACCAAATCTTGACCTTTTTTTTGGGTACCAAGAAACAAGCGGGCCTCTTCCCAAGCGTGTTGCCACTTGGTTTCAACTGCTGTGTGATCGTAGTACTCTTTTGGCATGTGTTTCCTTTATATATAGTATCTGTTTGCGACGCGAGCGTTCGCATGTTTGTTATAAAAACAAAAAATCCCCTGGTGGGGATCATTTTTTTCTGTATGAAAAACCCCACTGTCTTAGTGTAACTCAAGAAGGAGTGAAAGAAGAAGGGTGTGTTTTTTCATACAATCGAATTATATCACACTCATATAGATAGCTCAGACTAATGACAAGGCGCCCACAAGACATGTATACTGAGGCTATGCAAATGGATAAGCGACTTCCCTTTTTTATACTCAGTTTTGTGCTCATTGCCGTTTGGATCTCAGTTCCCTTCCTGTATACCTACTCTCTCCAGTTAGTGGCACTCACCTTTCTGCTTTTTATTTGGCTTCGTTTTAAACATAATCGAGAGAATGTTACTCAAATTATCCCCTCAAAAGGAAGCTCTGAGCTTATTCCCATTACAATCGTTTTTATGCTCCTTATCTCCGCTACCGGGAACACCCACTCTTGGGTGTACTCACTTACCTATGTGTATCTTTTTATCATGCTTTTCTCCCTGCCAAGAGGTACCGCAATCATCATGGCCACCGGGACCTTATTACTCCAAGCCTTCTTAGTACACACATTTTCAGCTCAAGAACTCATTATTTTAATGAACATTCCAGTCATCACAACAGTACTCCTCTTTGCAAAACAGCAGTATGAAAAAGCTACCCTCGAAGAGGAAATGCTTATGGAAGAAGACGAGCAACTTTCGTCCTCACTTACTGAAAATGCTGCCTTGGAGTCATATATCAAGGAGTTTCTCTTACCTAAAACTGAGGTACTTTCGTCTCTAGAGGAGCCACAAACTGAACTCGAAAAAACACTCCATTCACAAATAACGTTGATCAGCACTGAGAGTCGAAAAATACTGGAGCGATCACAACAACAGTAACTATACAATTAACTATGTCTACACGCACGCTCACCAGAATTATTTTGAGCAGCCTTTGCTTACTCTGCCTGACGGCATTTTCTTGGCGCATATCTGAAGTTCAAGCAGAGCGACTAGAGTCCGACTCATACGTGATTCAATTTGGCAACTTCAACGTAACTTCCGGAGAAAAAAGTTCGAGTAACTACAACGTCACCGATACTGTTGGTCAAACCGCCGCCGGCGCGTTTGGAGAGTACGGGACCTCTGGCTACTTTGTTGGGGCAGGTTTTCAATACATTTACCAAATAAAGACTTTTAGCTTCATCATTAGTGACCTCACTATGGATCTAGGAGAACTAACTGACGGTGCCTTTGGCACTGACAATCACACTCTCGAGATAACTACACGAGGAGCTGGTGGCTACACAATCTATGCCTACGAACAACACCCCCTCCGCATTCCAACAACAAGCTACATAATTAATGATACAACTTGCGATGCAGGCACCTGTACAACCTCAGCAGCCAGTATTTGGACCAATCCCAGCATCGATGGCTTTGGATTCAATATTCAAGGTGATGACATTCCAACAGATTTCGTAAATAACACCTACTTCCGTCCATTTGCTAATGACGAAGCAGCAGCTACCATGCAACCAGTAATGTCATCTTCCAATATTGCCTTGCAACGTACTTCGACGGTAACCTATCAAGCCGCAAAAGCCGGAGATACAGCCGCTGGTCAATTCCAAACTGCCGTAGTGTACGTCGCTGTACCAGGATATTAAGTATGAACAAAAAAAGAACTCAAAAATTCATTTCTGCACTAGCTCTTAGTGTGGTACTTGGCTTAGTATCTTTGTACCCAAACTCTGTTTCTGCACAAGGTTTTAATCTTACGGTCACTCCTGAAGTACATTACATGCGAATAAAACCAGGCTCAAAGATACGTCACACCATCACTCTCGAAAACAAAGGTGACGTAGCTCTGACAGTAACCCCCACAATCTATGACTTTGAAGCGGATGGTGAGTCTGGACGAGCAATCCTCAAAAGTGCCACCACATTCCCATATCTAGATCTCGAACACATTCAGAACAGCTCACTCACCATACCTCCACATAAACGAGCTCAGCTTGGGCTACTCTTTTCTGTTCCAGAAGATGCCCCCGAAAAGGAATACCCCCTTACGGTACTCTTTAAAAGTGAACCCGTGCAGTCTCAGACAGAGACTTCACAATCTCAACTAGTTGGTGCGATAGGAAGCAATCTTATTGTACTTATTTCTCAAGATGAACAAACTTCAGACTTAATAAATATTGATTCAATATCAATCCCCTTCTTTGTTGATAGTTTTAAAAAGGTTACCTTACAACCTAAGATAAAGAACAATCACTTTGCCGCTACAAACACAGCTGGAACGGTGATTGTGAAGAATATGTTTAACACTGAAGTTGCTCGATTTAATATTTTTCCAGATACAATCTTGGGATACAGTTCAAGAATACTTAGAGCCCTCAAGACAGAATTTCAACCAGATATCGAGCCAGAGGCTGTGCCTTTTGCATTTAAACCATCATTTCTTCTTGGTTTATATACAGTAGAAGTCAGCATTACTGCCCCCTATACCAGTGCATATTCTGATGAAGTAATTGCATTCGACACTTTTACGTTCTTTGCAGTACCTATTATTCCAATACTGGTTGGGTTGCTGGGAATTGTGAGTGCCATTGGGTATGTGATATATAAGAAATAAACTGGTACTTGAAGCCCACACCCTTTCCGTTTAGACTGGATCTAGGTCAAGAATTTGGTCGCTATTGTAGGTATGCTATGAAACATCGTAAATCAAAAAAACTCATTGTGTTATCAACTTTTATTCTTGCCATCGCAGTTGCAGGAAAATGGGCACAAAATAGCGAGTCTGCTAGTTTAACTTCTGTTTCGGTTACCGTCTCAAACCCACGTCCTTCTTTTAGAGGTGTACTTGGAGCTGGAAATACTGTTGGAACTTCACAAGTTATTATTAATACTTCTGGATATCCTTCAACTACAACAGCTCAACTCCAAACTGATGACATTCTCTTAGTAGGTAATGCAGGTACCATGAGTCCTTATACCATTACTAATGTAGTAAGTAATTCACTGGCAAATATTACTCCAGTCCTTGCTGCTGGTGATGCCGATACTTCTGATGATGTCATTTCAACCCAATCTGCCGTTCATACCGTCAGATTTACTACTGCTAACGCTATTTCAAATGGTGGGTTTAGAATTTTAGTTCCTGCTCATGGAACTGCTACTGATGCAAATGATGGTCTACCTGATCAAGGCGCCTTTGATTTCGGAACAGCTGCCCCAACCGTGACCTGTCCAACAGACATAACTGGGTATGATTTTGTTACAGGTACTGCAACTGCAAGTGCTGTAACAATCGGAAGTACTGACTATCATGCATATGAGTGTCTGTATTCTGGAGTTGGTGCTATTGCAACTGTCTTTGATGGCACAACCAATGATGCTATATCTATTAACGACATTATAAATCCAGCACCTGCTAGTGGCCACACAACAGGCACCGCAGATTCATACAGAATCATCCTCCAACATTTAGACAGTTCATACACAGCTGTAGATAGTACCACTGTTGCTATTGGCGTTATAGAAGCTGTCCGTGTAACTGCAAGCGTCGCACCACAGATTACCTTCTCTATTGCTGGTGTAACCAGTGGATCAACTTCATGCGGAGTAACCACAGACGTCACAACAACCGCAACTGCTGTTCCACTTGGTGAACTATCTATCGCTTCTTTCACAGATGCAGCACAAACGCTGACTGTCTCAACTAATGCTACAAATGGCTATGCTGTAACCGCTTTCGAGAGTGACCAACTTGGACTCGATGGAGCAACATGTACCGGAGATAGCACTGCTTCAAACTGTATTCCCGATTCAGTTGGTGACAATGCAGCACTCAGTCATACTGCTAATGATGAATGGAATACCACAACAGTAAAAGGATTTGGATACTCTCTGGACAACGCAGATGCAAATACTGTCGCTTTCGAGTACACAACAGCTACCGGTACCTGTACTGGAACATACTGTGCAAAGCAATTTGCAGATAACGAGGATGGCCAGGCAGCGCAACAACTCTTTAGTAGCACAACAGTGGCAGACAGTGAAAATGTTGATGTCTGCTACAGAGCTGTGATCTCAAACGTACAAGCCGCTGGTTTTTATGAAAACTACGTAACCTATACTGCTACTGCTACATTCTAGTACTCAGAAAGAACAAATGAAGACTGCCCGCCCAATTCACACTCTTAAAAAAATTGCTACCTTAGCTGACGCTTTAGGAGTTGGAACCTTACTGTTCTCGAATACAATTTTTGCTCAAGACTTCACTCAGACTGATGATACGGTAACCCTTACAGCCATCCCGCCAAGAGTTGGTGATCAAGAACCAATTAAGCTTGCTCCTGGTGCTAAAGAACAAGTGCAACTTAGAATTAGGAATAATTCAACAAAAGCCATAACCATCAACTCGGTTGCTCAAGATTTTATGCTTGATCTTGATGGACAAACCCCTATTCCACTTAACGAAGATTCAGGAAGTAGATGGAGCTTAGCAGACTGGCTCGTTGTCGCACCAAATCAACAAACTATTGAACCACAAGAAACTGCTGGAACTTCTGTTCTTATCGAAGTTCCTGAAGATGCTCTCCCTGGTGGGCACTATGCAATGGTTACCCACGAACCAACCACTGGAGTTGTTTCCGAAGATGGTGAATCAGCTTCTGTAATCAGTCAAAAAGTTGGTTCTCTCTTTTATGTTATCGTTGATGGCGTTATTCATGAGGAAGCCTTTATTCGCGACTTCTCATTTCCCCAGCTCACAGAAGTCGGACCTGTTGATTTTTCATTCTTTGTTGATAATCAATCTGATATTCACATCAAGCCACAGGTTTCAATTGAGATCTATAACCTCTTTAACCAAAAAATTGACACTATCCAGATAGAGAGCAAAAATGTATTCCCATTATATAGTCGTGGTTTCTCTGGAAGTTGGGATCGTGTTTGGGGTCATGGTTTTTACACTGCCAAACTCATAATGAGTTATGGTGAACAAGGAAATGTTGCACTTGCTTCAACTACTTTCTGGCTCTTCCCAGTCAAGATAGTACTATCAATATTGGTTATTATATTGGTCCTACTTGCAATGCTCATTTCAATCCGAAGACATATCTTGCACAAAAACCAAGATAAAGACAAACAGATCAAAGAATTAGAGGATCAGCTAGCTGAAGTCAGTAAAGATCAACTCGAAAAACACGAAGAATAGTTACATGTGCGATGGAAAAATTTCCTTCTACCACTGCTTCTAGGTAGTTTGCTCTTTTGCATACCTGCAGGAGTGTTTGGTCAGGATGCAGGAGTCTTACCTGGTGAAACGCTTTCAACAAACCCCAAAGAACGCCCTGAGTACGTCACAGCAATAGTTCCTGATATCGTTCCACCATCAACTCCTATCCTTATTAGTCCTGAAGATGAAACGGTGCTTACCGTATCCGCACCAACCTTTGAGTGGCAAGGCTCCACTGACAATGTTGGGGTAGATCACTACCAATTTTGGTTTGATGGGGTACTGCTTTTTGATTCGATTCCCACAACAGCAACTGCTAACTCTGAATACACGCTACTGTATGACAGTTTACTTAATCACTACTTTTTAACTCCTAAGACTCCTCTGTCAGATGGTTCCCATACCTGGCAAATACATGCGTATGATGCTGCCGATAATTACTCAGAGTCAGTGATCTGGAGTTTTATCATTGATACCACTGCACCCTACTTCAAGATTACAGATATTGGACCAGAAATAGTCGACATTAATACGGGAAATGCTGAAAGCGTTCCAACAGATGCCATTCACTTGGCAGATAATGAACCATTGCTCAAGGGTACGGGCGAATCAAACGCGACAGTTCAACTTACTATCACAATCCCAGGTGATCCCACACAAAACCATTCATTTTCTGTCGACGGAAGTGGAAATTGGGACTTTCAAGTTGGCATTCTGCCTCGAGACACTGAAATAACATTCGACTTCGTTATTTCAGACAGCGCTGGAAACATATCAGTGATTAGTGGACTAAAAATAATCATTGATCCGATTGTTATTATTATCCCACCTCCATCCCCCATACCCACACCAACACCAAGCCCATCACCCACCCCTGGAATAACACCCACACCAAGTCCATCACCAACACCGGGAGTAAGTCCTTTTCCTTCACCCAGCCCTAGCCCTGAGGCAAGCCCAATTATTGTCATTCCAATATTGCCTCCTCGAGAAATAATTCATGAGATTGTACAAGAAAGCCTGGAAGCAATACCTGTGGAAATTTCAAGCTCACTACCTGTGCAGCTATTCTTAAGCATTGGTCGAGCACTTGACTGGATAGCTCCAGCTGGAGCTCTGTTACTCACAGCAGCCCCTCCATTGCTCACGCTTTTATCATTACTCCTTCAGTTCGGAGGAAGTCTAACCTGGCAGCTTTTGTTACGCCTACTTCAAGCATTAGGTCTGCTTCCTGCCAAAGATCCACAAGGAATTGTGTATAACAGTGAAACAAATGAGCCTGTTCCCTTTGCATTACTTACCATTCAAAGCGTTGATCCTGATGCAGGTATATTTGAAACAGTCGTCACAGATGAAAATGGCATATACCAAGGCATTCAACTCCCAAGAGGAAAATATACAATAACGGTTACACACCAGGACTTCGTCTTCCCTACGGCCAAAGTAAAGCCGAAATACTTGACGAGTTCTGACTTTTATACAGGTGAGGTCTTCAACGTTACCAGTGACGAGACGCATCAGCTGTTCCTTATACCAGTAGACCCGAAAGAAACCAGTCAAAAAGAAAAAACACTCAAGAGCCGACTTAATTTGACCGTGGCACGGCTCAGAATGAAGAACATTATCGTTCCGATGTTCAGCATCTCCCTGGTAATAACCATAATCAGTCCCTCTTGGCTGAACTATCTAGTAATAGCATGCTATCTACTGGTCTTTGCCCAAAAGTACTTTTTTACAAATAGAAGAGCCAACGTCCGAGGCACAATTACGAACAAAGCTGGAGAACCAATACGAGACGCAATTATCAAGCTGAGTGATCCAAATACAACTGACTTAGTGGTTCTAGTATCTTCAAATAAAAAGGGACAGTATGCGGCACACTGTCCACCAGGTAAGTACTACATCACAGTCACCAAAATGGGCTTTGTATGGTATCGTGAGACTGGTAGTATGAGATTTGAAGAATTAACCGTTGAAGACGTTACTATTGAATATAATGTAACACTCACATCAACTGAAGAAATCACCGTCTCGCTTTTGTAACACAGAAACCAAGGTTTCTCTTCCTCATATAACTCAGGTGCCTAAAATAAACGCTATCGGCTAACATAACCAAGGCCTTCTCCCAAGCCATACCTCCCCAATACCCTCTCTGAATATTTTCCGTAATAAAGCATAAAAAGTGCTGATAATTAGTGATAAGTTCTTTTACTTTTAAGACTAGCAGAGCATACCACGCGGGTGCCAATACCAGGTTAAGCAATAGATCAATGATATCTGACTCTGTAAGACCCTAAACATACAAAAAACAATAAGAATGAGTGAAATAGACAAATAATAATCACTCGTCAAAACTTATACAGTAATAATTCCATCCAATAATTTTGAAAAAGTAGCATTAGTTAACATGCAATAATTCAAGTATTATTTGGCATTTACCTCTGCTATAAATACACTTTCTCAGCAGCGCTAGCTAAATCGCACGCAAATACATTCATTTTGTGCAACAATGATATTAATTGCACAAAATATCGTTAATTATTTAACGCATGTACCGAACAAATCATTCACGCAACTTATCGGCATAATTACTGCATGATCTTAAAATAGAATTAACGCAATGATGAAAGTTAATTATTAAGTTATAAAAACAAGCTAAAACATATAATTAATAAAATGAAAATCATGCACCCGAAAACACGTGTAAAATACAACATAAAAACCTCTGCTCCATTAAATGAAGCTGTTTTATTTGACTAAGAAGCCTGAAAAGGCTGACTGAAATTGTGAAAGAACTTTCCGAGCTGAAATAGCATTTGGATAGTAATAAGCAACTAAACCGTTATCTTCTTGCAATGTATCCCGAAAACGATCATAAGCCGTAATAAACACCTTTTTCTGTTGATCAGTCAGACCATCCCCCTCGGCAAATTGTGCTAGCAGCTGACTAACCTCAGTGCTAATACTTGAGTAAGCAGTGGCTAAGTCACTCAGTGAAAAGTTTCGGATAACGGTACTTCTCTCAAAGCCAAATTTCCATGCATCTATAGAGAAAAGTGCTATTGAGTGTGGATACATTTTTTTACACAGCAGGTATAGCTCTTGAGAAAGTGAGCCTGGGACACAATATACGCCACGACTTAATTGAATCGCATGCTCTGCTACGAGCTGTGAGCGTAGGTATCTAAACTGTGGATCACTGCTGGGTGCCTCTTGAAAGACGATACACTCCCATTCGCCAGAGTACGAATCCCATTTAGAATCTAAAGCCGGAAATTGGGCGTTGAGCTGCTCGATACCTTTGTCTGTTAAGTAATACCTCAGCTCCTGCCCTATCTTCTCGGTGGAAAAGATTCCTGATTTCGATAAATAGTGCAATATTGAACGAACACCGCCATCAGTTGTATTTTGTAGCAATTGCTGAGCTGCATCAGTTGTAACAAACGCATCTTGACTCCCTAAAACTGGGTACGCAAGCATTGCTAGTGAGAGGGCATTTTTTTTCATATTAGTTATAAGTTTTTAGATGCTATTTTCGCATATATTCGCATTATATTCGCACATTTTCCAGGTTTATCATAGGTGTCGGCCTCTATTACCGAATCCACATTACAGTAACAATGCAATTTTAGAATAAATATTTAGGCATCAAAGTAGTACATTATTAATACATTATCCACATTAAGTAGTCACCGAAACTCAAAAATCTTAATTATTGTTAACAACATTTTGCTTTTTATGCAAATTTCCTCGAGTATAATCTTCTGTTTTTCCAGATGATTAGTTTTACCTTCACATAGTATAGCTTTTCTAAACAAAATAACAATTACTTTTTACTGTGCATAAATGCCCCTTTTCTTCATGTTTTTCTGCTAAATCCAAAGAAAACACGATGCCGTGATTACATTTGATATGCATTGATAGCCCCAGAATGTTTATCGCACGTATTCATACTATGCCTGGAAGAACTTTTTTTTGTTCATTGCACTTTTGCCAGAAAGCCCACTCATTCTCCAGACTATTGACCCGAGTGTCTCGAGTAATATACACTGATATGAGTCAAGTCTAATGGGTCTAATGAATCTGGTAGCCAAAATTTCAGAACACCCATGCAAGAAAAAATAAATGACTGCCCAAAGCAAATATCTTTCTAGCATTTTCCTTTCACTTTCCACATTTTTGGAAAGTGCTTTGTCACACACACACGAGCGCGATGAAGCGCACGCTGTATTCACTGAGTTCGTTGCATCCAAAGCTTCACTGTCATCACAGTGGCAGCTGAGTGAATTACACCGGTTTTTAACCAATTCAGCTGCTCACCAGACAGTAAGCCCCTCCGTGCGAGATGCTTTGATGATGTTTGTCCAAAAATATCCACCCTACCAGACTAGCGTTTTTCTTCACGAATATCTTTTAGCACTCAAAGCTGACAACTGCTCAAGCTCAACCATCAAAAATTACCGCAGTGATATCAACCAATTTGTTAGTTTTACCAATGAAACTGAGGTAGAAAAAGCCTTCACAAAACCCAAAGCTGAACTTTTCATTGCTGCACAGGCAAATAAAGATTTGAAGGAATCCTCTATCAGGCGTAAGCTCGTGAGTATTGTTCAGTTCTCTCTCTGGTTGCAGGCAGAGGGTGTCCTCCATTCAGTTTCAGAAATCGAGACTCTCTCAGACAAATTACCCCAACTTATTGAGAAAGCACCTCAAAAAGATATTCCAATCCAGGAGCCTACTCGACGATACTCTTCTGTGCCAACCTCAAGTGCATCATCATTTGCCACCGCAAAACACACTCTACACAATCAATCTAACGCCCAATCTAGTCAAGATATACGATCACGTATCAAATCAGGTCTGGCAACCATTCAAAATAAGATCCAACCTCAAGCAAAAAAACAGGCTCTGCCTTATCTAAACCTGGCTATTATCATGCTTTTTGCAGTCACACTCGGCTTCTTTGGCTATCGCCAGTTTGTGGCTGATGCAGACAAGCCTTTAGCCTACCCAACCAGTCCTACCAGGCCAAACCGCGTACTCCAATTCCAAGGTCGCCTTACTGACACCAGCCAAAACCCTATTACTACCGCCACAGACATGGCTTTCCGCCTGTACGACTCTAATTCTGGAGGCACTCTGCTCTGGAACTCTGGCACCTGTAGTGTGACTCCAGATCAAGACGGTATCTTTAATGCCGATTTAGGCAGCAGTTGTGGAACTGAAATTTCTGAAAACGTCTTCACCGAGAACTCCAACGTCTGGCTCGAGGTCGAAATCGACACTGAAACCCTTTCTCCTCGACAAAGCATCAAGACCGTTCCGTACGCGCTTAACTCTGAAACTCTCCAAGGCTATCCCATAGAAGCAACAGGTGCCGCTATAAAGAACACCGTGGTTACTATGAATAACAATGGCGAGGTGATCTTCGGTGAAGTTTCGCCAACTCTTAAAGCTGTTTCGGGTAATTTCTCGATTGAAGCCGAAACCCTCACTCTTAAAACAGCGGCTGGCTCAAACGGTAATATTGCCCTTTCTCCAGATGGCACTGGCGACGTACTAGTAAACTCCGACCTTTTTGTTGATGGCTATATAGCTGCTCCCGGTGCCACACTCAGTGCCACCTACGCTGGCGGCACTGCCCTGATTGCCCGAGGTGGACCAAGTGGATCCGCTAACATTCAGGTGTGGCAGAATAATGCCGGTAGTGCTTTAAGTGTGGTGGATGAGAGTGGGAATATTGGAATTGGAACAAGTAACCCAAATGAAGCATTAGAACTTGGTTCAGGAAAATCATTACGCTTTAATTCGTTAGATGCAAATCACATAAGATTTTATGACAGCACTACTGAAACAGCATTCATTCGAACAGAATTCTCGGGAGTCGGTCCAACTGGAAATGATTTAATTTTGGGATCTGATCTTTCTTCACAAACACTGGTTCTTGAAAGAGGTGGAAATGTGGGCATAGGCACTAACGATCCTTCTGCGCATCTCCAGATTGCTAACAAAGGTGAAGCAACTGGAACATACCTACTCCGCGTTGATGGAAGTGCTGCTGCAGGAGGCTTCAAGGCTTTTGGGAACAATATTGAATTACTTACATACCGAGGAAGCATGAATGAATTGAGAGTTGGTGGCGCTTATCTAAGTACTAATCCTCCAGCAAGTGGCGCAATCATTGAAGGAAATGTAGGTATTGGATCAAGCATACCTGCCCAAAAACTCGACATCGTCGGCAACCTCCAATTCTCCGGCGCCCTCATGCCATCTGGAGCTGCAGGAACCGCAGGCTACGTTCTGCAATCTAATGGTATTGGTGTGGCTCCAACTTGGGTAAGTTCAGCTACTCTACCTGGATCTGGCCTCTGGGACGTGACTGCAAATGTCTTTCATCCTAAAGAAGCCTATGGTGACGTTGTTGATCTTGCCATTGGTGGCACCTCAACTGCAAGTGCAGATATTTTGCTTCAGAGTAATGGCAGAGCATATTTTGGGGGAAATGTAGGTATTGGAACAGCTTCTGGTTCATATCCACTTCAAGTTGAAGGAGATGCTCTTATTCATACTGCCAGCAGTTATCTTTACTTAAGTAGAACAAATACCAATAACCGCATGAACTATCGATCTTGGGACATTGATTATGGTGCTCGAGCTGACATTAGAAATATTAATGCTGCTGGTATTCTTTCTTTCTGGACTGGTGGAACAGCAGCTGCTAACCAAAGAATGACTATTGCTGCAGATGGCAACGTCGGTATCGGCACCACTTCTCCCGTTGGCCTTCTTAATGTCGAAGGAGCTGCCATAGGAAAAGCCCTATCTATCCTGAACGAAACGGGTAATCAGGCAATTTTTGTTGCCTCTGCATCGGGAACGAACAGATTTATTATTCAGAATGATGGCAATGTTGGAATTGGCACCAGTGCTCCAACTGCCTTGTTCCAAATCAGTGATCGGTGGCAAGGAACAAACTCAACATTTGGATCTACCAACTCTTCGGGAGCACAACTCAACTACACGGGTAGTGTCGCTACTCCAATCTTCACCTTCACCGGGGATACTGATACAGGTATAGGCAGAGGTGGGGCAAATATTCTTAACTTCTTTACCAATAACACTGAGCAAGTGCGTATCGCATCGGATGGCAACGTCGGCATCGGCACCACAAACCCTCAAGAAAAATTAGATGTCTTGGGTGATGTGCGAATTAGAAACACTTCAACTAACACTTATTACTTTAACTACAACACCGTGCATGGTGATGGCCGCCAAGAGCTAGAACATATTGGCGCTGGAGGAACTAGTAGAGTTTTCGAGGCAAATGGTGGTAGAGCCATAGGATTTGGCCCAGAATGGGGAGCATCTGCTTGGGGAATCACTGCTCCTATCTTAACAACTTCTAACTCACTTGCTTTAGTTGGTCACATAGTAGGTGGCGGTTTGATCACGAGCGGTACCCATAAAAGTTTGCTTATTGGTACGCCAGAATCAAGTCCCACCACAGGTTATGGTATTACTGATACTATCGACCTAGGAACAGTATCATTTGCCTCAAATACTTGGTCTGGAACTCGCCCTGCAATGAGGTATACCGCTTCTGAACACAATTTCAGAGTTAACTCTGGTACAGGAAATACTAACCCAGGAACTTCAGCTCTCTTTATTGATGCAAATGGAAACATCGGCATTAGTTCTGAAACCCCAATCGGTTTATTCAATGTTGATGGCGCCGCCATCGGCAAAGCCCTCGTCATCCTCAATGAAACCGGCAACCAAGACATCATCGCAGCAAGTGCCAGTGGCGTAACCCGCTTCCGCGTTGCACAAGATGGCTATGTCTACGGTGAGCGCTTCACCGACATTAGCAACAGCACCTACTACGTTGACCCTGCAGCTGTAACCACTTCTGCAATTCTTAATGGAAACGTAGGTATCGGAACAACTACAGCCAACTACACTCTCGACATAGACGGTGAACTCAATCTAACGGATGCCATCCGTGTTGCAGGAGACGCAGGCACCTTGGGTTGGTTCCTCACTTCATCCGCTGGTGGAGTTAACACCTGGACCGACCCTGCCAGCATTACTGGTGCTGGCTACTGGGCTGAAACAGATGGCGTGCTGCATCCAAAGTCTCCTTATACCAGTGTTGTCGACCTCGCTCTTGGTGGAAATTCTACTGCGAGTGCAAATATTCATCTTCAATCTAATGGTAAAGCTTACTTTGCGGGGAATGTGGGCATTGGTACTAACTCTCCTATCGGCCTTCTTAACATCGAGGGAGCCGCCACTGGCAAAGCCCTAGCCATCCTCAACGAGACAGGTAATCAAGCAATCTTCACCGCAAGTGCAAGTGGCGTCAGTAAGGTTACTATTGCTAACTCTGGTAATGTTGGTATTGCAACCACAGCTCCTCAAGAAAAGTTGGTTATTGCGTCTACTGCTGATCAAAATACTAGATTACATCTAAAAGAGACGGGGATAAGCTGGTCAAGACCAATCGACGGCTTTTACGGATGGTCGTCCACAGCGGGATCAACTTCAATTACCTCAGATAATGATGTGAGTAACACTCCTGCCCTGACTTACAATGCTTATACAAATCACATCTTCCAAGTAAACCAAGGCACACTCTCTCAAGGATTGTTTATTGGAAGAGACAGTACCAGCGGCTTTGCCAAAGTTCGTGTTGGTACAGGAAGCACGAGCGCCACATCCTCACTACTCAGTGTTAATGGTAGCGCAACTATTGGAAATGGTTACATCAGTAGTACAGCTCCAACAAATGGCTTACTTGTTCAAGGCAATGTGGGCATTGGCCTTACAAACCCATCATATCTACTCCACGTAAATGGTGCTTCACAAATTGATACTCTGCGCATTGATCAAAACGCTAGTAATACTCGCCTTTTTACAGGTGCCACTTTAGAACTTCAATCAAATATTGGTGGAGCATCATCTGCTGTTAAGATCAGCAGAAACGGTGGAACTGCTATGAGTTCTGGTTACACATTACTTGAGCTAGGTGGATCCGATATTGCTTCCATGCCATCAGATGGATACTTACTAAAAGCGTATGATAAATTCGTTATTCAGGGTTCTGGCAACGTCGGTATCGGCTCAATCACCCCTGCCTACAAACTCGACGTTACTGGCGACATTAATTTGACCGGTGCCCTTCGAGTAGCTGGCGATGCAGGTACGAGCGGGTACATTTTAACCTCAACCGGAGGCAGTGCTAACCAATGGACAAATCCAGACGATATCTTCACCGCTGGCCTCTGGAAAGAAACAAATGGTGTGTTTCATCCAAAGACTCCTTACACTGACGTTGTTGACCTTGCATTGGGTGGTAACTCGACTGCGAGTGCAAATATTCATTTGCAATCTAATGGCCAAGCATATTTTGGAGGTAGTGTCGGCATAGGCTCCACAACTCCAGGAACAACCCTCGATGTAACAGGCACCGGCCGCTTCTCTAGCACTCTGACCGCTTCCAATGGCCTTACTCAAACAACAGGTGCTCTTAACTTGACTGCTACCAGTGGAGCTCTCAGCTTATCTGGACTAAGTGCTTCTTCTATAAATACTGGCGCTAATGCTCTTACCTTTACATCTAGTAACTTCAACACGACTGGTACTGGTATCAACACCACAAACATTGGTGCTACTACAAGAGGTACCGGTGCATTCACAACTCTTGCTGCTAATAGCACAGTTACTCTTACTGGAGTAGCAACTGGCACAGACAACACCGTCCTCGTTCTTAACGGTTCTAACCAAGTGATTAGTGATGAAATTGATCCTAGAGTCTGGGGTACTACTTTAGTTGATGGTTCTGGTACTACTAACTATCTACCTAAGTGGACTCCAGATGGAGATTCACTTGGCAATTCTATTGTCTATGACAATGGTACTAATGTAGGAATTGGAACAAACAATCCAGGTGGTAAATTGACAGTTGCAGGATCAACAGGTATTTCGAGATCTGTAAATATTGATAATAGTGAAATTAAATTTAGAGGTGATGGAGTTGCTCATATCTCAATATTTGGCCCAGATACAGGCAGATCAAATCTTCAAATTAATGTGACGAGTGCAAGCGCTCTTATGGGAACAATTGGAACAAATATAGCAACCTTTGCAACTACTGGAAATGTCGGTATTGGAACAACTGTCCCAGGAGCTAAGTTAGCAGTTTCAGGGGGGAATATCTTACTTGATGCTGCTCAATGGATTGGTACTGGAATTGGAAATGGGCTTGAGTTAGGTTCTGGATCAACATATACAGCAAACAACGCTTTAGGTAACGTTCTGGTTAATATAGATAGTAACAATAATGCTACAGCCTCATATTTTGCAGTCGCAAAGGATAACACTGGAACTTCAGGAACTGAGTTATTTAGAATACAAGAAAATGGTAACGTCGGCATCGGCTCCGCAACTCCAGCATACAAACTCGACGTCGTCGGTGACGTCAGTCTCTCAGGTGCAATCCGCGCCGGAGGTGATGCTGGATCTAGCACTTTCCTACTCACTTCAAGTGGTGGCGGTGTTAACACATGGACAGATCCTGCTGACCTAACCGATGCAGGTCTTTGGAAAGAAACAAATGGCGTCTTCCATCCAAAAACTCCTTACACTGATGTTGTTGACCTTGCACTTGGTGGTAACTCTACTGCGAGTGCAAATATTCATTTGCAATCTAATGGCCAAGCATATTTTGCTGGCAATGTAGCAATTGGCACCACCAGCCCAGTTTCTATTGGCGGAGCACAAGTACTTAATGTGTATGGTACAGGTGGAGCAAATGTAGTATTAGGCGGCAATAATGGTGTGGTTGGAGGTACTGCAGGCTCTGTTCAGTATGGTGGTAGAACTGCTATTTACTTTTCAGTTGGTAACAATAACTATGTTAATGGTAACGACAGAGTTGCTACAATTAACGCCAGTGGAAACTTTGGAATCGGCACCACCTCACCAATCGGCAAGCTCAATGTAGAAGGCGCAGCAATTGGCAAAGCCCTCACCATCCTCAACGAAACCGGAAATCAAGATATCCTGGCTGCAAGTGCTAGTGGCACAACTCGCTTCCGCATTGCTCAAGATGGACACGTCTATGGCGAGCGTTTTGTTGACATAAGTAACAGTAGTTACTTTGTTGACCCTGCTGCAGTTACAACATCAGCCATTCTAAACGGTAATGTAGGTATTGGAACAACTACCGCTAACTACACACTTGATGTTGATGGTGAACTCAACCTCACGGATGCTCTGCGCGTTGCAGGAGATGCCGGCACAAGTGGCTACTTCCTCACATCTTCCGCCGGCGGAGCTAACACCTGGACAGATCCAGCCAGCATCACCGGAGCTGGTTTTTGGGATGTTACTTCAAATGTACTGCATCCTAAGTCTCCATACACCGGCGTAGTTGATCTTGCAATTGGTGGTAACTCCACAGCTAGTGCAAACATTCATCTTCAATCTAACGGACAGGCATACTTTGCAGGAAATGTTGGCATTGGCACCAGCACCCCAAACACAGCAAAACTTGTACTAAGAAATTCTAGCACTGAAGATATCTTTAACGCATTTGATGCCGGTACGGAAGTGATGACTATTATAGATGGAGGAAATGTTGGTATTGGCTCTATAGCTCCAGGAACAACCTTTGATGTAACAGGCACAGGTAGATTCTCAAGCACCCTGACACTTAACGGCGTAGCAGCTGGCACAGATAACACTGTCTTAGTTCTCAATGGCAGTAACCAAGTAGTACAAGATGAAATTGATGCTAGAGTCTGGGGCACAACTCTTATAGATGGATCTGGAATTGCTAACTATGTAGCCAGATTCACTGATGCAGACACTCTCGCCACAGGCGTACTCTATGATAATGCAACAAATGTTGGTATTGGCAGCACCTCACCAACAAGCAAACTCGACGTCCTTGGCGCCATCAACGCCAGCGCTGGCTACTACTATGGTGGAACTGGTTCTCCACTTTCTGTTGAACTGACTCGCACCGTTCCAACTACTGTTGATGACTATGTTGAAATTGGTAACTTTAATTTAGCAAATGGCGCACATAACTATAGAATATCTGTAACAGTATCAGATACAGCCTTTTCAGTTTCAAAACAATATATTGTTCCAGTTAACTATAACGGTACCGCTAACACCTATAAAACACTTCTTCCAACTGTTGATGGAGGAGCTTATTCAGGAAATAACTACGAAGTTGACCTGAATTCAAACGCAAACGTAGCAACGTTACGCATCAGAAGAACACAAGGTACAACAGCTGGAACTGCTTACGTAAGAATTGAATCAGTCGGCAAAACAACAGATGTCTTCACAGCCAGCTCTGCCACCGGCAGCACTACTGCTCCAACCGCTTACTACAACCCACTAACTCAGAATGTGGCTACTGGTAATGTGGGTATTGGCACTGCTTCACCTTCAGAAAAACTTGAAGTATATGGCTCAGCTGCAAATATTGAAATCACAGCTTCCTCTGGAAATGGCGGCATTCGATTTGCCAATGCTGCTGGTCGTTTCCAAACATATTTAGATGGTTCAACAAACAACTATGTTATAGATAGTCTAAACGGCGGCATCAGCCCAAGTTTAGCAGTCGCATACACAACTGGCTATGTCGGCATCGGCACCACCGCTCCAGCAACCCAGCTCGAATCAAAATCACTCACAGGTGTTAACAACTACTTCCGCCTTAACACCACCGATGCTGATAACGCCACCTCTGCAAATCACCTTCAGTTTGCAGAAGCAGATGTGGTCAAATGGGACCTCAAAACCATCGGAAATAACGCAGATCGGCTGATTTTGGATAGTGCTAGTGTTAGTGATGTTATGACTTTCAACCAAGATGGAAATGTTGGAGTTGGAACTACAGCTCCAGCAAATTTATTTGAAGTAAATAATGGCATCCTGTCAATTAAAAATGATTCAACCTCACCAGAACTCAGAATAGAAAGAGTTGGCTATAATTACTGGAGATTCTTTAACTCTGCCGGTCATTTTTACACTCAACCAAGTAGCGGCAGCTCAGACTACTCAATTCGAGATGCATCAAATACTAGTTTATTTATAGTTAAAGGAAACGGAAATGTTGGTATTGGCACCACGGGACCAGGTGCACGCCTAGACGTTTCTGGCAGTGGCACAAATAGTAAATCTCTCATCCTGCGATCTGGAGAAGGCACCTCTGGATTTGGAGACAGCGAGCAAATCCAATTTGCATACAATGGCGGAATCGAATATTCACAAGCTATTCGAACACGCCATAACTCCTCTGCCGACAGTGGCAACTCAATCGATTTCTACACCTGGGACTTCGGCACCGATGCTGTTGGCGATGCAGGCACCCTCCACTCCATGAGTATCAACGGTGGCAACGTCGGCATCGGCTCCCTCAACCCAACAGCAACCCTGGATGTGGTCGGTTCAATCAACTTCAACGCCACCACCATAACCTTCGACGACACCAACCTCAGTTCTGCCATAACCCTAACAGACGTGGATACAGGCTTTGACAGTGCCGACACCGGCATAGTCGACGCCATTAACACTGCGTACAACGCAGCCATTGGCTCATCTGGTAGTGGTGGAATGTGGACAGACACAACTCCTGGTGCAGGCTCTGGAATCATCTACCCAAGCAGCGCTACCGACGACTTTGCAGTAGGTGGAACTGCCCTTGCTGCTGCCTTCTCGGTTGATGAGTCAAACAATCTTGTCAGAATTGGTGATGGAGCTGGATCAAGTGGATCACTTAATATGTACTCAAGTGGCGGTGATACTGGTTCAATAGTCTTTAATACTTCGGATCAATGGGATTTTTCAGGTGGGGATGTTGACTTCAATCAAGGTGTCGCAATTGGTCCAGGAATTGGAGAACCTGCTACAGACAGAACACTCGCGGTCGGCACCAACTTTGCTGTAGACAATACCACCTACGAAATCTACTCCTCAAGCACTATTACTTCACCAACTTTAACTGCAGATAGAACTTCATACGGTATGTATATGAACATGATAAACAATAAAACTGAAGACATAGCTGGTGGCTTTGATTCAGACGCCTATGGTGTGTATGGAAACGTCTACACAACTGGAACAAGCACCTTCAGAACTAACACCGGTGTCTACGGATATGCCAGAAATGACAGTACTGCGACTGCAGATCTTGGTACCCTAACTGGTACCTCAGGTATTGCCTACCAAAATGCTATTTCTGGAACTATCCCAACAGCTTATGGTTTATATGGAGCAATCCAGGGTGATACTGGAGTTGGTTCAACAAGCATCATTACTCAAGCATATGGAAACTATAATCAGGTATACGCTTACAATTCAACGATTCCAACAGCATATGGTAATTTCAATAGAGTTAGAACAATTAATTCTTACTCTGGAGATATTACAAATGCATATGGAACCTACAACGAAGTTTATGTTGATTCTGACGTGGGTGGAGATATAACAAACGGCCGAGCTGGATACTTCATCACCAACAAACGCGCGACTGCAACTAACATGACCAATGCATACGGTGTGTATATTGACGCAAATTCTGGAACCACAACCTACGGTGCAGCAATTTATGCCGATGATGTCAATGCGACCAACAACTACGGCATCTACTTGAATGCCCTCAACGCCTCAGCTCAAAACTACGGCATTTGGGGCGATTCTGGTGACTGGATTCTTGATGCAGATGGTGATGGCATCGCAGGTGGCACCGGTGCCGGTGGCGATTTAGTACTTGGAGAAAGCCAAGACTTCGAACTCTACCACGATGGCACCAACTCTTATGTTAATAACCTGACTGGCGACCTCTATATCCAAAGTGGCAGTAATGATGTGATTTTGGCAAATACTGGAGGAAGTGTGGGTGTTGGAACAACTAGTCCTGCTGCCGTTGCTTTCTTTGGTGGTGGTAAAACGCTAAATCTATCTGATACTTCCACAAATTTACCAAATATTAGATTGCAGAATGCAACGAAAGATTTCACACTGGGTGTAGATGGACAGGCTGCATATATGTATAGCGCAAGTGCATTGGATTATAGGTTCTATACTAGCGGAACGGAAAAATTCCGCATCGCTACCTCCGGAAACGTCGGTATCGGCTCAACCTCACCTGGCTATCTCTTCGACGTAGCCGGTGGCACCGGCATCGTTGGTCGCTTCTCTGGCAGAGTAATCGGTGCAGATGCTGTTAACTCTGATGAATTTGTTACTTTAAGCCAGCTTACGAGTGGCACTGGTTCATACTGGACCAGAACTGGCACAAACCTCTTGCCTACTACAGCAGGTGATGATGTCTACTTACCAACAGGATCAGTCTTAGGCGTAAACTACGACCCATCAACTATTACTGGCGGCGTAGCCGCATTTAATGGGAATGTGGGAGTTGGAACAATAACTCCAGGACAACTTCTTGATGTGGTAGGAGAAATCGAGCTGGCTAACTACATCTACTTTGCAAATGCAGCTACCGAGTATCTACAATGGAATAGCTCGGACTTTATCCTTTCGGACGACCTACTGGCTGCTTCAAATGGTGCAAGTAACCTAGGTGCAGACGCAACTCGATGGGGTGGTGTGTATGTGGGTAGTTCGAATGTACATATTGGTGCTACTGGAAATGAAGGTATCGTTGGGTACGACACTACCAACAGCTGGTTAACTTTTGATTCAAATGGAGATGGTGCTCAAGAAATGAAAATTGAGAGTGCAGGAAATGTAAGTATCGGAACAACCAGTGCCTTAAGTGCAAAATTCTACGTGCACTCCGGAACACTCGATAACGTCGCTAGTTTTAGAAGCGGCGATGACTTAGCTCGTTTTGAAGTACGCGATAACGATGGCGGTGGATTCTTTAATGTAAAAGATCAGTACGTTTCTATTGGTGGTGGAAATTCGTTGAGTATAGAAAACGTTAATATTGATACAGCCAATGGAAACGTTGGTATGGGAACAACTGGTCCTGGCGCAAAACTACATATTAGTGGGGCTGCTGCAAACACCTTTATAGATGGCGACAGTGCAAGTGGAAGTCAGATGACCATACGAGGATACACCAACACAAACAATCGTCTCTACATCGGCTATAACACAACTTCTGATTACGCAAGAATTCAAGCAATTACAGAAGGCACTTCTGTTCGTCCACTGGCTCTACAAGAATCTGGCGGAAATGTTGGAATTGGAATCACTGCCCCAACTGCCCTCCTCCATACTCTAGACGGAGATATTCTCTTTGATCGCGCCTCTGTTGGCATCACCCAAGATACTGCCTCGGATAGAAATGCCAGGTACCTTAGTGTTCTCCAAGATCATATCGATGTAGAAAATAGTGATGGCGCCTATGTCATCACCGTTCCAAACACAAGCAACACTATGATGAACATTAAAATTACTGGCTATAACTACAACAGCACGTCTGGTGCATGGGAAGTCATCATCGGCGGATACTGGTACGACACCGGTGACGCATGGATAAATACCTCTGTTGAAATCAAAGGTAAAGCACCATTCAACCGTGTTCGCTTAATGAAAAATGGCACAACTCCAGTCATCGTGCTTGGTAATGATACCGATGTCGACAACTGGGATGCTCCACAGATTAATGTAGACGTTGATATTGCTGGCTACAGCGGTCAGACAGGCCTAGCTACTGGCTGGTCAGCCGCCCTCAGCACCGATATTTCTGCCCTTACCGCAGATGACGAACCAGCAATTGCCTACTACTGGAACAGTGCTGGAAACCTGGGCATTGGCACCGTTAACCCAGCTGCATTTAAACTCGAAGTTGCCGGAAATGTTGGACCAGCCGCAGATAGCTTATACAGTCTTGGCAGTGACACAGTTAGATGGCAACACATCTATGCAGACCAACTACATGTACCAACAATTACTGGTGTTGCCGGCATCTGGGACACCGACCTCGACACCGGCATCCAACTTGAAGAAATCGCTGACGAAGACAAGATCCGCTTCGACACCGCTGGTAGCGAACGCATGATTATTGGTGCTGATGGCAATGTGGGTATTGGTTCAACCGCTCCAACCACGCTCTTAGACATTAAGGGATACAAACCAGGCGAAGCATTAGTAAAAATTCAAGATACCACTGGCACCCTCGAAGACTACGTAAGCGTCGCATCTTCATCTGGCGCACTCATGTTCCGCATGGCTCACAACGGAGATTTTTACGCACAAAAGTTTATTTCTCGAAGCAACAATGCCTACTTCCTCGAGCCATCCAGCATCGCCCATGGCGCAGCCATCTACGGAAACGTGGGCATCGGCACCAGCTCTACTCCAAATGCAAAACTGCATGTTCAAAATTCTGGTACTGAGGATATTCTTAACCTTTTTGATGGATCAACCGAAGTCTTAACCGTCCTCGATGGTGGAAATGTGGGTATTGGAACAAACGATCCTACAACAAAACTTGATGTATACAAAGCGGCCACTGGAACTGCACTAAGAGTGGTAGGATCAGCAGCTGGAAGTACTCAAGATACCTCCATAGATTTAGCATTAATGAATGCCGTCACCGCAAATTATGGACGTATCGGCATCCAAGCGACAAACGGAGGAACAGGAATAGAGTCAGGAGATATGTATTTCAGTACGGTTCAAAATGGAACTTTAAGTGAAAAAATGAGAATTATTGGTAATGGAAATGTTGGTATAGGAACAACCGGCCCAAGCCAATTGATGCAAATAAATTCAGGTTCCGATTTGAATTTACGCATCTCAAAATCCACTTATTCAGACAATTTTGACTTTGGTATATCCGGCCACACAGCAACCATTGGCTACACTGCAGGTACCGCTACGGATTCAAATATTGATATTTCTACAAACGGAACCAGAAGAATGTATCTCACCGACGATGGAAATGTCGGTATTGGAGAAAACACCGCCGTGTCAGCAAAAGTTCATGTTCTTGAGGCAAGTCCACTTGGGGGAAGTGTTAAACAAATTATCCAAAACATAACCACAAATGGTTGGTCAGGATTAACATTCTGGGACGAAGGATATAGTGAAGTTTCTCGAATTCATCACTTTAACTCAAGCTGGGCTACATCTGGAGCATGGGAAACTGATGCACTTGCAATTGCTAACAACATTGAAGGAATTAACCTCGTTGCCGATGGTGCCTCTGGTGATATCGAATTCTTTACTGGTGGCCAGAACCGAAGAATGATTATTCAGAGTGATGGAAATGTCGGTATTGGAACAACCACAGTAGTATCCAAACTTCAATCTTCTGGAGCTGCTCAAACAACCTCGCCTACTGGAGGAAGTGCAGCTGGCACTGGATTATATATTACAAATACCGACGCTAATTACGGAATGATGTTTGGTGTTTCAAGCAGTGGTACTGGCTGGATTCAACAACAAAGAAGCAATGCTGTTAATACACAGTATCCTTTATTACTCAATCCAATTGGTGGAAATATAGGTATTGGAACAACCACAACAAATCAAAAACTTACTATTGGCGGCGCAGGTGCGGTCCTCGGTGTCGACAATACCGCAATCTTCCAAGCAAAAAACTCGGGTGGAACTTATGAATCTTTCCTTTGGCCTAGATGGAGTGATAATGTTACGTATCTTAATTACGGAACTGGCGGCTTTAATATTAGAAATAATACCAGTACATCATCTATTTTTGTTAAAGATGATGGGAATGTAGGTATCGGCAACATTACAAACCCAACACAAAAGTTGCAAGTAAACGGTGTTGGAATGTTCGGCACAGCAAACGTGAGTGAAGTTTTGTTAGGAATGACTGCCAACACAACCGGTCACGAAGGACTTTCGCTCTATCATAATGGGTCGGCAAGCTTTATTGAATCTATCGATGCTTCGGTTGCATGGCATGATATGACTTTTAGAGGTAGCAATTTCACTTTTTCATCTGCTGGTTCTGGTAATGATTTTCATATTGGTTCAAATGGAAACATTGGTATCGGCACAACTGCATCATCTGATAACAAGCTTACAATTATCAGTGATGTAACTGCTCCTTCATTCACCAACCGAGGTCTCTACATTGACTATAACCACACAGCAGGAACAGGTGGAACCTACCTCGTCGGTCTTGATGCGGATGTCGATAGTAGTGTTGCCAATGAGATAATAATAGGTGGAAGAATTATTGCTGATAATAGTAATGCCGGAACTGGATCGATAGGTCTTATTGTTTTGGGAGGAAATTCAAGCTATGGTTGGAGCGCAACAGAAGATGTTGGACTCAAAGTTGGTGGAGCTGATTACAGTATAGATATTATGGAAGGAGCGGTTCGCCTAGGAACCTTCGGTATCCTTGCAGAGGGACATGTTTTGAAACCAAGCTCTACAGCTGCAAATAACATGATCTTCAATAAATATGACTCAGCAGGAGGTTTTTACTTTAGAGCCACTTCAACTGTGGGGGGCACTTCCCCATACTCAGATTTACTTGCAATAGACAACGATGGTAACACATGGTTGGGAAAAACTGATGATAACTCACAAACTACTTTAAAAAGACAAAATGGTACAACCGAGGGTGGTCATTTAGTTCTACAGCAAGGTGGTTCCTATACTTCTGCTGTAAACATGGATTCATACGGCAATAGCTTCCGCCTTTGGAATGGGCCAGCAACTACATCTACTGCTGATTTCTTCAACAACAACGGAACTCAAGTTATGAATTTAACCACAGATGGTAGTGCATCTGACTATGCTGAAACAATCTTTGGAAATTTGGACATGGAGGGTGGAGACATAATTTATGCTGTACCTGCAGAAAATGAAGATGGTGTTAGATCAGAACTCACTACTTCAGAAAATGACTCCAGAGTTATTGGTGTTATTTCTACAGCACCAGGAACAACGCTAAAAGCACCTATACTGATTGAAGGACAGCTTACAAGAGGAACATTAATTGGTAAATACACTCAAGATGTTAAGGCATTATGGCCTGAACTTCAACCTGTGGCGCTTTCAGGTCGTGTTCCAGTCAAAGTCATTACCAATCCAGGCGAAGTAATTGAAGCTGGTAAAGCAATAGTTTCATCTAAAGAAAAAGGTATCGGTCAAAAAGCAAAAGTTGCTGGAATGAGTGTCGGTAAAACCATGACCTCATTTAACCCAAGTAGCATGAGCTGTACACCAGTGAGTTCAGTAGATAGCATTAATTGGCCTGCAGATCCAGATGGAAATAATCAAGCCAAACCTTGTTACACACTTCCAGATGGTCGCCATGTTGGTAAAGTAATGATCATGGTTTCAAATAGTTATGTAGACCCAACCATTCAGATAACAGATAATGGAATGCTTGCTCTTACTACTACAAATGGAAGCTTCACTGCAACATATCAAGGCTCTGCACTTTCAACTATTGGAGGCTTCAGCAAAGCTCTCATTGCTGAGCTCAGAGCTGGACTCATTACTACTCAAAGACTGGTTGTTGAACAAACCGCCACCATCTCTAACCTCAGCGTCAACTCCCTGACTATACAAGGCATGTCGATCGCAGACTACATTGCCGGTATTGTAAATAGCAGCAGTGTCTCCAACAGTACTGCCCTCATCTCTCCAGTTGGCAACAACACCGTCATTACCACCGCAACAGTCTCAGGCGAAATTGCCTTCACCAACACGGATGGCGACACAGTTGCAGCAATCACCGAAGAAGGTGACTTCTCTGCCACAGGTACATCTTCACTTGGTTCACTCCTGGTCCAAAACGATGCAACCATCTCTGGCACTCTCACCGTTGCTACCCTCAGTGCCCAAACTTCAAAACTTGGCAGCATCATGGCAGATGGCCCAGCCACCTTCTCTGCAACCGTCAGCGCAGAATCACTGATTGCCAACCAAATCACAGCAACTTCAACTCGACTCACTCAGATGGAAGCTAAGCTGGCTGAAGTTGAAAAACTCAAAGCAGTTGCTGCCGAAATCGAAACAGCAACTGTGTCTGGTACGCTCTATGCCAACAACATTGATGGCCTCGACACCAAGATCTACACTGCCACTGCAGCTCAAAAATCATCACTGCTCGATATTGTAACTGGCACAGATAGCATCACCAACATTAACGATGTCATTCAAGCGGTCGACAGCGTTGGCTACACAGCAACACAATCGGCAGATCTTAACGTCAGTCTCTCAGAACTCACCATGGATACAGATGATATTTCTCTGAATGTTGATGCCCTCTTTGTGAACAAATACTTCAAAGTAAATGGCGGCGCCTACATTGCTGGAAACTTAGGTATCGGCAACAGCATCTTCGTCGAAAAAGATATCGCAGCAGGAGAATCTGTTACTGTAGCAAACACCCTGACCATCGGAAGCGACAGCATCGCTTACACTGGCACCAACACTTTTGAAATCCAGCCAGCTGGTACAGGCTCACTCTCACTCATGGCAGGACTGATGATTCTTGAGGAAAATGGCACAGCAACAGTAAATGGAAACTTCACCATTGAAGGCGACACTACCGTTAAGGGCACACTCTTTGCTGATCTGCTTGCTCCTACAGACTACGGCAACCCACTCCAGGTGCAGGTTGCAGGTATTTCCGACACTAATGAAGTCAAAAAATCTCGCTTCGAAATCATCGATGAACTCGGCACTCCAGTTGCAACTATCTCGGCTGAAGGAAAAGCTGAGTTTGCTGGAGGCGTCAGCTTGCAAGGTGGCCTGAGTGTTGGTACCGAAGATCTCGGAGCAGCCGATCTCAACAACGTAGACGGCGCTAACCGCCCAATCCTGAACAGTAACAAGACATCTGGTAAAGCCACCATTCCAAGTGGTACCAAAGAAATTACCATTCGCTCTAACAAGGTTGGGCCAGACTCTCTCATCTACGTGACTCCAGTCGGTAGCACCAACAACAAAGTCCTCTATGTGATCTCTCAACAAGATGAAAACCCAACTGAAAACAGACAGGGTGAGTTCGTAGTAGGCTTTGATGAAGCTCTTACCCAAGAGGTGCACCTTAACTGGTGGATAGTGAATTAGTCAATTCGACTAAAATATGGGCACTGCTAGAATCTTCCCTAACCAGAAAACAAAGCGGTTTTGACACTTAAATAGGCAAAAAAACTCTTGCCGTTTTCGATTTATAAATAAATACAACAACAAAAAGGCCAGGCAATTTGCCTGGCCTTTTCAAAAAAATTCGAACTATTAATCTGCACAAATATAATACGTAGCATCAGTACCAACAACACAAGTACCTGCAACATTACATCTATCCCAGCTTTCACATATTTCAGTGTCGGATAAATTATCAAGATCAACACCCAGCGTAAACCCATCACCCGTAGCATCGACTGCATAGTTTGTATATTCTGGAACCTCTTGCATGTACACTACTCCACCAGCACTTGAAAACGAAGCACCTGGGGCTGGAATGGCTGCTGCCTGAGGATAATTTTGATTATCGTTGTAATATAAGCGCAAAGCTGTCTTAAACTCATTAAGGTTCGACTTCTTTCGAGTATCTTTTGCACGTTCACGAACACTAACCATGTTAGCAACGAACAACGAGGTTAAGACACCAATAATGGTAATCACAACAAGCAGTTCTATCAGGGTAAAACCCTTTGTATTCTTTGTCATAGTATTCATAACTCCTTCCAATAATTATTCACACATCACCGTCGGCAAAGAACTTGGGCTGGTATTTGAGCTCACTACAGCAAAGTTACATCCACCAGATACACAGTTAAATCCTGAAGTATCATAGTAACCAATGCCACTGCCACACTGTGCAACATCATTGTCATATTGATTCTCTAAGCGAGCATACAACGTATATGAAGTACCGTCAGAATCGTATGCATATGATCCACCACCTGGATCAGACGGAATCTGGACCATATAAATCGTGCCATTTTTCTCCCAAAGGTCATTCCAGTCACATGAGCTCGCATCACAACCATCAATTTTTTGACTTACATCAAGTGGATAGGCATTAAAGTCATTGTAATACAGTTCGAGTGCTGACTGAATTGACGAAAGATCCGCCTTACGTCGAGCATCTCGCCCCTTCTTCTGAGAAGAAATAAAACTACCCAAGCCAATCGCTGACAACAAACCAATAATCACAATAACAACTAATAATTCAAGAAGAGTGAACCCTTTTCTAGAATTTTTTTTGGAAATTGGTAGATGATACATAGTGACCACTTTCTACTGAGTACAAGATGAATACTGGATACAAGCAGGGAGATCTGGAAATGGTGCATAGGGCACACTAGCGGGACAAGCTCCATTAATAAGTGTCGTCATGTTACAAGCTGTGTTACCTTGTGGACAACAAATTCCCTCAGTAGGTACGTCAGTCGAACCACCGGTGTAATACACTGGAATTCCCTCAGACACACCATAGTTATACTCTTCTGGGCCTGGAGAAACTAATGATATTGGTATTCCACACCCAATTCCCTGATTACAACCTAACGTAGCAATGTCTGGATCGGTTTCAAGTTCTAACTTCGCATACACTCTAAATCCTCCAGAAGTATCAGAAAAATCTGGATATGGAACATAGAGATACGGCGTACCGTCTGGATCGCAAGGAATTTCTGAAAGATACCCAGCTAATGCGGTAACCGAGGCATCACCACAAGTATCCAAAGTACCAAAAGGTGGATACTGATTTCTATCTGAAGCATAATCCTCGTATGCTTTTTTAATTCTATCTAAATCAGATTTGCGACGTGCATCTCTTCCCTTTGCCAACTGGGTAGCAAGTTGCTGAGAAGCTAAAATAAGGAGTAACAAAAAAATAGCAGTTACAATTAATACTTCAATAAGTGAATAACCCTTTTTCTGGCTTCTTTTTTTCTTTGAGCCGAAAATCTTGTGTCGCAGCTGCTGAAAAAAATAAGAAAATGGTGACATATTGGTTGATTTATAAGTACGTACTAGTAGTAATGAGTGTACAGGAAAAAATGTGTCGAGTCTATCAAAGCATACGTCTCATATGTCACTGCCATGATTTGAGCTAGTTGTAACAGGGTTAATTCCTCTTTACAAGAGGTCCGCAACTTGCTTAAATGGAAGGTGCAGTGGTAGTAATATAATAGTTTAAGGTATTCATACTATGGAATATAAAAGAGATATGCTCCACAACGTTTCGTTGGGGGTGCTTCTAGGGACAATAGCAGCCTCGGCTCTACTTGTGGTCCCAATCACAAATTCATTCGTGACAGATACAAAGGTGTACATTTCATTGTATGCAGCATTACTAGTTTTGGCACTCTTTATAGTGTCTTCAATAAAACGACGAGCTTTTGAATTCATCTTGAATCCACTTGTGCTTAGTTCTGTTTTTTTTGCACTGACTATTGGAGCTTCATCATTTTTATCAAGCAAGTATCCAGTCGAAAATTTGCTTGGCTTTGGAGGAACACTCATTGCAAGTGGCATTATTGCTCTTCTCGCTGGAAGTGTGCTACCTAAGCGTGTTGCAAAACCACTCCTTTCAACAGTTGCAATCACGGGTGCTGTCTTAACAGTACTCTCAGGATTACAAGCTGTGGGATTTGGACCTTCTGTTATTATCAATAAACTCGTTGGCGCAGAATTACCAGGAACTCTTGTCTTTAATTTAACAGGATCTTCACTCGTAGCTCTCCAATTTATTGGTGTTGCCTTAGTTGGTGTTATCACCCACATCGTGCACAAAAAACACATTAGTAAAGTATTTGCTATTACGCTTCCTTTACTAGTTATTGGTTTGCTGCTTCACGGTTGGTCAATGCTTCCTGGAAAAGATGCATTCGTGCAACTTCCTTCATGGAATGCAAGTTGGTCAGTAGCTTTGGATACTATTCGCTCTCCACGTTCTGCACTTATTGGTGTCGGCGCAGCTGGCTATAGAAATGCATATAGCATCTTCAAGCCAACCTGGACCAATAGTACCGATCAATGGTCAATCATTTATAACCAAGCAGCAAATACTCCTCTCACGTTGCTTACAACAGCAGGGTTCTTAGGACTCATTGCTTGGATAGTACTTGCGCTTAAAGCTTTCAAAGCAGCACGCATAACAGCAACAGACAACAAGCCAATTGCGTACATGTTGGTGGGTACATTTGCACTTCAATTGGTTCTCCCAATGAACGTGGTTATGCTCACACTTCAAGCAATCTTAATTGCTGCACTCGTTGCAAGTGAAAGAGACAAATACTCAGTAGCACGTTTTAAAGCAATGTCTTTCAGTGTAATCGATCGAAATCAGGCTGCAAAACTTCCAAGAAAAAGTAGCATGGTAAGCATGTATCTTGGTGCTGGTGTAGGATTCGCTGCAGTAGTTGCAGGTCTTTACTTAGTAACACGCTCATATATGGCTTTCATGGCTGACCATCAAGCATCGCGCGCTGCTGCTGAAGATAACGCCGTAGCTGTGTATGAACTACAACAAAGAGCCGTCTCGCTCAACCCTTATTTGGATATGTTCCGCAGAAACTATGCAGTAACTAACTTACTCATTGCTAGCGCCATTTCAAATAATGCAGACCTCACTGAGGAGCAATCTACTCAAGTCGGAGAATTGTTACAGCAGGCAGTCCGTGAAGCTCGAAGCGCTACCCTCCTTGATGAATCAGATTCAGAAAACTGGGCTACTTTAGCCGAGATCTACACCAATATGATCGGTGTGAGTGAAGATGCATCACAATGGGCAACTCAAGCATATGTTGCTGCAATCGAGACTAACCCAACGGCTCCAAGTCTCAGAGTAAGTTTGGGAACTATCTTTGCTAACCAAGAGGCCTATGGCCAAGCTGCAAATATTTTCCAGCAAGCAGTTAGTCTAAAACCAGACTTCACACCTGCAGTCTACAACCTAGCTGTGTCACTTGTGAAGCTTGAAGACTGGGTAAATGCTCAAGCAGCATACAAAGCCGTAGTCCAACAACTTGATCCTTCAACTGAGGACTACACCAAAGTTATGGAAGAGCTTGACCTCGTCAATGAAAAAGTAGCTGAAATCGAAGCCGCTGCTAAAGCACAACAGGATGCTGCTGCAAATGCTACTGGTTCTGAGTCTACTCCTCTTGGTGAAGTTAAATCACCTTCATTAACTGATCAAGTGATCGATGGCGGAAACGCTGTTGAAACCACTCCAGAAAATGATGTTAACTTAACTCAAGAACAACCTCCTGTTGCTGAAGAGCAACCAGCACAGTAATTCTATTTTGATAGAAAACGGAAAAGCGCCAGGCAGAATGCCTGGCGCTTTTTATTTCTTTTCAAATTTGCTTCGCTAGTCTCTCTTTTCCAGTGAGTTCTCGAACTCTAAAGCTCATGAAGTAGTGCGCTGGTGAGCTCTGGAAGCCCAATTCCGGTTACACCACTAAATAAATGAACAACTATGCCCTTCTTCTTGAAAAGCTTTACAATTTCTTTTTGAAGGTCTTCGGAATACAGATCGATTTTGTTCACACTCACTAAATTTTTCTTATCAAATTGCTTTGGATTATGCGTCGTCAATTCTTTTACAAGACTTTGATACTGATTCCACAAAAGTTGAGCTTTATCCTTATCTGAACTTGCCGTGTCATAAATTACCGACTCATCTAGAGAAAGAACATATAATAATGCTTTTGTATTCTCGATATGACGTAGAAAATCGTAACCAAGTCCCTTGCCTTCACTGGCACCTTCAATAAGCCCAGGAATATCGGCAATAACGATCTCTCGATTACTCTCTTGTGTTTGAAGCACACCTAGGTGAGGTTCGAGTGTGGTAAACGGATAGCTAGCGATTTTTGGTCGAGCTTTGGTCACAATTGAAAGCAAAGTACTCTTACCAGCATTTGGAAATCCAACTAATCCCACGTCAGCTAAGAGTTTAAGCTCAAGCAAAACTAAACGCTTTTCACCTTCGGTTCCGTACTCTGCTACAAGAGGTGTCGTAAGTGAGGCACTCTTAAAACGGTCATTACCTCTACCTCCAAAGCCACCCTGACAGACAACAACTTCTTGACCATGTTCTAAAATAGTAATTAATTCATGTTTGGGAATAGTTTCATCATTAAGGAGTTTGCTTGGCTGATACTCAATAAAAGCATCAAAACCATCTTCGATATATGAATCTGTTACATCAATCGACGCAATTGGTGAACACACAGGTGTTAACTCCTGTGGCTCTGGTCTTTGACCTTCTTGCTCCAATTGATACTTCTGATGAACAATTTCTACCCACTTTAAGAGCTGGTCTGTGCCGTACTTCGTTCTTCTCTTACGAGCTATCTTGTTCTCAGCAACGATAAGGATTTTTGTTCCAATTGGAACTTCAAGAACGATACTGGAACCCTTTTTTCCGTATTTATTTTTATCGCCACCAAGTTGACCAATCTCTGCTTGGTATGAAACCTGACCTACAAACTCTTTCAAAGTCGAAATATTTTTATTTCCACGAAGAATCACTGAACCACCATTACCTCCATCGCCCCCATCTGGGCCACCTTTTTGGACATACTTTTCTCTTCTAAATGACACCCGACCATTTCCACCGTCACCAGCTATAAGGAGCAATTTTACTAAATCTATCATACGTTCTCTCTTGCCTAAAAAGGCCAGCTTCTAAAGCTCTTTAATTTAAGAAGGAAAGCGGATTAAGCAATCCTCCCTTTCTAATTTCAAAATGCAAATGAGTACCCGTTGAACGACCAGTGCTTCCCATCTGTCCCAGCACTGAACCCCTAGATACTTGCTGTCCTGCACTTACCTGAACAACACTCATATGTGCATATAAACTCACAAAACCATTTCCATGGTCTATCATTACTCTATTTCCATATCCAGAGTTGTCTAGCCAGCCAGCTCCAATAACTGTTCCTGAATCTGCTGCCAAAATTGGTCCAGCAGATCGATTCGCGATATCAATTGCTTTGTGATAAAAACTATATCCTTGTGTAATTGTACCGGCTGCAGGCCACAGGAACTGACCAGAACCTGCCCCTTGCACCACATCGACTGGTGTCGGCTGTGCGATCTTACGGACAGGGGCTGCAGTCTGTGGTGGCACACCACCAGGAATCATAATCTGCTGGCCTGTTGCCAACTCAAAGGTTTCATCATTAATAAACTCGTTAAATGGATAGTCAACAATTACCTGAGCTTGAGCACTATCTAGACCATATTTTTTTGCAATCGAGTAAATTGTTTCACCTCGTGCAACTTTATGACGTAAACCATCTACTGGTAGAATTCTTAATTCTTGTCCTGGCTTGAGCACTGAGTTGTCAGTTAGATCGTTCTCCCACATTACCGTGGTTGAATCTAAATTATATCGAGTAGCAATCGAGCTTATTGTTTCACCGTCAGCCACAACGTGTCTAATAATTTCTCCACCTCTAAAGCGAGAAACCTCCTCTGCCTGAGAAGTTGAAAAACTATCACCAAAAACTGCAGCAGATATAACAGTCTGTGATCCTTGACCCTCAAACTCACTATCCTTGTTAGTTAACAACACTGGCCCCACCGTAATCACCAAAAACACCAAACCAATTGTGCCAAAGTGCATAAAAGGACGGGTGTACTTACCTCGCTTTTGGTACAAAAGATCAACGAGGATATCTTTAAGTATTTCAAACTTTGAAAACCATTTATATCCCCTAGTGCGAATGTACCAACCAACAAAGCGAGTAAACTCGCCCAGATCTGTAAATACTTGTGGTTTCTTAAACACTATTCTCGGCATACTGTGCTGTGGGTCTATTATAACAGTCCGCGGCACGAAGTGCCGCGGACTATCCAGTTTTAAACTACTTCTTAACTACTCTTGAGAGAAGCTAAGAACTCCTTATTAGATTTTGTCTTCTTGAGTTGCTGAATAAGTGTGGTTGTTCGCTCATTACTATCCAACATATCCAACATTCTGTGGAGCGTCATAATTGATTGATAGGTCATTGGTTCAATTAACAAGTCATCGCGACGAGTACCAGATTTTTGAACATCAAGTGCTGGCCAAATTCTGCGCTCAGCCATCTTACGACTCAAGTGTACCTCTTGGTTACCGGTTCCCTTAAACTCTTCGTAGACCAAATCATCCATTCTAGAACCAGTCTCGACTAGAGCTGTACCAATAATGGTTAAACTACCTGGAATTTCAAAGTTACGAGCTGCACCAAAGAACTTCTTTGGTGGAAAGAGTGCGGCTGGATCAAATCCACCAGACAAGGTTCTTCCTGAAGTCGGGATGGCTAAGTTATAGGCACGAGCTAAACGAGTAATTGAGTCGAGCAAGATAAGGACGTCTTTTCCAGTCTCGACCATTCGCTTTGCTTTTTCGAGGGCGAGTTCAGCAACGCGGCATTGATCTTGAGCTGCCTCATCAAAGTTACTTGCAGCCACTTCACCCTTACCGTCTGTAAGACGTGCAATGTGTCGCTTAATATCTGTCACTTCTTCAGGACGCTCACCAACAAGCACCGCCATAATATGGATTTCTGGATGATTTGATGCCACACCAGTAGCAATATTCTTCAGAAGAGTTGTTTTACCAGCTTTTGGAGGTGAAACAATTAGACTTCTCTGCCCTTTTCCAATTGGCGCTATCATATCGATAATACGCAAAGAAAGTGGATCTTCGCCTGTTTCTAACTTAATTAATTCATCTGGATATACTGGAGTAAGACGTTTAAACACTGGTCGCTGTAGATTGCGAGCTTCAGCTGCAGGCAAACCATTAATGGTATCAACTCGAGTCATGCCCCAATAGCGTTCGTTGTCTTTTGGTTCACGAACTGGACCAGTAACTTCATCACCTGGTCTCATATTAAACCTGCGTATTTGAGAGGTAGCAAGGTAAGCATCACCTTCTTCGTCACCTGAAAGACTCACTCTAACTACTCCATGACCATCTCGAGATAAATCGAGTAATCCAGTAATGATTTTAGTATTTGAATCTTGGTCGTTCTTTTTATTCTTGTTGTTAGAAGAAGGCATGCTGTAGCCTTTATCCTTCTTAAGAGGTTGAACTGCAATTTCTTTAAGAACCTCATCTCTCTTTGAAGAGGTTTTTGAAGTAGTTTTAACTTTTTCTGTCTTAACTGGCTCATCTTGAGCTTCAGGTTTGTTTGTTTCTTCATTTGAAGAAGTTATATTATTTATTGGCATATTCTTTCTGGAAATAGTTTGTACTTATAAGAATATTTTGTATGAAATCCTAGCGTGTGAATAAGAAGTATTCACTTCTGACATGGCTGGAAACACATTAAAAAATCTCTGAAAAATTACCTAATTACTGATTAAAAAAGGGATATTGCCCTTTATTATACTCACAATTGCTTTTTTGTCAAAGTTTAGTCAAGTTATTCGAGTACTTTTTGAGTATTTGTTGTGGGATCAATAAGTCGTGCATACCTAAAGTGACGAATTGGTGATTGTAGATATTTACAGGTGTACAAGATTAAATCGGCGTTATAATCTGTAATCTCGTCACCCTCTTCACCTGAATAGATCTCGTATTCCCACTTTCGATGATCAACAATTATCTCTACTCTGTCACCGGGCTGTGTGTCTGGAAGTAAGTAAAATGAATTGTACTTCCAATAATCTGTTTGCCACCACCACTGCCATCCAAATCGATGGGCAGCAACTATCATAGGCAATCCTGTACCATCCCCTGGTTTACCAAAGTCTGGCACCCACCAGACACCCTTTTCTAGGGCTTCTTCTGGCGTAGCTGTTGGTCTGAGTTGCGTATGCACACCAATAAGTGGAATAGAAATCCAATTGCCATCTGGCAATGTTTCATCATAATCAGGCTGGTACTGATATTCTTCTTTGTTCTCAACCGTCTGTTCTGTAGTGTACTCTCCTCCATACAGAGAAACTACCTCTGGTGGCTCAAGGGTCACTATATCAGCAGGAAAAAAGAAATAATATACAGCAGGAACAACTAAAATAGCAGCAATAAGGACACTCAGGCCAATCAGTCCAGACAAGGCAACATTTATTACTGAAATAAGCCAAATAGGTAGTTTGTTTGTCTTTTTCTCGATTTTTCTGGCAGAAGAGATAATAGAACCAGTCAACGCAGCCCGAGTTCGTGGAAATGTCGTTGAAAAAAAGCCAGATTTTGATTGGACAGTGAGCATAGCTCTCTCAAGTATACAATATTATTATAGTCATTAATTATAGCATTTTTTGCTTGGAAAAGCAATGTTATGGGATAATATGGTCGAAATATCAAATAAGAAATTGTCCCTAGACCAGGCTAGGGACAAAATAAAGAGGAAATTTAGAGCTGGGTCATGTCAAGATTATGGATATGATCAACAACTGAAATAACTTGCCCCACTGCGGCTGCTGTATCAATTGAAATTACATACGCTTCAGGCTCAGTTCTGGCTAAGCGACGTAAAACAGCATGACCTCGTTCTTGATTGTGGAAGAAAAGTTGCACCTCTTCTCGTCTACCATCAAAGAAGAAAGGTACTGCCAACTCATGGTTTACAACAAATTCTGGAAATGAGTATTCATTGAGCCGAAAAGTAACAATCATTCCGGGTTCAGCACAAAAACGAACAATTGGTTTTGCCACAACAATCACCTCTTTTAAGAATTCTTGCTCTGAAACAGTCAGAGCGCCTGCTTACTTAGTTTCACCCAAGCGACCTTCAGATAAGAAGGAATTAAGGGGTTATTATAACCCACAACTGTTTATATTCAATGAATAGGTTGATTAATCAACAAAAAAGAGGTAGTAAGTGGAAGCTCAACTGCCTGCCCAACTGTCAAACTTCCACATACTACCCCTCAATATTTAGACTAAGAGTATATTTTGATATAGTAAGATGATATTTACAGGGTGCGACCCCTGCGTTACTATCAGCGTACAAGTGTTTTGACCTAGTATTGAAACACTTATCTGAGAAAAAAGCATTGTTACTCGTGGTCTGTCCAGCGATAATAATGCTTTTTTTGTACTTGTTCTTCTTTTTTGCTTCATTCACCCTTAATCACCCACTTTAACGCCGTTTATTAAGCAGCTCAACGGTATCTCTAGATGTATCTATAACAATAGAAACACAAGTAAATCAAAATATATATTAATGTTCGTTAGTGATACCAGTCAGAGATATCACTCTCATTTAGTCGAGTATAACTCCTAGACTCTCCTCCGTCAACCTATAGTTTGACTTTGATCAATTTTATCGCATCCTATATTCAAAATGATTAACAATTTATTGATATAAATACAATTGTTATTAACACAAGAATCTTTAATTTATTTATGTGGATAACTTTATTTATAATTACACGAAAACTCTATCGGGTTTTTACTCACTATCACTCAAAACGTGCGACTCTGGTATACTAATAGTATGGCAACGCCTCACGTATTACTCGAGCTCAGAACCGGTCGCGACAGTGCACACACACCAGAAGCATCTGTGCAATTATTTTCTGCACTTCCAGAACTCCATAACGAATGGTGGAGACGACTTGTCGGCCAAAATGAGCACCTGAGTGTTGAAATCATCACTGAAAATCAACAAATCTACTTTCAAATTTATACACCGCTCCGCCTCATGGAATACATAAAAGGCACTATAGCTGCCAGTTATCCAGGAGTAATGATGGCTGAGCTTAAGCGAGACATGATTGAGGCTCTCGATAAACCTGAAACCTACTCCCAAGAGCAAAGCAGCTTTATTAGTATTGGTGACATTGCGCTTAAACGTGCAGAGTATTTACCCCTAAAAACGTATCAGGATTTCAAAGACCTTGATCCACTCGCACCCCTTTTATCTACCCTTTCAAAACTCGATGCACTCGATAGAGTCGCTATTCAGTTCTGCATTACTCTCGACAGTGAAGAGTGGAAAAACCAAGGTCAACGCCTGATTGAAACCAATAAAAGTAGCGATTTGCTTAATGAAGTCATCACTGGCAAGCACCCTAAAAAAGCCTTAATTGAGAAAAAAATTAAACCTTCAGCGCTGAAAGTTGCTATTAGAATGGCAGTCTCGGCACACACTAATGAGCGGAGCCAATTGCTTTTAGAAACAGTTGCCTCCTCTTTTGGAACAGTTACCGAAAGTGAAGGAAATAGTTTAGTCCTCAGAAAGATTTACTTCTGGAAAGAACAGTATCTCTCAATGATGCAGAAACGTTCGTTCCGTCGAACACGCTCGATGCACCTTTCTATCGATGAACTAGCCAGTATTCTCCACCTGCCAAGTAGCAGCCTCGAACCAATTCAAAACATCTCATGGGGTAAGAATTTAATGGGTGAACCTCCTGAAAACCTACCGATTGTTACTCGAGAAATGCCGATTGAGCAGAAAAAAGAAATCAATCCTTTTGCAAAAACACTCTATAAGAACCAAGAAGCTGTGTATGGTCTTAAACGTGAAGACCGCCGTCGCCACATGTACGTGATTGGTAAAACTGGTACCGGTAAATCTACTCTCTTGGCTAATATGGCCATAAATGACCTCAAAAATGATGAAGGACTTTGTGTGATTGATCCACATGGTGACCTAGTTGAAACACTTCTTAACTACATCCCATCTCGAAGAATCAATGACGTTATCTACTTTGACCCAGCCGATCCAGAACGAACAGTTCAGCTCAATCTCTTTGAAGGTGAAAATGTAGCTCACCGAGAACTCATCGCTTCAGGAATTGTCTCTGTCTTCCAAAAACTCTATGCATACTCCTGGGGACCACGACTTGAGTACATTTTGCGCAACGCCCTGCTCACCCTACTTAAGAGTGAAACGGCTCGCCTCTCCGACATTATCGACTTACTTACCAATAAAAAGTTTAGAGATAGCCTAGTTGAGGAACTCGATGACCCAGTCCTTAAAAACTTCTGGCTCTATGAGTTCAACAAGCTGCAGGATCGCCAGCGAACAGAAGCCATTGCCCCAATTTTAAACAAAGTCGGACAGTTTGTGTCCTCTCCGCTCATTCGTGACGTAGTTAACTCAAGAAAAAGTTCATTCAGTATCGAAGAAGCCATGGATCAAGGCAAAATTGTCTTGGTTAATCTTTCCCAAGGAAAGCTTGGTGAAGACAACGCGACCCTTCTTGGAGCAATGCTGATTACTAAAATTCAGCTCGCAGCCATGTCTCGTGTGCATGTAGATGAAGAACACCGACGTGACTTCTATCTGTATGTCGACGAATTCCAGAATTTTGCTACAGAATCTTTCAACAAAATTCTCTCTGAGGCACGTAAATACCGTCTCAACCTGATCTTGGCTAACCAGTACATTGCTCAGATTCCTGAAGAAGTTCAGAAGGCCATCTTTGGTAACTGTGGAAGCATTGTTAGTTTCGTGATGGGTGCCGAAGACGCCGCCGCTTTCGAGAGAGAATACGGCGAACGCTACACTAAAGAAGACTTGGTGTCACTGAGTAAACACCAGATTATCAATAAACTTTCAATCGATAACATGATCTCTCGCCCTTTCCCAGCATTTACCCTGGGGCCAGCTAAAAGTACAAATAAAAATCGAGGTAAAGTTATCAAGGTAAGTAGCGAGCGCTATGCAAAGCGCAAGAAATCACTCGATCTTGCTGCCGAATTCCAAGCAAATAAAGAACGTATGGATCAGACTGATGAAGAAAAACAGGCTCAGATTGCTGAGGAGCAGCGTCGTGCAGAAATCAATAAAAAAGCTCGAGAAGCAGAAGGCTCACAAAAGCCTAAAAACAACAAACAAAACCAAGGGAAAAATAGTAACCAAAATCACAACAATCAACAGAATAAGAAGAACTAACTGCTCCTCCACTCTTCACTCAAGTTTCTATAGCAAGTCGAAATCTCTCAAAACATCCTCAACTCGTGAATGTGTCTTTTTTGACACAATGTGTTCAAAACCCAATCTTTTTGCCTCTTTGATGCGTCTTTCAAGCAAATTAACCGAGCGAACCTCGCCCAAGAGTCCCACTTCGCCCACAAAAACTGTTCGTTTAGGAATGGTCTTATTTTTAAGCGATGATGCTATGGCGACAGCTAAACCCAAATCAATTGCTGGCTCTTTCACATCAAACCCACCAGCTACACTTACGAAAATATCGTTCGTACCTAAGGGAACCCGACAGTGTTTTTGCAAAACGGCAGCCATAACTTGGATTCTGGAGAGCTGAACACCCCTTCCTACTCGACGAGGCATAGCTAACTGCGACCCAATAACTAACGCTTGAATTTCAAGCAGTAACGGTCGTGTACCTTCAACCACACACACGGTAGCGGAACCTGAAATATCTTTAGTATCGTCTGTTAAAAAGAGTTCTGATGGGTTTGAAACAGATTCGTATCCGAATTCGCGCACCCGAAAGACGCCAACTTCATCCGTCGCTCCAAAGCGATTTTTTATCGCTCTAAGCAGTCGCAAATCTGCCGTTCTTTCGCCTGTTAGCTCCAATACTGAGTCAACAATGTGTTCAAGGATTTTTGGACCCGAAATCTTACCATCTTTAGTGACGTGTCCAACCAAAAAAGTTGGAATGTGATATTTTTTTGCAGTCTTGGTTATTTTGTCGGTCGACTCTCTAACTTGTCCGACACTACCGGCCACACCACTCAGTTCAGCCGTCGTAATAGTTTGGATACTATCAACCACCACTAAACTAGGTCGCTCTTTTTCCATGTGAGTAGTAATCACATCTACATCGGTAGAAGTAACAAAAAGCAACAACTCTTGCTGTTCTTTTGTAAGCTTAGACCCTGCAATACGTTCAATACGCAATGCAATCTGGGATGGGTTCTCTTCTCCACAGACATACATAAGTGGAGAGAGCTTTTTTTTACTCTTTGGGGACGTGTCAGTGTTTTTTAAAATTTCGACCAACATCTGTGTGAGGATAGTAGACTTACCAATTCCTGGTTCTCCACCAATAAGCATCACAGCTCCCGGAACCATGCCTTTGTTGTTTTTTTCACCGCCCAAAACACGGTCGAACTCTCCAATACCTGTTGAAAAACGCGATTTTGCGCCGCTGAGTGACTCCACCTCTGGTAAAGACACTATCGAAGACTTTACTTTGGCAGTACTCACCGGTTTTGGAGCTGAGCTGTCGACAACTTCTTCCACAAGTGTGTTCCACTCACCACAACTACCACACTGCCCAGCCCACCTTGGAGATGACCAGCCACATTCTTGACACACAAACAATGATTTTGATTTTGCCATACGTTTTATGATGGAGTGGTTATATGCGATACTTATTCAACAGCGAGATATATCTTGCCAACAAATAGAGTGTCTCCACTATATTGACCCACAACTGTCACCGATTGATTTTCGAACTGACTAAACTCTACCCCGTAACTTTCCACTTCTTCCATCTTTCCATTTGCTGCCTTAATATAGTACTTTTCACCTTGTTTCACAAGCATACCCGATTTTGTTGTTTCACCGCTCTTATCTTCTGCTGCAGGAACCGAACCTGTTTCAGAATTACCAGATGAACCTTCTTGTGTTTGCGTTTGTGTACATGCTGCAAGTGTAAGACTACTTACAACTAACAGTGCGAGAATATATTTTTTCATAGATGCCTTTCACCTACCTGACAGGTACTTGTTACTTTTAGTATGCGCAAAAGTAGTCCCTAACACAAGGGGGACTCCTATTTTTCCTCGAGAAGCTTTGTTGTTGACTCGTTAGGATTATAGTCAAGAACCACTACAACTCTGCCACCATATTGTGAAAGAATAGCCTGTTTTTTATCTAAGTGCTTAGTATGAGAAGAGACTGCTAGATAGGTTGGCTGAATTTGAGAAATTACTGCCTGATGCTGTTCTGGATGTGAAAATTCTTCAGGAAGAATAACAACTATGTCGGCAGCATCTAAATCAAGGAGCTGTCTGCGTCGTTCAGCCTGAGAAAAGTGGGGTCTTGTGGGGCCTTTTATTTGGCGCACCCGAGCGTCAGACTCGAGTGCGACAATCAAGATGTCGCCCATTTCTCGAGCATTTGCTAAAAAGTGAAGATGTTCTTGGTGCAGCACATCAAACACACCAGTTACCAAAACTCGCGTTAAACCATCTGTTTCATTCAATACATCAGCTAGAGGGGTAGGAAGCATGTACGGCGAATCAAACGTGTGAATTCGAGTATCTAGTTCGGGATCAAAAACCATAGAGCAAGTATACCTAAAAATATTGGTTAGTACACCAGGCGTTTCAGGCTACTTTTCCAGTTTTCAAATACTTGGGTATGCGTGTCGCGAGGATGAAAAAAAGCAAAGGACTGCCCTACTCGCTCTGATGTTCTATGTGGCAACATATACACAAGTTGAACTGCATACAAAACTGCGTTTAACCAAGCTGCAGGATACTTCCAAAAGAGTACCGTTGCGATCTGAGATTTGAGCAATTGCTTTGACTTCATAATATTTGGCTGAGCATGACGAGCACGTTGATACAGTTTTGGGAGAATGGATTTAGCCCAAAGATTTGTGGTGTAATACTGTCTAAACACGTTAGGTTCAGCAAGAACCCATTCAGCCTGAAACAATTCATAGGCCGTATAGATGCTGCGTTTATTTTTAGGGAGACCCAACTGCGTCTCCTCTAACCAAAAATTAAAGCACCAACTATTTTTTTCTTCACGCTTCCAAGATCGACGTTTCTTTTTGTACCAAGCATAAGCAACAACAACTGGCCGCACTAACCAAAGACTGTGTGGCTTAGTAATAATAAGAAAATCAACATCATCATCTTGGGTTGCATTATTCATAGCAACCGAGCCAGTAATTAACACGCCTGAAATCCAAGGAATCTTCCCCAAAAAAGCAATTAGTTCTCTGCTCTCGCGTCGTTTCTTTTTAGCAAACTTTGTTCGAGCTGTCCTAGTATGACTTAACTCTTTTGCTGAAGACTGTACCGAAGGAATTGAAAAAAATGAATCTCTCTGATTAAGCAAACCACTGGTTTGCATTTTTTTAAGCACCTGATGAAAGTGAGTAGTTGAAACAGAAACATCTGGAAGCAGCGCTAACAATCGCTCCTTAATCTCTGCTCTACGAAGCGGAAACTCAAACTGATCGGTATACCCCACCGCCAAAAGGATCTGTTTTGCTAGTGTGCGATCGTTTCTGTCCATGAATGCATCATAGCATTAGTGGAAGAACTGTACAAAAGCATAATTGGGCAAAAAAAAGCCTCCGATCTATGACCGGAGGCTTTACTAAAGTTAAAAATACATTTTGTTGATTTTTACCGAACGCCTACAACGAGCCATGCGGCTAACAACATGGACACGATTGTCCAAATGGCCGCGGCTTCTGTATGGCCGGCACGGAAATTTTCAACATAAGTCGTAATGGATTTCATTCCCAACTGGAAGCGACTAAAAACTGCTGTGAACAGCAACGCCCAAAGGTAAAACTGGGGAAGCCGAACAAGCAAGTTTGCAGCGTAGTTTGGTAACACCGTGTAGGGTGTCATGAAGACCACCCAACCAATGGCCAGAACTGCGAAGGCATTCACCCACGCCACTGAATCATTGGAGTCATCAGCGAGCTGTTGCTCTTTCAACAACTTACTGTTATTTGCAAACCCAATAAGGGAAGCAGTAACAGGATTGACGAAAAAACGAACAACTGCCAACAAAAGCACCACCTTGGCCAAGCCTTCCAAAATGGGAAAGCCACATGCCCAGGTGATGTCGAACATGGTAACCGGACTGGTTGCGCACGAGCTTACTGAGCGTAAAGGTAAATACTGCTGTGCGAACAACCCAACTGCAATTAAAGCCAGTGCGATCAAGGCACTTAAAAGAAGTGGTTTACGTGTACCGTTCATGGTTATTCCTTTTTATGGTAGTGCGCTGGCGAAGCCAGCGCACTACATAATTCAACAGATTATAAAAAACTAAACTAACCAGCAGCTGCCGCAATCTCTGCCATGATGTCGACATCAACGCCATTGATGTCATACTGCGCCATAGCCATGTCAGCAAAACTCACAGGTGTTTGCGCATCCAAATCCTGGTCAACAACCTTGTCTGCGCGATATTCAGCACGCGCACTGGTCATTTGACCTTGCAAATCGGACATGAAGTTGTTGACACCATTGTCATCAGCAGTTTGGTTGTGAGCTTTATCAGCTAACGCCAATGCCTGCTTATGAGTTTCAATTGCCAGCATAATCCCAGGGGCCTTCACTTCAATCTGACGCAGGACTTCTTCAGCCTGCTTCAGATTTGCGAGCGAAACCTGGTAGCTTTCTTCTAAGACGGCATACGTATCTTCATACATCGCCAATTCACCAGAAGACAAAGCTTTGATTTCTTGAGCACCCTGAGCAATCTGTGCATCCAACTTGGTGGCCTCGCCATTCATCCACGCCGGAAAAACAGACTTTTGAACAGTGATGTTAACTTGAGCTGCCAAAGCAACCAGTTCATCACTTGGAACAATCCGACCTGAATCGTTGGGCACACCGGCGGCTTCTTCACGAAGCAGCTGGGAAACCTTGTGTAACCGGCCAGCAAATACAATCATTTTTTCGCGCTGTCCCGCGAGCCGTTCCATTGGTTCCAAGGCCTGTGTGAGTGGGTCCTTGAGTGCCAACATCTGGGCGCGGATTTGACGTGCCGTCAAACGCATATCAGTGACCTGCTTTGCAGCACTGTCGCGTAAAATCGATAACACGTCTTGATCATTCAGAAATGCTTGAGCCAGCTTGTTACGTCCGTTCTCAAACATTTTTTCGACCATAGCGGAAAAGGAAATTTGTTGTACTTTTAATTGAGTAGCCATTGTTAATCTCTAAGCTCCTTGCTTATTTTGAATTGAAATAAAAGGTTAATAAAATTTGTCTTGGATATAAAACTAAAACAACTGTTTAATATCCATTTCGGGATCAAACGGAGTGCAACGGAATAATCCGCCACGACCCCTTGCTTCATCCCGTGCGTCAATGTAAAACAGCCAATCTGTCCCTTCCATCTGACGGGAAGTGACAAAAAATGTTCTATCGCCGTCGTATACAATACCATCAGTATTGCCTTCGACGTCAAAAAAGAACTTGCCAATATCATGAACTCGCCATTGTGTTCCCTGAGTTAAACCGCCGGGAAGAGAATAAACTATCTCTTTCCCATAAATGTTTTGCCCCAAGTTTTTGAACAACTTAGCTGGGCCAGGATCATTATCATCGCCTTTATAAAAGTCAGCAAGTGATCCAAGGGTTGGAATCAGGGTTCCCTTCATCCAAACAAAATTACCTCCTTCAGCTGATGGAATCCGGAAGATCCACTCATTACCTACCCAAACAGCCTTTGAAGGTCCTTCAGGTTTAGTAACCCAACGGCGCTCTCCAAACATTTCTTGAGTCTTTGGTGTTAATGTCATTGAAGCAGTTACAACACTATCACCACCAGAAAAATCAGTGGTATAGGTAATAACATTGCCTGGTTCGACTACATCCATTTTCGCTACATTTGAGGCAGAGGCTGGCAACACATCTGTTCGTAGAACATTTACATCTTCAACATCTACCTCATCAGCAACCTTCATGCCCGAGATTCGAGCAATCAGGCGTTTCCCTTCAGGAGTTACCAGATAGCGCCGGCCGTAATAAAACAGGCCAGTGCAAGCGGCAACCAACAAAATGGAACCTAAAATCATGAGTAAACTTAAAAACGTGGACATATCTAATAACCTCCGCCGTCATCATAGCCACCGCCCGATGACGAATTATATCCGCCACCATCGTTATAGCTACCAGAACTTGAACTGCTACTGGATCCACTACTAAACCCGCCGCCATCATTACTTGAACAGCAACTTCCGCTGCTACTCGATGATGAGCTTTCGGCTGCTTGCCGGGCTGCTTCTTCAGCAGCTCGTTGAGCGGCCTCGCGGGCTCTTTCTTGGCGGTCCATCTCGTCATCATACGCTCGTTCTGCACGAGCGCCGGTGCCTTCAGCCGAATTGTACGACTGATCAGCTAAAGTACATGCGCTTTCATACTGATGAGAGTTTGCGGCATTGTTTGCCCGCGATAACAACTCAACAGCACTATTAAAGTCACTCCGGGCGCTACTACTGTAGCTCCCGTAGCTACTTACGCGTGAACTATTTGACGAAATTTCTGCCTCTGCTCTATCTTGTTTTCCTGGCCATGAAGACCGAAAACCTTCGAGAGAGTTTTTAAGAGATACTACCTGTCCACTTAGGTTACTTGCCTCTTGAAGATTGCTAATGCTTCCACCCATTTGGTTTTTTGCAGTCAAAAATTCTTGATTGCTCAAACTTTGTGAGGTGTTCGCATAGGCATCTTCAGCAAAACCAACCAAGCGCCAGGCTTCAGAAATATTGTTCTGTTTCCCGTTCCACGTTGAGGAGTTGTGGTATCTTTCGATAGTACTCCACGCACTCTCCGCAGTACGGATATCAGAAATGGCCGTTGAATGAACAGAAGAATATCGAGCCAACAGGTTGTTGGTCTCGATGTAGGCGTTGACTTGGGTGTTTGCGCTTGTCACAGACTGTTGTGCCTGCAACAAAGCAAGTTTTCCAGCTTCATACGAAGCCGGCCAATCAACTTTACCATCAACAACAGAAACAACGAAAATATCTTTTGCAGCTTTCAAACTTTCTGCTGCATCTAATACCTGTTGCCGGGAAACACTTAGCGCGCCACTAAAGCCCCAATTGTACTGGGCATTGATGACGGATAGGCGGTCCCAAGCCGCGTTAATAGCGGCCTCTGCTTCTACGATTTTTGGTTCTGCGCCATCACGTGCCTCGACTTGGTAGTCAAGACCCGCAGTGACTTTGTGTTGGTGAACATTGATTTGATCAATGAGCACCTTTGCCCGGGTAATTTGCTCTTGTGCCGCTGTCGGGTTTCCCCGATGCGACAAATCATTCCAGTCTGGCATTAAACCAGACGCTGTGTTCATGTGCTGTTGCACACTAGACAGCTTTTGGGATGATTGTCGCAACTCTTCTTGAAGAGGGGCCATGTATGTTTCTAACCATTCATGGGACTCTGCTCCAAAGCGAGTCTCTGCAACGTTTTGAGAACTAACCAGTTGTTCTACCAATAAAGTGGCTTCTGCCTGATTTAATGACACCTGCTCACGCAAAGTAACATTGTAATCAAACAAGGTAATAGTGACATCAACAAACGCTTTGGCATTTTGAACCTCTACGATTGCTTGTTGATATCTCCTTACACGAGATGAAGGCCAACCACGGCCAGCATCTTGAAACGTCGAACGCGATGTTTCGAGTATAGCGTGCGCTTCAGCCAAATCTGACTGAAAACTTCGCCCATTACTAGTAATCGAAAAATCTTCAGAAAACCAGTTTTGTTCTTGGATTCTATCCTCAGCCTGTTGAATTAAAACCTCAACTTGCCGAAGACCTTCTTCAGAGCTGTTTCTGTACGAGCGCAAAACCATGTTTGGCACGACAAAAAACAGAAATAAAGAGAATACCAATAACCCACTGGAATACTGAATCCCCAAAAGGGGATTGCGCCCTAAGTTCCGAAAAAAGCGATCAATACTTCTTTTCAGATCCATAGCGTCTCCTATAAATGAAACTGTGTAATTAGATTAAATTATTTATTAACCTCCCTTTTTGTTTTTTTTCATTAAGTCAGCTGATTTTCTATCACTTTATACAGAAATGAGAAAAAAACAGCTGACTCCAAAAAAACAAATATTTGTATTTTTAACTTGTTAAAGACACCCATCCTCCGCATTAAAAAAAGCCACGAGGGCTTAGCAATGCATTGAATGAGGTGATTGCATTTGCACAAAAAAATGAGCAAACACAATAGTCTGGGGATTGTATCAAAAAAAGCCTAGTTTGTCAACTATAGGACTTAGTATGAAGGTGTACCGAGATCAGCGAGCCAAAGCCCCACTAATACCATACTGGCGAAGCACCTGGGCAACGCCCTGTTCAATAGTAGGCTGCACAGCTGAAGCTTTCTTTCCAGAGGTAACCATAGCATTAATGCCGTCTTGGTAGTATTTAATGATTTGGTCATTAATACCATTATCATGAGTATTGCTACTGAGATACCAACCATCAGCAAATGGCGCATCCTCAAGGTATGGAGCAATTAACTCATTATCGGCAAGATCTGCAGACATATCCATTCGTGGATACAGTTCACCAAAGCCACGGACTTTACTGGCTGCATCATAGAATTTTTCAAGCGTTTCTTTCTTAGAAATATACTTTAGGAAAGCGGCGGCAGCATCTTGGTTTTTGCTCTTGGCATTAATACCCTCTGCCCAGAAACTTCCCCAAGTAAGTTGATCTTCAATAACAGGTACGTTGGTAACCCCAAAGTCTAAATCTGGATTTTGAGCCAACAGCTCATGAATTCTCCAAGAAGGGACTATGATCATAGCAACTTCTTCTCGACCAAAAGCTGCAGTTGAATCTGGTAATTCAGAACTCCAGACATTATCGGTAGTTTGGAAACTGGTGTAGAAACTGAGTGCATCGGCAACTTCTTGGCTACTGGTATCAGTCAGGGTAGCGCCATTTTGAAGCATAAGTAATCCAAGAATATCTGAGAAGTTATCAACGTTTTCGGCATTTCCTAAAGCAATTCCACCTCGAGAAATCTTGCCATCACTTCCTTTAATAACTAATTTTACAGCTGCTTCCTTTACACCTGCCCAAGTACTAGGAACTGGTAAACCAGCTGTAGTAAACATGTCTTTGTTATAAAGAAGAGCCAGCCCTTCATACATCATAGGAATACCGACATACTGTCCGTTTGCTTGCAGTTGTTTAGCTGCAACTGGATAGTAGGTGGTTTTATACTCGGCCGCACTCATTACAGAGTTTGGAATTGGTTTTAGTTCACCAAGCAATATTGGTGTCCAACTTGCGTGGAATCTAAATACATCTGGGCCATTGCCGCTTGAGATAGCAGTTTGGAGACGTTCGCGATAATTTAAGTGAGATTGTTTGCTATAAGAAACTTTTACACCTGGATTTTCTGTTTCGAACTCTTTGATCACTTCATTCATAACTTCAGAAGGTTCCCAGAGGCCCCAATATTCAATGGTAGTCTGTTCTCCTGGTACAACTTCTCTATTTGCAGTAGTTTTACCAGAAGTATCTGTAGTTTTTTGAGTTGTTGAACCTGTACTAGAACTACTAGATCCTCGCATGAACATAAAGGCTATGCCACCAATTAGACCGAGTACAACAAGGACAATGACTCCAATAATGGCATACTTTGCCATTGGTTTTTCAACAGAAGCAAATTTAGGTTTAGCACCTGCTGCGGGTGGCTTTGCACCTGGAGCTGCTGGGGTTCCTGGTTGAGGTGGAGCTGATCCGGGTCCAGACATTACTTTTGGAGGAGAGGCGGGTGTTTGTGGTGGCATTTGTGCAGCTGTTTTTTGGGCTGCAGCAAGCGCACTAGGATCTGCAGGAATTGCGGTTACGTTATTTTTTGGAATTTGAGTACTATTCATTGATGAAAGTGCAGACAATGACTTTTGCGGTAATGCTTGAGCAGTTGGTGCTAACACGGTAGGTGCTGCAACTGGTGCTGCTTGAGGTGGTTGTGGCGCTCTTGGAGGCTGGGGTGCTTGAGGAGCAACTGGTTGAACTGGAGCAGTCACAGGTGGCACCGTTGGCCCTTGTGGCGGAGTTCCACCAACTTGTGGATTTTGTGGGACTGATGGTTTAGGCAGTGGTGTGTTCATGTGTGCTTTTGATTCTATTTGACGCTGTTCTATACAAATCAAAAAGAAATGCTGCTATATAGAGTGCATTCTCTGTTTATAATAGCATATAGGAGAGGTGATTCGAAACAAGAAAATGAATAGTATTAGGATAATTTTCTCGCCTACTATCGTCAGGTCGCTAAAATCATCCTAATACTATTCACAATGTAGTAGCTGCACTATTAACGGCAGGCCAAGAAAAACATCTTCATAGTTTGTACTGATATAATAGTACTGATTGCACTAATGAATACTGAAACAGAAAATACCAAACACTCAGTTGCTGAGATGCTCATAGGATCGGGCTTGTCTTGGCAGAGATGGGTGGTGTTAATTGTTACTGCCTCAGTTGCACTTGTGGTTGCAGGTCTAATACTTCTCGATAAAAGCCTACAAGATAAGATTCAACCAAATACTTCGATCGACGGTGTTGCTATTGGAGGGCTCACCAATGAAGAAGCTACAAATCTACTTCAAGAATCAATGCAAGCTGTTCCTCAAGAAACAGTAACCCTCCAAGTTGATGATATAAAAATTGCTTCAACGAGTGCTGAATTAGGCTTGACTAAAAACACAGCCTATTTACTTGAGGTTGCGCAACTACATGGAAAAGATGATTCCTTTATTAAGCGCTTAACCATTTTAATAAAAAGTCTTACTACACCAACAATGTTGCATTCAGACTATACATTTGATACAGAAAAAATTACCACCTTTATTTCTCTACTCGATTCAAAAGTCGCAATTGAAGGTAAAGAACCATCGGTCTCTCTCCGCTACAGTGGTAATCCCCAATCTGTAACTGTCTTTGAAGGAAAAATCGGGCGAGCAATTGAGATAGAACTAACAACTGAGCGACTTCTCCAAGCAATTTCTGCAGAAACCTACACCGCAGACGCAAAAGTTGCCTCAACCAGCTCCGAGCTTTCAAAAGATGAAAGTATTCTTTTTGAGAACTTTGCTCGAAATTATGTTGGTAAGTCAATTAATTTAGACTATTCAAAGGACACAACACTTCAGTTACTAGATACGGATATTGTGTCAATTCTGGACTATCCAGCAAAAGTGTCCCAAATTAGACTTGCTGAAATCATCTCTAATTGGGCTAAAGAGGTAGATAGAGATCCTCAAGACGCAACCTTTACCTACAACACCGAAACATTTGAGGTAACTGAGTTTGCTCCACATCGAGAAGGACGCGCGCTTCAACAAGATGAACTCTTACAACAACTTATTCCAAAGATTGAAGAACAAGCACAAAGTGAAGAAACTGTCATAACAGCATCACTTCCAGTAGAAATTGTAGAACCCACCTATACTTTACAAAAAACAAATGCCATTGGCATTTCAGAACGAATTGGATTTGGAGAAAGCTACTACCATCACAGTATTCCAACTAGAATCAACAATGTTGCCGTCACAGCCAAACGAATAAACAATACCTTAGTTGCTCCTGGTGAAGAGTTCTCATTTAACAAAACGCTCGGTGAAGTCTCAAAAGCAACTGGCTTTCAGCCTGCATATGTTATTACTAACGGAAAAACTGAGCTCGGTGACGGAGGCGGTGTCTGCCAAGTAAGCTCTACCCTCTTTAGATCACTCCTTGATGCCGGCTTACACATTACAAAACGGCTTCCCCACAGCTATCGAGTGAGTTACTATGAATTGAACTCTGACCCTGGTTTTGATGCCACTGTGTACTCTGGAAACGTCGATTTACGTTTTATTAATGACACAGAAAACTATGTTTTAGTTCATACGAGCAACGATCCAGAAGATTTGCACTTAACTGTTGAACTCTATGGCACCAGTGATGGTCGCACCAGCGAAATTTCCGACTATGAAAAATGGGGTGCTACCCCTGCTCTCCCAACTGAATATATCGAAGATCCCTCACTTCCTGTAGGCGTAAAAAAGCAAGTTGACTGGGCTGTTTCAGGCCTGAAAGCTAAATTCACCCACACTGTCTGGGACAAAGATGGAAATGAACTCTACAAAAACACCTACACCTCGACCTACAGACCTTGGTCTGCAAAATATTTAGTGGGTACAAAACAATAGTTTTTTTGACTTTCTTTCTTGGGTTTGCGGTAAAAATTCTGGAATGATGCGGTAATAAAACCCCAGCACTTTTTGACGTGTAGACGGCAAATGACCCAGACAGTATGTCTGGGTCATTACAAATTAACCATATTATTTCTTGAATGTGTTGCTAATATTTTCCTTTGCCTTGCGGAAAAGGAAAACAGCACCAACATACAAGGACCATTCTAAAACAAATACTAAAATGCCCCAGAGAAGACCCCCTCCTATAGCAAATCCTGTGGGCAAAATAAAACTTGTTACAACAGCGTTTAGAAGCGTGTTGTAGTTGGGATTATTTTGTTGGGCCTGATGGTGCAGTTCCAACACAAATCCAAAAGAAGAAAGGACTGCAGCATACACAAGCGCCCCTGAAATAAACTCCGCATCGGGGTTGCCAGTTGCAGCTAGCCCAAACAAATACAGGAAACCTGCAGCAATTATGGCGAAGATAACGCCTTTAAAAGCTTTAAAGTTCCACAGTACAAAGGCTGGGACAGCAATCATGCCAATCCCAAAAACTAATAAAACATTCCAGTTAGTAAAGATATACTCACTAAAAGGAATATCTCCATAATACCAAGCTGCGCCAAGCACTGCTAATACGAGCAGGCCAATCACAATTGGCAGAATTAAGAACTGTCTTTGATTTTCATTCAACATGGGATACCTCCTCTTAGTTGAGTTATGTGGATGGTTAATTTTAAGGTTGAATCCCCTCCCCCACACAAGACGTGCGGCTTCAGAGATAATACATTATTATCCCATAACATGGACTAAAATACTAGACGTAATACTATCAAACCACAACACACTATTGACAAAATAGCTTTTCTATAGGATAATATCCAACAGTTAACAGAGCTTTGTGTTTTCACAATAGTTTTGTTCCACTGAGAACCTGGCGTTCTCCCGGGTGGGACAAACGTGAAAATAACAATTCTTCTGATAAAGGCCGGGTTCTTTTGAACCTGGCCTTAACTATTTATAGACCCTTTTCCCTATTTCAAATTCATTTACTCCCTCGAGTGTGATAGAATAACACTCTATGGAAACACGATACAACTTCACCCAAACAGAGAAAGAAATCTATGCGTTGTGGGAAAAAGCAGGTGCTTTTAACCCAGATACAGTTGTCGTCTCTCCAGATAGAGATCCTCAAGAAAAAAAACATTTTTCAATTATTATGCCGCCTCCAAATGCCAATGACCCTTTGCACGTAGGCCATGCTCTTTTTGTAACTATCGAAGATATTCTTATTCGCTATCACCGCATGCTAGGTGAAGATACACTCTGGCTACCAGGAACAGATCACGCTGGAATTGAAACACAGTTTGTCTTTGAAAAAAAATTGCAAAAGAATAAGCAAAGCCGTTTCGATTTTGATCGTTCCACCCTCTATTCAATGATTTGGGACTATGTACAAGAGAACTCTGGTATTGCTGTTGAACAAATTAAACAGCTTGGCGCCAGTGCAGACTGGAGTCGGTACACCTTCACGCTCGACGAAAAAGTCGTTGAAGATGTATTAGAAACATTCAAAAACCTTCATAAAGATGGCCTGGTCTATCGAGACTTTCGGCTAGTAAACTACTGTACAAAGTGTGGAACCAGCTATTCAGAACTCGAGGTAGATCATATTGATTCGACTTCTCCGCTCTACTATGTTAAGTACCCATTTATCGATACTGAAGAAGAATTCATCACAGTAGCTACTGTTCGTCCTGAACCAATTTTTGCTGATACACATTTAGCCGTGAACCCAACTGACAAAAAACATGCCTATCTAGTAGGCAAACAGGTTAAAAACCCCCTTACTGGTGAGACTATGACAATCATCGCTGATGAGTACGTTGACCCTGAATTTGGGACAGGTATCGTCAAACTCACTCCTGCACATGATCCAAATGACTTTGAAATTGCTAAAAAGTACGATTTACCAATCAATATTGCTATTACTCCACAGGGAAAATTAACCGATATAGCGGGTAAATTTGCCGGACTTTCAGTAGTGAATGGTCGAAAAGAAATAGTTGCCTATCTAGAAGAACAAGGCTACATTGACCACGTTGATACCAAATACCAAAATCGTATTGGCATTTGCTATAGATGTAAGCGCCCAATCGAACCACTCCCCCTTCCTCAGTTTTTCATTAAAGTAAATGATGATGAAACGAGTTTAGTCGGAAATGCACTCAAAGCTCTTGATTCAGGTGAAACCAAAATTCATGGGGCTGGCCGAGAAAAGATTCTCAGACACTGGCTTAATTCCTTGAAAGATTGGAATATTTCACGCCAAATTGTTTGGGGAATTGGTATTCCCGTTTGGTATCCAATTGAAGGTAATGAATCAAAGATTACAGTAGGCTTTTTGAATACTGACAAAAAATTCATTCAGGGCACGCTTGAAACACTACTAGAAGAAAACACTCTAGAAGAAATTAAAGCAGGAATTCAAACCGTTTTAGCAGATGCTTCTCTCGAGTACATCGTGAGCACCACTCCTCCATCAGATGGGCTGTGGATTCAAGAGACAGACACCTTTGACACCTGGTTTAGTTCTGCACAGTGGCCAGTAGTTACTCTTAAGAATACAAAGCCTGGTGATTTTGAACGATTTTATCCAACATCAGTCATGGAAACAGGCTACGACATTCTCCCCTTTTGGGTGATGAGAATGATGCTTTTGGGCATCTACAGTACCGGAAAATCACCTTTTTCGGACGTGTACTTACATGGCTTGGTCAGAGACGCAAAAGGCAATAAAATGAGCAAAAGTAAAGGTAATGTTATTAATCCTCTTGAGGTTGTAGCAGAATACGGAGCTGACTCTCTTAGAATGGCTCTCGTTATTAGAAGTACCCCAGGACAAGATAAATCTGTTGGGGAGCCAGATTTCAAAGCCATGCGCAATTTTGGCAATAAAATTTGGAATGCATCTCGATTTGCACTCCTTTCTCACGATCCAAAAAGCACCGAGGCACAAAACGATGCTGAGTTCTATAAGAAATTAGCTGATGTTGTGGCTGAAAGCAGTTCTCTTCTCGAGAAATTACAGGTTGGCCTAGCTGCTGATTATATCTACAATGAGTTCTGGCACTGGTTCTGCGATACTAGTATCGAAGAACAAAAAGCTGGAACGCTCTCCTCTACCGCCATTCTTGAAGGAATTGTTACATTCATGAAGCTTCTCCATCCATTTATGCCATTCGTTACTGAATCAATTTGGCAAGAATTACATTCAGAAAAGCTGGTTGATTCAGAAGCATTAATAACGACGCCGTGGCCTGCTATCTAGATTAAAACAAATTAAAGTAAAAAAGGCTCTCGCAATAGAGAGCCTTTTTTTATTTTCAAAACATCATTATAACTGTGCTGTCCATACATGGTCGTTATGTAACGATTAAGCGTTAATCAAGAAGTAATTAAAACCCAAAAGTAAAATGAAAAAAAACATCTGAAAAAAAATAAAGAAATGTCACTTTTAGCTCTATAAAAAGAATATTCAAGGTACTTTCGTTAATTCACCGAAAACAATTTTTTTCTTAACAATCTTTCACGTGTCGAGAAATGCTCATACATCGGCATTTTTATCAATCACTAAAGTAACTCATAATAATCACTATAATAGTATATTTCTGCTGCATTCAATCGAAAATTAAGAGTCTTGAAGTCATAGGTAAATACAGGCATACTATGAAGTACATCTATGAAACCGTTTTTATTACTTATTTTCGAACTACGACTGCTCATTCACATCATGTCTTTTGCCTGGGCAATTGCCAAATCTAAACTTGGTAAGCAACGATTTTTATTCATCTTCGTAATAACACTAGTAGCAGTCCTTTCGTTAATCTCATTTTTTGTTCTCCCCCACTCATCAAATAAGGAACCAGACCTCGCCTCAGTGCCAGCTCCAAATCATAGTGAGCTCTACATAAAAGAAACATTTTCTCCTGAGGAAGTAGACAAACAACTCAACTATTGGTTAGATATTCTTGAAACACAACCCTCTCATCGAGATGTACTCATAAATATCTCGCAGCTGTATCGAGTTCGCGGTGATGAAAGTAAAGCCGTTTATTACTGGGAGCAAGCTAGAAAAGCTGATCCCAACAACATATTGTTTAAATAAATACCCATATATGGGGTTATTTTTACTTTTTAAAATTCCTACTTGCTTAAAGCATAATAACTATATATTATAGGTTTTATTATGAGGGAGTCTGGTGTATTTCAGACTAGATGGTAGAATACAGGTACAAACGAAACACTGTAATAGGTAAGGAAAGATTATATGGGAAATAAAAAAATTGTATTTCACACAAAAGCTCGTGACAAAAAAACTAAGATGAACTCATTACGTGTCGGGGGATTTATCCCTGGAAACGTATATGGATTAAGTAAAGAATCAGAGTCTATATTCTGCGAGGCAAACGCTTTTAAAAAGCTGTATGAAGAAGTAGGGGACACGGGACTTATTTACGTTAAAATTGATGATGCTAAAGAACAACCAGTACTTATTGATGAAGTTTCAGAAATGAGTGTCGGGAACAGAGTTCTTCATGTTGCCTTCAAACGTGTTAACTTGAACGTGGCTGTATCAGCAGACGTGCCAATCGAACTTGTTGGTGAAAATGAAGTCAGAGATACCATCGTAACTCAAGTTAAACAAGATGTTGAAGTTGAAGCACTTCCACAGAACTTGCCAGAAAAATTCGAAATCGATATCAGTACCCTTACTGAGGTTGGTCAAACCATTACCTTAGCTGATCTTAAGTTTGATACTTCAAAGATCACTCTTGTTCTTGGTGAAGACGTCGATCCAGAGTCTGAAACAATCGTTGTGCTCCAACATGTTGCAGTACAAGAAGAGGAAGAGACTGAAGAAACAGCAGCTAGTGAAGAGGCTACAACTGAAAAGGCAGCTGAATCAACCGAAGAAGCTAAATCAGAAGAAGCTTCAGAATAAACTTCTTTTATACAGAAAAAAAGAGAGCAGGGCATCCAAAAGATGCCCTGTTTTTATAGTTTTTACTACCATTGTATTAAAAAAGAGCAATTCAGCGTTACGTTCATGTTATTTTTGTCGTTCTAAGACGTTTAAAACCTTTAAAAAGGGGAGGGGACTGAAGCAACAGCTATCTGAATTCAACACCATAGAAACCGTGAGAATCGCGGTGCTCAGTCTCAAATACAATGCCACTTGGGGTAACTTCAGCTTGAGGAGCAATCTTAGCAGGCTTTAGACCAGAGAAGGGGACAATGGTAACCGTTGTTGGAATATCTGTTCCGGGTTGCTTTTGATCAAAAAACGCATATGAATACCCGGCTTCACCAGACAATGGAACCGAGTATTTAAGTATTATTTCTGTCTGAGCCTGAATTGGCACCATTACTAAGAAACCCACCATTGTTCTGCCTTGTTCAATACGTTCCGTCAACTCACTTTTGCTGAGTTTTTTATTATTTACAATCACATCTGAAACTTGAGCGCTGGAATTCAAGTAGAAGCGATAGTATGCTCTGTAATCGCCCTTTGGCCAGGCATTTATGTCTGCAGTATTTTCAATCTGGATGGTCCGAGTGTGTTGGGCAACTCCTGGAAGCAACTCAACTGTATGATCTATATTTTCTTCAAGATAGTAATTTGCTTTATTCACACCTGTGTTTGCAGCAACTTGGGCAATTGTGTCGACAGTACACACTTCAGAAGAGAATTGCATTGGACACTCTGGCTTGACCAAAGATCCTGTCCAACCCATTGTAGTTAATAGATCTTGGACAGAGGTATCTGTACTTGATATCAAGATTTCGTTTTGCTGGAGACCATCGTGGACAGCTGTGAGAAATCCAGAGATCTTTTCAGGTTGTGCTGTTTTAATTTTATCGAGTAAACGTTCAAGAAGTAGCACTGAGTATGCTTTTTCTGTCGTACCCTTTACAAGCAGTTTTTCTGAATGATGTTCCATAAGTGCGTCGAGATTTTTAGAGGTAACTACTTCGTTGTGTTCAGCAATCTCGAGAGGGCCAAGTGCATCAACCATCATTCCTGTTGATTTGAGATCAAGTGCAATCACACCATCAATCTTGCCGCCAGCAGCTTTCGTCATAAACCATGAAGCTTTTGCTGCTGCTTGAGTAAAATCGGGATTCCAGTTGCTGTCTCTGAAATACCATTGCTGCTCACCCAAATAGGTAGGTAAATCATCGGGTGGGGCAACAGTACCTGAAACCAAAGCATCAATGTCATAACTGCTAAATACTTGAGAAGAAATAAGGCGTCCTTCACTAAATGTAACCACAGCAGCGGCTTGAATAAATCCACCAGTCGGCCGGAGTTCTTGTTCATTTTGAAAGAGAATGAGATAGGTCTTTTTGGTACCACCAAATAAATCTTGCATGAGTGGCAAAATTTGGTGCTGTGTCATTAACCCATTCCTCATAGCCTCAATCTTGAGCTGATAATCGGTAAGTATGGCTGTTTTTTGAGTATCATCCTCACCAAATGGAATTTGATCGATACCAGCTGTTACTAACGAAAGATTTTCATATGCTGTCTCTGATTTTGATGAAAGATCTGATGAAACTTCAAATACTGATCCTTCATCTAGTCCCATAAGTCGATAATACATCGTTTGAGAAGTTTCCTTCATGTCCTCGAGAAGAAATGACACTTCGCTCAACTGAGAAGTAACAGCAACCAGGTGCTCTGCATCACTAATCAGTGCGAGATCAAAAATCGTACCATATGATTTTGCTTGAATTTCTAGAAACGAAGCCATTTTTTGGAGATTGCTCCAAGATTGCCGATCTACTGTTTGTTGCACTGCAGTCTTGGCAACAGCTAGCAGCTGTCTTTTAACCATAAACTGGGTGCCTATAAATACAGCAATCAGAGTAGCAATACCAAAACCAACACCAATAAATCCAAGACCTCCATAAAATAACACTTTTTTTCTTTTTGATTTACCGGTATGTTTTAGTTCTGTGTGAGCCATACTTTCGACTCGAGCCACTCTTACTGCTGTTCGAGGCTCCTTAAAAATGCGAGACAACTCGGTGTTTATATCAAGATTTTCTTGATTTTTTTTAGTTTCTGTACTATTTGTTTCTGTTTCGGTTGTAATAAAAATACCTTCATCACTGGCTCTAATTACGGTGTCTGTTTCTTCTGTTTCAACTATAAAAGTCTCTTTAAAAGCTACTGATTTTTCTTGTGGAGGAACGGCTGTTACTTCAGCCTCAATTTGTACATTTTTGTCTGGTAGCACATCGGGCTCATCATTAACATCTGCTTGGACGAAAGGTTCGAAGTTTTGTTCAACATATTTTTGAACTATTTGAGGTTGGGTATTGCGAAGCTGAATACTCGGAATATACGAATTCAGTTTTGAGGGGGCATCTTTCCAAGAACGAACAAACTCGTCTGTAATGCTAGCACTTGAAATGTATTTTATGGTTATTTCAGATACTTCAAAAGGAATACTCGAAATAATCTCAGTTTTTTCATGTTTTATAACTAAATCTAGTTGATAATAGGAACCAAACAACTGCGTTATTTCCTCAACTAATTGAGAACTGTGTACAGACTCTCCAGAAAAACAGAAACTATGTTGGGGTGCTGGCTTAAAAAATAAGGGAACTGCTCGCTGTACAAACGCCTCGATTGAGAGTAACGACAACTGAACTCCAGGATCATACATAATGTTTTTATTGACATGTATTGAACATATTTCTAATGGGAAAAGAGGAGTTCCAAAAAGGTTTTTGGCAAAAATAAACAACGAATTATCAAAAACTGCATTTATATCCAAAATAATTTCTCGCTGCAACTCAGTAACTTTTTTCCAGGTGGTGTGAAAAACACTGTCTGACTGCGTGACGACGCCATCCATAATTGGCTGAACAATAATAACTTTTTTTGAAAATGGTTCTATGTAATTTTTTAGGTTTTGTACGTGTTGAGTGAAGTATTCAAGCGGGGACACTAGCCAAATTATTTTATATGCATATCCCAGTGACGCTTCATCAACTGTCGTTTGTATTTCTGTTTCCGAACACACAATAGTGTGCAAACCCATTCCAGATACAGCTCGAGATACCTCGCTTCGCAAAGCACTAGCCTGTCCAACCACTACAACGAGTGGCGCATCTAAGTCTAATTGTGTGACTAATTGGGGCACCATATCTTCTTTCATCTTCCATTGTAATGAAATTGTTGAAAGCAATGTAGGTGTAAAATATACCGCCCTTGAGAAGAACAGATCAAACTAGACCAATACCATAAAAGTGAAACTTAGGCTGCTTGAGCATCAAGTGCCTGATTAACAAGAGAATCAGCCACAGCGTTTTCAGCTCGAGGTACATACTGAATTTTCCAGTCACAACCAAGACCATCCAAAAGGTGCCAGCATTGTTCTGCAAAAACCCTCATCCGTGGTTCTTTAATTTTCCAGTGTTTTTGAATTTGTTCGACAACTAACTTGGAATCTAGATTCCAAGTACACTTTTCGACAGAATTATTAGAAACATATTGTGATACCCACTGGGCTGAAGTTAGAAGAGCTGTATATTCAGCTTCATTGTTGGTACCAACTCCCAGATACTCTGAAAAATCATGCACCACTTCGCCATTTTTGACGTCTGCATATACAACACCACCAATTGCTGCTGGCCCAGGGTTTCCTCGAGATCCACCGTCGGTAAAAATATGTAATTCCATTAGTATCCTCTCGAAATTTCTAGACTTTGTACTTGTGTATCCAGAAAGCTTACTTTTTGAGTTGAATAGTGAGTTTTCGATTCTTGCCAGCACCCTCTGAGATACTTTCAAGTTCACCATATTTTTCATTTTTTGCCAAGCATGAATGAATAACAAAACGCTCATGAGCTGGGAAATATGAATTGAAGGTGTACTTTTCACCTGTTTCAAGCACTCGCTCAGCCACAGACTCGGTGATTTCACTTAGTCTGTCTTCACGTTGTTCACGGTAATCATTTAGATTTACCATTATTTTATGTTCAGGAAATTCTTCTTGAAAAATTATCCGCACCATGCGCTGAATAGAATCGAGTGTTTCGCCGTGATACCCAATAAAAATTCCTGAATCATCTTCAGGAACTTGAATGGAAACACGAAGATATTCACCATCTTCTACAACTGTTACTGTCATATCATCTGACTCTATTCCGCAGTGTTCAGATAATTGTGTTAAGAATGAATCAATTGTCATGATTTTCTCTCCTTGTAAATATATGTCGATACAAATTTATTTCTGGAATTTCTCAATTAAACGGCGAGAGTAGGTAACGATGCCACCCCATCCAGATACATAATACTGTTGTCCAATACTAAAAACCGTTGTTGCTACCCAGTAGAGCGCTAAGCCTGAAGGGAATTTTAAGGCAAAGAATCCTGTCATTATTGGCATAATAAACATCATTTGCTGCTGCATTGACTGTGCCATCTCGGCTGAATCTTCTTCTTTTTTATTTTCTTTTTGAATTTTTTTGCTTTTACTGTCGTTTGGAACGAGGTCATTTTTTTCGGCACCTGGGGCAATCATGAGTGACAAAATAAGTTGTGTTGCACCAGCTAAGACTGGCAAAATATAGCTATTGTCTGGTTGAGTCAAGTTGAGCCATAAAAAATGGGTACTTAACGTCAAAGAAGGATCATTTAAAAATGATAATAATGATTTATATAAGAAAATAAGCACAGCAAATTGCAATAATTGAGGGATACATCCAGCTAAAGGATTAACATTATATTTTTTATATAACTCCATTTGAGCTTGTTGTAACTCTTTTTTATCTTTTCCATGCTTTTTCTTAAGTTTAGCAATTTCTGGTTGAAGATCTTGCATTTTTTTAGTTGCTTTAAGCGTTGGTAAAGAGAGCGGAATGAGTGCACTTCTAATTAAAAAGGTAAAAACAAGAATAGCTAATCCCAAACTTCCAGTGAGTTGAGCTAAAAGTGATAATAGTTGAATAAATCCCGATGTGAGAATGTCCATAAGATCTTTCTAAAGTGTTACCAACAAGTCAAAACTCGTCGCAACCCCCTTATTCCTCCTTTAATAATTCCTTCTGATTGCATGGCTCTAAATAAATAGGTGCCACAGCTTGGTGTGTGTTTACAGTGTATTGTTATCCCAAACACTGATGTTAACACGGTGTATCTAATACTTCGTGCTACTTGATAAGCTTTAAATAAGACTATCAATGACTTAGAACGAAGTTTCATTCTTTCTGTAGTGAACTAAACGCTTTGAGTAGTTCTTTTTCTAGCAGTTCTCTTGGAGCAGTTACCGCTGCCGATTTTGCCACTAAACATACAAAAAAGCTAGAGGAATTAAGATCTACTTCTGGAATAATCTTTTCAATTGCTGCAGTTATCTTTCTCTTTACTGCAGTTCTACCCGTTGCAAGAGCCACTCTTTTTTTAGGCACAACAACGACTGTCCCGAAATGAGGAGCAGGAATATAAAACAGCGTAAATTTTTGTGAAAAGACCTTCTTAGCTTTTTCGAAAAAGCCTCGTTCTTGACGAAGATTGAATGAATACTGCTTGGGCAGCATGACAGGGTTACTTAATCTTTTTAGCTACTGCTAGACTTGCGCGGCCTTTTGCTCGGCGTCTCTTCAAAATTGCTTTACCAGCAGCTGAAGCTAAACGCTTGAGAAAACCATGCTTGCGCATTCTTTTTAATTTTTTTGGATTCCAGGTTCGTTTTGGCATAGATCGCTATTATACCAGGGAATTTTTTTTTGAAAAGTGTAAGATACCATCAAGGAAATTAAAATGATCTTTTTTTTGATTATCCATTTACCTTAAAAGGCATAATCACATATTCAGCTTCTGGAACATCGGTAACTTTACAAAGTACTGGTTTAAGACTTTCACTCATTCCGAACCAAATTGAGTCACTTTTTGTTGCCTTAAGAATATCTTGTACATATTTTGCATTAAATGCAATTTCGAGTGGTTCGCCGGTAATCTTAACTCCTGGAATTTCGCCCGAGTAGGTTCCAAGAGAAGGAGAGGACGCTGAAATAGTAACTTTGTCGGCTTCAATTGAAAATTTAATAATATTTGAAATATCTCGCGCAAAAATGAGCGCTCGTTTAATATTATCGTCAAGTTCACCAGAAGAAAAAGTTACTTCAGTAGTGAAAACACTGGGGATTATTTTCTGGTAGGGGGGATATTCACCTTCAATCAGGCGCATATAAATTTCTACATCTCCACTTGCAAAATACACTTGCTTTAACTCTTGAGAAACCACAAATGAAACAGTCTTTTCTGAAACCTGTTGCACAATTCTATTCACTTCGTGAAGCGCCTTAGACTGTAAAAGTAGGGTTGAGGTCGCTCTACCTACTGCATTAGCGACTTTGTAGGTGCTGAGTCTAAAACCGTCCGTTGTAACGGTGAGTAGCCCGTTTTCGGTAGGTTCAAAGAGTATTGAAGTAAGCACTGGTCTAGCCTGGTCTGTCGAAGCAGAAAAGCCAACAAATTGTTCAATAGACTGTAATTGCTCCGTATCAAAGGTGTAGGTTTCACCTTCAACTTGAGGAAATTGAGGATATTCATCAGCTGCTTGGCATTGAAGCTTGGTTTTTGAATGTTCGGAAAGGATATTGAGTGTACCTTCTATAAACTCAAGTGTTAACTTGCCGTTTCCCATAGAAGAAATTAATTCTTTAAATTGTTTTCCTGGAATAACAATCGTTCCTTCTGTTTCAACAGAAGCTTGTAAATGAACACGAACTCCAAAATAAAGATCAGTTGCAGAAATAACACAGCCACTAGTTGTTGCTTCAAATAAAACTGAAGAGAGAACTGGCAATTGAGGATTAGATGGAATAGCCTTTGAAAGATACGATAACCCCTTATTTAAATTTTCTTGCAGTATATATGTTTTCATGTTTCTTCTAACTATTCTAATATATATATCTTGTAGTTGTAGTAGTAGGTGATTTTAGATTCGTGCATAACCTCTATTTTAGATCTGGTAGCCATCTGTGAATTGCGTGTGGATTTCAGTCAAGGGCAATTGTGAATAACTTTTCTGTAAAAACGTTGAAAATTGGGAAAACTTTTCCAAAGTTATTCACATGGTACCATTTTGTTAACAACTATTCACGCAGTATCCACTTGCTTTTCCACTAAGTTTTCCACATCCGTGGATAAGTTTGTTTATGTCAAAACTTTATCTTGATATAGCCGCCAAAGTCATTCTTAAGGCAGATATATCTTGCTGAACAACATCGTTAATAGACATTTCTTTATCTATTTTTTTAACAGCATGTAAGACACTGGTGTGATCACGTCCAGAAAACCATTTTCCAATTTCTGTGAGAGGCAAAGATAAGTCTTCTTTGAGCAAATACATAGCAATGTGACGAGCCGTCACTAACGGTTTTGATCGTCTGGTTCCTTTAATAGCGGTTTGCTTTAGCTTGTAATGATTAGCAACTGTTCTAATAATTTCGGAAGGAGTGACTTTAATAGTTGGACGTTTATCGGTAATCTCTACTCGAAGTATATCTTGAATGAGTTCTGGTGAAATAGTTCTTCTCTTCAGTTCGACTTCAGATCTAATGCTAGTAATAATTCCTTCTATTTTCCGGGCGCTCTCGACTTGTGAAGCAATTATTTTAGCCAGTTCAATAGGAATATCCATGCGAGCTGCTTTTGCTTTGACAAGTAGAATTGCGGTTCGTAACTCGAAGGACGGTTGACCAATATCGATCATAAGGCCTGCTTCAAATCGAGATCTTAATCTATCCTCGAGCAAAGTCATTTCATGAGGCGGTCTATCACTGGTTAAAACAATTTGGTGAAGTTCTTTGGTTAAAGCATTAAATGTATGAAAAAATTCTTCCTGAACGGCATTTTTGCCTGCAATAAATTGAATGTCGTCGATAAGCAGCACATCAGCAGATCTGAATTTTGCTTTAAATTGATTAGCTTTTTTATTTCTTATAGCATGCACAATTTCATTAGTGAACTCTTCACCAGTTGAATAAATTATACGCATATTGGAATCATTTTTTAGAATGTTATTGCCAATAGCGTGCATTAAGTGCGTTTTTCCCACGCCTACTCCTCCATAGAGGAAGAGTGGGTTATAGGCAGAGCCAGGCCTGTTTGAGACTGCTGTAGCAGCTGCGTGGGCCATTTCATTTGTGGTTGAGACGGCGAATGTTTCAAAGGTGTAATCACTGCGAAGCCCCACTTTGCGAGAAATAGCTCCCACGCGATCTGTTTGTGCTGATGATAGGTTTTGTTCTGAAAAAAGATTCTCTGCGCGTGGAGAGGAGCTGCTCTGATTTGATTGGGCAAAAGCCGGCGGTCTGTTTTGAGAATACGTTTCTTTGTAGTTGGCATGAATAGATGGAGAATGAGACCCAGAATCCATTGAGTGCGAGTAACTTTGTGCTTCCTCTTGTCGAGGCTCTTGAGTAAGATCATTTTTAATGCTTTCGAAACCCTGAAAACCCTGCTGAGATTGGTTATTTCCAGAAGGGGACTCAAAAGCACTGCTTGGATCACCAATTTTGTATTCGATGTTGCAGTTTCTGCCTGTTTGTTTATCAAGACAGTGTTTAATTTGGAGGTGTAAGTTTTTTTTAAGGTTTGTAGAGTGAAAGGCTGTGGGACTGGTAATTGTGGCCAGTGCTTCAGACTCATCTAAAAAAATCATGTGGGTGAGGGGATTCGAGACGATCCAAGTATTAAATACAGCTGGTGAAAGCTGCAACTGGAGTTCGGCACAGACCTGTTTCCAAATTTTTTGAACTTGAGCAGTAGTGAGGCCAGCTGAAAGCAAAGACATGATATCTCGTATCTAAAACGTAGGTAATACTAATTTGGGGCAGGCTAGTGAATGATACATTTTGTTCATTCAAAACTACCTTGTTATACAAAAAGTTTTCCACATTGTGCAAGGGGCGAAATAGATTGTTGTATAGGAAAACTGATTATTTCTCAGGCGGAGCGTAATCATCTATCGAATAGAGATTTTGCGATTTTCGCTCAGTTGTGTCCGTTTGCATCTTTTGCTGAAGCTTTTGTTGAGCAGCAGGCTGATTGGGTGTTTGTGCTTGAGGTGGATGTACGTTATCGGCCGCAGCAACTTTTGCTGCTTGTTGTCGTTTATATATTTCTTCAGGGTTTGTGGTAATGAGTTGATGTTCTTCATCAGAGGCAACAACGCGCAATGCTACATGGTTTTGACCTGCAAAGAAAATACCTTCACCCACATCGGCCGTGACGAGAAGCTGTCGCTCTCCTTGTGATAGGTAGAATGTTTCAGCTAAGACGGGGATTGAAGCAGTTGACTGCTTCATTAAGAATTGAATCGAAGCATTTGTAACAATTGCTTTTCCGTAATCGTTATGGATAAAGTCTTCAACGTCCTGAGTAATAGTCGTGATGCCTAAGTAGTATTTGCGAGCGCGTTTCACCATAGAGTGAATAAATGAAGCTGAATCTGGATGTTTCATAAAGTACCAGGCCTCATCAACAACGAGAATGCGTTTTTTGAGATCTTTTTTCACACGAGTCCAGATAAAGTCCAAAATCATATACATGGCAATTGGACGCATTTCTTCTTCCATTTCTTTAACAGAGAAGACAGTCAACTGATTGGTAATGTTTATGTTTGATTTTTGATCAAAGATACCTCTAAAAGATCCAGTAATGAATTTTTCAAGGCGGGCAGCGATATCATTGGCATCATTATTTTCCATACCAATAAGTGCTTTGTAGACGTCCTCCATGAGTGGTGGCTCGTTTGTTTGAGTAGCCGGATCCGGGGTGATACCCTTTGCTTTATAGGCTGCAACAAGTGCTCTATCAAGCAAGGCTTCTTGCTGAGCAGACATTACTCCCAACATAACTTTAAGGAGCCCATGGAGAGATATAATTTTTTGGCCGAGTTCGTTTTCACCTTCTTCATACAGATTGGAAAGATCGAATGGATTAATTTTAGATTCAGAACTAAACGTGAAGTTAATGTATTGCCCTTCAACAGCTACTGCCAGATCTTCATATTCGTGTTCCGGATCAAGTACAATCACTTCTGCACCAAACATAAGTTGTCTGAGAATTTCGAGTTTAACGGTATATGATTTTCCAGCACCAGATTTTGCGAAGATGACCATGTTGGCATTTTCCATTTTGAAGCGGTCAAAGATGATCAATGATTCATTATGCTCGTTAATGCCATACATGATTCCGGTTTCCATGGTGAGTTCACTTGATGTGAAGGGAAAGGTTGTTGCAAGAGATGTGGTATCCATGTTTCGAGTAACTTGGAGCTTGTCCACACCCATTGGGAGCGTCGACTTAAAACCATCGTCCATTTGAAGCGTGGCTTTTTTAGAAACAATTAAGAGAGAACCCAACGTAGACTGGATAGCTTTAGTAACTCTATCGAGTTCATCTTTATCTTTTGCCTGAATAGTTACGTACAAACCAAATTGAAAGAATCTTTCAGAACCTTTTGCCAATTCTTCACGAATGTAGCGAGCGTCCTCAAGTTTAACTTCAGTATTAATGTTTGAGATTTTACCGGCACGAAGGTCTGATTGGATTTCAGCTTCCATTTCAGTAATTTTTCTTTTGAGGTTGTCAAGAATTTCACCTGAATCGACAGGATACACAAACATTGAAACATTTATCTGATGAGGAAAGTTAATAAGTGGTGAAAGCCAGTTAGCTGGAACGGATCGGGGATACCCCGCCACAAACAGTGTCCGGGTAAAGGTCTCATTAATTTTTTGAAAAGTGAAGTCAACTTCAATGGCTTCAGGAGCAATAATGTCTTGAATAGTGACTAAGCCTCGAGAGAACTCTTGCAGTTTTTCGAGTTCGCGCTTTTGTTTTTCAAGCTCTTTTGCTTCAGGAGTAGCTTCTGCTGGAGCAGCAGTTTTTTTCTTTCCAAATGGTAGTAGTGAGCTTAAGTCGGGCATTAGGTTCTATCTTACTAGATTTCTGGGAGAGGAGGAAGGTCTGCTCCAGATTTTTGGTCGTTAGTTGGTGTTGCTGCTTGAACAGGTTCCGTTGTAGTGGGTATCTCAAAAATTGGTTCGATTGGTGATCCCAGTGAAGCTGCTTTATCTGGACTGGTTGTGTTCATAACAGCACCGGCATCAGGAACAACAGCACTTATTGGTGAAGGTGCAGCTTGTTGCATATTGGGTAGTGTGGGTTTTGGTAGATCAGATGAACCAGTTGTGGAAGCAAGCGTTGGCCCTACAACCGCAGGTTTTGGTGTTGAAGGAGAACTCTTGATTGGAGATTGAGGAACAGCGACAGGTATTTCAGAAACAGTAGGTTCAGCCTCTTCAATAGTTGCTGTTTCAGTTGGAGTTGTTGTTTGTGATGGAACAGTTGTGTCTGTTGGTTTTTCAATAGCATTAGTTGGTTCTGGTTGAATTGGTTCTGTTGAAGCAGTGGGTTCAGCTAGAGTAACAGCTACTGGCTCGGGTGATGCTAGGGGGTCTGGTGTCGCCGGTGCAGGACTTTCAGTTGGCTGGACAGCAACTTCAGGTTGTGTTTGGGCATCGTCTACAGGAGTAGGTGTTGCTGGCATTTGAGTTGGCGTATAGCCTTGAGTTGTTGCCGTTTGAGCTGGAAAAGAAGTGCTTTCTTGAGGAAGCGTTATTTCAGAAGGAAGTGTTACTGGGAAATCGGGTGATAGCTGGGCAGGAATACTTGCAGGTTCAGGAACGGGTGTTGGAAGAGCTCCTGGGAGAGTAGCTTCTTGTTCTTGAATAGCTGTAGCTGCCGCTGTGGCAACAGGAACAGGCTGATTCATGGTTGGGTTTTGAGCGTCGTTCATCGTGGCTCCTTCAACTCCAGCTGTGACCATTGGAGTGGTGTAATTACTAGTGTCAGAAATTTGCTGCCCCTCGGCCGCTTCTGGGTTATAGCTTACATAGAAAAATTGAATGATCTCTTGAGTTGCTAGTTGTCTAGCAAAAAGTCCAATTCTTCCAAACTGGGCAAGTAAGTGATCTCGTTTTGGTTCAAGTAAATTGCGAGCCTTTTCAATTACAGCAGTGCGTTGCTCGGGGTTAATAGCTGAGGTATTTGACTGACCAGGCATGATACTCTGAGCAGGTAAAATTCCCAGCTCGATAGGCGCTGCTGAAAGTGCCACATAGAATTTTTTATCAAGAACATTTCTTTCTCTAATTAAATTACCGACAAACTCTCGATAGCGACGGATTCGCTGTTGCTGTGTTCGAGATGTTGATTGATCTTCTTGGTCTTTGAGAATTTGAAGATAGCTAGTTACGTCTTTTGTTTGTGAATGGATAATAATCTGAATTGGATAGTTAAGAGAATTGAGTAATCCTGCATAAGAATACATGATGCTGTCTTGTTCTTCTTCAGCAAGCAAACCGAAGTTCATTGCATCAACTTGAATAATAAGAGAACAGGTACCATCCTTGAGAATTACCATGTTATTAGTAATATCGAAAATATCAAGAAATTTTTGAGTGGTTGAGTGTAAAATATTTTCAGTCATTTTTGTATACTTGTATCTTAGCTGTTTTAGCGGCTACGCTCAACTCAAACTTCGAACTTCAATTGGTTGTACCAAGTCTCCGGTTAATTGAATACTCATTGGTTCAAAAGAGAAGCCATCTTTGTCGACTGTTATGGTGTAATTCCCGTTTGCTAACGGCGTGGTCACAAAGAATTGACCGAGCGCATTTGTTTTAACAGCTCTGGCAACTGTGCCATCTTGTTGCAAAATTTCGATTATGGCATTAACAATGAGCTCATTATTTGGAGAAAGCACCATTCCAACGAGTTTATTTGGTTCACTTGGAGATTCTGGGAAAGGTAGATTTGTGTTGAATTCAGCCTGGTCAGCCATCGTTTGATCATTTTTTGTGCCGTATGCTTCATTACCCATAAAGGTCATTGAATCTTCAGCTGGTGTAGAAGTAGTGTCTGTTTCAGCCTCCACAGCTTGTTTGTTTGGATCAACAACAGCAATGAGTTGCGTTTCGGGAATGGCGATTTCTTGAGCTACATCTTTGGCATCTTGTTGTTGTTTTGCAAGGACATTGCGTTGCGTGTACATATCAGTTAGGGCTGAGTCTGAGCTGGGAACTGCTCCAACAGCATGAGTAGCATTTTGCTGAGGTAGTGCTTGTCCTTCAGCTGAGTACACAACATTTTCTTGGTGTAATGGTCGTAAGTTACGCACGCGCACTCCAAGTTTGGGCTTGGTGATTCTTCTTGATTTAGCTGTAGTTGGATCTGACTTAACGCTTGAAAAAGTACCCAGAATTGCATTCATTCGATCGATTTCATCTGAATCAAATGAGTAAGGGTCTTCAACATTGGGAACAGATGTTAAGTATTCACGGATACGTTCTTTTTTAACTGGGCCTAGATCAACGTCCATCTCGGTGCGAGGACTAGACATATTTGGTGTAAAACTAAAAACTTCCGGAACATGAGCCTCTCGTTTCCAAAAGAATTGAGTTGGTTTATACATAACTCGAATAAAAGTGAGAATCCAGTGATCAAGTGGCCGTTCTTCAATGGGTAAAAATGCGATTAGTCCACCTGAAACCCCGGAAAAGAGCATAAGGGGATATTTAATAGCCGCGGGAAGATTTGTAGAGTAAAAAAGAGCAGCAAGACCTACACCCAGAGCAATTTCAACAAATTGCTTCAGAGTCATGCTTCCAATAATATGGAATTTATAACCGGTGATGTCTTGAGGAATTGGATGTTCTCTCATGATAGGGCAGCCTCTACTTCGATGTGTTCATCATACCAGGAAATTGTCCAACAATTCTAGTCTCGTGTGATGTTTCATTTTTAGCAGTGCTCAGACACTATTAGCGAGGAAAAGCCTCTGGCTGAGTTGCTTCTGTGCTTAATTGACGCCCCCAGTTGAGCATAAAGGTTTCTGTGTCGGTTGGTTCAAAATGCCAAGTTTGATTAATAACTTTATTTGAGATGTTGGCAACAATTACTAAGCCTTCATCTAAAAATACGTGTGCTTTAACATTTTCATTCACTTGAGGTGCGAATAATTCAAAGTCGGGCTCACCATAGAGAGTGATGTAGTTTGAAAGTGTATTGTTTTCATCGAACTTTGCTGGAATCTGAATAAATTCGACAATTCCTTCTTTATTTACGAGTATCTCATTATGATAGGCTGCAAAATGTTCAGAGGAATAGGTAATATGTTGTTTTTCAGCTGGTAGATTCTCAACTTCGAGAGGTTTTCCTAACTCTTCGAGCAGTTTTGGAGTCAGTTTAAATCCAGGAGTTAGGCCTTGCCATGTGTTTTCTTGAACGGGAGGTTCTTCAATGGGAATAAACTGTTGAACTGCTGATGCGATTACCAGCAACACTGCCAAGACAGCTAAAAAGATGAAAATAATTTTTGTATATTTATTTTTTTTTGGTTGCTTTGATTGCTCGTACGCTTGATTCTGGTATTTGTGGGCATTTTGTTGTTGCATTAGTATTCTATCCCTCCAAAAATATTTTCTTGAATCCATGCATATTCTACCGGATAGCGAGACTTGAATGGGAACATGCCTGTCCAGCCATCATTGCTGAAGCTGAGTGTTTGCCAGACAACATAGTCTACAACAGCTTCTGCAAATGCTTCACCCTCTGAACAGTTACCCGGAACTGGATAGGTAAAGCAGCCGGAATCTCCGGGAAGCGGAGAGGTCTGAATTGCTTTGAATTGTGTTTGTAAATCTGGCATTGATGGAACAGCTGGTTGGTTTCTAGCATTTATCATATGCCCAGTTTCATGGACTATGGTGTATTCCATCCATTCCACGCTTGAATTAAAGAAGTCACCGTAAAAACCAATTTTTTCGGTGTTCACTCTCCAACCATAGTATCCTTGAGGGCTTGGTGGCCATTTATGTAGTGAAATATCGCCTTTTTCACAGAGAAGTGACAAGTACTTGGGATTAGTTCCAACCTTGCTAATAAATGCTCTTAGGAATTTTATAATGTCATCTTTAGTCCACTCAACGGAGGTATTTACGATAGTTTGGCCAGCGTCATTTTTATATTCTGTTGGTTGATCAGCAGGGGCAAACTCAAAACATCCAATCGGAGGATCTCCTATAATTAACATACCGAGTGCCGAGATACTTTCTCCTTGTATTAGGAGCTTTCCGCTGCCGTCATATACGTCAACAACAAAGGTAACGGTATTAATTACCAATGCATCTTCACCAGAAATTGGCAGCGTATATTCAGCTGTTTGAACGGTTGAAAATTTTTCTTGATCAAAGTTATCAATAGTTAGCGGAGAGTCTGGAACTGTTGCCTCACCGCCAAGAACCAAAAATTCGTCAGTGACGCGTTTAATTTGCAGGGCATAGCCAGGCTTGGGAAGTATTTTAATTTCGTATGAAATGTCCTTTTCCTCATTGTTGTCAATTTCATCAGGCGTTGGTGTTTTTACTATAGTTGCGTATTTAGAGACAGTTGGAGTGCCTTTACTAATGGTAAAGGGCATCGGTACCAAAAAAGCACCCATGATGACCATAAAAACAATCAATGTCATAAATCCAGGCAAAATAACACTTGTCCCCACTGCGATTGCGGGAAGTGAGGTTAAAAATGAACCAGTAGCTGCTGCAGCAGCTTGCAGTCCCGATACTGTTGCAGCCGCAGGAGCAGTTGCTGTCGCGGTGGATCCAGCAACGGCTTGTTGACCGATGTTAGTAACAGCCTGTACAGCATTGCCTGTTCCTTGAATAACCCCATTTGCTGCTGCTTGGGTACCTTTTGCAATTTGGAGAGGTGTTGTAGCGCTTGTTCCGCTGCCAAAGACGGAGTTTGCTCCAAATGAGGGAGCGCTGAGCCCTGCGCTAGCAGTACCAGTGGCTGGGCCCTTGCCTATGAGGTTCATGAACCAATTTTGGGCGGCTAGACCTGCGTTGGCGCCAGCAGACACTCCTAAAAATATAGCGAGTGGGCTTCCAACTCCAAGTACGCCACCTATAATTCCACCAGCAACTCCTCCAATCATACCTCCCACAGTTTGAAGGGCTTGAATGGTTTTATAGATCAGGGCGCCAACAGCGCCAGCAGTGAGACCAGTTAGGGCTAGGGCTAGTTTTTTTGTATTTTCTTTACCAATAAGTAATTCAAGTGCTCGAGCTCCAGCAACAACTGCAGTACCCACTCCGGTACCCATAGCAAGTTTTTCTGCAATTTTTTTTGCAGCTTCGGTTTTGATTTTGCTTGAGGCTGGGTTACCAGCTGCTGCCTTAAATGCGCCCGAAAGCTTTGATGCTGTTCCGGTAGCGGCAGCGACATTATCAGAACCTGATCCAGTTTTTTTGTTTGAGTCTCCGCCCGATGAGATTTGTTGCTGTGAGACGACCATTTCTTGCAAGCTTTGTTGATCGAGCGGCACTTGCTCATGCATCTGATCTAAAACTTTTTCATCAATTTGAATTACGAACTCGTTTCGAATGTGAAGGGATAGTGTTTCAGCTCGTTGAACGGTTACAACATATTCGTTCATCTCTTGAGCTATTGCTAGTTGCTCAAGTTGCGCTTCTTCAGCGACTGTTTGTTCATCAATAATTATTTGAGTGTACTTTTTTAAAAATTTTGGATCGAGTTCAGCAATGTTAATTGGCATGGGATATCCCTCAGGAGGATGTTTGCCATCTGGGGTTGGATAATATGCTCCCAGTAGTGCCATTGCAACTGCCTGTTCTTCAGGTTTAAGGCTGCGCCAAGTTAATCCAAATATTTTTTCATTTTGTTCAAGAGCACGTTGAATTTTTTTTCCTGTTTTATCACTTGTAGTTGAAATTGCATCTGCAGTAAGTTCACCCTTTTCATCACCACTTGATGCATGAGAAGTAATGGTGTTTCTTACACTGTTGATCAACTCAACTGATTCAGCAGAGCCCAGGTCTGCATCACCAATAAGACCATCTTTAGTTTTTTCTTCTTGTGTATGTAGTGTGAGTTCAGACACTCTAATTTCAACAAATGAAACAAGAGTTCCCTTAAGGGCTTCAACTTGATCAGGAGTTAAATCATATGCGGAAAGACCAAATATAAGTTCAATTTTTTGTTTATCAAATGAACTAATAAGCCCAATGGCTTTGTCACCATGGGTAATCGCTATACTTTCAACAATTTTTTCAACATTTTTATCAACTACTGGATTTTTATCATTAATAATTGAATGCAGTTTTTTCTCAAAAATTTCTTGAGATGAGCGAACCTCGTTAAATTGAGGAACATTATTTTTTTCGTAAAAGTTTTTTTCTCTAAGTAGTCTGCTTAATCCTCGTATAGCTTTGAGTCGGGCAGTTGGACTACCAGAAAGCAGAGCTGCTAGGTCACCTTCTTTACCTAAATATTGGGTAGCGTAGTCAGTTAATTGGGCCCTCAATGCTGGATCAAGGTCACTCATCTCAACACCCATGCTGTCCGCAATTTGAAGCATAGTGAAGCTCGTCATCCAGCCGACACTAATGCCATATTGTTTTAGTTGTTCTTGGGAAAGTTGTTCGTTGAGTGGACGTTTAGGATCAATTACTTGATCTTTTTTGAGAAGTGTTTCAGATGCATCCTCGTCGTCTTCAGCATCACCGTCACTTGTGTTGGGGGTATTACTTTCACTGAGTTCTTTTCTGAGTTTAATTTTAATATCCTCAGCTGCTTCTTGTGTTTCTACTTCCTCAATAATTTCATCTTCTTCTTTTTCTGGTTCAGGTTCATCACTTTTTGCAAAAGCAAGAGCTAGTTTATTTGCTAGCTCAGCAATTTCATGTCTTTTTGTCCATGTTGTTAGTTCGTCGACGACGTCAACCGGTGTGTTAGAAGCAGAAACCCAAGACTCAAGTTGTTTTTCGGTTGTTGCATATGCTTTAAATGCTTCTCGAGAAGCGGAATTTCTGAATTTTTGAGCTAAGTCGAGCAATATTGCCGCATAATCAGACCAATAAAAATTGTCATCCTGTTCTTCTATTGGGACACCATCTCTTGTGTAATGAGAAACAGTTAATTCATGTATGTTGCGATCTGAATCAAGAGGAATTCTAACAATCAAGCCAGATTGTAATTCTTCATTACGAACTACTTTTTGGAGCTCTTTAAGTACTTCTTCAAGTTGAGGACGATTCCGTTTTAATGACAGAGAAGAATTAAGTCGTTTTACGTCTTTAATTTTGACTTCTTCTGGAAGATTATTGTCGGCTGCCATGATTCGATTATACCAGGGAAAACAGTAGTTAGAAAGTTGGCATGTTAATTTTTTACTTTAAATTATTTGGAGAAAGAGGCAATTTGTGATTTAAATTCATTTTGGTTTGCTTGAAAGACGGTAATAATTTTTTTTGCCGTTTTTTCTGGTTCTAACACAAACTCTGAAAGATTTACTTTTTTTGAAAGATATAAAAGTATTGGGTGAGCTAATATTCTCACAGAATCGAAGAACTCATTGAAGAGAAGATCGCTCACATCCACAGATTTCTTTAATGATTCTTTTAATAGAAATAATACATAGTCAAAGCTTTTCATGTCCTCATTATTTGAGACACCTTTTTTAAAGGCACTTTCAAGAACAGAAAAACTTTGTTCAGGATTATTGAGCAAATCATTTTTAAGATTTTGACGTAATGCCTCTAGCTGAGCATGTTCGGATTTTGTTAAAACCAGATCATCATTTCCGCGAGAGTCACCTCTCAGGGCCCAACCACAAGGTCCAATGGGTATGCCGTCTTCAGATAACTGGAGAGAATTTGATTTAAAGAAATCAGAGTATTCCTTGTGGTGTTCTGCTTTAATGAACCAAGTTTCTCCATTAGATAAGCGAAGTGGTAAATACTGCAATGTGTTTAGATAGTGTAATGCCTCAATTTTTTCTTTTGGTCCTAGGCTTGTTAGCATGCCTGGAATTGTTGGAATTGGTATTCCTGGAATAGCAGAAAGTATTTGTTCTGACATCATTCTAGTTGGAATAAATGTGCCTATGCCACATTGTCCAAGGCTTAAGCCTTTTGAAGTTGTTGAGAGAAGCATATTAGAAAGTGAATTATGCTCATCCACTAGATCAGATTGAATTTTTTGACCATGTAGTTTTCTTACATTTAAATCATATATTTTGAGTAATCCATTTTTAACTTTATCTTGAGTAAGGTCTTGAATTTGCAGATCTGATGTATTATTGCTTTTCATTAACTTCAAGTAGTTTGTTTTGTTTGTGTTATTTGTATCACTCCCTTCTACCCACTTTATGAGTGGTTGATAGGCGAGAATGCCAAAAGCAATATCCAACTGCTTAATGAGCTGAGCGTATTCTTTTGACTGAACAAAATTCATCCAAAGTGGGTCAGTATGACTTTCAACTTCGGGTACTTTTGATAGTAATAGTGGAATAACTTTGCTAATATACAGGCTTAATAAAAAGTCCCTAAATTGAGCATATTTTTGTTCATCAATTTGTGGCATTTCGTGTGGTTTAACCTTCCAGGAATCAGATGACGAATAGGCTTTTTTTTCTAGTAATGAAACACATTCAAGTGTGGTGGAACAGTTTAAGTCTTTGGGTGAAACGATTTGTGTGTTATTAATTATTTTATGCGAGTCTATTCGTGAAGAGTTATCAAAACCTTCGTTTTGGGTAATGAACTTTTGAAAATCCAAATGATCTTGAAGGCTCATCCATGTTCTGTACTGATGAAGTACTACTGTGGTAGGTGAAGTCTTTTCATATACAAAAATAAATGAATGTGAATTAAGTCCAGCATATCCCTCTGAGACTAGCCCAGGAGGACTGTTCCAAACAAATAACTGGCCGACCGGTGCGGTAGAAGACCACAAGTCAAGTTTAATCATGTTGTTGGTTTCAATTTGGGCTCGACTTGGTGATTTTTTTTGATTGATGAGTTTATCTTCAAAATGTTCACCCATACCAAGAATACCTGCGGTGTAAGAACTCATCATTCCAAGAAGTCCATTCTGTTGATCGACGTCCATCTGAAAAGCAGAAATTACTTCACCTCTAGTATATTCAGCGGCAAACGAAATGAAATTAGCTGTTAACAGTGTTGAAAGTGCATCAAAATCACGATATTCAGATAAAGCCGCGATGCGCACATACGCTGCGGCATCCCATTGATCAAACTGACTAACAACAGCTTCTTTCTGATTTATAGGGTTGCGTGATTCTTTTTGTAACAAAAAACTCCTCGATTGAGGAGCAGGGGCGGTTACCTTGAGGAAACAAAGAGTAATGCCCGATGCTCGTCGGTTTATTTTTCCTCACCGACCGGGCTTAGCACTTTAGATGCATTACCGTTGCGGCACAGCTCTGGATTCACACCAGATTCCGTGAGGTTCTATTACTTTACTCACAATTAGGTGTAGTTGCAATAGGAAAACTTGATGAAAACGCAATAAAATTTTCTTTTAAGTCACTAAATTGCTCAGATTTTACACTCTTCAATACACCTGTTTAACATCGAGTGAAGATGATATAATTAATGAGTATGGGTAGATCAGAGTCAATATCAACACCACTATCTGAACAGTACAAGGCGTTAGTTGTTGATCTTGTTAATGCTATTAAGGCTAAGGATTTTGTTTCAGCTGCTAACAAAATGTCTGATATTCAGATGGTCATTTCGTATGAGATAGCCACTACAGATTATTCGAATCTAGATAATGAACGTAAATACCCAGGCCTTGCAGATTTTAATTATTTTTTTGGTGATATTGAAACAGATTGGCAAGAGATTCCCTATTTAGCAGCCCAGATTTCAGATGTGGAACCCGCTGCAGCAGTTGTAGCGGATGATGTTGAGCCGGTAGCCTCCAAACCTGTTGCAGCTGAAGCTCCCGTAGCCCCAGAAAATAAAGAAAAAACATGGATTCAAGAATATGAAGAGAAGAGAATAGCGTTGGCTCGACTAACGTATGCAACTCAAAAAGCTTCTGATGCAAGCTTTGCTCAAAACTTTGATTTCTTTAATGAGCTTTTAGCTGCAGATGAAGAGACGGATATTCAAGAGCTTATTGATTCAAATAAAATTGATCCGGTTGATCATTCGATTGTTGAAAAAATTAACGAACTTGTTGCGGAAATAAACCTTAGGATTCAAACTGAGTCTCTTGGAGATGAAAAAGAAAAATATGATGTTCAAAGAGAGCTAGTAGGACAATTAAAAGAATCTGTTAGATCATTTGAACCAGTACTGGTTGCTAACAAACTATTTACTGATGTTGTCTCCTCTTATAGTTCAATACTTGTCGTAAGATCAACGTTTGACCCAGGATCCTATGATTCAATAGATCTGTTTGAAGCAGAACTAAAAACAACAACAAAAAAACTTGCTGGCATAACATCAAAGATTGATGCTTTAGATTCGATTTCAACACAACTTGATCAAAAAGAGAGAGTTAATTTTTTGCGAGAAGTTGTCTCACGAGTTTCTCGAATAATTTCAAATGGAGAAAATGAAGTTGAAACCTCTCGCAAACTCTTACAAGATGCTGAGTATATTGACTTTGTTGCAGAAGTTGATAAGAAAACAGAACTTTCCAGTCTTACTTCTGAAGTTGCTCGTCCACCAGCAGATGTCACTACGTCTGATATAGATATTGATCGAAGAATTGACAGGTTGAAGCAAAAACTTGCTGAGTTTAAGGCCGCTATACAAGCAGACCCTTCGTTTAGTGATGCTGCAAAAGAACAGTATTTAAGAACTGATTTTAATGGTTTTGAAAAATCTGTGACAGAAAAAGCAGCATTACTTCAATTCCAAATGGATTCTAATACCACTTATAGAAAGTTGCTTGATTTAACTACAAAAGTTGCGGCAGGTGTTTCTGAAGATGAGCTGGAAAAAATTCGAGTAGAGGCAGAAAGCTACAATGGTCAAATAACAGAGTTAGAATCACGCAAAGATGCTCAACTTACTACGTACGTTGATACCCTTACTAAGGTCTATTATGATCTGTTAAAAGTCACAAAATCTAAGATTGAATCTGAAAGAAAGACGTCAGTCTTTAAAAAGCTTGAAGAAAGATTAGAAAAAGCCACTCAAACAGCAACATACGTTGTTGATTCTCATCACGATGAAGTATGGGAGACATATGAATCTATACAACAAGCCTATGAGTCGTTTGCAGAATCATACGGAAGCAATGAAGAATTCGAAAAGAAACTTAAAATTGAATTTTATAAAATTTATCGAAGATCCATGCTTGCTGCACTTGATGAAATTGAAAGAGAAGAGCAGCCGTCCCCAGCATGGAAATCAATATTTCAAGATAAAATACTTGGAAAATCACAAAATCTTGTTCAGGATATTGTTGGAATTAGTCTGGGTAGCTTAGATGATTTTACTGAGGCAGTAAAAACTAAAGGGACTGCTGGTGCAGTTACGGTAGATACTCGAACCTTAACACTGCATGAGCAAAATTTAATTGAAGATTTTAATAAACTCAGAACAGAGTACGTGTCAAGAAAGTTTTTACATCTCAGCTGGACTGCAAATAGAGTTGGTGTTCTTGGTAGAGGTGAAGGAACAAGAACCTTTCCAAACTTAAATATAGATGAAAATTGGCCAATTGGTGTCGTACTTAACTACCTAATGAAGGATGGACTTCGAAGTAGTGAAGTAGGAGATGGTCAAATCTTAAGTGAAATTACCAATCCGATTATGGAAATTCAAAGGGTCGATCACCCACTTGGATTCTCGACAGATGCGGACGGAAATTTAGTTGCAACAGAAGGTGATGTTGCTCTATACGATGCTTCGAAAAGAGGTACAACCAAGCATGACGTTGCACTTTTTGAAGATGTCTTCCTGGCGATGGATGATTGGGTTGCCGGCACTATTAAAGCAAGAAGAGGCACGGGAGATGTTCATAATGATGTTGATGGTGTAGCTGAAGACATCATGCTGTTCTTACAAAAAAAATATCCAGATAGAAAAGATGAAATAACAAAAGGAGATGTAAGAAGAGCTGTTAGATCATATCTTATCGTTACGTATCATCAGTCGGTGAGATCGCACCGCAGTGCGATTTTATCAGATAAAATGATGTATCAGTGTTCATTTTACCTGTACAGTGAAAAGTATTCTGAGGATGGTACTGCTGGATGGAATCCGAATTTTGTTAAGGCCATGTATGCCTATCCGTATCCTGCAGGATCTGATCTGAGCAGGGTAGATCCAATGTATGTGACTAAGGGAAATTATGTGAATACGATTCCTGTGATTCTCGGAGAACATCCTGATATTGATGCTGAAAAACATTGGATATTTAGGGTTCTTGAAGGTAAGCCTTTTACTCAAATGGAGAATGCTTTGCGCGATGAAGGCTTTTTGGTCGACATGCAAACAGCATTTAATCATTCTGATGGAAGACCTAAAACCTTTGCTGAACTAGATCCTAAAATTCAAGCTCGATTGGAAGAAGATCACTTTGTTGGCTATAATTTCTTACTTCGACCACTTATTAGAATGGCTGATACAACTCAAACTGCTCGGACAAAAGATGTTATTTTGGACACTCCAGATCCTGTAACGGGCAAACATTACAGAAGAGAAACTGTTCCAGATGAAAAAGATGCTGGTGAAATGTATACTCAAATGCCACCGATGGCAACAGTTTTTCTAAAGGATAAAAATGGAAATATTATTAGATATCGTGAAAAAGATGGTAGAAAAACCAGAGCAGTATCTCTCTTTGACCTCAGAAATGAAAATGACCAGATTATGTATGGTCTGATTGATTGGGACAAATATAGTATTGATTTAGCTTCAGAAGTAACTGGTTTGCATAAAAATGGTGCAAATTTCTTGGACAATTTCTTAAAGACTAAAGACGTTCTTAAATCATTAGAAGATCCAGCAAAGGTTTCAGAATTATTAAATGACGCAAAATATGTATTGCGTCACTTACCGGATCTTGGACAGTATATTGCTGCAGGAATTCACGCAACAGATGAAGTAAAAGCCCAAGGATATGATAGTCCATATTACATGTTAGACAAAGGATTTATGAGAACAATCATTGCTCAAATGGTCTTTCATGGTTGTTTAGCTCGAATGCTAAGTGATGAAAAACCCTGGAGAATGGCTGATGTGCAATCATATTTAATTAAACTCTTAAGACCTGAAAGTAATGCTATATCTGTTGAAACAGCTGAAGCAATATATATCTCTCTCAATGCCGCACTCGGTCGCAAAGCTATGGTTAAAGCTGTGGTTGATCAGGCTAGAGTACAATTCAGAGAGAGATTTAAACACTCTTAGGCAGTGTTCAAATGGCAATATAAAATGCATTTAAATATAAAAAAAGCTCATATTTTATGAGCTTTTTTTGATTATCTGGACTTGTCTAGTTTATGAACCTGCACGGTTATTATTGGCGTCTTCAGAATTATTTTTTTGTGAATGAGTAGTATTAAATTTTCTGCTGGATTTTTGTGAAATGACTAATCTGTGAAGAGGTAAAGGGAGTGAAGTATTAATATCTCTCAGCTTAGCTTTGGGATCAGTTGTATCTTGTTGCACTATTGCGTTCCTTATTGTTAACTACCTGCTCTATCTTCATTTGAATTTGCTCCGCCAGCTGGTACTGCACCTGTTGAGCTTGTCTCAGCACCTCTATTACTTGGAGCCTGAACTCCACCTCTACCAGACAAGCCAGCATTTCGTAATGCCATATCATTAAGTACACGTTTTGCAATTTGGCCTGATTTACTTTCATTTCTTTCAAGTCTTCTTTGGGCTTGTCCAATTGACTCACCAACTAGGAATTGACCAGCTTCTTGTTTAGCTGCGTTGTAGGTAGATCTTATAAGTGGTTTAGCAACTTTTATACCAGTAGGAACAGCTGCACCAATTGCTGCGCCTCTCCCCGCACCTTTCCAGAAGCTACCACCTTTACTCTTAGCTCTTACACCACCAATTGCTGCTCCAGCAGCACTTGATCCTGCTGATGCACCTAGGAAGGCACCACCCTTCATGATATTTTTAGCTCCGACGCCCTTATATCCTTCCCATCCTTTTTTAGCTCTATCCGTAGCCCAACCAGCAACCTTAGTTCCAAAGCCTTCTTTAGCGCCGACTTTTTCTTTTATTTCTTTCACAATTTCAGGCATGGCCAAAATAAGTGCCAGCCCCATTAAAGATGAAATTGCTCCTGCTTGTCCACGACCAAGTAAGAAAGGAGGCATAAAGCCGCCACTTGTAGCGTTACCTAAGTCAGTAAATTGGTTGTAGAGAATAACTATAAAAAGAACTGTTGGGAATGCCGCTAAGTTTCCTGCGACATTGCGTAGCCAAGGTACGAAGGCATTATTACCTGGAATGGCACCCATCATGAGTGTAATTGGCGAGATAACAGTTGCAATAACCACGTTTGCGTAACTCTTAAGGAGTTCAAAGAAAAGTTTAAAAGTACCAAATATAACGGCGACGGTCAAAATTAAGGTGAGCGTCATGCCTCCAACAAATCCAAACGCAGTAGTCAGTCCATTGTCGGCACTGACTAGGTTTGAGAGCATATTAGTAATGAGGTCAACATTCTGGTTAAATGATCCAGCAACGTTTCCAAACAAAAGTCCTCCAATTTGGAGAATATTAAAGTCGATTACATTAGCATCAGCCAGGCGTGTATCAAAGATACCAATCATTAGGAACATAAGCAGATACATTAAATCAATCATGAATCCAGCAATAGCATACGAAAAGGTAACAAAGAGCAGCGACACAATTATACTTGGGATAGCTTGTTGTGCGGTTACGTCTGCACCATTCACTTTATTCCGGAACATAATCATAAAACCAATAATCATGAATACAAACACAAAGAATAAGTAGGCCATATTTCGGAATGTTTTCCAGAGAGAAAGAATTGGATCAAGAGCAGCAAAGCCAAGTCCTTGAGCATACGCTGGAGTAGCAATGTGTGCGCTCTTCATAACGTCGGCAACATAGGTTCCTGTGCTTGCTGGAGGGTTTGCATACATCTGGCCGATTAAGTAGACGAAGCCGCTTGAAACCATGTTTGGTTGTGGGACACTCGAACCAGGTCCGGTTCCGGTTCCACCAGCAGATGGAGGAGTACTTTGGGCTGGCGCATTTGCAATTTCAAATTGAATATATTTATAAACATGATGCACCAAACACTCCAAAGAAGGAGTGCCGCAGTCTTGGATAGCTTCATTATATGAATCTTTTAAGGCTGATTCGTAGGCAGGACTAAAAGGACTTTCGCCTTGAGCTTGCACGCTAGCAGGGTTCCCAAAACCAATAAGGAATACAAACGCAACTGCTAGTAGTGCGGTGAGGGCTCGTTTGAGCATATATCACTATTATATCAAGAAATAAAGTAAATGACACATAAGAAAACTTTGCCTGGCTACTGCACTTATGAGAACCTCTTGAGGACGTAAGGAATACTTAAACGAATGTATACCTATTGTATAGTCCAAAGGGGGAGTGAGTTTTTGGCGAACGATTCTCATAAATGCAGTAGTCAGGACAACTTGTACCTGGAAAGATCTAGTTTGGTATAGTAGAATGCACGTATGTTAGATCAGGCTCAGTTAAATACAATTCGATCCTATTTTGAACAGGCCCATACAGTTACCATCGTTTGCGGGGTAGAACCCAGCATTGATGTTTTGGCCGCAGTTTCCGTTTTAAACCAAGCCCTTGCTTCTCAAGGAAAAGAAATTCAGTTAGTCAGTCCAAATACTATAGATTCTCCCGTTGTTTCAGGACTGGGTGGGGTAGAAGACTCAATTGGTAATCAGAACTTGGTTGTAAGTTTTCCCTATGATGAAACAGCTGTCGACAAGGTGAGTTATCATATTGGTGAAGATTCAGGTCAGTTTTTTCTTACCATAAAGCCAAAAAAAGGTCATGATCCTTTAGATTCTAATCAAGTTGAGTTCACCTATGCAGGAGTTGAAAGTGATTTGCTTGTACTGGTTGGTGTGACAAACTTCGATGAACTCAACCAGCTCTACGTTGGATATGAAGAGTTCTTTGAGAAAACTCCAAAAATTTCATTTACTGCTAATGGTTCTAAACTCGGAAACGTAAATATTTCATCTACAGGCTATTCGTCGATTAGTGAATGCTTATTGGTTCTCTTAAACAGCTTACAAATCGATTTTTCAGTTGATAGTGCGACTAATTTGTTCTCGGCAATCGATGTGGAAACTGATTACATGCGCTCACTAAAGGCAAGCGCTATTACTTTTGAAGCTGTGGCTCAACTCATGAGACTCGGTGCTCGCAGAGTAAGGCCTGAAAAACTACAAAAGCAAGATGTTGGGCAGAAAGTTTCGACTCGTCCTCTACAAGAAACAGAAATAGCAATTTCAAGTTCAAAATCACAAAAGAAACAAGATTCTCTAACTGAACAACAAAATCAATCTAAGAAGATGAAACTGAAAAAACACAAACAGTCTCTTCCTAAAGATACAAGAAACCAACCTGGTGGTCTTAAGTATGATCCATCTAATGGTATTTCACGAAACTAACTAGTCACTCTTTTTTCACAAAATTGTATGTCGAGTAGTTGCATCCGCAACATGGTTATTTGATCTCACAAGTAGCAGTTCTCCATGGTGCCCAATTGCCCCATGCTTTTCTGAGATCGACCATAGCACGAATATTATTATCAGCCTTGATTTTTTCTTGCTCAGCAGTATCTTGTTCAACGGGAGTTGCTCCTGGAGGTAAATGTGAGTTGATGCGGGGTTGTGCAAATGAACCAATGGCAACTTTGGAGAGAGCACACTCATTAAGTCGTTCTTGGTCAACAATGGTACAGGGCAGTTTGTAGGGATCATAGGTTGGGGCCGTATCGGGAATGCCACTACCATCTTTAAAAGCTCCTGGACAGCGAGGGAGCATATTTATCTGGAACAGACCAAGACTATAGTCAACAGATTTTCCTTCAAGACACCTATCATTGAACGCGTACGGACTGCTTCCGCTTTCTCTTTGACAAATAAGCGATGCTTTAAGTGCCTCGGTCGATGCATTTTCAAAACCAGCTTCAACAAAAAATGGTTCAAGATACTCAGGTGCACAGTACCCAGTGCCTAGTTTTTTAAGGCCACAGGTCTCAAAATCTAAACTGCCATCAGCACCATCGTCGATATTTTTGAGGGCACCACCTGAACATTGCCCAAGTAAGAAGTGTTCCAAAGTTGGACAGGAGTCAATGTAACTGTGCGTGGCCGCTGTTGTAACTATAAACTCCTTGGTAACTGTATCTTTTGTTCCGACATAGACAGAGTTTAAAGAAAGTTGCACTTGTCGGAGCCAAAATCCAAGTTTTGCTCCGAGGAAACCAATACCTTTGTTGTCAGTTTCGATGGCAATTGAGACGTGTTCATTACAGACTTTAGGAATTGGTGAGGCTAACGGATCGTCTGGATCAATTGTTGTACCACAGTCCTTATCTGGATCAGGGAAATCAAATGATGCTGTGCCTCCAGCAACACCCATCAGGGCTCCTTCAATAGGGAAGCCATCTAGGATGCGCCCGCTTTGAGCTATCTGGTCCTTTTGGATGGAAGTGAAGAATGTGTTCATCATTACATTTTCAATTTCTTCGAGTTCAAAACCCATAGGGTAGACGAGGTAGTAGTCTGCAGTTGTTTTGCTCTCAGCTGGTGACCAAGTATCTGGACCGATTGTCCAGATGGTTTTAATTTTTTCATACCAGGGATCAGCTGTTTTTGCTTTTTGTGGATCCATGTAGTTGTCATCGACAACATGGGTTCGATCGGCGTATTGACCAGAACCAAATAAATTGAGTAGTAGTGTATTGCCCCACTCATTTAAGTACACTTTTCCATAGGGATCTTTAGGATCTCCTAGCCCTGCATAGTCATTTATTTGTACTACTGGTTCAGTTTCCTTGGTGTCACAGCCATAGGCCGCTCCGTTTACAATGTCGACAACTGCTTTACCGAGTTCATTCTGACAGGCTGGCGTTCCAACTCCATCTGGATAGGATCCTTCATAACAGTAAATTTTGCTGCCTTCATTTTGAGATACAGCTGCTTCTGCTTGCAGTTGTATCTGACGGCGTCTTGCTGGACGATCAACGTCTTCGAGTTCTCGTATTTGATCACGTCTTAAAAGTATATTTCGAGTTAAATATGATGGATCATTCCAGTAGACACTACCAGAATCATCACCGCCACCTTTATTTGTAGCAATATCTGGAATTTTAAAGCCAATTACGAGTACCTCGTTTCGGGGCGCTCCCTTTTCAGTTTTACCTGTGAAGAAATTGAAGATTTTTCCAGCAAATTTGCCGCTTTTTTCTGGCTGTTTCATGTTGAGTGAGATAACCAAGAAGGCTAACCGATATGAGCGATTAATTTCCAGTGGCACATTTTGAAGATCTTGTTTGAATTCAACAATATCTGGTGTTTGCTCAGTTTCTGGTGAGTAGAGACGTCTGCATTCTGCACTAATGCCTCCATCTCGATATGTCGGCATGAGTTCATGCATATCACCACGAACAGCATCTATAATCTTTCCAGTTCCTGGAACTTTTTGGGCAAGAAGGGTACATTCACCAGGATTAATGAGTTTTTCACACATTAATTCAGTTGCTAAGAGCACTCTTGCAGATTGCACACAACGTTGTTGTTGACTAAGAAGAGAGTTTATTGGGGCTGAGTTAATTTCAGAGTAGCTAGGATCTTGGGTGTATACGTCTTTAAATCCAAAGTATTCCTCGAGAGAGCTCATAAGGTATTTAGTTCCTTCTGTGTCTCTCCAGATAGGTATTGTGGCATTTGTCATGTCCCCCGATGCGACTGAATCAACAGCTATGTTAACCACAGGATAGGCTCCGGGATTTGATTTGTGAAGTTCAAGGTAGCGGGCAATAAGACCTGAAGTGTTGTATTTTGGTTTAATTTCAATATTCTCAGCAGCACAGTAGGCTTCATATCCGGAACTGGTTAGATCTTTTCTAATTTTATCAACGTCTCTCTCACCAGTGAGCATTCCTGAAATTGGTTGAAGATAGAACTGGTCTTGGTTTATGTTGTATTCAGGAAAGTCGCTTAAGTCGTAGCCGCCACTTCCACTGCCAGCCGTGATTGTGGAACAGCTTGTATCAACTTTTGTACCACCCCAGGTGAAGAGTTCACCCTCGACGTACACGAGCCACTCCCCTTCGCTTTGTAATTCTGCACAGACATTTCGAACAAGTGGCGTAATTTGCGCTGCGTTCATGCTGCCGGCTTTACTTGAAATAAATTCAAGAACTTTATTCAGATCTGTATCTGGAGGATCGTCACCACCCGGTGAAAGGGAAAACTCTGTAATATAAAGTTGTGAGCCGCCGGTACCTTGCACACCAACACTTTGTGTATCAGTTGAACCAGGATCGCAGTCTTTACTGGTGCCACCGATACATCCATAGGAGTTTGCAGTTCTAATTTTTGCAGCTGAATAGGCACCGCCTAGACCAGACGTATCTAAAAAGAGCTGTGCTTTATATGCTGGGTCTCCCATGTACCAGTCAAGTGCCGATGGAGCTATATTTCCTAATCCTTTAACAGAATTATAGTTTGAAGCATAGCGTAACCAGTCGGTACAACCAACATTATCGGAACTCCCATTATTGACTTCATTTCCGTAGGCAATGATGACATCATCACCAAAAGCTGCCTTAACTCTGTTGACCATGGCAATCGCATCATCTGAAGCAACGGTACACGAATAGTTAATACGGACAATAGGGAAGAGCCCATTGTTTTTTGCGGCTTCAGCAAGATTATTGAGTGTACCTTGATCTAGTCCCATGTCAGCCATAATGGTGACGGGAAAACCTGGCCGGTTACCGATAACGCCATTCATGACACTTATTTGAGTTCCAGGATCACCTGCACCAAGATGTGTGCCAATAGCAGCCTGTGCTCTAGCAGGCACAAGAAGGAAGAGTGTGAATAAAAGAAGACTGGAAAGTAATTTTTTGAGTGATCTCACAGGCCTTATTATACCGTTAATTACGCTATTGAACAATTGCGTTTGCCTGGTACCTAAATGGTAGAAAGGTATTTATAAACCTGAATCAGAAGATGGAATTCTGAACTGTGTGATGAGACTAATTCCGGTGAAAGAAGCAATCAAGTTAAGGATAATAAATGCACTCAGGGCTACCACCATACCAATAACAGCATAAGTCATTGAACCTTTAGCAGATTGGAGTTTTCCAGTGTCTCCTCCAGAAAGCATCCAAGTGATTGCTCCAACGACAAACATTACAAATCCAGCGAGTCCTATGATTGTAATAATTACTGTAAAAACATTTGCAATTAAGCACTCAAGACCTTGTAGTGTAGCTACATCCTGTTGACCTTCAGCTGAACCAACACAGACGCCGCTCCAGGCACGAGTTTGTGCTTGTGCAGGAGTAGCAGCCAAAAAATATACAGCTAGCATTGTAGCGGAGACATTTAGTTGTCGAATGATTTTTTTTATTGCTGGTTTCATAGTAAAACTCTGTAGTTTTTATGTATGGTTACAGTATAGCAAACCTACTAAGATAATGTTTTGGTGTTTTCAAGGACTTCTTGTAATGACTCAAATCCAAGAAAGTTCAAACCTAAAGTAAGAATAGCAAAACTTGAAGCTAAAATAATCAAGCCAATTATTGCTGCTATCAGACGTTGTCGTGCAGAATCAACTTTGCCTTTATCTCCACCAGATGTGATCCAATAAAAGCCAGCGAGGATAAGTTGAAGAAAGACTAATAATGCTCCAAGAAGCATTACTAAACTTAAAATCGCGTTAAAAAGAGTACCTACATTCGTTGCAAATCCTGTTGGAATGGTAATCCGAACATCTTTAAGAAGGTCATGTTTTATTTGGGCAGAAGTAGTACTGATTTTTTGAGCAGAGTTGGTCGCCGTTGTTGTTAAGTAGAGCGTTTCCCCGTCACGGTGTGTGGTAACGTCGTTACCTGTACCAGCAGCAAGAACAGCTCTGGGTTGGCAGAAGAAAAAAACAGTCATGAGTAAGAGTATAAAAAGTAATGTTTTTTTCATAACTAGTATTATAGTATCTATATCAAAATATATCAAACACGCTTGGCGTGTTTTTTAGCTTAAAGAAGCTAACGGCTGTACCAAAAGCGCCAGGCAATTTGCCTGGCGCTTTCTAGTTTCTATTTTTAGATTAGTTACTAATTGATTTAACGTTACTGAATGCATCTCCAAGGTTTTCGAAGCCGATGAAGTTAAGAGCAATCAAGAGAATTGCGTATGATGCAGCGAGAACGATAAGTCCAAGAACAGCTGCAGTAATTTTGTTACGAGCAGATTCGGTCTTGCCTTTGTCTCCACCAGAAGTAATCCATTCGATGCCACCCCAGATGAGGTACATGAATACTAAAAGTGCTGCGAGAACCATGACGAATGAAAGCACACCATTGATAAGTCCACCAATGCTGGTTGCAAATCCTGGTCCTGGAGTAATTTCTTCTCCAGTATCAATACCTTGGGCAAGTACTGGTGAAACAGTAGCCAAGTATGCTGTTCCTGTTGCTACGGCTGTAGCGAACGATTTTTTGAGTGAGTCTGTCATGTGTCTCCTTATTTTTTTTACGGTTACAAACTTATATGTAATTATACCTATGTTCCAGACTAATAGTCAAGCATGGTTATCGAGGCGTCTTTAGCACTTACTAAAGTCGTACCCTGAAATCTGATACTGAGCGCCATCTTGACAGAAGCATGGATCATAGTGGTTATAACTTAGGTGACTATCTGAGCCAAAGCATTGAACCATTGCGATTCCTTGAGAACAATATCCAGCAGAACCACCAGCACTTACGGTTTGTTCCGTTACGGTGCAAGAAGCTTGGCCACCACCACCTCCAGCTCCACCACCACCATTTGCAGTAGGTGATCCTAAAAAGGTAAACACTTGAATTCCTAAGAATTGTTGCACAATCATAAAGAGGGCAGTTACAGCTGAAAGAACAATTATACCTGTGACTGCACCGGTAATTCTCTGGCGAGCTTTTTCAAGCTTGCTTTTGTCCCCTGCAGATGTGATCCATTCGATGCCACCCCAAATGAGGTAAAAGAAGACCAGTAGAGCAGCAATAAGCATGATGAAAGACATGATGCTTCCTACGAGTGGGCCAAAACCTGAAGCATGATTTGCTGGATCTAAAGAAGCTGTTCCTGGGACTGCATTGTCAACAGCTTTTTGTGCAAAATCGAGTTGTACTTGTGCGAGTTTCATATGTTCTTTCCAAGTGTGATTTAGTGTCCTGCTCCTGGCCAGCCACCATCTGGTGCGCCGGTGCTATTTGGTGTTGGGAACGAGAGATTCAAGATTGAGAAGCTTTCACCAAAGAGCGCGGTACTTATGTAGCCAAGAATAACGAAACTTGAAACAAGGATGAGTAAACCAACAACAGCATGCATCATTCTGAGGCGGGCTTTCTCTAGTTTGCCTGAATCGCCACCTGCTGTAATCCACTCAATAGAACCCCAAATAAAGTAGAAAAGAACGAGTAGACCACCAATATTTATGGCTGTTTCCCAGAGAGAAACCATGTAGCCGACAAAAATTGAGCCATCAGTGGCAGTTTCTGATGATTCTTGTGTTCCTCCTAAATCAGGAGTAAGGACAGGGTTGTTAATTGAGGCAAGAGCTTTTGTTGGTGAAAATGCAAACAGTGATACTGTCAGTACTAGAACGAAAAGGTAGATTAATTTCTTTTTCATAGTGTTATGGTGCCGGTGCTAAATCTATTAACTTTGATGCTGGTTCAAGAAGATTGAAGCCGATGATTGAGCCAATAAGTCCAATTATTCCATATGCTGCGACAACAATAACAAGACCAAGTACTCCGTGGAGCATGCGCTCACGAGCAGTTTGCAATTTTCCACTGTCACCACCACTCGTTACCCAAGAGAGTGCTGCAATAAGGAAATAGACTATAAAGAAGATAGATGCAAAAACAGTTAACACACCAATGGAATTAGAAATAAACAACTCTAAATTTGATAGCGCACCTTCATTTGTTTCGATGCCTTCAGTAAAGGGAGCGTCTTGAGTGTTGAAGCCTCCTCCAAATTGTGCGATGAGTGTTAACATAGTTCTATTATATCCTATTTGTATTTTTTTTGTACTCTATTTCTTCAAGAATGGTTTACTATTCTGGAAGTGCTCCGCCAAGTGCTGGATTTAGCACAGCAGCAGAACTGCCATAGAAAATGACTCCAACAATTGCGGCAATTAAGTAGAACGAAGCAATTATGGCTAAGCCAACAAGTCCCCATGTGATTTTATCTTTAACTTTTTCGTGTGCACTTGGGTTTCCAGCAGAGGTAACATACGTAAATCCTGCAAGAACAAAGTTAAACATAACTATGATGCCGCCAATAACGGAAGCTAAGTTTATGATATTTGAAGCAAACTTAAAGAGGCCAATTTCACCTCCAGCTTCATCATTGTATTCAGCGACTCCTTGAGGAGGTTCAACTTCACCGATAATAGCTGAGCCACAGGGAGATGGAGATAAAAAACAAATACTTGAGCTTATACATAGGCAGCTTTTGTTGTCGACACATTGTCCTGTATAGTTGCAAGACTGAGCTTGCACTTTTGGCGGAGTAAAAAAGAAAGCAGCTGCAAAAAACAGCCCCAAAAAAATTGAAAAAAATGTATGTGAAAGTTTTGAATGACGTACAGACATATTATGGTGTTCCTGGTCCAGTAATAGTCGGGTTGAGTAAGTATAAGGAATTTCCAAAAAAGACAGTACCCAAGATACCCGCTACTGCATATACGGTTACAATTAAGATCATTCCTAGAATACTCATGGTTAATCGATCACGGACTTTTATGTGTGTCTGAGAATTTCCACTTGAGGTAATGTAGGTGTATCCTGCAATCATTAGGTTTACGAATGTCCAGATTCCAGCCAATACAGTAATGTAGGTAATCATGGTAGACATGAAATTGAGAATGCCAATTTGATCTTCGCCGACATTTCCTTTTGCATCAAATGCCTTAATAACTTCAGGCTTATCGATGGTGCCTATTGGGTTTTCTTGTGCAAACACTAAGGAAGGTACAAAAAAAGAAAAAAAGAGGAACACTAGTGAAATAATTTTTTTAGAAAGTGATTTCAAGTGCATTTTCATGTTACAAACCAACATCAGCTCCAGTAATCAGAGCAACAATTTGTACAATCCAGTATGCGGAAAACATGACAATTATTCCAATAAGACCATTTATTGCAAGTGACTGCGCCTCTTGAATACCTTCTTTCCCCTTAGTTATAAACTTGTAACCAGCCATAAAAAGGGTAAACGCAAAGTACACACCAGCCACAATAAATAAGTTGCGGACAAGAAGATTAACCAGAAATGCTGGATTATTATAGATTTCTTTTACTGGGGTGCTATCTGAAAGTTTTAAGCAGTCACCTAGATCAACACCACCTTCACCAGGAGTACATTGTGCGTAAGCTTGTGATATAAGCTGAAATTTCATCTAATGGTATTATATAGTAACTTAAGTACATTTACTACTAGAGAGGAATTAGAATTCTTCCCTAGGAATAGGTACACTATAAGAAAGTATGGGAGTAGGGTGCAAGAGGCAAAACTAATTTTATTACTAAAACAGGGTGATCAACGAGCAGTAACGCAGTGGTTTTCGTTGTATCATAATCGACTGTTGCGCGTGACACTGCAGAAAGTTTCTGTGCACGCTGATGCTGAAGAACTAGTTCAAGAGACATTTCTTAACTGTATGCGACAGATAGGACTTTTTAGAGGCACCTCTTCATTGTGGACATGGATGAACTCGATTTTAAGACATGAAATTTCAGATTTTTATAGAAAAAAATATGCTAAAAAGGCGTTAAAAACATTGCCGTTATTTGATCGGTTAGCTATTGATGACATACACTCAAGTTCAGATGTTTCAGCTAAAGTAAGTAGTGTGCTTAAAAAAATGAGTACTGAATATCGTGAGCTTCTTCAACAAAAGTACATTGATAAATGTAAAGTTGTTGAAATTGCTTCAAGATTTGGAAGGTCGAACAAGGCAATTGAATCAGACTTGTTTAGAGCGCGCCAGGAATTTCAGTATTTGTGGTTGCAAGAAGAATAAAGAATGAATATGAAAAAAACAGAATCAGAGTTTTTAGAAAAGTTGCATGCTGAAGCAGCATTTCAACACGAGCTCTTTAGTCACAGAGTGCTTCCAAGTAAAGTCGATGTTTTAACCTCTTTTATTGGAACACACTCATGGCAAACATTTTTGTTTTTGGCTCTAGTAACGTCAATAGTACTTGAAGTTATTGAAAAATGGTAACAATGAGAAAAAAAAGTGCCCTAATATCAATCCTATACTCGATTGGACAAATAGCGCTAGGACTATTGGTGCATCCCTATCAAACAATGCAATCGTTGGTAAAAGAACGGGTGTTTGTTTGGATGGCCGCTATTCCACTATATGTATTGGTTGCTGTGACTGTAGGTTGGAAATTTGTTGTGGTACCGTTAGTGCAAGTGATGTTTTCATGTTCAACTAGGTATTATTTGGCTTGTGATGCACTTTCACTGATTTCTAATACTCTTATTTTTTTCTGCTGGTATTGGCAAGTAGTACTCTTATATTTATTAGTGAGGTTTAGATTAGTTGTTAAAAAGTAAAGAATATATATGGAAGAATTAATTAGTATCGTTTCATCGGCTGACGTGCAAACAGGTGTAGCAGATAAACTGCAAGCTCACAAATATCCAGTACAAAGGCATCGAGCAATTTCTGTTTGGATTCGAAACAATCAAGGAGAAGTATTGTTACAAAAGAGAAGTAAATCAAAAATAATTGGTGCTGATTGGTGGGCAAATACTGTATGCGGAAATGTCTGGAATGATGAATCGTATGAAGCATGTGCACTACGAAGATTGCATGAAGAGTTAGGGCTTCAATGTACCGAGGCTAATTTGCAAAAAGGGGCTCGGTTTGAGTATCGTGCCTACTGTAATGAAACCTATGGCGAACATGAAGTTGATCAAATATTTTTTATTGAAAATGTAGCCGTACAGCCAATTCCAAATCCCGCTGAAGTGTCTGAAATTGCTTGGGTCGATTGGGAAGAACTTCGCTCACGTGTTCTTTTTTTGGTTTCTGAACAGGGCTATTATTCAGCTGAGGCATCACTGGCGGCATCATGGAATGAGCTTGCAGAAAACATGCAACCACTTGAGGTAACTGTGGGAACTTACCAGCTAACACTTGCCCCTTGGACAGTGATGATGATTACCGGCGATCTTGTGTCATTTCGTGAGTAGCAATTTTTACTTTGCATGATTTTGCATCTTTTTTGCGACTAACTTAGTGTGACTGATACACACTCATTTTTTATTAGAGAAAAAATACCAGCTGCTAAAAAAGTTGCACGGAGGCAGAAAACACTTAAGAGTTTTTCTGGTACACCCGTATTAGCTGGGTCAACATTTCCTTTTGATATAGAAAAAATAAGCTCTCAAAATTGTGAAAATCTTGTGGGTAGTGTAGCAATTCCTGTGGGAATAGCTGGTCCATCGCCTGTAGAAATTTCTTTTGAGGGTAAAACTGAAAAATATCCTTCTGTTGTGTTTCCTCTTGCAACAACTGAAGGAGCCTTAGTTGCTTCTATTAATCGTGGCGCTCGTTGTTTGGCAGCTGCAGGTGGGGCAAAAGTATCAGTGAAAAATGTGGGTATGAGTAGAGCCCCAGTATTTGTCTGCAAAGACGGGGCAGCTGCCAAACAATTTATAGCCTGGATTGAAGCAAACACAGCTCTGTTTGAAGAAGCTGCGAAGGCAACAAGTTCCCATTTACACTTTCTGTCAGTCACCACCTATGTGGAAGAGTCTTTTGTATTTGTTCGCGTAGCTTTCGACACTGATGAAGCTATGGGCATGAACATGGTTAGTATTGCGCTCGATTATTGGTGGAATACTCTAGTTCCCGACAAAATTAAAAATGAAGTACAGATGGTGGCACTTTCTGGCAATGTGTGTGGTGACAAAAAACCAGCTCAAATTACTCGAAAACTCGGAAGAGGATACTGGGTGCGAGTGTCAGCTCTTATTTCAAGCCAAGTCCTTGGGGACATACTGCATGTAGACGCCAAGTCACTTTTTAATACCCACTATGCAAAAAATATTGTGGGTTCCCGAGTTGCGGGTATTCCAGCACCCAACATGCATGTGGCTAACGCTGTGGCGGCTTTTTTTCTGGCTACTGGGCAGGATAGTGCTCATGTAGTAGATGTTGCTAGCAGTGCTTCCGTGTCATTCATGCTTGAAGGTGATGCGCTAGCAGTTGAACTCCACATGCCAAGCGTTCCAGTTGGGACCGTTGGTGGTGGTACTGCTTTACCACAACAAAAAGAGTGGCTATCTCAGTGCATACCTCAAAAGATTACTGCTGCTGATTTAGCAGCATTTGTTGCAGTGGCAGCTTTGTGTGGTGAACTCTCCGGATTAGCTGCGCTTTCAACTCAGACGCTTGCCTCAGCACATGCAAAGCTAGGTCGAAGCAAAAAAAAGAGTCAGGAAGCAGTATGAAATCCTTTCTGCAGCAATACTCAATTCCCAAAAAAGTTGGTATCGTTTCGTACGGGGCATACATTCCTCATCAACGTATAACCTCCGCAGAAATTGATCTTCACCAAGGGAAAGATCCTGGTTCAACTGCAAAAAGTGCACACCTTATTTCAAAAGCAGTGCCCGCCAGTGATGAAGATGCCGCAACGTTGGCGTGCATGTCAGCAGGTCAAGCACTCGAGCGAGCATCGATTTCTTCACAGGATATTCAGTCACTCTTTATTGGAAGTGAAAGTCATCCCTATGCGGTAAAACCTACTGGGGCAACGGTAGCTACTGCACTTGGACTTTCACAGTATATTTCTCTAGCGGATCTTGAATTTGCTTGTAAAGCTGGCACGCAGGGACTACAGATTTCAGCAGCATACGTGCAGTCCGGGATGCAGATAGCTAGCATGGCAATTGGCTCAGATACGGCCCAAGCAGCTCCGGGTGATGCCTTGGAATATTCTGCTGCAGCTGGAAGTGCCGCGTACATACTTGGTTCAAAAGGTATCCTGGCCGAGTTATTAGCAACTGTGTCTGTTGCAACAGACACACCTGATTTTTGGCGATTAAATGGTTCTGAGTATCCCAGTCATGCAGGAAGATTTTCTGGTGAACCAGCCTATTTTGCTCACATAACTAAGAGTGTTACTGCTTTGCTTGAAATGACCCAACTTACCGCTAAAAAAATTGATTATTGTGTGTTTCATACGCCCAATATGAAATTCCCTACGACAGTGGCAAAAAGACTTGGATTTAATTTAGAGCAACTACAACCTTCGCTGTTAGTACAGACTGTGGGAAATACTTATTCAGCAGCTACTCTGCTTGCTTTAGCTCAAACACTTGACAGTGTTGAAGCGAATAAAACTATCTTAGTTGCGTCATATGGGTCAGGTGCTGGATCAGATGCATTTTTATTTAAGACAACACCATTGCTAACAAAGAGAAGGTTGCATTGGAGCGGTTTGATTAAGCAACAACTGTCAAAAACAACCAACATTTCTTATTCAGAGTATATGCACAATACTTCAGGAGGTCACGCATGATGCCTGAAAATAAAAAAATTCATATTGTTGGTTCACACATTACACAGTTTGGAGAACTGTGGGACAGATCGTTAGAAGATTTGGCCTACGAAGCTACAACGCAGTGTATTACTGATGCTGATCTTCAGCCAAAAGGAATAGATGCTATTTTTGTTGCCAATATGACCGCGAGTCAGTTTGAGACTCAGGCGCACTTGGGCGCGTTAGTGAGTGATTTTCTGCCACACCATCCTCCGAGCACTCGAGTTGAAGCCGCATGTGCTTCGGGTGGAGTGGCGATTGTGCAAGCATGTCAGGCACTTCTGTCAGGATTGTATGAAACGGTTTTGGTAGTTGGGGTAGAAAAAATGACTGATGGTTCGGCTGATGCGGCCACTGTATTATCGGCAGCGGCTCATCAATCTGCCGAGTATGGCAGTACTTTTCCAGGACTCTATGCTCTTTTAGCACAGGCTCACATGCAAAAATATAAAACTCCTCGGAGCGCCTTGAGTATGATTGCAGCTAAAAATCATGGACATGGCATCTCAAACAAAAAAGCTCAATTTAGAAGAGCAATTACGCCGGAAGCTGTTGAAAAAACCATGATGGTTTCCGAGCCATTAAGGGTGCTTGATTGCTCTCCAATTTCGGATGGGGCCGCAGCAGTTATCCTTTCGACCACTCGTTCAAAAATGAATAACAGTATTCAAATTATTGGGTTTGGGCAAGGTCAAGATAGCTTACAACTTTCAAAAAGAAAGTCACTAACTTCACTACAAAGCACTAAAGATGCTGCTCAAAATGCCTACCGTATGGCAAACCAGGGTCCAGAAAGTATTGATGTTGCCGAAGTGCATGATTGTTTTTCAATTGCAGAGTTACTCGCTATGGAAGATTTGGGTTTTTGTGAACCAGGTAAGGCAGCTGCAGCGGTCTTGAAAGAGAAGACATCAGTTGCTAAAAATAGCGTAGCTTTTCCGGTGATTAATCACTCGGGTGGTCTGAAAGCATGTGGACATCCCGTTGGAGCCACGGGAGTTAAACAGGTAGCGTATCTCTATGAGTTACTCTCGTCTTCAACAAATTATAGTACTGGTTTAACACATAATGTTGGTGGAAGCGGCGCGACAGCAGTGGTAACGATAGTACAAAAAGTGAACAGTACGAAAGGTACACAGCAATGAAACCCGCCGATTACTGGAGACAGAGCAAAAAATGGTCCAGCTATTTGTTTAAAGAAGGTGTTGTCGTGCAATCGACATTTCAGTATGTAGTACCTAGTGCACAAGAACACTATGCGCCATATAGTTTTTTAGTGCTGTCAGTAGCCAATGAAACGATTGAAGTAATGGGTGTCCCAGGAGAAAAATTTCAAGCTGGAGATAGAGTTCGACTTGTGCTCCGAAGAACTGCCGTGATCAGTACATCAGAGCCTATTTCTTACGGATTAAAAGCAGAAAAAATATAGTTCTATGAAATCAGGGATGGGTTTTTCTACTGGCAAAATTATAATTACTGGAGAACATAGTGTTGTGTATGGGTATCCAGCTGTGGTGTCGGCAATTGAAAAGGGTATTACCGTGAAAGTAAGCGATCAGCAACAAGAAAACACGCAACTGACTTCTGGGTATCAACAACATATTTTGAAGTATTTTTCCAAAGTTTTTACTGTTGATGCCAGTAATCTATCTGTAGCCACTGAGTCTGAATTACTATCAAGTTCGGGTCAGGGGAGTTCTGCAGCTTTTGCTCTAGGTTTATTCAGGGCACTGGCTGATTACTTTTCTTTTACAGTAAGTGATGACGAGTTGTTCCGATTAGTAACTAAAGCTGAAGCATTTGTGCATACAAACCCTAGCGGCATTGATTCATGTGCAGTTGTGTATGGGCACACCCATGTTTTTCAAAAATTGGATGCACACAACACATTTGAAAAAAAACACCTCTTAATTGAAAAGCCATATGAGTTCTTAGTAATTCACTCGGGCAAAGCAGCCGAGTCTACAGGTGAAATGGTGCAGTTTGTTGCTCAAAAGCACAGAAAACACAATCTTTCTGAGCTTTTTTCAAAGATGGGTTCGGTTAGTTCAAGAATTGCTGAAGCACTAAGCACAAGCACTTTTTCGGGTGACCTTTTAGATGAGAATGAAGCATACTTAGAAGAGCTCGGCGTTGTGAGCCAAAGGGCAAAAAATATAATTCGCATCATACGAAAAAATGGTGGTAGTGCAAAAGTAACTGGCGCGGGAGGTAGCGCAACAGGATCAGGTTGGATTTTGGCATACGCACCCGATATTACTTCATTAACAAAAGAGGCACAGACCTCAGGTTGGGAAAACTTTACGAGTACGGTACAATAGACTCTTCTTTAGAAAGCACTCATGACGCAAACAGCACATACATTAAAGCAGGTTACTGCATCTGCACCAGGCAAATTAATGCTTTCTGTGGGGTATGCTGTAGTGCATGGGTATCCCACTGTGGTTACGGCAGTAGATCAGCGACTTTTCGCAACAGTACGAAAAAATGGTGTTGATGTGTTTCACCTAGATGCTCCAGATTTGGGTTTAACTGCGTATACAAAAGATATGGCTGATCTTGGAAAAAAAGATCTTCCAAAGGCTGTTCGTTTTATTGAAATTCTCTACAAGAATTTTCTGAAGAAATATCCTCAAAAAGAAGGCATTATTGTTACTACCAAAAGTGATTTTTCATCTGCCTATGGTTTTGGTTCAAGTAGTGCAGTTACGGTTGCGTTTGCTAAGGCTCTCACTGCTCTTTATGGCGTTGAGCTTTCCAGGCAAGAGCTTTTTGATCTTTGCTACCACGCAGTGATTGAAGTGCAAGGTGTCGGGTCAGGGTATGACATTGCCGCGGCAATTTGGGGAGGGACACTTTTTTATATTAGTCCCGCTAAAGTGGTTACGCCAATTCATCTTAAAAATAAAAATTTTAATTTGGTCATTGCTTATTCTGGTGAAAAAGCTGATACACCAACACTTATTCGTGTTGTTGATAGCAAGTTAGTAGCTCAGCCAGAAAAGGTTAATGAGATATTTAAAGAGATTGCACAAATAGCAGAAGATTTTCCTGCGGCAGCTGAATCAGAAGATTGGGCGCAGATTGGTTCTTTATTTAAAAAATCTCAACAAGCAGCTAGAGATCTGGGTGTTAGTAATTCCAGACTTGAAGAATTAATCACGGCGGCGGAAGATGCTGGAGCACTTGGTGCAACATCATCAGGCGCTGCGGGAGGAGATTGTATTCTAGCTGTGGTTACGGGTCAGACACATGACGCCGTTACCTCAGCACTTTCAAAAATCGGTGGTAAGATTATTGAAGTAGCAGTACACGCACAAGGTGTTCGTGTTGAGTCTTCAGAAACGCTCTAATCTATGAAAAAAGTAACCATTAAAGCCTCAAGTGATATTGCCCTTGTAAAGTATTGGGGTAAAAAGGATGAAGTTCTTCGCTTACCTGAAAATGGGAGTATCTCAATCATCTTAGATGGTTTGGATACCATCACAACCGTTGAGTTCAATGCAGATTTAAAACAAGACACAGTTACCATTCAGGGTGAAGTTATAGATGCAACATCCCGAGAAGCCAAAAGAGTTTTTAAGCATCTTGATCGAATTAGAGCACTGGCAAAGGTAACCACTAAGGCAACAGTTGTTTCACAAAATACTTTTCCACGAGGAACAGGACTCTCAAGTTCAGGATCGGGAATGGCAGCATTAACATTTGCGGCTACAAAAGCGCTCGATTTAAACCTCACAGAAAAAGAACTCAGTATTTTATCTCGACAGGCCTCGGGTACCGCATGTAGATGTGCCTGTAGCGGTTTTGTTGAATGGTTAGATGGTGAAACATCGGAAACATCATATTCACAAAGTATTTTTTCTGCAGATCATTGGGATATTCGAGATGTTGTTGCCGTTGTACATGAAGGCAAGAAAAAGATCTCTTCAACAGAAGGGCACACCACAGCACAAACAAGTGCGTTTTTTGCAGTTCGCCAAGAGAGGATTCCACAAAAAATTGTTGATGTAAAAAAAGCACTCGAAGACAAAGACTTTACACGATTGGGTGCGCTTGTTGAGGCTGAGGCACTTGAATTTCACAGTATTTTACTGACCAGTGCTGTTCCCCTTATACTTTGGTACCCAGGTACGCTGCAAGTAATGACAGAAGTGCAAGCACTAAGGAGCGAAGGAATTGAGTGTTACTTTACAATTAACACTGGATTTAATTTGCATGTGCTTACTTTGCCACAATTTCAAGACGCTGTGGCTAAACGACTTTCCGATCTACCATTGGTAACAAAAACCTTAACTGCAAAAGTTGGCACTGGTCCAAAAGAAATTTCAGAACATTTATTTTAATATGTCAGCAACACAAAAAACTCTTGAAGAAAAAGCAAACAGTCCAGATGAAATGCTGGATTTAGTTGATGAAAATGATGTGGTGATAGGTATTGTTGCCAGACCAGAGGCCAACACTAATCCTGAGTTAATACATCGAGAAATTTCAGTACTTTTGTTTGATGCAGAAAAAAATATTGTAATCCAAAAAAGAAGTAAATATAAGAGTGTGCACCCCAATATGTGGTCGATGCTGGCAGGCCATATTCCAGCCGGGGCAGATCCTGAAGAGACAGCGTATAGAGAGCTTGAAGAAGAGTTTGGTCTTACAAAAATGCCTCTTACTTTTTTAACAAAAAAACATCTGACCTATCCGCATGAATCTCATTTTATGTACTATTTTGTAGCTAAGTATTCTGGAGAAAAGATTACTTTCGATGAGTCAGAAGTTTCAGAAATAAAAATTGTTTCACAAAAAGAATTACACCACATGATTGAGTCTGGTGAGTCTTTCAATACAAAGTATTTGCCTCTTCTCGAGGAAATTTGGGCAGGAGTGTATACCATTTAATATGTCAAAATTCCAAACAATTCCCACATCAGTAGCAATTATTTGTGATGGCAACAGACGTTGGGCTCGTGAGCATGGTTTGGAAGTATTTCTTGGTCATCGCAGGGCAACGAACGAAATATTTGAAAATCTTATTAATCACAGTATTAAACGCGGAATAAAATACCTAACATTTTGGATTTTTAGTACTGAAAACTGGACTAGAGATAAAAAAGAGGTAGATTACCTGATGAATTTATTCCGAGAGTTTTTTGATAACAGAATTGCAGAGTTGGGTGAAAAAAACGTACGCATTAAAGTTATTGGCTACAAGCCTGCTTTTGCAAAAGATATTCAAGAGCGCATTGAACGTGGAGAACAGGAAACTAAGGATAACGATGGCCTGACGCTTACATTAGCTATGAACTATGGTGGCAGAGATGAAATTACTCGAGCCACAAAAAAAATTGCCGAAGAAGTTGCAGCTGGCATTCTACAACCTAAAGATATAACGCAAGATACAATTACAGAACATCTCGATACAGCTTATATGCCAGATCCTGATTTTGTTATTAGAACGAGTGGAGAGCTTCGACTTTCTGGTTTCTTGCCATGGCAGTCAAACTACAGCGAGTTTATTTTTCCTGAGTTTACCTTTCCAGATTTTACGCCTGAAAAGCTTGATGAGATGATTGAGGAGTTTGCGAAACGTGAACGCCGGTTTGGTGGCAAATAGATAAAAATCTTTGATCTTTCTTCTCATCTACTAACGTCAGGCTGAGCTGAAAGATCAAAGATTTTTGTGGTGTATAAAAGTAATTATTGCTCAAAAAATATACAGCCTTGCATACCGTACTTACAAAAACTCACTTTTTCTTTAGAAAATTACTACTCCGAAGACCACTTCCATGATTTGCACCATCCAGTAGGATGCGAACAGGATGAGGAAGCCAACAATAGCAGCGGTGAGTCGTTGTTTACCGGCAGTAACTTTACTGCTATCACCCGCACCCATCAGAATTTCAAAGCCACCCCATGAAATCATGAGAAACAGGATTAAGCCTGCTAATGGAAAAATAAATACGAGCACACGTGTCACAATTCCACCAGGTGTTGAAAGTTGATCGGCAAATTCACTTGCTACTTCGTCATCAATAGTTTCACCGCCTGCAACTTTAAGTGGGTTGAGGGCGTCGAATGTTTCATTTGTTGGGGCTTCAACTGGATTGATGGCGTCGTCGGGGTCGTCAAAATTATCGCCTCTGCCGCCTACTACACAACATGCTGTCCCATTATATGCCCCGCTATTGCATGAACCATCTGGAACTATTGTTCCTCCTGGACAATCTTGGCCACTTACCATACAGAATCCTGGGTTAGGACCACAAGAAACAACAGCTTGAGTGTTAGTGGATTGAATGAAAAAGATATAAGTAGCTACTAGCACAATTGCACTGGCTTTAAGTATTTTTTTCATTATCCTCCAAATCCTGGTATCTTAAGAATAGAGTATCCAATAAATTGTAGAATAGTTACTGAGAAAATAATGAAAAGTAACCCGGTTACCGCGGCGGTCATCATTTCTTTTGCTTGTGCAGTTTTTTGAGCATTACCTTGCGAGATGGTCATGGTGAATCCGGCTGAAAGAATCATGAGGAGAGCGATACCACCACCCATACTGATACCAAGTCTGATAAAACGTCCTAAAATTTCTTGAGGTTCTTTACTAATACAACCAATAGCAGTCCAAATACCTTCTGTGCCGTCTTCACCGCCAGAACACTGGAGACATTTTTGTTGAGCTGTTGGGTTATTTATTTGATCACAGAGGCTAAATTTATCTGGACCAAGGTTTTCTGCTTCATCAAGCTCCTCTTTAGTTACACATAATTCTTCACAATCAACTGATACATTAAAAGATTTAGAACATCGATCTGGTTTAGGTCCGGGTTCTTCAATGGCAACTGAATAACCACCTGCACCTAGAGCAGGATAATTGAAGGTTGATGTTGAACCATTTGTTACCGTAGTTGAAAGTTGACCGACCCAACTTGGATTGATTTGAATTTCTCCGTTATACAGAGAGCCATCCTTTCGCAATCCTGAAGCGGAGACCTTAATTTCATCAACAGCATTAAGACATGAACCAGCAATTCCCTCTTCATAGACACACGTTTTGCCACCTCTGTTTTGTGATACTGAGATTGAATCACTGGTACAAACTACATGTGTAACAAGAGTATATGAACCGATTAATTTACAGCCATCTGCATCTGTCCCAGGTCCAACTACCCACATTGAATATGGTCCGGCCATGCCATCGGGAAATGCTGATCCTGCTGCAAGGGTAAACGTTGCTTCTCGAGCCGCATTACTGCTTGCACTAGTAGCAGCAACGGAAGGGCAATTTGGTGTTGGAGATCCTGAGCCAACACCAAACTCGCATCCGCTCTTTGCGACGAATACGGTATAGGAAGCATTTGGAGAGAGGCCTTTCAATGTAAAGGTTATGACTGCATTTGAGTCGTCATATTCAGTAGCTGGAGAACTTCCAACAAAATCAAATCCAGCGGGATTTAAGCAGCTGTGTGTGGCTGCCTGAGAATGAGACGGTTTCAGTAATTCAGCACTTAGACACAGTGCCAAGACAAAGAAGATACTGAGAATCTTTTGTTTCATGAATAATTACTTCGTTTTTATTTGTGTATCAGATATACCGCTATTTTACCCTAGAATTTGCCAAGATGCCAGAGCGCAAGTGTTGATCGAGTCTCTTGGATGTTTAGAGAAAGAAAAACCGCCCCCATATAGGGAGCGGTTATATAAAAGTGTACTATAGTTTTTGAGCGATCCAGGTGATTGCCAACCACAACAGTCCACAAATGATGAACTCCGCTAACGGAGAGATCATTTGAGCATACTGGTGGGGTAACATATCAAAAACAAAAAGAGTAAAACCGATTGCAATGAAGCTCACCAAGGAGCTGATCACGGCTAAAAATCCGTGTGTTGCATCTCCGATAAGCGTTGCTAACACAACTAAAACAATTGTTAAGATAGCAAAGAATATTAAAGCTTCAACACCGAATAACTGAACCAAAAAATTCATTTTTACTTCTCCTCTAACTTAAAGATCAGCTTCCCTCGAAATCGAGAAAAGCAAAAATATAGTATACCCCTCTATTATATCCTATAACATGCATTTGTCAAGATGCAGCAGTATATCTACTCGAGGAAGACGCCTATAGCCAACAGCTCTTAATTTCGTTACAATGTGGCTAGAGATAGCTCTATTTATGAAGAAATTTTTGTTCCCACTCCTAGCGGGCTTTTGTGTGGTGCTTGCACTTTTTATGGTGCAACCATACTTGTCTACTGGAGTAAGGGCGAGTGAAGAAGTTGATGAATTGCAAAAAGCTATCAATGAGCTCGAACACCTCAAGCAACTCTCAGAAGCAGCAACTACCCCTCTTGAGAATGAAGTCAAAAATTTGGATAGTCGAATAGCCAGTGCTCGAGCCGGCATTGCTAAGGCACAGCAAGACGCTAAAAGTGTTGAAGAAAAAATCAACGAGCGAGAAGACGATTTAGCTGATCAATACGTTATTCTTTCCCGAAGAGTGCACGAGCAATATAAGAAAGCACGTACTTTTTCGCCGTTGTTACTTGTTATTCAAAGTTCAAATGCAGCAGATCTCACCAAAGATTTAGCGTATCGCAACTCGGTTAAAGCCCAAGATAATAAGCTTATTCAGACTATTTCATCTGAACTTGCGCAACTTGAAACCGATAAAGCTGAATTAGAGCAGACACAAAAAACATTGGCTAGTTTGCAGACACAGTTAGATAGCCAGGCAGCTTTCTTTAAAGGAGAAATTGATAAAGCCAAAGACTATCAAAAAGATTTAACGGGCAAAATTGCTGAACTTTCAGCTCGTCAGCAGGAAATTATTAATGCTCGTAGTGGTGGATACACGGTAAGTGGTGACAGTGAACTCGCCGACGACTACTTGGCGTCAATTAAAGGATTTAATGAGTCTGCCCCGGGTGGATATTTCGGTATTTTCTCTTTTGGTTCGTATAGTCATCGTAACGGTATGAGTCAATATGGTGCGTTGGGTCGAGCAAAGAGCGGTCAAAACTATCAACAAATTTTATCTGCTTATTATTCTGGTTCATCAATTAAAACTGATTATGCTGTTATGGATCAAATTTCCGTGGATGGGAATGGTTCAGGTTCTTTTGAAGATTGGTACTTAATGCGTATTTATGAAGTTCCTGAAAGTTGGCCTTCAGAAGTGCTTAAGGCCCAGGCAATTGCTGCTCGTACATACGCTATTCGTTACACAAATAATGGACAAAAGTCTATCTGTACTACCGAGAGTTGCCAAGTTTTCAAGAACTCACCAAAAGGTGGAGCTTGGGAACAAGCAGTTAAAGATACTCGAGGGATGGTTTTGGTGGATGGCGGAGGCAATCCTGTCTCAACTCAGTTTGCTTCAACACATGGTGGTTGGTCAAAAACTGGTGGTTGGGATACTACAGATGGCTCGGGCGGTTCAAATTTCTTAGACAAAGCTTACGAAAAAATTGGTGGCTCACCTTGGCTCTACAAATCATGGTGGAGAGCTGGTTATAGTGCTTCTGGCGATACTTGTGGTCGTTCAAACCCTTGGTTAAGTCCTGAAGAAATGGCCGACATAGTAAATGCACATTTGGTGATTTCAAAAGGAAATTCAGGAGAAGCAGAACGAATAAGTCCGGTTACTACCTCGTGCTGGGGAGGGAATCCTTACAGCATGGGTGAACTTCGAGATGTAGCTGGTCAATATGGTGGTATTTCATCGGCAAATTCTTTGAGTGTTTCATTAGGGGATGGTCGAACCAATACTATTACAATAAATGGTGTAAGTATGAGTGGAGATCAATTTTGTAAAGCGTTTAACTTGCGCGCACCAGGCAACCTCAGAATTCCTCAGTGGTCAGGGAGCAGTTGTAATGGCGCATTCTTTAATGTTGAAAAGAAATAATCTTTTTGACACTTAGTACTTTTTTAAACTCACGGTATACTGCCTCAAGATGAAGATAACAAATGTAGTAAGTGGAGTAGCTCTCCAAAATTTTCGGCGACATCGTTCGTTTGCTTTGCAGTTTCCGACACAGTCAACGGTGATTATTGGTCAAAATGCTAGTGGCAAGACCTCTGTGTTAGAAGCAATTGCTATGGCATCTACCGGAAATAGCTTTAGAGCTGGAAAAATTGAAGAAATGATTTCGTTCGACCAAGAGCTCGGTCGTTGTAAAGTTAAAACTCAAAATGATGATGGTTCAGATGAAGTTGAAGTTATTGTTACTCGCGGCATGGTGCAAGGAAAGCGCACCCAACATCGTTTATTTTCAGTAAATGGAGCTAAAAAGCGAAAAAAAGATGCTGTGGGAAAGTTTTTTACGGTGTTATTTCGACCAGAAGATATGAGGCTTATAGAAGGATCACCCGCAAGAAGAAGATCATTTTTAGATGTTCCTCTGAGTGTTTTAGATCATCACTACGGCACATCACTTAAAGTATACGATCAAACACTTAAACGTCGGAACAAATTACTTCAGCAGGTTCGTGAAGGTGAGCAACCTCGAGCTTCGCTGCAATATTGGAACCTGAGTCTTATTAAGCATGGTGAAATTCTTCAAGCCGCACGAAAAGAGTTTTTGGCAACGTTTGCGGCTGTTTCATTTCCCCTAAATCTAGCAATCGTCTATGAAGCTTCAGTTATGTCCGAAGCTCGTTTAGAAGAGTATTTACCTAGAGAAATTGCTGCAGGACATACACTTATTGGTCCGCACAAAGATGATATTTCGATTATTTTGCACGATGGAAGTCGAGAGTTACCTGTGGCAGTCTATGGTTCCCGTGGACAGCAGCGATTGGCTGTACTTTGGCTTAAGTACTGTGAACTTGAATATCTCGCTCACAAAACTGGTCAAAAACCTGTATTACTTCTTGATGACATTATGTCTGAGCTTGACGCAGACAGTCAAAAAATAGTTCTGGAAACGCTCACTCAGTATCAATCGGTCGTGACCTCAACTGATGCTGATGTTGTGCACACAGTTGAGAGTATTTTAGGTTCAGAAAAAGTAACACTACATACATTCTTAGAAAGGCTATGATAGTATCAATCGCATGAAAGAAGTTCCACACGTCATCAAGCTAGCACTCAGTAACCTAGTCGTTCCAATCAGTAGTTCTCATAAAGGAGAAAACGGTCGCATGGTTTTTATTGGTGGATCTGAATTATTTCATGCACCCATCAGATGGTCACTTGAAACAGCTTCGCGGTTTGTAGATATGCTGTTTTATTCTTCTATTCCTCAAAATGAAGAACTTATTCTTGAAGCTAAGAAAGAATTTTGGAATGGTATTGTTGTTCCACAAGGCCAGCTTGATGAGTACATTACAGAAGCAGACGTTATTTTAATTGGTCCTGGAATGGAGCGAAATCAAGCAACCGAAACAGTAGTGAACGAGCTCTTAAAACGCTTTGCTCAAAAAAAATGGGTTGTTGATGCCGGTGCACTGCAAATGGTACACCCCGATCTTTTAACAGAAACTATGATAATCACTCCACATTATAAAGAGCTTGAACGCGTTGCAGAGCACATGCAGTGTCCAGTAGATGAGGCAGTACAAAATCTTGTTGAAAAAGGTGTATCAGTGTTGGTAAAAGGTGAAGTTGATACGGTCTATGTTTCAGGTCGGAAAATTGGGATGTCAGGAGGATCAGCCGGCATGACCAAGGGTGGAACAGGTGATGTGTTAGCAGGTTTGCTTGCAGGTTTATATGCAACAAACACAGCGGAAACAGCTTTACTGGTCAGTAGTTTTGCCAATAAAAAAGCTGGTGAAGTCTTGGCTGAAACTATGGGAACCTTTTTTAACGCTAGTGATCTAGCTGTACAAGTGCCCAAAACACTGGCAACTTTGTTAAGCGAACTCTAGTTTATTTTGCAGAAGTCTGTTTGTTTTTTGCTTGTTTTTTTTGTCGGGCTATTTTTGCTTCAAAAAGAGATTCAATTCTAGCAAGTCTCTTTTCGATGGATGAAAGTTGCATGATAACGACAACAGCAACTACGGTAACTACGATTGCATAGATAAAGAGTGAGAAAATACTGCCACCTTTAAAGTAGGGGGCAATATATTGATCAATTCCGGCTTTAATAAACTCATTCCATGCAAGTGCAACAACTACACCAAATCCACTCGTGGCTAAGAAGATCATGTTTTTTACCAGTGCTTTTGGCACGTCGCTTATTTTTTCTGGACTTTCAATAGCTGCCATAGTATTTTTCCTTTTTATTAATTACAGTTATAGTATACCGCATCTTTACGATGCTTTTTTCCTTGCACAAACTGCAGAAATTACGCTACAATACAACTAGCCCACAGTATATCATTTGGCATCAATTTAGGTTAAAGAGTAGCTATGTATCAGCCCAAATTTAGAATTACAAATAACCTTCTTACGTATATTACTCGCATTGAGTCTGCAAAAGCATTAATTGATAATGCACCACTTGTTCCTGCATGGGAAGCAAAATTTCGCCAAGACGCGATGAGCAAAACGGTTCACTTTGGAACCAAAATTGAAGGAAATGATCTTACCCAGGAACAAGCTAGCCGCGTTGTAATGTTAGATGACGTCCGCGATACCGGTGAAGTTTTCCATCGCACAGGCATTATGGCCAGAGAGCGTGATGTTCAGGAAGTGATTAACTATCGAAATGTTATTAAGTGGATTGATGTGCAGGAAGCAGTTGATGTTTCAAAAGTTGTAACTAAAGAAACACTCAGCATTATTCATCGCTTCACCATGGAGCGTCTTATTGATGAAGCATACGCTGGAAATTATCGTGACAAACAAGTTATTGTTAAAAGCGCAGTGCACGGAGGTGTTGTTTTTAGGCCACCAGTCTCAGTTGAAATTCCTTTCCTCATTGATGATTTTTTTGAGTGGATTCACTCACCTGCGGCAGCACAGTTGCATCCCATTTTCTTGGCAGGAATAGTACACTATCAGTTAGTGTATATTCATCCATTTATTGAAGGAAATGGTCGAACAGCTCGCGCTATGGCCATGTTAACCATGCATGCGCTTGGGTACGACTTTAAGCGCTTCTTTTCGATAGAGCCTTACTTCGATAAAGACGTTGAAAGTTACTACCAGGCATTACTTTCGGTCCAACAAGATCCGCTTAGTGATATGACCTACTGGCTTGAGTATTTTTGTTATGGTATTGCTATTGGAATTGATGTAGTGCGTGAGCAAGTTACTAAACTCTCAAAAGATCTTAAACTAAAAAAACAATTGGGAAAGCAAGTTGCTCTTTCAGAAAGACAAATTATTTTGCTTGAATTGTTTCAGCAACAAGAAAAAATTTCCTCTGAAGATGCTCAAAAAGTATTGCCTCAAGTTTCGGTCGATACCATTTTGCGCGACATAAAAGATCTTATTTCAAAAGGCGTGATCAAAAAAGAAGGTGTCACAAAAGGTGTAACCTATCAGCTGGTTGAATAGTCGCGGACGGTCGTTTTACTTACACGCAATTTACTATAGAATGAGACGTGCTCTATGTTATTCTCAACCTTTTCCACTGCCCTTGAAGAACTCGAACAACTGTCATCTCGTCTTGATATGACTGAACGACTTGCGCAACTTTTTGTGCAATTGGATAGTTCTGAATTGGCACCGGCTTCGTACTTGATGCAGGGTAGTTTGGTGCCTCCCTACCTTTCACTTGAATTTCAACTCTCAACCAAAATGTTACTTCGAGCCATTGCCCGCGTGCCGAGTGATTTTGTAGTTGGTAGCTCTCTGTCTCTTTTTGGAGATGAAGATGGCAGTTCTGCTGAAATTGAAGTAAACAAACGCTACAAAAAAGTAGGGGATTTAGGACAAGTTGTTGCTGAATGGATGCAGGTGACAAACTCAGGCCTTACTATTTTAGAAGTACATGCTGCACTCGAAAAGATTGCACGTTTTTCTGGGACAGGCTCGCAAGACACTAAGCTTTCAGCTGTAGTTGCACTCCTTAGCAGCGTTGACGGAGTTTCAGCAAAGTTTATTGTAAGAATTATTTTAGGAAAAGTCAGGCTTGGTTTTAGTGCAATGACAATGCTGGATGCACTTTCTTGGGCAGTTGTAGGAGATAAGTCACACCATAAGCTTTTGGAAGATGCCTATCAAAAAAGAGCAGACATTGGAGTACTTGCAGAAACGTATTTAGCAGACATCGTTGCAAGTAAGACTGATCCCGTAGCAGTGCTTGCGGCTTACTCTGTGAAGGTTGGTATTCCTGTGGTTCCGGCACTCTGTCATAGACTTAATTCATCACAAGAAATAATCGACAAAATGGGTGAGGTGATTGCCGAGCCTAAGTATGACGGCCTACGAGTTCAAATTCATTTTAAGAGAAGTGGTTTTCAAGATGGCACTACAGTCCGAGCGTACACAAGAAATTTAGATGATGTTACGCACATGTTTCCAGAACTTTCCGAACTTAAAAACAGCACAGATGAAGAAGCTTTAATTTTGGATTCTGAAGCGATTGGCTACAATCCTGAAACTAATGAGCTCTTACCGTTCCAAGAAACTATGACCAGAAAACGTAAGCACGACATAGGTGCTGCCTCTGAAAAAGTGCCGATTAAGTTTTTTGTGTTTGATGTGCTGTTTCGGGTAAACATCGGTCTAATCGACAAAAAATTGCGAGAAAGAAAAGACGTATTAAAGGGTCTTTTTAAGAACAATCGAACATTTGAATTGGCTTCCTATATTATTACCAGTGATCCAGTATTGCTTCGTGAATACCACGAAGATCAGCTTTCCAAAGGACTTGAGGGGGCTGTCATAAAGAAGGTTGATTCCGACTATCAAAGTGGCCGCAAAGGTTGGAAGTGGGTGAAGATAAAAGAAGAAGAAGGCACTTCGGGAAAACTCAAAGATACCTTAGATGTGGTAGTGATGGGGTACTATGCTGGCCGCGGAAAGCGCTCTCAGTTTGGTATTGGTGCGCTGCTGGTTGGTGTCTTAGATGAAACTGAATCTGTTAAGACAATTGCTAAAATTGGCACTGGCCTTTCAGAAAAAAGATTGGTTGATCTTAAACAACGTTGTGATAGTTTTGCTGTAGAAAAGATGCCGAGCCAGTATGTGGTAGATGGTTCGCTAGCTCCCGACGTTTGGGTACACCCATCACTGGTTATTGAAATTGCAGCCGATGAGATAACTCGTTCACCTAATCATACTGCAGGAGTTGCGCTGCGATTCCCACGGCTTATGAGTATTCGAGAAGATAAAAATTGGACTGATGCGACGTCGATCGCAGAACTAGATTCATTACAATAATTGGTAATTATGCTAGATACTCTTAACTTAAAAGGTGAGCAATAGCTTCACCAAGCCCACGAGAATTGAGTGCCATTGAGTTATGTGTGGTTGAGGAAAGCAAGGCAACGTTTGCTAGTGCCTCTTCTTCAGTCCAATTAAATTGCTCCTGCAATTCTTTTAGAGTGTAAATAACATCGTACTCTGGCATGATAGCTTTAATCTTTGGTTTTTTACCTTGAGCGTTTTCTTTTGAAAGTTCCTGAAGTCTTGTAAAGGCTCCACCTTTAAGAACTCTTTCATACAGCCCTGCAACACCAAGTCCGGCTTGTGCCATAGTATTGTACATGTCTGCAGACATACTGCTTTTGTATGCTTCTTCCATTTGTTTATTCAGAGCCTTACCTCTTCGTTTGAGTAATTGTTTGCAAATAGGCCAATTTTTTGCAGTAATTGCAGCTGAAAGTTGGACATCGATGGGGGCAACGCTGGCTTTAATCGCTTCTTGTTGCTCAGTTGGAAGTGTTACGAAATAACCTTCGTCCTTGTGAATTGTTTGAAAGGTTTGGATTGCATCATTTGCTCGTAAGTTCTTGTACTCTGTATTATCTGCCCACAATGCTGAAACTGTGGAGTCAAGAACGTCTTCATCAATTTCGGCTGGTGGTAGGTAGGCCAATGATTCAAGTCCTTGTCGGAAACTATTGAGTGGGCCAATGGGCATTTGGGCACGAGCAATTTCAAGGAAACGTAATAACCGCGGAGCGTGTTTAAACTTCTCAATCAAACCGTAGGGAGCCATTAAAATGATGGTAAGTTTATCTACGTTGTCTTCAAGATCAGGATTTCCTGTTAAGTCTTCAAAGAGCCGATCAAGCTCTTGTGCTCCAAATGAGTGTGCCAAAATGACTACTTCTTGGTTATTTTTAAGTCGTTCAAGGATCTCTTTTGAATATTTTGTATATCTGTTTTCAGATGACTCAGGATTTGTATCAACTTTTTCTCCAGATGCAACGCTACTTAAATAAGTGATATCTGCAGCTTCTTTTTTTAGCGAATTTGGTGTGGTAGCGGACAGAGAAGATTCCGGCGGTGTGGCTGTAGGTACGAGCGAATCAAGTGCAGCCTGAATTTCAGGAACCATTATGTCACCAGAATCAGTTGTACCTGATAAGCCAGATAAAAAATAAAAGTGAGGATTCTGTTTGTGCTCTTGTATTTCTGGTTGGAATGGTGGATATGACTTTTCCATGAGAGTATTCTATGAGGAGATTATACCACTAAATGTTATAATCATTTCTAATGCCAAACAAACAAAAAATTGCAATTTTTACTACACCCCAAGGTCATGCCAGCATTGCTGATGCTATTCAACAAAAAATTGAACGATTAGCAGGTTCAGACTACGAAGTTGTGCAGTATTTTTCAGATGCAATGCTCATGAAAGAGTACGCTATGGTGTATAAATTTGCACCATATATTTTTTCAATTCCTTATAATTTTACTAAGATTAATCAGGCGGCTACTGTCTCAAAGAAGATATTTCGCCATAAGTTTGTTGAACCATTGACTGAATTTATTGAGAAAGAAAAGCCTGATCTGTGTATAAATACTAACTTTATATATAATTCTTCTCTTGAAAAAATTTGTTCTGAAAAGAATATTCCCTTTATCAATGTACTCGCGAATCCAGGTAACGTGCATCCACTCGAAGTTAGTACAGTTGCAAATTACAATCTTACTTTTGATACAGATACACAATTTAGCCTTGAAGATATGTATCCTGACTGCACTTTTTATACTACGGGGTGGTTTGTGCAGGATATTTTTGAATCTGAATATTCAGCAACAGCGATTCGAAAGCAGTATGCAATTGCTCCTGATACGTTCCATATGCTTATTGCATCTGGTTCGGAGGGCACAAACGCCATTTTAAAGATTCTGCCTTCACTACTGATAGTAAGTGAACCAATGGTGATTACGGTTGCTTGTGGCAAAAGCAAGTTACTTACAGATCAAGTTTCCATAACAGCAAAATTTGTGAGTACTATATCTCCTAATGTTGAAATTCGAGTCTTACCGTTTACTAAAAAAATGTATGAATACATGCAGGCATCTGATTTAGTGGTTGGTAAAGCAGGTCCCAATACGCTGTTTGAGACTGTTGCAACCCTAACACCTTTTTTTGCGATTACGCACGTGACTGGTCAAGAAGATGTTAATCTTGAAATTATAACTAATGAAAAACTAGGTTTTGTTGAAGAGTCCATTATGGGAGCGAGTAAGTTACTTGCCTCAATTATTTCAGACACTACATTATTAAATCCTTTTTCAAAATCAGTTGAAGCAATGGCTGAGCATAACAAGGAAAGTGGCAAGTTACTGATTAAAGTTATTCGGAAATTGATTTAATTAGTTGCTTGAGTAGTTTAAAGGGAAGAATTTTTGTATTGAGTGAATACTTTTTCTCAAGTTTTTTCAAACCCTTAATGCTTTCTTTAGAATAGAGCGTTCCTCCAGACATTGGGTAGAGTTCTTTATCTTTGTTTACGTCCAAGTTTAGGAAGTAACTTAAGTATATTTTTACATTTATTTGTATAGTTTTTAATCTACCATTTTTTTCAATACGTCTGTAGGAATATATGTACTGTGGATCTTTGAAACAAGTGAACTTATGTCCTGCTTGCACAATAGTATCAATAAAGGAGTGATCTTCAGAAAGCTTAAGTTTAGTATCAAAAGGAAATTTTTCTGCCAGTTCTTTTTTTACTCCAATTAACGAACCTGGTCCAGAGGGTTTAATATGTGTAAGGATTTCAAGGAGTACGTTTGTTAAAACTACCATTGGCTTGTATGATAATGAGTAGCTTTCTGCATCTATAAATGTTGTGAAGATAGCAACATTTTTATCTTTCATTAAGTTGTACTTAATTCCCTCAAGAAAATAACTCGGAATGCGATTATCAGCATCCATAAAGATAATCCAATCGCCAGAGGCTTCTGTAATACCCAGATTTCGTTGATAACCCACGTTTTTTTTAGGACAGGTAATAGTTTTAATTTGAAGAGATTCAGCAAATGACTGTGCTTTTTCAACAGTTGTATCTATTGATTGAGCATCTATATGGAGAACCTCAAAATGAGTGAAACTCTGTTCTGCTAAATCAGACAAGAGCAGGGGTAAATACTTTTCTTCATTGAGTGAAGGAATAATAATGCTAAAAAATGGATTAACTTTTTTTTGACTCTGCATAGGTTTTAGTATACATGACTGGTACAATAGTGGTATGCAAATACTTGTTGGTCTGGGAAATCCAGGAAATGAATATCTCCGCACTCGACATAATGCGGGTTTTATTGTTCTTGATCTTATTGCTCACGCTTTTGAGATGCCAAATTTTGCATACAAGAAAGACCTCTTTGCTGATATTTCGAAGAACTCACACTATTTGATGGTAAAACCTCAGACCTATATGAATGATTCTGGTAAAGCAGTGAGAGCTGTGCTCGATTTTTATAAAGATGCAGTTGATGCACCTCTGGTAGATAATTTATTGGTAGTGCATGACGACCTTGATATCCCTTTTGGTGAGTATAAGTTGCAACAGGCAAAACGGCCTAAAGTGCATAATGGGCTAACCTCAATTCATGCCTATATTTCTGAAGAAAATTTTTGGTATTTAAGGATTGGTATTGATTCCCGTCAAGGTGACAGAACCATTCCTGGGAAAGCATATGTGTTACAGTCGTTTTCACTTGAAGAAAAAGAGAAACTAGAGCGTGTCACTATACAAGAGATTGTCCCAGATATCATGGCTCGATTTACCAAGTAGTATTTGATACCATACAATTATGCCCAGATATAGAGATCACCATCTCCATTTGCCTTTTATTCGTTTAGACTCTTCAAAGCGGCCTACTCTAAAATTTCTCTATGGCGTTCGAGTTGCTCGTGACTTAGTTAATAAGTTGGCTCTTTTTTTTATGCCAATTTATTTATTCCAATTTGGTCAAACAAGTGGCGTGTATGCATTTACAGGACTTTCTCACTTTCATCAAGGAATTATTGCTTTAGGTACATATTATGTGTTATACGGGCTAATTGCTTTATCTACCGCAATTCCTCTTGCGCAGCTGATTCGCAAAGTTGGTCACCAAAAAGTAATGATTTTATCTTATTTACTGAGGTTAATTGGATTACTCCTACTTTATGCAAGTAACATACATCCACTCTTTATTTTTGCGGCTGTAGTCTTTGAAGCTCTGCAGTCAAATCTATTCTGGCCGAGTTACTATACGGTGCTTTCACAAAATACTTTCAAGAATCATATGGGAAAGGATTTGGGAATTTTGCAATTCTTACTGCAACTAGTTGCCGTTGTTAGTCCAGCAATAAGTGGATTAGTTGCAGCTACAATTGGTTTGGAATCAATTTTCTTAATAGCATTAGTCGGTACCATGATTGGTTTAATTTTCACATTATTTATGGAGATAGAAAGTATTAAAGATACTGTTTCATTAAAAGAGTTTATGAGTTGGCTTACAGAAGTTAGGTTTAGAAAGTTGACCGTGTCAATAATGGGACGGTATGTTAACGATGCCTCACTCTACGTTTGGCCACTGTATGTTTTTATTTTTCTTGGCTCAGTGGACAAGGTTGGCTATTTGTACACGATTTCACTCTTTATAGCAATGATTTTTACCTATTTTATTAGTGTGTATATTGATCATACTAAAAGTAGAAAGCCTTTCTTTTTGAGTGGTGGAGTGTTGACTATCCTTTGGTTGGCAAGGACTCAGGTGCTTTCAATAGTGAGCATTGCATTGATTGATGTAGTAGATAGATTAACATCTAACTTTCACTGGCTTTTTTACGATATGGTATTGATACGAAGAAGTAAAGGCAGTAATGCTCTTTCATATTTTGTGTATAGAGAAATGATTCTTAATGCGACCGCAATGTTATTCTGGACAGTTTTCATGGGATTTTTTGTTTTTGATTATGGTTGGAACTCACTCTTCTTATTTGCTGCTGTTGGGGTAGGTCTTTCACTATTAGTGAAGGACAAAGAAAAAATATATGTCGAAAAATAATAAAACAAGTTTTGCTGGCATTGGAGATCTTTTTGCTGCGTATGAAGTTACAGAAAATAAATATATAAGCCAAGAATTTCAAGATTTTGGCTATCAACTAGCAGTCAAACTGAATGACTTAAAACATAAGTCACTCTATATGAAGATGGCAAAAGAGGTTGATCGAGCATTGCTTGAAAAGGCACTTAGTTTTGTATCTGATGCAGAGTCTGCGAAAAGTAAAGCCAGATTGTTTATGTGGAAAGTCAAACAACTTAAACAAAATAAGAAGGTATAATAACGCAATGGAGTATGTAACTCAAACTGCACCAGTCGACAGAGAAGAAATACCTATGGAACAGTCCTTAAAGAAATCCCCATTTGCTACTTATTTTCTGATTGGGATACTTGCTGTTTTCGCAGTACTTTCTGGGTTTAATTTTTTCTTCAAACCTTTTAGCCAATATACTCCATTTTCTGAAACTGTTGTGACAGACGTGGCACAGGAACAATATGTTCCAGAAAAAATTGTCCCAATATCACAAACAGAACAGGTAGATGCAATCGTTTCAAAGTTGACTCCAGATCAAAAAATTGCCCAGTTAATTGCGCTGCCAATAGAGACTGAAGATTTCCTTGCCAGTATTTCTGCTCAGGCTCAAGCCCGTCAAGAGTTTGAGTCTAATCAAGATGCAGTTTCGAGTGCGTATGTGAGTTTTCTTGCCGGTGAACAACTGACCCAAGATGATATGGAACAATTTGTGCCACCAACTGATTTATTCCTGAAAGAATGGGGATTTGTGACACTCTTTGGAGCAAACATCTCACGCACACAAGCAACTCAAGTTATTTCGTATGTTGATGAGAAATTAGCAACAGATACTCCAGTTTGGAGCATGGTCGATCACGAAGGTGGTACTGTTCAGCGTTTAAGTGGATCTAGTTTCACTGATCTACCCAGCTGGCAAGAACAGTGCGATGGTGAACTCACCGATATGTTTGATCCCTGGAAAGCATCAGCTGCAGAATTAGCACAAGTTGGTATCGATGTGGTTCTTGCTCCGGTCATTGATATTGCTACTAATCACCCGATACTTAAATCTCGAGTCTGTTCAAATGATCCAGAAAAAGTATTTACCTTTTCAAGTGCGCTTATTACTACCTATCAAGAAGCTGGAATTCTCCCTGTGTTAAAGCATTTTCCTGGTATTGGACGATCAAGAAAGGATCTCCACACAACATTTGATAAGGTGAGCGTTGATGAAGATTCAGTAAAACTCTATAAGTCATTACTTGAAGTCTATCCATACAGTGCCGTCATGACCAGTCATGTTGGCGTTGAAAATCAAGATGCAACAAAACCTTGTTCCCTTAGTAGTGATTGTGTGGGACAACTCAGCGAGGAGTTTCCCAATGTACTCCTTATTTCAGACGCTTTAGAAATGAAGTCAACTGGAGTTGATGACAAGTCAGTGTACTTAGAAGATGTAGCTTTGCAAGCAGCCAACGCAGGTAATGACGTCTTGTTATTTGGTTCAGGTGTATCACAGAGTGATCTCAAAATAGTGCATGATCGTTTGCTGAGAGAATATAATAGCTCCTACGAGTTTCGAGAAATCGTAAATGCTCATGTGCGAAAAATTATTGAGTATAAAGTAGCTAAGTAAGTATGAAAAAAATAATGACCTATGGTCTGCAAGTACTTTTCACGGTGCTTTTTGGAGCTGCTTTTTATGTTACTGGTGGAGCTCAGTCAGTTTTACAGTCGCTACTTTTTATTGGTGGTGGAGTATTAGCAACGGCGTTGCTGTATTTTGATGAAGCATTTTTTTCAAAAAAATATGCTGAGCAAGGTGTTGAAAATCAAGTAATTATGACAAGGTCACTGCTCTTTGTGGCTGCGTTGATTCCTCTTGGTATTTTTGTGACTACTTCATCTGGTAGCTCATTGGGAATGGGGTTGGTCATACTTCTACTCACTGGAATTATCATCGAGATGATTCAAGTCCGCTCAGCAATAGATGTGTTTAATTTACGATTTGTATCACAGCTAAAGGAACCGTGGGGGCAGTCTTCGCTCTATAAGTATCTAGGTTTGTTAGTTTTTTTCTGGTTGTTTCTTTTGTTCAAAGTGTTTATTGTTTAATATAAGATGATTATATGGTATCTCAGGTTTCTCTATTAGGGGTAACTCTTCATGCATACGGATTAATACTTGGTATTGCTCTATTGGTTGGGTTGCAGCTTTTTGAGCGTTTGCTCAATACCGTTTCTAAGAAACACACTGAGAATGAGCTCTATCTTTTCCTCTCGGTAGTTATTGTTGCCTCGATAGTTGGCGCCCGTCTTTGGCATGTTGCAACAGATTATTGGTTGTATGCTGATAACCTTTGGGAAACGCTCTCCATTTGGAATGGAGGGTTGAGTATTTTTGGAGGTCTTCTTGGAGGAGCTATTGCTAGCATGTTTGTTCGAAGACTGTGGCTTAAGAATGTGGGTGTATTGGTGTTACTTGATTGTGCCGCTCTGAGTATCTCATTTGGACAAAGTATTGGTAGATGGGCAAATTATGTTAATCAAGAGTTGTACGGGTTACCCACGCAGTTACCATGGGGAATAACAATTGATGCAGCTCACCGTCTACCTGGATTTGAAGGTTCAACCACATTTCATCCACTTTTTTTGTATGAATCACTCGCTTTGTTGTTATTTGGTGCTTGGCTGTGGGGTCGACAAAAGACTCATGCCATTGGTTCTGGATACTTTTTAAGAGGCTATGTCTTTTTTTATGCTCTTTTAAGATTACTTTTGGATTTTCTAAGAATTGGTGTGCCTCGAGGTTTTCTGATGCTGAGTGCAAACCAAGCTGTGTTGGTATGTGTCATACTGCTTATGGTCATTCTTCAAAATGTTGAGCGAACAAAGGTCCCAATACATGAAACAAAGTAATTATGCTCTTCAGCAAAAATTTGGATCGATCCTAGTAGTTGTAGGAGTGCTGGTAGTTATAGTAGTAGGGACGACGAGAGTAAAACATATGTCATTTTTAAATCAAGAAGGATCTATGGCAACCCAAGATTCGTTAGTTCCAAAATTTCAAGATAGAGAACGAAGAACCATTACTGTAGGTGCACACACATTAGAAGTCGAAGTTGTGACGACAGCTGAAAGTACTGCCCAAGGACTCAGTGGTCGAGAAGCCATTGGAGCTGATGGGATGCTTTTTATTTTCCCTGGGAAGAGTGTTCGCAATTTTTGGATGCCACAGATGCAGTTTGATTTAGATCTGGTTTGGGTTGATGACACAGTAGTTACTGGAGTAACTAAGAATGTTCCTAAACCAGCGGCAGGACAAACTGCATTGCCAACATATGCCTCAAATAGGCCCGTAAACATTGTTTTAGAGTTACCAGCTGGAATGGCTGATGATCTATCAATTGAGCCTGGAACAGTGCTCATTTACTAATGTTTTTGATTCCCTGATAATGGTATTATGAATGTAATGATAGACCCTACTAATGTCAGGGGTGCTCTTACTGGTGGATCATCTCCACTTGCCCAGGGCCCTCAAGATCAAATGGTTGCGCAGGCAACCACAAATCAACAACTAGCTCCAGCAGCTCCAGTGAGTACTGCTGATGCTTTGTCATCTCTTGAAGCACTTGTTGCCGAAAGTGCACAGATAACTCCACCTGTCTCACCACAACCAGATCCTTTTGAAGATCAACTACCAGCAATACAACAACCACAAGCTTCGCAAGAGCCTCAACTTGGATTGGCTCCGGTAGTGACCGAGCAACCAGTTACAATTCCTCAAGATCCTTCTGCACAAGCTGTGCTGACAACCATGCAGAATGCACAAGACCCACTTAATCCACCAAATCCTGCACCAGCTTCAGCAAAAGAGTCGTTTGAAAGACCTGCGGCTCCTGACGCTACATCAATTGATGCCGGAGGCACTGTTCAGGCAGTTGAAGTTGAGAAGAATCCAGAATTACCTGTTGAAGTCGAAGGATTTTTGCAAAGAGTTGAAGATTTTTCAGCTCAACCACCACAGGAAGTTGTTATTGCTGATGGTTCTAATGAACAAGCAACAACTAATTATCCATCTCGACCTGTTATTGTGCTTCCCATTACAGAAGATGAAGAGCAAAAAGGAAAAAAGAAAAATCCACGCAACAGTATTCGTTGGCTAGTTGAGTGGAGTCATAAAGTGATTAAAATGTTTGCTGGCAAAGTGATTTACCGGCATGTAGAGGAAGAATAGGAAAGAACCATGGATCCAAATGTAGTTTTACAACAAATGGTTGCAGTTGTTGGCGCTTTGTTCGCTATGATTTTACTTTGGGCTTTCATGGGAGCATTTGCGTATATGGCTTTGCAGTGGTTTAAACACCGCAAGCGAGAGCAGTATGCTCTGAGTTTTGTTACTCTGATGATTAAGGTTCCAAAAGATAACGAAACAAAGATTGATGCAGCCGAACAAATGTTTTCTTCATTTTATTCACTGAAGAATCGGGGTGTGGCTGGCTTTATGAAACCAGACGATATAATTTCATTTGAAATTGTTGCGTTAAAGGAGGAAATCGTTTTTTATGTAAGCTGTTCTCGAGCAACTCGTGATTATGTCGAAAAACAAATTCACGGTGCATATCCAAATGCTCACATTAATGAAGTCGATGAAGTAAACATTTTTAGTAAAAAAGGCAAGGTTGCTTTTGCAGCACTAACGCTTGAACAGTCTGACTTCAAACCTCTTAAACCTTACAAAGACCTACCTACTGACGGGTTATCATTAATCACATCGGCATTGGCAAAAATGGGTCCTGGTGAAGGAGCCGTTGTCCAATTACTCATTCAACCACTTTCACGCAAATGGCAAGATAATGGTAGATCGTATGTTCAAAAGCAGAAAAAGCGCGAGGCTGACCCAGATAAAGCCAGTTATAACCATGATCCAAAAGAGATGGAAGCAATTACTACTAAGTGTGAAAAAGTCGGATTCAGAGTCGCACTGCGTATAGTTGTATCTTCACCAGAAGAACATACGGCAGAATCGCACATCAATAATATAACGGGAGCTTTTTCACAGTTTAGCAGTGCCTACAATAACATTAAAAAAGGTCGAGTGTTCATGAAGCACCTCTTCATGATTGATTTTATTTATCGTTACATGCCGTTGTTTAACCGCAATGCAATGATTCTTAATACCGAAGAGTTAGCAACAATTTTCCACCTTCCAAATAAAATGATTGAAACGCATTTTATTAAGTGGCTGAACGCAAAACATGCTCCTGCTCCAAATAATATTCCTTCAAAAGGTCTCTTTTTAGGAAAATCAGAGTACCGTGGTGAGACAAGAAATGTGTTTATTGGTGATGACGACCGTCGCCGCCATATGTACATCATTGGAAAAACGGGTACTGGTAAGTCAGAATTCCTCAAGGAAATGATCTTGCAAGATATCGATAACGGGAATGGTGTCTGTGCTGTTGACCCTCATGGTGAGTTTATCGAAGATATTTTGCAACTCATGCCGCCAGAACGGGCTGACGACGTGATTTACTTTAATCCATCTGATTTAACCCGTCCAATGGGCCTCAACATGATGGAAGCAGATAGCGAAGAGCAACGTCATTTTGTGGTGGGTTCAATTATTGGTTTGATGTACAAGCTCTATGATCCACATAGAACAGGTATTATTGGTCCACGTTTTGAACATGCTATTCGTAACGCTATGCTTACTATTATGTATAAAAAGGGCACCACATTTATTGAGTTGGTGCGTATTCTTACTGATCAAAAATATATTGATGAAATGCTCCCTCTTGTAAAAGACCCAGTGGTGCGTCGCTATTGGACTGACCAGATGGCTCAGACTTCAGATTTTCACAAATCAGAAGTGTTGGACTACATTGTGTCAAAGTTTGGTCGGTTTGTTACTAACAAAACCATGCGTAACATTATTGGTCAGCCTGAAAGTTCATTTAATTTCCGTAAAGCTATGGACGAGCAGAAGATTATTCTCTGTAACCTTTCTAAAGGTGTGCTGGGAGAAGAAGATGCTAAATTTTTGGGATTAATTTTAGTGCCAAAAGTGCTAACTGCTGCTATGTCTCGTCAGGATATTCCAATGCATGATCGTAAAGATTTCTTCTTGTACGTTGACGAGTTCCAGAACTACGCTACCGAAGACTTTGCCGTTATTCTTTCTGAAGCACGTAAGTATCGTCTTAACCTAGTTGTTGCTAACCAGTTTGTGAGCCAGATTGACGAAGAAGTCAAGAACGCTGTCTTTGGTAACGTAGGTACCATGGTAGCTTTCCGTGTGGGTGTCCCAGACGCTAACTTCTTGCAGCATGAATTTGCGCCAACATTTAATGAAGGCGACTTAACAAATATTGAAAAATATCATGTCTACATCAAAACCATTGTGAAGAATGAACCAGTGCCACCATTTAGTATGTCGCTGATGAAGGATATGACGTCTATCGAGGCTCGCATGAATCCAAAACAGGCTGAGATGATCAAACAATTATCTCGTCTTAAGTATGGAAAAGATGTGGATGTGGTGCAGGCTGAAATAACTAGTCGATCAAATCTCTAAATGACGCTTGAGACGTTCGCCAATAGCTCACTTCCTTTCGGAACTTTACGAATCTTTTACTCTATTTTAGTTTGTGGTGACGTTCCTCAAGAGACTCAATCGTCGTTTAGAGATTAGATCTAGAGGTTATTCTGAAGGTGAAGTGGTATCGTGGTTGTTTTCGTACTCCTCAACAATTCCTTTGCAGTAGATGTACTGTCCGTATTCGACAGCACGTTCATGTAGTGGCTGCTTTTCTGGATCTGCTTCGCTGACGGAATCACCAAGAACAACACCAACGTGTTCGGTTAGCTCTTTCCCTTTTTCTGCAAGCGTAGCAACTTCAGGAATTTCCGTATCAGGAATGTGCACGGATTTTGTGTAGGGTGTAATTGCTTCAACAACAGGGGTGAGAGTATCAGTATAGGGAGTAAGTTTTTGTGCAAGCGATGAAGTCGAGTTTTGAGCATAAAAGTAGGCGATACCAGAGATAATTATTGCCACAACAAGCACTAGAACTAGCTTCTTAAATATCTTCATAGATAGAGTATAGCATTAGAAGTGAGGGAGTGTTACTCGTAGCGCAGTGCTTCAATTGGAGACAGGTTTGCGGCTCTGCGAGCAGGAGCTACGCCAAAAATGAGGCCAACTGCCGTAGAAACACCAAATGCCAATAAAATAGCATCCATGGTGATTTTTGCAGGGATAAATGATTGTAGTGCCCAGGTTCCCATGAAGGCAAGAGCAATACCAATCATTCCACCTAAAATTGAAAGCAGGGCTGATTCAATTAAAAATTGGAACATAATCATGTTTGGTGTTGCGCCCAGCGCTTTGCGGAGGCCGATTTCGCGGGTGCGCTCGGTTACTGAGACGAGCATGATGTTCATAATGCCAATGCCGCCGACGACTAGAGAAATACTTGAGATACCACCCAAGGCAACGGTGAGGACACTTAAAATTGACTGAATACTTTCAAGTATGGACGATTGTTCGATAACTGAGAATTCATCTTCTTTAAACTTCTCGAGCATAACTTTTTCTATTTCTGCAATAGATTCAGGAATATTTTCTGTACTTTTAGTTTTGGCAATAATTTCAAGAACAGTATTGCTGTCGAATTGTCGGAAGGCGGTTTCAATAGGCACATACACATAGGTGTCGAAAGATGGGCCGCCAAAACCGCCACCTCCACTTTCTTCCATTACTCCAATGACTCGGTAATTTGAGGAGCCAAGTTTTATTTTTTTGCCAATAGGATCAATGTCACCAAAAAGGGTATCAGCTATTCCGTAGCCAATAACGACCACCTTGTTTGCTCCATCTTCTTCATTTTTATCAAAGAATCTGCCTTTTTCTACCAGGATGTTACTTTGAGCTTCTGTGTATTGATAAGTTGTTCCGATAATACTAGTTGTTTCAACTTCATTTCGGTACGAGGCAGTTTCGGATTTTAGGGTCATTGGTACAGCCAAGGCAACAAATTCTCGCAGACGCTGAATTTTTTGCACATCCGACATAGTTAATTTTGAGTTTGCAAAAGCACTGAGCTGTGCTTGTTGATTAAATCCACCATTTTCACCAAGAATATCGCCAGGATAGATAATTACCGTGTTTGCGCCAAGTTTGTCGAATTCAGCGGTTACAAATGCTGATAAACCATTTCCGATGGATGTGAGTAAGACCACAGATCCGACACCAATAATCACACCAAGTGTGGTTAAGAAGGAGCGAGTTTTATTTACCCAGATTGCTTTTATAGCCAGTAGAAAGGTATTCTTCATTATTTTGAAGCCTTTCTTTTTTTAGGGGTCTTTTTTTTGGTTCGTTTTTTTGTATCAGAAATGATTTCGCCATCATGAAAGGTAATGAGTCTTTGGGCAAAATCTGCAATTTCAGTTTCATGCGTAACCATGATAATAGTTTTACCTTCTTTATGGAGGTTTACTAAGAGTTTCATGATTTCATCACCACTTTTTGAATCAAGATTGCCCGTTGGTTCATCTGCAAAAATAATAGCGGGTTCATTTATGAGGGCACGAGCAATAGCTACTCGTTGTTGTTGGCCACCTGAAAGTTGAGCTGGTCCATTATTAATTCGATCTAATAATCCAACTCGCTCAATCATAGCTATGGATCGTCTTTTTTGTTCACGTTCGGAAACTCCGGCATAAATAAGGGGCAGGCGCACGTTATCTAGTGTTGAAGTTTTTGCTAACAGATTAAATTGTTGAAAAATAAAGCCGATCTCTTTATTTCTTAGTTGTGCTCGTTCAACTTCATTATATTGAGTTACATCGATATCTTTGAGATAAATTTCTCCACCAGTTGGTGTTGCCAACATACTTGCCACTTGGAGGAATGTTGATTTTCCACTTCCGGAAGGGCCCATGATGGCAACGAACTCACCTCGCTCAATTTCAACAGTTATATCGTCGAGTGCACGAATTTTTGTATCACCGAGTTGGTAGTGTTTTGAAACTGAGTTCAAGCGAAGTAGCATGTAAAATTATTCTGGTAGTACCACTAAATCTGACTGGGAAAGACCTGAAATGACTTCAATATTCTCATCTGATTCAATGCCGGTTTCAATTTCGCGTTCTTCAATTTCTCCGGCAGCGTTTTGTACTTGCACGTAGGTGATATTCTCACGTTGAATTGTTGAAATGATGGGAACTGAAAGCACGTTGTCTTTTTGGGCTAAAATGACCCGAGCATCACCATTCATGCCAATTCTAAATGGCATATTTTCAGCACTAGCTCCTAGGGGAAACTCAACTATAAATACGGTTCCCTGTGAACTTTGAATAGCTGTGTAAGAAATGTAGTTTACTGAACTTTCTGTGGTTTCATCACCAAAAGCATCGAGTGAAATAACTGCAGATTGGCCTTCTTTAATTTTAGTAACGTCTTCTTCCTCAACATATGCTCTAAACACAACAGTGGAAGGATTAATGACTTCAAAAAAGTCTGAAGGTAGTAGTTGCATGCCAGCAATTGCAGCTGGACTGGTTGTGAGAATACCATCGAATGGGGCAGTCAGACGAGTATTTTTAATGGCAATATCTTGAATTTCAACAGTCAACACAGAGTTGTTGAGGTCAAACTGTTCTTTATCAATTGTTCGTCTGTCAGCATCAGATTGATTGTTATAATCACTATTGATATTGTCTTGAGTTTGTTCCCAATCCCAGCGTTCTTTGCTGTAATTATTCAGGTTTTGTTCTAGCTGTTTTTGTAGAGTTGCTTGATCGATAGTTGCGAGCGTTTGCCACTTTTTTACAGCATCGCCCTCTTTAGCACCAACATAGGTGAGCTTTCCGCCAGCTAAAAAGCGAAGGCGGGCACGTTCTTTCGCATCAATTGTGCCTGAAAGTTCGATAGATTGTGTGATTGAGCCTCGTTCGGGATTAATGAGAGTAAGCTCAACAACATTTGCAGCTCTTGAGTTTATGTAGTACCCAATGCCAAGTATTAGAACGACTGCAACAACTGCAATTATTTTCCATTTTGCCTTGATACGTGAAAGTATTTTTTGTGCTTTAGTTTTCATTTCGATCCATTCGAAATTAATTATAGCACGATGAATATACACTAAACAGACAAACGCTGCTGGTATATAATAATCACTCGTACGAGTGGACTGTAGAAAAAAATACGGTACACTATACTAGAGCACGAGCCGATAGCTCAGCTGGTAGAGCGGTAAGCTTATACCTTACTGGTCGGGGGTTCGAGTCCCTCTCGGCTCACAAATAAAATATACCAGCGTAAGCTGGTTTATTTTATTTGGTGGGTCAGAGACTGATTTGAAATCGTTCGCGACGGGCGCACGAGCGCACCTGCGTGAGTCACTCTCGGCTCCTATGAGTAATAGTGCACGCTACTTTTGTCGAAGTGCCACAAATTGAGTTAAAGAAAGAATCTCTTCTTTAAATCTTTCAGATTCAGTTAGTTGATCAAGTGATTTGTGAATTTTTTCAGAATACTCATCAATTCTCGTTTGCAAAATAGCTACAATTCCCAATTCTATATGAACAGATTGAATGAGTGATATTTCAGTTTGAGAAAGAGAATTCTTACCCTAACACGCGCGTACAGTATTCTTTATTTTTTCTGATTTTGTTTCAAGTGCTTCAAATAAAAAGTATCTGTAGAGAGTTTTTTTATTTTCATTCACATCACCGCCAACAGGTTTGCCAGTAATTTTAGGATCTCCAAACACACTTAAATAATCATCTCTAATCTGGAATAATCTTTTCAATTGCTTCAAAAATAGTTTCTAAAGTGGAAAGTGTTTTTGTGGGAGACCAGTGATAAGACCGGCTAATCCACCTCCAATAACTATGCAGTGTTTTTTTTTCATTGTGTAGTCATTCTACCTAACAACTTGAGAAAATGCGAAAGGATAATTGTAGATTAGGTTATGTACTGACAGTATTAAATTATTTTGATACATTTTGGCAAAGAAAAAGCGCCGTCAAAAAACTGACGGCGCTTATTACGCTACATTACAAAATAAATGATACTAACTTTTAGGAGCGGAAGGCGCAATGTTTCGCAGGAAACCGCCGACACGATCTGTCTGCACCCAGTTTGTTCCCATTTTAAAGGTGATCAACTGAGTGTTTGGATCGTAAGTTGGTTCGGTTCCAACTCGCTTTGTATTCCACTCGCCACTGGTGTCATGGACCCAAATCGATCCATTTTCCCCAATATAGGCGTATTCATCAGGAACAACAACTTCTTCGATTAGTTGCCCAGTTAATTGCGCTGCCTCAACCAACAAGTCTTCGAATACAGGATTTGGCTTCATCAAATCTTCGTCAGGATCGAGCGCGAGCTCAATCGCGACGCAGTCAATGCCACTTCCGTGCCCGCTCAGCCATGTGTAGTATGGCTGTTTGGGGTCTATGGGATTTGCCATCCGAAGGTTGTCTTTGGCAATCGTGCCATCTGGGTAGTAGAGCACTACTTTTACCCAGAAGGATTCGCCTTCTTCAACCATGAAGTCTCCTGTTTTACAGGAGAAATTGCCAGCATTATTGGGGTCCTGTTCGGGCCCATTGATAACAAATGAGGCAACTTTGCCTTTAGCCAAAGAGCTATTAGCACCTCCAAAGACTTCTACTTGCAGATAACTGCCTTCAGGCATGTCTGGCACACCATAGGGGAAGTTATCGAGGTTAACTTTGACACTGACTGGAACAAGTTGACCATCATCTTGGTCACATGGTCCAATCACAATAGTGATAGTCTTAACTTCCTGGCCATCATCGACCAGAAGTGGGAAATTGACGACATCATAAATGACCTCGCCATTTGTCCAGACAATTTTTGAAGTTCCCGCTTCAATTGTTTCCCAATCACCAAAGGGCAATTGGTAGCGAATTGGATCTGGGCCATTATTTGTAATAACGACCTGACCACAGTTATCTTCGCCACAACCAAAGGAAACATCATAGGATGTTTCAACTTCTACCGCACATGCGTCGAACATGCCCGATGTTACGACAGAAGAAACTTCTTCACCATTGGCAGCTACCGTTAAAGTATTTCCAATCTCACTCCGAGCACCAGGTAGTACCATTCGGTAGTATCCAGTTGTATCGGTTGAGGCCGAAACTTCAATGGCGCCAACTTTAGCGGAAACAGTAACGCCCTCGATTCCCACACTATTTTCTGTGTAGAAACCTTCGACAACGAGGTTGTCTGATGGCATGCCTGGTGTTTCACAGGTAAAACCAGTAGTCAGCTTCTTGATGATTTCAGTCACCGTACAAGCGTCAAACATTTTGCTTGTAATGGTGAAGGAATCTTTGGCTGTCATAGCCGAGATTTTAACCATTTCACCAATCATGCCCCTGGCGCCCGAAAGTACAATACTGTAGTTTCCATTTTGATCAGTTAGGGTGGGAATAGTATTGTTTCCCACCTTGAGCATAACCATAATTCCTTCGATCCCCACACCATCTTCGGTATAGGTGCCGGAAACAATCAGATTATTTGATTGTTGTCCTGGCGTTTCGCAGGAGGGGAAAGATGTTACTTTCCTGACAACTTCAGTTTGCGTACATAGGTTAAATAATTCAGACGTGATTTCAAATTGTTCACGTTCTGTGCTTGCAACAACGACGACAGTGCTGCCAATTTGGCTTCTCGCATTCTCGAGGAGAATACTGTAGTTGCCATTGGCGTCAGTTGTGTTCGTTTTTTGCACGCCATTGATTGACGCCACAACGTCAACACCTTCAACTCCTACACCATCTTCGGTGTAGGTGCCGGCAACAACGAGATTGTTGGAAGGTTGACCAGGTGTTTCGCAAACTGGCATGACTGTTAGCTCTTTGACTGGAATGTAAACGGTGCAGGCATCGAAGATCTGCTGTGTGATCACAAAAGTGAGATCAACACCTTCAGCTGAAACGGTGACTGTTTCACCAATCATATTTCTGGCATCTTCAATCAAAAGACTGTAGGTGCCGTTTGCAGCAGTTGTAGTTGAAACTTCAACAGTTCCAACTTTGGCGGTTACAGTCACACCCTCAACTGGAACAGTGTCTTCTGTGTAGAAGCCATTGACCAGAAGATTATTCGATTGCTGACCCGGCGTTTCGCAGCTCGGGACAGCGTTTAGGTGTTGGACTGGTATTGTTGTGACAACCTGTTCTGACCAGTAGAGAATACTGTCTGCGTTGTAGAGAGCAATTGTGCACTCTACCTCAATTGGAACAACGTGTTGTCCAGTTACGTACACTGGACCCTCATCTGGCAGATTTTCGGACCGCCAAGAGCCATCAGTACAGGCATGATAGGCTTCTCGCCCATCATTGGTCTCATTGAGGATAGTTCCCCAAGGGATAGTCTTGTTTTCGCCTGCAACTTTTTGACCCAAAATGAGCTCTGGTTCATATGGCCACATCTCGATGAAGTTTCCTCCACCGATCTGTGCCCATACTGCACGGGCGTCTCCACAATACTGACTACCGTCAACTTGGACGGTGTGCCAGTCTTGCTGCCAAACCAAGAAATTTCGTTGGCCTGGAATGCTGTTGTAACAGCCGTCGTTATTCTGCTCAATTTCGATGAGTGCATCTGGAGGTGGATTAGCACCCCAAGATGCGTCTGCATGTACAACTGCGCCTGTACTGGCTAGTGCCAGTAAGATCAGGCAGAACATACTAAACATTAAGTTTTTAGACATACAACCTCCGTAGGTTTTGTCTGGTATATTGGGAAATCCCCAACTCCCTTTGGTAAGGGAACTATATGTTCTAAGAGGAAAAAATTTCTAGAAAAACAGATAGTTCCCTTACTAAATCAAGAGAAGGAGATATATCATTCATTTGTTAATGTTCATCTATGAATAGTAAGTCACACACCTCAAAAAGTTGTGGTGTATGCATTTAGAATTCACAGTTTCGTGATTATAGGACATGACTGAATTTTAGTCAATTGAAAAATATGGTATACAGGTCTTTTTGTTAGAAAAATTGAGAACTGAAATAACTATTCAGTCAGGAGAAGGTGGGAAAGAACTGATTTTTGAAACTTGTTTAGGTGGTTGCGCCAGGCTTTCAGCCTGGCGCAAACTATCAATCATCTCAAGTGTGGGGCCCGAAGGTTAGAGCAGCAGTAGTAGTATGGCTCCGACACCGAGGGTTACGAGTCCTGTCTTCACCCAGTTGAGCCAATCGGCTGGTCCAGTCTGAGGCAACTCTGGAGGGAGTTCCGGCTGGACAACAACAACTTGTGCAGGTTCGGTACATGTGGTGCTATTAAGGTAGTTTGCTAAGCGACAGAGGTTTTCGCCTTCTGGAGTGGTGTAACAGATGTGATCACTGTTTGAACAGTCTGCATTTGTTGAACACACTTCATTACAGCCAACTGCTGGAGGTGGAGGTGATGCAACTGGGTTTGTACAGCTAGAAACATCTGGATTGCTTGCCAAGCGACAGACATGTTCTTCAACATGACAGACGTAGTTCTCGTTAGCGGTCATACACTGTGCATCTGTTTCACAAGTTGAGTTACATGCATAGGTAAGTGCTGTACAGGTGTCGGAATCTCTGTTTGAATCGAGTCGGCAAGTATTGCCATTGTCGACACTACAGATATATTCACTATTAGCTGTCTGACACTGAGCATCTGTATTACAGATTGTGTTACATGCATAGACTGGTTCTGGTGGAACTTCAGTAATAAGTACATCTACACTACAAGTATCTGTAATATCAGATGTTGTGATGCCTGAGTTGGTAACGCTAGCAGTATTAGTGATTGTTGTGTTATCAGCAACATCTTCGTTGACTTTGACTCTGAAGTCGACCACTTCAAAACTGGTAAGTGTTGGATAGACAATACTTACTGAGTTCGCGGTTGGGTCATACACTAATCCTTCTGTATTATGTGCATCATCAACATAGGTGATGCCGTCTGGGAGAATGTCAGTGAACGTTACTTCACCAACAGCACCATCTTCATTAGCGATGATACGCGTTCTGAAGTAGAACTCATCACCAGGGTTTACCGTAGTTGTTGTTAAGATTCGTGAAGCACCGGTGTCACCGCGGTAGCCTGTGTAGGCACGTTTCCATAGACAAGCTGCTGTACCTGGCTCTGGAGAAGGGCTAGGGCTTGGGCTAGGCGTCGGTGTTGGAGTAGGTGTAGGCGTAGGACTCGGCGTTGGTGAAGGTGTAGGACTTGGGCTTGATGTAGGAGTACAGAGTTCAGCAGGTGCTTCATAGTTAAGGGTAACGTTTCCAGCAGGAAGATTGCGAGCTTCCCAACTAAACATCTGAGTTGGTGGGTTCCACCATGTTCCATTTCTAACTTCAGGAACATTTGGAACACTACTTATTGGTTTGAGTGTTTTTGCATCCCAATTTTCACCATCAGATGCAAGGGCGAGGGCAACATACACATTTGATACTAAACTTGGAGTAACGTTATTAACGGTAATAGTTTGACTAATAGCAGTTGTAGAACCCTCAGCAGAAAGTGCTGGATTGTAGTTCCAAGTCAATGGGGCTGGCGGCCAGATTGCCCAAGTCATGCGTTTCTTGATATTTGTTGGTGTGGTTCCATCAGGACAGAGTAATTTTGTTGTTACATTCCAGGTTTTTGAAACGGGGGTTGGTGGAGTAAAGCTCCCAGCGCAAGCATCAGTTTTTGTACAGGTTCCACCTGGGCCAGTATATCTGCCGTCAGAGAAACAAAAACCTTGAGCGTCTGTCACATTAACACCCCAAATGATTCCTTTTGATCGCAGATCAGCTTCATTATGTCCTTTTGCAACAAGAGAAGTAATCAAATTTTCATAGAAAGTGGCATTACCCGGGGTAAAGTCAGATTTGGGTGGATTAGCAGTTGGAAGTGCAGCATTAGCAAAAGTAAAGACATTATCAGAAGGGGTAGAATCTCTTAAACAAGACCAACCGGTACTCCATCCTGGTCCAGCAAAATTACCATGGAAACAAATTTCAATATTATTAGTGGTACTTCCTTGAGTATTGATTGTGAAAGAAAGATTTGTACTTGCAGTTACGTTTGCTGCTGTTGTAAGAGGGCCAGTTACACCAGTACAGGCAGGCGGGGTAGGAGGGGCACAGTCCCAGAAAGAAGGGTTGTTGTAGTCGGTACAACCAGAACCTTCGACACAAACTTGGCCATGGTTACCAATGTAGGCAACT
>PFRS01000002.1 GCA_002788675.1 Candidatus Pacebacteria bacterium CG_4_9_14_0_2_um_filter_40_15
CGCAATATTCCCGGTTGCTGCCACCCGTAGGTGTAGGCTCCGTGTCTCAGTAGCCTTGTGACCGATCATGCTCTCACATCGGTTAGCCGTCATAGTCTTGGTAGGCCATTACCCCACCAACAAACTGATAGCCCGCAGGCTCCTCGAATAGCGCATAAATGCTTTCCCCCGGAGGGCGTATGCGGTATTACCCCAACTTTCGCTGAGCTATTCCCCACTATTCGGTAGATTCCTACGTGTTACTCACCCGTCTGCCGCTCGTCAGCGTCTAGCAAGCTAGACCTGTTACCGCTCGACTTGCATGCCTAAGGCACACCGCCAGCGTTCATCCTGAGCCAGGATCAAACTCTCAAAAAAAGTTTGACCTGATCATAAATGATCAGATTTGGCCAATATTAGACATATGGCCAAATGTTTTGTTATCTTTTAGATTTATTGTATTTTGTTATTTCCTCGAAAGGAAATTAACGGATTGTACTTTGTCATCAAACATATAATGAATGATAGTAGGTACAACCCTTTTGCAGCTGCACTACCATCATGTCAATATTTGATAATTAGTCTATTAATTTGTTAACGAACAACAAAGGGTATTTTAGCACATAAAAACTCGGCGCCAAGTAGTGAAACTCGACACTGTTCAGATGTAAAAACTCTTTATTTTTTAAGAGTTCCTGAGATGAGTATCCAAAACGGACTTTACCTTTAGGAAGAGATATATCTTATCATAGCTAGGGTCATTGTCAAAGAGTAAAAAGCACTCAAAACAGATAAAAACCAGAGCTTAGGGTAGATCTTCCCAATTTGGCCAGTTATTTTCGGCTTGGTTATGCTGATATGCAGTTTTAACCGCTTCGATTGTTAGACCAGGATGAATTTCAGATAACTGAGTTAAAAGTGTGTCTTTTTTCCACATAATTCCTCTTGGCAGCCATTTGCAGATATCTTGGATGTCTTTGACTGAAACTTTAGGAGGTAACGCTACTGAATCTGGAAGTGAAAAGGTTGCTGATTGACTCTCTGTATTTCTGAGGTTCGAATAGGTCCCGCTTCCGCCAGTTATATTTATTGTGCTGCGTGTGTCGACTCCACTAATGGTAACATGAAGATTCTTACCATCTTTTCCCTTTTTATGAACAGTTAGGGTCTCTCCTTCTTCAGGTACTTTAAACTTTTCACCATCAACAGTAATCTCACCTTCTCTCATACATCCCTTCAACAAGTACTCAATACTAAAATAATACCTACTTTGATGCACACAGTATATCAAATACTCAGTATGCTAGAATAGCAATATAAAGGAGGTAGTGTGAAACAAACTCTGTTGTTACTACTCATGCTTTTCGGAGGCATCGCAGTTGCTGCGTACATTCTTATTTTTTCTCGTCAGGCTGAAATTGAGCAGCTGATTGATACGACAAATAATGATACATCAGTATCTGAAGTTACTCTTGTGGCATTGCCACAAGATGCATCTTCGCAACCAGTCGTTATTCAAGATCCAAACACTTTTGAAACTACACGCTATTATAGTGCTGATGGAAACTTAAGTTTTGAGTACCCAAGTTATTTTTTGGTTAAGCAAAAGGATACCGAGTGTTCGTTCTGTCCTGAGTTAGTCCTAGAGAATGAGGATGATAGGCTGTGGTTTGGTACGTTACCTCCAGGTTCAGAAAATCACTGTGAAGATATTTTGCAACATAATGAATTGCCAGTGGGAGATATGACTGTTATTTGGTACGAGTACACAAATAGTCAAACTGAAGAATGCAACCAAGCAGGTGCTATTCATGGTTTTAAAGCCACTGCCGAGCTTGGCACGACAATCTACTATTTAGACTATTTACCTGTCTCAGATGCTGCTACAAACCAGCAAGAAGAGTTCTTGCAGATGGTTCGCTCAATTTCTTTACATTCAGAAAATTAGTCTATGGTAATAATGCCTCCCCCGAGGCATAGTACGCCATTCGAGGTCTGCAGATAGAAAACAGCTGATTGTCCTTCGGCTATACCTTTGGTCGTATTTTCTAGGGATACCCTCTGTTCTGTGAGGGTACAGGGAAGAAGATCACCAGTATGTCGAATTCTAACCAGTAACTTTTGTGATTCAATAGATGTTGGTTCTCTAGTTATCCAATGAAGATTTGAAACCTCAAAATGTTGTTTCATTGTTTCACTGCCAAAGCCAACTACTAATTCATTTTTTTCGGGATTTTTAGCGATAACATAGAATGGTGGAATGTTGTGTTTGGTGACTGAATTACCATCAGAATTCTTAACAATCGAGGTTTGATTAATGGTAAACCCACTTCTTTGGCCTATGGTATAGAACCAGAGCCCAGTGTGCTCACCAATTACCACTCCATTACTATCTACCACAGGACCTGGTTTTTCTCCCAGACGTTCTTTTAGAAATTCGTGGACATTTATGTCCCCGATGAAACAAATTCCAACTGAGTCTTTCTTACTTGAAACATGCAATCCCCTTTTTTCTGCCTCTTCTCTGACCTGTGTTTTTTTTAGATCTTGCAGAGGAAACAATGTGTGGCTTAGTTGGTCTTCAGTGATCAGGTAAAGAAAATAGGTTTGATCTTTATGTGTATCAGCTGGAATGGTTAGGTAGGTCTTGTTATTTTCATGCAGTGTTTTTGCATAGTGGCCAGTGGCAACAAAGTCAAAATTTTCTTGCATTGCCCAGTCATAAAAGAGGCCGAACTTGATTTCTTTGTTACACATCACATCTGGATTTGGAGTGACACCTCTCTCATATTCATCAAAAAAGTATTCAACTACTTTTTCACGATAGGCATCTTTGAAATCCAATACTTTAAAGGGAATATCTAACCCAAGTGCAATCTTGAGGGCGTCTTTGCGATCTTCTTCACTTCTGCAGCCTGGTGCGCGCCAGCATTCAAGATAGACACCGGTCACGTCATAGCCTTGCTCAACGAGCATGTGGGCGCATACGGACGAGTCAACGCCGCCACTCATTCCAAGGGCAACGCGTTTTTTTGCTGGTGTACTTGTGGATTCTTTGTTCATAGGCAGAAATTAAAATATCAGACTACTCATCATTGGTAACAATAATGGCGTCGATATTTTCTTCGACAAGTTTGGCAGCAGCAGCTTGGTCTGTTTGTGAGTTGCGCTTTCCTCTTAGCAGAACCGAATAGATCATTTCAATTACTGGCATATCAAAACCTTGCTCTTCTTCGACCACGGCAATTTCATCGGGTTTAAGTCCAATTCTTTGAGCCATTTCACGCATGCTTACCATAGTGTTCTTTCAGTCCAATGAGTATTTTTCTTGGACAAATCAAGTAATAGTATATCAAATACTCTCAATTTGTCTGCAGTCAGCCATACCAAAGCGACCATTTTGGGTGCGAATTATTGAGAAAGTTGTTGCTGGAATATCGATTGCGGTCGAAATATCTCTTACTAGCCCGCGAATGTACGTCCTTTTTGAGACCTCTGCAGTGAGCGTTGCAATGACAACTGTGCTAGGAAGAGCTGAGGTTATGTTATGCCAAGCGGCCAGAATTTCATCCTGTCGGAACTCGCCCAGTACGGTACCAATTTTTTTTGAGTGAAGTGTAAGTATTTTTTCTCTATTGATTCGTGCACATTTAGTTAACTCCAGAGAATATACAGTAATTTCGTTGGACTTTGGTGCTGGCAGCGCTTCTCCGCTCTTTCCATACTCAAAAAAAGATTTTCCATTACTTCTTCCAGCTGAAAATATGGGTTGGAGTTGCTTTTGAGTTCCAAGGAAATCTGGAAGTTTTTTTGTCAGCGATACACGAATAGTATCTGGGTCAAGGATAGTGGATTCAATTTTTATGGGCAGTCCCAAGAGGTCAAGACTATCGGTACTTATACCAAAAAGCATTTCAAACGAGTATGTTTTTTTAGTATCAGAAAGTTGAGCTTTCTGAAAACGGTCCTCACCAGTCAGTACAACTAGGACTCCTTCAGCCATTGGGTCAAGCGTCCCAGTGTGTGTGGCTTTTTCGCCACTTTTAGCGCCAATAGCTGCCGCAAGTTGATGGCTTGATTGCCCAAGTGGTTTAAAGATGGGAATAATCATACAAGAATTTTTTAATTAAACTCAGTAAACAGGTTATATTCACCAATTTCGAGCATTTGTTTTCGGTAATTCTGGAAATCATGTGTATAGAAGGAAGGTAAGATGGGGTCAAACTCAGGATTCATGCTGACTGCTTTAGGAATATCCTTGAGAGCTAGTTTGCCATAGTACAGATCTGCGAGTGCGAAGTTTTGTGTGTGCATCCACTTCCACACATCAACTAATCCTTCAAAGTACACTAAATCTTTGGTGTAACCACCGGGCTGTGAGGTATCTTTCAAGCCCCTTTTTTGACGAAAGACAGCTGTCCATCGACGTTCTGGATTTTCTATATAAGGTTCAAGTGCATTCCAAGTTTCAACGAAGGAGCCATGTACAGCAGTATCAACCGCTAAGTACCGAATAGCAGAGATAAAGGCAGATTTATAGCTGTGTGGGATAAGTGAGTGGAGTGAGGCAATACCTTCTTCAGTTTTAAGATATTCAGAAAAGCCATAGTGCTTTTTCTTTTTGAACCAAGGTTGCTTTTCATAGTTGATTCTTCGCAGCGCATGCGTGCCAACTTCGTGATACAACATTCCAAGTAAGTCCTCATTTCTAAAATCAGCTGGCAATCGAAGTTTAATCGTATCACTGCTGATGGTAGTTCTAGAAACAAATGAGTTTGACCAGATAAGAGAGTATCTGTCTTCTAACTTGTGCATTTTTAAGAATGACCTGATTCGACTTTCAACATCCTCTTTAGACAATTGTCTTCCTTTTGTCATGTATAAATCTTGTTCATTGCGACCAAAGTAGGTTTTTTTTAAGATAGCCACGGCCAGGTCTAAATATTTTTTTTTAGGAACGCCATACGTTTGTAATTTTTCTGAAGAAATTTCTTCTTTGTATAAAAATTGTGGATTGTAGGTTTTGTTGGCAAAAAACTTTTCTTTTTCTTCAAGTAAGTTTATGGGAGTAATAGTTTGGAGAAAGGACATACAAATATTATTCTGTGTCACCAATTAAGAAACCAGTGGTATCTTTTCGGCCCAGTTCAACCTTATGTTTGGATCGATCAAGTCTTCTGGTAACCACCATAGCAGTTTTATGTTTTTTATCTTTAACAGAGTAGGTAACTTCAACAACGGGGACTTTGCCTTCAACCTCTTTTTGTTGCCAGAGCAGGTCATCAAAATCAAGCAAACCAAGTTCCTCTGCAAGTTTCATACTGATAGCAGAACGACTTCGTCCTGTATTGACTAACCCGGTGACAATTTGTTTTTCTTTATGATCACCGTAAACGGTTACGGTTGGTTCTGTCGGAATAATGGTTATACCACCTTCAGCTTTTATGTTATCACTGAAGTGTTCAGCAAAAAGTGCTTGAGCAATTTTCACACCGTGTTCGGCATCGCGGACATCGAGCCCTTCTACTCTTTCGAGTCTGCGTTTAAGGCCAGATCTATTTGCAAGTTGGATGGAGAGGCCAGGAAAACCATTAAGTTCAACGATCATGGGGCCTTTTTCTGGGTGAATAAATAAGTCTGCTCCCATAAAGGTGTATCCAGCCACAGTTGCTGCTTCTACTGCTGTCTTAAGGACCTTTGACCATTCTGGGATCATGATGCCGTTTACCTTTTTATTATTGTGTGGAAATCGTGAAATATGCGTACTTTTGCCATAAAGGCCATAGGTTGAGATGCCAGTTGCTAGATCAATACCGAGTGCAATAGCTCCTTTATCAAGATTTGCTCTACCATGAGATTCTTTTGTGGGAATACGTGCCATGGCCATAATTGGCACTGAGTTGAAAACAATAACGCGAATATCAGGAGTACCTCTATATGAATATTTGAGTAGAGCTGGGTGGGAAGGAATCATTTCCTCCACAATTGCTTTATGGGATGAACCCCAAGTGCTAAATTCACCATCAAGAATATTACTCACGTGAAGGTCCATGTCGTCCTCCGAAAGGTGTTCATTATCTGAAGTAATCCAAGTGGATTGATTTGCGATTTTTTTGGTAACAACAATAATTCCTTTGCCTGCACTGCCACTAGCTGGCTTGATAACAAAGGGTGCTGGAATAATTTCCCAATTTACATCATCCAAATCTTGAAGTGATGTGAAGACATGATACACCTGGGCGGTTGGTATATCATGGCTATTAAGTAATACTTTGGTCTGCAGTTTAGAAAAGCCGTAACTTTTACTCTTTGAGCTATTCAGACGGGTATACTTATACCGAGCGTTCATTCCCAAAATATGTGATGGAGTAACTGCCATGAAATTCCTTATTACTCTTCGATTATCGATCTAAATCTAAGTCGCTCACTCAGTCTTAACCCCACAAATTTGCCAATCAGAGCATTTAGAAATGCCACAACTATGATGAGGAGTTCTGGCTCAGAAACGGCAAAAATTTGGAGTGGCTCCCATCGAAGGAAGAAGCTAGCTATGACTGCTAGACCAAGTGTTTCAAGAGTAAGCATTAATGCTTCAGATTGCTTAGTTCGTGCTTGAGCATCCAAGAAATTTTCAGCCAAGAGCACCAAAATCAAAATTGGAAAAATACTTACACTCATAAGGGTGACCAAGTTTATGTAGGGTGCCAAAACCATTAAGCCAAAAATACCCAAAGACACAGTCCAGAGCATTAATGCGGTACGTGGCAGGTATGGCAGATGTGTTTTCCTGACCAATTTTTTGGCTACCACAGCTGTAGCTGCAATTGCTAAAAAGAGTATCAACCCTTCAACTACTCCAGTTGAGGCTAGTGCAATTGAAAGCACTGCCGGAATATAGACACCAAAACCTCTAAGACCAACAATATGACGTGAAGCAGCTATCATCGTCACAACGAGTGGGAACAGGAGTAAAAGCACCAAAACGTTTGGCTGTACCCCTCCACTCACAGCTTGACGCATGGCATGCTGCATAAAGTTATTCCAAGTTATTGGACCTGGAGGATTTTGGTCCATGTAGGCAACCAACTTGTTTGTCTGCTCACCTTTGGCTTCAGTAATGTCTTTGTCAATTTTTTCTTTGATTTCTTGATCGACCTCTGCCGAGCGTGATGCTACAGATCCAGATATAGTTGCTGCACCTTCTTTAGTAGCAGTTTCATCAATATTGAGATCAACAACCTCGATGGTTGCATCATCAAGATTTTGTGCAGAAACTTGTGTAGATGCACTAATACCTACTAACAGAAGGAGGGCAAAAAGGCTGGAGAAAATGACTTTTTTCATAACGATAGTATACCTTACTCTCTTGTATATGTATCTTTAGATAAAGACGCCTACAAATGACTGCATGATGCTGATCATAAATGCAGTTGCGACAAGAGTCCAGAATTGACTGAGCTGTGTCCCGAATAACACTAAATCGCCAATATGAAACCCCGGTACCAAGTAGGTAACCAGCCACAGAAGGAAAATATTCAGAAAAGCAGAAAAGAGTCCCAGCGTAACAATGTTTATTGGCAAGAACAGCAGTTTGAGGATTGGTTTGATGACTGAAAATAACAACTCAAAGACTATGGCCGAAAGGATGAGTGCGATAAGACTTGTAAACGTCACATGAGGCAGTAGCGTCAGCGAACCCAATACAATTCCTGTTCTGATCAGAGGTTTTAATAATTTCATATGGCTAGTATACCATTTTCTTATGTGTGATTATTTGAAGGCCGCCTTCGTCCGAAGTCTCGTATGTTGCTTTTTCGAGAATCGATGTGCTTCATCTCGAATTTGTTGAATAAGTTTTAAACTGGGGTGAGACTCAGGCAAAGAAATAACATGGTAGTTTAGGCCCTTTAGATCTTTATCTGGACCGGGTGTGATAATTGGAATTATGATTCGATCAGGATTTTTTGCGATACCGATAATCGGAATACTCCAGTCCCAAACACTCAATGCAGAACGAATTTGGCCTTTTCCTCCATCAACCACTACTAGATTTGGCATTCCCCATTCAGGATGATTTTGTCTGCGAATAATAGCTTCTTTCATCATGTGATAATCATTTGGTGTGTTAAGTGAGCGAATGTTAAAGAGTCGATATTCTTCGAGGGCAGATGAGCCATTTATAAAAACTACCATGCCAACTGCAGGATTGGTGCCTTGGGTGTTACTTACATCGTACCCCTCAATTCTTTCAAGTGGATAGGTTGCAGGAAGGTGCGCATAGGTTGTTAAAATCTTTCGCAAGTAGACAAGAGCATTTTTTGATTCTGAAAGTTGTAGCGTGGGAGACATTAAATCTGGTTTTAAGCGGTAGTTATGTTGCGTTACTTCAGAGATTAGCTTGATTTGATCTCGAAAGAGTGCTGCTTTTTCAAAAGCCTCTTCTGTAACAGCCTCCTTCATTTCTAATTCTAAATTTTTAATGACGGTATTTTTTTTACCTTGAAGAAAAAGTGTGAGTTGTTTGATTGTGGCTTGGTACTCCTCTTTTGAACATTTACCCAAACAAGACCCAGGACATTGTTGAATGTGATAGAAAAAACATGCTGTGTGCTGTTTGGGAGTTGGTTCCCACTTTTTGTTGCACCAAGGAAAAATTTTTCGAGCAATCTTCAGTACTTCTGTAACTTTGTAAGCACTGGGAAAAGGCCCAAGAATTGTGCCATCAAGCTGTTTCGTAATTATTTCTCTTTTGCGAACTTTTTCTACACGAGGAAAATCTTCTTTGGTGATTCTAATGTAGAGATTGCTTTTATCATCCTTGAGAAGCACATTGAAAGGAGGTTGATAGGTGCGGATTAATTCAGCTTCTACAAGTAAAGCCTCAAGTTCACTGTCAAGAACTCTATGTTTAAGTTGCACGGCAGTCGTAACCAGTTGCCCAATGCGAGAGCTCAGTCTTTTGAACTGAGTATACGATCTGACTCGGTTTAGTAAGTTTTTGGCTTTTCCAACGTACAGGACATTATCGTCGCTGTCTAAAAACCAGTATACTCCCGGCGATGAGGGCAAGGATGACACTGCTCCCTGCCAACGCAATGATGATTGTTTGGTCTGTGACATATTCTACTATCTGTGGTCCTGCAGTCCCTTGAACTGTGGTTGCTTCAAACGTACTCGTTCCATTTGAGAAGGTAAACACTGGCTGAATTGCAACCGTTTTTGGTAGCGCAATTGCTTTTTGATATGCTGTAACGGTACTATTTTTTCGCTCGTAAGGTAGAAGCACTGGTAACGAGTCGATAGCTGATGAAATAGTTACGTCAGCATCATCAGAAGTAAGTTTGAGTGATACATTATACCAGGCTTGACCAGTCTTGTTTATGATGTGAGCAGTCATGATACCTGGCAGAGGGATACCAAATACTCTTTTAGGCTCAAGTGTTACTTCAACAGCTGGTTGAATTTCAGGGAAATCTGTTGCAAATGTCACCTCTACATCCTGAGCATTTTCGTTTCCTGTGGCTTTATAACTCCCTGCTGGGTATGGTGTTGAGCTCGACTCTCCATTAATAGCAAAAACAATATGGTTTAAGTCAAAGAGTGTAAAATAATCAATTCCTCGGGTGGTATTTCCCCAAGTTGGGTCAACCGGTATCCAAAGCTGCTTTTGATCATTCCAGTATTCAGGCCATGCATGCAGCAAATCACCTTGAAAACTGGATGGTCTGAGAGAACTATTTTCAGCATAGCCATATCCAACATTTCTACGTGCCGGTATTCCTGCTGCTCGGGCGACTGTGATAAATGTGTCGCTGAATTCTTGGCACACAGCAGCTGTAGGATTTTCAAATGCTTTTACCGCTCCCATGCGAGCACTGCCTGCACTTAAATCCCCTTTGCTGTAACTAAGTGTTTCAACAATGTAGTCGTATATATCTTGAGGTGTTTTATATTTTCTAACCAGATCCTGAATGACGGGGGCATCAGTGTTCCAATACTCAGCTTTATCTTTCATTTTTTTTGTGGGAACGGGTACTGGAACAGAAGTATTTGGATCGATAGAAACACGAGCCAGAGCTGATACGTACACATTTGTAGCTGACGTTGGGGAAATTTGGTAGGTTGCAATCCAGTTCCCATCAGCATCTACTTTTAAATCTTCGGGATAGGGATCAATATCACGAATATGGATTTTTTGGAAAGCTGTGTCGGGAGGCAACGCAATTTGGGCAAGCGCTGTACCACTTGTCGAGTTTTCTAATTGATAGCGAAGTGTCAATGAATATATCTGACTATTTCCAAAGAGCGCAGTGATAGCTGAATCCTTATGATCTTCAAAGGTAAGTACAAAGGCATTGTCTTTTGTTTCAACTATTTTTGGTTCAGGGCTGACTCTGGAAGGGTAGCCAAATTTTTCAGGAACAGAGATGATCGATTTGTGTGAGCTGTAGGCGGCTGCTTCAGGTGATTGCGGAACATGCATTTCAAGTACAGCACCAGCTAAAGTCGAGAGATTTGTGTTAACGTACTCGATCGAGAAAGTTCTGGTTTTCCCCTCACCCACGACCTCATCAGGAAAATCAATGGCGATGCTCGTGCCGTCACCATCTTGCACAACATTGGGAATAAGTATGTCGTTATTATAGCGAACAATGACGTTTTTGAGTTCGGGGTAACTGGTTTTCAGAGCATACTGTGTGAGAAAAATTGTGGGCTCTTTGTTGGTAATTTCAAACTTGTGTGAAACTTTTGTCACTCCTACAGCATCAACGGTGTATGTGGAGGTCAGACGAGTATCAAAATTTTCATTCGCAAATACTTTTGTAGCACTTACAGCTAAAAAGCAGAAAAGCACCGCAAAGCTAAGAGTGATTTTTTGAAATATCTTCATAGTATCTACAGGATGTATATATACCCTATTGTAGCGCATTCTCTCTATGAATGTGTTGGGGTTATTTCATTGCTTCAAACTCTGTAACCAGGTATGAACCGGTTGCAGAATTTGGGTTTTCAGCCAGATCTCTTGGTGTGCCTGTGGCTATGATTTCGCCTCCGTATGCACCCCCTTCTGGTCCTAAATCGATTACCCAGTCAGCATTTTTGATGACATCAAGATTATGCTCTATAGTGATGACTGTATTATTTTGTTCAACGAGTTTGTCGAGAACTTCAAGAAGTTTCTGTGTATCTTCAAAGTGTAATCCAGTAGTTGGTTCGTCCAGTAAGTACACTACATGATCGTATGTTTTTGTGGAAAGTTCTTTGGCAAGTTTTACTCTTTGCGCTTCCCCTCCACTTAGGGTGGGTGCTGGCTGGCCGAGTTCAATGTAGCCAAGTCCAACTGCTTGAAGCGTTTTAAGTTTTTTCCGTACAGTGCCATGTGAAGCAAAGAAGTCTACGCCATCATCAACACTCATGTGTAATACTTCACTAATATTTTTATCTTTATACTTAATTTCTAAAGTATCTTCGTTATATCGTGAACCATGACAGACATCACAAGTAACATACACATCTGGTAAAAACTGCATTTCAATCTTAATTTGGCCATCTCCAGAACAGGCTTCACAACGACCACCCTTTACGTTAAAGCTGAATCTACCTGGATCAAAACCATGCATCTGAGCATCTTTTGTATTTGCAAAAACTTTGCGAATGTAGTCGAAAATCTTTGTATACGTTGCTGGATTTGAACGAGGTGTTTTCCCAATAGGACTTTGATCAATCATGGTTACGCGTTTAACGATATCTGGAATAGTAATATTTTCAATTTTTCCTGGTAGTCCATCGGTTGTTTTACCAAGATGTTTGCGAAGGTGCTGATACAGTGTGTCGTGCAGAAGCGTTGATTTTCCTGAACCAGAAATACCAGAAATACACACAAATTTTCCCAGTGGAAATTCAACGTCAACATTCTTTAAGTTATGATGTGAAGCTCCCGTAATGCGGATACTTCTACCTTCACTTCTGGGAATAGCATCGTCTGAAACGAGTATGCGCTCCTCATTTTTTTTGTTTTTGAGACTTTTTCGTATCACGTCTTTTTTACGAGCAAGGTACTTTCCGGTTAATGAGTTTTTATTTTCAAGTATTTCTTGAGGTGTGCCTTCGGCAACCACTTCACCACCGAGAATTCCAGCTTTTGGACCAAAGTCAAAAATATAGTCTGCAGCAAGCATGATGTCTCGATCATGTTCAACAACAATAACAGTGTTACCTTTTTCTTGTAAGTTTTTGAGTGTTTCGATCAGCCGATGGTTATCACGCTGGTGGAGTCCAATGGTTGGTTCGTCTAAGATATAAAGCACGCCAGTCAAGCCGGTACCAATTTGTGAAGCTAATCTAATACGTTGTGCCTCTCCTCCTGCTAATGTTGATGCTTCGCGGTTTAGACTCAAGTAATTAAGGCCGACTGAAGTCAAAAAATGGAGTCGTGCACTAATTTCCTTGATGATTGATTCAGCAATATGGCTTTCCTTCTTATTTAAGATTTCATTTTCTTTAAGTGAATTAGTCCATGTTAAACATTTATCAATTGGAAGAGACGTGATTTCTGAGATATTTTTCCCAGCAATGTGCACGCTTGTGGCTTCCTCTTTAAGTCGTGTGCCATTACAGAGCGCACATGTTTGTTTGAGCATGTAGGCTTGGATTTCTTTGCGAATATAGTCGCTGTCGGTTTCTTGATATCTGCGCTCTAAATTTGTGATGAATCCTTCGAATTGTTCATGAATAACTGTTTGTCTACCAAAGCGATTTTCACCTTCGACCTTATAAATTTTGTCACTGCCATTTAGGAGTATGTTTTGGAATTCTTCTGGAAACTCATCCCATGGAGTTTTTCTAAAGTCATACCCAGCTTCTTCAACAACTGTGGTGACAAGTCGTGCCCACCAGGTATCATTACTGAGCATACGTGCAAAGGGAATAATAGCGCCTTCGCTAAGCGTGAGACTCGATGCAATTATTTTTTCTTGATTTATTTTAAGCAGTGTACCCAGTCCATTACATTCAGGACAGGCACCTTGAGGTGAGTTGAACGAAAAGAGTCGAGGTTCAAGTTCTGAAACAGATATGCCGCAGTCACTACAAGCTCTTTTTTCACTAAACAGCGTGTCACGAAATGCTTTTGGTTTTTCTGGAAAATTGAGTGAGGCATCATCAACCAAACTAAATACAACAAGACCGTCAGCTAATTTAAGTGAGTCTTCAATGTTTACTGCAATTCGATGGCGGAGGTTTTTACGAGATTCATCATCTTTGAGTTGCTGTTTACTAATAACTCCTCTATCAATGACGACTTCAATGCTATGTTTATTATTTTTAAGTAAGTTTAAGTCTTCATCTAGATCGTACATTTGTCCATCGATGCGAATACGACGATATCCTTTTTGTTGCAGAGTCTCAAATAGACCTGAGAATTCTCCTTTTTTGTCTCTAACCACAGGTGAGAGAACCATGAAGCGTGTTGGTTGAGCGCTACTCTCTCGTTCAAAAATATCAAAGATATGTGAAACAATTTGGTCAATACTTTGTGAAGCTACTTCTTTACCACAATTTGGGCAGTGTGGATGTCCGACGCGTGCAAAAAGTAAACGAAGGTAATCATAAATTTCAGTAATGGTTCCAACTGTCGAACGAGGATTATGCGAGGTTGTTTTTTGATCGATTGAAATGGCAGGAGAAAGACCTTCAATGTGGTCAACATCTGGCTTCTGCATTACACCTAAGAATTGACGCGCATATGAGCTTAAACTCTCGACATAGCGACGTTGTCCCTCGGCATACAAGGTATCGAATGCGAGAGAACTTTTTCCACTACCAGAAAGTCCGGTAAAGACTACAAGTTTATTTTTAGGAATAGTTAAATCAATGTTTTTGAGGTTGTGTTCGCGCGCGCCTGTGATGGTAATATATTGTTCCATAGGAATTTTCACTTTTTTTTCGGAAATGCTATTATACCGAAAATAACAGGAAATGAGTAGTGTTGGTATACCTTTAAGTAATATCTAGTAGCTTGAAACTTTTCTTAATATATGAGATATATAAAATATGTTAGAAAACCAACCAAAACAAACAGGAATGCTTGCTAAATGGCATGAGATCACTTCTAAGCAAGTGGATGGCAGTAATAATGATGCAACCCAGCCAGAAGAGTACACGGGAATGTTGTCACACATAAATGACGTACTCGCTCCTGAAGTTCAAGAAGTCCTAGAAAAATATTTTAACGATGCAGCATTAAAAGCATCATTTGGTGTAGGTCTTGCAGAACAGTCTAAAGCAATCACTGGTACTGAACCTAGAGAAGTACTGGCATCCTTGCTTGATACAATGACAGCAGTTGGGATGGATTTAAATAATCTTGAACATCGGCTTTTTGCATTGCAGTATATAAAAACAAAAGTTGATATGACTATTTGGACTCGTTTTGTTGCAAATGCCCTAGCAAGTCTTAATGAGCAGCGTATGCGAGCAAATATAGGTTTAGACAAGAAATAAAATTAACTTAATTCCTTAATCACATCTCTCAAAATAGCTGCCAGTTCGAAGTCCATATCCTTGGCTGCCTGATTCATTCGTCGTTTAAGTTTGGCAGAAACAGAACGTTTGTCATACGGCGTCATATCTGCAGGATTAATTTTAGCAATATCGATTTGTTCATTTTTATTTAGGTCGACAATTACGTGACCTGCTTTTTTTTGCTCTTCAGCCTCTTTTTTCTTTTCTTCTTTTTTCTTGAGCACTCTTTTTCTAATTGGTTTAGAAATTGTCTCAGCAGTAATGCCATGTTTTTTGTTGTACTCTACCTGAATAGTTCTACGGCGTAGTGTTTCTTGAATTGCTGCAGTCATAGATTTAGTTAAGCGATCGGCATAGAGAATGGCATGGCCTTCCACATGGCGTGCTGCTCTTCCTATAGTTTGAATCAATGCTGTACGAGAACGCAAAAAGCCTTCCTTATCGGCATCTAGAATTGCAACAAGGGTAACCTCAGGTAAATCAAGACCTTCACGGAGTAAGTTAATACCAACAACAACGTCATACACGCCCCGGCGGAGGTCATCCAAAATATCTGATCTTTCAAGTGTTTCGATGTCGGAGTGGAGGTAAGCTACTTTGGGGTACTCGTATTCTTCTGAAATGGTGTGGCTTGTATTTAAGTGATTGTAGTATTTAGGGTCAATGGGTCCAATTTCCATTTGATCGATTGGTAGTTCAGAGTCATTCCAGATAATGCGTTCACTGTCGATGTGGTCCGAGGTCTGTTTTGCTCGCCAGCTTTCCACCAGATCATCAATTTTTTTCGTGTCATTCAAAAATTCGGTCAATGCTTCTGCCATTTTTTTGGTTAGTGTCGTAACAAGTGTCCTCTGCCCTAGTTGTTTACGAGCAATAATTTCAATGACTAGGTTTTCAATTTGGTCATCGATTGGTCGCAGTTCAATATTTGGGTCGACAAGACCTGTTGGGCGGATAAGTTGTTCGACAGGATCACCTGATAGTGACAATTCGAGCGTTTCAGGTGTTGCGGAGACGTAGACCATTTTGTCGGTTCGCTCAGCAAATTCTTCAAACTTAAGTGGTCGATTATCGAGTGCACTAGGAAGTCTAAAGCCATACTCAATCAAATTTTGTTTACGAGCTTGGTCCCCATTATGCATGCCACGTACTTGAGGAAGCGAGATATGACTCTCATCAACAATAGTTAAAAAACTGCCATCACCGTAGAGTTTTGCATTCTCTATGAAGTAATCAATTAAGGTAAATGGTGCTTGTCCTGGCTCTCGGCCGTCAAAGTACCGTGAGTAGTTTTCAATGCCATTGACAAAGCCAAACTCGCGAATCATGTCTAAGTCGTAATTTACTTTTTGTTCTAGGCGATGTGCTTCAATTATTTTTTCTTGTAGTCGCAGGTCGTGGAGCCGTAGAGCAAGGTCTCTTTCAATTTCTTTAACACCTTCAATTTGAGATTGTTTATTGATCATGTAGTGTTTTGCAGGAAAAATTATGAACTCATTTTCGGCTGCATGTGTTTGGCCAGCTGCCATATTTGATGGCACCACACTTGTGCCACTAATGGGATCAATCCAGGTGATATTTTCGATTGTGTCTTCAAACATATCAATGCGCAGGCCTTTATCTTCGTTGGCAGGCCAGACTTGAATGCTATCGCCGCGTACTCTAAAACTTCCACGATTAAAATCTGTTGTGCTGCGATCATACTGTAAATTAGTGAGTTGCAAGAGCAATGTTTCTCTAGAAATCACTTCTCCAATGGCAATGCGGAGCATGGATTTACCATACTCAACTGGAGAACCTAAGTTATAGATACAGGACACAGATGCAATAACGATTGAGTCGGGCCGTGTTAACAAATTTGTAGTTGAAGCAAGACGAAGTTTATCAATTTCGTCATTTATGGTTGCTTCTTTTTCGATATAGGTATCAGTTGTTGGGATGTAGGCCTCTGGCTGATAGTAATCATAAAAAGAGACAAAGTAACTCACGGCATTTTCTGGAAAGAAGTCTCTGAATTCTTGGTATAGCTGGGCAGCAAGTGTTTTGTTATGAGCTAGGATAAGGGTTGGTTTCTGAACTCTCTCAATTACATTTGCCATAGTAAAGGTTTTACCAGACCCAGTTACACCCAAAAGCGTTTGGTGCTGTTTGCCTTTTTCCAGGCCTTCAACAAGCGCTTCAATAGCCGCTGGTTGATCTCCTGTTGGTTGAAATGGTGAGCGCAGTTTAAACTGCAAAGATTTTGACACGCACGTATTATAGCTTGAAACTGGTATAATTGCGAAAAAGATATACAAGAAATCAAAAATGAAAGTCACTGCAATTAAAACCCCTACCCTCTATGCCGGAGATAACCTTTTAGGTGTGTTAGCTACCTCTATTGACACTATTCCTGAAAAAAGTGTTTTGGTAGTTACTTCAAAAGTAGTTGCTTTGTGGGAAAATGCTGTAGTAGATATTCCCCGTACCAAAGAAAATAAACTTGCGTTAGTTAGAGCTGAGTCAGAACGCTACACCGATCCAGATTCATCTCAATATGAATTGTCATTGAGTATTCGTGACGGTGTTATTGGGGTAAATGCAGGTATTGATGAGTCAAATGTCGAAGAAGGCTTTGTGTTGTTACCGAAAGATTCGTATCAGTCAGCAAAAAATATTTGGCAGTTTGTGCGTGATGAGTATGGGGTAAAAGACGTTGGTGTGATCATTACTGATAGTGTATCAATGCCACTTAAATGGGGTGTTTTGGGTCGATGCATAGGCCATTGTGGCTTCGATGCAGTAAAGAGCCGAATTGGTGAAAGTGACTTGTTTGGTCGTGAAATGATGATGTGTACTGTTGCTGTTGCAGAGGCACTAGCTTCAGCAGCTGTTTTCGAGATGGGTGAAGTAGCTGAGTCCACTCCCCTAGCATTAGTCACAGATATTCCACATATTACGTTTAAAGATTCACCGCCGACAGCAGAAGAAATTGCTTCTATTTTTATTGCACCAGAAGATGATGTATTTGCTCCGATGATTACTAAAGCCCTTTGGAAAAAAGGAGAAAGAACACAGTAATATGTCAAAAGCTAAATCGGTTATAAACGTTTCAACTAAGGCAGGAGATACGGGAGAATCTGGGTTAATTGATGGAGTTCGCTTACCAAAGTCCAGTCAAATTTTTGCGGTTTTAGGTGATATTGATGAATTAAATACCTGGATTGGGTATTCGTTAGTCATGCTTTCTCAAAAGCTACCTGAACAAAGTGCAGCACTTCGTCATGCGCAAAAGAACCTCTATTTGCTTTCTGCACTCATTGCAAAAGCAGACGCCAAAAAAGTTTCTGTAGCAGAAGAAGAATTAGCTACATTAGAAAAAAATTCACTCTATCTGCAAAAATCAATGCAACAAGATTGGACTCGATCATTCCTCTATCCAGGTGGAACTGAAACTGCAGCTCGAATAGATGTAACCCGCGCGGTATGTCGTCGCGCTGAACGATCACTTGTTGCGTTGAGTCAACAACAACAGGTATCCGATATTGCTTTGCGATACTTAAACCGCCTATCAGATTACCTGTATGTTTTGCGTTGTTTTGTGAACTTCAAAGAAGGATATCAAGAAGCTCAGTTTGATACTAAATAATTCTTAGTATCTAAATTTTCGAATTAAACCTACAACCCGACCTTGAATTTGAACGTTAGTTGCATAGATAGGGCTCATGGATGAGTTTGCTGGCTCTAAACGTACACGAGTGACTTCTTTGTAGTAGCGTTTAAGAGTTGCGAGTCCATTATCGAGTAAAGCAACAACGATATCGCCATCGTTTACCTCGTTAGTTTCTTCTACAACTACATAATCATCTTCTTGAATGTGGTCCTCAATCATTGAGGTTCCTTTCACTTGAAGAACATATGATCGCTTTTTACCACTAATCATTTCAGGTGAAACTTTAAAAGTTGCGCCTTCTTCACTGTAGGGTTCAATTGGAGCACCAGCTTGAATAAATCCCATTAGAGGCAGGTCAACACTATCAGAAAGCTTAACGTAGGTTCTGTCAATCAGTTCAATACCGCGGACGGCACCTTCATGTTTCTTAATGATTTTTTTACGGTGCAGTGCTTGCAAATGCTCATGCACAGTTGCCAAAGACGAAACTCCTATAGCTCCGGCAATTTCTTTTAAGGTTGGTGAGTATCCGTGCCGTTGAATATATTGTCCAATATAATCTACTATTTGCCGTTGGCGTTTGTAGAGTGTGACTGCCATAAGTATTCCTTTTGGGGTACGTTGCTTGGGTTATTGTTTCGGGCGTACCTTACCCGAATTGACAACAGCATAACCGAAACGAAACCGTATCTTCAAGCGGATCTTTAGATAGCAAACTATATCAAAGTATGTTATTTGAACAAAAACCGAAGTTTTGGGGCGAAACTATATCAATGCCCTACCCGTCATAGTGTCAGGTTTGGGAATACCAATGATTTTAAGCATCGTGGGAGCTACGTCTGCAAGAATGCCGGTTGGGAGCATAATTGGCTTGTTGGCAAATTGTGGACCGATGATCATAAGTGGCACAGGATAAATTGAATGTTCTGTATCGACTTCACCAGTCTGATTGTTTATTAACTCTTCGGCATTACCATGGTCAGCAGTGATGAGCACCGTTCCACCTTGAGAATAGACTTCATTGACTATCTTGCCAACGTGTTCATCGAGTATTTCACAGGCGGTGATGGTTGCTTCAAGATTTCCTGTGTGTCCCACCATATCGCCATTACATAAGTTTGAAATAATGACGTCATACTTTTTTTGTCGGATGCGTTCAATCATTTTTTCAGTTATTTCAGGTGTACTCATTTCTGGCGCCATATCGTACGATTTTACTCCTTTAGAGGGTATAATTACGCGGTCTTCACCCGGATAAATAACATCTTGCTGACCATTCATGTAGAACGTAACGAAGCGCTCTTTTTCAGTTTCGGACATTCGTAGCGAACTCAGACCGTTCATGGAAATCACTTTACACAGAGGGTTTTTAATATTTTGAGGTGGGAAAGCTACATCTGTTGGCAGGTTTTCTTCGTACCGAGTCATGGTTACAAAATAAAGATTATTTATTTTTTTCTGTCGACTAAATGTTTCAATCTTTTCTTGTTTTTGAATATTCGTTTTTTCATACTTTTCTGTGTATGGGTCAAACGCTTCATGCACGATTCCACCTTCAAAGTCTGGCATAACAAATGCACGAGTTAACTCACGTGGACGGTCAATGCGATAGTTGAAAAATATAGCTGCATCATTATCATTTATTGTTGTGATCTGACCATTGCTATTAACGATATTGGTAGGCTCGATAAATTCGTCAGTTACTCCATTTTGGTATTGTTCTTGGAGGTATGCAACTGGATCATTGGTTTGTTTGCCATTGCCGATAGTAAGTGCATTATATGCAGCTTCAATTCTTTCCCATCTCTTGTCACGATCCATTGCATAAAAACGTCCCATTATTGTAGCTAGTTGCCCAATACCTAGTGATTTACAGGTATCATTAATTTGTTGCACATAGGTTATTGCTGAAGTTGGTGGTGAATCTCGACCATCAGTGAATCCATGTATAAAGACATTTTTAACATCTTGGATTTTGCAAAAGTTTAAAAGTGCATAGAGGTGTTCAATATTTGAGTGCACTCCGCCTGCTCCTATAAGCCCCATAATATGCAGGTTAGAGTTATTTTTTTTTGCGTGATTCACAGCATTAATAAAAGCAAAAGTATTATTAAATGAACCATCTGCGATAGACATGTTAATACGTGGTAAATCTTGGTAAACGATATGACCAGCACCAATGTTTAAATGGCCAGTTTCAGTATTACCGTCTTCACCACGGGGAAGCCCGACTGCTTCGCCGCTGGCAGTAAGTTGTGTGTGTGGAAAGGATAGCCAATACTTATCCATGTTGGGTGTTTTGGCTCTCATGATGGCATTTCCAGCATTGTTTGGTCCAATACCCCATCCATCTAAAATAAGCAAAACTACTGGCTTAGGTCCACTGTATTCTCTCTTTTGATAGGTTGCATTAAACGGCATGCCGCTAATAATTGGTTCGGTAGATCTATCGGCCATATATATTCAAATTTCTAGTTAAGATATCTCATAGTAGCATAATTGCTTGGTAGGTTACGTTGTTGTTTCTTCAGTAGGTGGTGGTGGAGGTGGTGCAGCATCTGGTGTTTCGTCTACCACAGGTGGATTAACTGGTGCAGTAGTAGCTATCGGTTGTTGTGTGACATGAGATTCATCTGAGTGCACTGTTTCTTGAGTTGTTTGTTCAGCAGCGCCAACTTGGCTATGGATAATTTCTTGATGGATCTGAAGCAGCCGATTATACTTTGCTACACGCTCTCCTCTGTTGGGAGGACCAAACTTTGTGTAATCGGCACCAACACCTACTGCAAAGTCAGCAATAAAGTCATCATTGGTTTCACCACTACGATGCGAAATGATGACTTGCCATTGGGCTTCTTTAGCAATGCGAATAACTTCGATTGTTTCAGAAATTGTTCCGGTCTGATTTGGTTTAACTAAGACGGCATTACAGGTTTTGTTCTTGATAGCTGCGGCAGTTTTTTCTTTATTAGTTACCAAGAAACTATCGCCAACAATTTTGGTTGTTTCACCAAGTTCAGCTGTAATGGCTTTCCATGAGTCCTCATCATCTTCCTGGAACGGATCTTCAATGTAAAACACATGGTAGAGATCACGTAATTTTTTGTAGTATGCAATCATTTCTTTTGCAGTGTATGGTTCTGATCTGTCTTTAAGTTCATATTTTCCACCTTTGTAGAGCTCACTTGCTGCAGCATCAATGCCAAAGAAGACATCTTGTGCAAAGGTGTAGGGACTGGCTTTAATTGTTTCGACTAAAATTTCGAACACATCTGTATTGCTATATAGGTTTGGAGTAAAACCACCCACAATACCCGTCGAGTGAATGGCACCTTTTATGGAAAGTACTTCTTCAATTTTATGGAAGAGCGTTACCGCCATATTAAGTGAAGTTTCGTAATCGATATGGCTGGCTGGAATAATTTCAAACTCTTGTAGATCTAGATTATCAGCGCCGTGTTCTCCTCCGTTTACCATGGTGTAGATGCAGGATGGCATATTGAGTTCTGGAACGAGTTGGTATTTTTGTTGAATGTAGTAGTACAGTGGTACATTCAGACTGAGTGCACCTGCTTTGAGCACACATTGACTCACGGCGAGGATTGAGTTAGAGCCGAGTTTTGACTTATTACTGGTTCCATCCATATCGACCAGAAGCTGATCGATTTCAAACTGCTTGGTTGGGTCTTTGCCAATCAGTGACTGCGCGATAGTAGTATTTAAAAATTCAACAGCACTGAGAACTCCTTTGCCAATCATGTGTTCAGGATCTTTATCTCTGAGTTCGTGGGCTTCATATTTGCCCACTGATGTGCCAGTTGGCACACTCGTTGCTACTATGGCTCCATTGTCCAGCCAGAGTGTACACTCAATGGTTGGAATTCCTCTGGAGTCTAAAATTTCTCTAGCGTATAGTCCTTGAATTGTGGCAGGCATAGTTAGATATATATAGTTTTTGAACTACTTTCTGATGACGCACGGAAAGGTGCAGCCTCTGTATCTATGATACATGCTTTGGCGAGTGGTGCAACAGTGGGACGAACGGTGATTGCATCGACACCAAGTTGAATAGCAAGTTTGGCAAAGTCTGGATTATAGTGTTCCATTTGAATATGAATAGGCACGTCTTTATGAGAGCTTTTCTGCACAGCTGTGCAAAAAGGTTGCAGTACTGCTTTGAGAACTTTGGGATCAAGTTGATACTCATCGTGGTATGCATGAGTTGGAGAAATTCCTAATAGTAGTTGTACTACTGTATCAAGTTGAATGCTTATGCCTCCCAAATGTTCAAGTGGGTACTCTAAAATATTTAGCAGAGGTTCAAGTGTGGCAATCTGCATCCAGGTTTCAATACCAGCACGGTCCAAACTTCGTGACTGAGCTAGTCTGAGTAGCCGGTGGAGTTCGGTTGCTGAGCGGACGAATGGAAATAAGAGTGAAATATGCGTGGTATTTTTTTTAGAGAATGAAATGAGTGATTCAATCTCTGTTTCAAGTAGTGCAGGTTGGAGTAATGCTTTTCCTGCGCCACGAACACCTAACCATGAATTTTGTTCATCTGATTCATACACAGTTGCATGATCTAGTTTTACTAAGTCCTCAGAAGGAACATCAAATGCTTTATAGATAATATGTGAAATGTTTGGTATTGCCGAAAAGGTTGATAACGTTCGAACAATGGCACGTTCGATTAAGTTTTTTCGACCACTTTGAATGACTGCATGTGGGTGTAAGCCAAGTGAAAGCAGAGCATATTCACTTTTAAGATACCCAATACCACTAATAGGCAGCTCTGCAAACTCCTGAGCATGTTGTGGGTTCCCAGCAGAGATGTAGAGTTGAGTAATTGTTTTATGATGCTGTTTATGTGCCTCAGAAAGATCAAAATCCTCGAAGTCCAAGACAATCACCTTATTATGGCTGAGTGCCCAGTGGATACATTTATGTTCAAGGTGTAGTTTTTTGATGGTGTTAGCAATTTTTGCAATTTCAAGTATCCGATTATCATTGAGGATCGAGCTATCTTTTCGGTTTCTGTGTGAGCGATAGATAATATTCCACGTCCGGACATCAACCTCAAATTCTTCATTCTGATTAGATGAATGGCTGTTTTTTGTGATCATATCACAGACAATATATGCTGAAGTTTTAACTCCTGTTTTTGGATTTCTAGTGTATGCTAGTCCCTGAAAAGTTGGGCTAAGTACCTCACGAATCACAAGACAGTGCGATAATAGCGGTGGATGAATATGGCGAGTATTTGATCGGAACAATGAATGTACCGTACTCTCAGCCCATACAGAGAGTAATTCTTTGATGACAGTCGCGTCTCCAGAATGTTTGCGTTCAGCTGATTTTCTGTATGAATCACTTGAAAAAATGGTGACGGCGCTTCCAGTAAAGTATTCGTGATACATTTCACCTAATTCTTGGAGAATCTCTTTGGGAATCTTGGCAGAGTTAATGCTTTCTGTAATCACTTTTTTAAGTTTTGTACACGCCACGGGATCATTGAAATTAGTGGTTACTAACACTTTTGAAATTTTCTCTGGAATAGAGTTTGCTGCTGCTATAGACTTAAGTGTCTTTAAGGGAATAATGGCGCACTTTGGTATTGAAATACCTCTGGAAACAAGTTTTTTTTGTTCGCCACCGAACACACCAAGTTCACGATCGGGCGTGTTAGAAAAATCTCTGGGCAGGAGAATAAAACGATTTTTCATTGCTATCATCATACCCCAGTTCCGCGTTGGGGGAAAGTGCCCTGCGGACTGGAGTATGTGACTTTATTATTCCGTATTAGATATTATGAGTACTCTTGACTGAGTTTTTTTAGTTCATCTTTAAATTCATCGACAAATGGAATTGGACTTGGGTCTATTCCCTCAAGCATTGCAAGATAGAAGCTACAGAAACTGAAAAGTGAGATCATTTCAAAAACCTGTTCGAGTTTGCTTGCTGCTTGTAGAGGAACAGCAGTTGTGTGAATCTCATTACTTTCAACTATTTGTTGGGTAAGTTTCATGCGTAAACTGATCTTTGGAGGATAGAGTACTGAAGTCACGAACACAAAAAAGTGTGTTGATGCATTACTTTTTGGAAAGCGGAGCCCTTCCATGAGATGATGATTAATTTCTGGCACTACTTTATAGTTTACGTAGACTTTGCCGTTTTCATTGTGCTGGTTGGCACTTACATGGGCAGCTCCCTCCAAGAATTCTGCTGCAGTGATAACTGGTTGATGATCTATCATAAGGTATGCAAGCACTTTAGCTGGGTTTGATTCTCCCAGAACTTCAACAGTACAAGCCTCAACTTGCTTATGAATAGTTGCTACAACGGCAGCAACATCTGCATCTGAAATGCTGAGCAAGCCAGCTTTTTCAAGCAAACCTATGGTTCCAAACACCGAGTATCCGATTGCCATTCGAGGTTGATTTGATGGGTTATGTACTGGGTCTATAACAAAATGAGTGTACCCTTTTGCCTGAGCAAGTTCGAGCAATGCCCCACCAGCACAGATAACCATTATTTGGGCGTTCCTGCTCTCTGCCTCGGTAGCTGCGGCAAGTACTTCTTCAGTGGTGCCAGAATAGCTTGAGAGTACTACTAACGTGTGTTCATCAACAAAGTTTGGTAAAAAGTAGGTTTTGTTAATATACAGAGGAACGGTGAGTTCTTCTTTAAATAGGTGCAAGATTACATCAGCACCGAGTGCTGAGCCGCCCATACCCGCAACAACTACATTTCTAATCTCATTCTTTGAGGTGAACTTAATTTTTTTAAGGTCTTCCCAAGCGTGTTCAATTTGATGGCCTAATGCTTCAATCGAACCAATCATATTTGATTTGTCGAGCTTTGCAATTTCATCACGCGAGTCAATGATACTTACTGGCATACTTCTCCTTTATTCTTTTAATACTGATGATGTTTCTTCATTGTGAGGTACATTTTTTTGTACCACGCTTCCTGGAGCAATCTTGTTCTTGGCTCCGATGAGAATTCCTGGCATGGTTTTAGTTCCAATTCCAAGATGTGAATGGGCCCCAACGATAACGCCTTGAGTGTTGCTACCTACATCAACGAGTTTGTCTTTTAGAAGTGTTTGAACATTTTTTCGATCAAATCGCTTATTAGCTGTTATGAGTCCTGCTCCAACTTTTACTCCCTGACCTAAAATAGAGTCTGCAACATAGCCGGAGTGGACACTAGCTCCTTCTAAAATAATGGATCTGACTACTTCAGTCTTCGCTCCCACAGATGCATTCGCTTCAATAGAGCTTTGTCTGACAAAAGAGTAGTCACCAACTAAACTATTTTGGCCAACGTAGCAAGGACCTACAATTTTAACGAAATCACCTATTCGAGCGCCTTTTTCAATACTCACAGGACCATCTGAGTCATCAATAATTGCAGTTTTGGCGATAGTTGCTTCTGAACTTATGTGAGTACTTATTTCAGAAAAGAGATATTTTTGCATAGAAAAAAGATGCCAAGCGTATTTAAGACTGGGGAGATTTTCAGTGTTTTCTATCCATGAAACAGCGTGATTCTGTGTGTATTCTGTTAAGGCCGCTTCTAATGAATATTCTTCTTGAGGCACTTGACTCAAATGAGTGAGAAAATCTTTTGAGAGTAGGTAGATACTGTTAACTTTATAGTCTGAGGGAGCATTTTCAATTGGTTTTTCAACTATTCCTATAACTTGGGAAGCATCATCTTGGTTAAACTCTAACATGCCATACAGTGATGGAGTATCAACTTTTGTTCCGAGTAACACACACTCACTTTGAGTTGCTTGTTGGGTGTTCCAGAGCTTTTCTGCGAGTTTGCCAGCTTGTGTGTAGTAAGGAGACATACTAATAAAGTGAGTCTCCACTTTGTCGGCAGCTACTAGGAGTGCATGACCTTGTCCTTCTGCCTCAGGTTGAAGCACCCATGTGATGTCTAAATCTAAGTTATATTCAGGGAGAATTTTGCTTAGGCCATTACCATCCATATCTTTGGCAGAAACCACAAGGATAATTTTGGTAAATCCATGTTTTTGGAGGTTCTGTAAAGCGCGTACGACGAGAGGTATTCCTAAAAGAGAGATAAAGCCTTTATGTGTTTCTGTATTTATGGGAAAGAAACGACTGTTTTTACCACCTGCATGGATAAGAATGGTTGGCATTTGAGTATTCATACACTTACTATATCATTGAGACCTTATTTGCTACAGGGCAGCCTGCATCCGCAGGCTGCCCTGTAGAGTGCTTATTCTAATCAAGTGCGTGTGTATTTACACCCTCATCCCAGTTGATTTCACTATAGGCGCTCAAAATTTCTTTGAGTGTCTTTTTCATGTTGTCGTACTGAGCCTGTGTTTTACCTTCAAACTTAACAGTAATGTAAGGTCCATTCTGAGAAGCTCGAATGATAGCCATTTCTTCAGCCGTATCCATGCGGATTCCATCGATATCAATGTACTTTGCATTGGGCCATCTCTTCATAAATTCTTCGCGAATTTTGGTGTCAATAAATGTAAATTTAATGGCATCGGCCAGACCAAATTTAATTTCAGGACTACTCACATAGTGAGCTAATTTTCCAGCAGCTTCTGAAAGTTGTTGATTAGTTCTCTCTAAGTATTGAAGCAGTCGTAAACTTGCGTAGGCACCATCATCATGGCCATAGAAGTTGTCCATAAAGAAGATGTGGCCAGAAAGTTCTCCTCCAAACGGAGCCCGAACCTCTTTAAGTTTTGATTTAATAAATGAGTGACCGGTCATCCAGACAACTGGTTCTCCACCTGCTTCTTCGATTGCCTCAGTTACTTGGCGTGAGCAGAGGGTGTTATAGACAATTTTTGATCCTGGCATGAAATCTAAGACATCTTTAGAAAAGAGTGCCACAATTGAGTCCATCCAGAGAACTTGTCCTTTATCATCAACAACTGCCATTCTGTCACCATCTGTGTCGTACGCAAATCCAATGTCGGCGCCGGCTTTTTTGACACCATCTGCCAGACGATCTAGCACTTCAATTTCTGTTGGATCCGGAACTCCCATGGGGAAGTTTCCATCCAGTTCAGTATTTTGCTCTATAACTTCACAGCCGGCAGCTCTCAGAATTTCTGGGTAGAACATTCCTGATGTAGTATTGCAGGCTTCAACCACGACTTTCCACTTTTTCCCCAGTGAAAAATGTTTCAGGATATCAGCTTTGTATGCTGGAAAGATATCATGCTTGCGATTCGAGCCTTTGCCTTCTGAGAACTCACCTGTTGCAGCAATTTCACGTAGCAGTTGGATTTCTTCAGTAATCATGGTGTCGGAGTAACCTACACCTAATTTAAGACCGTTATATTCTTTTGGATTATGGGAAGCAGTCACCATTGCACTCCCTTTTGTTTTAAACTCGTATGAAGAAAAGTAAACGATCTGACTGAGTGACAGTCCCATGTCGATAGTGTCGATACCACCATCGTTGAGTCCTGCAATAAATGCTGCCATGTACTCTTCTCCAGTGAGTCGATTGTCACGGCCAACAGCAGCTTCTTTAATTCTGCGTCGACTTAAAAAAGTTGCGTATGCTCTTCCTAACGTATAGTACACATCGGCAGAAAGATCTTCGCCGGCAACGCCGCGCAGATCATATCCACGAAAAATCTTTGGATTTATGTTGGAAACTAGTTTGTACATACTCTCCTTTCGCTTCAATATTTTTGTGTCAAAACATTAGCAGAAGCACTTTGTATGATAAAGTATGATACTAAATGTACACTCCTAGTGTTAAAAGATCAAGCTGAGATTGTAGTGTGAGTGTTGTTTGCGAAACTTTTGTTTTTTCGTCTAATTCAGTTAAGTGTGTGTGCAAAGCAAGCAGCTGCTCGGTTGAAAAGCGTCGTGCTTGTGAAGAATATTTTGTGACCATAAACGGTGGTCCCTTTATTGTTCCGCCTGTTTTAGCAAGCAAGAGCAATCTAATTTGGCGGATCAGCATGATAAAACAGAGATACTCCCCGTCTTTTTTAAAGGCTTTATGTAAATTTTGAAGAGCACTATTTTTTTGATCAGTAGCACCAAATGCGTCTAACCAGTTGAACAACAGATTACTCATTTTGAATTCGGTCGCACGTGCTGAAGGAAATTGATTCAGCATAGCCTTTGTAAGTGAGCGTTTTTCCCAGAGAATTATGGAGTGATCACTGGGTTGGGTTAAAAGTGCAATCAGTTCATTCTTTTTTTTCGATTTTGGTAAAGAATGGAGTCCTTCTATAACTATAGTTTTATTGGTGCCAAATAAGTCGGTTTCACCAAGAACTGTTTCTAATTCTGCTTGGGTTAGTTTTTTTGCTTCAAGCCTGATAACTTCATGACCTTCGGCTTTTGAAGCAGTAAGGAGTTTAGTAAGTTCATCGCGGGAGGCAACGGTATTTTCGCCATATAAAAGTATCATACGTCTGTATCCTATCACGACTGATTTATTGATTGCTACGAAACTGAAAGCCCATTCCGTTTTAGCCAACCTCGTTTGAGTGTATATTCTGGATCATACTTTTCTACTAATTTCCAAAAATTTGTTGAGTGGTCCATGTAAGTTCTATGAGCAAGTTCATGGATGATGACATAGTCAATGATAGGTGGTTCAAAGTGAACTAACCGCCAGTTAAAGTTGAGATTTCCTTGAGAACTACAACTACCCCACCGAGTTTTTTGTTCTTTAAGTGAAATGGCATTATACGAAATGCCCATTTTTTTTGCGAGCAGTTGAGTTCTGGGTAGAATAAAGCTACGGGCAGTCTTTTTTAAGAACATTCTAGTATGTTGATGAAATGATTCGGTTATCTTTGCGTCTGAATCGATGCCTGAAACGTAGGGAGCGTTGAATAAAAATTGGTTTTCTTTAATATGTATACCAATTGAGAGTGAGGCTGAGTAGATGTCTTTTCTTGTGTATGTTTTGCCAAAGACAGCAACGGTGGTGTCTGTAACTGTAAAGGCTTTTTTCGATTCAATTTTACGTTGTTGTAGCTCAATCCAGTGACTATTTGTTTGTACAAATCGGTCAACCAAGAGTTTAGGTGTATATGGAGGTGTAGTCACTAAGACTTCACCGGTGCCTGAAACACTTATTTTAAGCGACTTTGAGCGCGAATTTTTTTTATGTGTATAAGTTATATTTGCCATGCAAGAATGATTAGAACAGTATACCAACGAGTGATACAAAGTCTATCATACTTACCAGTGATTCAATTACTGTGGTTAGTGCCAAAAAGATCATTGCTAGAATGAGATCAAGTGTTGGACCAGTTTCTCGACGAACATTATGGAGACGAACAGCCAAAACTACAGAAACAACTGTGGTTATCACTAAGGTTATTGCCATGACACTGAGGTCATTTACTTCCTGACTGGTCACAATCCCTTGTGTTAGTTTTTCGTTAAGGGCTGGATTGGTTACGAGAATAAACTCGATGGAACTCCAAACACCATTCACAGCATACAATGTGAGTAATACCGTTAAGATTCTGTTCCAAATATAGAGTCCTTTTGAAAAATAATGGACAAATTGTTGCTTATTCCGTTCAGTCTCTATTTCATGTTTAAGTTCAATCACCTCTGGGGTTTCTTGAGTTTGAAGTTGAACAGCTGCTTGTGGTTCTTGGGTGGCTAAAATCATACATCCGATCAACTATAACAAAGATTCCTTTTAGTGTACAATATGCCTGTTCATATTGGCAGTACTTCGTATTAGAATAGCCAACAAGCAAGCCGAAGTGGCGGAATGGTAGACGCGCACGGTTTAGGACCGTGTAGAGTAATCTGTGGAGGTTCAAGTCCTCTCTTCGGCACCTTTATTTTGAATATGCCATTTGGCATATTCAAAATAAAGGTTACATAAGCATAGAACTTTTGCCGCAGGCGAGAGTCTGCACTTCGAGTCACGAAGTGACACGAGAAATGTATCCAGACACGAAGTAGTCTGGGATACCTCTCTTCGGCACATATAAAGAAAAAAGCGCCCTCTCGGGCGCTTTTGTAATACACACTTCAATTTTGATTATGGGTATTGAGCTGAAATAACGTAACTGATTGTAAACATTTCTGGCTTAACGCCCAATCTTTCACAAAAATCAGCATAACTAGCAATTAGATCATATGCCCACTTTGGCATTTTCGTTACCTGATAATCATGTGGATTTTTTATTTCAACTTCAACAAAGGTCACATTGGCACCATTTTTTTTGTAGACCCGAATGCAACCTTGATCTGTACTTTGAAATATTTGTCCACCTTGGTTCGGAACAATGCTTGGAACCTTTGTTAATTTTCTTACTGCTTCACAGTAACTTCTGAAGCTGACATCCAAACTTTGTTTGAAGGTCACCTTTATACCATTGATATCTTGGTTCTCCATTGTTTTATAACCCCTTTTTTGAATGTGCAAGCCTGGAAATCCCAGACTTTATGACATCTATTATCCCATAATAAATAAATATTGTCAATAATTAGCCACAAAAAAATCCGCCTTGAAAGCGGATTCTTTTGTCTCAGAACGTTAATCCCGGTGAGGATAGACCTTCTGAGGTATGTGTATAGTATCAAAATATTATAAGACTGTCAATAGCAGTATTATTATATCAAAATAATCTTAAAACGGTCATTCCAATAAAAAGTTATTAAGAACCCATATACTTGGGGAAACTACCGATTTTGAGCGGCGGTAGTGGCTTCAGCAGACCCTGAGCCCTCAGAGGTGAACTCGAGAAGATAAGCATCAGTTCTCTTCTCTTTTCCCAGCACTCGGTCATCGTAGCGCATTTCAGACATCCATTGATTAACCGATCGTGCCCATGAACCATCACTGCTGGGAGTATATTTCTTCATAATGAGTTCCGGAGTGACTCTGCCTTGATCAATATAGTAGGCTTTAAGTTCTCTAGCTGCACGTTCAAAATTGGCTTCATAATTCTCGAAACCTAATGTACCACGCTCATGTATACCAAACCCAAGACAGTTGTAAGAACCTTCGGGGATACGTTTACAGAGATTACTCTCTTGCATTGCAATGGCAGGTAGTAATCTGAAATCAATATCGTACTTATCGGCAATTTCAACAATGACTACGCCATAATAATCATACGGTTTAAGTGGAGAGTCGTATCGTTCAAGGAAGTTAGCAATAATAAGTGGTCGTGCATCTCCAGCTTCAAGGTATGTTTTAAAATCTAAATTATTTTCGTAGTTCTCTTTTTCGTCTAAAGATGTTTCAACTACAGTAATGCCATTCAGTTCGCTACTAAATGAAAAAAGCTCTGGATTAAGCGAATAAAAGTGCCAGCCAGCAATAATAGTTAATATGCTACCAGTGGCTAGAAATATCCAGGAAAACGCGTAAAATAATGACTTCATAAAGATTTAGGTGTTCACTCTTCTTTCGTATTCTTTGGTAGTATACCAGGTGAATGAGTCTAGACAAATACACATGTTTTTGATATCCTATAACGTAGAATGACACAACTAAGATTACTCCAACCAGTCGTTTGCTTTTTACTTCTCTGTTTGACTTTTTTTGTTCCTACCCCTGCTGAGGCAATTACCTCAATTCCGGCTGGCATTCACATACTATCCATTAATGAAGTTGCAAAAGCTGGAGAACTTACTGAGGTTGCTGAGTCTGATACTTGGAGATATGTGACGGTTCCTTTTACTCTTGCTGATATATCGAAAAAAGAAGAGTGGCAACTTTTCTTTGATACTGCCAAGGAGCAACACTTGATTCCTCTAGTTCGCTTAACTACTTCGTTTTCGGATACGTCTTGGCAAGTGCCCACAAAGAAAAATATTGTTGAGATGATCACCGTTTTGTCAGCTCTAGATTGGCCAACAGATCAACGTCACATTATTGTGTTTAACGAGGTTAATCATGCCAAAGAATGGGGAGGCAGGGTTAATCCTGAAGAATATGTCGATCTTTTTACCTTTACAGCCCAGTGGGCTCACACAGAAGATAAAAACTATATCGTTTTGCCAGCGGCACTTGATTTAGCAGCTCCAAATGGCAGTGCTACTATGGAAGCTTTCACCTATTTAGAAAAAATGTATGAACTTGATTCAAACGTGTTTGCTCATGCTGATGCATGGAACTCTCACTCGTATCCAAATCCAGGGTTTTCTTCGTCTCCAGAACGTATTGGGAAGAATTCATTACGTGGTTTTCAAGTTGAACTTGCATGGCTAAAAGAAAAGACTGACAAAGACTATTTAGTTTACATTACAGAAACTGGATGGGATGTTTCAGGTAGATTGAGTAGATGGATGCCTTCGTACTATGAGTATGCTGTGCAACATATCTGGAGTGACCCTTCTGTTGTGGCGGTGACCCCATTTTTACTCCAAGGAGCTCCTGGACCTTTTGAAGGCTTTAGTTTTATTGATGAGGGTGGTAAACCGACATCACAATATATTTCATATAAAAATGCATTGAAAAAACAATATTCAGATATCGACTTACTCAGTGCGAAAATAGACATAATTGAGTAAATAGTTTACACACATTGACATTAGTGTGAAAAAATCATATAGTGACGCTACTATGGGAAAACAACGACTCACTATTACTCTTTCCGAAACAATTTTAAAGAAGGTTGATAAGTATATTGACGGTGTGCAAATTCGCAATCGTTCTCATGCTATTGAAAGTTTATTGGAAAATAGTTTGTCACCCTCAATTGACACAGCTGTGATTTTGGCTGGCGGTAATAAAGTTAGTAATGACATTCCGGCATTACGCAAAATTGGTGATAGACCCGTGTTAGCGATTACCCTTGATAAGCTCCGCGAAGCTGGTATAGATAGAGTGATTATTTGTGCAGGTGCCGTTACCGCAACTATTCAATCAGAGTTTGGAGATGGCAGCTCATATGGTCTTTCAGTTGTATATGCAGATGAACCTAAAGAACTGGGTACTGCAGGAGCACTTAAACTTGCTGAAAGCTACTTATCTGAAGATCCATTTTTAGTAATCCATGCAGATGTACTCAGTGATCTTGATTTAGGAGATTTATTTGAATTTCACCTACAAGAACATGCAGAAGCAACAATTGCAGTAAAGCCTGCTATGGGAACAAAAGAGCTCGGTCATGTACATCTGAGCGGCAATCGCATTGACGCTTTCTTAGATTCTAGTGAGCAGCGCGGTATTAGTATTATTAATACTGGTATCTATATTTTAAATCCTGAAGTTTTATTACTGATAAAACCACACACAAAACTCTTTTTGGAGCACGATATTTTCCCTAAGCTTGCTAAGCAAGGCGAATTGAGTGCCTTTGTTTTTCAAGGAAATTGGTTTGATGTTACCAAAGATGAGCGCTTACATGAAGCTGCTGAAGCCTGGAATTCAGGTAGATAATTGGTTTTTATTGATTGGCAAACGAAATAATTTTTTTGTGATATACTTCCTTAATTTAATTACTATAACCTTAAAAGGTATAGAAAGGTTGATATGTCTGGAAAAGAACGAGTGAGAGCTGCTCGCATAGATGCTTTTGGATTACTGATTTCTCAAGAAATTATAGCAAATTTGGCAGGCAAAAAGGAAAAGAAAGAAGTTAAGCTTCCTGCGCAAGGTGTTCAGAGTAGCACCCCCACTACCACAAAAAATGAACGATAGATTTTTTAAATAATTACTTTTTTAAGATCATTTCCATATCAAATGCAATTCGCTGATGTTGCTCTTTGGCATAGTGAATTGCGTCTTCAACTCCTTTATTATAAAGCGAGTTTCCAATCCGATCTAAAAACATATCAAGAATGTCTTCAGCTGCAATAAGGCCAATTTCATCATCCATCTCGGTAGAAAAGAAGTTAATAATTTCTCTGGTTGCAGCTGAACGCTGGTGTTCGCTAAGCAGACTTAGTTTTGGATTTTTATTTTTCATAAGTAATAGTATACAAAAAAACACGCTGATGCGTGTCTTTTATTTTATGAGCGGGAAACGGGGCTTACCCTCGTCAGGCTCAAACTATAAATACTGTGAGAATTCGCTTGATCGGGCACAAGCCGCCCCTTTTTATATAAATGAGCACGAAACGGGGCTTACGACTCGCTGCTATCTGTACCTACTTAGGGAAGCTCACATGCACTAGGGTGACTCGCACAGTGTGCTCGTGTGCCCGTCGCGAACCATGTGATCTAGCTCAATGGCTCCAGTCATAAAAAAAACACACCGTAGTGTGCATTTTTTATGAGCGGGAAACGGGGCTCGAACCCGCGACCTTCTCCTTGGCAAGGAGACACTCTAGCCACTGAGCTATTCCCGCGCGTGTAACATCCTGGATTATACTATCTCATTCCTGTCTTGTGAATACTGGTTTAAGGTCGTATCATTGATGTATGACAACATTTAACACTCAAGATAGAAATCGTATGGTTGGAAAAGCTACCGATTCTGGGTTAAAGTTTTTTTTCAAATGGTTTGGTATTGCTATTGTTGGGTTAGTTAACGCAATTAAGATGCTTGTTTCTTCTGCTGTTGGAAAGTAGTTTTTATCCAAGATAATTTAGGTAACCACATAGGCATAAATAGTATATTCAAGGTGTTAATATTTAGAATTTCTCTAAATAAAATTAAATAAAGTGTTATTCCAATTATGAACACAGGAATATAATTTTTGGATATCAAGCTAACAAATTTTTTTGAAGGCACAACATTACAATTTGAACTTTCAGTCTGTTTTTTTGGGGGGATAATTAGAATTTTTTGCATTGCTATTTAATCTGCTTTCCGCAGACTTTGTTCACAACGCTGACTCCCACTATACTAAAGTCATATTACCCTGTCAACCTACTTGATTTAGTCTAGTAAACGAGGAGTACTTAAGATTGAAAAAGTAATATTTTGAATGGAAAGTGCCAAGCTGAGGAGTCGAACCTCAATCTCATGTTTTTCAGACATGCGCCGTGACCACCTTGGCTAGCTTGGCTCGATTAAAACGAGTACTGTGGAATGTAAGGGACTCGAACCCCTGACCCTTCGGATGTAAGCCGAATGCTCTACCAACTGAGCTAACATTCCTTTTTTTAATTTTGTTTGCAACTTTTTATTACAAACTTTGTGCCCAGGAGAGGAGTTGAACCTCCACACCTTTCGGCATACGCACCTCAAGCGTACGTGTATACCATTTCACCACCTGGGCATGTAAAGAGCAAGAATCGTAGTCAATACGACTCAAGGCATACATTATAAAATACAATTGCCTTTTTCGGAAGTGCAATTTCTTTCATGCTCGGTAGTTGTGCCAGAGGAGGGAGTCGAACCCTCACGCCCGTAATGGACACTAGTTCCTGAAACTAGCCTGTCTACCATTCCAGCACTCTGGCATCTTGTGGGACACTAACATCTTGTATTGTATCTTTTTTTTAGTATTTTGCCAGGTAGAGGCGAAGGTATTATCGTTTAATTGAGTGACTAAACTTTTGGTAAAACGCTTCAATAATAATATCTCGAGCTTGATCAAATTGAAAGTATGTTGTATTTATTGTTAAATCGTATGAATTAACCTTCTTTGGATCTTTCTTAAAGTATTGTTTAACGAACTCTGTTCGCTCCTTTTCGACCTTTGCAATGATTTCTTTAGCCTTTGCAAGATTATGCCCTTCATAGTCGATAGCACGTTGTACACGGACTTTGTATGGAGCTGTGACGTTAACATGCAGACCTTTTGCAAAAGGAGTAATAAAATTGGCTCCTCTACCAAGGATAACGCAGTTTCCTTGGTATGCATACGCAAGGATAACTTTTATAAGTTCAGTTACATATGCGGCATCGTCAATATACTCTAGGTTTAGCACTGAGTGAACGATATCTTCAATTTTTGAACGATTTTTTTCGTCAATTGCTTGAATAATTGCTTTTCTTCGTTTTGTTGAAGAAGCAATTTGTTCAATAATCTGTTCGTCAACTAATTCAAATCCCAATTTTTGTGCAACTGCTTCAGCTATAGGAGCCCCGCCACTACCAGGTTCACGAGCAATGGTAATGAATGGTTTTGTGAAGGAGTTCTCGGGAAGAATGACTACATCCTCTTTTAAACGAAAGAATGTAAGTGCTTTATTGATGAAGGGGTAATAACGTGTGTCCATACGTATTATATAACCATAAATAGCGCAAATGTCTATGAGGAGTTCGGTACTGTTTCGGAGCTTGTTACAGGTGGTATAATAGCGGTTGCGAGTGAAAAATTCGCATATTCTTACAGAGCTGCGCCAGTAGCTCAGCGGATTAGAGCACCGGTCTTCGGAACCGGGTGTCGGGGGTTCGAATCCCTCCTGGCGCACAAATAAAAAACTAGCTTATGCTAGTTTTTTTATTTGTTGGGTCGGTGAGTTATTTGAAAGTGTTCGCACCAGCAAGAAGTGAGCACCTGCGAACTTCCTGCTTAGAGCAATATTTATCAAGACTCGGATGCTTTGTTTAAAAAAATGGGCCTGGCTGGCAGCCAAGCCCATACGGTATCCGATTATTATTTTTTATCGTGAAACTTCAACGGTAACACTATTCTCTGCTCCACATGCCTTGATGGTAACCAAGTTATTGGCATCTACAGAAATTGAGTAGCCAGTCGTTGCTGCAGTTCCATCAGCTGGATCTTGAGGCATGGATTTTAGATAGGTTGCGAGAGGGGTGGATAAATCAACACAAGCAGCAGCAGCTCCGGCACAGAGTGTTGCTCCACCACTTGTACATGATCCAAGTTGAGTTTCTGCCATGCTGGTAGTTACCCCGGATGGAAGATCACCTCCATTATCAACAATATATTGATGAGTTGCTGTCAACAAACTATTAACATCATTCCAGCGACGAGAATTTCGTGCATCTGCAAAACGTTTAACTGGATCCAGAGCTACGAAGACTACAGTAGCCAAGATTGCAATAATTGCAATGACAACGAGTAACTCAATAAGGGTAAAACCTTGAGTTTTTTTTTGCAGCTGTTTTTTTTGCATTCTTTCTTTCTTGTAACATACTAGCTTTTATAGTATATAAGTACGAAATAAAACGCAAGATGCGGCAATAGCAGCGAGGAGAAAGTTACTTACTATTTAGGTAAAGCATGGTCCCTGAAATGGCAAGGGCCAGTAAAAATATACTGATAATGAGTAGTATCCAGTTGTGTTTTTTTTCAACCTCGTAACTTAAAGTCAAAATATCAGCATCGTTGCCCGATTCAATCGTGCTCTGGGCCAAAATATGAAGTGGGTGCGGGATGGTGCTTCTTTTTTTTATAATTTCTAGAAATGGTAGTGCCATTTCGACATCTTTTTGTTTTTTTGGAAGCAAAAGTAATTGTGGAGTAATTTTGTAGCGTTGCTTCATTAATTCTAGCAGTTGGGTTATTTTTTCAATACTTTTTTGTTGTTGATTAGCATCAATTGAAACAATCCCAAAAACATGATTTTGAACCAAGAAGGCTGCAAATGATTCTTCTCGTGAAACATAAAGTAGTAGTGAGGGTGGATGTCCTTCTGGCAGATGATGGGCAACTGTATATGATGTTGGTAATACCATTGATATGGAAATAGCATGTTTTTTTGCAGCAGCTTGTAAAAGCTGCCATATAGTTGTCTCAACTGCAAACACCTGTAATAGTGATACGGTGCCAATTGTGGTTATGACTTTGTAATCCCAAGCAGCTTCTAGAATGGTATCGGGGACACTTTCTCTGAAGTGTTTTGCAATCATGTCGCGATCAAGATTTTCTGTATTGGAAATAAAACTAGTGGTGTATGAAATTTCTTCAGATATGAGAATTTTAACTTTTTTAATACTAAACTCTTTTTTGAGAAGACCAAAAATATCTACGAGAGTTCCTTCATCCCATACAAAGGGTTTTACGTGTAGCAGTTTATTTTTTTGTGGTACGACGAAATAGAGCTTCTGTGGAGTTAAATAAATGGTGGAAATGTTTGTACCCATAAGTACTCTTATTATGGCAGATGCTGCCAACTTTGTATAATAACAGTCGTTGATCTATTAGTCGCAATTTGAATTCTGTGCGTATAACTATCTCGAATTGCTGTAACGGTAAAGGATATTTCTGAACCTGATTGGGTGTCAATAGTAATGGAACAGTTTCCTTCGGGGAGAGTTACAGAAGGTGGTAGGGTGCCATTAGTATTGAGAGACAACAACGCATCTTCGGCACAGGATTCTGCTAGGTAAAAAACTTCCTTGGATTGACCATGAGAAAAACTTGTTTGGAGGTAGTTTAGACTGACTAACGAAACAGATAAGCCCACCACTAAAAGTAATGTGGTAATGACTAAAGTAGTACTAATTGCGATAAAGCCATTGTTCATAAACCCGTATATCCTCTAATTGTTGCAGTTGACTGTGTAGAGTGTGCGTAGTTCCATTCTTTTCTAGTAGATTGGCTTTCGATGGTCATGTTAAATGAAACCGATTGTGTATCTGGTGCCAGCGAGCGATCACTGAAAGCGAACGCGGTTACCACTAAATCAGCTGGGGTTAGTGCGCAAGGATTATTTGGTTTGCATGTGCCTTGATTTGATTCAAAATACCAGAGTTGAGCACCATCATACTCGATCGTCATGCCGTTTTTATTAGTGTCAGTATATTCTAGTTCAATAAGGTTTGGGGTAATGGTGGTGATTTGGACTGCATTTTGAATTGCGTCAGTGATTTTTTTGTTTGCATACAGCGAGTTGGCAAGAACCTGTTGTTGAACTTCGGACTGTACTCGAGCATAGATAATATTCCAAGCAAAGAGGATGGCGCCACCAAGAAAAATGGTTGAAATAGAAATGTATACCAGGAGTTCAATTAAGGTGAAGCCGTTTTGATGGTGTTGGTTAGAAGTTGATGTACGCATTGGTTGATGATTATGGGGAAATAATTTGGAACTCTGCTCCGTTATCAGTACTGACGGCGACGATGTGCTCGGAGGTTGGATCAAAGGCAATACCAGTGTAACTTTCATTGTTGGGAGTGTCAAAGAGACTGAGTTGTATTGGCGCTGTTAAGGTACTGATTGAAACCACTTCCAGTTCTCCCGAAGAATTATCCGATCCAATAAAAAGTAAAGACATATCGCTATTCATTGCTAACGCTTGGGCTGCACCCTGTGCTGCATAACTAGCAACACTGGTTGGACTGGTCGGAGTTGAAATACTCAATATTTCAACAGTATCAGTACTGGTGCCTGCAAAAAGCGTGGTGCCAAAATGAACGATATCGAGCACGCTGGAATTGCCAACAACATTGTAAGTAGATGCGAGCGTTGGTGAGGCCGGTGATGTCACATTTACCATGAGGAGTTCTTGTGCAGAGTTTCCGGTACCGATATAGGCAGTTGCATTGGTGACATAGGTGGCAAGGCCGGTATCAGCTAAGTTAAGTGAACCTAGTAGTGATGGTGAGGCTGGTGTGGCAGCGGAGATAATAAAGAACTCATCTGCTTGATTATTAGTCTGTTGGGTGATGTAGACTGTTGTTCCCACCACGTCTAGGCTGGTGGCATCAGTGTTTTGGGGAAGGTTGTAGGTTCCGAGTTGTGTGGGTGCTGTTGGATTAGTAACAGAGACAATGATTAGTTCGTTGGCATTGTCTGTTGAGGCGATATAGGCAAGACCATTCTCGTATGCAAGATCACGAGGATTACCAGGTATGGTTAACGAACCTGTTACGGTTGGTGTTGTTACCGTTGAGATATCAACGATATAAAAGTTTGGCGAGCCGGAAGACCTGATTACATATGCATAATTACCAGATACAATGACTCGATAGCCATCTCCATTGCCGGGTAAATCAAGTGATCCGACAATGGTCGGGTTTACCCAGTCCCCTCCAATACTTTTCATCCAGTTAGAAAAGTATTCGACAAAACGAATGGTATTCGTTTGACTGGGGATAAAGTTCCATTGTGTTTGGCTGATGACTCGATAGGTGTCTGGATCAACAGTACCGCCGGAAAGCACGACGGCTCCAGACCCATCCCGTTGGACTGCTTCGATAATGATTTCTCTGGTGTAGTCGTCAATGGTGTTGTTGCTGCCTGATAATGTCCAGTTCCCTCCAGAAGCATCAATGCCATAGGTTCCTGGAGTCAAGGAGTTCCAGTCCTGATCGCGAATAGATCGTACTGCTTCGAGTCCTTCTTGGCTCAGCAAGACTGCTCCCGTTTCTTCCACACTACGTCGATTAATGGTGAAACTATAGATTACCGTTGTTAAGCCTGTTACCACCACAATTAAAAACAGGGACATCGCAACCAAGAGCTCGATAATACTAAATCCAAGAGTTAGCTTTGTGTTACGACTTGGTTGTTTAGGAAAATATAGGCATTTCATCATTCAATTTGTCCCAGCTGGTTGACAGTATAGGTAGTGTCGGAGATCGATGAAGAAACAGAAACGGTAAGAGCGTCTGGAAGGGTGCCATCTAAAGAGAAAGCTATATTGGTAAATCCGGTGACACTTATTGATGATGGAATACTGTACTCTTCAGAGTAACTAGGTGAGTCACAGCTGCCAGAATACATGCGTAACTCTGTTCCAGAAATACATACTCCCCAAGTAGTATCATTCTTGTTATCTAGACTATAATTTTGGGCTTTACTAATGTTGCTTTTAATTCTAGTAACTGTCGATTCAGTGTAAATTTGCAGGATAAATCGAGATAAGAATGGTGCTGAAGAGACAGCAATAACAGAAATGATCCCGATGGTGAGTAGGAGCTCAACCAGAGTGAAGCCTGATGATTGTGGTTTTTTATTGTCCACGAATTGATCCAGTAAGTTCATAAATGGGTGAAATAATTGCAATTGCTACGAAGCCAACCAAAAGTCCGATGCCCAGAAGTAAGAATGGCTCCAGAATTGTTGAGAAACTTTTTGATACGGTGTCAATTTCTTCTTCATAATAATTAGCAAGATAGGTAAGTGTCTCATCAAGTTTTCCTGTCTTTTCACCGACGGCAATCATCTTGGTTACGAGTGGCGGAAAGAGCGAGTTATTTTTTTGCGAGAGTATGTCTCCAATGCTCTTCCCCGCCTCAAGTTTTTGGGTAATGTCTAGAATTATTGTTTGGAAAGTGATGCTGGAGAGTGTTTGAGTAGTTACTTTTAAACTTTTGTTAATGGGTACGCCACTTTTTAAGAGTATGCCCAGGTTGCGTCCAAAACGGGTCAGTTGACCATACATCAGTAATGTTCCAACCAAAGGTATCTTTAATAAAAAAGCATGCCAGAGTGGCTTAATTCCTGGAAGAGTGATCAAAAATCTTAAAAAGGCTAGTAACCCCAAAAGTGAGAGCAAAATAACTACTCCCCAATCTTTCATGAGTTGAGCAAAGGCTAACAAGATTCTGGTTGGAAGTGGCAGCGGGATATTGAGGTTGGTGAAAAAATCTACCAGCGAAGGCAAAACGAAAAAAGACAGAAATCCACTCATGATGAGGGTGGCAAATAGGACCAGCCCTGGATACAGCATGGCACCTTGGATTTTTTTCTTCAGGGCAAGATCTTTTGTGAGCTGTTCCGACAGAAAAACGAGATTATCGTCGAGGGTGCCAGCTTCTTCTCCCACTTCGATCATACTAATATAAAACTGATTAAATGCTTTTGGGTGCTTTTTGAGCGAAGTTGCTAATGCCGAACCATTACTGATATCTGCTGAAACTGCTTTGAGAATTTTTTGAAAGACTGGATGTTTGGTTTGTTCGTTGAGTGTTTCAAACGCTTCATGAATAGGTATGCCAGCTTTGAGCATGATTGACAAGTGTTTGGTGAAGAGCACAACTTCGACGACATTTACGCTTGAGTTAAGTGTGATTGTGAGGGCAGGTAATTTCATTTTATTCTTTGGTGACGCGAAGAATTTCGTCAATAGTAGTGACTCCTTGTAACACTTTTTGTATGCCATCTTCTACCATTGAGATCATGCCATGTTTGAGGGCAATAGCTTTAATTTCAGAGGCATTTTTCTTTGCTGTGATGGCATCGCGAATCTCATCGGTGATAATCATAATTTCAAATATGCCAATTCGACCTTCGTATCCGGTATCATGACAGACTTCACAGCCTTTGCCTTTATAGAGACGAATCTTTTCCTTACCATTATTGAGTTTTTTGATAATTTCTGGGTCAATCTGAGTCGAGATGTCGTTCCAGTCCTTTTCAATACTCATACGGCAGCCAGCGTGTATTTTTCGAACCAGTCGTTGAGCAATAATGATGTTAACTGTTGACGCAACTAAGAAAGGTTCAATGCCCATATCGATGAGCCGTGGTAGTGTAGTGGCTGCGTCATTGGTGTGCAGGGTCGAAAGAACTAAGTGCCCAGTCATTGCAGAGTTTACCGCAATGTTAGCTGTTTCTTCATCACGAATTTCACCTACCAAAATCACATCTGGATCTTGCCGAACGATCGACCGTAGTCCTGCCGCAAAAGTGAGATTGGTTTTGTTATTGACTTGGATTTGATTGACTCCAGTTAAATCATACTCGACTGGATCTTCAATAGTCATGATATTGATTGAACGTTGATTGAGCTGTTTAAGAATGGAATAAAGGGTGGTAGTTTTTCCTGATCCGGTCGGACCTGTGGAGAGAATCATACCATGTGGATGAGAGTAAGCCTCGGTGACTTTAGCAGAGTTTTCGATGTTTAATCCTAGGCTTTCGAGTGAATGTTGACGTGATTTTTCGGATAAAATACGCATCACAACTTTCTCACCTCCAGTAATGGGCACAAGTGAGACACGGATGTCCAAGTTGTCTCCATCGACAGAAATTTGAAACTTTCCGTCTTGGCTTGCTTGGTGTTCGTCTGTTCGAAGTTTTGACATCACTTTAATACGAGTGACAATTTTGTTATGAAGATCAATCGGCAAGGACACCACGTCATGGAGGATGCCATCAATTCTAAAGCGAATCAGTGATTTGTTTTCAAGCGGTTCAATATGAATATCTGAGGTTCCATTTCGTTGGGCATGGGTCAGTATTTGTTCAACGATGGTGATGACGGGGGGTTCCTCAGAAGTTGAATTATTGGCACTGGAGATGTTTTTGCTTATGATGTCGTTAAATGACTCTTCAATATTTTTGTTATAAAGCAAAAATGCTTTTTCAATATCTCGAGGTGTGGCATAGTATGGAATCACTGTTGCACCAGCACGTTTGCTCAAGAAGTCTCTGAAAATAACATTTTCGGGATGACTCATAGCTACATGTAATCCCTTGCTGTCTTTTTTGAATGAAATAGCGTATTGTTTTTTGGCAACAATCTCGGGAATAAGTCTGAGAACATTTTCGGGAATTGAAACTTGGTTTAACTGTATAAGTTGAATAGAGTAGATTTCTGCAATGATTTTTCCAAGTTGATCGTCAGGTACCAGACCTTTTTCGAGCAAAGACCAATAAAACGAACCACTGCTTTTGCTATCAGCAAAGGCAAGTTCGAGGGTTCTTTCAGGGATGAGTTGTAAGTCGGTGATAAATTCTAGTAGTTTGGTATCGTTAAACTGGTTCATTAGGTTTCATTCTATGTAGTAGTTATCTAGAGAGGTGCTGGTTGATCTTTCCAATAATTTCTTCAAGTGAAACATCACTTTTAATAATAAAATCCACAGCACCTAGTTTTTTTGCAGTTTCAAAATCTTCTTTTTGACCTAGATTTGAAGCAACAATAACTGGAATGTCAGAGTGAACGGTCTGTTTTTTTGCCTCTAGAAAGGCAAAACCATCCATATCTGGCATGATTAAATCCAAAAGGATTATATCTGGGACAAAGCTTGAAAGCTCGGTCAGACCTTCGTTTCCATCTTTTGCTACTTTGACTTCAAATCCAGCTTTACTGAGCTTGAGATTATAGGCATTTCCCAAAAACTGATCGTCTTCGATTACAAGTATTTTAAGCATTGGTTAAACCTTCCTTTTCGACTTCAATAAACTCTTTGACTATGTTGATAATGTCTTCGATCCGATGTTCTGCCTTTACCATATATCGTGCGGCACCTAAGGCTAACATTTGAGTGATTTTATCGTCACTCCCCGAGTTACTGACAACAAAGATCGGAACGGTGCTCATAACTGGATGACTTTTTACATACTCAAGCACATCAAGGCCTGACCCATCACCAAGCAGAAAATCAAGCCATATCGCATCCGGAGGAGATGACGTTGTATCAATAAATTGTTTTGCTTCAGCAACTGATGACGCAGAGATACAGGAAATATTTAAAAATGATAATTTTTTTTTAATGGCTTCAAGGAGTAATTTTTCGTCTTCGACAACCAGTATGGTAAGTGAATTATTCATGAGTACTTTCTAATCTTTTTTTGGTTAAGTATCAAGGGTGACTTCTCCTGTTTTTGCTACCGAACCTGAAAGTGGGAGTGTAAAGAAGAAGGAGGTGCCTTGATTTTCTATGCTCTCGAACCATATTTTCCCTTGTGACGATTCTATGATGGCTTTTACCAAATAGAGACCAAGCCCATTGCCTTCAGTTTCTTTGCTGATTACATTTTTTGCTCTGAAGAACTTATCAAAGATTTTATCTTGATCTTGTTGCGGTATGCCCAAACCTTCATCGGCAACTTGTACTACTATGTCCGTTTTGTTTTGAGAAAGCAAGACAATAATCTCGGAACCATTAGGAGAGTACTTAATAGCATTAGTCAGTAAGTTCATGAATGCATTTCTGATAAGTTTATCATCTATTGAAATAGTTGGTAGCTCATTGTGTGAACTGATAATGAGCTTTTGTTCTTTTTCGGTTAGCTTTGGTTGCAGTTCTGAGACAACTCCATCAAGTAGTTCTCTGATATTAGTTGGTTTTGGATCGATAATAATCCTACCTGACTCAATTCGAGAAATGTTGAGAAGTGAATTAACCAGATCAATCATTCGTTCGTTTGAAGTGTCAATGTTGGTAATGATTTCTTTTTGTTCACTCGTCAGTTCTCCGGTGTCTCCTCCAAGCAACATTTCAAGGAACCACTTGATTGCAGACAGAGGCGTACGTAATTGGTGTGAAGCTAATGAAATAAACTCAGTCTTCATTCGATCAACATTTTTGGCTTTGGTAATATCTCTCTCTAGTGCAACAAATAACACCACGTCATTATTTTCATTTAAGATTGGGGTGATGCTCACATCTGCGTAGTATAGGTCTCCAGACTTATGTCGATTTTTTAGTTCTCCCTGAAAGGTTTGTTTTTCTACCTTGATAGTAGCCCACATTTTTTGATAGAAGCCTTTATCCATCTGCCCACCCCAAAGATGAGGGGCACCTGCTTTTTGTCCTATGATTTCATTTTTTGTATAACCAGTTATTACTTCGGCAGCATGATTTGCGTAGAGAATAATTCCATTGGTGTCGGTAATTACAATTTGATCTGAAGTGTTTTCAACGGCGAGTTGATATTTCTTGAGATCTATGGTTCTCTCTTTAATTTCTGCCTCAATGTTTTTACGAGTTTCGTAGAGGGCTTTAGCCATTCTGTTGAATGATTCTGCTAACTCATCAAACTCGGAGTTAGTATGAAGCGTGATTGTTTGGTGCAGGTTTCCCTTGGAAATTTCATGAGCGAATTTTCGAAGAGATGAGATGGGTTTAAATATTTGAGATAAAATTAAGGGTAATAGAATAACAGTTAAAAGAATTGCGGCAATGACTCCGCTGGTAATAATAAGTGCTTGCTGGGAATTTAGCATAGATAGCTCTGATCCATGTCGTTGAATCACGACAAAAAAATTAAAGTCATCTACCTGGTGAATACTAAAATAGTCTTTGCGATTTATTTGAGAATCAATTTCAATTATGGAAGAAAAATCAGTTTCTATTATTGCTTGTTTAATTTCTGGGTATCCAAGTGATACAAAAGAAACATTAGGAAATGAACGATCTTGAATGATTTCATTTTGATCCTGAGATGTGAGAATGCCAAAAGTTTTATAGATCGACTTTGGAGCACTTGAAAAGATAACAACACCCTGATGGTTGACTAAATAAAAGGTGACATTATCAATGTTGCGATTTTTGAAGTAGCGAAAAATTATACTGGGTGTTTCTTTGATTACGGCTACACCAATAATTTGTAGTTGAGAATTTCTTACCGGTACTGAAGTGTAAAATCCAGCTTCTCTTGAGGTGGTACCAATTGCGACTGAAGTGGTTATTCTCCCACTTAGTGCTTGGAGAAAATAACTTCTAAAACCATAATTATTGCCTTCAAAGGTTGTATCTGTTGATGCAAGAGTCAGTCCTTCAAGGTTCATAATGTAAATACTGCTGTAAGTATCTCGAACACTATATCTTTCCAGTATTTGTTTAGATTTTATGTGTTGATAGTGAGAATCAATTTCTGCTGAGCCTGATGCATTAAGCAATGATATGACTTCTGGATCGACTGCGACGTGTTCAACTACAGACTTTGTTTGATCTAGATGATTGCTAATTGTTTCAGCGCGTTCTTCACTGATGACGGTAGTGAGTGTGTCAATAAAGTTTCTTTGTGTATGTTGGGTAGCAAAGTACACTGCCAAAACCGTTCCAGATCCTACCATAAAAATCAGCAGCGCCACCCAGGAAGTGATTTTTGTTTTTAGTGTCATCATCTATAATCCACTGATATTAATTCTTATTGAGATGTGCGTTTTAGTTTGTGAGACGAGAATCTCACCACCATATGTTGAAAGTGTGTGATGAGCGAACTCTAGTTCTTGGGGAACTGGTGCAGTCTCTTGCTGTTCCTGATTAGAATTGTTTAGCGGTTTTATGATGCCTGAAATCAGCATATCAATTCCTTTTTCTGTTTGATTAATAGATACGCTGACATCATGTGCGTCTGTAAAGACATAGATATAGGAAATAATGTGCACAAATGATGCTTCAATTTGATCGTTGGAAGCAATCAGGGCATCTCCTTTGATAGTAAAGTGTGGTGAATAACTGGCAAGTATATCTCTTAGAAAGCTTCTCAGACTTAGTTCGTGTGATGCATCAGAATCTAATACTCCCTGTTTTAAAGTGATGTTTATGGTGTGGTTAATCAATTGGAGTCCATAGTTTGTTTCTTCCTGAATCTTTTTTGTCCAAGTATTAACTAGGCCGTTTTCATGTAGTTGCTGAACTATCTTTTTCGTATCATTTAGTACCCGATTAAGACTTGTAAAGAGGACAGAAAGGTGTTGCTGATGTAACTCCTGTGAGTGATCACTCATTCTTTTAAGCATTAGATTATCTGAATACACTCTGATGAAACTGAGAAAGAGAAAACTTAAACCGATAGATAAGAAGATGAGAATTAAAATGATTAGGGTCTTTATATAAGAAATGTAATTGGTATATGTTTCATCTGAAACATATGAAATTAGGAAAAGCTCCTCTGCATTTTTTGTGCCAGCGATTTGTGTGTTGTACAGTGGTAGTGAAGCATACACGCCGTTGTTGTCTGAAAAGGATGCATATGTCTGACTCTGGGAGATATTTGACCACAGCTCAGGGAGAGTTGAGGCGATAGATTTTTTTGTCAAATCACCTTCAAACATGAAGACCCATTCGGCAGAATGATCTTTGAATTTGAGCCAATAGCCTTGATCATTAGCAAGGTACATCTGCGTAGTATTCCCCTCTGTTTGGGAAATGGTTGTGAGCAAAGAATTGCCATCAATATTAACTATGAGGATACCAACCAATTGTTCATCGATAAAAATAGGTGATGAGTACCTAACAGTTGGTCTTTGGGGGAGTTCCACGTAGCTGTGTTCAATATTTAGGTCAAATCGTGAAATATAAACTTGATTTTTTTGAAGTGAGATTGTGTCAGTAAAATAGTAACGATTTTTTTTATTTTGGAGCTGCTCATCTGGGACTATGTGAAAATTTCCTTCTTTTGAGTCTACTCGAATAAGTTCTTCACCTTGTAAATCTATGATACGGATGGATTCAAAATGGTGAATTTGTTCTGTGATTGAACCAAAATAATCTTGGATATCTTTCTTGTTTTCTGGATTTTGTTGAGTGAAAAATTTTTTAACTGTTTGATTTTCTAGAAAAAGAGTGGTGTGTTTGATGTCTGACTTAATTTGAGAACGCACTAAATCTCTTACTAGGTAGAGGTGTCTTTTTTGGTCCTCTTTAACAACAGATTCGAGACTATTTTGCTGATAGAAGAGTACCGCGACAATCAGTGTAATAATGGCAAAAATGAACCCCAAGTAAAGTAACTGAAAACTAAGTATGGATCGGTTTTTGGGTTGTTGTTTTGGCATGGGCAGTTCACCTATGAGTATATATTGATTTGCAGCTCTATATCAATGGTGAAAGGCTTTGAGTCATGGTTTAGATGAAGTCTAAACAAATGACATTAGCGCCAATATATATACTTACACTCAATTTTTAAAGTTCTTTGGATTTGTTGCCTGACAGTCTTCAGCTTTCAACAATTCTAAAATAAGATTTGTGGAGGATTTTTTTGGCAAAGGGATTTTTTAGAGATGAATCTGATTGGAGTTGCTCGTGAGTCGACTGGAACTTACATCTAGCCTTCAGCTTAGTTCGGGCTGTTAGAAGTTTTGGAAGAAGTTATTTTTATCAAAGGGACGAACTGACCGCTCAATTTAAACATTTATTTTACACACATAAAAAATAGCTGGTTGCTAGTTTTTTTTGTGTGGGTCAAGTGGGACTCGAACCCACGACACCCTGCTTAAGAGGCAGGTGCTCTAACCGACTGAGCTATTGACCCATTACTGTAATGAACAGACAACTATTATATCAAATTTCGCCTGAAATGGCTATAACTTTTTCTTTACCTGTTATCTGCAGCTTCTCGAACTCTTGGCCCCATCACAACAGTATGGTTTTGGATCCATTTTTCTGTATTTTTGCCAAAATTCTTCGTACCAATACGTTGTGTGTACTGCGTACCTTCCTAACTCATCTGAGTAACAACCACAAGGAACATTCTCAAGTATATTGCCGTTTGGGCATATAGGAGCAACTTCTTCCCAGCAGGATTTTTGGAGATCTTTGAGTCTTGCAGATCGCGAAGCAGCGTCTTCGCCCTTTAGAGACAACCGCTCAACATCGGAAGTTGTAACACTTTCTACTTGAATGTAGTCACACACCTTGATCTTACATTTTGCATTTTCGGGGGTAAGATCACAGATAGCAAACGGTTTTTCGAAAGCTACATCTGCAAGCTGTTCTTGCTGTGCTGAAGAAACTGCGGCAAAGGCATAACACTCACTTGGTGCAGATAACAAAATACACTTAGTGACGTTAGAAGTAAAAGGTACATTTTGTTGCGCCAAAATGAGTTGTAACATTGCAATTGGTGAAAAAAGTAAAAATGAGAAAATGATGCCGAATGTTATTACTGGATGGTATTTACGACGTTTCTTTTTAAGAAATGGAACAGCAATTACTGCTAGCAGTGCAGTGACTAAGCAAAGTAGCACAAAAATAATTATAGTAGCAGAATAGTGAGTAAACAAAATTCTAGGGAGTGACAAACACACCCAAGGTTGTTCTTGGCAGATGGAATACTCTAGCATTGTTTCAGTATAGAATAACTCGCGATAAAATACTATTTCCATGTGGACTGTGGCTTTTGCATCTCAGACCTGGGTGTTAGTATGCATATATGGAAAAGCTTGCCGAACTTCTCGTTATTTTGAAAGCTAAGAAGAATATTCTTGTTCTGTGTGGCATTGGAGCACTGGTTGTAGCGTTTTTTACCTTTTCATTTATGCAGTTTAGATCTGTTTTTGTTGCTGATAGTAATAAAACAGTGACTCGTGATGAGCCAAGTGATGAAGTTGCATCCCCTACTCCGCCGCCAGATCCACTTAGACCATATAGCGTTTTATTGCTTGGCTATGGTGGAGGTGCTCATGCAGGGGGAAGTTTAACTGATACCATGTTGCTAGCATACATAGTTCCTCGAGAGCAAAAAGCGACACTTTTTTCAATTCCACGAGATCTTTGGGTTGAGGTACCAGTGAGCCCAGAAAAGAAAGAATGGACAAAAATTAACGCTGCTTTCGCAATTGGAAATGATGATAGACAGTATCCCAATAAAGCTACGGAGTTTTCTGGAACAGCGGGTGGTGGCCATTTAGCAAAGTATGTTGTCTCAGATATTCTTGGAATAGATGTAGATTATTTTGCCGTGATTAATTTTGCAGGCTTTGTATCAGCTTTTGATTCTCTCGGCGACATTAAGGTGAATGTCCCAGTTACTTTTGATGACGAATTCTATCCAATTGAAGGCAAAGAAACAGAAACTTGTGACAAATCAGAAGAAGACATAGCAGCACTTACAGCAACCATGAGTGGTTATACACTTGAACAGCAATTTACTTGCCGGTATGAAGCACTGCATTTTGATGCGGGTCCACAAATTATGGACGCTGAGACAGCTTTAAAGTTTGTGCGTTCTCGCCATTCAGCTCAACATGGTGGCGACTTTGGTCGTTCTGAGCGACAACAAGCGTTGATTACTGCGGTTATGAATAAAGTTCTAACGCCAACAGGATTGCTCAAGCTAGTACCTACTGCTCTACAGCTAACAAAGTATGTGCAAACCGATATTACACCAGATAAAATTCGGGAAATTGTTACCACGCATGAAGGATTAAGTGAGTACACACTCACAACTGTTCGACTCACAGATAAAAACGCTCTTAAGCAGACGTATAGTGCGGATAGACAGTATATTCTTGTGCCTACATCAGGTCAGGGAGATTGGACGAGTGTGCGTGAGCTTTTTAAATCTGAAGTTATTCAGTAGCTTTTTTGATCAGTCTTTTTTCTCCAGATTCGGTGAGCCAAGCATCACTGAGCACTACACCACCTTCAACAGCTCTTAAAAAACCTAGTTTGGCTAATTTTTGAGCCATATCATGCTGGGAAGCTTCGCTTATTGAAAACGGGTTATTACCAGAACTGATGCAGTCTTGTGTTATCTGGGCTAGAAACACTCCTTCAGTTTCTAAGTCAAGCTGAGCAAATTCATCCGCTAAGGTATCAGCTGGGTTTATTCCAATTTTACTTTCTGACATATTTTCCTTCCAGTTTATAGCTGAGGCTATTTATATTCTGTTATTTCACCAAATTTGTAGTAATTATTTTTATCTTGGTATATTGCTCTACCAACTGAATGAAACGTTTTTGGATCAGCACCCTGAATTTCTTTGGTACGAGCATCATCTAAATAATATACCGACTTTTTATCTTTAGCATACCAGTAATCAATAAATTCAAAACTATCAGTATCCGATCCTTCTATGATATATGCCTTGTAAATTACTTGATTTGAATTAGTAGCTAGACAGTAGGCAGGGCAATTATTGTTAACTACTCGAAAGTCTTTACCTTTTACGTTTTTTAGTTTTGTATAAAATTTTGCACCTTCAAAATCTGACTGGTAATAGACCGTATCAAATAAGCCCTTGTAATAATTTCCATCTATATGTTGTAAAGTCACTCTATAAAACAGAAGAATAGCTCCCATCGCGAGAAGTGTGAAGAGACCAAAAATAGATTTAATAAATAACATGTGCTTATCGTATCAGAGCAGGTATTTTGAAAATAGTATAAAAATGTACATTTCTGATTTTCGAGTCCTCTACTGATATACTACCTTAATAATAGAGTTAGACAATTATGATTAAAGAACTAGAACAGAAACCTCCTCAAGCAGAAACTGATTTTTCGGTTGAAAAACAACAAAACATTGAGGAAGCAAGACTCCACGTGTTAATTGAGCAGTACAAGGATAGATTAGGCGATTTTGAACTTGTGAGAGTTAACAACAATGTTGGGTATGTTTTGCAGTCAAAAAATCATCTTCCAATGGCAGGTAACGATTGGCTGTTCTTCGACTATGATGATACCTTAGTTGGAACAACTGAGGTTAAAGAACTCAGGCTAGCTCAATATTTAGAGTATGTATCGGAACAGAATCTTTCTCTTTCAGAACAGCAAGCAACTCGAATTATGGATGAAACTGATAGGTTTTCCAGATGGGAAGAAAATCCTGGTGAAGGTGACCTGTATCATGCTAATGCGCATATGACCGTGTTAAGTTGGGCAACTCAACAATTTAAAGTTAATCCAGATACAATTTCTCAAACCATTGAAACAATTATTTCTACACTTGAAAGAATCAAGCTTCAGATATTAAATACTGACTCAGCCAAGAGTTCAGATCCATTTTCACTGAAGAACAAGAAGCTAGTACTTAAAGAAAGCAAACGGCCTTGGTCTGAAAGTATTGAAAAAATTTTCATGAGTACAATTATGAATCCCCCACATTTTAATGAGACAATTCAAGCAGGCGTAGTTGCCGGCAGTCCCATGGATTCAATCCATAGAACAAATGTAGGTATTTTTACCTACGGTGATCCTTATTTTCAACTTCTCAAGACTTTTGAGTTACTTATGCAACATCCTGATTTACCGATCTCTCAAATATGGTTAACAAGAACGCCTAAAGGTGAGTTTATTACTGCGGTATCTCAAACTGCTGAACTGAGTACTCTTGATCAAGAGTACGTTCCGCCAGAATTATGTGAGTATGATGGTGACGGGGCATCTGCTGGTTCGGGACACGTTTTAAGCAATTATCCTCATACAATTGTAATGATTGATGATGATCCCAAACAGTTAACTTCAATTTTTAATACAAACGAATTTCTTGCGCAAAATACCGGAGCGCAGTTTGTTGTGATTAGAACCATTAGACCAAAAACAAAAGCAGAAAAACGAGAGTGGCAAATTGAAACAAAGAACGGTATTTTGGATTTTTCGAGTAATTCATTTCAAGAAAGTGATGTCTCAAAAATCATTTTACTTAATCGATATATTGTGACTAAAACTAATCTCGGTGAAACGCATCAAAATACTCTGAGGCTGCAGGAGCAACTTGAAAGACTTGGGATTACATTATAAGGAGATTTGTTTTTCAAGAAATAATTCACTCATAGATTTAAATGATATTTGTTCTTGAGTTAATTCTAATAACTGTACAATTCGCTCGATTTCTTGTTTAGTTTTTTTCTGCTCTAGTCCACTTACTTCTAGCTCACCACTCCAACCAAAATCTGACACATGTTCTAAAATAATTTCGAAGTTAAGATTGGGCAAATTCCATACTTGTCCATTTCTTTTTTCTAAAGTGATAGTTTTTATATATTCTAAGTCATCCAAGATAGAAAAGCAGGTTTTTAAATCCCCTTCAAAAAGTTTTATTTTGCCATCGGCATATACCGATTTTTTGAAAGCTATACAGTCAATAGTTTCAGTAGTATTTTTTGAAAAGTAAATCGCGGTGGGTCTATTTGGTTTTAACCATTGCCTGACTCTAATATTTTTTGAAGTGTTCCATGTGGAATTTTTTGGTTCAAAATAATAGTCGTCAAAGTCATACTCAAGTTTTTTTTCTCCGCCCAGCGCTTTTATTTTTGCAAGCAAAGAATCGAAATCGTAGTTAAGTAATCTTACTTCACACTCGTAGGCATTTTTCATATGGGTAAAGTATAGCAGGCATTACACTATTTCTGTGATTTTCAATAGTATCCCAATAGTATCTTATATATGATATACTATGTGTAGTTATGTTATGTTTAGAGGCATTTAGCGCCTTTGAGCCTGACACTGATATTTAATTTTTTCAACATATTCAGATGGAGGCATCAATGAATAAGAAATGGTCTTTTTTCCCAGACCCAGCAGAAAGTGGTTCCCTTGAAGAGGGATCAGCATACGATATTTTTGTACCCTTGCTTATCAGCGGGGAAAAATTCGCTGAAGAGCCTGGTGGAGTGAGGTTTTTGCTCCGGGCAGTTTGGCATCTTGCTTTAGTTGTCGATCAAGAAGAAAAGGCGAAGAAGCTGTTGATTGCTATAGTTGCCCTGGTTGGTAAAGAAGAAGTAATCGATACTTTAGCGAGTGAATTGAGCAATGCACTCATTGTAGGTGCACCCGATAACATGATCGACTCGTTCCGCGATTTTGTTATGGATCAGGTGGAAAAATAAGTTTTGTTGAAAGAGTTTGTAATGTGCGTGGGTAACCACGCACATTTTTGTTGTTTCCTATTAAAAAGTAACATGTCTATGTTACAATTTGCCTCACAATGAGACCAAGCCTTGCAGAAATAAATTTACTAGACTTAGATAAAGAGGGTGTGGGTAGATCAAATTTGGGAAAATCTGTGAAACAAGCTGTCTTCCCAACTTTAGAAAAAAATGCTGCTGGTGTACATCCGCCTGAGTCAGGAAGAACAGATATTCATCCTTCAGTGATTTCTGTGGCAGAAAAGAGACACGGATCAGATATTGCAGGTTGGCCGGTTCAAGTTCTTACACCAGAAATGGTAAATGCACTTACCATTGTTATTGTATATTGTGATCCCAAATTAATTCCTGATTTTGTGCTTGAACAAGCTTTTGATGTCTTACTTGCGCCGATCCAAGATCCCTTTGGAAATCTTGAATCTAAGCTTGAAAATACTGCAACACAAATAGCTTTTTTTAATTGGTTACTGTATGTAACACTCACAAGCAGATTTGATGAAATAGGTACTCACCGTGATGAAAATGGATACGTTATTCCTCGGTATCTGGTTCAGTTTGAACCAAAAAATATTGAACCTGAGTATTCATTTGATGGTTTTACTGCCTGATTTTTAGTTTAAATTCAGTACAAGCATTTATATTTTTTTACCTAGTTTTTTTTATGTGATGCCCGACATGGATTCACGATTCGCTGCTATTTATATCTACTTAAGGAAGCTCACATGCACTAAGCAGGAAGTTCTCAGGTGCTCACTTCTTGCTGGCGTGAACGATCTTCAATCAGTTCTGGACAACATACAAAAAAAACAAGCGGATGCTTGTTTCTTTTGTATGATGCCCGACATGGATTTGAACCATGATTGACGGCTTCAAAGGCCGCTGTCCTGCCATTAGACGATCGGGCAACGAATGTGTAGTACAGAGCGATATTGTAACAAACTTTTACAATTTCCTCAATTGCGTTTTATCTGGGGCTCGATGGATCTATGCAACTAGCTTTGCCATGTCTATACTATTCTTGTGAAACGCAAAGTTTTAGAAAACCAACAATTTATTAAACCTGCAGTGTTTGGTGCGACAGACGGCATAATCACCACTTTTGCGGTGGTTGCGAGTGTTGCTGGTGCTGGATTATCTCCTTCCATAGTGCTTATTATGGGAATCGCCAATATGTTGGGGGATGGTGTGAGTATGGGACTCGGAGATTATCTGGGTGAAAGATCTGAACGTTTGGCTACAAAAAGTCGCGAGGTTTCTGGCGTGTGGAAAACAGGATTAGTTACTTTTATTGCGTTTGTGATTGCAGGAATATTTCCTCTGCTTCCTTATTTTTTTCAGACACTCGGACTTTTTGGAGTCTCTGATAATCAATTTGAGTTATCGATTATTTCGACTGCTCTAACTTTATTTTTCGTAGGTTCACTTAGAACTATTATTATTCCAAGAGCATGGTGGAAGAACGGTTTTGAAATGCTTTTCATTGGCGCAACTGCAGCAAGCGTGGCATTTCTTTTTGGGTTCTTAGTCGACAAATTTATTATGTAACTTAGTAGTTACTTTGATTTTAGATCGAGTTCTCTTACAATTGTTCCAATAACCTGAGGGCCACCAAAGACCATCCCCGTTATTAATTGAATCAAGTCTGCACCTGCATCTAATTTTGATTGTGCAGTTTCCGTGTCAAAAACGCCACCAAGACCAATAATGGTAAACCGATCATAAAAGTGTTCTCTGGTAAGTCTAATTAATGCATTTGAGCGAGCAAAAGTAGGTTTGCCACTTAAATTGCCTTTGCGGCTTGCCCAAATTTTTCTTTCAGATGGTGTAACATCAGGATTATTTTTGTCTTTTGTTAAGTTTCCAAAAATGACACCCTGAACAGCATGTGTGTCCGCCACTGCAAGTAGTTGTAATGTTTCTTTTTTAGATTGATCAATAGGCATTTTTATATACAGTGGTCTACTTAGGTGCAGTGCATCAGTGGCTGTGAGCAGTTGTTCAAGTCGTTCTGGTGAAGTAAATGGTTCGCCACCAAAAGTGTTCGGACAACTTATGTTAAGTTCATAGTAACTATGATTTACACTAGATTTTTCGAACACAACAAATCCTTTGACAATATCCATAAGTTGCTCCTGAGCTGTGTCAAAGTGTGTGTTGGTTGAGGCAATGCTAATGCCGACTGGAACGGTAAAAGTAATGCCAGCAAGTTTATTTGCAATTGTTGGTGCGCCCAGTGTTTTGAGACCTTTATTAACAATTAATGCTTTTGATTCTGGAAGCCTACCTAAACGAGGTTTAGGGTTGCCGGCATAAGGTTGAAAAGTAACTGTTCCAATGGTATGAAAGCCAAATCCAACTGGGCCCAGAATTTTGGCCATTTCACCGTTATAGTCGAATCCAGCCGCGAGTCCTAGTTTGTTTGGGAAAAGTATGCCATCGCGCACAATAGGCGTTGTAGCTGAGTGATACTCAAAGAGTAATTTAGTTTTCCATCTAAGTAGTGCTGAACTTCCCAATAGATTTCCAATTGTTGAAAATGAGTTATGTACAATTTCTGGATCGATTAAAAAAAGGATTGGTTTAAGTACATTTGTATACAAAACTGAAACTATTTTATGAGAAATTGTTTTTAAAAGTGTATGTGAGGAAGTACTTGTTTTAGAAAAGTAGTACCAAGATAGAGCAAACAATGTGGCACTTGTTATCGCAGAAATTAAACAATAGAGACACCAGCCTTTAATGACGATTCCCATAAGGAATACTAGGTAAAGTGAGAAAGCTGCACCAAACGTAGTGAGTGTTGTATAGAGTTGCTGGGTTGAGGTAAATGCTCTTAATTTTTTTGGGAACCATTTTGATGTATCAACTTCTAACACCAATAAACTTCCAAGTATAAAGAGTGTTAGATAGTACATAAAGCCGATAGCAGCCAAAGGAACCGGCCCAATGTGAGCATATTTGCTGGTAAGCACTGCTCCACAGTCAAATCCATTACCACATGGTGGTACGATTCCCATTATTTCTTCATAGGTAATAAATGAGGAGTCAACAATTCCAATAATGGGAAGAATAACATGGAGTAAAAGTAGCACTGTTTTCATTGGCTCATTCTACACTCTCTTAGAGTGATTTCAATATTGGTCTTACGATTCTTTTTTTAAAATATAATAACAATTAACTGTGCCCTCTTTACCATCTGCTCTAAAAGTTTTAATGAGCGATACACCAGAATTATGAATGAGTTTTTTTACTTCATCTTGTGTGTGATAGTGGCAGTATCGAATAGCTGATTCTCCCCTTTGCCAATCAAGAAAATAATCATTCTCCTCAAGCTGAGTGGTCTGAATTGACAGGTTACTTGCATCGATGAGTTTCTTTGTGAATCTTTCGAACTCCATAAATTGCCAAGTTGTGAACACTAAAATACCATTTTTTGAGAGTTTTTTTGAGATTTCTATTATTAATTTTTTTCGTAGTTCAAAACTGGGGATGTGATGCATTACCCCAAAAAGAGCAATGAGATCATACTCATGAATAGATTCTACCAACGGTTTGTCTGAAAGAAGTTGTGTCACAACATCGAGCTGACTGAATTTTGAGTTTGAAAGAGTAGCCTGTTTTTTCGCAGCTTCCAGAAGTTCAATGCTGTTGTCTAAGCCTAAATAACTATCTAAGTTTGGAAAGTGTTCTTTGGAAAAAGTACCGAATCTTCCATTTCCACTACCGATGTCCAGCACGTTCTTTATGGCACTTGGTTTAATATGCTTTAGGAGCATTTGCCATCCTGGCCAATAGTGATTTCTGCTTTCATCAAAGTCACGAGCAATGGTTTTATAAAACTGTGAATTTATTGTATTGAGAGCTTGAATAGTACTTTTTTGCATTATCAGAGCGTTTACTTGCGTTCTAAGGTATACTATACCAGATAAAAAATCGAAAAATACATGTATCACTTTAATCCAAATGATTACCAAACTGAACTTGTTGCATTATTACTGCTTTTAGAGAAAAAAGAAAAACTCTCGCCAAAGCAGTTAGCACAACTGGTTAAGAAACACACAAAGCCAAACGGAAATGTATTTTCCAAAGATGAAATTATCCGTGGGTATCGTGAGTTTGCAGGAAAACATGGACTTGCGCCATTTTCAGATAAAGTTTTAAAGTTAGTGACGATGAAGCCAATGCGTACGCAGTCTGGTGTATCTCCAGTTACTATTTTAACCAAACCGTTTCCTTGTCCTGGCCAGTGTATTTTTTGTCCTAATGATGTACGTATGCCAAAGAGTTATTTGTCGGATGAGCCCGGCGCGCAGCGTGCCGAGCGAAATTGGTTTGATCCATACTTGCAGACATATAATCGTTTGCAGGCATTGCACAATATTGGACACAGTGTTTCGAAGACAGAAGTAATTGTTTTAGGTGGAACTTGGTCATTTTATCCTGAGGCGTATCAAATTTGGTTTATCAAAGAATGTTTTAGAGCATTAAATGATTTTGGAGTTATAGATGGACGAGATGCTGTGCTTGACTGGTACTCAAAAATGGCAGAGTCGCTTGAAACAAAAAATATCAGCAGAAGTGCTGATCCTGCTCAAAATAAAAAGTCTCTTTCCCAGTTGCAAATTGACGGTGAAGAAATGAAGACTACTTATAACCGTGTGATTTCTCAGCAGTACACCGCCCCAGAAAGATTGGGAGGTTTTGATGCGTATCAAACTGCTACGTGGAATGAATTAGAAGCTGAGCAACAAAAAAATGAAACCGCAAAGGTCCGTTGTGTTGGTTTAGTTATTGAAACACGACCAGATAATATTTCAGAAGCGGAAGTAATTCGTGTTCGTCGAATGGGGTGTACTAAAACTCAAATTGGTGTGCAGTCACTCCAAAACTCAGTTCTGGAGTTAAATAAAAGAGGTCATGGTGTTGCAGCTACACGAAAAGCATTTAAGTTGTTGCGTCAAGCAGGTTTTAAAATTCATGCACACTGGATGGCAAACTTGTATGGTTCTTCTGTCGATAAAGATAAAGTTGATTTTGAAGGATTATTTAATGATCCAGATTTTCATCCTGATGAACTTAAAGTCTATCCCTGTAGTCTGATTGGCAGTGCCGAGTTAATGCAGTACTATAAAGCCGGCAAGTGGCATCCCTATACAAAGGAAGAGCTTGCCGACGTATTAGTGCATGTATTTAAAGAAACGCCTGAATACTGTCGTTTAACACGAGTAATTCGAGACATACCTTCATCTGATATTGTTGAAGGAAACAAATTAACTAACTTTCGACAAATTGTTGAGCATGAGCTTGAACAAAGTGAAAGCACAGTGAAAGATATTAGAGCTAGAGAAATAAAAAACGGCACATTTGATCCCAAAGACATTGAATTTAACGTGACTGAGTATCAAACCTCTGTAAGCTCTGAATACTTTTTACAATTTACTGTTCCTGCTTCAAAAGTTGCCTATAAAAATACTACACGCTTTGCACACGAGGCAGATAAAATCTTAGGATTTTTGCGATTATCTTTACCAACTGAAAAACCATTTATTTTTGAACTTGAGGATGCCGCAATGGTCCGTGAAGTGCATGTCTATGGTGCCGTTGTTGCGGTTGGAACAGATAGTGTTCACAAGCCTCAGCATTTGGGATTAGGAAAAAAATTACTTGAAAATGCAACTCAAATTGCAAAAGATCACGGTTTTAAAAAGTTAGCAGTAATTTCTGGGATTGGTACTCGTGAATACTATCGTAAACGCGGGTTTACAGATGGTGAGTTGTATCAGTTAAAAAAAATTAAGTAAAAATCTATTTTTCGTCATCCATACCAAATCGGTCTCTGGTGAAATCGATTTTACGTTGCATGACTTTTTCAATATCAATATCAAGTTCGATACCAAGTAAAATGAGTGATCCCATCACATCGGCGAACTCGTCTTCAATGTTTGTTCGGCTGAACTTTTCAATTTTTGTGTTTCTTTGAAGATTCATGGAAGTCAAAATTTCATCAGAGAGCTCTCCCAGCTCTTCCATGATTTTCATGGTTCGAGCAAATGTCCTGTGTTCATGGTTTTTAAGTGGCCATCGGTCATTTAAAAATGAACTAATTAAACGATATTGTGAGATGAGTGAGTCGATAGTCATGTCAGTATTTTATCATTTTCTTCTGGAAAAAGGTGAGTGATCTGATTTTGGCTTGATAGAAAGGCAGTTCCCATTCCTGGTATATTTTCGAGTGAGGTTGGTTTGGTGTGTAGGGTTGCTAAAATTTTTTGTGACACATTTGGGAGTACTGTATTATTTTCTGATCGTATTTTTTTAAGTGCTTGAAAAAGTTTGGGTTCAATTGCTCGTGTTAATGAGTGTTCTAAGCGTTTTTTTGAAAGACACGAGCTGCAAGTAGTGCAATAACCAGCTTTGGTGTCAAAATATGCAGAAAGTTTTTTTGATTTACATGATTTTGTGAGCAGAATGTTTTTCATTTTTGTAGCGTTATTCAGTATTTGTCTTTGCAGATTTTGAGATTTCGATTTGGTGTGGAAATCGAGTTGATTGGTTCGATCTGTTTCGCAAAAAAAAGTATAGCAATCTGAGTGATTGCCGTCTCGTCCTGCTCTCCCGATTTCTTGAGAATAGTTTTCAACAGATATAGGCGTGTCGTAGTGAACAACGTATCTGATGTTTGGTTTATCAACTCCCATTCCAAATGCATTTGTTGCGGCAATGCAGTTAGTTTTTCCAGAAATGAATTGCGTTTGAATCGTACTTCTCTGTTCTGGCTCTAACCCCCCATGATAAAACTGAATAATCATTTCTGGCAGTAAAGCAGAAAGTATTTTGGCAATGTACTCAGTTCCTTTTCTAGTTGAGGCATAGATAATTCCATCTTGATGCCTGTGCTTTTGTACTATTTCCAACAAAAAAAGTAGTTTGATTACAGTTGTGGGAGTATCCAGTACTTGGATAGATAGATTTTTTCTAGCTACCGATGATTTAAGAATGTTTGGTTGATGAAGTTGTAACTTTTGTGAAATATCAGTCAAGATCATTTTAGTTGCAGTGGCGGTAACAGCCAGTATGGGAGGTCGTTTGCTTAACTTTTGTAGAGTAGTTGCGATAGCAGCATAGCTTGGCCTAAAATCATTTCCCCAGATACTCACGCAGTGAGCTTCATCAATTACTAGCATTGAAAGTTGTATGTCTGTTAGTGCCGATGAGAATGAGGTCGATATAAACTTTTCTGGCGAAACATAAACTATTTTATATTTTGATTGTTTGAATAGAGCCATCCTTGTTTTTTTTTCAGCTGGTGAGAGTGAACTATTAATAAATGTTGCAGGAATACCTTTTTTTGTTAAGGCATCCACTTGATCTTGCATGAGTGAAATTAAAGGTGAAATAACAATCGTTATTCCTGGGAGAATCAACGCGGGTACCTGAAAACAAATTGATTTCCCTGCCCCAGTAGGAAGTACTGCAACGGTATCTTTACCTGATAGTATCGATGTAATTATTTGTTTTTGACCGGGTCTAAATGAAGTGTATCCCCAATACTGTGTAAGAATAGTTTCTGGTTCCATGCATGTAGAATAGCTGTGAGTTCTGACAAGATATGTAGAATCTAGGAGAGCTTTGAAGATTTGAAACAATCGTTAGTATGATCATCTACCATCCCAACAGCCTGCATAAACGCATACATAATTCTTGGCCCAACAAAGGTACAGCCACGTTTTTTAAGATCTTTGCTAAGTGTAAGAGATTCAGGCGATTGTGTAGGTATTTGTGAAATTTCAGAAAAGCCATGCTTAATTGGTGTGTGATTAACAAATTGCCACAAATAGTTTGAAAAACTACCAAAATCCGCTTGGATTTTGAGCACTGCAACTGCATTTTTTCGAGTTGAAAAGACTTTAAGTCTGTTGCGAACAATACCTGGATTATCTAATATCTTGAGTAACTCGTCATCGGTCAGAGAGGCAACTTTTTTAATCAAAAAAGAATGAAAGACTTTTTTATATTCGGTTCTTTTTTTTAAGATTGTTTCCCAAGATAAACCTGCTTGGGCTCCTTCAAGAATTAAAAACTCAAAGAGCACTTTGTCATCAAAGACAGGAATCCCCCACTCTTCATCATGATATTTTTGATACAGAGTGTTACCGAGGGGAACCCAGGCACATCTATGTACATTGCTCATTTTAAATATTTCTTTTTTTTCAATTTCTCAGGTAGAAGTGATTTTTTTGCATCTGGATACATCACATATCCTTTTCCGTAGCCTTCATTTTTCATTAGGTCGGTAGGAGCATTTCTGAGTTCCATGGGAATAGGTAGATTTCCAAAATGTTCTACGTCGCGCAAAGCCTGAAAGTAGGCATCGTGCGCATTTCTATCTTTTTTACAGTTACTAAGGTAGGCAACGCCATGCGCCAGATTAATTTGAGCCTCAGGGTATCCAATTGAGTGCACCGCATCGAACACAGCATTTGCAACTACTAGTGCGGTTGGGGCAGCTAAGCCAATGTCTTCGCTGGCAAAAATTACCATTCTTCGGGCAATAAACTTCGGATCTTCACCAGCGCTGACCATGCGAGCTAAGTAATAGAGAGCGGCGTCGGTATTACTAGCGCGCATGCTTTTTATAAATGCACTAATGGTGTCGTAGTGTTCTTCACCTTTTTTGTCGTAGTTAAGATGTGCGGATTGGAGTGATTCTTTAAGATTTTTTGGAGTGATTTTTTCATAAATACTGAAGGTTTGATCGAGCAAATTAAGTAGTTTGCGTGCGTCGCCGTTACTGTATCTTATGAGCCAGTCA
>PFRS01000004.1 GCA_002788675.1 Candidatus Pacebacteria bacterium CG_4_9_14_0_2_um_filter_40_15
CTACCGTACTTTCCATTTTTCGGGTAATCTGGATATTTTGTATCTGCTATTATTTTTTTTTGCTACTTACTACTATGCGCAAGGCATATTTTGCACCAGCTCCTTTTTTTATAAAAAAGGGAGGGTTCAAAAGAAAAAAGCCCCGTTGGTACGGGGCTTTTTATATTTACTTTTTTAGTTTTGGTTACCCACGTACCTTAGAGACTAAGCTTTTAAAGGCACTAAAGTCGGCGATAGCAAGTTCAGATAACATTTTACGGTTAAGCTGAATGTCTGCTTTCTTTAAAAGGTTCATGAAACGTGAATAGTTAAGTGTTTCGTCAGCTTCTTTTACAGCTGCACTGACACGTAAGATCCAAAGCTTGCGCATGTCTCTTTTACGAAGTTTGCGTCCGATGTAGGCATATTGGCCTGCATGAAGGAGTGCTTCACTTGCTCTTTTGTAGAGTCTGTTATTAGTACCGCGGAAACCCTTAGTGAGTTTGAGTACTTTCTTATGTCGTCTGTGGCGGGTTACGCCTGTTTTTACTCTTGGCATGATATATATTCCTCTTCTGTTCTATTGTTATGCAATTCCAAGCATTCGCTTGATTTTCTTTGCCCACTTTCCAGTGACTTCAACTGGCTTTCGGTAAGCTCTAATTGCTTTTTTACTTTTAATACGACGTCTGTGTCGCATGTTTTGTGAACGTCGAAGAACTTTACCGGTAGCGGTAATTTTGAAACGCTTGGCTACACCAGAGCGAGTCTTCTGTTTCATTTTTGTCTTCATTTTTTGCATGATTTGACCTCTCCTTATTTTTTCGATGGCATAAGTTGCGCCATGAGCTTTTTGCCCAACATCTTTGGTTCGACCTCGACTGTAGCAATTTCTGATGTTTCAGAGATTACACGATCGAATATTTCATATCCAAATTCTTTTTTAGTAATTGCACGTCCTTTAAACATAAGTGAAAGTCGAACTTTGTCGCCTTTTTCAAGGAATTTCTTCACTTTATTTAAACGTGCCACCAGGTCGCCTTCTCCCATAAATGGTGAAAAGCGAACTTCTTTTAAGTCCTGAGACTTTGCTGTCTTACGGTTTTTTGCTTCTCGTTGCTGTTCTTGATACTTGTATTTAGCAAGATCAATAATTTTAACAATGGGCGGTTGAGCTTTTTCATTGACTAAGACTAAGTCTTTATCAACTTCGCGGGCTTTTTCTAAGGCTTCTGCCTTAGTCATGATGCCCAGCATCTCTCTTTGTTCTGTTAACACTCTTACCTCGGTTGCCCGAATGAATTCATTAACTGCAATTCGGTTTTTTCTCGAGTAATTTGATTTGTTGTTTTGCACTATTATGTGTATAACTTTCTGAAGCCTGTGTTCTAACAGACTCGTATTTTACCGTACCTCCACGAAAAAACCAAACGATCTTTTCGCGGAAGTTGGATTATAGCATCTTTCTTGAGGTAAGGGAAGTGTGTATCATGTTGCACATGACTCAAAAAAGCATCTCTCCTCATTTTTTAAATAAAAAGTTCCTAGCCATTGCAGAGTTTAAAAAGTATGTCCAGACTTTATATCCTTCTATGGTGTTCATTGAGAAGTACTCTTTCTGGCGATTTAACCTTAGCAGAATCAAAAACACCTCGCCTAAGCGAGGTGTTCTAGTTTTAATTTTGGAGTTGGTTACTCTTCAACTTCAGTTTCAACTGTTTCAGAAACATCTTCTGCAACTTCAGTTGCTTTGATGTTTTTGATTACTAACATTTCGATAATAGTATCGAGTTTTTTAGTAAGAGTTGCAAATTGTTGTGAGTAATCAACTTGTGGTGCTTGAGGTCGACTTGGTCTGTCTGAAAAACTTCTCTTGCTAGAGAAATCTCGGCCACCGCCACGGTTGTTACCGCCGCCTTGACTCTCGAAACAGTCACTACAAAATACTGGTTTGCCACTTGATGGCATGAAAGGAACTTTACAGTGACTTCCACATTTTGCACAAGTTGCGTCATGCATTTGTCTATCAGATGAGCCTCTTCGATCGAAATCTCTGCCACCTCTATTACCACCACCTCTGTTGTTGTCGTACATATTCTTTTCTTGTGTAGCCCCCGGCTACGTGCTTTGTATAAGGTGTAAGTATAGCATGAAATAGCTTATAAGTATATGAGGGGTGATGTTTTCAGGGTTTGAACAGTGGAAAAGGATTGAGTTATGCTACTTGTTTAGTTGAAGGCTCGGGAGGACTTCTCGCTCACTTCGTTCGCTGCGAGATGCTCGTGCTTGAGGAGGCTAACGCGATTTACTACTCGCATAACGAACCATAGCCTCTCTCCTACCCCAATTCACACATAAAAAAACACCCTTTGGGTGTTTTCTCTGTGTGAACTAGGAGGAACAAAGCTTGAACTTTTTGCATCATTGAAACAAGCGATTATTTTGCATTGGGAGTTGCGGGATCTCGATATGCAGATTTTTTCTGATGCAAAGGAATATAGTGGTTTCGTTGACTATTTTAAGTACTGATACCTATAGAGATAGTGAAATCCTGTTTCCTTACAACTGAACAAATGCAACTTTTTAGCTTGGGAGACACTGTTCAATACTGGACAGCATTTTGCGCTTGAAATAGTTATACAAAATGTATATATTTCAGCTGTACCTTAATATTATTACTTTAAATCCCGTAGCGCTGTTCTCGATACAAGACACTCGTTTGTCTCAAACTCATTTCTCAAGTACAGAGAGATAAGACTTCAACCAAGCACTAATTATATTTGCTTTTTTTGCTTATTTGGTGACACTGATCTGTCAACATGGTCTAGATCTATAGAGGCGACCACTTTGCGTGAGAACATATGGGCCGTGTTTATGACGTGTCACTCTACCTTTACTAAGGTAAGATCCAAAGAAAGGAATACCCAATATGGCAGAAACACAAATAAATTCTTTTATTAAAGTAGTAGTAAGTGTGTCGCCCTTGAGGGTGTTACGAGATGCAGTATTTACTGTTTATCGTACGGATTTTCAGACTTATTTTCTGGATTTTCCGTTTATTAGAGTCGCTCAGACGCTAGTAAGCACCCTCTAACTCACTAATATCAGAAAAAATTTTATCTAAAAACTATGTATTCACTTCCAAATTTTTTAAAAGCATTTCGTAAAGCAACAAACTCTTCTCAGGCTGAGTTTGCAAACTTTCTGAATGTTTCAACAGTTTTAATATCAATGATCGAGTCACAACAAAAACAAGCATCAAAGAAGTTCATTGAAAATCTAGCAAAAAAAATTGATGTGCATCCTGGAGCTCTTGCATTATTTTATTATAATGATGAAGACAGAGAGAGATTAACAAAATTAGAGAAGGAACTTGTTAATATTGGCACAGAATTACAGAGGAAAATTATTTTAAAAAGAGCAAAAAGCATTAAAATTAATGAAAAAAAATAACTACCCACAGTTTGGCATTCGTAGTAAAAATGAATTAGCTAAGCGTATTAGTTCAAAATCTTTACCAGCTAATGAGGCTCTTATTTTAATAAATGATGTACTTGAAAACCATGAGGGATACTGGAAGGACAGTAAAATGTCTGAACCTGAAAAGGGTAAATATGTCCGTTCATGTGTTGGAACTCCACTTCATAGATTACTGAACCTCATCGATAAGAGAATACTTAGACCTTATGACAAGTTAGCGCCCCACTTTATTTTTGGTGGATTATCAAAAAAAAACCATATCCAAGCTGCTCATTATCTTATTGGTTCAAAAAAAAGAAGGTCTCTTATCAAACTTGACATAAAAAGATTCTATGAACAGATCACACAAGAAAGAATTTTTTATTTTTTTTATAAAAAAGCAGGTTGCAGTGTTAGGGCATCTAGACTACTTGCATATATTTGTTGTGTTACCCAAGGTGCAAAAGGGAATCCCGGTGTTCAAAGGGTTTTAGCTCGCGGCTTTTCTACGTCTTCTCGCCTGGCTGTCTGGGCTAATCTTGATACTTTTTTGAAATTGAGATGGAAATTGCAAGCTGAGCTTGGGAAAAATGATCCCAAAATTGCAGTGTATGTTGATGACATTGGGATTTCTGTGGCTGATGTGTCACAGACAAAATTAGAAGAGATTGCATTAATGATGGCTGAGATTCTCGAGTCATCTGATGCAAATCAACCTTTGCCTATTAATAACGAAAAATTAGATATTATGAGTTTTGAAAAGAATGCAGAGCACTTAGGTCTGAGGCTAGGGAGAAAAGCTATTTTTATGGGTAACAAGATTATGTCAAAGATTCGTAAGATTAAAAATGACTACCAAAGAGCTGAAAATAATACAAAATTTAAACTAATGAGTAAGAGAATTGCATATCGTCTATATCAGAAACAAATTGATAAACAAAATGAACAGTAGATATGTGAGTGACATGAACAAAATTTCAGAGATTATCGCCTTTTTATTTTTTGTCCAAGCTAAGTTTTTTCAACATTGCTTTATCAGCTTTTGCAGTAAGTCTTTTTTCAATTGTCTCTGATTTTATTTCGTTTTCTCTATTTTCTTCAAAAACAGGTTGTAGATCTTCAAGATACTTCATACTGATTCTGTTAGAAAGAATGCTTTCTTGCGCATTTAACCATGCAGCATAGTCTTGTAGTACCATAGCTGTTTGTTTAATATCAAACTTGAATTTTTCTTGTAGGTGGATATTTAATCCAGATATTTTTTCTTGTTTTAAACCGACTTCGCTGATTTCTCCCACTCGCCTATTGTATTCCTTTTGCCCTCTCATTTTGATCATGATTTCGCTGCTCTTTTCGATATCATCAAGAACATCAGCTAAAGATTCTTTAAACCGCTGTTCACTTCTAAAAACATAGTCGGTAATTTTTTCCATTGCTTTCTGAGGTTGTTCACTCGCCCAATTTTGAAGCAAGCCGTATGCAATAAAAATTATTACTAAAACAACAACAATTTCCATAGAATCCCTTTTCTAATAGCTTCTTTGGATTATTTAGTAGCTATTCTATATTAGAACCAATTATACAGTAGTACTGTCTTATTACGATTTTGACTAAGAAGCAATAGAACTTTTTGACACACATGATGTACAACTCTGCTACTGTAAAGTGATATTCTTTACAGAAAACAACTTATAGTGTATGCTATAAATCTGTCCAGCACCCACTTATATCTCAACTTTGTTGTGATATGTCCAGGGTGCTTTTTTGTAGCATTTTTGCTGTTACATAGCAGGTGTAATGGAGATAAGGACTTGTATTATTAAAACTGCATTTAAATCTATAACAAGTGCATGGAAGGAATTATGAAAATATTTATAGATGAGTCAGGCGACCATAATCTTGACTCGACAAAGTTGGATAATAGCTACAATGTTTTCGTGCTGGGAGCAGTATGTTTTTCTGAAGATAACTATCAGTTACTTTGTGAGAGGCTTAATCAGATAAAGCAAGACCTATTTGGTGGCAAAGATTACATAATTCATACAGCTGAGATTGTTAGACCAAGCAATTCTACAGATCCACGAACACAATTATTCAATAATATAGATTTCAGAAATACATTTTATTCAACAATAGAGAATATTTTTGACGAAATCAATTTTGAAGTGATTGCTTGTTGTGTTAAGAAATCACAGCATCTTGAGAGATATGGAGCATATGCTAGTGACCCGTACATATTTGGTTTTGAAAACATCTTGAATAGAATAATGTGGAGGTCAAAAGGTGAAAAATGTGAGATATACCCTGAAAAAAGATCTCAAGCTGAAGATGGATTGCTTGAAATTAATTATTTAAAAGCAAAAATGTCGGGCACGAAGTTTTTTACTGGTAGTCAGGTATCCGCTAGAATTGAGACTTTTAAAACAATTGATAAAAAAGCTAATGAGTGTGGGTCACAGATTGCGGACCTAGTTGTAAGTCCGATTGGAAGACATTTTATGGGTATCAAACCTAGAAAACCGGGAAATGAACTTAAATATCAGACTGTTAAGCGAAAAATTCCAAATAGGTGTCTCACTGTGTTTCCGTAGAAATAAAAAAAGAGCCCCCGCTCCGCAGTGACTCTTTATTACATGTATTCTATTATATTTTTATGCTTTGCGTCAATATCAATATTTATTACTCAGAACGTGCGGTTTTATCGGGTATTTCTGTGGGACATTTAGTGCTGTTTTTATTTCGTTTAAAAACCCAAAAGTTTTGAAGCGGTACTATCCAAAGCTTTAGTGAGCTTTTTGATAGTTTTTATAGTAGAGTTGCTATTTCCAGACTCAATAAAACGAATTGTTCTCACATCTCGATCAATTTGGTATGCCAGTTCCTCCTGAGAAAGCCCGAGCGCTTTTCTTCGCGTCCGAACATTTTCACCAAATACCTGAAATATACTTCCCATACAGCAAGAATATGAGATAATGACTTGGAATGACAGGAAATATATTACCTATTCTTGCATATGTTAAATACAAATGAAAACAAATAGACTAATTTTTCAACTACTTGGATCAATAACTGAGTTTTTGTTAGATGATGAAACATGGAAATTGTTTGGTTACAAAAAAAGACCTAAGCGTGGAGCAATTTTTTCAAGACTATTTCCTAAAAAATATGAACTTGATAACTTTATATTCAGGCATTTTTTCATACTTGGAGTTATTGATGTACTAAATGGAATTAAAAAATCAAAACAGTCGGATTATAATAAGACGATTGTGATTCTAAACTTTTTTGAAGAAGTGGATGTGTTATCAAAGAACACTGATTGTTTGACTGACTTATTAAAAGACCTACCAACAGCATACGACATATACAAAGAATCAAATCCAAAGAATCTTTATGAGCCATATTTAAGTAAATCGGAAAACGTCCTTGGAAGTACAAATTCAGCAAGATTTCTGATTGGCATATCAAAAATTCAGTTTGAACGAATGTTAATGGATATCAGTGCTAAAGACTTTTTCCTTTCTTCAGATCGTGTTGCTGAATTAATAAACACCCAAGACATTGCAGCTGTTAAAGAAGATTTGACAGGCTTTTCAAAAGAAACATTAGAAGAGTATGGAAAATTCATATCAAAACTAATTTCCGAAATTTAGCTCAATTTCTTGCGAACATCCAGAGTTTTCTTTAGAGTCATGTGTGCGGAGTATTTAGATAAGGCAGGATATCTGTTCAGAGCGTATAATATTTGATATGCCAGAGCTTTTTGTAGACAGCAACGATGAGAACGCAATTAAACAACCATTTGGAATTTGGATTGCTTCGCTAGTAGTATTTTTTATTTCAATTTTCTCATTAGCAAGCGAGCAGCTTGTGGTTTTCATATTTGGATTTTTACTCGTAGCTTCATTTGTTGTAGGAGTAATTGCATTTATTATTATGGTTGTGAGAGTAGTTAGAACTCTTTTAAAGAATGAATCTTTCAAGAGTGGGTTGGGTTCTGTTATTTCTTATGGAGCTTTTATTATTTTTGGACTTTTCCTCCTAAGAGGTTGTACTTCAAGTGGAAGTAGCAGCAGTGGCGGAGGAAGATATTATGATGATTACGATAGCTACGATTACTATGAAGAACCTGTAACTAGTGATAGCTGGGACTGTACAAGTGACTGTTCTGGACACGAGGCAGGGTATGAATGGGCTGAGGACAAAGGAATCACAGATCCAGACGATTGTGGTGGCAATTCTGATTCATTTATTGAAGGCTGTGAAGCATATGCAAATGAATACAATATGGACAATTATGATGAAGAGTATTATGACGATTATGATTATTACTATTAGTGTGACAATAAGCGCTTATTTTTAGCCTGTTAGTTGGAAATAGTTTCATCTAATTCCCAGACTCCATCTTCGTTAGCTGTTAGTACTTCTTCTTTTTCAAGCTTGTAGCTAGATAGTTTCTCTTCTAAATCAATATTCCATTTGTAGTAAGAAAAAAGTTTAGTGTCATATGAAATGCTAGATAATGTAACGATATCACGAAAACCATTCGTTAATTCATCCTCTACTTGGTAAACAGTGCCATCAAACTGTCCAACAACATACCACTGATCATCAACTTCCATTAGTGCCACAATTACTCCATTGCCAGATGCAGTTCTCAATGTTACACCACATATTTCCCATGGATAGACTAAGTACTCATTCTTTTGATCATCATTCAGATCGACTTCCTCAATTTTAAAGTCGTGAGGAGTCTGCAATACATCTGCTGAAGAACAATTTCCATGCTCTGTTGTAGTGAGAACGTGTTGTAATACTAAGCTGAGTGCGTCTTCGGGGATTTCGACTTTTGATTCTGAAGTTACCACAGCTATTTCTCTCTGATTGCTATCAAGAAGGATTTGTTCATTTTGAAAGTACTTAAAAGCAAAAAGGCCTGCTATGGTAGCCAAAAAAATCAGTGCTAAAGATGTACGCATGTTCTTCTTTCTTTGTTCACTAGTCTGGCACTATCTTAGCACAGCTTGCTATGTTGCAACTTATAGGCGAAGTGCGCAACTTGATCAGGAAGTAGAAGCTTGATTGTTGAGATAGATGACCCCTCCTTGTAGGAGACCCACCCTTAAGGAGTTGCTGTATCTATACAAGTAGCTTGATATGTATGCAGTCCATTTGTGAGACTAGAACCTAAAAATCATCACTCTCAAAATAGTAGTTAACATTTTGTTGTTAAGTAATTCATCCCAAAAGGAACTACTTTGTGCTTCAGAATTCAAGTCCGCTACATCTTCATTGAAGCTATCTTCAACTTCAGCTTCGACAGTAACTTCTTGAACTGTTGGGCTTGAAGTCGGGCTAGGATCAGGTGCGGGGGTTGGTGCTAGTACTGTGTGTGTTCTTTTCTTTGTCTGACCTGGCACTGAAACTGTTAGTGTATAGGTTGTCTCTTTTTCAGGATTAACAATAACACGTCCCTCTTTGATTTGTGTTTGAGTTAGGTTTCCAACTTCAGGAGTAATTGAGTAGCTCGCACCACATTTTGCAACAAATTTAAGTTCTGTAGTTCCATCATCAAGCTTGTAGGAATTAAACCTGTTTATTGCTATCTCAGGCTCTGGTACATCCACTTCCCAATTGTAGACGCCACTCCAACCACAAGAATTTCCGCCTTTTACATTAACATACCATTTTCCTGGAGCAACGTCATTGAAAGTAACGCTTCTTGTTGTTGTATCAGCAACTGGACCCGGGTCGGCGCCTGCCGTTTTTGATAATGCGACACTATACTCATTGTCGCCAATACCTTTGTCCCAAGTAAAAGTAACATCTTGCTTGCAATCAACTTCTTTGAATTCAAGGCTACCCTTAGTATCGCTCAAGTTTGGTTTGTTACAGATAGGTGCAACGTATGTATTCTTTGTTGGTTGGTATGCTGATCCACCATTGTGGTAGTGATACGTGCCAGCACATGATCCAACGTTACAATTATGCCCACCTGATGAATCTGTTCTGCCTGAATGAGCAAGAGCACTCATGGATGAAGAAAACAAGATTACTAGAGAAAGAATGAGGATATTTTTGATTTTTGAGTACATAATGTATTTTACCATAGATCTGAAAAAAGTTATGTCATATAAATAATATAGGATTACTACTAAAGTTTAAGTCGCGTTGTTTCAGATGAGAGATGTATAACAGCCTTACTTTTGGGTATGACAAGGGGTTGTTTTTAGTTGGGTGCTTCATATAATTACAAAGCTTGTAAACTGTTCAACTATTTTAAAGTGTGCTAAAAGTAGTTAGTAACAGCAAAAAACTAACTATAAGGTATAGTAATTGCATTTTGTTATGATTGAGACGTTACGGCGTCTAGTCCACGTTTTTAATTAAACGTCGTCATGATTGAGGTGTTCTTACTTTGGATGGCAGGTCTTCCTGCCCTTGTTGTGGTGCTCATGCCTCACAAATCTAAGTAAGGATATCGTGTCAAAAAATACACGCAAATCTCCTAGTAGTAATGTTCAGCGTCTCTCAAATAGAGAAATTGGGGAGTTTCTAGAGCTAATGCGCTCTGTAGATACTAAGTGCGAGCTTGCAAGGCTAAACGAAACTACTCTGCTCGACAGAAGCGATGATAAGGGTAGAAGAATAAAATACTGATTTCTCAATACTAAAATAACCTTGAACCATTTTTTTGCATAAGAGTGTTTATAGTATAATTTGTCATTATGTATCAAAAACAAGCATCAGATATCACAAAATTAAAATATGCGCTATATATCAGGAAATCTACCGATGACGCGAAAAACCAAGTGCGGTCGACAGAAGATCAGCTCGCAGAGTGTAGAGAGCTTGTAAAACAATTAAAGATTAATGTTGTTGGTGATCCAATTATTGAAAAGAAATCTGCAAAGATTCCAGGCTTAAGACCAAAATTCAAGCAACTGCTGAAAGATGTGAAAGCAGGCAAATACTCTGGCATAGTTTCCTGGCACCCCGATAGATTGGCACGAAATATGCTCGAAGGTGGAAAAATTATTGATTTACTTGATAAAGAAGTATTAAAAGACCTCAGATTTGTTACTCATCACTTTACTAATGATGCAACAGGAAAGATGCTACTTGGTATCTCATTCGTTCTTTCAAAACTTTACACTGATAACCTTAGTAACAACGTAACCAGGGGTATTCAGGGAAATCTCAAAGATGGTATCGGACTGCATAGAAAGCACGGTTATGCTAAAGATGAGGAGACTGGTCGATTTATTCCGGACGTAGATAATGATAATTTCCAGTTAGTAGGTGATGCATGGCAGCTTAGAAAAGAGGGTGCTTCACTTGAGTCAATTGCAGAGTACATGAACTCAAAAGGGTATGGAAAACTCATTAAAAGCAGTGGTAAAGAAGTAATAATGGGGAAGAAAAAACTGAGCCTAATTTTTAAGGATACTCTCTACTATGGCGTTTTGGTTCAGGGTGGTGAGAGTGTTGACTTAAGAACAATACCTGGATATGGGTTTGAACCACTCGTATCAGAAGAAGATTTTTTTGAAGTACAAAAGTTGAGTAATACAAGGAAACAGCCATATAAAAAGCAAAAACAAGCAAACTACAATCCTTTTAGGCAGTTGATTAAATGCTCATACTGCGGAAAACACATGCTGATAGCACCTTCCAGTGGTAACAAATATAAATATTTATTTGCAAGATGTGACAACAAGCTTTGTGTAAGAAATTCTGAAGAAAACAAGAAAAAAGATCGTAATGATCCAACAAAAATAAAAGTATCTGTCAGAGTAAAGGTTGTGCTTGATTTTATTTATAATCTACTCGATAACGGATTGAATTTTTCAGAGGCTGACTATAGTGAGTATCTTAAGAATTTTAAAATTCTTAGTGAAAAACAAAAAACTGAAATCACCCAAGAAATTCATATAAAAAGAGGGCTCTTATCAAGAGTTAGTGCTGAAGTAAAGGACCTATCACTCAGTTATATGAAGCTTGATAAAAGCAAAGAAACAATTAAAAAAGTTACGGAAGAAAAAATCACAGAACTTGAGGAACAGCAGTCTCTACTCGAATCTGGTATTAGGAAACTAAAAGAAAAAATTGCTAACCCTGAATCAGAACAACTGACGATTGAAGAGTTCTTGAACCTTTCAAAAAATGCCGGTACAGTCGTCAAATCTGCAAATGCAATCATTAAGGACAAGATTTGTCGTTTTATCTTCTTGAACCTTTCAATTGATGGCGAAAAAGTAGTGAGTTTCAGGCTAAGAGAGCCGTTTGAAACACTCATGAACGTAAAAAAAAAGACAATAAGGACTAATGGTGAACTCGAGAGGACTCGAACCTCTGACCTCTACAATGTCAATGTAGCGCTCTAACCAACTGAGCTACGAGTTCAAATGTGTTTTATGTATTAGGAAGGAACGAGACGTATTATACCAGACGTTAGTCGCCTGAGTAAACGGTAGATCGCTCGTGGTGCATCATGTCGAAGACTGTTTTGGTTTGCTCGTGTGCTGCCCCATCAATGTGAAGGCCGCCACGTTTCTTTTTCTTCTGTTTAGCGTGGAACTGTGTAGACCAAGTGCGAGCACTTTTAATCTTTTGGCGCAGTAACATGATGAATGAACGGAGATTTCTAAAGAAGTTAAGGTAGTATTTACCAGTAAGTCCAGGAGTAGCAACTTCAGCCATAACGGTTAATTCGATCTCTTTTTCGAATTGAGCCACGTCACGCACTAGAAGTTTAAGTTCCCGACGGAGTTCTTCAATTTCTTTTTTGACTTCTTTTTCACGAGCGTCATAGACGGCACGCATGTCGACAGGATTTACTTGATCGTGTAATTTTTGGCGAAGAACTTCTTTTTTACGCTGCTTCTCCATTTGGAGTTGCTGCTGTTCTTGCCATCGTTGTTGGTCTTCGGGTGAGTTATTTGTAGGAAGATTTCCACCAGTGCGAGCTAAAGCCTCACTAAAAGGGTTAAGCTTTGGTGATTCAGGATTCTCTTGTGCTGTCCCTCGAGGTTTTTCAGTTTCAGCCAACGCACGAGCAAAAGGATTAACCCCTTGTTGAGGGCCCTTGCGAGATTGAGTGGTAGGTGTTCCTGGTTTCATTTGTTACTATATGTTGTGTTTGTATGATACATGACTTTGTGCAAACAAGAAATGTATTTAATAGTACGATTATAGGCCTACTTGAGGCTCCTGTCAAGAGTCTTGACTGAAACGGTGGGTAGGCCTATGGTTCTTAATTTCTGTTAGAAAAAGTGCTGAATTTATTTAAGATTTAGCAAGTGGTCAGCAACTCGTTGTCGAAGTAAGGTTTCGACAAGCATTGATTGATAACGTGGGTCTGCTTTTTGTTGCTCTTGGAGCTTTTTGTCTGCAGTTTGCTCAATAACTTCGTCGATATCTTTCTGTTCGATCTTAATTTTTTCTTCTTCTGCCAAGGTGCTAATGATGAAGGTTGCTTGTAAGCGACCAAGTGCCCCTGCAGCTAATTCAGTTGAAAGTTGTTCAAATGACATGCTTCTGTGTTTAAGGAAGTCTTCGAACTCGATGTTCATTCCTTTAAGACGGTATGAGAGGTTTTCGAGATCGTAACGAGTCTCTTCTTTTACCAAGAGTTCTGGAATTTCTGGTTTAATGTGCTCGATTAAGTCTTTGTAGATTACTTGGAGTTTGTGTTCACGGCGTTGTTGATCAGTAATTTCATGCGCATGGTTATGCTTTTCGTCTGACTTTTCAGCTTCTTTAACGTGCTCAGCTAATTCTTTTTCTTGTTTTTTAAGTTCTGCCTCAGCTTTTTTAAGTGCTTTCTTTGCTATGTCTTTGTAGCCTTTGGTGTTGATTTCTGGTTTTTCTGCAATGTGAACCTCAAGCGTCCAGTCTTCACCTTTTTTAAGAGAAATTGGGTTAAATTCTGGATAGGTAAGTGGTTGTTTCTTTTCTTTTTCGATTAGAGTTCTGTATGCATCAGGAACGCAGATCTCTAGCGCGTCTTGAATAATGCGATCTTCACCCAGCATTTTTTCAGCAACGTCAGCGGGAACTTTTCCTTTGCGAAAGCCACTGGTTTTAAGGTCTTTTGAAAGTTTATTTAGTGTTTTTTTGTAGGCTGCAGCTGCGTCAGCTTTATCGATTACTAAGGTAAGAACTGTGTTTTTGCCGATTAAAGCTTTTTCAGTTTTCTTATCTGTAGTTGCAGTTTTTTTAGTGGTTTTTTTGGGTTTGGTAGTTTCTGTCATAGGGAGTTATTATACCGCAACTTCTTTTTTTTTGGCTGTGAGTTTGGCTTGATGTTAGGCGCTTTATATACTTGGGATCTGTCTGGATGAATATTTTGCCTATCTGAGGGTGAAAAAGTGCCCTTTGTTTGCTATACTACTTTTCTGTTGATAAGTACTACAGGAGAGACACATGTCTACAAAAACTCTTTTACATCATATTGATGACTACGTTGCAGGTGGTCTCGAGTTCGCAGAAATCGATACTCGCCTTCACAACGCAATCAAAGATCATCAAAATGTTTTTATCCACGATCTTTCGGTTCCTTCTCTTGACACCGTAGCCCTTGGCTTCGTGACCTCACAACTTGCGTTCGCTCCATACAAAGGCAGGATGGTTATTTATGGTAACTGCGCGCCACGTCGAACTTCAGAAAAAGCTCAAAAGAATAACATCGATCATGGTATTAAATATGCCAAGCTAAAAAATGGTGTTGAAATCATTAACGTTTGGTCAGACTATGCCTTTGGATTTGTGAAGAGTGAAATTGTTGAGTTTAGAGATCTTAACTGCCCTAATTCTGGTTCACAGTTCCGTTCAAGAGACTTCTTTCCTGAAGTAGTCGCTCAAATTGTAAATGGTGACTACTCTGCTCTAGGTAAAGAACTTGATGTAAACGATATTCCAGAAATTGAAAACAATATCGTTACTTGGACTGATGGATTTGGAAACGTAAAGACTTCCATGCGCAGCAGTGATTTAGATGCAATGGGTCTTACCCCTGGCGATAAAGTTCAGGTAATTATGAATGGAGTCTCAATGCTTGGAGTGCTCTCTATTGGTGGCTTCCAAGTTGATCGTGGAGTTTTGGCTATTAATGCTGGTTCATCTGGGTATGATAACCCATTTATCGAGTTGTTCCTTCGTGTACACAAAATGTCTGAAAAGACGGCCGCGGTACGCTTTGGTTACCCTACTGGGGGAACTGAGTTTGAGATTAAACCTTTATAGGTTTTTTGATTGAAATTAGTGTTGGCCGCCGCTCTTTCGAGCGGCGGCCTTTCTGTAAGTCTACTTGCTAGAGTTCAAAAAGTTCGTTATTTCCTTAAATATAGGACTAAATGTGCTATAATCCTTACTATAAAAATTCCTTTTGCAAATGCATTTCGCATGCAAAGGATTTTTCTTCGTTAACATTCTAATTTACATGCAAATTTTATCCGACCAAGTTAAATCAAAGGGGCAGCTAGCCCGAAGGAGTTAACCATGAAAATGACTTGGTTCTTGTTGCTAGTGGTTTTATTTTTGGCGGCCTGTGATGGTGCGCCGACACCGGCTCAGCCGGTTGAAATGAGTAGTTCGACTGTGTCCTCAGCTGAGGTTCAAAGTCAAGTTTCTTCTGTGGATGCTTTGACAGGATCTTCAGAGACAGGTGGAGTCAATACTGGCTACTGCCCGCCTGGAGATCTAAAAATCGAGTCTGGCCAGTGGTACTATTGCTCTGGCCCTTTGGGCACCAGTGAGTGGAAACTTACTGCTGATCTGTATTTTGGGTCAGAATCGATGCTTAAATCCCGCTTAGATAGCGGGGAAAGTTTTTTATTTTTCCCTGCGTTGGCAGTCACAGTTCTAGACGGTTTTCCCGGCGATGAACTGTTAGTCTTAGCCTTTGGGACGATGACCATAGCAGCAGTTTCACAAAGTTCTGCCAATATGGTTAACTTTGATCTGAGTGCTCCGCCGGTTCAGATCAATTCACTTCCAGAGTTTCAGCAGTGGAAAACAACAAATGTTCAAATGACGATTGTTGATCAAGTTGGGGTTTTAGATCTAGCATCTCCAATTGATGCATCGGATCTTGAGTATAAAGCTCCAGCTGGTAGTACTGCCGTTCTGATCGAAGACAACCCCATGTGGGCAGGTCTTTTGATTAAAACGCTTGCAGTTGCCAACATCACAACTATTGGGGTGTATCCTAACTGTGATGCATGGCGTGCTGCTCGTGTCACCGGCTTGCCGGTGATTGCTCACGTTTACGTTGTAGACCAGCACGCTGGGGATGGAGTTGTATTTGGCCACACTTGTGTGGCTGAGATTGCGACACTGTTGCCCCCGCCGTTGGTTATAGCTGGTTTCAGCGCAGAAAATCTTGACCAGGTGACCGAAAAGTGGTCCCCGGGACAAGAATCGTCTGTCCGCGAATTGTTCGAAGAGAACGGCGCGGATTTTGTAATTCAAAAAGCAGATCAGTTGAATGATCTGTACCAATTGGTTTTGGAGGTTCTTGGCCGATTGGGGTAGTTGTAAATTTGTAATTAGAGTGTTTGTATAAGACGGCATCCTTTGTGATGCCGTTTTTCTCTGTCTTGTGCATATCTGCAACTTTCTGATAGTATGAGTTTATGATGAAAAAAACCCTTCATACCCTCCTTTTAGTAGTTTTTATGCTACAGCTGAGTAGCATGTCGGCAGCAGCACTCGACGTGATTGTGACAAGTTCTGGTGAAATGCAATTTTATAGTGCACAAGTACTTGGCGATGAGGATGACCGAGAAGACTCTCGGAAAAGTGAGAAGCGTGAGGATTCTAAGCAAGAAGACAGAAAAGAAGACTCTCGTCCTGAGAAAAAAGAAGTTCAAGAAAAACCTGAAAAGTCTGTCTCTAAATCTTCTGATTCTCGTTTAAGAGTTTCAGCAGAAAAAGAGAAAGTTGAGCTACATATTGAGAGTAAAAGCGATACCAGGAGCGAAAAAGTTGAAGACAAAGTAGAATTCAAGACTGAACAGCGAGCAACAACCGATAGGTTCAAACTTGAAGCACCGAGCGAACTTAAAGAAGCCCGCAAAACAAATCTTGAAGATGCTAAGCAACTACGAAATGAGCAAGTTGAACAGGCTCGTGAAGAACGTAAGCAGAGAACAGAAGAACGGGTAGAGATGAGGAGTCAACAACGTGAAGATGGTAAAACTGAGTTCGAGTTTGAGTCCCGTGATGTAAAAGCCAAAGTTAAAAACGCAGAGTTTGTTATTGATCCTGAAACAAATGAGATAACGATTATCACTCCAAGCGGTGAAGAAAAAACTATTTCTCACCTTCCTGATCAAGCAGTTGCCCGCATGGTAGAGAATGGTTTTTTTGACAACTTACCAGAAGGAACTGATCCAAGCTCACTTGAGTTAGAGTTAGAAACAGGTGAAGATGGCACAGTTCAATACTCGACTACGGTTGAAAAAGAAGAAAAGTTACTTGGATTCTTTACGCGCAAATATGAGACGCGAATTGAACTTAATGATGAGACAGGTGAAGTTACTGAAGAACGAGTCCCTACAAGATCTTTTTTGGGAAGATTATTAGGACTATAAATTTCTAAGAAACTTGTAAAGAGCTCACTGCGGTGGGCTCTTTTTTGTATCTTATTGCTTGATAAAACCTATAGTATATTATATAATTCCCCCCATCATCGGTGAAAATCGATTGCTACTTAAAATGTGATGGTGTTTTTGTGAACCTCCTTCATGCTTTGCGCGTTGGTTGGAGACACATGGCACTATTTATCTGTAACTAAAACAAAACCTACAATTAAAGTTTCTTTGGGCACTTGGCTGGACATGCTGTGTGTGGCCATGTGCCCAGAGATTAGTCGCAAGGGCGGCTATTAATACTTGGGTGGAGGTTTTAATGATTCAAAAAATAATTTCCGGTGGTGTAGCACTATTTATTATGGTGCTGAATGTATTTGGTTTGTGGTTTGTACCCACCACACAGACTGCCTTTGCGCAGGAGGGTGAGGCTCAGGATCTAACTGGGCCAGCTGATTATGAAGTCTTTTTAGACTGTGTAATCAACTACCTCATTGACAGAGGTTTATACTCTAACATAAGTTTATATGTCGATTCAGATGGAACCCTCGTGGTAAATACACAAGGTCATTTCACTGAAGAGCAGCTAGCTGGGCTTATAGCTGCGATTCATGCATGTGGCATGCATGCCATGGATATAGAAGTTGATGGGGTCTTGCTCACAACTGGAATTACGGTAGCTGCGAATGAATTAACATTCACATTGCAGCCTGAGTTTGACACACTTTTTCCGAGTGTGCCAGATGTTAATCCCAATCCATTTGGGGATTTCAGGCAGGTCTTGATTAATTTCCTAGCATATGGCTCATTAACAGCCATTAGAATTTTTGATTTTAATGGACTCAGGGATTTGATTGGCCTGATAAACACGGCTGTAACACTGGATGAAGCAGGGGCAGCTACGTCGTTGCAACCAATTCCAGTTGTGTCGACCATCCCCCTGCCTACTAAAATGATCATACTTTTTATTATTGGGTTGATAGTTACAGTTGTCATCGTTCTTCGAATTCGAAAGAAGAAATGACAGTTTAAGTGTATAAGGGTCTTCTTGCGAAGGCCCTTATTTTTTTAATACGCTTTTAGGTGGAAGGATGGGATTTACGATTCGCTACTACTTATATCTACTTTGTGAAGCTCACATGCACTAAGCAGGAAGTTCGCAGGTGCTCACTTCTTGCTGGCGCGAACAAGGTTCAAATCTGCGTATACATACTTCAAATAAAAACACCCACTTTCGTGGGCATTTTTATTTGAGGCACGGATGGGATTCGAACCCACGAACGAAGGTTTTGCAGACCTTGCCATTAGACCACTCTGGTACCGCGCCATGTGGCAGATGTGATTATACAGGTAAATGTTCTTTTTTGAAAAAGAAAATGACAGAAGTCTTTTTTTAGTTGTAGCATATATGTACATAGTAAGCCGAGTGTGAGATACTCTAAAACTTAATGTAAATAGGTTTATACAGATGAAAAGTAAAGAGAAAATATTTCAAGATTCTTCGAAAGAAAAGAAACAAAAGTTTTCAAAACTATACACCTTGCTTTTTTTACTCTCTTTTATCACAGTGGTCTTACAGATACCAAACAGCGCAACACACGAAGTACTGAGTCCCGCATTAGTGCAAGCCTTTTCTGAAATTGAAGATGATGTTTCCCAAGCCGAAGTTGATGAGTTTGAAGACTCTTTTCAAGCTTATGGAGATTTTATAGATACAAGCGAAGGTCAAGACTTTGCCGTACAGAGAGCAGAGTTAGCTGCAAATGGTGAACCAAATGATCCACTCTTTTTTCAGCAGTGGCATTGGTACAATTTTACAGAAGATGGCAGTTCTGGCACGAACTGGACACAGCTCTATCAAGAAATTGAATCTCTCAGTGAGGAAGAAAAAGCTGCTTTTAGTGAAGTCATTGTGGTAGTTATGGACTCTGGGCTTAACTATAGTCATGTAGATATCCCAGCCGATGCTGTTTTTATCAATACTGGTGAAATTCCAGATAATAAGATTGATGATGAGGGAAATGGTTATGTCGATGACGTACATGGCTGTGACATTCTAGATCTTTCAGGGAACTGTCAGGATATTAGTGATCCTTCGGGCCATGGGACTGGTGTGGCGGGGATACTACTTGCAGAGAGTGATAATAATGAGGGCATTGCCTCTGACTTAGGTATCCCGATTAAAGTTATGGAAGTGCGCGTTATAAATGAATCAGGATTTGCTAATTATTCTGATGTTACTAAAGCTCTTAAGTACATTAATAACATGGTTGATGCAGGATACCCAATTGTTGCGGTGAATATGAGTTTTGCAGGCTGGTACGAAGGAGAGCTGGCAGCAGATGCAGAGTTAACTGCACTCAGTGAAAAAGGTGTTGTTTTGGTATCGGGAACAGGAAACTCTGAAAATCAGTACCCGGGAAAAGTTGGCTGGCCAGCAAGAAGAGATGAGGTAATTGCAGTTGGTGGAAGTGGCCCCGATGGTTGCCACTATGTAGGAGCAAGCTATGGACCTGAAATAGATGTGAGTGCGCCGTATCCTTCTATCTATACACTGTACGACTCTGACAGCTATGCGCGAATGAGTGGGACTTCTTTTTCTTCACCGCAAGTAACCTTTTTAGCTGCAATTTTGAAGTCGATGAATCCAGATTTATCACCGGCTGAAGTTTCTGAAATTATTACCAGTACTGCAAATCTAAGACCAGAATGCGATGCTGAACAAATTGGCAGTGGTGTTGTTGACTATATGGCTGCTTTCTTTTCTGTGAAATATCCAAATAAAACGTTTTTACCATTTATTTCCAATGGAGGTAGCTAAAGTTTTTCTGAGTTTGGACAGGATAGAATGTAACCTGGACACTAGATATCTGAGATAAAAAATTAAGGGCGGTGTATTACACATTTTTTGCTATAATACCCAGATCAATGACTAAAAAAAAATCTTTCTATATCCACACTTTTGGCTGTCAGTCTAACAAGTCTGATAGTGAGCGTATTGCCGGCGATTACAGTGCCCGTGGATATGTTGAAGCCAAAGATTGGAAGTCGTGCGACGACCTAATTGTTAATACTTGTGCGGTGCGGCAGCGTGCTGAACATCGAGCACGCTCTTTTCTGCATCAAGTAGTAGTTTACTTTAATGAACTTGGTAAACCTCGTCCAAAGATAATTTTAACTGGCTGCATGGTCCATCATGGCTATGATCAACTGTATAAAATGATGCCGATGGTCGATGAGATCCTACCAATTAATGAAGTTGGCTTTAATGCCGCGGCAATTCGTAAAGATAAAAAGCACGCTTGGGTGCCAATCTCTGTTGGCTGTAACTCATTTTGTACGTATTGTATTGTCCCCTACTCTCGTGGTCGCGAAAAATCTCGTTCTTTCGAAGACATCATGACTGAAGTAGCTAATCTTGTGGAAGCTGGGTACAGTGAAATTACCTTGCTGGGCATGAACGTTAACTCTTGGGGACTTGAAAAGGTCGGTATTGGTGTGCGTAAGCTCATGATGAACGGAGAGTTTAATCGTGAAGATTTACCTTCAAATCAGTCGCAGTATCTTTCACCTAAAGGCACTCCCCCATTTGTAAAACTGTTGCAGGCAATTAGTGCCTATGACGAAATTACCAAAATTCGCTTCATGAGTAGTAATCCATGGGATTTCCATGACGAACTCATTACTGAAATTGGGACAAATAAAAAAATTGATCGTTTCGTACATCTTCCCGTGCAATCTGGAAGTGATAGCGTGTTGTATCGAATGAATCGCGGGTATACTCGAGATCATTACATGGATATCGTGAGAAAATTACGCACTGCCGATCCTGAAATTGTGATTGGCACAGATATTGTTGTAGGCTTTCCTGGAGAAACAGATGAAGAATTTGCAGAAACGGTGGATCTTGCAACACAGGCAAACTGGAAAGTTGGCTTTATAGCCATGTACTCTCCTCGACCAGGTACAGCCAGTTGGAAATTGTATGAAGATGATGTTCCGCATCCAGTAAAGAAAAAACGTTGGCAAATACTCGATCAAATAATTAACAAAGACAATTTAGACAATAGACCAAAAGTAATCTAAGTTGTGGTACACCAAAAGTTTATGCGACAGCCACTTATCAGCATTGTTGGCACTACAGCCACAGGAAAAACAGCAGTTGCACTCGAACTTGCGCAAGCTGCTATAGCTGCAAAAAAATATGCACGGGTGCATCTTATTTCGGCAGATTCACGACAAGTGTATAGTGAGTTAGCCATTCTTTCTGGCGCAGATGTGCCAGATGATTTTACTGCAGCTTCAGATCCGAATTTTTCTTTTCCTTTTTTTCAAAACCAAGAAAAAACAATTATACTGCATGGGGTAAGTATGTTAGCTGCCACAGACGAATGGTCGGTTGCGCTTTTTAGGGAGTTTGCACTAAAGATTCTACGCACTGCACTTGGTGCTAATGAGTTAGTGATTATTGTTGGTGGCACAGGTTTATATCATGCCCATTTAATGCAGCTAGATCCAGCACTTATGATTCCACCAGATCCGATCTGGCGAGCAGAAGCACTGACACTTTCAATTGAATCACTTCATGAAGTTTTGAAGGCGCTTGATGCAAAAAAATTGGAAAATCTTAATCATTCTGATAAGAACAATCCCAGACGTTTGCAACGAGCCATAGAAGTGGCTCGAACTACACCAATTGCTTTGCCAGAGTGGCAGGTTACAACGATTGCTGGTTACACGCAACAGTATTTTGGACTCAGTATTTCTCGGGAGGCATTGGCCGAGAGAATTCAACTGCGTGTTCAGAAACGACTTGAGCAAAAGGTGCTTTCAGAAGTTACTGCATATTTTTTAACCTATGGTGAACTTGATTTGCCAAGTGCTTCGACTCTAGGTTTGAAAGAGTTATGGGCATATCAGCAAGGTGAAATAAGTCGTGAAGTTGCACTTGAGAAATGGACCACTGCAGAAGTACAGTATGCACGCCGACAAGCTGTTTGGTGGAAGAAGCAGCCGGGGATGCACTGGCTGGATTCAACGCTGGCTGCAGCACAAATACTTGAGAGCATTACCGAGTGACTTCAAGAAAAACCTCCTGTATACTAAAACTATGTTAGAGTATCTTAAAGAAAAGCATTCCGTATTTATTGATCCTATCTCTGTCATATATATATTGTCCATTTTTGGATTTTTATATTTTCTATTCATGATTAAGCAGATAGTTATTTTGCTTATTCTTGCCTTTATTATCATGGTTGCATTAAATCCTGTGGTGGTAATTTTGCAGAAGAAATTAAAAGTTCCAAAACCAATTGCCATTGCTCTTTCATACGTGTTTTTAGTGATTGTTTGCGGCTCGTTTATTGGTCTCATCGTGCCGCCATTAGCATCGCAATTCATTGGTTTTGTGAGTCATCTTGATTTACCTGGATTAAATGACTATATAAAAGAAATTAATTTTTCTCTGCAAGAAGCTAGTCAGTTAGTGCAGCAGATGGGTCAATCAGTTGGAGTAGCATTTAATATAGTTACGTCAGCATTTAATGGCCTTTTTACCGTTGTTACTCTTTTTATGGTTTCTTTTTATCTTATGCTTGAGCGAGAAGACTTGCATAAAAAAATGAGCTGGTTTACTTCAGACAAGAAAATCATTGAACGCGTTGAAATTTTTATTAATCAAGCTGAAGAACAGCTGGGAGGATGGGTCCGTGGTCAGCTGTTGTTAATGTTGACTATTGGGATTGTTACCTTTATCGGTTTGACTGTGCTTCGAATTCCCTATGCTCTCCCACTTGCCTTAGCAGCTGGATTACTCGAGATTTTACCTAATTTAGGTCCGACGTTAGCTGCAATTCCAGCCATTGCTATTGCCTATATTTCGTTTGGCCCGGTGAGTGCTTTATTAGCGCTGATTTTTTACGTAATTGTGCAACAGCTCGAAAACAACTTACTTGTGCCTAAAATTATGGCAGCAAATGCTCATGTAAATCCACTGGTGGCGATCGTTACCATTTTGATTGGTGTTGAAATTGGCGGTGTTGTTGGCGCTTTCCTTGCAATACCAATCTATATTGTGATTCGTTTAATCTATAGTACCTTTCTTTCACTCAAAAAATAATTTTGTGTTTGTAAAAGTTGCGTGCCAGAGATTGCCTGGCTAGATTTCTGTGAAGAAGGTATAATACTCCTGCTGCAAAGATCAGATATTGGCTAGCGCGCAAGCGTTAGAGGAAAGTCCGGACAGCTGAACAGAGGGTGTTGTACGAAAGGTCTGCTCGCAAGAGCACACACCAAGTACAAGATTTCACGCAAGTGGAAGACAGTTAGAGCAACAGTGACGAATCGGGTGGCTCCGAGTGAAACGACCAAGCTTCTGGGTGTGCGCGTGCCATTGGTGCGCGAGCGGCAATCCTCCCTGCTGCAACTGGCGAAGTTCACCGTATTGCATCTGTTCGCGAGTCTCTTCATTGAGGCCGGTGATAAGGTCCCAGGCATAGATAGATCAATATCAAATACAGAATCTGGCTTATGATCTTTGCAGCGAACGTTTTTAAAATCATAGCTATGAATACCCCGAGTGTGACGAGCTTTGCAGCTTGCAAAAAGAGTCAACACCAGGTATCACTATACTAAGTGTAGATTTACTGCACGCTGAAAGGAACCTATGTATCAGTCTCTTCTCACTTCATTCCAAGTGTTTGTCACTGAAGCAGTTGTCTCGGTAGCAGATTATTTGCCAGCTATTCTTGGCGCGATTGTATTATTGATTGTGGGTTCAGTTATAGCCAATGCTATTAAAGGTTTGGTTATCAAACTATTTGAATCAATCAAACTTTCGAAGGCAGTAGAAAAAACTCCGATTGAACATTTTCTGCAGAATGCAGATATAAAAATGAAGTTCGAGACCATTCTTGGTACCGCTGCCTACTGGTTAGTGATGCTCGTTGTGTTGCAATCGGTGGTTGCAATCTTAGGTCTGAGTTCACTTTCATTGTTGCTTTCAACAGTCTTAGCTTACATTCCAAAAGTGATTGCTTCGATAGTGGTCCTTTTCTTTGGTGTGTTACTTGCAGGGTTAGTTGAATCATTCGTAAAAGGTGCACTCAAAACTATCGATGCAAGTAGTTCACGTTTTTTTGGAAAAATCGCAAGTTATCTGGTTGTAACAGTCGCTGTGTTAGCTTCAATTTCTGAGCTCGGTATTGCTAATGAATTTATTTTAATTCTCTTCATTGGATTTGTGACTGCTCTCTCATTGGCTGCTGGTTTAGCCTTCGGTCTTGGAGGACAAGATCTGGTTAGAGACTTACTTAAAGAATGGTATAAAAAAGCCAAAAAAGATAACTAAGGAATACGCACATGACCGTTTTACAGGCAGTCTTCCTGGGACTCGTCCAGGGTTTAACTGAGTTTTTACCCGTTTCAAGTTCAGGGCATTTGGCACTGAGCCAGTACTTTGTGGGACTGAGTGAAGGCACCCTTTCGTTTGACGTTTTTCTTCACTTCTCTACTTTATTAGCTGTGATTATTTTCTTTAGAAAAAGAATTCTTGCTTTGCGTCTGCCTGATTTGTGGTTTCTCGGCATAGCCAGTATTCCTGCAGTGGTTGTAGGACTCGTATTTAAAGATTTGTTAGAAAGTGCATTTTCTTCGTTATACCTTATTTTGGCTACACTCTTTATTACTGGATTAATTAATTTACGCATTGCTCGACTCCTAAAAAAACAAGCTGAAACTGATGCTGAAGAGTTGACTACAAAAAAAGCAGCCGTGATTGGTATTTTTCAATCGTTTGCTTTGCTCCCTGGAATTTCTCGATCAGGTTCAACGGTACTTGGTGCTGTGTATTCCAAATTGTCACGAAAAAATGCCTTTGAGTTTTCATTCATTATGAGCATTCCCGTTATTTTTGGGGGAAGCATGTTGCAGTTACTCGATGTCTATCAGGCAGGCGAGTTGCAGTCCATTGATGTTTCAGTCTTTTTAATTGGCGGATTGGCTGCATTTATTGCTGGTGTTGTTAGTTTGAAAGTGTTTAGATACGTAATTGAGAAAGCACGCTTTGAATGGTTTGGCTGGTACTGTATTAGTCTAGTTGTGTTTGTAGCTCTGTTTGATATTGTCCCTAGGCTGTAAGGCTGTTAGAGAGAGTTTTTTATTCTTTGCCAAAGTGAGCAACGGTAATGCATTTATACCCAGGTTCTTTGATACTGGTGCAATCAATTGCAATGCCAATGTCGGTATATGACGCATCAAGCATTTGTTTGTTGTGCGTTTCACTTTTAACCCATGCCTGAAAAATTTCCCACTCACTACCAATATTAAAGGCCAGATTTTCACCTGCTTTACTATACTGATATCCTGCCACTTGAATAAAATGCCAGGTTGATTGGTCGTTTTCATCGGCGTGGCGATAATAGTCATTGGCAATCATGTCGTTTAGTTTGAGTTGTGCTGAAGCGGTCAGCTTGGGGTTGGCTTTGAGTTTTGGCATGTTGAAGTTTTCTCGATGCGCATTTACTAGGAGGAAGAGTTTGTTGGGATCAAGCTGGGAGACTGATGTGCCGAGTACTTTGTTTGGTACCTGAGGTGAAGTAGCTGGAAGTTCTGTAGGCGTTGTTTTTTGAAGAACACTCTCATCTATATTCTCTTTTTCTGGCGGCAGCTGTGGCGTATGAAGCGTTGTTGTAGCGGCTGTATACACGAAGAAACCGGTCGCAAGCAGAACAACTGATGAGACTACTCCGACAAACAAAAGTAGTGGTTTTGACCAGGTAGGTATACGCATCTCTTGGGCCTATTGTATGCGAAACTGTAGTGCTTCTGCAATGTGATCTGCTGAAATACTCTCCTCTCCCTCAACTAGGGCAATTGTTTGGGCCACCTTTTGACAGTTTTTGTAGCCTCTGGCGGACATTTTGAGCTTTTCATGTGCTCTATTTAGCAGTGTTTTTGCTGAACTGGTGAGCCTTAGTTCTAGAGAGTAATTTTTGATGGCGGGATGTGCTCGTGCTGTTGCAATCTTTTGTCTGAGTGTGTTGAACTCTGCTGTGGTACTTTTGGTGCTTTGCGGTTGTGAAAGTGTGTGCGCCTCAATATTTGGCATTCGCGTGAAAAGGTGAAAACGATCTAGCAGTGGTCCAGATAGTTTTGAGTGGTAATGTGTGAGTGATTGGAGTGTGCATGTACACTCTTTTCCTGGAACTTTGTAGTACCCGCAGGCACATGGATTTCCTGCGGCAAGAAGAGTGACATCAAATGGATATTTTTTTTCTTTGTGAAATATCGTTCTGGTCAGTTGATGGTTTTCGAGCGGAACCCTGAGGGCGGTGAGTATTTTTTTTGAAAATTCTGGTAGCTCATCGAGAAATAGTATGCCTGTATGAGCTTGTTCGAGCAGACATGGCTCAGCTGTGTTATTGGCACCAAATAGTTGGGCAAACGATGTGGCGTTTTGAGGCGCTATCCAAGGCCTGGTTAGCCGAACGGTATTTTGTTTAGTTACCAGTGTGTGTATCATTTGATTGTCTATGAATTCTGAGCTGGTGGGAGGCGGCTGCAGTTCTGCAGCCGCCTGCGCCAACAGTGTTTTGCCATTTCCAGGTGGCCCACTCAGAAATAATCTGTGTTTGCCTGCTACCGCAAGAGTAATTGCCCTCTTAGCAGTGTATTGGCCAGAAATGAGTGAGTATGCTTGGGGTTCTGGAATGAAAAATTGGGGAATGATTGTTGTGTGTACTGCTTTTCTTGGATGCTGGCAGTGTGCGATGTATTCAGAAATGTGTGCGAAGCCAAATACAGGGCAGTTAGTGACAGTTGCAACCATCTTGGCTGTGTCTTTAGCAACAAAAAAACGTTTGAATCCTGTTTCCTGGGCAGCGATAGCTAGGGCAAGTATTCCTGGAGTTGATCGGATTGTGCCGTCTAAGGTAATTTCACCCATGTAGATTTCATTTTCATTTGGAGTGGTAGAAATGCCACTGAGAGCTAACAGGCTGGCCATGAGTGCAAAATCGAGTGCACTATCTGTAGTTCCAGATAGTTGAGGCTGAACTCGTGTAAGTACTCGCCTATGTGGTACTGGAATCGAGAATTTAGTGAGTAGCGTAAGTACTTTGGTTTTAAGCGCTTTATTTTCAGTTGTAGGTATGCCACTGATGAAATATGAAGGAATTCCGGGAGTGCTCTCAGTTTCAATTTCAACCTGGGTGGGACCATATTTTTGAAACACAGCGCTGTTGAAGGTAGCCATGAGTATAGTCTAGTTTAGATTTCTGACTTTTTACTGACGTCTACTTAGGTTTGGCCTTGAATATTTAACATATTTATATATAATATGGGACGTTGTAGTGCGCATTATTCACCTTAATGTAATGTTAATGTGCGATACGACTCGTTCATTAACACTGCATTTTTTTATCGGAAATAATTTCCGGAGGATTTGAACAACATGAAAAGTTTCATGGCTCGTTTGAAAGGCCCCTATGTGGGAGCCGCAATTTTGCTGGCTCTCTTGTTGGGGTTTGGCTGGGTGCTGGGGGTGGTCTCCATGGCAGGGCTACCGTTTTGGTTTGCACTTCCACTCTTAGTGGTGCTGTTAGAAGCACCATATGCAATCGTGAAGGTTGCTGGTAAGACTCCAGGCTGGAAAAGCTTTATAGCATATCAAGTTACCTTTTTTATTATAACTTGGGCAGTTGATGTGCCCGTTGCTGGAGCGGGCTTTGTCGTCCGCGTGATTTTTTTCACGCTGGCCTTCATGGCCTGCAAGCTCCCAGAAGTTATGGCGCGTCGGAAGTTAGCGACGCGTCAAGATTAGTTTCATACAATTAGATATGCAGTGTTAAAAAAGGGGCGGTCCGTAGGACCGCCCCTTTTTGCTATTCAATTTCAACAGAAAAGAAAGTTACATAACTTTCATAACTTGTTCAACAAGTCGGTTGCAGTACCCCCACTCGTTGTCGTACCAGCTAATAACTTTAAGTAGATTGCCACCAACCACGTTGGTGAGGGCGAGGTCTACAATAGAAGATTCGCTGCGACCTACAATGTCGGAAGACACGACTGGATCGTGGGTGACGGCAAGGATGCCTGCCCACTCTGGTTTGTTTGATTCCTCTTCGAGCATTTTGTTGACTTCTTCGATGGTGACGTCACGCTTCGTTACAAAGACTAGGTCAGAGAGTGATCCAACTGGGGTTGGGACACGAATGGCAAGGCCATCGAAGATACCTTTGATTTCAGGAATGATCTCAGTTGTAGCAATCGCAGCACCAGTGCTGGTTGGAATAATATTTTCAGCAGCACTACGGGCTCTGCGCATATCACCGTGAGAGTTGTCTTGTACATTTTGATCGTCGGTGTATGAGTGAATGGTGGTGAGAAATGCCTTTTCAATTCCGTAGTGTTTTGAGATGAGTCGAACAACCGGGGCAACACAGTTGGTGGTACACGATGCGTTAGAGAACACGTGGGTTTTTTTTGTGAAGTCGTTTACACCCAGCACACTGGTACTTACTTCTCCACCCTTTGCTGGTGCACTAATAATTACATTTTTAGCGCCGCCCTCAAAGTGTTGAGAAGCTTTTTCTTCACTAGTGAAAACTCCAGTACTATCAATCACAACATCAACGCCATACTTGCCCCAAGGAATAAGTTTAGGGTCTCGTTGTGCCGTGATACAAATGCGGCGGTCACCGATTTTTATATTTCCTAGGACCGGGTTGCTGTTTGACACGTCGGCTTTTGACTGTTCTCGCTCAACAGTTATTTCTTCACCAAATACGCCATAGTTTGAGTCGTACTTAAGGAGGTGCACCCACTGCTCTATTTCCATAGAGCCAGAAGTGTTTATTAGTACTAATTCGCTGTCGTCTCTGTGATTTTCCCACCAGACGCGTAGACTGGTTCTACCAATTCTTCCAAAACCATTGATACCGAAAGTTTGCATATAAATCCTTTCAAAATTACATCCTCGATGTATAGATCAGTATAGCGCATCTGAAGTATCGCTTCTAGTGAAAAGTATGTCAGATCTGAAAACTGCTATTGGCCATTAGCAGTCAAAAGGAAATACTGCTAAAAAAAGCCGAATGGCGTTTTCTGCGCTCCATCCGGCTATTATTATACTCTATTGATGCTTATTGATATCTTTAGGTGTAGTTTGATATCTTTAATATAAGCTTAGACCAGTTCTGTTTTTACATCATTGGCGACGTAGGTGCCAATATCTTCACCATCAATGGCCTCGATAAGGTTATTGCCTTTGAAAAGTTCGAAGACCATGACTGGCATGTCATTTTCTTTAGACATAGCAAGTGCACTGGTGTCCATAACTTGTACTTCATCCATTTCGATTGCATCTTTAAAGCTAATGGTTTTATATCGCTTGGCATCATCATGTTTTTCGGGATCTTTGTCGAAAATTCCATCAACTTTTGTAGCCTTCATGAGCACGTCACATTTAAGCTCAAGGGCATGCAGTGAAGCACCTGTGTCGGTGGTTACGTAGGGAACACCAGTTCCAGCACCAAGAATGACTACACGACCTTTTTCCATGTGTCGAATTGCTTTACGACGAATGAAGTTTTCTGCTACAGCTGGCATTTGCAGGGCTGATTGTAAGCGAGTTGGTACGCCAACTTTTTCTAAAGCATCCTGAAGGGCCAGGCCATTCATGACAGTGGCCATCATACCCATGTAGTCGGCAGTTGCGCGATCGATTCCATTTTTAGAACCAGCTATTCCGCGGAAAATATTGCCTCCACCAATAACAACAGCAACTTCTACATGTTTTGTATATACCTCTTTGATTTTTTCAGCCACGGCGAGTGCCGCTTGGGGATCAATTCCATACGGGCGGTCACCCATCATTGACTCTCCTCCGACTTTGAGTAGAATTCGTTTGAAACGTGTTGACATACAGTCCTCCTTTTCCTAAAAAAAAACCAACTTGGCTGGCGTTGGCTCTGTATTATATATGTAGTTTTGCTTTAAGTCTAAGCCATTTCCAACGTAGGTTATCCACTAGACGGAACATTCCATACATACTTGGATTTGTGACCAGATCATAGGTGCCCAGGAACTCAACGAGATCTCCACCATAGCCTTCTTTAAAGCGGTGAAAACCATACCAAGAACTCTTTTTATCTGGCTCAGGTCCCAAGCTTCCCCACATATCAAAGTGTGAACAACCTTGTGCTTTGCCAAATTTAATCATCTCCCACATCATGAGGTTACTAGCCATTACGTCGCGATTTTCGCGTCGGCTGGCACCGTATGGATAATACAATACGCCGTTATGCATAAACATAATCCAAGAAACTAGAATTTTGCCTTGGTAGACGGCATTGAAAATGCGCATCATGCCAGTACCTTGCAGGTTCTCAAACATATTTTTGAAGTAAGTCTCGTTGTGGGCATAGAAGCCCTGACGATTAGTTGTTTCTTTAAGAATGTCTAAGTATTGCTCAATACCCTCAAGACTGGTGTTCTCAAAAATTTGTACACCTTTTTTTGCTGCTAAATTGACGTTGTAACGAGTTTTACTTTTCAGGTTTTCAAACAGTTTTTCTTCAGTTGGAGTTAAATCGAGTAAAAATGAATATTTTGTAAAAAGTGCTCTGCCTGGTTGCGCACCGTTTTCTGTTAAGAATTTGTGAATATGTGCGTGAGCTGAAGGCGTACCTACTTTTTGTGCAATGTTAGGTTCAAGTTTAATAAAGAGTGCATTATGCTGGCCAGCAAGTTCTTTGAGTGCTGCAAGTTGATTCCCGTCTGGCATTTCGCCTTTAGGAAAGTAGCCAACATTTTGACCAAATAATGGAATTGGATGAAAGGTAATTTGAAAGCCCTTTTTAAGAGTATTGCCTTCAAAAACTCCTAGGCGAGCAACTGACACACCTGTGGTTTTACGGAAATCGCCCCATTCCCAAGTCTGCAATGGATGCTGCACGGCGGCATTATATGCTTCTCTTTCTTCTGGACGTATTTCTCTAATAATCATACTGTGTGGTTAGTGGTACTATCTGTACCATTTGTCATTATATAAAGAATATGGGTGTCTGGCTAGTGAGGGAACTGGTTTTTGCTTAGCCAGTTTGGCTGTAGTGAGCTAAAAGTCGACCAAATCATCAATATCAATGTCGCCGCTCAGGACGCCATCAATCAGATCATCATCAACCGGCACAATACGTCGAGTTTTAGTGTAGGCTGGGGTGCGCTCCTTGTTTGAGTAGTTGTTATATCCGTTGTATGAGTTGTTTTTTTTGTCGGTGTAGTTACTTGAACCACGACCAATATGTTCGATTAAATGTGCGGAAATATCGGTAATAAATCGACTGCGAATGGCTGGTGTAGTTGTTCCATATTGAAAACGACTGCGTGCATGAGTCATGTACAGTTTTTGTTTTGCTCGAGTAATACCGACGTAGCACAAGCGGCGTTCCTCTTCCATTTGAGCCGCATCAAAGAGCGAACGAGAATGTGGGAGTAGCCCATCTTCCATACCTGCCATGCAAACAATGGTAAATTCAAGTCCTTTGGCTGCATGTAAACTCATCAGGTTTACGGAATTTTCTTCTTCAGGGAGTGCATCTTTAAGATAGTCATTTTGAATCAGGGCAACATTTTCTAAAAATTGGTGTGGCGTGTCGAATTGGCTGGCAACGTTAAGTAACTCTTGAATGTTTCCCAGGCGCTGAAGGTGTTCTTCAGTTTCTTTTGAGTATTTTGACTGGTAGTCGGTGATTTCAAGGAGTGTTTTGAGTAACTCAACGGGGTCTGTTTCGATAAGCTCAGCATTTTTTTGTTTATGAATCCAAGCCGAAAGCGTTGCTAAACGACGTTTTCCCAGTTTAGTGATTCTGGATAAACTCACAGAATCTTGCTGATTAAGTGTGTATCGTAAGTAGGCAATCATGTCTTTAACTTCACTGCGCTCATAAAATTTTGTGCCGCCAATAAGGCGATACGGAATACCTGCACTAATCAGTGCTTCTTCAAACTCACGAGACTGTGCGTTTGTGCGATACAAAATAGCAATATCACTGTACGAAAGGCCTTCTTTAATCACATGATTGCGAATGTAGGTGACCACTTGCTTTGCCTCTTCTCTGCTACCTTCAGCTTCAAAACAGGTAATCAAATCGCCTGCATCCTTTTCAGTCCAAAGTTTTAAAATGGGATGAGACGTATTGAGTGAAATCACATCGGTTGCGGCATCGAGAATATTTTGCTTTGAGCGGTAATTCTGTTCCAAACGGTATTCAGTAATTTTGGGAAAGTCCTTTTTAAGCTGCATCATGTTTTTGTAGTTCGCACCTCGCCAAGCGTAAATACTTTGACTGAAGTCACCGACTACATAGATATTGTTTTGAGGTGCTGCAAAAATTTTTGAAAGCTGATATTGGACGGTGTTGGTGTCTTGGTACTCATCGATCAGAACGTGTTTAAAGAGCGTTTGATACTTTGTGCGGATAGTTTCATTATTTTGAAGCAACTTGAGGGTTTTAAGAAGCAAATCATCAAAGTCGACGGCCTGAGCTTTAATAAGTTCAGCTTCGTATATGGTATACAATTTGCCGACAAAAGTTTGGAAGGCGCCAGTTGCCATTTCTTTATATTCTTTTGGTGAAACTATTTCGTTTTTTGCATTTGAAATTGCCCCTAACGCCGCTTTAGGGTTAAATTCTGCTTTATCAAAACCATGGCTCTTGTAGATATTTTTGATAAGCTGATCTTGGTCACCACTATCGTAAATGACGAAATTTTGATCTAAGCCAATATACATGCCGTCGATACGCAGAATTTTTGCGCAGAGACTATGAAAGGTGCCTGAATATGGCAGTCGACTGCCTGTTTGTTGTTGAATTCTATCTTTAATTTCTCCGGCTGCTTTATTGGTGAAGGTAACCACTAAAATTTCGTGTGGTTTAATATTTTTTTCTGCGATGAGCCAGGAGACTCTAGTGGTTAAAACTGTAGTTTTTCCCGATCCAGCACCTGCTAACACCATGGCTGGACCTTCGGGATGCAGCACGGCTTTTTTTTGATCAGGATTGAGTTTTTCGAGTAAGGTTTCGGGAATCATAACGAAATACATACTAGCATGGAAACAGGGTGTTGTTGAGGTTTAGTTTTTGTATATGATTTCTTGAATTGAGCCGTAGAAGGTAAAAATAGGCAAAAAAAACCGGCGTATAAAAATACGCCGGCTGTACTGCTTAATTAATGAATTGTGGAGAGCAATATTGCTGCCCATAATCCTAAAATTTCAAAAAAGATAAAAATGGCTGCCAGAGACAGCCCCAATCCGATAAGAACTTGGACTAGTTCATTTAATGTCACGGTTACTACTCCTTGTTGAAAAAAATTAATTAAATTAAGGTACCTGCTTATTATATCCTATAACTATTCATTTGTCAAGTCATAGCACCCTAAAATTGGGGTAAATATAGAGAAATTAAGTCTGGTATACTATTGTTCTTGTGCAAAAAATGTCGAAAAGCAACTTTTACCAAAATAATCTGCGCTGGCTCTATGTGATAGAGTTTTTTAGTTCGCTCTATTTTATGATTCCGGTGTGGGTAAGCATGGAGTTAACCTATATTTCATTGTCGCAGCTGACCATTATTGAAATAATTATTTTTGGTAGTCAACTTGTTTTAGAGCTTCCCACCGGTGCATTTGCAGATTTACTTGGAAAACGGATTACCGTGTTTTTGGGCAATGTGATCACGGCTATTTCTATGGTGATGTTTGCACTGGCTACTTCATTTGAAGGATTTGTGTTGAGTGCCATTTTTATTGGCTTGGGTGCAGCTCTAACTTCTGGTGCCAAAGAAGCGTTACTCTACGACACGCTTAAACAAGCTGATAAAGAAGATACCTTCGATCGAGTATCAAGTAAGCAAAATGTTGTGTTCCAAGGGGGCATGGCAGCTGCCACACTGATTGGTGGATTATTATGGACGGTTGATTACAAACTTCCGGCCTTACTGAGTGGCTTGGCAGTCTTAGTTGCAGCTGGTGTAACGTTACTAGTTATTGAGCCAGATATTGATTCAGAAGTATTTACTCTTAAAAACTATATTCAGCAAACAAAGCAAGGATTTAAGGAAGTATTTAGAACAAAATATAGCACTTTACTGTCGTTTTTCTATGCAACTATTGGGGCACTTACTTTTAGTGCGAGTACTGTGTTTAGTAAAGTTGTATTTGTAGAGTTACTGTATTCAGAATCCCAGATGGGGGTTTATTTTTCAGTGGTGAGAATTTTCAATAGTTTGCTCTTATACTTGATGATTTCAAGAACAAAAATCTTGACTCTCAAACGAACCATGTGGTTGTTTGCATTTGCCACACCGCTAGTATTTTTGCCGGGAACGCTTTTCACCAAAATACTCGTGGTGCCATTTGTGTTGGGTATGATGTGGTTAAGTTCTGCTCGTTGGGTGTTGCTGGGTAAGTATACAAACAAGGTTTTTACTTCAAAGAATCGAGCCACGGCCATTTCAGCTTTAAGTATGATGGTTGGCATTTTTTACATAGGTATAATGCTCGTATCAGGTCCTATTATGGAGTATTACCAAAGTGTGTTACCACTCTTTACGTTCTTAGGTGTACTTGCCTTAGTGATTGTGTTGCCATTGGGTATCAGGGTCGCTTCGCACTCCCCTTCTCAAGAGTAGCTATTTGGGCTATGATGACGGTATGAAAAAACTCCTTATCGCTAATTGGAAATCACACAAAACTTTATCTGAAGTTAGTGCTTGGATGGACTCATTTGAGAGTAAATTTTCAAAATCTCTACTTGCAAAACATGTTGATATTGCAATTGCTCCAACTGAAGCCTATTTAGCTCAATTTTCTAATGAAATGCATGCCGAACTTTCGCTGGCAGCACAGGATGTCAGCCCCTTTCCTGTGGGAAAATATACTGGTGCCACCGCTGCTTCTCAACTCGCAAGTTTGGGTGTGAAGTATGCAATTGTTGGTCATAGTGAGCGACGTCGCTACTTTTCAGAAGATAACACCCAAGTGGCTAATAAAGTTAGACAGTGCGTAGAAGCTGGAATAATTCCAATTGTCTGTGTCGATGATGAATATGTTTCAACGCAAGCAGCTGCAATAGATTCAGAATACCATTCAAAATGTATCATAGCCTATGAAGCACTTTCAGCAATTGGCTCTGGAAATAACATGGATGCAGCACATGTTGCAGAAGTGACAAAACTCATTAATGATGTTTTTGGAGAGGTGCCAGTGTTGTATGGTGGCAGTGTAAATGCAGGCAATGTTGCTGAGTATGCTGAAATTTCAGATGGTTGGTTGGTTGGGACTGCGTCACTCAAAGTCGATGATTTTTGGGCATTAGCGCTAGCAGTCTCAAATCTTTAGAAACCAATACATACACAATCAATGTAGCGTTGATGAAATTATTGAGTACTTCTTTTAAGTACTGTATAACTCTCTGTTTTCTGCACAATTACGAAATTTTTTAGAAAGGCGTGTTCGTCAGTATTAAACTCTCTTCTTTCAAATGGACCAACAACAACATAGTCGATGCCGTATTTTTCAAATAACGCAGTATTTTGGGGAAATTGATACATGGTACGAAGATCATGATCTTCCTGGTAGTAATCATAACCGTGAGTCCACAACCATCCAGTATAGGTGGCAAGTGCTTGCCTGCCTGTAAGATTAAATAGCCACTCATTGTGGTATGTACCAGTGAGCCAGATTGAATCAGAATCAGTATTAGCTTTTGTCCAAGCTGCTAGTGCTACTTCCTCTGCAGAATACATCTGGTAGCTACTAAGTGGAAATCTGAGGGCTCTGTACGTGTCTAGAAAGCCTGAAAAACAGATCACAATGGTAATTGCTATCACTAGGGGTTTCATCCACTTACTCTCTTTCCACATGGCATGTAAAAACTGAGCTGACAGTAATGAAAATCCGAGTGATGCCCACACTAATATTTTTGTATTGTCCCAAACAAAGGGTTGAAATAATACCAGATTTGTTAAAAGAAAAAGTGCGAAGAATGGCACATACTCAAAAAAAGTTCGCAGTTTGTTACTGCTTTTTTGAATTACTAATCCAAATCCCATCAGACTTAAAACAGGCACTATACTCCAATTTTTAAACCAAAAACTCAGTAGCGTTTCATTTGGATAATCATTCCCGACATACCAACCTGGATACCATTTGATGAAAGAGTGCTGAATATTTCCAGAAATAAAAATTGAGATGAGTGGGAGAGCGATTGCAGCCACAATTCCAGCAAAAATACTCCAATCGATAAACTTAGCAATTTTTTCTTGTTTCGTTTTTGTGGTAAGAATATCCCCGACCGACCAAAAGGATAGCAGAATAAACACTGCCAAAAAAGAATGCGTATGAATTATGGGTAGCAATCCAATTACTGCTGCAGTGGCAAAAAATATGAGTTTTTGGGAGCTCTCATTTGTTGATCTTTTACTAAAAAATGCAAGTAACTTTGAAAGTTTTGATTGGCGTTTTTTCTGTGTATTTTGAAGCAGTAAGGTAAGGAGTAACAAAGCAATTGGAAACCCAACAGTAAAAGCGCGCTGAGGGAAAACCATGCTAGTAATGACCGAGATCCAGCGGTAGTGCTCATCTTCGATGTTTGTATATTCTCGAGGTGGATTGAGTGCAGTTTCAACTTTTTGTTGACTGTCAGCAATATCTTGAAAGTAGTACAAAAATCCAGTACCGCCATTAAAAAGAAAAATGGTGCTGGCAAGCACAGCTATGGCAATTGATTTTGAAAGCTGTTTGTAAAAAAGGAACAGCGCAATAATAATTAAACAAGAAAAGACAAAACTAGGCAAAATAAATGCTAAAAAGAAATCTAAATGCATTCTAATAAGAATTGCTGAAAGCATATCGGCGACAAAGGGATAACTAAACGGAGCATTTAATAAAAAAGGACTGGTAGTTAGCAGCAAACCGCGCTCGGCCATAGCAGAACCCATGGTAAAGTGCGCAGCCCAGTCACCCCACAGATTAACGTGCTGTGCAGAAATGCCACCTGTTTTATTCACAATAAAGGAGTTACTCCAGAAATGAAAAAAGTAGGCAAACCACGCTATAAAGTAGCTTGAAAGCAGTGCCGCAATGACTTTTTTTGAGGGAGATTTTGTACGACCCAATTTCTGGTGGGCCTGTTTCGCGAACTGCGAGATTTTTTGAGGGAAGTTAACGTTGGACAATATTCGCATACTCTTTGCTTACCCAACCTTGTTTTGCTTCAAAAGTAATTTTGTACCAGCCATTTAATTCTTCACCTAAGTACGGATATTTTTTTCCGACTTCTGCCATGCCCAGTTCAACTCCGTTTGGGCCTGGATTGTTGCGGATGCGTACTACTTCTTTGCCGTCTTGGAAGAAGTTCGTTTTTGTAATTTCTACCAGCGAATTAGCAGTTGGCCCAGGGTTGAGTGCAGTTGGTTTTGCTGAAGGCGTGGCTGTTGCAACAGCCGACGGGGTTGCTAGAGCATCCGCTGATGCTGTTGCTGCCACAGCATCGACAGTTTCAGTTGGAGGTTTTGAAGTTTTATTTGGGTCAAGTTTGGCAAGTTTTACTTGGATGATCATTCGATAACCAGCAGCAACTTCTATCGAGTGACTCTGGGTTTCGTATGAAGGTAAAGTAATTTCATAATCTAGCTTGCCTGGCTGTATGTTAGGAATGGTGACTGGTGAAAATTCTTTGTTGCGGTCAGCCAGTGTAATAATTGCGCCGTCAGGAATGGTCACAAACGAAACTTCTGAAGTATCTTTTGAACTAATCTTTTCCATTTCGTAAATTACACCTCCCATTTGCTCTGGGCGGGTGGCACTTTTCCAGGTTATCACGGTAAGTACTCCTGGATGGAGGTTCACTTCTGTTTCATAGGGAAGAAAGTCGGGGTCTTCAGGTTCAATGCGAATAGTATGCACACCGGGAGCGAGTTGTTTTTCTATAAGCGGAGTTTTGTTGAGGTACTGTTCATCAATAAAGACAGAACTAGGCACGTCATGCGTGATGACCTGTAGTCCAGCTTTGGCCTCTTTGCGCAGTGAACAACCACTCAGAAAAATAGGGGTAAGACACAATGAGACAACAATGAGAAGTTTTTTCTTCCAGTTCATGCTCTTAGTGTATCACGACTCTAGGTTTTTTTTGCAGAGAGTGGCTTGAGAGGCTGGGTCAAAGCTTTATCGAGTACCTCACGTACGTTTGCCATTGGGATGAAGGTAATGTCTTTTTTCACACTATCTGGAATCTCTACGATGTCACGTTCGTTGTCTTTTGGAATCAACACAGTAGTACTGCCAGCCTGATGCGCGGCAATACTTTTTTCCTTGAGGCCTCCAATACGCAGCACATTGCCGCGTAGAGTAACTTCTCCGGTCATGGCAACATCTTTGTGGACGGGAATACCTGTGTATGCAGAAACTATGGCTGTGGTCATGGTTACGCCAGCTGAAGGACCATCTTTTGGTACTGCACCTTCTGGAACGTGGATGTGGACGTCAGTGTTAGCAAGTTGTTTATCACTTATTCCTAATTCATTTGAATGTGCTTTTACATAGGTCAAGGCCGTTTGGGCAGATTCTTGCATAACTTTACCCAGTTTCCCAGTGAGCTGCACTTTGCCTTTTCCAGGAGTGAGCGCAACTTCAATAAAGAGCACTTCTCCACCAACGCTTGTCCAGGCTAGACCGGTTGATTGACCAACTATGCTTTCGTTAGACTTAAGTGGTGGATCAAATTGTTCTGGTCCCAGATATTTCTTGAGAATTTCCGGTGTGACCGCAACTTTTTTCTTTTTTGTTTCCACGATGGTGCGAGCAACTTTGCGAGCAATTTTCCCCAGTGTTTTTTCGAGTCCGCGCACACCTGCTTCTTTAGTGTAGCGAGAAATAACTCGAGAAATTATTTTTTCAGAGATATCAATTTGCTTGATGTCTAAGCCATTAGCAGCAATTGTTTTTTTGAGTAAATGTCGTTTAGCAATCTCAAATTTTTCTTCTTCTGTGTAGCCACTGTAGCGAATAATTTCCAAACGGTCACGAAGCGCTGGCGGCACAGTAGTAAGCGTGTTGGCAGTGGTAATAAAGAACACCTGTGAAAGATCGAATGGAATATCCATGTAGTGATCTTCGAATGAAGCATTTTGTTCAGGATCAAGCGCTTCAAGTAATGCAGCTGATGGGTCTCCTCTAAAGTCATTGCCCAGTTTATCGATTTCATCGAGCATAAATACTGGGTTCATACTTTTTGCTTGTTTCATTCCATTAATGATTTTACCGGGCATTGCGCCAACGTAGGTACGTCGGTGACCACGGATTTCTGCCTCGTCCCGGACTCCTCCAAGGGAAATTTTGACGAAATCTCTACCAAGTGCTTCTGCAATTGAGCGACCAATACTTGTTTTACCCACACCTGGAGGGCCTACAAAACAAATAATGGTAGGTACGGACTGATCATCTTTTTTCTTACTCTTTTCTTTGAGTTGCATAACGGCCATGTGCTCGATAATGCGATCTTTCACATCTTTGAGGCCATAGTGATTTTTCTCGAGAGTTTCTTCAGCTTTTGAAATATTTACTTCACTTTTCTGGAGTTTGTTCCAAGGCATTTCAAAGACGGTGTCGAGCCAACTGCGAATGTATCCAGTTTCTGGATTGTTCGCCGACATTTGGCGTAATTTTTTAATCTCTTTTTTAATTTTAGTTCTTAAATCTTTTTCAAGTTTTAGGCGTTTGAGTTTTCCCTCATAGCTAATGGCTGCCTCTTCTTCGTCGTCAATATCACCTAATTCTTTTTGAATGGTTTTGAGTCGTTCGCGTAAAATGCTTTCGCGCATGTTTTTGTCGAAAGTTTCTTGCGTTTTGTGGACAACATCTTTTTCAATTTCAAGCACTTTCATTTCGTGTGCAAGATGTTCAACAACTTTGCGAATGCGAGATTTGACGTCGAGCTCTTCAAGTAATCGCTGCTTTTCTTCAGTTTTAATTGAAAGAGTACTGGCAATTTGGTCAACTAATTCGCCGTTTCGAACGCCGCCCATAAGTTTCATGAAGTTTAGAAATTCAACGGGTTTGCCCATGTGAATTGATTGGCGGAACTCTTTTTGCAGATGAGAGACCATTGCCTTCATTTCGTCATCGTTTATCTCGATTTCAGTAATTCTTTCAACTTCAACTACAATCCGAGGAAACGTTGATATATAGCGGATAATACGCACTCTACCCACGCCTTTTACCAGTGCGTTGGTATTTTCGTCTGCATCAAGTGTTTTTTCAACAACGGCCAGAGTTCCAATGGTATAGAGGTCTTTTGGTTCTGGAGCATTAATGGTTGAGTCCTTTTGAGTGACCAATACAACATACTTTGGTTTATCCTCAGGAAGATCCTTAATTGCATTGAGTGAGAGTTGTCGGCCAAAACTCAGCACCGACTCGGTACTTGGGAATAGAACGCCCTCTCGTACAGGAACTACAGGTAACGTGAGAATGCGTGTTCGACTTGTTTTTTTAGGTTTTTTTGTTGAAGTACCTTCCATAGAGTGTTTAAAACTATCTGAAAGAGATTCCTTCTTTTCTGAAGGTTCGCTAGTGACTTCTGGTTGTTTTGTTTTGTCATCTATCATAGGTTAGCATTCTAATAATTTGACTGCTAAAAATCAAGTGGTAAATAGCCTTGAAACACCCTTTTTCCAGAGTGAAACACTGCTTTTCTGAAGAAAAAAGTATGTTACAATATATTCCTGTGATCTTCACTGTGGTGAATTTCTCAAGTTAAGGGTGTATAGCTCAGTTGGTTAGAGCGCAGTCCTGATAAGACTGAGGTCCATCGTTCGAATCGATGTACACCCACCAGAGAATATTCGAAAAAATACTTCTTCAATTGTTACCATACGTTTTTTTCCAATGAATTCGCACTGTAAGTTTATTACTTTGGCTCTTTTGTTGCAAATAATAACAAATTTTCGTGTGATCTGAATTCATGTCTAGCATTCCAGGAAGGTTGAATTGCAAATCGTTCTTCCAAGGTAGCGTGTATGCCATTAGGGAAATACATGTTATGTTGGTTGGTACAAGTTATATTTGTAAAGCCAGCTTCTGTTAACAAGTTAGTTGCACATTTTTGGGTATGTACTACCACATTTTTGTTATACTTTTGGTTAAATATCGTTAGTGGTTCTTTATTATTAGTTTCAGCAAAGTGTGTAAGCATTTTTTTGATACGAAACTCAATTTCTAAGTCGTCTTGGGTTGTTCCTTCAGCAAAAAGTGCAACCTGATTGTATGGGGTGCAAAGTTCTAAGATTAATGCTCCATCTTCTTCTAATTGTGAATAAAAATGAGTGAGTGCTTGTTTTGAACCTTCAATATCTAACCAAGGAAATACTGACAAACAAGAAATGCCGGTAACTGGAAGTGAAAATGGCGGTGGTTTAGTTATATCAGCCTGAATGGTAAACACACTGTCTCGTGGATTTTTGGTAGTTTCAATTGCTTTAGGAAAGCGTGTGAGCGCATCTTCTTGCAGATCTGTAGCTACTATAGTGATTTTAAAAATAGGGTCAATAAATGAACGGAGAGTTTTGAATCGTGTTCCAGAGCCTGATCCTGCATCCCATACCCGTATACCACCAGGCTGACTGTTAAAACGCCACATGTGTTTGGCCCATCGATCAAAACTTCGATAGTTTGCCCATTCTGGTGGAGCTTCTGGCTTAAGCCAAATGCCATAGCCTTGTTTCCCGGCATTTTCAACGGTAGCTAGATGCACTGTAGACGCTGATTCTATCATTTCCCCCATATATGCAACGAATTATATCATATGTGTGTATTTAATATGTAGAAAATATCTTAGCACGTCAGATTTTTTATGAGGGAAAGACCAGGGAAAGAAGCGCTTAGTATTTTGGTACGTGCTTGAGTACATCATCCGAATCATCATATTTGCCAAGGAAGTGCCCTTTGAGTGCACTGGTGGTCATATTACGGAAAGCACGCACTTCTTTGTACCCCATTTCTTTTGGGTTCTCTGGAATAAAACTTGAAAAATCAAGTGCTTCTCCAATATGAACTATAACTGTATGTGGTTTGCCAGCTTCATCATTAAAGTGAGGTCTTTTTGAATCTGGTGGCAGTAAATTCTCATTCCCTTCAAGATAGATAGGAATTACTGGAACTTTGCCTTCTGTCAGCAAAATAACGTGGCCAATGCCAGTTTTAAACTCTCGTTCTGAAAGTGGCTTACCCCAATTTCTTCGTGTGCCTTCAGGATAAAAAACAGCGAATTCACCGTGTAATGTACGTTCCGCAATCTGCTCAAGATCATAGTTTGATTGGTCACGGTTAAAGCGATCAATTGGGAAAATTCGAGCACCGGCAGGTCCTACTGTTTTTAGAAAAGCTGTGGTTACTATTTTTGCTATTTTTTCTTTAATGGAATCATCTTCCGACAGAACAGCTTTATGCCAATAGTCCGCTCCAGCAATAAAAAAAAGATTCTTTCTGAGTTCTTCCTCAAGTGCTGCTCTAAGTATGCCGGTATCAATATGACCATTGTGTGGAAGTACGGCAAGAATGGCCCCGGTATGATGCAGTACTTCAAGATTTTTTTCACCTTCAACCTGTATGGTAACTCTATTGCTTAAAAAATCAGAAACTCTATTTCGAATAAATTCACCAAGTTTAGTCGCTTTTTTCAAATGGCGTTTCTCGAGTAGTTGTGTTTCACCTCGTATGGTCAGTTCTTTTGGTCGTGGCATTGGCATGTATTGTAACATCTACAGTCATTTTATGAAAATTTGTGAGGTAAGATGCAGTATTGTTTATGCAATTTTGGCAGTTAATCATAATGGTTGCTAATATTTGAGAAAATGAAATTTTTGCTCTATATCAGTATATATTGATATACTAACATATAGTTATATACACAAAGATACAGTTAAGCCTGATGCTGATTGTTAGCATCGCGCAGAAGCCTCATTGCCCGAGCAACCCTCCGCTGATTAGTGAGCATTTCTGGATTATCATCCGATTTGTACACGGTTCTTTCGAGGTGTCCGTAATGGTTGCCAAAAAGAGTTATCACCATGTCGGCAAGTATAGCTCGATTTTCTTCAGGAACCTCGGGGTCATCAAGTAATTTTCCAAGTGCTATTTGGTGTTTAAGCACATCATCATTTTGTGCGATCACAATCTTCACTTGCTGTAAAAGCCTTTCAGCCATGTAAATCTTTTCAGCAGTCGAAAGGCCTTCATTTTCTAGAAGAATTGGAGTTACGTTGGTATGAAAATCTTTTCTGTTTTGTATAAGTTCTACTGAGTGAGCGCGAGCAACCCTGGGGTCAGAATTTTTGACCAGTTGACTATATACTTTCTCGTTTATTTTAATTTGTCCAAAATACACCATAATATCTTGCATAAGTGCTGGTAAGTCATCTGGAGTTGTGACTAACTTTGTAATGATGGCTGCAATTTTGTCAACGGTAGCCCGATCAACTTCTCCCGTTGATGCACCAAGCAGCGAAATGTAATGTTTATATTCCCCATAAATATCGTCAGATTTTGCGAGCACAGGTTCGAGTGCAATAAATACGGTCTGTATCCATTCCTCGGCGTGATCAAGCGCTGTTTGCAGTACTTCATACCCTCCCATCGAGTGTCCAAAGACCATGCCACTGTTAAATGCGACTCCGTCGAGTTCACACAACAGGGCAAAGAGTTGTTTGCCGTAGTCCTTCATGTCTTGTCCCCGTCCACAAAAACTGAGTGGTGGATCTATTCCGCGGATATTCAACAGATTTGATTTAGAGGCTCCCATCGTGTTGTTGGCCACAACCAGTGTTGGGTCCTCTTGTGCTCTTGAAAGCGTTCTCACAATGGGGACTATAGTTTCATCATTTGCTCCCCAGCCATGAAAGCCTTCAGCCGTGATTGTTGCCTGACTAAAGATTGCATTAAGAATATCTCCAGTAGAGCTTCCTGGGGTGAGGACTGGTGAGTGTTCATCTTGAGTTGTAGCTAATTTAGTAGCAGTTTTCCAGAGTATAGTTGTGAGCAGTTTTTGAAATCGTTGGGATTCTGGCTGAGCATTTTGAGCAGGAGTGTGAATAATAGCAATGCAGAGCTTTTCAAGCTGCGCAGCATCATTAAAAATACTGGTAGTAGTTAGATTTTTTTCATATTCCTTGAAGTTGGTTGTTTTGAGGATTTCTTCTTTAATAAACTTTACAATATCAATCTGAGGATTATTAATAATATCTTCGGCTAACTGCCGAGCGGCCAGCTGCAGTGTAGTTGCTGCCATGGTATTTTCGGCATCTCTAACGTGAGTGCTTAAGTGATATCTATACAGCACTCGTTCAACTTTTTCTGCTGATAGGTAGCCTTGTTTCAAATCAGAGTTGTTTGTTTCAACTAAGAGTAAAGATTCAAGGAGTTCGCGATTTTTTATTTTTTCTATGTTGAGACAGTACTCGCGATCAAAGGATCCTTGTTGTGTTCTGAGTTGTAAGTATTGATGCAGCTCGTGGGGCAGTATCTCAGCTAGTGACGCCTTCAAAATCAGTGCTTTTTGTTCGATATCATATCGAAGCCGTGGTGCTTCAGCACCTGAAATAGTTACTTTGTCATGGATCGAAAGAGCTGTTACTCGTTTAACATTTTCTGCAGCAAGTCCAGAAAAGTTTTTGGTTACCTTTGCGTGCAGCCAACGTAGGGTCATATCTTGATTTGCTAGAATTGCTGTGATTTCTTCGGATGAAAGTGATGACTTTTCTAGAAAACGAGTAACACTTTTTTGAAAGATTTCGAATGGAATTTGTTGGTGCCGCCGCTCTGCGGCGGCACCATAGCAAAAGTCTCGGAGTGCAGCTTCAAGTTCCGGTACGTTAGGGACTCCATCAGCAAACAGTCGTACCATATTGGCAATGTTATCCGCAGGTATAGCTTCTGATATTTTTTCGGCAAATAACTTTTTTTCAAATGGTGTTAGGATTGGGTGAAGATTGATTCCTTGGCTATCCAGCAAGCCAGAGCCAGTAAAAAAATGAATCAATGCTGCTTTATCACGTCCATTGGCTAGGATGTAGTCCCACTGTTCCCAGGATAAACGGTTGTTTTTTTCAAGCAATGCAAATAATGATTGGTCGAGTACCATGCCTCGACCATTCAGACCTTCAACTCGATCCATTATTTCAATTCGCGATTTTGTTGAAAATCCCTTTGATTCAAGTGCTGCAAGTTGTTCTCTAAGTGCACTTTTAATTTTCCCGGTGTTCTCTCTTTTGGGTAATTCTAGCAGGGTAGTGTTAAGTTGCAGTATAATTTCTGGGTCAACATGTTCAAATTCTCGTCTATGCCATTGCCAGATTTTGTCAAAAGCAAGCAAGATGACGCCATCAAGATCTGCATCATTCTTACTTGAAGCGATGGGAGTGGGTTCAGCAATTCCGGAAACCTGAAACAGCGCTGTCTCAGTTGCCGTCTGAAACTTGATTAAGCTTTGGTCTGGTATGCGTATATGAAGATTGCCTTTTTGTTGAATTCTCATAGGTTGCATAGCTGCCTCTGCTGTGAAAATGGAAAGCGTCTCTTTGTTATCCAAGAGATTAATATTCAGCATTAACTGCCCGTCATTAAAGCGGGTAAACTTAAGTCTTTGCTTGAGTGAGAGCTTTGCCTCTGATTCTTCAATTTCAGGTGTTATATTTGCGTTTGTACGTATTTCTTTGGTAACACTGATAGTGTTAGATTCCAATCGTTGCTGTATGGCAGTCAGATAGTTAGCAATTTCTTGAGAATCTCTTTTTTGTAGGAGGGACCATTCAAATTCTTTAGCCTGAGCTACTGCAATGTTTGCTAATTGTTCATGCAAGACAATAATAGCTAGTTGCTGATCTGCTGTAGCTCCCGTTTGTTGTGTGAGTGATAAGATTTTATCTGGGAAGGATAGATTTTTATGCATCGCTATTTGTATATTCTCTTGAGTATCTAGCCCACCGTGTTGTTCAACAAATTCGTAGAGTTGTTTGAGCATTTGCACGGAGAGTGGAGAATCTCTTAGTTCATAAATAGCATCTAGTAATTCAGATGTGTCGATTAAGTGTCTTTGCGTATAGCACTTTACAACCATCTTTTGGCCAGCATTGTCAGGTAGAAAACGCTGATATTGAGAACTTAATTCTGCCAGTGCTGTTGTGGCATCATGAATGCGAGTATCAAACTCTGCAACATCCACAGCTTTCGCAGGTGGAACGAGAGCTGGTGATTCATGCAGTAATTCAACCATGTCTCTATTTTACGTTGAATTGTACATAATTACAAAGAAAAAGCTTAATAGCTAGAAATGGAATGAAAAATTATGTTTAACTAGTGACTGTTTTCCATGGAGAAATGGGCAGAGAATGTTCAAAACCTGTTATTCTTTTATCGAATTGGTCACTGTTTGGAGATGCAATGCCAACTCCAATCCAAGTTATATGATCTTTTGTAGCGTTCATCAGATCTTGAAGATGGTTTCTCTCTTCACCATTAAGTTCGTAGTCAAACTTATATGCCCAGCCAATTTCATCAACATAGAGAACCGTGTTTTCTGTAACGAGTTTGTTAGCCATGAACTCTTGTCTAGCAGTATCATTCTCGAGTGATTCAAACTCTGTGATCAGTGCATCAGCATCTGCTGTATCTAGGTTATCAGTAATCTCGAAAGTGACATATTCCATGAGATCGTATGCCATTTCATTTGGATTTGAATGTATAAGCTGCTCAAGAGTAATTCTACTTGAAGGTGTATTTCCAATGTTTTTTTCTTTGCAATAGCGAGTTATTGCAGTTTTTCCAGATCTGCTTTCACCAAAAATGTATAGATTTTTTCGTTTTTCAATTGCAGTTTTTATTACTTTTATCTCGGTAGATCTTGATTGAGCAATTACTTCGTTAAGTTCAGTTTCAGACATATATATTTCTTTTTTTTACAATAACATACTTTAGTTAACTTACATAGCTGTCACGCAGTAAGGAAAACAAAAAACCACTGGATGGTGGTTTGCATGCAAATTATAGATTAATTGCACTCATTGCTTTGCTGTGAGTGCATCAAATGCTGAAAGAGGGTGATCCATGCTTAAGAAAATGTGTTTGCTTTGAGCTGTTGGGCCACATCTGTAGCAAATGCAAGTATTTGATCAGGAGCTTGCTGGGTTATAAAGTTTTTACTCACTGGCCGCATAAAGCCCCATTCTGAGGTTGGCACTGAAATAGTTTTTTTTCTTTGTTTTAGGCCAGAATCAATGACCTCTCTGGTTTCTTGGCTTGTGGGTGAGTACCAGCATCCTGCGAGGAAGGTTGTTTTGTTTACAACCGTGGTTTTTATGCATAGGCCAGCACGGAGTCCATTTTGAGTACCTTTAACAAGAAGAAAGTCATTAACAAGTAGAACTTGATCAGTCTCAGCTGCCTCTAGCAAGTATTTTTCTGAGTTTAAACAGAGATACCAATCTTTGAAACCTGGTCTTAATGTAATATCGCTTTCAAGTGTGTCTGCATTTAGGGTGTTTGCTATTGCGCGGGGTAGTTCGGTAATATCAAAAGCTATCAACAAAAATGCAACTATTCCTCTAACTTTTGATTCATAAGGAATGAGTGATACTAAGATAGCTATGAGTGCTGCTACAAATTCCTTGTCGAGTAATTTGGGAATATCTTCAAAACTAAGTCCATATTTCGCAAGAGTTTTGTTGACATTGAGAGATTCTCTAGTAAAGAGAGTTTCAAGTAGTTTAATTTTTTTCCAGCTGTTGGTATCTTCTAAATACATTTTTTTAATGAGTTCCAGAGCAGTGTCTTTAATTTCATTTGGCAGGTTAAATAATGAAGGAATAAAATTACTTTCGAAAGCTAGTTCCTGGGTAATTTCCAGTTCAATCTTATTATTTTCTTTACCTGAAAATGAATCTTTGAGCCTTCCCCTGAACCCAGTGTTCTTTTTTGCAAAGTTTGGAGGAAGTAGTTCTTTTAAGAAGGGATTCTTTTCACAAAACGAGGTGAGTATGAATCTGTATTTTTCACTTTCATCATCATCTGTGTTAGCTATAAGTGTATTTTGAACAGCCAGAAAAAAGTTTTCCCATCCGGTGATGATGTTTGTGGGCAGCGTTTCTTCTGTCTCAAACAGTTCGAGCGTTTGTGATTCTAAAAATAACAGTACTGAAATAAAATGGGGAACAAAGCTATCTTCTCGTTCTTTTTGGATAAATAGAGCCAAGTCTTCGAGATTTTTTGTCAGCGGTTTGTATCTACTCAGCTCAACATACCTGTACATAACGGTATCTTTATCTGAATCTGAAAATAATTCGATAAGATTTTGTATATGTGGGAGAATCTCAGGTCGCTGAACCAATATTTCTTGTACAAAGTTAGAAATAGATATCTCAATTGGAAGAGGTTTTGTCGTATCATAATTTGGATTGTATCTTTGTAATACTGCGCTGGTAAGTTGCTCAATAATAGTTTGATTGACTGGTCCATGACTGAGGTTTTTTTTCAGTCTATCTGTAATAGTAATTGCGTGGTCTGTTAGAAAAAAATCAAGACGCTCAGCATCTGACATCAGGCTTAACTCATCAGTTCTGGTTATTTGTTCATCATCAATAGTACCCATTTTTAAAGTGTAGCACTCTTTTTATTTAAGAGATAGTAATTATAGATATAGGTGGTTTTGATACAAAAAAACCACCGATTGGTGGTTAACTTGCACAAATTATAGACTTATCAAATATTCACATGATGGTAGATCGCTGGCCCGGATATGATGATCTCGGGGCTTTCGTCGATTGATTCATTTGTCTTGCGACAAATGGGAATGGGAGGTCGTGATACTCCTACCCAACTCCTTAGAAAGGAGGTGATCCATCCGCACCTTCCAGTACGGATACCTTGTTACGACTTAGTCCTCATCGCCAACCTCACCGTAGAAGGGCCGCTCCAGTAAACTGGTTACGGTCACCCGCTTCGGGCGCTGCTGACTTTGCTGGCTTGACGGGCAGTGTGTACAAGGAGCGAGAACGTATTCACCGCAACCTGCTGATTTGCGATTACTACC
>PFRS01000007.1 GCA_002788675.1 Candidatus Pacebacteria bacterium CG_4_9_14_0_2_um_filter_40_15
ACTTCAAATCTATGGATTTCAGTTGCGGATGTTTTTTTCATTAGTTACTTACGAAGTTTGCCTAGTGCTCTGAGCCAACTTTTTTCTTGTTCATATTCTAGACCATCTGCAAGATCTTTTGTGTACTGTTCTGCATTTTCTATGGTCTCTACTGTAACTAGTCCTATGTATAAAAACATAGGCGTATTTGCAATTGTAAGTCTTGCATCTTCTTCATTCAACAACAGTTCCTCAGGATCTGGTTCAGTATTTGATATAATAGTTAATTAGGTATTAATTATGTAAACATCAAATCGAAAAAAATATGACAAGTTTGGATCAGACAGATGGTAGAGCCATAGGTGAAACAGGTGCCCTATTGGAAAAAAAAACTGCCACAAATAAAATTTCTCAAGTTGAGTTTGATGCCCCAAAATATCAACCAAAAATTTTGAAGCTTTCTGAAATGGCATTGTCAATTTCAGATTCAGACGGTGAGCATTATGTTAGTGAGGCGGGAAATAGTCATTATGGATTGCAAGAGATATTTGTTGTTGAGCAAACAACAGAAGGTGAAAAGATTGTATTAATCGAAGGTAAACGGGTTCAAAAAACTTTCCCTACTTGGGAGCTAACAGATACAGACCTTGTTAAATTGGGAAATTTTTTGGGATACATTCCAGTAACCAGTTTTTTTGCCAAATGGGAACCAGGTTTATATAGTGATCGAGATTTTGTTTCGGAGTTAAGTCAACATGAAGCAGATGTAAAAAGAAGGCTTTTCTATGTTGAAGTCTTAGTCAGAGCTGCTGGGACAAGTATTTTGCCTCTAGATTTTGATCAAGCAGTATGGGCACTAACTGCTCAACCAGAGAAAAAAAAGTACTCTCCAGAGGATTTATTTGAATCATACACTGAAGTTTTATTGAGAAAAATTGAATTTTCCGATGAAGATAATCATGAAGCAGTGAAGATAATAAAAGAAAGTGTGAAACGTTTAGAACTCTCAATTAAAAATGAAGAAGAGTTTATTGTTCAGTATTATTATGTATATGCAGCTTTGAAAATGATTGATTTCCAAGATATTGAACAAATAGTTGATTCATTAAGATATTTCCCATTTGTTGAAACTCTTATGAAGAAATTTGAAGATCAACCTGATGCTAGTTTTAGTGATAATTTGTTAGGGGCTTTAAGTAGGTTCTCAATAGAATTCCGCAAAGATTAGTTCTTTATTGGAAAGATTTTATGCATATACTTGATGAGCATAGTAGAGTGAAGCCAGGGGTGTTTATTTTGAAATAATTATTGGTATATGTCGGCCGTGTGGGAAGATGTTGGAACTTTTTTAAAGATTAATTCTAAAAAATCCGCAACAAATTTGAACAATGTTTAGATATATAGTGTTTTATACATTTCATATATAATCTTTGAATATGCAAGAAAATCATCCTCAAACCCAAGATAATAATGAAATCAAGACTGTTCAATCAGCTATGAATCTAACGTCAACAAATCCAATTCTATATATTCTTACAGGTTTTGGGGTTGCAGTAGTTGCATTTGGATTAGGATACATGGTCAGAGGATATTCAGTAGATGAATATATGGTTGCACAAGAAATCATAGCTCCAGAACCTATGACTCAAGAAGAAACTGTCAGTCCACTTGTAATGATGGAAGAACCAGCTGAAGCTAATTTACCATCAACAATTCTTGAAAGTGAAGATTTTGTGTATACAGATGAACAACTTGGTTTTTCACTAACATTGCCACCGAAATATTCAGTTATTGGAGCAGATATTATGGGTAATGATGATGACAAAAGTGTTTCAATTATGTTTTATTTACCAGTAAATAATCTAGCTGGTGAATCATCAAGAGAAGACCTTTTTATAATAACTAGATTTGCACCTGGGACTGATATTTCTCAGCATGGCCCTGGAGGACAAAAAATAACTACTACTAAAGATGGAAATGACTATTATTTCTATGCAAATCGTGCTATTGGACTGCATCCAGAGCAACCAGAATACGAAGTCTACTTTTCTTTGGGGGGAGATCAAGCCTTTGATCTAGTTAAGGATGGATTTAAATTACTTTAAGAATTTTATATGAATAACCAGATTATTTCATATTGTTTTGTTTGTAAAAATCTAGTAGAAATTGACGCAAATAATTTATCATTTTCTCAAGATATTGAAAGTAAAACTTTAAATGCAGGAGCTTTTCCAGCTAAATTTGATGTTGATAAAGGCATTTATTGTATAGATATTGAAGAAGTAGAAAATAAAAATGAGATACTAGAGGCAGTTAAATCTCTATTGCTGGGTTATGGTGTTGTTATTTTAGAAATTAACTAAATAAATATTTTATTTTGCAGGTTTGTATAAAAATGAATTTATATAGTACATGTCGGGGAAACAGGACTCCTCGCTCGCTTCGCTCACTGCGGGATGCTCGTACTGTAGGAGGCTTACGCAATTTATAACTCGCATAGCGACCCATAGGTTCAATCCTTTGCTTGCTCCAATACACAAAAAAACCCACCAAAAGGTGGATTTTTTCGTGTGTCGGGGAAACAGGACTCGAACCTGCGACCTCACGGTCCCAAACCGCGCACTCTAGCCATCTGAGCTATTCCCCGAATTGTTATGTAAAGAACAAGATCAAATTATACCGCACTAATGAGTATTATTCGAGATGGTCTTTTGTACTATGACTCATGGTTGGTATCTTTTCGTAAGATATCTATCAGAGGTCGAGCAGGAATCAAGGCAAGTTTTTGCCAAAAGGCTTCTTGTTTTTTTTCTTTGTCTCTTCTCTCTTTCCAATCATCAAGATCTTTTTGGGAGATCTCTTGATGAGTTTCTTTTTGAGTCATTGTGTGCCGCGGGTGGGAATCGAACCCACACGATATTGCTATCACGAGATTTTAAGTCTCGCGCGTCTACCAATTCCGCCACCACGGCTTGTTCACTTTAGAACACTCACGATTATATCACCACAATTATCTTACTTGAAGTACAAGGAGAAGTTCTTTAGAATGAAACTATGACTATGGATTCACGGCCTACGGCCGTACATACGATCGAAAATACTCCGCCTCCTCCTCAAGAGCAGGAACATCCATTTATGGTTGGTGAACAACTTGGTGTTCTAAAGATTAATAATCCAGGTAGTGTTTTTGATGGAATGGAGATTCCAATTCCAAGACAAAGACGAGAATTAAGTCGCAATGTGTCTGAAGCTTTGCTTTCTGAAATGCAGAATCCCGTACAACAACTCTTGCAGTTAGTGGAGAATGTAACCAATCAATCATTTGCACAAGGAGCTAAAACATATCAAGGTGAAAACAGAAAAATTCTCATACATAAGATACTTGAAAACTTGTCTGATTCTCCTAAGTATAGAAAGCTACTCGAAAAATTTGCTAGTGGGAGCAGTGAATTTTCAAAAATAGTTATAAATGCGACTGTGTATATGTTAAGTAATACCAATTACTTGAAGGCAATTATTGGATTTGTTGTTGATGGTTGGGATAGTTCAAGAGCACCTCGAAGAATTCAAGACTTTGAGGATGCTATGCGCGAGGCAAGTTGGCAGGTGCAACAAGAACGCGATCCTGGTTTTTACCAGCAAACGCAAGCAGGACACTTTTCAGTTCAAACAGTACTTAATCCAGCAGTGGCATATGATCTTTTTTCATTTTATCAACTCACACAGCAGACAGAAACAGTGGGCTTAGTGCCCACTGAATCATTTGAATCTGATCATCCAAAGCAAATCCGACCAGGACAAGATGAAGAAGAGTATAAAAAAGAACAACTCGCACATTTAGAAAGATTGGAGGCTGAAAAGGCTGCTCGAGATGCTGCTGCTGCGCGTCCACTTGCTCGTATAAAAAAGAAGCTGCAAGAGGCTGCTAATACATTTTCAGACCAGCAAAAGGAATTTCCTGAAGAGCCAGTGAGACAGGTTACATCTGAAGAATTTGAAGCAAAAGCTGCTGAGCGTCAACTTTTTGCAAATACCGAAAAACTTAATCGACTGGAAAAGGATTTTAGATCTGCAGTAGTGGGAGTAACCATTGCAAATAAGATTGAGCTAATGCGAGAAGCAGCAGAGTTTCTCGAAACAGATTACGGTGAAGAAAAAGCAACACTCACAAGATATGAGCGACTTACAAAAAAATTAAAAGCAAAGTTATCTGGTAGACATTTTAGTCCTGAGTCAGCCGAAGCATTTTTACGATTACAAGAAGTGTATAAGTTTGATCCAAATAGTGAGGCTGTTAACCGATTACTTGATCAAGAATTTGGTTTAGATCAGGCTGAGATTACTGCATTAAATAGCACCAGAAATGGACGTAAAGATCTTGAAAAATTAATCAGACGTGCTCGTGCAATAGTTACGCATGGTTTTACTAGAGATACCCAACATGGGATTGCTGAAGTTACTTTTGGTAAGGAACCAAGGCATTTTGTTATACTTGTTCATGGAGCACCTTACAAAATTGAATATTACAATAAGGATGGCTTTATAACTCAAGAATTGTTGATCAGAGCAGTACAAAATCTCGAATATACACATGCTGATCAAAGTAAAGATCCAGAAGTACTCAAACAGAGACAAGTCATAGCTTCAATCTGGACTGAGTTAAGTTACAATCCTAAAAAAAATGAAATAGTAACTGATCCTCTTTTGTTAGACCAATTTATCAAAAAGTTTTTGAGGTCTGATTTAAAAAATACATCACAAGTTACACTGCAAATTGCTGATTCAATCAGGGCATTAATAAGTGCAGACTTTTCTGTCTCTGTGGGGGCAGATGAAGTTCCAGCTTTTGGAGCTGACGATCAAGCTGGGGAAATGCTCTCGTTGGTATTTGGAGGACAGCACATTGATATTTCAGATAATATTGGGGCGTTTTGTCAGCAATTTCTTGACTCTGATGAGATGAATAATAAACGAACACTATCAAACATTGCAAATTTTTTTGAAAAAGATAGTTGGGCGACACAATTACTTATAAAGATTAATTCACAATTTGATCATGGTTTGACTGATGGACGGGAAGCTCAAGAGACTAATGCGGAATTATTACTGAGGTTATCTCAATATTTGGTAAGTGTGGGCAATGTTGCAGCAAGTAGAAAGATACTTCCAGAAGCACTACTCGCACAAAGTCTGAGTCTTGGTGTAATTGATGGTGAAATGGTGTTTGATGATGAAAAGGTTATTGCCGAGAATGTACACGAGTACAGTTATTCACTTCCGGACTTGCCCGAAGCCCTCGTTAACTCACCCAAAGCGTTAACTAAGGAGCTTGATAGAAGTGTCACTATTACTATGGAGAATGAGCTTAGAGATCGACTTGAAGCTATTGATAGCATGAGTCTTAGGGAACTTTTTGACGGGGCAGGTACAATGGTTGATCGATTTGTAAATGTAACTGTTGATGTTCAGATGAATGCTATTAGAGAACCTGCATGGCAAGAACACTTGCGCTTGAATCCAGATATTCCATCCAAGAGTCCCAGGAAAATACAAGTTATCAAAGATACATTTTATATAGATTTGGAGACTGGTCTTCGAGACACAGTTAAAATTTTTCTAAATGGGGATCATGAGCTCATGAAGGAAGTACAAGAAAAATTACAGCTCAAAAAATATGATTTCTCAGCTGCGGCTCGGCTGTACGGGGTTGCTGATGTTTCAAAAATTTCTGCTGTTGAATATAGTCGATTTATGGCAGATCGTACTACATTGGCAGGAGAAAGCGATACATTTAACATCCTTGCTCAATATGAACAAATTAATACTGTTGCACGAAAAGTAAAACGTAGGCTAACTGCAATTCAAAAACAAAAAAAAGAGGCTGAACATACAAGAGATACTATTAGTGATGTTCTTGATATCAAGACTGTTTATGATGAGACTTACGCACGACTTAATTCAACTGAAGAGCAAGATTTATTACAGTTGTTAGATGAAATGAATGCGGCCCTTAAGCAAATTAATTTGGTGCTGACTCGATGTCTTTATGATAAAGAATTGTTTGCTACCGATGCCTCTGGGTCAGTGAGAGAAAGTGATCCGATTATAGCTCAAGTCCACAACCTACAATTAAACAGAATTAGTTCGGTCACCGCAATTCATTATGCTCAACTTATGGCGGACATGATGAACATGATGAGTGATGATATGAGGCCTGCATTGCGTAGATTACCCACATCACGTAACATTGCTGAAATTCCTACGAGTAGGCTCGATTTTCACACTATGACTGGGTATGCAGAAACAATGTTAAGTATGCAAAGCTTTGCAGAGATTTGGGCTGACACAAATAAAGATAGAACGGATGGGAAAGCACAAGTGCTTGAAGCATTTAAGGATATAATTCAAGATTTTGTTGTAAATTATAGTATGCAGTTTCAAATAGGTGTTGATCAGGCACGAAAGCAAGTCAGTGATACGTCAGTATTATCTGCTGGTACTAACAGATTTACTCAGTGGTTACTGGAAGTTTCTTTGCAATACACGGGTCTCACCGGGGTACTGGCTCAACAGCGCACGGGCAATATGATTTCAGTGGTAGATTCAAATCCCGGTGTTGCTGGAGGGTATAGTTTACTGAGTCTGAGTGAAGGAGAGATGAGTGAAGCCGAGCATCTTACTGCGGTTTTAAATAGCAGCCATGGTCAAGATTCATTTCATACAGCTGGATCAAAAAATGTTGGTACTGCTATGGGAGTTACTCGAGTACACGATGGGGAAAATTCTCATTATGCCTTTAAAGGTCGTAAGGCTGTCACTGATCAGCATCTAGATCAAATTGCCATGGCCATGCTGGGAGTAGAACGAAATGTAGCACGAGAATTAGTTGAAGGTATAAAACCTGGGTATTACTTTAATCAGCTGACTGTGCCGCAGCGCCGAGAGGCTCTCCATACAGCTAAGAGTGAGCTGGTTGAACAAACTAAATCTATGTATTACTGGTACTTCTTTATTAACGTTATTACTAAAATGGATATGAATCAGGTGGGAACAAGGTATGATGAATGGGTGGTATCGGAAAGTTCACTCTCATTTATTAAATATGTTATGGAACAGGAACTGCCAAAGTATAACTTGAGTGAAGAGGCTATGGATTTCTATCAAAATGGTCCTAGATTGAACGCCTAGTTGCAGGTATAATTCGGGGTGTTAAGAGCGCGGGTATAGTACAACGGCTAGTATGACTGCCTTCCAAGCAGTAGATGGCGGTTCGATTCCGCTTACCCGCTCAGAAATGAAAATAGGCCGTCAGGCCTCTTTTTATTTCTGAATGGTGTAGATACGGAACTAATCTAGCGAGATGAATATCGAGCTAAGTTCTGACGGAGAGTGCGATAGCACCCGCCTAATGCATGTGAGCGAAGCGAGTCGTAGATTCCGCTTACCCGCTCAGAAAATAAAAAAGGCCGTGAGGCCTGTTTTTATTTTAGAAGTTCTAACACTTTTTCTTCTGGCAGCTCAATGTATTTTTCACCATCTAAGTCACCAATATCAAATGGTCCCATTTTTGTGCGAACAAGTTCAATAGTGTCGTATCCTACTCTCTCAGTCATACGGCGAATTTGTCTGTTTCTGCCTTCTGTAATGGTTATTTCAATCCAGGTTTGGTTTTCTTCATGTGACAAAACAGTAACCTCTGCTGGTTTTGTGTAGCCATCTTTGAGTTTGACGCCTCTTCTGAGGTGATCAAGCGCTAAATTGGTGGGTTTACTACTGAGAAGAACTTCATAGGTTTTTGCTATTTCGTATCTTGGGTGAGTAAGTGTGTGAGCTAGCTCTCCATTATTGGTAACTAGCATAAGGCCTTCACTCTCTTGGTCAAGTCGTCCAACTGGATAAACGCGTTCAGTTATTTTTGGTATGAGTTCAAGAACAGTTTTTCTGCCAACTTCATCTGAAGTAGTTGAAATATATCCCACTGGTTTATTTATCAGAAAATAACGATGTTTTTGAGGTGCTGAGATAGGTTTTCCGTCGATTGAAACTTTGTCTTTGTGAGGGTTTACGCGTTGACCAATTTTTGCAACAGAACCATTTACTGTTACGACTCCAGTTTCAATAAGAGCCTCGGATTTTCTTCGTGAAGCAATGCCAGCTCTAGCAAGGAAGAGTTGCAGCTTGATTGTTGATGTATTGCTCGTCATAATATGTTCCTGTTGTATGAAAAAAACACTTATTATCTCTGATCTTCACTTAAATAATAGCTTCGATAGAGAATTATCGCATTATATCGCGAATTTAGTCAGATCTGTTGACCAAGTTATAATCAATGGGGACTTTTGGGATCACTATATTTGTAGTTTTGATGAGTTTGTTGCATCTGAATGGAATCAGCTCTTTCCTATTCTTAGAGAAAAAAATGCCATATTTATATATGGTAATCATGATAAGGCTGCCTTTTCAGATGAACGTGTAACCTTCTTTAGTGCAAAGCAAGTTGTTGAATACACACTTCACTCGGGTGATAAACGTTTCATTATTGAGCATGGAAATCGAATCGCACCTGAAATGGATGATAAACATCCAACACTTGCAAATCTATTTGATAGATTTTATCCTCGATTTTATTTTTACATGATGAAGGATCTGTGGGCAACACGATTTATTCATAGAAAATTTATGTATCCAAAGCAAGAAAAACTTGATGTCATCTTACAGAGATATTTCTCTCGACTAGATGATGCCTCTGTAGATGGCTACATTTGTGGTCACTCACATATATTTGCTGCATCACCGACTTTTAAATATTATAATTCTGGTTACTTTTTTGCAGGTGAAGCGCACTATCTTATTATTGAAGATGGTACTATCTCAAGACATTCTGAGTTTTATTGGTAGAATACTTTCATGAAAACATGGCAAAAGCTAGCTGTCTCAAATGCAGCAATCAGACCTTTCAAGATACGAGAAACGGTACTGGATACTATTAGATCCTTTTTTAAAAAAGAGGGTTTTTTAGAAGTTGAAACTCCCCTTCTCTGTGAAAACCCAGGGACTGAGCCATATCTTGAGGTTTTTAAAACGACACTCAAAGCACAAAACTTTTCAGATAGACCTGGTTTTTTAGTTACGAGTCCTGAACTTTTTATGAAAAAATTGTTGGCTGCTGGAGTTGGTAGCTGTTTTCAAATTTGTAAAAGTTTTAGAAACGAAGAAGGTGTGAGTGCCTTTCATAATCATGAATTCACTATTTTAGAGTGGTACCATGTTGATGCAGATTATACTGACGTGATGACTGATTGTGAGAATTTGTTGCTACGAATTCTTAGAACAGTTTCAGGGGATGAGACTGCCATTATTTTAACATATCAAGGCAAGGAATATGATCTTTCCCCAGGATGGGAGAGAATTTCTGTTGCTGAAGCATTCAAAAAATATGCAAACGTGGACATTGATGAACTTCTCACTGAAGAGTCATTACTCAAAATTGGACAGGAAAAAGGATATTCAGTTACAGAAACAACTGACTGGGAGGAAATCTATAACCAAATTTTTCTTAATGAAATTGAACCAAATTTAGGTAAAGCAAAGCCAACTATTATTTATGAGTATCCTGCTTCTCAAGCAGCACTTTCAAAACGCAAAGAATCTGATCCACGATTTGCTGAGCGCTTTGAGTTCTATATAGGAGGATTAGAGTTGGGAAATGCATTTTCAGAATTAACCGACTCTGATGAACAACGAGCTAGAATGCAGGAAGACCTTGAGATGCGAAAAAAAATGGATAAGTATTCATACACCTTGGATGAAGACTTTTTTACAGCACTCAAAATGGGACTACCACGTACCGGTGGTATTGCTGTTGGTGTTGATAGATTAGTGATGCTTTTTGCAGATGTTGCATCTGTGCGTGAAACGCTTTTCTTTCCTATTAATGAAGTCTTTGATTTTTCTGTGACTGAATCTGATAAAAAATAAAACCAATGATATAATACTACTCTATGTCTATCGTCAAAGCCGGAAACATTCGAAAAGGGATGTACCTACTCCATAAAGATCAACCTTACTATGTCACTCATACTGATTTTATGAGTCCAGGAAAAGGCTCAGCATTCATGCGAGTAAAGTATCGTAATGTGATTACTGGTAATACTGAAGAATTTACCTATAAGTCAAGTGAATCTGTTGAAGAAGCTGAAATTCAAAGTACTCAAATGCAGTTCTTGTATGTTGATGGCAGTGACTCAGTTTTTATGGATAACAATACGTATGAGCAAGTTGAAATTCCAACTGTTATGCTTGAAGATAAGCAGGGACTTTTAACACCTGATATTCAAGTATATGTTATGTTTTACAATGGAAAAGCACTCGGTGTTTCACTCCCTCCAAAAGTTCGCCTTAAAGTTACCTATGCTGAAGAAGCTACAGCTGGAAATACACAAGGTCAAGCTCGAAAAATGGTTACACTTGAAACTGGACTAGAAATTTCAGCTCCAATCTTTGTAAAAGAAGGTGACACACTTGTTATCGACACCGATACAGTAAGTTACGTTTCTCGAGCTAACTAATTTTTCTTAGAAAAGTCCCAGAGTTTTTACAACAAAGACAATAAAGAAGGCTATGAGTGCAACGCCAATTTTCTTTGGTACCTGCTTGCCTTTATACATGAATAGCATCAGGCAAAAGAAAATAGTTATTATCAATAATGAATAGAGCTCCCAGGCTGAAATCGGTCCTTGATCGCCAAAGAGCAAAATAATTCCAGGAAATAGTGCTAGGTTAAACACGTTGCTTCCAACCAATGTTCCAATTACAACTTTATTTTCATGTTTGTGTGAAGCAATAACAGAGAGAATAAGTTCAGGTAATGAAGTCGAAATGGCTGTGAGAGTTAATCCAAGCACAGATGTTGCGTATCCTAAGATATGAGCAAGTCCATTTACAGCATTCACTGTAACCATACCGCCAACGGTTAAGCCTGCGGTAGTGGTAAGTAGGGTAATGATATAAAAGAGACGTGGGTGTTTTCTATTTTTTTTGTATAGATTCTGAAGTGCATCTAATAAGCGCTTATCTTCATGAAGTCTCCCCTGTTTTGCGGAAAAATATTGATACAAAAGTGAAATGCTTATTGTGAAGAAGAAGATTATCACTTTATTTTGGAGTGATATAGATGAAAGAAGTAAAATCACAAACAAAACAGTGATTGCCAAGAGCAAAACAGCATTCTTCTGTGATTTATTATTGCCAAGCTTAACGCCTCCAAAAAGTGTCGCTACTCCAAAGATAAGAGTAATATTTGCAATACTGCTACCAATCAAGTTAGCCATAGCTAAGTCTGCATCATGTTGATAGAGAGATACACCAGTAACGGTGAGCTCTGGCAAGTTTGTGCCGAGCGCAACAATTACAAGGGAAATAAACAATGGTGAAAATCGCCATTTTGCTGCTAGTTCTTGAATTACCTTAAGAAATGCTTGTGAAGATACAAGCATAATACTTAAACCAATGGCAAATGAGAACAATGTGGGCAGTAACACATGTTCAGTATAGCAACCTGAAGAGGTATTTGTCTACCGAGTGGAATAGAGTTGACATTTTATAAAAAATATCCTATAATTATTAATTAGCTTTTTAAAATGTTACTTTATTTTAGCATCAGCCTTTTTGGTTGATGAATCATGGAGAGACGATAATGGTCATCTTGGAATATGTATTTTATTTTGTTGTACTAGGTTGGAAGTCGATTACAGAGACGGCTGATTATTTAATTCAAGGTTGCATTGGTATTGTGGTTGGTATATGTGTACTAGCATCGCCAGCAGCAACACCATTTGTTGTAGTAACGGGGGTATTTGCGTATGGTGTTGGCATGCTTGCTTTCAGCTATACGAAGAAACTCGCCTTAAATTCTGATCCGGATCCCATAATGTATTATATAATTTGTGGATTTGCTACAGGTTACCTTTGGGGATACATTTTCTACTGGGTTGCATCATTGGCAACCACAGTTCCTAGCTAATTTATTTAACATTTTTTTGCTAACTGCTCGGTCATGTACCGGGCAGTTTTTTTTATAAAATTTCATTTAGCTCACGCTGAGGCATGCGAATTTTTTTAGGTGTCACAAAGAGTAATCCAAGAGAAATTATTGCTAAGCTAATTCCCAAGAGTGAAAAAGCACCTTTAATGCCAATAATTGATGCTAAGAATGTAGCAACAATGGGCCCAATCACATAGGCAAAACTGCTAGATGAACCTTGTAGACCAATCAATTCATTACCATCATCTTTCAGTCGACTTATGTAATCTTCAAAGGTGGCTTTCATTTCTGGTACAGCAATTCCCATAAAGAATGAAACCAGTAGTGTGACAACTAATATTACAACTACCGAATGAAGGAGCACATAAGTACCTAAAGCAACACCGGCCAAAGCGCTACAAATGAGTGCTGTTTTCTTTTTACCAATGGGAAGGGTTAATTTTGTTAGGAATAGGCCTACAAAGGTAGCTGGTAGAATGTAGGCTGTAAGCAAAAAGCTACCCAAACTGCTTTCCTGCGATAATGACTGCATTAGAAGGGCCCCAATTGTCCAAAAGCTGGCGTCAACACTAGAAACAATAAGCTGTAGTGCTAGTAGTGGCCAAACGCTTTTAAAGAGAATTTTCCATACTTTGAACTCCGAAATCCAAGACTTGTGAAGTTCTTTTTTTTGATTTCTATGTGAGTGTGGATTAATAAATACAATTCTAAAAAATAGAGTAAGAAAAAGTGCGATTCCCAAAAAAAATAACACGGCAGTGAACCCAAGCTCAAAACTACTTGAAAGTAGATGTACCGCAAGTAACGGCCCAAGTGCATATGCTCCAGAATGAAATGCCTGGAGTATTCCCCATGCTTTGGTATGTTCTGACAAATGGATGTAACTGTTCACAAACTGAAATGATGAAAACATGTTGAGTTCAAAATACACCCCCCATATTGCCATAGCCAGAAAGAGTGTCATTATATGCTGTGGAAAAAATAGAAATGTGGTTGGAAACAGTATGGCCGAAAGTAACGTAACTTTTAAGAAAAAAAAGTGAGATTTATTGGTAAATATTTTTGGAAATACTATGTCACAAATAATGCCGACAACAGATGAAAATGCAAAAATAAGCCCCATTATAAACGTGCTACTTACCTGTGCCTCAATGAAGATCGGACTGATGTAAGACATGATTGCATCGGCAAAAGAAATCAAGAAAGATATCACTGCAAAGGATAGCAATACAAGCCACTGTGGTTTTTTACCTCGAATGAAAAACATGTATACAGTATGCATCTTTTTTATCGAAAAGGGAAGCAAATATGAGCTTAATGAGTATGTTGAACACTGTAATTTCTATTTGATGCAATGTGAAAGAAATAACTCTCCGGCTTTTGGCCGGAGAGCGTGTTTATTTTGAAACAACAAAAGTGCCATCACTGGCTTGCCAGTGATGAGAGTAGATATCTGTGCACAACTCATTATTAAAGCGTGCATCAGATACAAAGTCTTGCATCATCCACCAATAATCGGTGGTGCATGGAAACTTCATTTTTTTATGATTCCCTGGTTGTTGGCCAAGTTCATCAAAAGTGCAATGACGGATATACCGCCGCATGCTTTTTTTGAACTGCCGAACAAGATTACCTTTGCCTGCATAGCCACGGTACACAGCTTTTTTGTAACTGTTACCGCTCCGACGCCCGGTTTTTTTTGCTACTTTCCCATCTTTTGCCATTTATTAATGTTCTCCAAATTACGGTTAGCAGTTATTTTTGAAAAAAACTGCCAATGATAATGGTAGATGAGTGTATTATATCGTGAAAAATCAAAAAGTAAAATACTATGAGATGTATATAGTTGAGTAAATAAGATTGAGCTTGTTGTGCTCTACTTAACTATTTATTCAGTAAATGCTGTAATCCAAGCAGTAATTTCACGATTGAATGCTCTTGGCATGGTATAAGCTGAAAGCATAAGGTATTGATCTGTACCTTTGTGATGAATGTAGAGATTATTACGATCCATTCGCAGATCAAGTTGATCGGCTAATTCTGGTTCCATTTCATAATCATCTTTAGCACCGTTATAGTCGAATGCTGCATCAAAGAGTGCTTTGAGTTCATTTTGACGAATGCCAGCTTGAATTTCAGCAGGGCTAGGAATATCATCTGGTGTTGGTTTTTTTCGTTCAGACATGTGCCTATTATACCACTCTGAAGCGTTTCAAGAGTTTTTCTTAAAGAAAGCAATAATTTTAGTTTTTTACTACACCCCACTGAGCATCTGAGTATTTAGGATTATTTTGTATGTTTTTTTCAATTAGGTTACCGATTACTTTCATATCGTCATCAGTCAGTGGCTTGAAACCATCGTAAAAACCTGTAGATCTGTCAGGTAACGAGACTGCTTCAGGAAGTGTTTGTGGGCCATTTGAAAAGACTCGACCGAAGATATGGATATGGAGTGTTGGTCGCTCATTTCGCTTAAACGCCCAATTTCCTAGGTCTTCCAGGTTTACCCATGCTACTTTTATCCCCTGCACGTTTAATCCTGCCATCATAGATTCCCTTACCACCATTTCTAGCCTGGCAAGTTCAATCATCTCGAGAGGTGTGAGGTCATTTATACAGCTAATTGTGTGGTCTTTTGGGAAAATACGTATGTGGCCACCTTCTTCTCGCGATACGAAAGGATGAGGTGATCTTTCTACGGTAAAAGATTTTGATGCAAAGATTAGGTTTGTTTGTTCAATTGTCATAGAGTTCTCTTCCATTTTTTTGTTTACTTTAACTCTCTCTCCCTACAGCCATATGTTCAGGTTAGAGGAATAAAAGTATTAATCCAGCTGTTACTCCTACTATTCCAATCATCTTTTTAGTCGTTAATTCGTCTTTAAAAAAGAAGGAAGACATGATTGTTAATAGTGAAATTGATGCGGCATTTGTGGCATTAACATAGCCAACATTTGGAGCCAAATTAAATCCAACTTGCATAAAGTAAGCATAGCTCGAGCCAAATAAGCCAATAAAAATGAGTGTTACGAGTTGTGTTTTATTAATGTGAAAAACTGGAATTTTCTTAACGAGTATTTCTCCGAGTATTAAGACAGTTACAACCAGCATTGATAAAATAAGCCGAGTAAGAATAGGCACACCCATATTGAGTAGATATTTTGAGCTTAGTGCCAGAAATCCCCAGCAAAAAAATGCACCCATCGTGTAAGGGAACCATACTGAATTTGAAGTAGCTTTATTTTTTTCTTTATCGATCGTAATGAAAGCTGAAAATAATACGATAGCTAGAATGGCAATTGCGGACTTAAATGTTAGTGGAGCAAAAAAAATGAATATCGAAGCTATTGCGGTAAAAACCACATAACTTTTTGAGATAATTAAACTATATCCCGGGTTTGGAGAATTCTCCATTCCTTTTAAGGAAAAAACATTTCCAAAATAACTAAAGAAAATACCTGAAACTAAAATGAGTATTAACTCGACTGGTGTAAGCGCATAACTAGTTGGGGTTTTAATCGTTACAGCTATGTACACAAGTACTGGTATTAGAAACATAGCCAAGTTATTTAGTTGTTGAGGAGTTTTGAGTGCATTGCTTTTTCGCACGCAAAGATACAGTGCAACCGAGCTGAAAAACATTAGTAGGCTGGCAATAATCCAATTCATATATATAGTATAGTTCAAGTGAAGAAATAATTTGGATTTAAACTTGAGTTGGTGATGTTCAGAGTAAAAAGATATGGGTGGCTAACCGGGTTCGAACCGGCGACCTTCGGTACCACAAACCGACGCTCTAACCAACTGAGCTATAGCCACCATGCATAGGTACAAAAAGTGCACCAATGTAAAATAAAGAACGAAGCATATTATAGCTTGAATTCAGAGTTTAGCCAAGTCACTAACAGGACCCTGGGCAATTATTTTTGATCTGATACAATCAGTTACCAAATGGGACTTTTTTTATTTTTAGTTTCACTCTTTTCAGCTGTTGGGTTTATGCTTACGTTGTTAGGATTTTGGGGCTGGTTGCCCAGCTTTTTTTTGTACCTACTCTTTAGTGTCTTTCTTGTTGTCCCAGTTAGTATTCTCTATCGTCTCTTTCTTTTTATTCCTCAATTATCAAAAAATGAGAGAGTATTTCTATTTGTTATACTTACTATTTGGTTTGGACATTTTATACAAGTCCTTGTGCCTGAAACAGGGTTTGATGCGCTCTGGTATCACTTGCCAGTAGTTGAACATATTTTATCTATTGGTAAAATTACGTATCTCCCTGAGTTATATCAAACCATGAATCCCCTCTTTGCGGATATGTATTTTTTAGTGGGCTACTTTGTTGCTGGATCAGTAGGCGCAAAGCTAGTTGCATATCTCTTTGGAATGATGTTGGCTGCAACTACCTATTTTGTAGCGCGTTTCTTTTTACGTAGAGATTTGTCATTACTTGTTGTAGCAACTGTATCACTCTTTCAGGTGGTGGCTTGGCAATCTAGTAGTTTTTATGTTGACGTGGCTAAAGCATTTTTTGAGCTAGCTGGTCTTCTAGCTATATTGAATGTTTCAAAGAAATCAACACGGTTTTTATTATTAGCAGCCCTGCTCTTTTCAGCAAGTTTAGCAACAAAAATGTTTTCACTGTTTTTAGTGCCACTTTTCTTGGGAATTCTTTGGAGCAGTTGGAAAGAAAGAAAGTTGAAAGTGAGTTTCTTTGTTGTTTTAGTTGTTGTTCTTTTTGTATGTGCGCTACCCTATTATCTAGGAGCATGGAGGTATACGGGTAATCCTGTATTTTCTTTAGTGGTTCCACTGGCTATCTTGGGTGAAATTGGTGGGTCTGGTTCAGTTGTGGGGTATGTGCTAAGAAGAATAAAGTTAAGCCCGTTACTATTTGTTACATTACTCTTTGCTAGAGATTATGTTCCGCCACTTACTCTTTTGGCAGTTATCCCAATAGCTAAACGGTTCAAAGATATTTCTCGTGATTATACATTAAAGTTACTTGGAGTATTTTCGTTTTATCAGCTTGGAATTTGGTGGTTTGTGCCACCATTTTCAACTAGGTATGCGTTGTCTGGGTTTATTACACTCTTTTTGCTTGGAGTAATCGTTGTTGATCGGTACTTTGTACATACAAAAAGGCAACGATTTGTGTTTATGGTTATGCTTTGCCTACAGATAGCAGTCTTGTCGATTCCCAGAGTTATTGTGGCCGGAAGGAGTCTAACCTATTTACTTACAGCACAAACTCAACGTGAGTATCTACAGCAGTTCTATGATGGAACGATTGACGATAAAATTAATGATTGGTACTATCCAAAAAAATAACGCACATGATGGTGCGTTTTTTTGTGCGCTCAGCGAGACTCGAACTCACGACCTACTGCTTAGAAGGCAGTTGCTCTATCCAACTGAGCTATGAGCGCACGTATTGGTTGTAGGGGTTTATTATACCACCGACTTTTGTGATTTAAACGTTTAAGCCGCAGGCAAAAGCCTGCGGCTTATTTCTCAGAGCAAAACTCTGGAGACAGGCTATTCTTTTTGTGCTGTTTTTTTAGCAGCAACCGTAGCTTTTTTGACAGCAGTTTTTGTTTTCTTCACTGTTTTTTTAGCTGTTTTTACTTGTTTTTTAACTTCCTTCTCTGCTTTTTTTGCAGAGCTTTTAATATCTTGGGTTGCTTTGGTAACGGCTTCCTTTGCCTTTTCTCTGTTTTCATCTTTTGAGAAGAAAACAGCTGCGGCTCCAGCAACTGCGCCAAGTGCGAGTGTAAAGAGACTGTTTGATTTTTTCCCCATAGTACCCCTTTCGGATATTTATTAGTTAATTTGTAAAATAGATAACGTATTGGTTAGTCCTGGTTTCTTCCAGAAAGTACCGTGTACAAGTAATACTGTTTCACCAACTTTAGCTATATTCAATTCTTTTATTCTATCCAAAAGTGCTTCAGAACTTTCTAATTTATCTTTACTTGAAAGCTCTACCATGTGAGCTTCAACGCCGTAAAGGAGAGAAAGCTTGCTGTAGGTTGAGACGCTACTGGTAAGGACGTGCACAGGCACATGAGGTCTAAATCTTGAAAGATTTCGAGCAGTCTGACCTGTTTCTGACAAACAGACAATCTTATCGATTTGGATATTATTACTTTGGAGCAAAGAAACTTCAAGTAGAGAGACAGCTGAGTGTGTGATGTATGCAGATGCATCAGAGTCTTCGGTAGCAATTGGCTGTGGATAGGCATGATCTTCATTGAAGGCTGCAATGCGTGCCTGAGTAGCAACTGCTTTTACAGGGTAATCGCCAATTGTAGTTTCTTCAGAAAGCATCACGGCATCGGTTCCGTCGTAAATAGCATTGGCAACGTCTGAAACTTCTGCTCTTGTTGGCCGTGGATTATTGACCATTGATTTGAGCATTTGTGTAGCTGTGATAACTGGTTTGCCAAGTTCACGACACTTCAAAATTATTGTCTTTTGCCAGAAAGCTAACTCTTCAAATGGAACTTCAACTGCTAAGTCACCTCGAGCCACCATGATTGCATCAGATGCAACGATAATTTCGTCGATGTTATCGATTGCTGATTGGTTCTCAATTTTTCCAACAATTCTACAATCTTCAAGTCCACGAGCATCGAGCTCATTTCGTAGGATTTTAATGTCTTGTTCGTTACGAACAAATGAAAGTGCAACAAAATCTACGTTCCCTTTTTTAATACCATCTAGCTGGACAAAGTCTGTAGGAATAAGTGAAGGTAGCTCAATTGTTACACCTGGAGTATTGAGCGTTTTTCTGTTTGAAACAGTAAAGCTGCCGAGTGCTGTGGCGTGTAAATCAATTCCTGAAATTTGAGAGACCACAAATTCACCAAGACCATCATCAATGAGAATGCGGTCGCCGGTTGAAAGCGTTTCAATTACTATTTGAGGAATAAAAGCTGATCGCTTGCCATTACCTTTTTCATTAGAAGTGAAGATCATATCTTCACCTTCTTTAATTTCAAAAGCTTCTCCATTTGGAATGGTGATGCGGATTTCTGGACCCTGAAGATCAAGAAGTACTCCAACTGGTGTATTAAGTTCTTTTGCAACTTTTTTTACACGTTCAATACGCTCCTGATGCCACTCTGGGGTGCCATGTTTAGTGTTAAAACGGGCAACGTTCATTCCTGCTCGGATGAGTTGTTCGATAACTTCTTCTGTTTCGGTTGCTGGGCCAATTGTGGCCACGATTTTGGTAGATTTTTGCATACGTCTTTCTATTATCTGCTTTTCTTACTATTACTTCAAGTATGTAATCTGGTTGCCTCTTGTCAGTCCTAAGTGTCTACGATACAGTGGTATTCTGAAAACAAAGAATCATGTTTACTTAAGTCAAGGAGACAAGGTGAAATTGTAACATATTTTAGGATAAATGAAAGGAACTATGACTGACGACACTCAGAAATTAGATGCACCAGAAGATACTACGGCACTTCCGGCAGCAGAAGAAGAAATGATGTTAGAAAGTGGTGATGACTTAGCAGCTGCTGCTCTTGCAAGCAGTGTTAGTGATGATTCAGACGATGAGACCATTGCATCCGATCAACTCGCTACCACACTTTCTTCTTTGCAAAATGTGATTGAGCGAAACGCGGATTTACTCACACAGCTTGGTTCAGATTTAAAGCTTAAACGAGAGAGTTTGAAGAATGTTTTTGATAACGATACCCAGCTTTCTGAAGCAACTCAACAACAACAAGAGGTTTCACAGCAAGTTAAGGAACGTAAGTCAAAACTTCTAACCAGTCCAGAAGTGACTCAACTTAAGACTCAAATTGGAGAATTAAATGAGCAAAAGAAAGAAATTGAAGAAGCACTCAGTAATCACTTACTTAATTACTACCAGCTTACGAACTCAATGAGTTTTGATACCAGTGATGGTGATCAATGGGAATTTGGGATTCGTGCAAAAGTTAAAGGTAGAAAGAAACAAGAGTAACTTAACTTTGTTTGAATGTAACTGAAAAGCGCCAGGCAATTTGCCTGGCGCTTTCCGTTTTACTTTAAAAAACATTTCAATAAGATTGAAACATGTATGTATTAACTCTTTCCTAATCTTTCACCGATTCTTTGAAGAACTAGAGGAGCAATATTTTTCATGCGTTTAAGAGCTCGAGAACGCTTGCGCAGTCTACGAACTTCAGTTTTCTTAATGGTACGTTTTAGTGATGGCTTCTGAAAATAGCGACGATCACGTGCTTTGGTTACGATGTCAGCTGCTGCTGTAGCCTTTTTAAACTTCTTAATGACGTCAAAAGTGCTATCGTTACCTTGTGCTTTTACGATAATTGGCATGTACTCTCACCTCCTCTCCAAAAAAATTACAAATAAGTACATAAGGCTAAGCCTTAGTGCTTCTCGGGTGAAAAGCAGACTGCTATTATAACCTATAGAATTGGAAATGTCAGTAGCGTTACTCGTTGATGAGTGTGGCGGCTTCTTCTTCGATTTTTTCGATGCTGGCTGCCTGGTCCCAGCCACCGGTAAGGTGTACGTGTATGTGATGTACTTGTTGTACTTTTTTACCTACGTTGAGAAACACTTTATAGTTTTCAGAAATGTTTAATTTTTTTGCAACTTTTCGAACGGTGGTAAGCAGCTGAGCATGAAATGCCTCGTCTTCCAAATCGACTTGTTCGAGTGTTTCATACTGCTTTTTAGGAATAATCAGTACATGAACAGGAGCCTTAGGGCTAATATCATTAATGGCAATGAAGTCTTCATCTTCATACTGAATTGTGGCAGGAATTTCACGATTAATTATTTTGGTAAAAATGGAAATGGAATCTGACATGTGCTCCTTCAGTTATTTTTTGCCGTAGGTGTCTATGATAAGTGCGGTGATTTCATCGAGGGTAAGTGGAGAGGCTTTTTGATCTTTATTTTTGATAGAACCGTTAAGTAACATCTTGCCACTTGAGTGTAAAAACCAATCACCGACTGTGTCACGAGCAGAAATTTTTTCAGATAGTGCAGATAAATCAATGTTAACGTCTGGCCGAGCTTTGATACGAATATTTCCTAATTTGGGATTTTTCTTTACTACCAGTACAAACCCTTGTTTTTGTGCAGACTTTATAGTGTCATCATTCCGGGTTTCGAGTGCTAGGCACTTGCCTTGTGGAAGATCAAATGGTTTTCCTTTTTCATTAATTATTTCATTTGCTTTCACTTGCTGAGTAATAGTTGCATATACGTAATCAAGACACTTCATTCCAAAGTGAAGTTGCGATTCATCGTCATGTGGATCGGAAAATTCGTTGCCTCTAATGAGTTCATGGATCATAAAACTATAGCGATAGGATTCTGCTTCTGGCCAGTATATTTCTCCAAAGTGATCGATTTCAGTTATGAATTTTACGATTATGTCGAGTGCTTGATCTTCTTCAAGTTCAGGATGGATTTGAATGAGGTGATCATGCACCAGAGAGGATGCACAAATGTCTGTGCTAGCACGTTCTTTTTGATGATGATCGAACTCGCCAAGACCAGTATCTACATGTCGTACATCTCGTTCATCAATTCCAAGCTGCTCTATCTCATATTCTTCGATTAGACTGCCTGGATTCACAAATGCAACTTTTGCATCTCCGAAATCTTGCGTATCAAATTTTTTTAGTAACCAAACTGAGCCGATTGCATCAAGGTCTGGAGCATGATGTGTGACAATTAATCTTCTTTTTTGCATTACCTGTAGTTTACCAGACATTTTACTATTGGTCAGACTAAGATAAAAGTTTGCCAAAGATATGCATTTGCTGGTAAATCAAAACCCACCACATTTGCCTTAGATAAATCTAGAAAAAATGTAGTGGGCATCCTCACCGGGATTAATTAGTACTATACCTTTTGTTCTAGAAATATGTAGTGTTAAAAAGTCACTATCTATGGGTGTATAACATCAATACCAGGCTAACTTAAAATTTCTATATGGGTTATATTAATACGCATTATATACATAATATTTACCGCAATTTTTTAAGTAATTGCCGAATGTGCACCCCACTATAGTTTTGAAATTCGTTTAATTATAAAGAGTGCAATTTTCCACAAAAGTTTAAATGGTAACGTAATGAGTGTCCATGCAAGCGGCACGCGATCATCTTCTCCTCTTATCCATGTAGAAACCACCAGATATTTTTTTTCAGCTGGTAAATATGAAGCTACTACAAAATGGCGTCTTCCATTAATTGTTTTAATATATCGTTTCGATTGTTTTTGCTCAGATTTTACTGATTCAGGGTATGTAATAGTTTCCCATACTGAGTGATCAGCTATGCTGCGGAGCGCCATGCGCTCCGCAGCATGCTTTGTAAAGACAATATTTTTATATGTTCGTTGATGTGATGCCATAACAGAGTATTAATATGCCTGAGCAAACAACCAAGTGTGCGTTGCTGGTTTACCACAGTGTACACATGTTCCGTGTGCTTCTTCAACATCACCTTCGTGGTTCGTGAACGGTAAACATCGAGTAGTTGCTTTTGTTTCTTCTTTAATTGCTGTTTCACAGGCTGTATCTTCGCACCAAAATGCTTTAATGAAGCCGCGATTCTCTGTCATTATTTTCTTGAAATCATCAAAGGTTGAGGCTTCAAACGTAAGTGCCTCTTGCCGCTGCTTTGCAGCATCAAATAATGCTAACTGAATATCTTCAAGCAATTTTGGAATTGTTTGACCCAATGTGGCAATGTCCATTGATATTTTTTCATGATTATAGCGAACTGAAACAGAAACTTTTCCTGAAGCAAGTTCTCTGGCTCCTACCACTATCACGAGTGGAATACCTTCAAGCTCTGCATCATTTATTTTCCAGCCCATGGAGGTTGCAATTTCTGTGTTTGCTTCTGCACGGACTTCTTCCTGAATGAGAACATCGGTTATTGTTGCTACTGTATCGAGTGTTTCTTGATCTTTGGTTGCATTAACTACAAGTACCTGAGTAGGTGCAATTCTTGGTGGTAATACCAACCCTTCATCATCTCCATGTGTCATAATTAGCGCGCCAATAATTCGAGTTGAGAGTCCCCAGCTATTCTGCCAAACATACTGGAGAGTATCAGAAGAGTCTTGGAACGAAATATTAAAAGCTTTAGCTTTTGAAAAGTTTTGACCCAGATGATGACTTGTTCCAGATTGAAGGGCTTTTCCATCTGGCATGAGTGCTTCAATCGTTGTAGTTACAACTGCGCCAGCGAATTTTTCAGATTCACTTTTTCGTCCTTTTACAACAGGGATAGCTAGAAAATCTTCTGAAATTTTTCGATAACTTTCCAGTGCATCGTACATTGTTGTCAGTGCTTCAGCTTGGGTTGCATGGGCGCTGTGAGCTTCTTGCCATAAAAATTCTGTTGTTCTGAGGAAGAAGTTAGTTCGTTTTTCCCATCGCACAACATTATTCCACTGATTAATCTTAAGTGGTAAGTCACGATGTGATTGAATCCATTTACTGTACATGTGGTACATGATTGTTTCTGAAGTTGGTCGAACTACAAGTTTCTCAGTGAGTTCTTCACCTCCTGCGTGGGTAACTACAGCCAGTTCAGGGGCAAAGCCCTCGACATGGTCAGCTTCTTTTTCTAGAAATGACATTGGAATGAAAAGTGGAAAATAGGCATTTTTAACACGCATTGCAGATAACATTGGTTGATAACTCTGCTGGATATGTTCCCACAAACCATAGCCGTTGGGACGAATAACCATACATCCTTTAACTGGCGAGTAATCGGCAAGCTTTGCTTGCTGAATGACTTGTGTATACCATTTGCTCATGCTCTCCGATTTAGGAGTTAGATCTCGTTTAGCCATGATTCCTTTCAGTTTATTTTGGGTAAAAAAAAGACCCATGTAAACAACTACTTTGTGTTTACAAGGGCTCTCTTATGAGGGCGGTACCACCTTGTTTTTGATTATTTCTAATCAAATCTTGATGATTGCACTGGTATGCAATCGAGCACATGATTTCGGGTGCTTGCCGGATAAGTTAGCAGTTCTATCTAAATAGACAAAGGATCCTTATCGATTCTCGCTTGTTTGCGACCTCAAGTTAGGAGCTTAAGGTATACACAACCTGTGTATGAAATCTAGTAGATAGTATACTAAAAATTGACCTGATATACCAGTACTAACTTTATATCCAGGCTTTGAGTGCATTTGCAAAGAGTTCAGATGCATCAAGTATAGTGACTTTAGGAGGGAGATCTTTTTGGACAATAGTATTTGCTACAACGACACTATCTATGCTTTCGTGAGATAATTTTTCTCTAGCTCCCTGAGTTAAAACTGGATGTGTTGCTAGAAAGTGTACTTCTTTAGCACCCTTTTCTTTAAGAAGCTTGCTCGCTTCAAGAACAGTGCCACCAGAAAGTATTGAATCATCAAAGACTACAACAATCTTACCTTCAACAGATCCCCCTTGGAGAGATTGGGCGGTAACTTCACCCGTGCTTAGGTCTCGGTGTTTATCCACATTTACCAAATTAGTATGTAATTCGTTTGCAAACATATGTGCGCGTTTTAGGCCGCCAAAGTCTGGGCTAGCTACCACAATCTCATTTAGATCAAATGATTGACGGACGTACTCAGTGAAGAGTGAAATTGCAGAAAGATTTTGGGTTGGAATGGTGAAAAATCCTGGAACGCTACTATTATGTATATCAAGTAATGTTGCTCGTTTTACATAACTGTTTGAAACTAAGTTCGCGACTACTTTTGCTGCAATTGGTTCACCTAAGCGGAATGATTTATCCTGAAGTGAGTATCCCATCCAGGGAATGATCGCATGGATATGACGGGCACCCAATCGCTCTAAGGCGTCGGTGATAAGTAAGAACTCCATGATGTTTTCATCGGTTGGATCGGAAAATGACTGAACAAAGGCGATATTCTCCCCTTCGATCTTGTCTTTAATCCAGATGCGTTTTTCACCATTGGCAAATTTTGAAATCTCAATTGAGATTGTTTCAAGTCCAAGTCTGGTACTAAGATTTTTTGCAAAATCTGGGTTAGATGATCCTGAGATTAGTTTCATACTCCCTATTGTATCGTATTTTAGCCCTTATGTTCAGGCGCATCGATAAGTCCGCACTTTTTATACTTGAGTCCACTGCCACAAGGACAAGGATCATTGCGTTTTATTTTTACCTTTGAGACTCCAGGTTTAGGTCTACTCGTAGCTTTTGCAGAACCCAGAGCTGAGGCTAAGTCACCTAAAGATCCTTGTTTTGACTGAGGAGCTGTGCTTTTTTGTGATTGGTCTACATTTGAAACAGCCTGAGCAAGATTCGATGTAATGGCTTGCTTTTGAGCAACAGCTTGTTTCTGTGGAGATGACTCAACTTTTTGTTGCACTCCTCGCAATTGTACTCTAAAGAGTCTGTTTGCAATTGTGCTTTCGATTGACTGTACTAAGTCCGCAAACATTACAAAGCCTTCTTTTTTATACTCAGAAAGTACCGTCTTTTTATCACCGCGCAGCCAAATTCCTTCGCGAAGCGCATCCATGGCATCAAGATGATCCATCCACTTTTCATCAATTGTTGAAAGTGTTACCAGTCTTTCCAGAATAGAAAGCTGTTCAGCTCCGAGAGCTTTTTCCCTGGAATCGTATGCATCTGTTGAGATCTTTAGAAGCGTATCTTCAATATTGTTAGACGTAGTTAAAGATTTTGCTAGTTGTTGTTGTGAAGCATGGTCAAAAGGAATGAGTTTAGAAAACTCGTTTACTAACTCGTGATATTCTTCATCAACTCCTTCTGCTGGAGCATGCATTGCAGCAATACTTTTGACTTCATCCTCAATATATCCAACTATTTGGTCATGGAGGGATTCCTCAGTCTCAGATTCAGTAGAGGCTTGTTTAAGTAGACGACGACGTCGTTCGTAAATGATTTCGCGCTGTTTGTTCATGACGTCATCAAACTCAACTAATCGCTTACGTTGGTCAAAGAAGAATCCTTCAACTTTTACTTGAGCAGATTCGATTGATTTACTGACCATGCCATGTTCAATGGGTTGGTTTTCTTCGATTTTGAGCATGTCCATGACTTTAGCAATTTGTTCACCTCCAAAAATGCGCATAATGTCATCTTCTAGAGCAACATAAAATTGTGAGGCACCTGGATCACCCTGACGACCTGAACGACCTCTCAGCTGATTATCAATACGACGGGATTCATGTCGTTCGGTACCAAGAACGTACAAACCACCGAGATCTTTTACTTCTTGATGCTCTTTTTTCCATGTATCGAGATCTTTGACGTATTCAGAAAGTTTGTAGTTATTTGGGTTAACTGATGGAGGCACTTGCACTCCATATTTGTCTTGAATTTCTTTTCGTTCTTTTTGAGTTGGAATGTCTTTAGAGCGAGTTTTTTTTCGATACTCTTTTAATTCTGGAGCCGTGCCACCTAGTACAATGTCAACACCACGACCAGCAATGTTTGTAGCAACGGTTATAGCACCTTTTTTACCTGCGTCAGAAATAATGAATGCTTCTTTTTCGTGATTTTTAGCATTAAGAACCTGATGTGGAACATTTTTTCGCTTTAGGAAGTTTGAAATTATTTGGTTGTGTTCAATGGATTTGGTACCAATCAAAATTGGTTGGCCAGTTGCATGAATTCGGGCAACCTCATTACTAATTGCTGAATACTTAGCAGCAGTGGTTTTATAAATGATGTCACTTTTATCGTTGCGAACAACAGGTTTATTTGTTGGGACCACCAGGACTTCAGCAGCATAAATCTTCATGAATTCTTCAGACTCAGTTTGTGCAGTACCAGTCATACCACTCAGTTTTTCGTAGAGACGAAAATAATTTTGAATTGAAATAGTTGCTAAGGTACGTGATTCACTCTGAATATTGACACCTTCTTTAGCTTCAATTGCTTGATGGAGACCATCTGAGTAACGGCGACCATACATTAAACGACCTGTATGTTCATCAACAATAACAACTTCTCCTTCACGGACAATGTAGTCTTTGTCCCGCTGAAAAATAGTTTTTGCCTTAAGAGCGGACTCCAGCTGATGAATGGTATCAAAACTTTCTTCATACAGATTTGAAACACCAAGTTTAGCTTCAATTCGTTTAACACCCAAATCTGTTAAGGTTACAGAACGGGCTTTTTCATCAATATTGTAGTCAACATCTCTGCTCAAAATGGTAACCATTTTTGCATATTCAAAATATTGTTTAGTAGGAGTTGAGTCTGGTGCTGAGATAATCAGAGGAGTTCTGGCTTCATCAATCAAAATAGAGTCAGCTTCGTCCACAATGGTGTAGTGGTGCGCGTTGTCGAAACGTTGGACCATTTGGGCTTCTTGTTGCACCATGTTGTCTCGAAGATAGTCGAAACCAAACTCATTATTTGTACCATACGTAATGTCTGCGGCATATGCTTCACGGCGACTAATATCTTGGAAGTGCTCTAGACGTTCATCACCACGTTCTTCACTATCGATTTCAGGATTATAGAGCCGAGAGTGATCATGCACGATAACAGCTGATGAGAGGCCTAAGAAGGTATAAACTGGTCCCATCCAACCAATTCCAAGTTCAGCCAAGTAGTCATTTACTGTAATGAGGTGGGCGCCTTTGCCTAGAAGCGCATTAAGATACAAAGGAGCGGTAACGGTTAACGTTTTACCTTCACCTGTACGCTGTTCAGTGATCATGCCTTTGTGCAGAGCAATACCAGCAATGAGCTGAACGTCGTAGTGGCGCATTCCAAGTACACGTCGTGAAGTCTCACGTACCGTTGCAAACGCTTCTGGAAGGAGTGCATCAAGAATATCAGCATCGGATGTCCCCCTTGAGGTTTCTTCAGCGATTCTCTTTTTGAATTCTTGTGTTTTTTTTGCAAGTTGAGCATCAGTTAATTTAAGAAACTCTGGCTCGAGTGCATTAATTGCATCGACAATGCCTTGAAAAGAATTAAGATTCTTTTTGTTATCGTCGAACATGTTGGAAAGGAATTTAAGCATACGACTCTTTTCTGTGTTTTTTTGAGCTTACTTGAAGGGTCATTATACCCCACTCTGCCGTGATGTTATAGCAGAAAGTCGAGTTAAAATGAAGGCTGAATTGTGATTTTCTGTCTTTTTAGAGCGACTGAGTTATAGCTCAGCCGCTCTATTTTTGGACGCTTTTCTTTATTTTTTGAGCGTAATTATTTCAGTACCAACAAAATCTTGTAATACTTCAGGCACAATAATACTTCCATCTGCCTGCTGATAGTTTTCGATAACAGCAGCGAGTAAGCGAGGTGTTGCTGCCATTGTATTATTAAGTGTGAAGACATGTTTTGTAGTACCGTCTTTAGCCTGATACTTTATGCCCAGTCTTCTAGACTGAAAGTCATTAAAGTAACTGGCTGAATGTGTTTCTCGATATTTATTTTGGCCTGGGAACCAAGTTTCAATGTCATACTTTTTGCGCTGTCCTGCACCCATATCGCCTGTGCACATTAAGAGTACTTGGTAAGGTAAACCGAGGTCGTGCAAGAGTTGTTCTGCATAACCAGTCATTTTTTCGTGCCACTTCTGTGTTTCATCTTCATCAGCAATAGTGTAGACGACTTGTTCCACTTTATTAAATTGATGGACCCGGATTATCCCTTGGGTGTCTTTCCCATGGGTGCCCACTTCTCTTCTAAAGCATGGTGAAATGCCGACCATTTTGACAGGTAAATCTGCTTCACTCAGTGTTTCACCCATGTGATATGCAGTGAGTGCGACCTCTGCAGTTCCTGCTAAAATTTGACCATCTTGGGTTTTGTAGTGATCTTCTTTTCCCCAGGGAAAATATCCAGTTCCTTCCATGGCTTCTTTGTTTACCAAAATTGGTGCAGACATGGCTGTGAAGCCTTCATTGCGTAAGAGTTTTAGAGAATAGTTGAGAATGGCTTGTTCAAGCAAGAGCCCTTCATTTTTTAAGAAATAAGATCTAAATCCACCAATGCGGACAGCTCTGACTGTGTCGACTAAGTCAAGTGCTTCCATGAGTTCATGGTGTTGTTTTGGCTCAAAATCAAGTTTTGGAAGTTCTCCAACAGTTCTAACAACTACATTACCTTCTTCATCTTTTCCAATGGGAACTTCATCAGCAGGCACATTTGGCACACTGTACATAAGTGTGGTAAATGCTTCTTCTGCAAGTTTAAGTTCTGGTTCGATGCCTTGGAGTTCTGTTTTGATTTCTTTGCCGTTGGCGATAAGTTCTGCAGAAGGTTTGCCGTTTGCTTGAACTTCTTTCTTTACGGCGTCAGCATTCTGATTGGCTGTTTGACGAAGGTTATCGACTTCGTATTGTAGTTTACGGCGTTTTTCGTCGACAGCTAGAAGTTCGTCAATGATAGAACTTTCAAGTTGCTTATTTTTACAGGCATTTTTTACTACTTCTGGGTTATCGCGAATGAACTGAATGTCCAACATAGCACCCTTTCTGCACGTTTGTGCAAAATAATTTATAGTGTGCTTGGCTTTTGGGAAAAAGGTACAAAAAAACTCTTACCCATCGACACAAGCGATGTAAGTAAGAGGGTTCTAAGATGACTAGAACGGTGCCACCTCTCCGTACTCATTCCTGCTGTAACGGGCTTACCCGGCTTGGTTGTTACCCCAAGCAGCATCGATAGCTGCTAACTATCTCAAGTGCTGTTGTTGTTTTAACTGATGGTAGTATAGCAGAAAGCTTTTTTTTTTGAAGTGACGTGTGTGTTTAGCATGTATTACTAAACTATGTGTACACTTCTTTTGCCGTTAGGATTTCTGTGTCGGGGATCATCAAATAGTAATTTTCGGGCAGCGTCTAATGCAACTTCTTGTTCGATTGTTCGATTTAATCCTGTAGATTGGTTTTCTTGTGCACTAACTTCAAAACTATTTGTAGCCACTTCTTCGCCTGCGGCTTGATTATCTTTTCGTTGTTTTTCAGCCGCTTCTTTTTTTTCTTGTTCTATCCGGTCTTCTTCATCTTGGATAGCTCGCCATTCAGCAAGAGCGGTATTGGCATCTGGGTCAAGTACTTCACCTAAGTCGTTTTCAATTCGTGCTTCTTCATTGAGGTCTCTTGCGTACTCTGCTTCACCGGTAAAAGCATCTCGCATTGCTTCTTGAAGAATAAATGCTTGAGTTCTGCTTCTATTCTCAGCAGTTCTTTGTGTTGCTTTTCTTTTTTCCCGATGAACTCGTTCACTTTCACGTTGAGGTGCTGATTTCTCGCGTGGTTTTGCTTTTTGAAGTAAATCAGGTCGCTTAAAAAAATGTCTCTCTTCTAATGGCATAGTATAAGAATAGCACCCATCTGGGGTGCTATTCTAGAGTTACTTTTATATTTTAAAAACAATTAGTCGTTTTTTGAAAAGACAGAAATCAAAAACTCAAAGTGCTCATCAGCAGTTTTACCAATAAGTTGCAAACCCTCTTCAATATCTTCTCTACTTACATTGGCAGCAAACGCTTTAGTTTTAAGTTTTTTCTTGATTGATTTTGATTTCATACCCTCAAGACCAGTTGGGCGAAGTAGTGAAACGGCATTAATGAAACCAGAAATTTCGTCACAGGCAAAGAGGTAGCGGTCCAATGTTGTGATTGGATCACGTCCAGTTCTAGATGGAGCATGTGCCGCAATAGCATCAAGCATGGCTTGTGGGTACGCTGTTAAGATTTCATTGATGGCTTTATTTGGATGTTCGTCGGGGTACATTTCCCAGTCTAGATCGTGGAGCAAACCAGTTTGGTACCAGAGTTCTTCATCCTCACCAAGTTCTTTTGCGTAAGCAGTCATAGCTTGAGCGACCATGCGTGAGTGGTTGCGTAGTGCTTCATCTGAAATATACTTTTCCAAAAGTGCTGTTGCAGCTTCTCTAGAGGGCATTTCTACAGAATCTGCTTTTTTCTCTGTTGAAGCATTTTTACCTGTGATATGCAGTGGAACAAGTGGGCGTAGCGTTGGAAAGGCAATCACCTCTTTAATACTCCAAGTGTTAGTAAGGAACATGACTAAACGGTCAATTCCCATTCCAATTCCACCAAGTGGTGGCATACCATGTTCCATAGCTTCAAGGAAGTCTTCATCAAGTGGATGAGCCTCGGTGTCACCATGAAGCATATTTGCTTGTTCATTTTCCCAGATGTTTCGTTGATCGACTGCGTCGACAATCTCACTCCAACCATCGGCAAGCTCTTTCCCTCCTATATAGGCTTCAAAGCGTTCTGCAAATTCTGGTTGGGTGCGATGTTGTTTTGCTAATGGAGAAATGTCACGTGGGTAGTCGACAATCCAAATTGGTGCGATTAAATGAGGAGTGACTAGTTCATCAAAGAGCTCAAATAATGCTTTACCTCTGGTGAACTCGCTTTTTAGTTCAATTCTGTGGGTTTTCATGAGTGCTTTCACTTCTTCGTCTGAAAGAGAGTCAAAGTCGATATTTGCGTGTTGTTTAAGTGCTTCATCCATTCGTACTCGAGGCCAGTCACCAGCAATATCAATGATTTTTTCACCAACGGTAATCTCATGGTTACCGTAGAGTTTAAAGGTGAGGTGTTTAACCAGAGCTTCTGCTACATTCATCATGCGAGTGTAGTCTGCATAGGTCTCGTACCATTCGATCATAGTGAACTCAGGTTGATGGGTTTGATCAATACCCTCATTGCGGAAGTTGCGGGCAATCTCAAAGACTCTATCGTAACCACCTACAATTAGCCGTTTTAAGTAGAGTTCTGGAGCGATGCGTAGGTAGAAATCACTATCAAGTGCATCCATGTGAGTGGTAAATGGAGTTGCATTTGTGCCGCCATATAAAGGTTGTAAGATTGGCGTTTCAACTTCAATAAAATCATGTTGATCTTGAAGAAACCGACGGATCTCTTTTTCAATTAACCAGCGAGCATCAAGAATTCTTTTTGTGTCTGGATTAATGAGCATGTCGACGTATCGTTTTCTAAAACGAACTTCTTTATTATCTGCTGCATTAAAGGCTGTTGGAATTGGTCGAAGTGCTTTAGAAAGCATCTGAAACTCAGTTGCTAAGATGGTTAGTTCTCCAGTTTTTGTGGTCATTACGGTACCAGACACTCCTAGATAATCACCTCGGTCGACTAATGTTTTTAGCCACTCGAATGCTTTGGAATCAACTTCAGCTTCTCGTACCATTACTTGGATATTGGTTGTAGAGTCTTGTAGATCAAGAAACACAACTTTTCCATGTGCTCTGATGGACATGATGCGACCAGCAGTTTGAACTGATTGATCCATCATTTCTCGAACTTGAGCAATAGTAAACTTCTTATCAAAGAAATGAGGATGCACAGTAATACCTTGTGCTTCTAATTGAGCTCTTTTATCTTTTTTTGCTTGAATTGTTTCGTCCATTCGCGACATGCCGGCGGTCCTTTTTGTGCTTTGTACTGCTTTATTTTGATTAATTTGTGCGTCTTGATTATACATTATTTGCTATCTTTCCTCTTGGCTAATTTTTGTTGAGCTATCGGCGAGTTTGAGAATAAGCTCTTGCATACGTTCGAGTGCATATACACTAGTTTCTTCTCTGGTTGTATGTGCATGTTTGCTTCCATCCCCAAGGTTATATACATTCAGATTTGGCGACTGGTTAAAAATGTTTGCGTCTGAAACACCAAACGATTTTTTGTGAGTGGTGGTTGTATTCAGTGCTGAATCAATAATTTTTGTCATGGAATCTATTTCATCTTCTGTATGACTGTACCCAGGATTCTCAATCACGATTTCTGATATGATCTCACATGCATAAGGAGTATCTAGTAATGCTTGCAATGTACTCAGTCCGTTCTGAAAGGTGGCTAGATCAAAACTTCTTACTTCACCATGCATTATTATTTTTCCCATCACTGTATTTCGAGCATTTCCCCCAGATATCTTACCAATATTTATGAGCAAATCGTTTGATCGCAATTTTTTTATTTCAGTAGCTAAAGAAAGAAATGTAGGAAGTGCTGCGGTAGCTTTTTCTGGATAGCCAGCATGAGCTGATTTTCCTTGTATTTCAATGTCAAATCGTGCGTAGTAGGGAGATGCCGACATGATTGTTTCGATTGGTCCTGTGCCATCAAAAATGATTCCTGTTTTTGCTCTAAGAGCTGATGTATCATATCCCTTTGCGCCCTTGCACTCTTCTTCCTCAGAAACAGTAAAGACAATATCAAGAGGCCGCCATTTAATCTTTGAGTTTGTTGTTATGTGTTGAAGCGCTACAAGTATGGCAGCAACGGCACCTTTATCGTCGGCACCAAGAATAGTGTTGCCAGTACTGCGAATAATGCCATCTTTGAGTTCTGGAATAATTCCTCTACCTGGTTCTACAGTATCTAAATGGGCGCATAAGAAAAGTGCCTCACCTGTTCCATCTGTTTGGATTGTTACATTGCCATGTGAGTCAACATTTGCTTCGAGATCACAGTTCTGTTTTGAAAAACGGACTATTTCTTGAATCATCTCTTCCTCTTCGCCGGAGACACTATCAATTTGGACAAGATCCATAAAAAGTTCAGTTACTGATTGCATTAGTTCCTTTAAAACTAAAAACCCCGCTTGTATGCGGGTTTTTTACATTTTTTGTTAGTATTAGTACTTATTTGATTTCTACTATTGTGTATTCAATTTCCCCCGCTGGAGCTTGAAAGACTGCTTTATCGCCCTTCTTCTTACCAACTAGAGCTTCCCCTAATGGAGAGCCAACTGAAATTTTTCCTAAAACTGGATCCGCCTCAAACTCACCAACAACCTTAAGTTCTTTTTTCTCTTTTGAACCTTTTTTTGAAACTATTACAGTTGTGCCAATACCGATATTGCTTTTACTGCGTGTATTTTGAACAACTACAGAACGAGAAATGATAAGTTCAATTTCTTCGATACGAGTTTCAATAAATTCTTGCTCCTCTTTTGCGCTATGGTATTCGGCGTTCTCAGAAAGATCTCCATATTCGCGAGCTTTTGCAACGCGTTTGATAACGGCAACAAGTTTTTGCTCTTTTAGTTGGGTAAGTTCAGTCTGGAGTTCTTCTAGACCTTCTTTTGTAAGTTCGATTTTGTTTGTGTCGTTGTTTGACATAATGTTCCTAGTATACCGTGTCTTTTGTATGTGACAAGCAGATAATGTAATTTTTGTGTGAAAATAAGTGAAAATGGACTTATAGACCGCGCTTTTGAGCAACTTTGATTTCAAGCATTGCTCTCTTCAAAGACGCTTCAGCCATGATAAGTTCTCGACGATTTTCAGAAATTTTCATGGTCTCTTTAGCGGCAGAAATCGCTTCTTCAGCCTGAGCGACACTTATGTCACGTGCAAGAGTTGCACTGTCCACCATTACTATTACTTCATTGTTAGGATTAACCGTTAAGAACCCGTCAGATACCACAATTGAGTGTTCTCTCTCTCCCTCAAAGTATCTTAGCTCACCAGTCTTCAACTGAGTAAACAATGGGATATGACGAGCTAAGATAGTAATTTCGCCTTGAGTTGTGATCGCAGAAACTGACTCGACTTCAGTTTCGAGTAACTTTCTTTCTTGTGATACGACGGTTAACGTTAATTTTTGCATTTGGCTAGAGTGTCTTTGCCTTTTCGATTGCTTGATCGATAGTACCTACCATGTAGAAAGCTTGCTCTGGAAGTGCATCATGCTTTCCTTCGAGAATTTCTTTAAATCCGCGAACTGTTTCAGTGATTGGAACATATTCACCTGGAATATTGGTGAACTGTTCACCCACAAAGAATGGCTGAGAAAGGAATCTTTGAATTCTACGTGCACGAGCCACAATCTTTTTATCATCGTCGCTCAGTTCATCAATACCAAGGATTGCGATAATATCTTGTAATTCTTTGTAACGTTGAAGAACCTTTTGAACACCTCGAGCAACATCAAAATGTTCCTGGCCAACGATAGCTGGTTCAAGTACCTTTGAATACGAGTTAAGTGGATCAACAGCTGGGAACAGTGCCTGTTCTGCTAAACGACGATCCAATGAAATGGTTGAGTCGATGTGCGCAAAGGTTGTTGCAGGAGCTGGGTCTGTGTAGTCGTCAGCTGGTACGTAGATTGCTTGAATTGAAGTGATAGATCCGTCTTTTGTTGATGTAATACGTTCTTGTAGCGTAGCCATTTCAGTAGCGAGGTTTGGCTGGTATCCAACAGCTGATGGAATACGGCCCAACAGTGCAGATACTTCAGCACCAGCCTGGGTGAAACGGAAAATGTTGTCGATAAACAGAAGCACATCTTCATGTTTTTCATCACGGAAGTGTTCAGCCATTGTTAGTGCAGTCAAAGCAACACGAAGACGGTTTCCTGGTGGTTCATTCATCTGTCCAAAGCACATGACAGTACTTTCGAGCACACCTGATTCTTTCATTTCGTAGTACAGGTCATTTCCTTCACGGGTTCGCTCACCCACACCTGCAAAAACTGAGTGACCTTTGTGAACTTCAGCGATGTTACGGATAAGTTCTTGAATGATAACTGTTTTACCCACACCTGCTCCACCGAATGCACCAACTTTACCACCTTTTGCAAAAGGTGAGATTAAGTCGATAACTTTGATGCCTGTTTCGAGCATGGCTGGGGCAGTTTCAAGATCAATAAGTAAAGGCGCTGGTCTGTGAATTGGTTGTGTTTGGTATCCAGGAGCCAGAGGTTCACCTAAATCGATGACATCTCCAGTAACGTTGAAAACACGTCCTAGTGTAACGTCGCCAACTGGAACTGAGATTGGTGCGCCTGTATCGGAAATTTCAAGTCCTCTGCTGAGTCCATCGGTAGAAGCGAGACAAATACAACGAACTTCACTATCAGAAATTTGTTGTTCTACTTCAAAATAAATGTCTTCTTTACCTTCTCTAGTTAGGATGAGTGCAGTATAGATTGCTGGAAGTTTGTCCTTGAATTCTATATCAACAACTGGTCCAACAATTTGAGTGATGTTTCCGGTGTTTTTTATTTCGTTTTTCATACTATCCTTTTTGATTTTTGGTTTTCCTTATGAGTCTTGGGCTAATAATGCGGTTACCACATCAAGTAGTTCTGAGGTGATACTTGCTTGACGTGATTTATTGTATACGAGTCGAAGATCAGACATCAACTCTCCAGCGTTCTCACTTGCATTCTTCATACTCACCATGCGAGCACTGTGTTCACTGGCACGTGCTTCAAGAAATGCCTGATACACACTGTTTTCCAGATAATAAGGCAGCAAGTTATTTAAAATAGCATGTGCACTAGGCTCAAAGATGTATTCAGCTTCATTTAGTTTATCAACAAGAGCTTCATTTTCGGCCTGAATTTTTGGTAGAGGTAATACCTGTTGTACACATACTTTTTGGACCAAGGTACTTACAAAGTCCATGTAGATGAGCGAAACTGATCTAAATTCTTGATCAAGGAATCCTTCACGAATGAGTGTACTAATGGCAATGGTGTCAGAAGAAGATACTTGGTCTGGTAGCTCAATAAACTGAGCGTAGAGCTCAATGCCAGATATTCGAGCAAAACCAACTGATTTTTTACCAACAGCCACAACTTTCCCGTTGGGATGAGATTTAAGCCAACTTATTGTTTCTTTAAATAATGTTTGGTTTAAGCTTCCACAGAGACCTTTGTCAGTCGAGATGATCACGGCAATATCAACACCAGTATCGTGCTCGGTGAGCAGCGGGTGAACAGTTGTGCTTGAGGCCGCAGCGAGTGATTGAAGTGATGCGTTAAGGGCGTTGGTGTAAGGTCTAGTAGCTAAAGCGGCTGCTTGAGCACGACGCATTTTACTTGCAGAAACCATCTCCATTGCTTTTGTAATCTTAGAGATATTACCGGCAGTCTTAATTCGCTGAACGATTTGTCGTGTATTCGGCATACAAGTCCGTTACTACTCCTCTTCTGCTACTGGAACTAATTCGGTGTGAGTATCATTAAACACCTGAATGGCTGTCTTTAACTCTGCCTCGATTGCATCATTTAATTTTAATTCCTTAACAAGGTTTTCAAAAATTTGAGGATAAGAACTATGCATGTACTCTAAAAACTCTTTTTCCCACTTCTGCATGTCATCAATGGCTACTTTATCAAGATATCCTTTTACTGCTGAGTAGATTACAACGACTTGTTCTTCCATTTTTAAAGGAACATCCCAACCTTGTTTAAGGATCGCATTAACGTGTTCTCCTCTATCAAGAATAGATTTGGTTTTTTCATCCAAGTCAGAGCTAAATTGCGCAAATGCCTGAAGTTCTCTGAATTGAGCTAGATCAAGTTTCATAGTTCCAGCAACTTGCTTCATTGCTTTTCTTTGTGCAGATGAACCAACACGAGATACTGACAGACCCACATTAATAGCTGGCTTCATACCTGCGTTAAAAAGGTCAGACTCTAGATAGATTTGGCCATCAGTAATACTAATAACATTAGTAGGGATGTAGGCAGATACGTCGTTTGCTTGGGTTTCGATGATTGGAAGCGCTGTGACTGAGCCACCACCGTTCTTTTCATTCAAGCGACAAGCTCTTTCAAGCAGACGTGAGTGAAGATAAAAAACGTCACCAGGATATGCTTCGCGACCAGAAGGACGGCGGAGCAAGAGTGAAATTTCACGGTATGCTTGAGCGTGTTTGGTAAGATCGTCAAAAATAATAAGTACGTCTTCACCCTGTGCTAAAAAGAATTCTGCAATTGCTTGACCAGAATATGGTGCTAAAAATTGCTCAGCAGCTGTTGAAGAAGCTGTGGCTGAAACAATAGTTGTATATTCCATTGCCCCACGGTCTTCAAGCATTTTAATTGTTTGTGCAAGTGATGATCGTTTTTGGCCAATACAGACATAGACACACTTCACGTTTTGATCAGCTTGATTTAAGATAGTGCCAAGTGCTACAGCAGTTTTACCTGTTGAACGGTCTCCGATAATAAGTTCACGCTGTCCTCTACCAACTGGAATCATGGCATCAATCGCTTTTATACCAGTCTGAAGTGGTATAGATACTGATTGTCGTGGCATAATACCTGGCGCTTTTTGTTCGAGAAGCATATATTTTTGAACGGGAAAATCGCCTTTACCATCAACCGGTTGACCAAGAGCATCAACAACTCTACCTAAGATAGCGTCAGATGCACCAATGGAGAGAATACGGCCAGTTCTTTTTACTGTTTGGCCTGCAGATAGATGTGAAGCGTCTCCGAGTACAACAATACCTGTTTTTTCTTTTTCAAGGTTGAGTGTGAGTCCAAACTCGCCTGAACCTAAGTCAATAAGTTCTCCTGATTGAACATCATCGAGTCCAGTGACAGTAACAACTCCATCTCCAAAGGAGAGAACGGTTCCTACAGCCTCAGCTTCTGTGACTACATCTAGATTAGAAATAATCTTCGAAATTGATGTGCTAAATTCCTTTTGTGTATTCTTTTTCATGGATCTCTGCTTTCAATTCTTACAACTGACTCATAAGTTGAGACTTGAGCTTGGTTAGCTTTCCTGTGATGGTGCCATCATACTCGACTGAATTAATAGTGAGTTTAATACCACCAATAAGGGCTGGGTCAACAACTTTTTCGATAGTTACAGACGAAACTGCATGTTTCTGTTTTATAGCTGCGATAATGTCTTTTTCTTGAGCTGGGCTCAACTGGACAGCCGTGGAAACTGTAACGGTAAGTTCTGTACTTTTCATAGTATTTATAATGCCTTAATGATTTTCTTAAGTTCGCTGTCAATGAGTTGAGATGCTGCTTTTTTATCAAGAGCATCACCAATTACTTTTTCAGAAATCGAAAGAATTGATTCAGCCATATCTTTTTCAGCTTTCTTAAAAAGCATTGCTTTTTCGTTTTCCCATTGAGTTTTAAGTTCAGCAATTTCAACTTTTGCTTGAGCTTTTGCATCTGAGATTATTGTATCTCTGCGTTCTCCTGCTTCTGTTTGTGCATCCTTAATAACTTTGTTTCGCTCTTTTTTGAGCTCTGATTCTACTATTTTTTGTCGTTTCTCAATTTCACTGTAAGCTTTTTGTGCTTTGACGGCAGCTCTTTCTCCTTCGGCTATACGTTTCGATCTTTCATCAAAGATTTTAAGTACTGGCTTGTAGAGTAAGAAACTAACAGCACCAACAACTACAGAAAAGTTGATTATCTGAAAGAGAATCTGTGTAAGTTGTATATCCATACTATTTCCTTTTCGTGTTTCTGTTTCTAAAGTGTATTAAACAAACTTCAAGATAAGTGCTACAACCAAAGCGTAAATTGCGATAGCTTCAGCAAAAGCGATACCAAGAATCATGTTTGTTTGGATTTTTCCTGCTGCTTCTGGGTTTCTTCCAATAGCTTCAAGACCTTTTGAGACAAGCATACCGATTGCTAATGCTGGACCGATACTTCCTATTCCCATGACTAATGCAACTGCTAATTCTGTTGACATGTTTTCCTCCTCTAATTAATGTTGTTCATGGCTTTGGGTAGCCATATTAAAAAATACTAATGATAACATTGCGAATACGAGAGCTTGGATGAATCCAACAAAGATCTCGAGACCATAAAATGGCATTGGTGCGATAATTGGTAACAGTGCTGAAATAACTACCAAGAGAACTTCACCTGCAAAGATGTTTCCAAAGAGACGGAAGGCAAATGAAATGATTTTGGCAAATTCTGAAATAATTTCCAAGAATCCAACAAATGTCATAATTGGATTTGAGAAATTAATATATTTTTTAAAGTAACTCAAACCCAATGCCTGAACACCAAATACTTGAGTCATAAAGACTGAGACAATAGCGAGTGCAAGTGTTGTGTTGAGGTCGGCTGTTCCAGGACGAAGGAATGGTACAAATTTTGTTTTTGCTTCTCCGTGAGCTGATTCTTCCTTATATTCAGATTCAGCAGCAGGTTCTTGGTGTGCTTCTTCTATAGTTACTTCTTCGTTTGTGTCAACTAATTCTACCTCAGTGTGGGTAGTAGCATCTATCTCTACTGGTTCAGTAACCGCATATGTTTGTGTAACTAAACTACTAGCATGTTCTTCAATTTCAGTGGATTCAACTTCCTCTTGCAAGCCAATAGTTCCAACTCCAGGCAATAAACCAAGCCAGTTATTAAGCAAAATCCAAATGAGGAATGTACCGACAAATGGTAAAAAAAGACGGGTCTTTTTTAAGTCACCCGTTACGCCGTGTACTAAGTTGTGGAGAGATTCGATAATCCATTCAGCAAAATTCTGAAGGCCTCTCGGGTTTGATGTGTCCTTAAGTTTAAGGTTAACCATCAAAGCGAAAGCGATGATAAGTCCACTGACAATTAGACTTGTGAGCATTGAATTGGTGATAGAAATACCACCGATTGTGAGAAGTGTCTCAGCAGAAATTGAGATGTGTAGTCCTGCAGCCATGGTTTGATCTTTTCTATGTTTACTACTTAATTTCACAAAAAAAGAACAACAGACACATTATGTGTTTATTTGTATGTAATGTGTATGTCGGTCAGACAATTTGAATTATATCGTTCTTTTCGGGTAGAACAAGGGACAAAATCTACTCTGATAGCACTATTACAAAGTCATAGGCGCTTGCTGTGTCTTCTTGTTCTTTATTTTCTAAATCTAATTCAAATGTTAAATTTGTTGCTTTTTCGATGTATTCTTTCAGTCCAGGCATTTCTTCATCAACTAAAATAAAGTTGCCTTCTTCATACTCACCTTTAGCATTTGCCGCATCGACATCATCAAAGTCGGCGTCGGTTAAGTCTGTTTTGATAGTGCCTGCATACCCGGCTTTTGTTGTAGCATTTACGATGAGTACAGAGTATCCCGTTGTTGGGTCAAACTTAACAATTTCTTGTATTTCTGCTGATTCTGTAGCCTCTGGTTCCGGTGACTGAGTTTCAACAACAACTGGAGTAGCCTCATTTTGAGTATCCTGTTGGGTTACTTTTAGAAGTCCTAATCCAACTCCAACACCTACAGCAACAGTTGCGAAAAATACGGCGAGAGTTATGAAAACCATTTTCATCATAGTACCAACTCCAGAACTATTTTTTATAACATTTGATGTTTTTTTTGAATTTTTTGCTGTTTCCGATTTTGTAGTGTCGCCACCGTCTATTGAAAACTTGCGTAAATCAATTGAATCTGCATCGTAAAGTGAACTATCTGTTGAGAGTTCTTTTTCTTCAGCTGTTGTTTCTATTTCATCAGACATTTCTGTGTCCTCCTCTGGTTCAGTCACTTTAGAAGTACTTTTAGATTCTTCAACGTGGTTGGTATCAGGTTCTTTGGTTTCAAGCGTATCACTGTTACTATCTATTTTACTATTCTCATCTGATGTTTCCGGTTCCTCAGGTTTGACTTCTACTGAAGCTAGTTCATCTTTTGTATCTGTCTGGTTCTGTTCTTCAATGGATATATTAGATGTATCTACTGAGAGGTCTAAGTGTTTAATCTGACTCAGAGCTGCGGTTGTTGTGGCTGAGGCATCAGGAAGAGTTGGAGTAGGAAGAGTATCAGTTGTATTCGTATCTTTTGTTTCTACTTCTTCAGAATCCTCTTCTGTGTCTCTTTCCTGGGCTCCTTGTGTTAATGCTTCGATTGTTTTTTCGTCCTCAGCGGTTGCTTTTTCAATTTCAAATGAAGGTGCCAGATAATCTGGAATTGAGAGAGTCTTCATGCCAGACTCAATAATATATTTAATGTAAGATGGCATCTTTGCATCTTCTTCTTTAAATGATGCCAGCTGTTGTATAGGAAGTATCGATTTGAGTTTATCTGTTAATTCTTCTTCTACAATTGCGTTTGAAAGCAAGTAGATGGTTTGAATGCTTGGTTCTCCACCTTTGAGTGTTTTAATTGTCTCAATTATATTTGAAATTTCATCAAGCTCCGCAACAGTCGTTTGGTCAATACCAATGTAGTGAAGTGATGAATATAATTTACTACCGACTTGAAGAATACTAATACTTGGTTCAAGAGAGATGATAGATTTAGCACTCCAACTTAACGCAGTGACACCTTCAAAACTGACGTCATGATTTTTAGCGCTGACTCTAATTGGAGCTAAGAGACTTTTTTCAATCGCACTAATCTGCACTTTTGATTCGCCTTTGAACTGGTTGAGTACGAAAGTATTTACATAGTGAGAGTCTGTTGTTAATCCAAGTGATGGAAGCAATTTTTCTTTGAGATGTACTATTACAGCTTTTTCATCAGTTTCTTTTACAGAGACGATTGTGTCAGTAAAAAGAAAATCTGGAAGAATGAGTGATGTGAAGTTTTCTCCCTTAAATTTACTAAAGAGTTTATCTACATTTTCAGGCAAAAATTCTGTATCATCTAGAAATTCTCCATTTACTTGACGGAATGACTGCACGGCAAAGGTGAATTCTTTTTTTGTCGGAAGTAATTCTGCAAAGTAAGTGACGTCTGGAAGTATATAAAGTAGTTTATTGCTTGGCATGCTGTTGAAAATCCTTACACATAGTATCTATAATTTTCGTGTTAATTTCAAGTGTATTTATAGTATTCATTAAGATACATAGTTTATAGTGTTATATATGTGCTTTAAAATTCGCCTCTGTGCTCAAGAGACGCTGCTGTCTTGGTACTTTTCTATTCTTTGATTTTGAGATAAAATACTCCAGTTCTTATTAATGAAGAAAAGTGGGTCCGTAGCTCAGTCGGTTAGAGCGACAGCCTTTTAAGCTGTGCGTCCCGGGTTCGAGTCCCGGCGGACCCACCCAGCATTCCACCTCAGGTGGATTTTTTTGTAGCAATCAGGCTTAGTATACTTATTGCTTGTGAAGTGAGCATTTTTTCAAGTACATCTAGCGTTGCTCTGCTTTGTTCAACAACTGAGTCTTCAAGATTTATATACACATCGTGGTTTGCAATTCGTTGAATTGTAGTATAAAAATGTGTTGATTCCCCTATATATGTCGCAACTCTATCAAGAATACGAGCGAGAGTTTCTGCTTGAAGCAGGTATTTTGCAGCTTCCTGGGGCTTGTTTAGGGCATCATACATTGTTAGGTCTAAATGTACCTGTCGGGTGAAGCTTTCTAGTCTCTGTTCCAAATACACGGTTTCTGCTGAAAGAGTAATTATTTCTAGTGAGCTCTCAACAGTAAAGTCATGTTCAGATATTGATTCAGCTGATAGTAGCAAAAACAATAGATGTAAGTTTTTGAAGACTGTATTTCTAACGGTAACAACGTCTAAAGAATCTATCTTATTTTTTAAACCTTGTATATTAAGTGATCGTTCTTGTTCTTTTTGCATCGTGCGACATTGTAATACTCGACTACAGAGAAAGCAATGTCGCTTTGTAACAATTGCAGTGACGTGTACAATAGGGCACATCATGCCAGAATTACCAGAAGTTGAAACGGTAGTGCGTAGACTACAAGAAGTTTTGCCAGGAAAGCAATTGGCAAATCTAATTGTTCACAAGGAAAAATCCTTTGAAGGTACCGTTAAAGATTGTCTTGGTGGCACTATCACTGATATCTCAAGAAAAGCGAAGCTTATTAGAATTCATTTAAACAATGAAATGAGTTTTTTGGTTCATCTTAAGATGACAGGTCAATTGATTTATGTTGACGGAGAAACTCGGTTTGGTGGCGGGCACCCGACTGCAGATTGGGTTGAGTCACTTCCCAGTGGACACACGCGGATTACTTTTGATTTTGGTGATGGCTCATTTCTCTTCTTTAATGATCAACGTATTTTTGGCTGGGTTCGATTGCTAACTGCAACAGAAGTGCAACATGAGTTTTCTAAATATGCTCCTGATGTGATTGATGAAGTAATTTCAACACACTATCTTTGGCAGCACGTTCTGAAGACAAATAGAGTCATTAAATCTGTGTTATTAGATTCCAAAATTATGAGTGGATTAGGAAATATTTATGTATGTGATGCACTTAACTTGGCTCAAATAAGCCCGTATCGAAGAGCTACAACACTTTCATATTCAGAAACTGAACGATTACTTGATGCTTCAAAAGCTGTTTTGGAAAAAGGTATTACATTGGGTGGTGCTACTATTGAACATTTTCGACATGTGGATGGATTTTCTGGAGATTACCAAAAAGAGGTTCTTGTGTATGGTCGTGAAGGTGAAGCTTGTTTTAATTGTGGAGCAAAAATAATTAAAGAAAAAATTGCCGGCCGAGGAACCTATTTCTGTCCGGCTTGTCAAATATAACTGTTTTGTTAGAGCAGCGTTCAAAGTTCATCGAGTACTAATGCAACTGCGGCTTCAGCTGTAAGCTCATATTTCTTAAGCAGTTCTCTATCTGGTCCTGATTCTCCAAAGGTATCGAGCATTCCCATTCGATGCAGCGGTGGATGATGAGACAGTTCAGAAAGCACCTCAGCAATTGCAGATCCTAGTCCTCCAGTGATTTGGTGTTCTTCCATCGAGATAAGTAGTTTTTTTTGTTGTACTAACTCTAGAATCGAGAATCGATCGAACGGTTTAATCGTGTGCATATTCAGTACTTCGACACTAATAGAATACTTCTCAAGCAATTCAGCGGCTCTGAGTGCTTCAGAAACCATTGTTCCACAGGCAATTATAGCTACAGTGTTGCCTTGACGTAGTGTGGTTGCTCTACCAAGTTCAAAAGTCGCTGACTCAGTTGTGACAGCGTTAGTTGGAAATTTTCCAATACGAAGGTATGCTGGCCCGTGATGTTCAATGATTGCATGAGTTGCTTTTTTTGCTTCTTGGTAATCTGCCGGTACAACCACAATCATGTTTGGCAGCGTTCTCATAAGGGCAATGTCTTCTAGGGCTTGATGCGTTGCCCCGTCTGGTCCAGTAGATATCCCAGCATGCCCGCCGATAATTTTGACATTTGTTTTTGAATAACAGACTGAAGTCCTAATCGGACCCATCGCGTTTTGAGGGTTGAAGACTGCATAGCTACAGGCAACAGGAATTTTTCCAGCTAGCGCAAGACCCGCAGCAGCTCCAACCATATTTTCTTCGGCAACACCCATCTCGAAAAAACGATCTGGAAAAGTTTGGGCAAAAGCATCAAGCCGCATTGATTCTCTTAAGTCTGCAGTCAGAGCTACAACGGCTGAGTTTTTTGTTGCTGCTTCGACTAATGCTTCGCCGAAACCATCTCTAGTGGTTTTATTGTTTTCTTTTGCCATAGTTATGTGAGCTCTTCTAGAGCACGTTGTAATTCTGATTCTGTAGGTGGTTTACCATGCCAGGTAAAATCATTCTCAATAAAACTGACCCCTTTACCGGGTGTTGTATTGCATATAATTGCCGTAGGCTGATCAGATTCTTGGGCATCTGACACGGCATTCTCAATTGCTGAATATGAGTGCCCGTCAATAGTTATCGTATTCCAACCAAAGGCTCGAATTTTTTCATCGAGTGGGTTAATGGGAAGAACTTGGTCTGTGGTGCCCCCAATTTGAATGTTATTTCTGTCAATAAAAACAGTAATGTTTGATAATGAGTGACTACCTGCGTACATATATGCCTCCCATGTTTGGCCTTCTTGTTGCTCACCGTCGCTGAGTATGCAAAAGACATGATTCGTTTTTTTGTCTAATTGAAATGCCATTGCCAAACCAATTGCTTGGGATAGACCTTGTCCCAGTGGTCCAGAAGAAATTTCGATTCCAGGTAGTGAATGCAAATGTGGATGCCCTTGTAATCGTGAGTTTATATCACGGAGTGTTGCTAGTTCTGACAGAGGAAAGTATCCCCTTTCAGCCAACGTTGCATACAGCACAGGACAGATGTGACCTGCAGAAAGGAGCACATAGTCTCTTTCTGGCCAGCTGGGGTTATCAGCTTTTTGCTCTGCGAGTTTAAAATATAAACTTACAAACACCTCAACCATGCCAAGAGCTCCAGCGGTATGTCCACTGCCAGCTTCAGTCAACATAGTAAGAATTGACCGTCGAATTGATCGTGCATGGAGTGATAAATCTTCGTTTGATGGTGATGTTGTGATGCTGTTCATGGGCGGTATCTATATAGTGTACTGGCTTAATGAGGGGGCTGTAAAGATCAATGATACAATGCCAACATGCATGATCTGGATACGGTTCAATCTATTTTGGAAAACAAGGGCGGTTTGTTAGCTGTAGATAAGCCTAGTGGTGTTTCAAGTCATACATTAGTGAATTGGGCTAGAAAAGTGTTTGGAATACGAAAAGTAGGACATACTGGTACTCTGGATCCGTTAGCCTCGGGATTGCTGTTACTGCTAGTAGGTAGAAAATACACCAAACAACAGCCCAAATATTTAAAGCAAGATAAAAAATATTTAGTTACTGCTCAGCTTGGTATAACTACCGACACCTATGATGCGATGGGGAGACGTGTATCTGAAAAATTTTGGACAGAGATTGAAGATATTACTGAAAAAGCTATTAGTACTGCGCTTAATTCATTTCAAGGTGAATCTGAGCAAACAGTTCCAGCCTTCTCTGCAGTTAAAAGAAAAGGTAAAAAAATGTATGATCTTGCTCTATCGGGCGAACTTTCTACTGCAGATTTACCTAAAAGAACAATTACGATACTAGATATTACTCTCATTTCTGTATCTAAAGATAGTTCTGCCCAAGAATTTTTTGTGACTTTTTCTGTATCTTGCGGATCTGGTACGTATGTCAGATCATTGGTTCACGATGTAGGTCAACTCCTTGGTTGTGGAGCTATTGTGAAAGAATTGCGGAGGACTAGAATTGGTAGCACGCAGATTACTGATGCTACTGTTTGTCCTGTACTTCCAAAACAATATATTATTCACAAAAAATAAACCGTATATTCAGTATTTTTTCGAGATTTACGCTTGCACAGCACATCCTAAAAGTATTACACTGAAAACATGACTGAAAAACGGTCTACTTTGTGATGCGTTACTATGAATAATCAAAATGTATTTATGATTGGCTGGGAATATCCTCCCCACAACAGTGGTGGTTTGGGGGTTGCCTGCAAAGGCCTGACAGAAGCTCTTTCTCAAGATCAGACTACTATTCAGTTTGCTCTGCCCTATCACTTTTCGCAGGGTGTTGATCATATGAAAATTATTTCTTGTGTCGATCCAACCTGGGAAGAACGGCTGGGACAAAAAGTGTTGTATCCTCCCTTTGCGAGTTATAGTTCAGATGGTGTGATTAGAAGTTTCGTGACTGCTAAGGATAGTTTATCTCCAGAAAAGTTGAGATTGTTACCTCACTCTGAGCTTGAACAACGGGTGCAAGAGTATGCCCGTGTTATTGGTTCTCGCTCTGGATCAATTGAGAAGCATACTGATGTTATTCATGCGCACGATTGGATGTCTTTTCCAGCAGCACAGACACTCAAAAAGAAGACAGGAAAGCCTTTTATTGCTCATGTGCACAGCACTGAGTATGATCGCGCTGGATTAAATCAAGGTAATCACTTTATTTCACATATTGAACACGAAGGTATGACTCAAGCAGATAGAGTTATTGCGGTAAGTTATTACACCAAGAGTTTATTAGTCAATAAGTATGGTATAGATGCTCAAAAAATTGACGTAGCGCACAACGGAGCCTCTTCACCTGAGTCCCAACCTAATCCGGGGAATCATCACTTTGCACAGAAACGACCGGTCGTTGTGTTTATGGGTAGGCTTACTCTCCATAAAGGAGTGCAGTACTTTATACAACTTGCCCAGTCGGTGCTTGCTTCAATTCCTAATGCGTTGTTTATTGTTGCCGGTTCGGGTGATATGTATCATGAACTCTTATTAACCTCTGCAACGAGGCATCTATCTGCATCAGTTCTTTTTAGTGGTTTTGTTCGTAGCGAGCAACGCGATACACTTCTTGATCGAGCTGACGTGTTTGTGATGCCATCAATCTCTGAACCATTTGGTTTAGTTGCCGTTGAAGCAGCACAACGTCACACACCAGTTATAATTTCAAAAAATGCCGGGGTAAGTGAAGTGTTACATGGAGCAGTTGCACTAGATTTTTGGGATTTAGATAAGATGACAACCGCAATTAAAGAACTTATTTTGGATCCAAACCACTCGAGAAAAGTTGTGAGTAATCAACTCAACGACTTAGAGCACATTACTTGGGGTAATGCAGCTACAAAAGTAAAGCAGTCGTACTTACGAGCTATTCTTGGAAAGTAGTCCTCATGCCCAAAGTATGTTTTTATTTTCAGTTGCATCAACCGTACCGCTTAGCAGATATTAGTGTTTTTGATGTAGGTACTGGGACAGATTATTTTTCAGGTGTAGGGAAAAAGAACCAAGCGGACGATAATAAAGAAATCTTTTTAAAAGTGGCTGAAAAGTCATATCGGCCGATGCTTACTCTGTTACTTAAGCTGGTTAAAAAGCATTCTGACTTTTATTTTTCTATGTCCCTGTCAGGGGTTTTTCTCGAACAGGTTGAAGCGTATGCTCCAGATCTCATTCCGATTTTAAAGAAACTTGCCAAATCTCGCCAAGTCGAGTTCTTAGCTGAAACGTATTATCATTCTTTGGCTGCCCTCTACTCTCCAACTGAGTTTAAAAAGCAGGTGCAGCAGCATTCCGACATTTTATTCAATTTGTTGGGTGCACGGCCAAGTGCTTTTAGAAATACTGAGCTTATTTTTAATAATGATATAGCTCAATTAGTTGAAGAACTTGGGTATGCAGGCATGCTTACTGAAGGAGTTGATAGATACCTTTGGGGTAGAAAACGCACGGTTCCTTATATAGCTAAAACAAAATATCAATTGCCCGTTTTGTTAAAGCATGCTCAGTTATCGGATGATGTGGCTTTTCGATTTTCAGAAAAATCCTGGCCTGCATGGCCATTAACGGTTAAGCAGTACTTAGAGTGGATTGAGGTGTATCCTGAGGAAGAAATAGTTAACCTATTTATGGATTTTGAAACCTTTGGTGAACACCAGTGGGCAGATACAGGTATTTTTACTTTTTTTGAAGCATTCGTAGCTGCATTTTTACAAAAAAAATGGAATAGGTTTGTTACGCCCACACAGATATTTACTCCTGTATGTGATCGGAAAATTAAGAAAAACTGTTTAGATAAATCAAAATTAGATACTTACGATGTTGTTGAACCAATTTCATGGGCCGACGTAGACAGAGACATAACGGCTTGGCGAGATAATCCCTATCAGATAGATACTCTAGAAATTATGTATGACATGGAGTCTCGAGTCCTTTTAAGTAATGATGCAGAGCTTGTAAATGATTGGCGTCGTCTACAGACCAGTGACCATTTTTACTACATGTGTACAAAATGGGCTGCTGATGGAGATGTTCATGCGTATTTTAGTCCATATTCTGATCCACATGAAGCGTATAGAAGATTCACTATCGCATTAGCTGATTTGCAAGAACGATTACTCTAACGATTTTTGCTTTTGTGGTAGCTTGAGTGCCTTTGATATCTTGTAGAAGGTTTCCTTACACTGGTATAGTTATAGTATGCCCAGAGCTCTTACACTTGGAAATGGAAAAATGTTGGTTTGTCTCGATGAATTCGGTTTTGTCAGAGACTTTTATTACCCATACGTTGGTTTAGAAAATCATGTTGCTGGTCATAAGCACAGAATTGGTGTTTCTGTGAACAATGCTTTTTCTTGGTTGAATGATGGTAGCTGGGAGATATCTATTGGCTATAAGCCAGAATCAATGGTTGGATACTTAGTGTGCAAAAGTTCTAAACTTAACATTACTCTCGTTATGGAAGACTCAGTGTATAATGAGAAAGATGTCTTTCTGCGACAAGTCGATGTGTATAATCACTCTGACGAATATGTTGATGTAAAGATCTTTTTTCATCAAATATTTCATATTTCAGAATCTAAAAAGCGTAATACAGCATTTTATGACCCCACACATAATTCAGTAGTTCACTATAAAGGTAGACGTGTGTTTATTGTGAATGGTCAGACTGAGAATGGTTCAGGGATAGATGATTATACTGTTGGGGCGTTCGAATATGAAGGAAAGGAAGGCTCATTTAGAGATGCTGAGGACTCAGTTCTCACACAGAATGCTGTTGAGCATGGTTCCGTTGACTCTGTTGTTCGTTTTAGTACCTCTTGTGCTAATAAATCAAAATCTCGTGTGTATTATTGGATAGCAGTAGGTAAATCTCTGGAGGATGCCTATGAACTTAATAATTTAGTAGTTAGTAAGACTCCAAAGGCAATGTTGCATTCAACCGAAAGTTATTGGAATGCTTGGTTAAACACGCGCGAGTTTGATACAGATAGCCTGCCTCCTGAACAGAAAAAATTATTTGATACGTCTCTCTTTGTACTGAGAAGTCACACAGATAATAGAGGCAGTATTATTGCCAGTGGTGACAGTGAAATGATTGAGTATGGCAAAGATGACTATAGTTATATGTGGCCAAGGGACGCTGCGTTTATTGCTACTACTTTAGATAAAGCTGGATATCATGAAGCTACCAAAGAATTTTTCCTTTTCTGTAAAGATGTTATGCATCCTGATGGCTATTTGCATCATCGCTACCGAAGTGATGAAAGTTTAGGTTCAACTTGGCACTCAACGACTTCACAAGGTGAATGGCTGAAGGACAAGATTCTTCAGTTACCTATTCAGGAAGATGAAACTGCGGGCGTGCTCTTTGCACTTTGGAATCACTACGAAAAATCAAAAGACTTAGAATTTATTGAATTTTTGTATAAGCCGCTTATTGAAAAGATGGGTCGTTTCTTAATTAGTTTCAGAGATAAAGATACTGGATTGCCTCTGGCATCATACGATCTCTGGGAAGAAAAGATCGGTGTATCAACATATACTTGTGCTAGTACGTATGGTGGATTAATGGCCGCAGCGAAGTTTTCTGAACTTTTGGACAAAAGAAATCATATGCGTGATTATAAAAAGGCAGCCAATGAAATCAAGAAAGCCATGACAGATAATCTCTTTTCACCAAGTTTAGATGCCTTTGTTAGAATTGGGTATTATAAGCAAGAAGGTTTTGTAAGAGATGAAATTGTAGACTCAAGCTCTCTCTTTGGTCTATGGTACTTTGGCATGTTTGATCAAGATGATCCTCTTTTTCAGAAGACCTATCAAGCTACCCGAGAACGATTGTGGAATCCGACAGAAATAGGTGGTTTTATACGGTACGAACATGATAATTATTTTAGGTCTACCAACAAATCAAACCCCTGGTTTATCACAACATTATGGGAAGCACAGATGAAGTTATCAAAAACTACTGTAACGGCAGAAGATTTGCAGTTTGCAAGCGATACATTCGCTTGGGTTACAAAACATGTCTTTAGTTCTGGTGTCTTAGCTGAGCAGCTTAATCCCTACACAGGTGAGTCACTTTCTTCAACCCCACTCGTTTGGAGTCATGCGGTGTATGTTGAAACGATGCTTCTCTATTTAGAAAAGAAACAACAGTATGATCTTCAGAGTCAAGACGTCTCGGAAGCTACGCATACGTTATAAAGGTAGTATGGCAGAGTATTATTTAGCAGTTGATGGCGGTGGAACCAAGACAGATGTGGTTTGTGTAGATGAAACTGGGGCCATTATTGGTAAAGGTTCATCTGGACCCATGAGCTTAACAGTTACCACCATTGGGGCTGCGAGCTTTAATTTAATTGAAGCAATTCGTATTGCTATTGAGTCACATCCAGAAATTAAACAATTTAAACGTGTTGTACTTGGTTTGGCTGGAGTAGATACAACTGAGGAAAAGACCCGAGCAGAAGAAGTGTTTAAGCGAGCGCTTTCCCACTATCAGTTTGATGATTTTGTATTGCTTAACGACAGTGAAATAGCGCTAGTTAATGGGTCTGATAGTCCTAATGCCCTCATTTTAGTGAGCGGAACGGGTAGTATTTGCTATGGTAGAAATAGTAAAGGTGAGACGGCTCGCGTTTCTGGTATGGATTATTTGTTGGCTGATCAAGGTTCAGGATATAGCATTGGCCGTAAGGTGTTACAAGCAGCTGTGAAGAGTTTTGATGGTCGTGGCAAGTCAACATATCTTGAAGGTTTGGTTTGTGAACAGTATATGGTCCCTAAAATTTCCTTCTTAAAAGAAGAAGTCTATAATCCAGATTTAACTAAAAGTGAAATTGCACGTCTGTCGCCGCTTTGCACAAAAGCAGTTGAGGCAGGAGATGAAGTTGCTATCTCAATTTTACATGAAGAAATCGATGAAATGATTCTCTCTGCATCTACTGTATTAAAAAAATTACACTCGGGTGATGAATTATTTGAAATAGTTTTTGCTGGGGCAATTTTAGAGTTAGAGTATGTTTCTAGTAAAGTAAAAGAACAACTTTCAACACAATTTAGTAATCTTCATTTTGTTCGCCAGGATAGTGATCCAGTCTATGGTGCAATAAAACTAGCGCTGCGCAAACAAGATAAACAGGTATAATACCGCCAATGCAACCTCATACAGGCGCAATTATCACACTTTTGGCACAACTCCGTTATGATATTGGCGATAGTTACTACAAAGTTGATTGTGCCATGAATAACCGGCAATATCAGATAACCTTGCATGACGTCTATCGTCATCAGCTTATTTTGCGTGTTGGAAACATCTATCCGTGTTATACAAAGGTGCATCTTGAAGTTGGTGGGGATTTTTCAATTGAGAGCACTATGCAAGGAAATACGGAAGTAAATTTTTTGTACATGCGGAAAGAATGTCATCTGCGCATTGAACATTCTCACTCAAATATAGTTTCTGAAAAATATAAATTTGAATTTGATCGAGACACAGTTTGGATACGCAAAGGTGAGTACGATAAAGAAAATGGGGCTCGTGCTACTTTTGAAGGTCGGTATGAGGCAGCGTATCGTCGTTCTGAGTTGAAGGATACGATTTACTTGGATGGACACCGCACAGATGAGGTTTTTCAGTATACCTTGCCTTAGTTTTCTTATTTTGAACGTTTTTTTTGAAAAATAATTATTTTTCTTTTGTAACCTCTAATTTTTCGAACCAACCGCGTCGATATAAAATTCCAATTATTGCGTAGACGCCAATATCTGTCCAGGTATCGTCAATGGATTCATTTTCAGGTTCACCACTTTTCATGAGTAGATTTTTGAGTCTCTCACCTTTTTCACTAATGCGGAAGGCTATGCCAAGTTCCTTAATGGAGAGGACATTGCCCTTACCATAGTCTTTATGTTTCTTTAAAAATGTTTGAAGAAATTCTTCAGCGACGATTTCAATAGCTTCATTTAGTGATTGAGGATCTTTACTCATGGATTCTTTCTGAAAGTGTCAAATTATCAATAGTTTTTTATAAACTATCTACCTGATGTTCCGCAAGGGTGAATCTAGTGCAAGCAGGCGGAACCCGCAGTGTGTATTTCAAAAAATTGGGAAAGTGATACACTATGATTTGGTTACATGTCTTAATTAGAAAGGCACCATGCGACTCAAAGAAGCAGAGTTTCTTAGAGAAGAAAACGTTGAAAAACAAGAAAAGTTTGGACATAAAATTATCAGTGTACCACCACTTTTAGAGTATGTAGAAAATGCAATTTGGAAGGCTGAAGATGAAGCTGAAGTAAAAAGACTTCTTGATGCTTCACGAGAACATGAAAGACGATACTTTGGTTGGGAAATGAACAGAAAAGGCATCACTCCTGTTGGTTTTCTGTATACAGGATTAGAAGGATTTTTAGTTGGTCTAGGACTCTCAGCTGATGAGGCACATGCTCGGATTATGCAGTATGGTTTAGATATTGTTGATGGTATATACAGAGCTCATTCCACTTCGTATGACAGTCGGAAACAACTAGAACGAGTTATGCGTGGTGAGTCTAGCAGAGCTGCAGCAGTTGAAGAGTGGAGTGCCATATTGGGAGCAACTTTAGCAAGACGGAGAGCTGAGATCACTACAAATCACTCTGCTCAGGAATATCGCAGAATGGTTTCTGAGAGAGCTCAAACATTGCCTAAAATAAAGTATACGGTCGATTCAAATGGGCAAATTAAGCAAGAGTATTTTATTGCGACGGAGCCAGTTTCAGCGACAAATGCTCCAGCATATAGTCCAAAAAATGATAGAGAAGCGTATGCGCAGCTTGTTACTCGTCGAATTGGTATTGTTGGTCACCCTCTACTACGAGCTGCCATGCGACATGCTCACCGTTAGTACTTTATTGTAGATTTGAAGTGAGTGGTGGTACTATGTGTACACAGTAGTTACGAAAAGGTTTGTATTTATGCAGAATACTTCAGATCGCGCCATCAAAATTCACACACAATTTCAAGGAAAACTGGAAGTACAATCTCTTGTTCCCATTGAAAATGCTGATGATCTTTCTCTTGCATATACACCTGGAGTTGGAGCTGTATCAAGAGTGATTGCCGAAGATAAAACCCAAGTTAAAAATTTGACACTTGCAGGTAGAACAGTAGCAATTATTTCAGATGGAAGCGCTGTACTAGGTCTTGGAAATATTGGACCAGAAGCAGCGCTGCCAGTTATGGAGGGAAAAGCCTTGCTTCTTAAGCAGTTTGCTGGATTAGATGCGTTTCCTTTAGTTATTACAGCAACTGAAGCTTCAGATATTGTTCGTTTTGTTAAACAGGTATCCCCCACCTTTTTTGCTATAAATCTTGAAGATATTACCGCTCCAAAATGTTTTGAAGTTGAAGAGGCTCTACAAGATATTGGTATTCCTGTGTTTCACGATGATCAACATGGTACAGCCATTGTAGTTGCAGCTGCATTACTCAACGCTGCCAAAGCTGTAGGCAAGAACTACGCTGACCTTAAGGTGGGTATTGTTGGAGCAGGTGCTGCAGGACTTGCCATTGCTAAGATGTTGTTAGGTGCAAATTGTCGAGCCTCAAGTTGTTCAATTGTTGAATCGCTCCCTAGAGTTTCAGACGTTGTGGTATTTGATAGACAGGGGGCTTTGTATCGTGGCAGAAAAGGTATGAATGTCTACAAGCAAGCAGTTGCTGGTATTAGCAACAGGGAGCACAGTATTGGCCAGCCAGAAGAAGTATTAAGTGGGTTTGACGTAGTTATTGGAGTTTCTGGTCCTGGTAGCATTACTAAAAAAATAGTCAGTGGTCTTGCTGAAGATTCAATTGTATTTGCTATGGCAAATCCAGATCCTGAAATCATGCCAGAGGATGCTCTTGCTGCAGGTGCAACAGTTGTTGCCACAGGTCGCAGTGATTTTGGAAACCAAATAAATAATGTACTTGCATTCCCAGCAATTTTTAAAATTGCTCACGAGTTACAGTTACCTCGAATAACAATGGAAGTTAAAGTAGCTTTGATGAAATCACTTGCGGAATTAGTTGAGTCTCCTACTCCAGAAGAGGTGATCGTGTCGCCATTTTATCCAAATTTAGTTGAAATTTTAGTTGAAAAAACAAAGCAGAAAATTGCGCACTAATGAATAGCATTGGGTGTGAAATTGATAAAAAAAAGCGGAGCGCATTGCGCTCCGCTTGAGCATATGCTCATTGGGGGGACACCCTTGTTACTGTTTACAGATAAAACAGTAACCAGATTATGCCCCAAAAAAATCCTATGATAGCTAGACATATACCAACCCAGATTCCAACCACAGAAAGATTAGTGCCTGAGTTTGTAATGTGCTGTTCTTCATCTTTGCCTGTGATAATATCCGAGGCGCTTGAAAAAACAATTGCAATTCCGGCCAGTAAAAAGAGCAATGGATAAAGAAATGTTTCCATTTTTATCCTCCTTTTTTATAGAATATATCCCATAGTATATAACAATTTTGATACAATGCAATATGGAGGTCTGTAATTAAAAAAAATATTTTTTTGTACATATCCATCAAGGTATTTAAATAGGTGAATGATTCTTCATTTTTAATGCATACTACTGCATAATAGGGTATGAAACGTTTATTCTCTTTTATTGCTGTGTTCGTTGCAGCAAGTAGTTTTTTTATTTCATCAGTACACGCTCAATCTGTATTGCCAGAAGAAATAGCATCTTTTCACTCCGATATAACGATAAACAAAAATACATCTGTCTCTATTACTGAAACCATCGACTATACAACTACGTTGCAAAAACATGGTATTTACCGCTACATTCCAGTTACGTATGGGGCCGGTGGGAGAGAAAAAGAAACGCATCGAATTTCACACATTTCAGTCAAAGACGAAAGGGGTAGGACAATTCCTTTCACTCGATCTCAAGATGGTCTCAATCTTAATCTAAAGATTGGTGATGCTGATGTAACTTTTACAGGTGATAAAACGTATATTATTTCGTATGAGGTGGAGCAAGCGCTTGATCACTATGATGATCATGTAGAGTTCTATTGGGATATAACTGGTGAAGGATGGAAAGTCCCGATTGCTTCATCAAGTGCGACGGTCACTTCTCCTTTCTCACCTATAGAACGTGTTACCTGCTACTCAGGGTTGGTAGGGCGTGACGATGGTGGCTGTACCTCTAGTTTCATTGAAAGATCTGCTTCATTTGTATATCCACAGGAAGTTGCCTATGGTGAAAATTTCACAATAGTTGTTGGTTTACCTAAAGAGTCTCAACTGGTGTTTCCAACCCAACAAGAATTACTGCGATCATGGATTGAGGATAACTGGGTGCTTTTTCTACTCCCCTTACCTACTTTGTTAGTTATTCTAGTATGGATAAAAAAAGGCAGAGATATTCAATTTGTCTCGCCTGATGTGTTTAATCTTGATCCTAATCGACCCGTGCAGCGACGACCACTGAGTTTTAAGGCACGCGAACCATTTGTGTATGAGCCTCTTAAAATGCTCACACCTGGTGAAGCAGGATCACTGATTGATGGGCAAGCCAGCCCCCGAGATGTAGTTGCTGAAATCCTCGAGCTAGCTCGTAAAAAATATCTTAAAATTGATCGTGTCGAGAGCAAGGTGCTCTTTTTCAGTGTAAAGGACTACACGTTTACAAAATTGAAGCCAATGACCAGTCCTGAACCTGCAGCTCAGACCTATTTGTTTGGGCAACTCTTTAAGATCCAGGATGTAGTTTCACTTTCTTCCCTCAAGGGTACTTTTTATCAAGAAATGGCTGCAGTTCGGGCGATGCTGAAATCTAGTTTAGAGCAGAAAGGCATTTACGAAACAAAACCATCAGTTACAAAGGCTTGGGCTCTAGGAGTGAATTTTGCCTCCTCTGCTGCTGTGTTTGGATTAGTTTCTGTGTATCTGTTACCACTTGATATAGTTTGGCCAGTAATTGTACTTTTTGTGCAGTTTGGTTTGTTAAGTCTCTGGGGAGGTCTGCTTGCACAGAAGTCAGCCGTCGGCACCAATCTTTGGTTGCAAACACGTGGTCTTCGCAAAACTATTACGTATGGTAAATGGCGTGAAGAGATCAAAGAGAAAAATTTGTTTATTGAAGAAGTACTCCCCTTTGCAGTGGCTTTTGGTGTGGTGGACAAGTTAGCCTCAGATATGGACAAGTTGGGTGTGAATCCTCCCGATTATTTGGGTAGTGCAAATCTTGGTGGCTTAACAGCTGCACAGTTTGTAAATGACTTTAGTACCACTGTTGGACAGAATTTATCGTACAATCCGTCATCTTCCTCTAGGAGTGGTGGATCCGGTTTTAGTGGTGGTTCTTCTGGTGGCGGAGGTGGCGGCGGAGGTGGTGGTAGCTGGTAAAACAGCATCCCCATGAAGCATCTGCTGATTTCTGGCAAAAAATTAGAACACTTTTCCATTTTTCTTTGAAAAAATAAGGTATGAGTGCAGTCTTACAGAGTTTCATGAGGTCGTCAGCAAATACTGTTTGCAACTTGCAGGTTATGTGAGGTCCGAATGAAAGCGACCTGTTGGGAGCGGCTCTGTAAGACTACACGTATACCATCTCCTGCTATACTTCCCCCAATAACCTGTTACAATTACACCATAGTTTTGAGCAGTTCGAATGACGGACAACATGAATTTCATTTTCCTTCGGTCTAACATGTTCTTAACTGAGTAAAAAAAGCTCAGTATATTTACTGAGCGTTGAGAGTTCTCTAAGAACTCGGTAGGAGTAGGATGCAAGACGCACCACAAGAAAATCCCAAGAAGCTATTCGTGGGTAATCTTCCTTTCAGTACAACTGAAGAAGATGTAGTAAGTATGTTTTCAGATTTCGGAACAATTGCTGACGCAGCTTTGATTATGGACCGCATGAGTGGTCGATCAAAAGGTATCGCTTTTGTTACTTTCGAAACTGAAGATGAAGCTAAAGCAGCAATCGATGGTTTGAACGGTCATGAAATTGACGGTCGTGCAATCGTTGTTAACGTTGCTCGCCCAAGAGTTCCTCGAACTGACTTCGGTGGAGGACGTGGAGGTGATCGCCGTGGAGGTGATAACCGTGGTGGCCAACGCCGCTACTAATCTTTACAAAAAGAAACTAGAAAAAGGCAGGGTAACCTGCCTTTTTTGGTGGTTCAACGTTTTCGGTCTTGAGCTCAACAGTCCCTAGGAGTATAAACGAGCCATAAAGTGCATTAGTTTGGTAGTAGTGAGGTGTTAAAAATGTCTGAAAAAATTGAGAGATCAGTTGCACGAGTCGTATTGCGAGTGCCTGTAGTACATCCAAAAAATAATCAAAAAGTTGGAAATGAAGTTGCGCTAACTATGCGACCAGGCTGGTCTAACTTGGGTAGATATGCTTATACACTTCCTGGTGGAAAAATTGAAACTGCTGATTTTGCAGCTGGAATTGCTGAAAATATAACTCCTGATCAGATGCAGAGTGCTGGAATTCGGGCAGCTGTTCGAGAATTGTCAGAGGAATTGGGTATAACTCTTTCACACCAATTACTACAATTTGTGCTCTGTGCAACCAATGAATCTAATTGGACAACCTATGTATATGCGGCTGATTTAGAGAGCAAGCCTCAGCTGCTTGTATTGCCAGAGAGCGCTGGAACACTCTGGTTGCCTGAATCAGAGTTGCTGAGTGGAACAATCCCATTGTTTGCTGATCATGGTGCATTTGTTGTGGCTGCATTGCAGTTACTTTCAAATACCTAATTTTGTTTTTTCTCAGTGACCCAGTATAATGCTCTACTAGATACGTCTACCAAAAGGAATGCATGCCTGTTCTCACCCACGATGAGATTAAAAAGGAAATTGAAAAAGGAACTCTAACGTTCTCTCCTCCAATTTCAGATGATCAAATAAGTGTGGCCTCTGTAGATTTACATTTGGCTCCAGAATTCAGAGTGTTTGAAAAGGGTACTCGTCAGTTAGATCTTGTTGAAGAAACAAACTACATGGATTGTACGCGTGAAGTTCTAAGTGACAGTTTATTTGTTAAGCCAGGTGAAACGGTGCTTGGAGTGACGACAGAAATAATAGGTATTCCAAGTACTATGTGTGGTTGGCTTGAAGGCCGTAGTCGCTTTGCGCGTCTTGGATTGCTGATACACATTTCAGCTGGATTCATTCAACCTGGTGTGGCAAATAGACAAGTTCTTGAAATTACCAATTTAAGCCCAAATACTCTTGTATTACATGCAGGTGAGCGTTTGTGTCAGATAATATTCCAACGATGTGAGGGTGAAGCAACCTATTCAGGAAGATTCGTGTCACAGTAATTACTGATTTGGACACATTCTTTCACAATCGAACTGTGGTTTTATAAAATAAAACTCAGTACTACAACTGCACGAACTAAAATAGTTTCCAGGCTGAAAAATCTCAATATATGCAGCTAAGAGTCCAATAACGATCACAATCAGAGCCAGAGTGGTGTTGGGAATGGTCTTCATACTGATAGTGTATCAACCAAACAGATTTCACACAATTCTGATACAATACCTCAGTGCAAATACCTAAAAAAACCATTCCTTTTACTAAAGAAAAATATGAACAGATGCAACAAAAAGTTGCAGATCTTTTGGCTCTTCGAGTTGAAGTCATGGAAAGATTGGTCACTGCCCGAGAGATGGGGGACCTTTCAGAAAATGGTGCATATAAATATGCTAAGTTTGAGTTAGGAAATATTGGTAGAGAACTTAAAAAATATCAAGGTTTGCTTGATAGAGGGTATACTCAAGAGCGGTCCGCTGCTTCACGTCAGGTGATTGATTTTGGAAGTGTGGTTACCGTACAGCACTCTGATAACCCAGAGAAAAATAAAACATTCACTATTGTAAGCAAACATGAATCAAACCCTGTTGCCGGGTTATTGGCCTTTTCTAGTCCTATTGGTAGAGCTGTGATGAAGAAAAAAATTGGTGATAGTGTTGATGTTTTAACTCCTCGTGGTACAGTCTCATACCTTATAACTGAGATTAATTGACATACTCAATGTTAATTGCATCTTGTGTGCTTTTATTGTTACTATAGGTACATGGATATAACAAAACTCCCCTTTTCTTCCTTTCGCGAAAATACTGTGTGGGAAACATTTATTACAGAGAAATTGCGTCCACTTGAAAATGACCTGACTAACTATTTAAGATATTGGTACATAGAAAGTCAGGAAAATAATCGTGCTTACCCAAGTCAGGGTCTGTTAAAAACACCCTTTGATGAATTTGAGTATAAGCAAAGAGGTATGATTCCTGTCAAAGAGATTCTTCATATTTTACGTGTGAGGCAGTATTTTTTGGAAATTTTTAATCATCCTGAACGTATTGCTGCACTTAAAAAAATGCAACGCAAGCCATTTATTGCCCCTTCTGCTATTGCTTCAACGGTTATGGAACAAACAATTGCAGACGGATTGGCACTTTCAATTTCTGATTTAGGCATACGGGTAGTTGGATCTCAGCGGGAACGAGTGTCTCGCAAGCAGCGACTTACGCATGGTCCATTTGTTAAGTTGGGAAAATATGCTCGATCGATGCTGGTTGGTTCAGCAATGCCTGACGTTTGGGGTAGTGTCTATGCAATTTCAACTATGGCTCAGTGTTTGTCTTTAGTTGGTGTTCCACGGAATGGTCCATTTAATAAAATTAGTCGTCAAGCTGCACTGGCTCAGGAGGTTTTTAAGGCACTTGAAGAAAGCGAAGTGCTTATTGGAAGGAGTCACTATCAGAAACAATTTCTACTTGAACAGTGGAAACATAACGTTATGGGAGTCATAGATGCTGATCCCAAGAAGGCACTAGAACGTGCAAAGGCTTTATATGCAGTTGGAGTAAGAACCTTTAGAGTGTATTCACCTGAACCAGGTAAGGGTCCAGTGCGTACAGTCAAGATGTTGCGAAAGCACTTTGGAGACGAAATTGAAGTGTTTGCTGGCCAAGTAGTTGATGTTTTACAAGCACAGCAACTCGAGGCAGCAGGAACAGATGGTCTCTATATTGGAATTGGTGGAGGTGGTCGGTGTATTACTGGCGTTCGGAGTGGTTCGGTGATAGATTGGCCAGTTCTTTTATGGGAATTGCGTGGTACGATAACGATTCCTGTTATTGTTGAAGGTGGAGCAAGTGATCATATTGCGACCACTTTGGCTCTTGGGGCTTCAGGCATTGGTGTATCTCGAGTTGTAGCTGGGGGTACAATTGAGTCCCCTGGCGGTATGCTCTACTATATAGATAAGAATGGCAGCTACTTTAAGCCTTATGGTGGCGAAGCTTCAGCAAGGACAAAATACCTTGATAATAAAATGCTCCCTTTTGATTTACCATCTTTTGTTGAAGGTGAAACACGACGAGCATATATGAATCATGTACCGTATGGCGTACCTACAATTCCATTCCATGTGCACAGCTTAACCGAAGATATAATTTTGTCGTTAGTGTTTAGAAGTGCCGAAGATATTACTCAGTTTCAGGCATTCGATCCGTCACCTATTCGCAGAAATACCTCTCAGGGATCTTGGCAGCAGAATACTCATTAATCTGTGTCTTAATGGGACTGAGTCTCAAGGAATTACTGCAAGCCTTCAAATACTATTTTTGAAAGTTCTTGAATAGTTTTTTGTTGCTCGCTAATATTGGTACCTTTAGTCATAATGCACAACACATACGGTCTATTGGGGTTATAGATAATGCCGCAGTCGTGCAGTTGTTTAAGTTCTTGGCTATGAGAAATGCCATATTTATGAGCAACTATAATGTCGCTGGGTACGCCTGCCTTAAGTCCGTCATCAAAATCTGAGGTAGTTAATAATTGCAAGATTTTTTCTGAGTTTCCCCAAGAAAGATATGAGGCATTAAAGAGCACTCGGAATAATGATGCGTATGACCTAACAGAAACAAAATTTTGAGGGGTGGTTGCTGATGGAAACGGAATTCCCAAATCATCATGTGTTTTTTTTATTTCTGAGTCTGAAAGTGAGTTTGTGAGCATGTTGAAAGCTTGATTATCCGAAAGTACTAGTGCTCTCTCAATAAGGGACTGCACGGAATAGCTTTTGCCTAGTTCTAATGAGGGTTGATCAGCTCTATTTGAGGGAATTTCTTCTGAGTATGTGAGCTCGCTGGATAATAAGTTCGGATCAAGATCTGCTTTTTTATAGTAGCTCATTGCAATGGGAAGTTTTAATAAACTTTGAGGTGAAAAAGTTGTTTCTTCGTTGATACCAAACCATGGCCCATTATTCAAATCACGATAGTACACACTTACTTCTTCAGTATGACGACTCTTAATGGTATCCTCAAGTTTATTTTTAACTGATTGCAAATGTATGTCAATTTTTAATTCAGATTCTGCACATTCTAAGAGTGGATTGATGAGTTTGTAGCCAGTTTCTCTTTTTTCAGTGATGGTAGTGCTAGAAGTACCCTTTTTAAGATACGGTGAAATGGCAATTCCTACAATAAAAAATAGTACAGAAGATAGAATGAGTAGGGATATATATTTCATATAGGAAGTAAGTATTTTAAATTGTATGGATAGTACTCGATATAGTATGAGGCTAGTTTGTACGTATGCAAGATTGAAATCAATGCATTTTGTATTATTCTCGAGCTGATTTGGGAGCGTAATTAGTTCCAAAAAATCAGGGAAGCATTTTGCTTCCCTGATTGATTTGAGTATTTGCTTTCTTAGATCTATTTATCAAGATGTTTTGTGTACTTTACACACTGTCCCTGATTTTTGAACTGCATAGAACCATAATTTTCCCATGCATAGTTTTTGCACTGGTCAGTTTCAATTGGGGATACGTTTTCGACAAGTATATCGATACTACTTGTTGCTGTATTTCCTGCACTATCAACAACATGTGTAGTAACAGTATATGTTCCTTCTGCAAGTTGACGAGTGTCTAATGTATATAGAATTTCATCTGAAATTGGGATATCACTATACACTTGTGCAGTTGTATCAATAACGACATTTGCTTGATTTGTGACATCAACCCAGTATTTTTGAAGATTTGCATCGTTCAGTGTGACTTTAAAGTCAATGAGACCTTCCGTTGAGCCAACTAAATTAGTCATTTGAACTGAAGGAGTTGTGTTGTCTGTGGTAAAGCTATTGAGAGTGCTCCAGATGTAGTCTTCGTTTACTGTATCTATTGCTTCTACTCGCCACCAGAAAGTACCTTCTTGGCCAAAACCATTTAATGCAACTTCAGAGTTTGGCGTGAAATATGAATATACAGGTTGTGAGGAGAGATCTGCAGAACTATACACTTCGACAATATAGAATTCGCTTCCTGAGACATCATCCCAATCTAGAATCGTTGAACCTGAATTTATAATTGAGCCATTTTCTGGTGAAGTAAGTATTGGCTCTGATAAAGCAGCAAATGCAGGTGATACGCTTGTTGTTAGCAATATTCCCAGTGCAAGTGCTAAGGCCATTTGTATTTTTTTTAACTGTTTTTTCATACTTTTTACTTTCGCTTTCTTTTCTTCTTCACTGGTTTAGGAGTATGCAGTTTGATAAGACCCAAACTTGCAAATAGTGCATAGAATTTACAGCCAAGACAATAATTTAGGAATGATGCTGAAAAGGTAGCACCTACCAAAAATCCGACTGTGAGGATGAGTGGGATTTGAAATCCTAGATAGTAAAAAGCATACACGAGAATGGTCATAAAGAGGCCAATTTTGGCTGCAAAAAGTTTTGGCGCTCTGTCAATCATGTATGGTTTTATACCAGCTACTCTTATTATTATTTGATTCAATCTATACACAGGGCTGAGTTCAATGGCGTAAGCTCTAAGAAAAAAAGACACAATTAAGAAAAGCCATATGGCTGGATATAACCAACCAGCGATAACTAAGAATAAAGAAGCAAGACAATTAAGTCTGGCAACATTTTCATCAATTTTTTTGAAACTGATTGGGCAAGCGGGAATATTTTTGGGCATTACATCCATGATAGTCTATTTTCTGCATCAGAGCAATAGTTTTAGAAATATACTTCTATGTTTATGAGCGATGCGTCTTGGATACTAAAAAAACACCTATAAATAGGTGCTTTTTTGTATTGTGACCCCACGCGGAGTCGAACCGCGCTTCCCAGGATGAAAACCTGGTGTCCTAACCGATAGACGATGGGGCCACTTGTGTGCTGAGGAGTTCAGCGTGTTAAGTGAACCAAGTAACATTGGCAAAGTGCTCAATGTTAGTACCTACAATTGAGATGATATCAAAGCGGTAGTCTAAAGGGAAGATGTGTGTGGTCAGGTAAGCTCGAGCAACGCGATGCATTGAGTGGAGCTTTTTGTATCCAACAGCTTGAAAGGGCTGTCCGTACTGAGTGTTTCGACGACGTTTAACTTCAACAAAGACTAGCTCATGTGCTTGAGTATCAAGCGCGATGATATCTACTTCGTAGGTGTTAAGGCGCAAGTTTCTCTCAAGTATGGAATATCCATGGCCAGTGAGAAATGCACAGGCAAGTTCTTCTCCTTTGTGTCCAAAGGAAATGCGAGCATTATTATGCTGCTTTTGTGTGAGTTGCCTTTTCTTTAATACGGGTAGCTGCTTTACCAATTCTTTCACGGAGGAAGTATAACTTACTTCTTCTGACATTACCCTTACGTTTGACTTCAAGTTGTTTGATTGTTGGTAAGTTAACTGGATAGATTTTTTCTACTCCAATACCGTTTGTTGCAATTTTACGAACAGTGAATGATTTGCCAGTGCCTCTGTTTTTGATTGCAATAACAATGCCTTCAAAAATTTGAACTCTTTTTTTGTCACCTTCGATAATTTCTTGATGAACGCGAACAGTGTCGCCTGTAGCAACTTCTGTATCTTGATATGTAAAATATTGTGCCATGATTTTTTTCCAAATACTTTTCTACGATCTTGTATCTTTCCAAGGGTCTTATTTTACTCTAACAGGGAGTTTTTTGCAATCTCTGGTTTACTTCGAGGGAGAATGAGGCACAAGCTAGTGCCAGAGTTCGACTTTTTGAGCGTAGTCTGCACATTCAGCGAGCATCTTTTCTTTGTGTGTTTCGAATGGTTCTTGATAGCTAGCTAGTGTTTTTTTGAAGATACCTTCATCAGAAAGGTCGATGTCGAATGAGTAAATTCTGGATCGTAAAATATATACAAAAATGTTCCAAAGTTGTGGAGGAACATCGGGATGCAGTGAACCATCCTCTTGTTTCATAAGACTATACATCGAGAAAGATACTTTAGCCAATTTACTGGCAAGTTTATCGTCAATTTCTTTTTTTGATTTCTCAGGATTTTTCGTGATGTAGTCAAGATCTAGTAGATCGTGTATTTTATCTGCAAGTTTAACAACTCGTAAATCACTACGTCGCTGTGCACGCCAATTTAGCCAGTGAATGAATCTGGCGTGTTTATATTCATCGGTAACAGACTCATCTTCATCTTCAATCACGGCTTGCATGAGTTCGAGTGCTGCAGTACCTATTTGTAACTCTGGCATGATTGAGTTAAGGATATTTTTAGCCATGAGCATATTCTCGGTGGTACTTAAATCAAAGTTGGGTGGAATACAGCCAGCATTTGGATCCTGAATGTGTTTTTCAAGAAGTCTGAGTGTGTCCTCTTCAACAACATCATGTATTAACGCTGTAATTCTTACGATAGTTAGCTCTTCAGGAGGAAGACCACTGAGAAAAAGAATAATGATATCGACAAACATTGGGTGAGCGGTGTAAGGACTATGATCTTTTCTGAGTACTTTATAGCTGGCAAGAAAGTTAATGAGTGCAGCAATCTGAATTGGTTTCTCGGTGTAAGGAACCACTGGCACATCATACTGATCTTCGAGTAATACTGTTTCTTCAACTTTCTCAAGGAGATCAAGTTCCATTTCTGGGAGAGATACATTTTGCAGATTAAGTCTGTCCAAATGTTTGGTATTTCTCGCTGTCCAACTATTACACGCATCAGTGAGTGCAAAAAAATTTTCTAACAACCAGTCCCCATTATGAGCAGATTCTGGTGATTGTGTTTGTACTTCAGTAAGTTCAACAGGAATTTCGACAGGCATACTGTGAGTATATCGTAACTCATATGTGGGAGTATAGATTTAGTTAGTGTTAACTCTTTTTTTGTTCGCGCAAAATAGCAGCAAGATACTCAACAAAAATAGGATGTGGGCTCAGTGGCTTAGACTTATACTCTGGATGCGCTTGCGTAGCAATAAAGAACGGATGATCTTTTTCTGGAAGCTCGATCATTTCAACAAAGAAGTCATCTGGTGAAGTTCCGGAAATAACGAAGCCTGCATTTTCAAGTTGTTCTCGATATTCATTGTTAAACTCGAAGCGGTGACGATGTCGTTCAGAAATAAGGTTCTTTGACTCATCTTTAAAGGCATCATGTTTTTTATAGATCTTATGAGCAAGTGTTCCAGGTTTTAGAATACAGTCGTAGGCTCCAAGACGCATGCTGGCACCTTTGCCTTTAATGGTTTGATACCGTTCATTAAAAGGAATGTCGTGAATAATTGGATATGGAGTTGCTGGGTCAACTTCAATTGAGTTAGCATTTTCAAGACCAACAACATGACGAGCAAACTCTACACTTGCTAGCTGCATACCGTAGCACAGACCTAAGTAGGGAATTTTATTTTCTCGGGCATACTGAATGGCTGAAATTTTGCCTTCAACGCCCCGCTCTCCCCAACCAATAGGCACAATGATGCCATCAGCCTTTTTGAGTTGTTCCATGGCTCCAGAAGTTGGATCTTCGAGCTCTTCTGCTTTGATGAAAAGAATGTTGAGATTTGTATCACCGTGAATGGCAGCAAAGTTGAGTGATTCAAGCAATGAAACGTATGAATCTTTGAGCTCAAAATTACCAGTTGAAAGGTATTTTGCAATAATCGCGACAGATGCCGTATGTTTTTTTTCAGTGTTTAGTTTAGTAATAAAATTATTCCACTCTGTCAGGTCACTCTTTCTTTCTGGTAAATTGAGTTTTTTGAGTACTTTGGTGTCAAAGCCTTGTGCAGCCAGTACTGGAGGTACTTCGTACACACTCCCTAGATCAGGATTTGAAATAACATCTTCTTTGCTCATGTTTGAGTAAAAGGCTACTTTCTCTTTACGTTTTTCATCGATCATGAATTCACCACGGCCAACAATAAAGTCAGGTTGAATCCCCATTGATTGCAGTGCGCTGACTGAAAGTTGGGTTGGTTTTGATTTTAATTCATTAATGTGTGAAGGATTTGGGAAGTAGGTAACATGTGCATGTACGGTATCATCAGGGTTTTCTAAATTCATGATTCGGTACGCTTCGTAGTAGATTTGGTTTTGGTATTCACCGGCAGTGCCACCAAGCTCAACTAAACAGATGTCGAAGCCTTCACTGGCCTTTCGAATACGAGAAATTGCCTCTTGTGGAACGTAGAGCCAAGCGTCTACAGTTGCACCGCCATAGGCGAGGTTTTTTGTATTTTCTATAACTGTTGAATAAATTTGCCCTAGAGTAGTAAAATTCTTTTGGCCTACTTCTTGATCTAAAAAGCGCTCGTAAGATCCAAGGTCTAGATCTGCTTCAAGACCATCTTCACACAAAAAGACATCTCCATGTTCAATAGGATTAATATTTCCTGAGTCGATGTTGAGGTAGTTTTCACACTTAATGTTGGTTACTGAGTATCCTCTGTTTTTAAGCAAAAGACCTAACGAAGCGGCAGTAATGCCCTTCCCAAGACCAGAAAGAACGCCACCAGAGACGAAAATAAACTTTGTTTTTTGTGTTATTGTGGGGGTTTTGCCATGAGTACTCATGGAAGTATATTGTAGCGTAATTGAAAGATATGTCAAAGGGGGAAATTGATATAACAATAAATATAAGGCTTAAATATACTAGAGGTTGTGGTTTTGAGCTAGTAAGATAGCTAAACTTGCTAGAGTTTGATGTGGTCACAAAGGATAACGAGCTTCTACTACTTTAGAAGCGCAGAAATCTCAGTTTCAAGTTTTTTCGACCACTTTACCCCATACGGTAAGAGCATTTTTTGTGGCGTACCGCCGTTTGGAATCAAAATTAGGACACTATCACTGCCAGGATACTTCTTAAGTAAGGTGCCTAGCTCTTTGAGCGTCTCTTTGGAAGTTTTGCGGGGAATAAATATTTCTTTATGTACTCCACTCGCCTCATGTGTCAGGTCGCCACTGGTCGGTTTTGAGACTTTTTCGGCCAATAGTTGCATTTCTTCGTCTCTGAAGTCAACTTTAGCTTTAATAAGTGCCACGGTGTCGGACTGAATGTTTTCTTTGTATTCATCGTAGGTTTTGGGAAAGAATACTACATCGATGGAACCAGTTGCATCTTCGAGCTTTCCAAATGCCATATCTTTGCCAGATTTTCTGGTTTGCACAATTCTAACGTTTGAAAGCACGCCACCAAACATAAAGGTATTCTGTGCGTGCAGCGTTGGGTCGAGGTCACCAATTTCTTTTGAAATACGATTAGAAATGGCCCGCAGTTGTGCTGCTAGAGGATGGTCGGTCAAGAAGAGGCCCAGCAGTTCTTTTTCGAATGAAAGGAGCTCTTGCTGCGGATATTCCGGCATGTTTGGGAAATTATCTTGCAGTTGATTGGCAGAGGTTTCAACTTGTCCAAATAAACTATCCTGACCATCTACACTTGATTCAAGTTTTGCGGCAGATTTGCGAATACTCTCCAGATTTTCGAGCATGCTCGAACGGGTACCAAATTTGTCCATGGCGCCAACTTTTATGAGGGACTCAAAGGTGGTTTTGTTCACTTTTCGGCCATCGGTTTCGTGGATGAACTGAGTCAGTGACGTAAAATCGCCAATTTTGTCGCGGACTTCAAGTAAGTTTTCGATAGCTGCAGAACCAACATTTTTAATGGCATTAAATCCAAACCGAATTGCCCAACCATTAATAGATTTTTCATCTTCTTCAAGTAAAAAGTCGTCACGTGATTTATTAAGATCGGGAGGCAAGATTCGAATACCCATTTTTTTACAGTTTTCAATTGCCACGGTAATTTTAAGGTCGCGGTTCATGGAGGTTGAAGCCGACTCGATACTCATCAGGGCAGTCATATACTCTTCAGGATAGTTAGCCTTAAGATAGGCAGTTTGGTAGGCAACCATGGCATAACTGGCCGCGTGAGCTTTGTTGAAACCATAGTTTGCAAAGGCTTCGATAAAGCCCCAGACTTTTTGGGCAGTGGCACGTTCATAGCCTTTTTCGACAGATTGATCAATAAATATTTTTTTGTTTTTGTCGAGCAGTTTTTTCTTCTTTTTACCAATAGCACGACGCAATACATCAGCTCCGCCAAGTGTGTAGCCTGCCATGACGTGAGCGATCGACATAATCTGCTCTTGGTACACCATGATACCGTACGTTTCTTTTAGGACAGGAATAAGGGACTCATGGGGATACTCAATTGTGCTTGGATCATGCTTTCCTTCAATAAATTTAGGTATAAGGTCCATTGGACCAGGACGATACAGGGCCACCATAGCGGTGATATCACTAAATTGGTTAGGGCGAAGGGTACGAGCCACACGGCGCATGCCAGCAGACTCAAGCTGAAAAACTCCCATGGTGTCGCCTGCTGCGAGCAAATCGAAGGTGCGTTTATCATCAAGCGGAATTTTAGACATGTCCACAGCTATGTTCTTTTGTTGCTTAATCAGACCGACAGCCATTTGAATAATTGAAAGGTTGCGTAGGCCTAAAAAGTCAAATTTAAGTAGACCAATAGCATTGTCGTCGACGTTACAGTCTAGCGCGTACATATCGAACTGGGTAATGGTTTTGCCAGACTTAGAATCTTTTTGAATGGCCACATAGTCAGGCAGCGGTTTGTCAGTGATAATTATGGCGGCGGCATGGACAGAGCTATGGCGAATATTCCCCTCCACTTTTTTGGCTAGGTCGATGAGTTTGCGGAACTTTGGTTGTTGATAGTAGGCAGCAAGCTCGGGCACTATTTCGACTGCTTGCTCGAGTGATACTTTTTTACCTGGTTCATTAGGAATAAGTTTAGCAATTTTATCTGGGTCTTCGTAAGCCATTCCCAGTACGCGTCCAATGTCGCGGATGGCCACGCGAGCTTCCATTTTTCCAAAGGTAATCACGTGGGCCACGTGGTCGGCGCCATATTTATTTGAAACATATTTGATAACTTCATCACGACGGGTGTCTGCAAAATCAAGGTCAATATCGGGAGGTGTTGGGCGTTCTGGGTTGAGGAAACGCTCAAACGCTAGATCGTGTTCAATAGGGTCAATATCGGTAATTCCAATACAGTACGAAACGAGCGAACCAGCAGCCGATCCACGCCCCGGGCCAACACCAATCCCCTGTGCTTTGGCCCAGTTCACAAAGTCTTGGGTAATCAGGAAGTATGCTGCGTAGCCTTTATTGTTAATAATGTCGAGCTCATAGTCAAGACGTTTGGCTAGTTCGGGCGTAATCGTTTCAAATTTTGTTGCACCTCGTTCGTAGGCCATTTTCTTAAGGAAGGTTTCGTAGGTTTCTCCTTCAGGAATTTCGTACTTTGGAAAGATAAGGTTTCCGGTGGAAATTTCAATATCACATTGGTCAGCAATCTTAACAGTGTTTTCGATAGCATCGGGATAGTCTTTGAAGAGTTCAATCATTTCATCGGTTGAGCGCATGTAAAAATCGGGACTGTCCATCATCGTCATGCGCTTGGTATCGGAAATTAGTTTGCGTGTTTGGACACACAAGAGCGCATCTTGGGCAATTGAGTCGACTTGTTCAATGTAATGCACATCGTTGGTGGCCACGAGCGGAATGTCGAGCTCACGGGCTAGTTTGACTTGGATTGGAGTGAGTTCGTTGAGCTCTGCAATGTGTGGATGGGCTTGAATTTCAACGTAGAAGCGATCTTTAAAAATTTCTTTGTATTTAAGAAGTTTTTCGCGAGCTTCATCGAGTTTGCCTTGCAGAATAAGTTTGTTAATCATACTACCCATACAGCCACTGGTGGCAATGATATTGGCATTATATTTTTCGAGCAGTTCTTCATCGATGCGAGGTTTGTATGAAAATCCTTCAAAGTTTGCGGTTGAAACCAGTCGGTTAATGTTTTGGTAGCCCTCGTAGTTCATGGCTAGCAGCGTCATGTGTGCTTGGTCGGCTCCCATTTTACTCTGTTTATCGAAACGAGAATTTCGGGCAACGTACACCTCGCAGCCAATGATTGGTTTGATGCCAGCGGCTCTGCAGCCGTTATAAAAATGCAGGGCGCCATACATAGCGCCGTGGTCGGTAAGACCAATGGCTGTTTGGCCCAGGGATTTCACTTTTTCGATTAGTGGTGTAATTTTGCACAGACCATCTAGGAGTGAGTACTCGGTGTGAACATGTAAGTGGACGAAGTCAGCTTTTTTAGCCATTTCAACTTTATTCTTGAATGTATTTTGAATAGTGCGCGGCCGTCTGGCAGCGCTGTTCTTTTTATACCATGATTTGATCTACTTTGAAAGATTACGTCTGAGTTTAATTCTGAAGAAAAGTGCAATTTTGCTTGCTGTTTCAGTTCTTTATGCCTGGTGGAGAGGTGAAAACACAAATGCTCATTTTTTAGCAGTTGAATTGTTATTCTGCTAATTGTGATTTCTTGAGTTACTCTTCACGTATATTAAAATGATATCTTTTGAGCCACTTAAAATTAATTTTCAAGTGGCTCATTAGTCTAAATTGTGTAGATTCTTTTTTTGATTATTATTTTTTAAGTTCTGTCATCAATGCATTTCGGAGTTCTGCAGCATCTACTTTTTTACCCAAGGCGCGCATTACCTGTCCAATAAAGAAGCCAATGACTTTGGTGTCGCCGGCTCTGAACTTGGCAACAGCATCGTTATTTGCTTTCATGACCTCTTGGATGACTGCTAATAATTCAGAAGAATCGACGTCATCTGTTTGGGTGAGTGCTGCGACTTTTTTTATAACTGCGGCAGGTGCTTCACCTTCGCTGATGGTAATCTTTTTGTTGACCAGCGCGTTTGCAATGTCGTTTGGCTTTTCAGCTTGAGCAAAAACAGTTTCGAGCCACTCTGCATAGGTGCGTTCACTGGTAAGCAGATCTGAGTATTTAGTTTCAATGCCAAATTTAGTTAGCCAGCGTGCCTGTTTTGCATTAGGAAGTTCTGGGAGTTGCTTGCCAATTGCATCAACCTGCTTTTGGGTGAACCGAACAGGAGCCAAGTCTGGATCAGGGAAGTAACGATAGTCTGCAGCCTCTTCTTTCATGCGCTGTGCAAAGGTTTCATTTTTGGTAGGATTCCAACCGCGAGTTTCCTGTGGAGGAGTTTCCCCAGCCTCAAGGATTTCCTGGTGACGATCCATTTCAAATGCAATGGCCTGTTCCATGAATCTAAATGAGTTGATGTTTTTGACTTCAACTTTATAGTTTGGAAGTTCAGTTGTGCCAACCTCGCGAAGTGAAATATTTGCTTCCAACCGCATGCCACCTTGATCCATGTCGCAGTCGGCAATATCTAAGTAGCGAATAATTTGGCGAAGTTTCTTTGCGTACTCTTTTGCTTGAGAGGTAGAATGAATATCTGGTTCAGTCACAATTTCAATAAGTGGCACGCTGCTGCGATTGTAATCAAGCAGACTAACCTTTTTGCCGTCTATATTTTTGTGTTGAAGTTTGCCGGTGTCCTCTTCTAGGTGAATGCGGGTGATTCTAATCGGGCCTTCAGAAGTTTCAATGGTACCTTCATAACAAAACGGAATATCGAACTGACTAATCTGGTAGGCCTTTGGTAGGTCAGGATAAAAGTAGTTCTTACGATCGAACTTTGAGAACAAGTTAATCTTACAGCCAAGTGCGAGCCCGAGCTTAATAGTCCACTCGATAGCTTTTTTGTTTGCTACAGGCAATCCGCCTGGCATTCCCATACATGTTGGACAGGTGTAGATATTTGGCTCTGGTGCGCCGAACGGATCATTTTTACAGCCGCAAAACATTTTTGAGTTGGTTTTGAGTTCTGCATGGACTTCCATTCCGCAGACGAGTTCATAGTTTTTTGAGTCTGGTGTTGTCATGATTATTCTCCTGCTTTCTCTGCTGCTCTCCAGGTGTTCCAGTTGGTAGCTTTTTCGTATGCATCGGCAACTTGGATGACGGTTTCTTCTTTCCACATTGGAGCGACGATGTTCATTCCTAAAAAGAGGTTTGTCTCTGGGTCGCGATAACAGGGCACGCTAATGCCGGGAAGACCACTAATTGAACTTGGTTCGAGCAGCATATCTTCGAGTTCTCCAAACATGGCTTCACCTTCAGTAGCGCCAATTTTCTTGGCATACCCTGGTGAAGTGAGTGAAATAAGTACATCATAGGTTTCAAAAAGTTTGTTGTAGTCTTGAATGTAGAGTGAACGTACTTTTTGAGCAGTATTATAGTACTGGTCTGAGTAGCCTTTACTGAGTGTGTAGGTACCCAGCATAATTCTGCGTTTGGCTTCAGCACCAAAGAACGAACGATCGTTGCCGTAGCGAATGCCATCATAGCGACCCAAGTTACTGCTCACTTCTCCACGCTGCACTACGGTATAGACGCTGATGGCGTAGTGAGGGTCCATAGCTTCGACTTTTTCGACCGTTGCTCCAAGTTTTTTGAAAACTTCTAGCTCTTTGGCTAGATGGGCGTTGCTTTCTTCAAGACCTTCAATAGAGTGATAGACGTAGCCAATTTTGAGGCCTTTAATTGATTTTCCAATTGCTTGAGTGAAATCTGGGACGGAAACGTCGGCAGTGGTGCCATCGTATTTGTCGTGACCGGCCATATGATTGAGTAACAGGGCTGCGTCCTCGACTGTTTTAGTCATTGGTCCTGGGCTGTCTGTTGAAGATGCCATGGCAACGACACCATAGCGACTGCAGCGGCCATAGGTTGGTTTGAGGCCAACAATGCCACACCATGCGGCTGGCTGACGGATAGAGCCGGCTGTTTCGGTTCCAAGTGCTGCAATAGCCATATCCGCGGCAACTGCAGCGGCACTTCCACCACTTGAGCCACCGGGAAGGTGATTTGTGTTGCGTGGATTGAGTGTGCGACCGTATTGTGACGTTTCGGTTGAAGATCCATGTGCCCAAGCGTCGAGATTTGTTTTTCCTAGGATGCTGGCTCCAGCTTTTTTGAGGTTGGCTATAACGGTGGAGTCGTAGGGAGGTACAAAGGTATCGAGTACTGTTGAAGAAGCAGTGGTGCGAATGCCTTTGGTGCAGTAATTATCTTTTACTGCAATCGGAATACCGCGAAGGGCTGCCTCACTTCGCTGTGCAGCTTCTTCAGCCGAAGCTGTATTTACCGTGAGGTAGACATTAAGTGTTTCATTTTTTTCGGCTACAGCTGCGTGAAGGTCTTTGTGCAACTCTTCAAGCGTAATTTCTTTTTTTTCAAGCAGGTCTAAAACCTGAGTGAGTGTCTTTTTTGCTAGCATATTAATCCTGATCAATAATTCTTGGTACGACGACAAACCCTTCATGAGTTTGTTTGGCATTTGCTAGGGCTTGTTCTTGGGTAAGCATGTGGTCGGTATCGACAACGTCTTCACGTAAAATATTTTCAAGACCCGTTACCTGGTGGGTAGGTTCAACATGAGAAGTATCGACCGATTGCAGGTTTTGTACAACAGCAAGTGTTTCTTCAAATGCTTGAGCCAGATCTTTCTTTTCCTCATCTGAAACAGGAATTGAAGCTAGATTGGCAATGTGTTGTACCTGAGCTGGTGTAATAGTGCTCATACGCCCTTTCTTCTTAGTATTTGACAGTACTTTTTTTGACACAAAAAAACGAGTCTGGGGACTCGTTACCGACACAAGCAACCGCCCCCACTTGGGATTAGCTTTGTTGCTCGTTTTGTTGATTATTAATTGTCATTTCGTGTTTGTATAATACCACACCAGTTAATTATTGTGAGCTACCTGTTGCTAGGTTTCGCAGAATTGAAATTCTTTCTTCAAGCGGTGGATGTGTCATAAAGAACTTTGCGAACGAGACTTTGGTATTTTTAAGCGGATTAACAATATAGAGGTGAGCTGTAGCTTTGTTTGCTGCTTCAAGTGGCTCACGATCTCCGCCCAGTTTTTCGAGTGCGCGGGCAAGCCCTTCTGGATTTTTGGTCATGGCTACTCCACTAGCATCTGCTAGGTATTCTCGTTTTCTGGAAATTGCTAACTGAATGAGTTTTGCAATAAGTGGTGAAAGTACAGCCATAAGCACTGCCGCTACCATGAGTAGTACTTGCACTTGGCCTTCTCCACTGGATTTGCGATCGCGATGTCCATAGAGCCTTGACCTGAGTAACATGTCAGAAAAAAGAGCTAAAAAACCTACCAAAATAGTTACCACCGACATAAGGCGAATATCATAGTTTTTTATGTGCGAGAGTTCATGGGCAACAACGCCTTCAAGTTCAGGACGTTCCAGTCGAGCCAATATCCCCGTTGTACAGCAAATCACCGCATGTTCAGGATCCCGACCAGTTGCAAAGGCATTCATGGCTGTATCTTCGATTACGTATAATTTAGGCACAGGCAATTGCTGACTATGAGCTAGATTCTCGGCTACAGTGTAAAAATCAAAAAACTCTTCACGAGTGGCTTCTCGAGCGCCAGAAATGGTAAGAATAACTTTGTCTGACCACCAGTAAGATGAAAAAGAGATGACTCCCGACATAATTAATGCGATGCCCACAATGTCGAGACCGTAGCCAAAACCTTCAGCCATAAGCCAAGTTACGCCTACCACAAATGCCACAAATAGGATACTAATAAGGTTTGATTTAAGTTTATTTTGAGCGACTAACTGATAGTGTGTCATGGACGACAGCTTTCACTTACTTAGGTAACAATTCGAAAATCTTAGAGTTTAACTTCTGGATCTTTCATTTCTGATGTTGAAACACTCATGTGTTCACCGCTGGTTGGAGTGTCAATTCCTTTCTCAGGTTTGAAACCAAAGATTCCAGCAACAATACTAGATGGGAAGACCACTAGTTTTTGATTGAAATTCTGAGTAAGATCAATGACTGTTCGGCGAGCATACATAAGTTTGTCGGCTGTGTCGGTAAGTTCACTCATGAACTTGCCAATGGTTTGATCAGATTTAAGTTCAGGGTTACTCTCAACAAGAATTTGCATTTTTGGAACCATCTGAGCAATTTTTGAAGCTGCTGACTCAATGTCTGCAGCAGAACCACTTTCTTGAGCTGCTTCAACAGATTTGCGAGCATCTGTAAGCATCTGGTAGATGTCTTTTTCTTGCTTAAGATGTCCTTTAACTGCTGCTTGCAGATTAGGGATAAGTGAAGCCTGTCGTTTAAGTTGGTTGCCAATTTCTTGAATACTTGCGGTGATTTGTGTTTTAAGGATTTGTAGTCCGTTGTAGACAGAAATAACATAGACTGCTGCCCCAACTACCAAAATTCCAATTAAAAGTCCTGATTGCATACTTACCTTTCGAATACGTAATTCATAACGTAGGCCTATTCTACACTATATTTATATTCTGTGCAGGATTATTGGCTTTTGTGCTTGGCAAGCCATGCATAATACAGTATAATTTGATCTCGTTAACAGATATTTAGTGGCCCCGTGGTGTAGTGGTTAACATGTCTCCCTGTCACGGAGAAGACCACCGGTTCGAGTCCGGTCGGGGTCGCCAAGCAAAGAAAATGAATCCATCAGGATTCTTTTTTTTTGCTTGATGGTCACAGAGCTGAAGTGTGCCTTAGGTTCCGCCAGCAAGAAGTGAGCACCTGCGAACTTCCTGCTTAGTGCATGTGAGCTTCCTAACGAAGAAATAAATAGTAGCGAATCGTAGAGTCCGTTCTAGTTCTCCAGGTTTATTTTTCAATTCCTCATCCAATTTTCATTTTTTTGTAGACCTATAGCGCATTTTACAATAATTTGATATAATATCGGCCGTTATGTGATTTGGTTCTGCCAGTCTAAATAACGTGGCTCATTAAAAAATTCTGTAGAGAGTTATCTATGCATATATTTTTGAAACGTATTACTGCTGAGGATTTTTAATTCTTGAGCGCTAGTACTTTTTCATATGTGTGTGCGTAGATCGTCTCTCTACAAGTTATACATACTTACTCTTCTATTTCTGAGTATTTAGTTGGTGACTAATTGTGTTTTTTTGTAAGAACCTGGTTAGTCATCAACTAAAACTGAATTTATTGGTTTTAGTGGCGAGCGCCACGATGACATTTATTTTTTTCAGATTTCAGAATATAGGAGAAACAATGGCAATCCAACATTATCCAGGTGGTAACAGAAGTAACTACGACATGATCCGTTCTTTCACTCCCAGCGGTAGTATGACTACCTTTTGGGCTATTGATAAAGCAACGGGCCAGTTGGTTCGGATGCTCCGTTGGGGCAACGAGATTTATTTGCCCGTTTATGACGGAATGGAAATAGGTCTTTGTGTCCACAACGGCAGCAATGTGTGGCGGGCTTACCCCACCTACATTGAAGCAAAGAACCTGTGGGACGATGGTCCCTCCCAGCCGGAGTATTGCGATACTGATCACATGTGGGAAGTGGGTCCAGGACGAAATCAGACGATGGACAAATTGATGAATCCCTACACAAATGAAGGGCGACCGCTTATCGTAACTGAGTCCGGTTTTGGAAACACTGTCGGCGAATCCACATTTGGCACTGATGCCTATCGTGGGCAAATCCGATTGTATGAACGTCTCCAGTTTGGCGGTGGCTATCAACAGCGCCGACAAGAAAACCAAGGTTATTCGCAAGATGACACTTTGGAAAGTCTGGATGGTCAAGTGTATGCAATGGGTGATCCAGTATCGAAAGATGTGTTGCGTGGCGGCAGCGGCCGTGCCGGCATTGGTGCTGGCCAGGCAGTGCGGCAGGATTACGGCGACACTGGTGTGCAGTATCAGCCCAACGCCCAACCTGTTATTACGCTTCGCGTAGAGTATCGGCGGGATTTACAGCCGATGCTGAACGTGGCGTGGGCAAACACGCCGTGGAGCTGGTACGAGCCAATCCCATCCGGGAATTGGTGGAACGAACCGTGGAGCTGGCGTCAGGCCCCTCGCACTTCTCCGCAGATTCCGGTTATTCAGCCGCACAACCCGAATCGCCGGCGTCGTTATTAGTATTGTTAATTTGTAGCTCGCAGTAGCGAGAGAGACGATAGCCAAGTAGGGATACATTGTTTGCGAATGCAAATAGTGAATTCTTGCTTGGCTTTTCTCTTTTATTTTGCATTCAGATACAATAATAGAACTTGAGTCAATCCTATAGTAATTGATTATTTTCATTATTTGAGATATACTATAGGTTCAGGTATGTATCTAGCAAATCAAGGCAATAGTGCCAAATAATTTGTTAGGTATGTGCAAAGGCAGTTTAAAATGAAATATTTCTTATTGATGGTTTTGATCTTCACCCTGGTCACTGGTTGTGCTATCTCTGAGGCTCCAGTTGAAGTCCCAGATAGCCCACGGCCAACAGCAGATTTAAACGGAATCCCAGTGCCAGCCACCGTGGCTCCAACACACCTTACAGCGGTGAAAAATGAAAGTTTTTCTCTGCCAGTTGGTGGCAAGTTGCTTGTCAGCACTGGTATGAAGATAATTTTCGATCAAGCTGTAGATATCCGAGCTGAAACAGCTGGTGATGGCCTTTTGATCACATCATGTGATCCAATCGATAAAGGAACAGAATTAGTCTCCGGTGGCGCGAGTGGTGGTAAGGACACTAGTTGTCACTCAATTGATTCGGGTGAAGGATACATTTTCATCTGGGCTCAAAAAGAGCCCGTCACAGGTCATGTCGAATAGAATAAACTGCAAAATCTAAAAACAGGTTGCGAAAGTGACCTGTTTTTTTATACTTAAAAACTTATTTTTTCACCGTTCTGAATGCGTACACCCCAGTAAACATCAGAACCGCTCCCAGAACCGCGGTCACCGTATGCACCGAATAAAAGTCCATTAAATATCCAATTCCAAACGCTCCAAGTACATAGGGAATGTTTGAAAACATACTGTACGAAGACAAAGCAGTTGCTCGGTACTTAGAGTCAGTCGTGGCATTTATAGCATTACTTGCAGAGTTACCAAATATTTCAATTAATCCATTTCGAGATGCAATTAAAATAGTTCCAGCCAAGATTCCTAAGTAAGGAACGAGTAACATAGTTAGAGCAATCAAAATTGCAGCAAAAATAGTTGTATTTTGTTTTCCAAATCTTTTACTAAAGAAATTGGTGGTTTGCCCTACTCCAGCAGAGACCAAATACATACTAAAAACAATAATTCCCAGCTGATCTGCATCCCAACCTTCAGCGACTAATTGCGCATCAATAAGCACATGTCCATTTATTATGACGATCATTGTTAAGGCAATGAGTAAAAGATTTTGAATTTTAATAGCTTTAGTTTTAAAGAGTTCTCTCACACCTTCTTTTGTTTGTTTAATGTAGTTTTTCCAGGTGAAGACGTAGCTATCGACTGGTGGTTCGGTAAGGAAAAATCCTAGTGATAAGGCGAAAATCTTTGTAACTGCTAAAGCTGTGTAGGGTAACCCAGGGCTAATCTTATACATATAGCCACCAATAATGCTCGTTATGGCCAGCGTTAACATTTTTATTGAAGAAATATTACCCAGGACTTTCTCATACTTCGATTCTTGTTTGATTGACAGTAATGAATCATATATCAAGGCTTCATTAGTGCCAGATGTGAGAGTACCTCCAATATTAAGAATGAACAAGCCAATTGAAAGTATTAAGAAAGTAGGTGCATTTCCTAGTATAAAGTATCCAATGCTGCCAATTGCTAATGCTAATAAAAGCGTCTTTTTTTTGCCTAACATGTCAGCAATGGCACCTGTGGGAATTTCACCAACTACCATAGTAATAATCATGATGGATTCCAGTAAGCCAATTCCCGCATAATTCGTATATCTCAAATAAAAAAGCACCCAAATTGCCGCCCAAAACCAGCTATAGTCCAAAGCTGTGATGAGGTACATTAGCCAGATATTTCTTTTCTGTTTGTGCATGGTGTAATTTTAGCATGAGAGATGGTGATTTTATGGACCTTCTTAGGTACTATTTTATGAAATTTTTGCATTATAAATTGCTTGTCAATACATAAGTCTCATGCATTGTGTTTGAGTTACTCTGGATGTTAAGCTTTCCCCTGTGAACGTATGTATAAAGGATTTAAATGCTTAGAAAGTGGAAATTACTTAGTTCAAAAATCGGATATTCTCATCCATTTTTTAAAGTACGGGAAGATCACGTTATTACACCAACGGGGCTAGAGATTAATGATTATACTGTCTGGGAAAGTGGCGATGTGGCGCAAGTTATTCCGGTATTACCTAATGGAAAATTATTGCTTGTTGAACAATACAAACATGGTTTGGGAGAAATGATTGTGGAATTTCCCGGTGGTTTTATTGAAAATGCTGAATTGCCGGAAGTTGCAGCATTCAGAGAGTTATCGGAAGAAACTGGATACACAAGTACAGACGTTCATAAACTTGGTACATTTATTCATCATCCCACCAAAGAGTCAGGAAAACTCCATTTGTATGTAGCTAAAAATATTCAAAAGCAAGCAAAAAAATTAGCTCACGATTCTACTGAAGACATACGCTTGCTAAGTGTTGGTTCTGATGAACTATTTAAAAAAATACAGTCTGGGGAAGTTCTCCAATCTGGATCGATGTTAGGATTATTGCTTTATTTACAAGAGGAACAAAATGCTCATTGAGTATCTTCAACATGCTGACGAAGTCTACGTGGTTCTGCTTCGTGCTGGTTATCAAAGTAAATCTGTAGATTTTTTCACCGAAGATGAAAATGAGATACAAATGGGCATGTTTTTAAGAAAAAAAGGCTATACAGTTGAGCCTCATAAACATGTGTGTCAGCCGTTTCAACTTACAACAATGCAGGAGTATATTTTGGTGAGATTTGGACAACTTAAAATGGATTTTTTCACTGATGCAGGTAAACTGTATAACTCAGTTATTTTAAATACAGGAGATAGTGTTTTAACAATGAAAGGTGGTCATAGTATTACTTTTCTTGAAGAATCCTCAATATTGGAGATCAAGCAAGGTCCCTATGCGGAAAATAAGAAGGTATTTTTTGATTCTCACTCATCTCATTAATTTTTGATTATATATAACGTGAATTATTACGGATTGGTGAAACTCGCCAACTCCCCTATTCACATCTGGTGAATTTGTTTCTATAATACCCCAGTATTCTCAAAAAATGCCGGGATAGCTCAGATGGTAGAGCGACGGTATCGTAAACCGTAGGTCTGGGGTTCGATCCCCCATCCCGGCTCAGTTCCTACAAAAGCCGAAAGTGCCATTTTAGATTTTTCAGATCTTGCTCGGCGGAGTTTCCCCTTGGACAAGTGACGTAGTTTGCTATAATGGAGGCATGGTAAAAGAAAGAACAGTTCCCTCAAGACGTGTACGCAAGGAAAAGCAGAAGGCGCTCAGGCAGACCGTTGCATTGCTTGGTTTTGCAGTTGTAACCTTACTTGTCTTCGTATTTATCATTGTTCCAGCATTTATTAATGGTTTTAATGCATTCCTCGATAATTCTAATCCATTTGAACCTACCGACAGCATTCCTCCTCAAGTACCTATTCTTTCTGCTCCTGTTGAGGCTACTTTTAGCGCACAAATCGCTGTTTCTGGCTTTGGTGAGCCAGAAAGTTCACTCATTTTTGTTTTGAATGGTGAAAAGCTGACTGAGCTGACTATTTCAGAAGATGGCACCTTTCAGTCAGAATTGGATTTGCTTGAAGGTGAAAACACCATTGCTGCCTACTCTGTCGATGCAGCTGGTAATGAATCAGAACTCACAAAAACCTTTACGACTATTCAAGATGCAACCGAGCCAATGCTTGATGTTTCTGGCATAGAAGATGGCATGGTTGTTGAAACTCGCAAAAACCAGAGCTTTGAGGTAACTGGAACCACTGACCCTGGTTCAAAAGTGTATGTAAACGGACGAATTGTCTTTCCAAATTCTGAGGGAGCATTTAAACAGACAGTACTCCTAGCTGAAGGTGAAAATGTGCTCAGTATCGAAGCAATCGATAAAGCTGGCAACAAAACTTCTACAGAGAAAAAAGTTACCTATATTCCTTAACGTAGCCGGAAACCAACAAGAGTGTGCTTACCAATACAAATGGTTGGAGTACTGTGTTATTAAACTGTGTTATCACCAATAAGATTAAGAGCAACTGAAGCAGTTCTTGTTTTCCAGTTTGTTGCAGCCAAGATACTCCGACATATCCCCAATACAGAAAACTAAGTAGTCCCAGAATTCCCCAGCCTTCAAAAATCATGACTAGTAATGAATCACTTACTTTAGCTTGATTTGGTAGTGACAGAGTTGTATGCGACGAAACATCTCTACCTACAACTGAATAGAATGGTCCGTCTCCTATAAGCCAAGCAGTGATGGTGGTAGGTGCTGTGGCAAGAAGCGATGTGGCTCGGGCAGAGATACTGGCGGTTCTGAGTAAATTGGTGCCCTCACCTTCCGAAAGTTCAGCAATTCCGAGCGCGATAGCAGTAAGTAAAACAAAGCCAGCGCAGACAGCTAGCAGATCTTTTTTTGCACGTTTTTTTTCTACAAAAATGGTGTGTAGGGCAATGACTACAACACCGAGGTAACTTGCCCGTGAAAAAGTGAGTACAATTCCAACAAGCATCGCACCAATGTATCCTCGTTTGAATGCGGGATGTTTTTTGAGCAGTGAACTGTGTAGCGCAGCTGAAAGTGCGATTAAAAACAGTGCTCCCATAAATGCTGGGTCAAGTTGGGTGCCAACCATTCTGTAGTAGTGGTCATCAAACCCTAACGAGTATAGGAACCGTGTATCTGGAATGAACACCAGTTGCAGTAAACCTGTTGCAAAAGTGATCAGTCCCAGACTCAGTACCCCAGAAACTAATTGTTTTTTTGTTACTGTTGAAAGTGTGAGTACTAATGAAGCAAAGCCAAAATACAATATAATTCTTCCAAGATATAACAGCGGCAACAATTGGAAGCTATGTAACTGCGCAGCTACAAGCGAAATAACAGAAATTCCCACAAAAGGAAGCCAGCTCCACATATTTTTGGTTAAAAAAGCCCAAACAGTATTTTTTACTCTGAAAAGTTTGCTGGCATGTTTCACAAGTAGATATGCAGACCACACCACAATCAAAACATCGTGTGGATAAATCTTAATAGCTGGGGTTAGGGTAACTCTCCCAAGTTGTCCAAGTGCAAGACACCCAATTAAGATCCAAAGTAAGAGTGATTCAAGCGTGATTTTTTTCATAAGCGGTGATTCGTACAGTCATTGAATGAAGTGTCATTATAAGGGCATACGATAAGCCTCTATAGCCATCCAGAAAGCCAAGTAGAAAGATGTAAGTGTACACAAACTTAGCAGGTGGGTAGACGAGCAGTTCGAAAAGTGAAAAATCCCGATTGTTGCCAAGTTGTGTAGCATATTTGGTAACATCAGCTATAAATTCAGAAATACTCTCATGCGAGAAGTGGTACACAAGAAGCTCGGATTGGTCTACTTTGCCAGCTACTTGAGCAACCTCATGTATTTTCCCTGTAAAACGAGTTGCAGATGCTCGCACTAATCGAATTAGTTTTTGTTTGCCAGCTTCACCGTAGTGTAACTGCTTGCCATGAAAGAAATCAGACCGAGTGCAAAAAAAACCGCTGGCAGTGGCAGTTTGTAAGGTTTTTTGAAGTTTTGCAGTAGAAAATGGTTGGAGTACTTCATCGCTATCAAGAAAAAAGACCCATTCTTGGGTGGTGAGTCGGAGTGCTTCATTTCGTAAAAATGCAAAGTCTGTGATTGGTTCATCTGGAATAGGGATAATTTTTGCGTTGGGGTGTTTGAGGTCAGATTCCTGTATGCCACTCGCTGAATCAAAAATGAGAAGTTCAGCAAAGTCACCTAGAGATCGGAGAGCATTTTGACACTTATGGTCAAACACATTTGTAATGAGTACTGCTGAACAGGAAATGATCATGATTTTTTCCGCAGTACTTGCGCAACTCCAACAAATACAATGGGAAGTGAAATAACTCTAGAGATAATCAGAGCCTGAGCTGCTCCTTGAATGCCGGTGCTATTACTCCAATAAATCAGTAATGGTACAAGAATGATAATAGTAGTTGCCAACTGCAAATTAACAACCGAAAATTTTCGCATTGCCATAAGGAGTGAGGTGCACTGCATCGAAACTGCCTGGAGAAGTCCAGCAGTTGCAAGCAAGGGCAGGTAGTTTGCTATACTTAGCCACTCACTACCAAGTAAAATCGAAACAATTACTTTTGGAAAAATGAAGAACGGAAGTGTGCCCAAAAAAGCGATGCCCAATGTGGCAAGAGATGACTTAATAAATGCACGGCGTAGTCTATCAGTGTCATCCATTATTTTTGTAAATATGGGTAGCGTGCCGTGGTACGCGGATTTAGTTAAGTCATAGTTAGTTTTATGTCCTAAATTATAGCCGTTGTGGTAGAGTCCCAAGTTATACGTGCCAATGGTTTTACCTAAAATAAAGTTATCAATATTTTCGTGAGCATATGAAAGGAGTGCCGAGAGGCTTAACCAGAGTGCATTGCTGTAAATAATTTCAGCCCTACTTTTTATATATTTAAATTTTGGTTTAACACTAAAGAATATAAAGGATATGACTACTTCAAAAATTGCAGCGCCAATCATGGCCAGAATCATAGCTATGAATGATCTAAAAACTATGCCGAAAATGATGGCTAACACCACATCAACTAGGGTAAGTGAAAGTCGGTAGGTGCTATCTTTAAAGAACTCAAGCTTCTTATGTAACATAATGATGCTTGGATTAATAAAGCCCTTAATAAGAGGGACAATTGCTGCTATAGCAATATAAAGTGGCAGCTCAGGCATACCATAAAATGTGCCCATGCCTAACCCAAGTAGAACCATACAAATTGAGATCAAAATTCCGCGAATAATCGCAATAACCCAAGCTGTGTCGACAAAATATTTTATTGGACGTTTTGATTGGAGAATGGTAAAGTTAACTCCAGTCTGGGTGAAAGCTTCAACAATACCCAGCGCAATGGTAACCAAAGAAAAAACACCAAAATCATTTGGTGAGAGTAAACGAGCCAAAATAGAAACTTTTACTATGGTGAGTACACTCTGCAGTACTTTGAGTACTGACTGCCAACTAAAACCGGAAATTGCATTCTTGGTGTATCCCACAAAATCATTATACCGACTTTCTGTAAGAAAAGACACTTTTAACCTTGAAATCTAAACTGATAACGGGGATAATTGAAAATTATGAATCCATTAAAGTCACTCTCCAGTTTCTTCCTTGATATGGTTGAAACAATTGTAATTGGTCTATCAATCTTTTTGGTAGTGTATTTATTTTTCATGCAACCTCATCAGGTAAATGGACAGTCAATGGTTCCAAATTTTCAAAGTGGTGAGTATGTGCTGACCGATAAGATTAGCTATAAAATGGGTGATCCAAAGCTTGGTGACGTTGTGGTTTTTCATGCGCCTGAAGCAGCTCACTGTCCTGAAGGTACTGGTTGTGACTTTATTAAAAGAGTTATAGGTGTACCAGGCGACACTATTGAAGTAAAAGAAAATGCCTATTTTGTGAATGGAAAGCGACTTAACGAGACTTACATACCTGCAGATTTTGAAATCTTACCTGGAGCATTTACTAAAGACCGTGTGGTTGATCTAGGGGACGACGAGTACTTTGTCAGTGGCGATAACAGACCATACTCTTCTGACTCACGTGCCTGGGGACCCATTAGTAAAGCTGAAATAGTCGGAAAAGCATTCTTCAGATACTGGCCAATAGGTGTTGCAGGACTTATTATTCCTTACGAATACAATTAATTTTTTTGATTTAATCTGGAAATATTAACTGTTTTTTTTACCTGTAGTAATTTCAATTATTTTAGCTAGATCTTGCTCAGTCTTTTTAAGATTTCCCTTGAGGGTAATAGTGATTTTTGTTTGAGTGTTTGAGCGTTGTAGTTTAACTACTGAGCGTGATTTTAACAATTGTTTCAGATCTTTTTCCCAAGCTTTTACCTCAGCCAGCATTTCTGTGACTGTTTTTTTTGATTTTGCTGCGTGGGTGTTTCTCTGTCCAATTTCCTCTTTGGCTATACGAGCCATTTGTTCTGCCTGACGTACTGAAGCGTTTGTTTTAAGGATTTTTTTGTAGACTTGTACCATTTTATGTTTATCAGCAATACCGCCAATTGCACGGGCATGGCCTTCGTCAATTAAACCTCCCAGCAATCCGTCTTTAATTGCGTCAGGTAACGTAAGTAGTTTAAGTGAATTTTTTACATAGGGAATAGATTTTGAAACTCTTCGAGCGACTTCGTTGTCGTCGTAGCCAAAATTTCTTTTAAGTTGCATGAATGCTTGAGCTCGCTCTATTGAACCGAGGTCGACGCGCTGCACATTTTCGATTATGGCCATCTCGAGCATTTGTTTTGGAGTAACTTTTTTGATAATAACGGGAACGGTTTTGAGTCCTGCTTGTTGTGATGCCCTCCAACGACGTTCACCAGCAATAATTTGATAGCCAGCTGGGGTGTCGGTAACGACAAGTGGTTCTAATACACCAAACTGCTTAATTGAGTCTGTCAATTCATCAAGATCTTCAGTCTTAATTAAATCGCGTGGCTGAAAGGGATTTGCCTGTAAGTGAGTTATGTCGAGTTCGGTAATTTTGTGGTCTGTCATTATTTCAAAGTATATCAAATAAAGTGGTTTTTATCGATTATAAAACTAAAAAAGCTAGCAATTTCTTGCTAGCTTTTTATATTTCAATGTGTGAAGGTGTATATTACTTAGCAACAACGTTAACAACAGTCTTGCCAAAGCGCTTACTAAAGGCAACAGCACCTTCCATCATAGCGAAAATGGTGTGATCTTTACCCATGCCAACACCTTTACCTGCTTTGTATTTAGCTCCACGTTGGCGCAAAATGATGTGACCAGTGATTACTGATTCTCCACCAAATTTCTTGACACCGAGGCGTTTACCATGGCGGTTACCTTGTTTGTGTTGATTAACTTTACCACTAGCTTTGACGTGTGACATACTGGCCTTTTATTTTGTATTATCTTGTTTGTTATATTCTAATTTATACAGTGTTCTTCGAACAACTGCCTGTGAACGGCTATATTCGATAGGTTCAGAACTGGTAGTGTACCCCATATTGCTTAAACTGTCAATGAATTTTTCCATTGAATAGGTATACGATTTGCCACTCTTTTGCTCTGCAGTGATGGTTGGCATAACAATAACAATTGTTGCTTTATCCGCAAGAATGGTAGTCCAGTGTTTAAAGGCACCTTTATAGAGTTTCTCAAGTCCTTTAAAGATATAGGGAACCTTAGCAATGTTTGGTTTTGGTTTTCCTAGAAAAGGTTCGGTGACAATCAGATCAATTTTCTTTGATGGAGTCACTTTGGTGACATCGCCTGTTTTGATTTCAGGAATAATGTTTGCTTCTTTGACTCCTGCATACCAAGCAATATTCTCTTTTGTACCTCTAGTTGAAGCAGGATCTAGGTCGGAACCAATTAGTTTGGTGTGTCCAAGTGCAATTGCTTCGAGTAAAATTGTTCCAGATCCACAGAAAGGATCATAAAGAACTGGTTTTTCGGTTGGTTCAAATGAGCCAAGTCCCCAGTTAAGCATCATACGAGCAACTTTTGGAGGGAGCATTCCTTTTTTGGCATCAAAGTAAGGTTTGCCACGGTCAACTTCCGTCCAAGCATCAATATTTTGGACAGCGACTGTTTTACCAATTACGGTTCCAGTGTTTGAACCAATTAGGACAATTTCTTGTACGTTTGCTTTGTGAAGTAACAGTGCGGTTGGTACGCCACCACGAGGGCCTTCTTTGAATTGAGCAGTGTAGTTCATTTTTTTGAGGTGTGTTTTAATGCTGCGAGCATCAAAAACAGGTAGATGATCTCGACCAATTTCAGATACACCAAAAGCAATCTTATCCTTAAGTGATTCACGGGTAAGCGTTTTTGTGGCTATAGTGATGATGTCATCATCTGTGGGTTTTTCAAAAACAGCGAGTTCACGCATTATTTTGATCGTACCACCGAGTTTTTCGAGTAATGCAATTGCATCCTCATCAGAGGGAAGATCCATGGTAGCAACTTCACTTTGCAGCATAGTAACTCGAGTTGCTCGAGAAACGGCAATAATTTCAGCTACTGAAAATTTTGGTGTATTTCCTAAAAGGAAATGATATGTGTTCATAGTTTGTTAGACAACCGATTGGGAGTCCCCCCTTGTTTACGTCTACAAACCAAAGTATTTTAAGCTTTGATTTTGATTACTTCAACTAAAGTTTGAAGTTGTTTGTGGCCATTTACTTTACGATATTTAGATTTTGATTTAAATTTAGCAACACGAATTTTTGGAGCTCTGTTGTGCTCAGTGATTCTGATTGAAACTTCAGCACCTGCTACGAGTGGTTCACCGATTTTAACATCAGTGCCATTTGAAGCTAAGAGAACATCAGTAATTTTGACTGTTTCACCCTCTTCTGCTTCGAGTCGAGCGACAGTAATTTTGTCACCTTCACTGACCTTGTACTGTTTGCCTGAGATTTGAACAATTGCGTATGACATACTTTATTTACTTTCCTAATTATTATTTTGCTTGTAGAACATAGAATTATATCACGATATTACGAAAGTTGCAGTGTCAATTCTTTTTTTTGTGTAGCTATGTCTGCCTGTAGGAGTCCCAGAGTAGCTGCCAGAGTGATAACAGAGCTTCCTCCATAGGAAAGCAACGGTAAAGTAATACCTGTAATAGGTAATACACCCATGTTCATGCCAATATTCACGAAGGTCTGAAGCAAAATTTGTGCTGCAACCATGTAAATATAAAACTGTGTAGATGCGAATTGTGTGGTTCTCGCCGTTCTGAGTAAGAATAAAATCAAGGCAAAGTACACAAGAATGATTAAAGCTGATCCTAGAAAGCCAAATTCTTCAGCGATTGAAGCAAAGATAAAGTCAGTCTGCCGTTCAGGTAAAAAACGCAAGTGTGATTGAATACCTTGTCCTAATCCTCTGCCTAGGAATTTACCTGAACCTACTGCAATCATGGCTTGGTTTGAGTTGTAACTTGCGCCACTAATGTCTGCCTGTGGGTCAAGAAAACTGGTAATACGTTGTTTTTGATATGGTTTAAGAACCATGGTCCAGGCTATTAACGTAGTAACAAGAACCACTCCTCCCAGAACGATGATATGTTTGGTCTTAATATGTAAGAAGAGTCCCGCTGTAGCCATACAGGCTAGATAGACAATGGTTGTTCCTAGATCTGGTTCTATCAGGATCAGTACTGCAGGAATTCCTACAACTATTAGCCATGTTGCAATGTTTTTAAACGTCAGTTCTCTTGACTTTGCCAGTAATGTACTCATGTATAAGCCAACTAGAGGAACAGCTAATTGTGAGGCTTGGAGCGCAAACAATCCCCCAATATTAATCCAACGAGCAGTGTTACGTGTTTGGAGGGAAATAACCAATGTGAGTATCAGCAGTAACACAGTCAGAATATATCCCAACGGACTGAGCGCCGTAATTCTTCTCCACGAAAGTTTAGAAATCGCAAAGAAGCTGAATCCGCCAACTACAAAAAAAAGTAACTGCTTAGATGCTAACTCCGGGGCAATACTACTTAACGTCAGTACACTTAGGAGACCCAAGATTATAATAACAGCTGGTAGAAACCAATATCGCATTGCCCCTGTTGTATCATTCTTCGTTGGTGCTAATCAAGTTGAAGTTCCTACTCTACAAGAGCAAGCTCTTCTCCTTTGGTCAGAGAAACGTTAGTTTTTTCTTCGATTTCTGATTTCCACTCTCCAGGCCAGGCCGGTGCTGTGACAGTTACTGCTGTTTCAAAAGAGAGATTAGCTTTTTTGCGCAGTCTCTGAATTGACCGCATAAGTTCGCGGGCTTCACCTTCTGCCTTGAGTGCATCAGTCAGTTCAGTCTCTAACTCAACTTTAAGACTTTCAGTGCTTTGATTCCAGGTAACTTCTTTCACATTTACTTCATCTAGCAAGACAGCAAGCACATCATCATCTGGTTTTTTAAGTTGTACGTACGCAGTAACCATTGGGAGCGGTTGGCGGACCTTTATTGCCTGCTCACGTCGAAGTGCGTGGGTTTCAGCTACTACTTTACGGATTGCATCCATACTCTCTTCAAGATTTTTGTCCATAGCAGCAGAGTCAGCTGCAGGCCAGTCTGTGTGGTGAATACTCTCGGTTTTAGATACGAGCTGTTGGAATACCCATTCACTAAAGAATGGTGTAAACGGGGCAAATAGCTGTGCCATACGAACCAATACTGTGCCAAAGACCTGTACAGACTCTGAGCTGGTGCGCAAACGATCTCGACTGCGGCGGAGGTACCAGGTTGACACTTCATCAACGAAGGTCATGAGGGTTCGACTGGCTTTAACAACATTGTAGGCATCCATGTACTCGGTAACATCAGTGGTGACATGAGCCAAGCGGCTGAGTATCCAACGGTCCATGACGTCTGAAGGTTCGAGCTCTGTATTGAGTGAAACAGTCGCATCCCCAGCATAGAGTTTAAAGAATGACACCATGTTGTACCAAATTACAAAGATTTTTTTACGAATATCTGAAACTTCTCGTTCGTTAAAGTTGAGATTTTCAGATTTCATTACGGTTGAACTCATTAAGTACAAGCGCAAACTATCCACACCATACTCATTGATCAAAGTCATTGGATCTGGGTAATTCTTTTTTGATTTACTCATTTTGCTCCCATCTTCAGCCAAAATGGTGCCGGTTGTGAGCGTATTTTCAACAGCATTTTTACCAAAAATTCCCACAGACACTACATGCATGGTATAGAACCAAGCGCGAGTTTGTGCGATGTACTCACTCACAAACTGAGCTGGGTAGGTGCTTTCAAACTGCTGCTTGTTCTCAAACGGATAGTGCTTTGACGCGTATGGCATTGAGCCAGACTCAACCCAACAGTCAAAAACTTCAGGAATGCGAGTTCCTTTAACGGTGCGCGCATCATCAACCCAAAGTTCGAGATCATCGAGATATTCACGGTGCAGGTTGGTTACTTTTGCGGCGCGCTTGCTATCTACTGCCCATTTTTGAAGCTCTTCAACGGAGCCAATAATTCGTTGGGTACCATCTTCCGAGCGCCAAACAGGCATTGGTGTTCCCCAATAGCGTGAACGAGAAATATTCCAATCTGGAGCTGTTTCTAAACCTTTGCCAAATCGACCATACTTTAAGTGATCTGGAACCCAGTTAATATTTTCATTCTGTGCAATAAGCTCGCTTTTAAGTTTCTGAACATTTATGAACCATGCTGGAACAGCGTTGTAGTACAAAGGCGTGCTACAGCGGTAACAGAATGGATATGAGTGAGTTATTTTTTCTGCTCGAAGCATGAGGCCGCGTTCCTCTAAATCTGCATTAATAACTTTTTCAGCAGATTTATAAAACTTACCAGCTACGAGTTCAACAAAGTCTAAGAATTTACCTTCTTCATTAAGGGTCGGTTCGAGTGGTAGATCTTCTTTGAGTGCTAGGGCGTAGTCATCTTCACCAAAAATTGCAGCGGTATGGACGATTCCAGTACCATCTTCTAGACTCACAAAGTCTGCAGCTAAAACGCTCCAAGCATTTGGCTTGTCGGACTGAACATAGTTGTAGAGTGGTTCATAGTGCAGGCCAACCAGCTCGCTGCCTTTTACTGTCCTTTTGACTTCAAAGTTTTCTACGAATACTTTTTCAGCCAGATCTTTAGCTGCCCAAAGCAGTTCACTCTCTTGTGCAACTTGCACATACTCAGCGGTTGGATCTACGGCTAAGCCAACGTTTCCAGGAAGTGTCCAAGGAGTTGTGGTCCATGCTACTAGGTATTCATTTTTTGTGTCGACTATTTTGAACTTAACAAAAACAGAGTTATCAGAAACATCTTCATATGAGTTATCCATAGCAATTTCAAAGTTTGAAAGTGGAGTACTACAGCGAGGACAGTACATAACCACTTTGCGGCCTTCATATACCAGTCCTTTGTCGAAGAGCTGTTTAAAGCCCCACCACACCGACTCCATAAAGCTATTGTCCATGGTTTTGTAGTTATTCTTAAAGTCGACCCAGCGACCCAAACGGGCAATTATCTTTTCCCATTCGCTATCAAGTCGAAGCACTTCCATCTCGCAAGCCTGATTAAACGTATCAATGCCTAATGCTTCGATACCTTTTTTGCCGCCTTTAATATCAAGTTTTTTCTCGATCATATTTTCGATTGGCAGACCGTGACAGTCCCAACCCCACACGCGCTCTACGCGGTAGCCTTTCATGGTCCAGTAACGAGGGATAACGTCCTTTGCAGTCGAACCTAAGAGGTGACCATAGTGTGGCAGACCAGTTGCAAACGGAGGACCATCGTAGAAAACGTACTGTTTGTCTTCTGGGCGCATCTCAACTGATTTCTCAAATGCTTTTGTGTCTTGCCAATATTTTAAAACTGCTTCCTCCATTTGGGGGAAGTTTGGTTGTGTTGGTAATGTTGATTGTTCTGGCATTTTTGCTCCTTTAGTTTTTCTGTGTACTTTTGGTACAAACGGTACAAAAAAACCCTCTCAGATTCACGAAGTTCGTGAACTTGAGAGGGTTTTCTATCTTTCGATAGTAATAACGGTACCACCTCTGCTTTTACTTGTTTCCTGCTGTTACGGGCTTACCCGGACTGGTCTAGTGCGCTCTTGCAATGTGCGCGAGCGGTTCTTCAGTCTGCGTTTTTGTTTATGAAAATCTTTACTTACAAACAAAATTGTTAGGTGATGGCTAACGAGTGACGCAGTTAGTTCTGAAAGCTATTATATAGTATCTTGTCAAATGGCACACACGCTGTTTTTTTAGGTGTTTCTCATTGGTGAAAATGAGAGTTTTTATAGCATCGTACTGCATCAAAAGACATCAAAAAAGAGTGATGAAAATTGTTTTTCCTCTGGTGTATGGGATTTTATGGTAATTGCCTATTTTTAGCAGTCGTTTTGCAGGTCTGCTAATAGTGGTTTCATACTGTGTACTATTTTGAAGATTTCTAACTTGATTACCAAATAATTCCATCAACAAATTTTTTACCGAATTCTTCTAGAACGGCAGTAGGAATTACATCGCCATCTGTTGCTTTAACCATAATCAAATTTGTATGGAAACTATTTCCCCCAATGGCATACTCTCTCCAAGAAAAAATAAAGAGCATTGGAGCATTTTTTGTATCTTTTAGTCCTCTAACTAATTGAGTTACCGTTGCCATTTTTATTGTTTGAGAATCGGATTTTTTCAAAATTTGTAAGTGATCGGTAATGGGCTGTGGAACCTCATACATTCCTGAGATGTCACTGCCTGAAAAGAAAGTGGTAATCCATTCATCAATTGATTTAGGGTAAGGTGTTGTACTAAATGTTGGTGAGCTGAGTTCAGCCATCAGATTGTAGCCTTTATATTTGGTTTGCAGTCCCAGATATGATTCATGTAATCCTGCCTCGTTTGCAACGGTGCCTTCTGGCTGCAGCACATCCCAAACTAATTGGCCATTTGAGACATATTGCTTATGAACCCATGATTCTTCTACTGCTGCTGGTGTATCTGTTGTTAATTCACTCAATGAGGTCGAGTCTGAATTTGTAACTATTTCAGTCATCTCATCTTGCATGGTATCGACAGGTTGATTAATACGAGATGGATCTGATGAGTTACTCTCAAGCGTGGCAATCTGTTTAGAAAGCTGAATATTTTGATATCCAAGATACACCACCATCCCTGTTAACGCGGCCGAAACGAGCGCTAAAAGTATGCTCGATGTTGGCACTGACATTTTGCTCTGTTCTTGTAGATTAATTTCTGCAGATGGAGGGAATTGTTCAGTCATACAGATACTATATATCTTGCAGAAATGATAAACAAGATGAGCAAAAATTACTTTTTCCGTCGTCTCAAAAATGCTGGAATCTCAAATTGATCACTTAAATCTGAGTCAGTCTTTGGCTCTGAAGAAGCCTCTGAATCTGAACGTTTGTTTGAGTCGTCGTCGCTATCTCTGTCGCCAAAGGCTTCAGATTGCACAAATGGATTTGTTGTACTAGAAATTTGTGAGGTCGTCATTGGCTGAGTGTAACTCTCCGGGGCTCTGTCAATTCGTGTTGGCTCTGGTTGTGCTGGTTCAGAATCGTTTGAATGCAAGCGATTTCTTGAGTCGGATGAAAACGCACCAAACATTGGTTTATTTGAAGAAGCAAAGCCCATCTGCTTATCGTCAAATCCGGTGGCAATAACACTAATTTTAATTTTGTTGCCCATTTCTTTGTTAATGGTTGCACCAAAAATAATGTTTGCATCGGGATCGGCTGCGTTGGCGATGATGGTTGATGCATCAGAGACTTCAGTCATGCCCATGTCTTCGCCACCAATAATGTTGTAGAGAATGCCTTTAGCACCTTCAATTGAAACTTCAAGAAGTGGTGAGGCAATAGCCATTCGAGCTGCTGTTTGGGCGCGGTTTTCGCCGCTGGCTTCACCAATACCCATCAGTGCAGAGCCTGACTCGGTCATGATCGTCTTTACGTCAGCAAAGTCGACATTGATAAGTCCTGGAACAGTAATAAGATCTGAGATGCCCTGAACACCTTGTCCAAGCACATTATCTGCGAGTTTAAAGGCATCGAGTAGGGTCATTTTTTTATCGACCACATCCATAAGACGTTGGTTAGGAATCACAATTAATGTGTCGACGGCATCTTTGAGTCCAGCAATGCCCTCTTCGGCAGTTTGCATGCGGCGAATGCCTTCAAAGGCAAATGGTTTAGTAACGACAGCTACGGTGAGCGCGCCAGCTTCTTTAGCAATTTCGGCAATTACAGGTGAAGCCCCAGTTCCAGTGCCTCCGCCCATGCCTGCAGTAATAAATACCATGTCGGTATCGTAGAGAAGGTCTTTGATTTTTTCGTATGATTCTTGTGCAGCGGTTTGGCCAACGTCTGGATCTGCGCCAGAACCTAAGCCTTTTGTAAAGTTACTGCCAATTTGAAGTTTTGTTTCAGCTTGTGAAGTGAGAAGTGCTTGAGCATCTGTGTTAACCGCAATAAACTCAACACCATTAATCTTTCCAGAAGAGATCATTGAGTTGATAGCGTTGCCGCCACCACCACCAACACCGATAACTTTAATTTTTGCAAACGTTGTATTTGACGGTTTAACTAATGCCATAGTGCCTTAACTTTTAGATTTTTTGCTAAAAATCTTATGATACGCTTCATATCAAAGTGTACCATCCTACCTAGAAATTGCAATCTGAATTTACGGAAGAAGTGATTTAAAAAGTGATCCCACTTTTTCTGGAAGTTTGCCTATCGAGCCAAAACCACTAAATACTGATCCGATCGAAAAATTTGAGACGGAATCTGGTTGTCCATGATTAAGCCCGTAGTAGAGTAAGCCGATCACATTTGCATACAATGGTGAGTGAATATCTTTAACGAGACCATCCAGTTTAGTTGGTTCGCCAACACGAGCTGGAAGATTGAGTTCACGCTTAGCAACTTCAGCGATATGGAGTGTGAGTGCTCCACCACCGCAGATCACCACACCAGCTGGAATATCTTTGAGCAAGCCCTGTTCTTTAAGCAGGTCACCAACTAGGCCAAAAATCTCTTGCATTCGGGGAAGCATGATGCCTTCCGTGATTGTTTTGTGAGAAAGGACCTCATCTGTATCCGAGTTATCGTAATCTGAAACCTTAATATCATCTTGTTGCTTTTTTCGTCTGCTGAAATCTGCTTTTGATTCGCCAGCATGTGGGGTAAGTGGTCTGATTTTTTTGTTTGAAAGGTCAACTTTAATTTTTTCTGCAGTATCAATACTCACACGACAGCCTAGTGCAATGTCTTGTGTGATGTGGCGGGCGCCAATAGGCAGTGAGCCAGAATATTCAAGTGAGCCTTCAACATATGCACAGATTGAAGTTGAACCTGCTCCAATATCAACAACCGCGACACCGAGTTCTTTTTCAGTTTCAGAAAGAACTACTCCAGCTGAAGAAATACCTGAAAAAACAAAATCATTGACGGTAATTCCCAGATCTTGAATACATTTTTCCAAGTTTCTAAGAGCAGTGGACATGCCAGTAATAATGTGAGCTTCTGATTCCAAACGAACGCCAGTCATACCTACTGGATCTTTAATGCCATCTTGTGAATCAACTTTATAGTCCTTAGGAATAACATGAATAATTTCTCGGTCTGATGAAAGTGAAATAGCTCGAGCAGCCTCAATAACGCGTTCTACATCGCTATTAGTAATTTCTTGGTTTGGAGTAGCAACAGCAACAACACCGGTACTATTTTGAGATTTAATGTGTGAGCCAGAGACAGAGACGTACGCAGTTTTGACTTCTAGCCCCGCCATGCGTTCTGCTCCATCAAGACTTTCTGTGATAGTTTCGAGTACTTTTTCTAAGTCAATTATTTGACTTTTCTTCATTCCTCGAGAAGGAACGGCAGAGACTCCTACGACTTGGAGTGATTGGTCTTCATTCACAGACGCAATGAGCGTGACACATTTATCTGTGCCGACATCTATACCAGTTATGATTTTATTATGTGCCATACTCTATACAATAGCATATCAAAATTACTCTGTGGTGCGTAGTACTGGGTACTTATACCGCAGGTCAATTTCGGTAAGTGGTTCTGATACCGTTTCCAACTCTGGTGATACAAGAATTGCTTCAAGAATCGTAATTTTTTGAGTTGCTGATTCAAAAGGTATATATACTCTAATGCCTGAAGAAACTTCTAATTGAATTGTTTCTGTGTCGATCCATCTACTATTTTGAAGAGAAAAGGACGGTTTGTAAAGTGAGAGGCTTAGTTTTGTGAGTTCATCATGATATTTTGGAAGTACATGATCATTTTCAACAATTTTTTCTAAAGGGAACTCTACAGCTATAACCGTATAGTCATTGGTACTTTCTTGCTTGTGTTCATGTATCAGGCCAGATGCATAGACAGTGTAGTTTTTTTCATCAGAACGCAAGATATACACTGGTCTTTCTTGAGCGAGTGAAACTATAAGTGTTGAGGGCAATTCTTTTTGGAGTGAAACAAAGAGTACGGTTTCATCAGTAATACTCGAACTGATTGCTGACTCAAAGTCAGTCAGAAAAAGTGATTTCCCGGCAAGTGTTTGTAATTGATCTTGAAGTTCTTGCGAACAGTGAGCATCAGCCACAAGACAAACAATTTTTGATACCCTAAAAGTAAGAAGCAGCACAACACAGAGAATACTTATTCCAAAACTGAGGGTACTTAGTTTCTTCATGGTTGTAGTAACGTATGTATGCGTGCAAACAATTCTTGACTGCCTGCCGAGAGTGATGCTTGCTCTGTCTGCAGTGTGCGTTGTATGCGATTATGCTTTTTATCAATCTCACCTACAACAGCAATAAGAACATCCGGAGAAAGATCTTTTTGCTGAATCATTACTGCCTGACCCGTATCCGAGAGTGCTTTTGCATTAAGGAGCTGTTCATTCTTGTGTGAAAACGGCAGCGGAATATAAATAGTTGGAATATGTCGTAGGCTGAGTTCTTGTACAGTGTTTGCCCCCGCTCTTGAGATAGCTAAATATGCGTGTGTATAAATCCAAGCCAGGTCTTCAGCACCAATCCATTCATGGATAAAGTATTTATTTTGACCTGCCAGTGAAAGTTGTTTTTTTGTAAACTCTAACTCTTTTTTGTAATTACGGAGTTTGGTTTTGGTTCCACACTGATGAATAACCACGTACTTTTTTGTAAGTGTTGAAATGCAACGTGAGATAGTTGTGTTAATTACTTCGGAACCTTGGCTTCCACCGACAACAAATAGAATGGGATCTTTTGCTTTGGTTTTATACCAGTCCGGTATTTTTTCAGATTTTTGAAGAATTGATTCACGAATTGGATTCCCAGTTAAGTACACCTGTTTATTCTTGACCATTTTTACTGTTTCAGGATAGGTAACTGCGACCATCGTTGCAATTCTGCTTACGAGCGCGTTAGCAATACCAATGCTTCTGGTTTGTTCATGAACGATTATGGGAACGCGCATGACCCAAGCTGCAAGTGCCAGTGGCACACTCAGGTAGGTTCCAAAAGAAAGATATGCATCAGGTTTATGATGAGAAAAAAGCTTTAAGGCAGTAAAAAAAGCACCGATAGTTTTAAGTAAAGAAACTGGTAATAGTAAAAGGGAATCTTGGCCTAATTTTCCTGAATCGAAAGGAATAAATGGAATGTTTCTTTTTTTTGCAGCACTCTTCTCTTTTGCTTTTTGCTTTGATTTTTCTCTGGTATATATGCGGCCAGCGAATAAAAATGAGTAGCTTTCGTCAGTTTTTTGTACGTAATCGATAAAGGCCAATGCTGGTGTCAGATGTCCTCCTGAAATTAAGATCTTCATGCAGACGCCTTCCTTCCTAAACGTAGTAGTATTCCTGAAGAAAACAATAGCATGACCTGGGATGATCTACCATAGGAAAAAAATGGTAGTGGCATACCCGTTAACGGTATAAGTGCCACCACTGCACTTAAATTCAACAGCATTTGTAGACCAACCCAAAAAACAAGTCCCATGCCAAATAGTTTTTCAGCAGGTGAAACATCAGAAGCTCGGATCGATGTATATGCAGTGTACAGAAAGAAAAATAGCAACAAAATAATTCCTAATGCACCAAGAAAGCCAACTTCTTCTGCAATAATAGCAAAGATTGAGTCAGTACTAGCTTCTGGTATATATGAATACTTTTGGTTTGAGTTTCCAATTCCCTGACCCCACAGACCACCTCTTCCAAGTGCAAGAGTAATCTGTCTAATATGAAAACTTGCTCCCAATGGATCTGACTCAGGATTTAAAAACGTGGTTAACCGCCTCATTCGATAGGGCGAAAGCACAATTGCAGCTAGCACCAATGGGATGCCAATGGCACCAAGAATTGTGAAGTGTTTAGTATTTCCGCCTGCTAAAAAGAACATTGAGAAAGCAATCGCAACAACAAGCAGCATAGAGCCTAAATCTGGCTGGAGCATGATGAGCACCGTGGGGATTGCAGTGAGAAATAAAAATGGGCCGAGTTTTTGATGTTGTTGCATCCAGGATGCATAGTATGCAATTACGCCAAATTTAAGAAACTCAACTGACTGAAATCTGAGTCCTCCTATAGAGATCCATCGTCGGGCTCCATTTAGGTCTAATCCAATACCTGGAATGAGTGTGAGCAATACAAGCAGTAGTCCGATGATGTACATGACAGGTCCAAATTTGATCCAGAGTTTTGACGGTAGAAAGAATCCAATAAGTACTGCAACGATTCCTAGGCCTAAGCCGAGTACGTGCTGATATAAAAAATGGTATTGTGTGCCAAATATTGCGTAGCTTTCAGCAGTTGAGGCTTCGAATACAAATAGAGTCCCCAGCAAAGACAAAATGATTATAAGAATGAGCAGCAATACCCATTTTGGAAGTGGTAGGCCTTTTTTCTGCATATGGTTGCTTTTTTTAGAGTACTGCTAGCCACACACCAAAGATGGTAAGCATGATTTGCAGAAGCCAAGCTCTTTGCACAATTTTAGGTTCTGGCCAGCCATGACGTTGCAAAGTGAGATGCACAGGTGCGGCAGGTAGAATCTTTCTTTTTAAGAACTTTTTTGAAAGAAGTTGTGCTAATGAACTTGTAATTTCGATCACGAAGATAGCTCCGATAACAATAAGGGCGATAACTTTTCCTGTCAATAAACCAATTACAGCAAGTGTGGCTCCAAATGCAAGTGAACCCACATCCCCCATAAAAATACGAGCAGGAAAGACATTGAAGTACAGGAAGGAAATCAGTGAACCGATGAGTAATGCAATGAAGAGTGAAGTAGGAACATCAAGAATTGCAGATGAAAGATACCAGAGTCCAAAGAGTGAGATCATCAGTACTCCCGACGCAAGTCCATCAAGACCATCGGTAATGTTTACTGCATTTGCAAAGGCAACAATGGTAAACACAGCAAAGGGTATGTAAAACGCTCCAAGTTCAAAGGTGCCAATAAATGGAATGTGCACAAATGAAATACCAAGTTGGATGAAGAGCATCAAACTGATTATTATCGCTAGAATGATTTGTAAAAAAAGCTTATGTTTCATTCTTAGACCGAAAAAACCATTAGAAAAATTAAAAAATTTCTTTATATCATCATAGAGTCCGAGGATTCCAAACGAGAGAAAAGTGAAAAATATGACGTTAATTTCTGCAGAAACCGAGCGATGATTACTCGTAATTTCAACACCAAATCTGGTAAGTAATGGTAAAAGAAAAGCAAAAAGAGTTGATACAACAGTAATAACTAATAATCCACCGCCAACAGGAACGCCCACTTTATCTTTATGAAATAAATCAAAAATAGGAGTGAGCTTGCCAAAAACGTCACGAGTGATTTGTTGAGCTCGCTGAAACTTAAGTGTATAGAGTAAGTTAATAAATGGTACGACCAAGATACTCGTCACAATAAATGAGAGTATGAGCACACTCAAAAGTAGAGCCATTCCATGCATGATTAATCCTTACTGTAATTATTAGTCTCTTTTTATTTGTGCACCCATTGAACGTAACCGTTCATCCAGTGCTTCATATCCGCGATCGACATGTTCGATGCCCGATATGGTTGAGGTGCCGTCTGCGATCATAGCTGCCATGATGAGCGTTGCACCATGACGAAGATCTTTAACGGTGAATGATCCTGCTTTTAACTGCGCAGCTCCATGAATCTTAATTGCATGGCGGTATTCAGGCTGATCATCCTTCAAGTCAAAATTATACACCTTTTCAGGGTTCATTACTTCTGGGTTATATCTTTCTATCTTAACGCCCATCGCTTTCAGTTCTTCAACATATTGAAATCTGTTTGCCATGATTGTTTCATGAATAACACTTTCGCCCTCACACTGCGTTGCGAGTGTTGCCCAAAGAGGTTGCCAGTCAGTCATAAAGCCAGGCTCAATTGAGGTAGTAATATCTGCAGCTCTGAGTGGTCCTTTATAGAAGAAACGTATACCGTAGTTGCCCACTTCATATCCTGCACCAATTTCATCTAGTTTATCTAAAAATGCAGTTAGATGTTCATGGCGAGCGTTTTCAATAATAACGTCACCTTTAGTAGCAATGGCCGCACAGGCATAACTTACCGCTTCATTTCTATCTGGTAAGAGCTTGTGTATTGCCCCGTCAAGTCTTTCAACGCCTCTTATTTCGATTACGCGATTTGCTCTTCTGCGAACCCGGCCTCCCATGCTATTGATGAACGTAATAAGGTCATCAATTTCTGGTTCTTCTGCTGCATTTTCAAGAATGGTAGTACCTTCAGCTAAAGCCGCTGCCATAATAAGGGTTTCGGTACCTGTATGTGAATTTTTTGCAAATCGATAGGTTGTGCCAACAAGTTTTTTGCAACGAGCAATGTACATGCCGTCTTTATATTCGACCTCTGCGCCAAGTGCTCGGAGTCCATCCCAGTGTCTATCGAGTGAGCGTTTGCCAATTTTATCTCCACCTGGCACTGGTACTTCTGCTCTACCAAATTTTGCAAGAAGTGGAGGAATGAACATGGTTGAGAATCGACCTTGTTCACCATGAGATTTATCAATGGTATAGCTGGAAAGGGTGCTTGGATCAATAAAAATTGCACGCTCCCCTGCCCGATTCACTTTTCCACCAAGATAGCTAATAATTTCAGCTACGAGTTCAACGTCAAGAATTCGAGAAAAATTGAGTAATCTTGACTCAGAACTTGCTAATAGCGATGCAATCATCAATTTATATGAAGCATTTTTAGCGCCACCAATACGAACCGAGCCGTGGAGTGGAGTTCCACCAGTTACTTTAAAACTTGGCATACTCTCTTTCTATTTTTTTTACAATTTTTATTTAACAAAGAATACTTCTTCATGCAATTCTACATCAAATTTAGACTTAACCGTATCTTTAACTTTTTTAATGAGTTTTTTAACATCATCACTGGTGCCTGTGCCATCATTTTCAAACCAGGCAGCATGTTTAGTACTTACTTGAATGCCGCCGACTTTTGTACTCTTTAGACCAGCTTGATCAATAATATAACCTCCGGGCACATGTGGTTTATCTGCAAAGTCTGGAAATGTTTTTTTAAGTTTTTCTGTGTTCTTTACATTTTGAAAGATGCAGCCTGAGCTTGGAATACCAAGTGGTTGTGTTTTGGCTCTATATTCAGTAGCGTGTTTAATCTTTTCTTGAGATTCTTTTTTTGAGCCAGTTTTAAGTCTAAAGTTAACTTCTAAAATAATTTCTCCTGTTTTTTGGAATCGAGAGTGTTCATAGGCAAAAGCGCAGTTTTTTACAGCTATCCAAGCAATTTTTCCGTCTTTTGAGACAACATGTACGGCAGCAACGTGCTCTCCAATGAGGTCTGAAAGATAATGTGCGTTGTTATAGATAGCGCCGCCAACGGTGCCAGGAACTCCCAAAAAGTACTCTAATCCTGTAAGTCCCATCTCGACAGTTTTAGCTACAAGAGGGGCCATTTTAACTCCTGCACCTGCACGAACTATGGTAAATGTTGAGTCATGCTCTAGTTGTTCGACCGATTCATTTGCGATTCTAATTACTACTCCTTTAACACCCTTGTCATCAACAATAACATTACTAGCACCACCTAAAATGGTAACGGGTATGTCATTTTGATAACAAAAGCTTGTTAGAGAAGTAACATCCTTTACTGTTTTTGTAACCACTACAGCATCTGCTGGTCCACCAATTTTCATGTAGGTAAACGGAGCGAGTTCAACATTAAACTGCCAATCAAGTTTTGGGAATGCTTTGGTAAGCAGTGTTTGTATTTTTTTCATAACAATTCATGAACCTTATAGATATCACCTGCCCCTAGCGTAATGCACACACTACCCTTTGGGATCTGATCGGAAATGTACTCAGCCAAGGCTGAGTAATTTGGAAGAACGGGAATATTTTCTGTATATCCTTGGTTAGAAATTTCTTCAGCAAGAATGCTACTAGAAACAGTTTCATCGAGTGATTCGCGTGCTGATGCAAATATATCTAGCAGAATTAAATGGGTTGTACTAGAAAGTACTGTGGCAAAATCATCTAGTAATGATTTCGTTCGTGAATAGGTGTGTGGTTGAAAGGCAATATAGAGTTGTTTATTTTTGTACCAAGATTTCGCAGCTCTGATTACTGCTGAAAGTTCCGAAGGATGATGCGCGTAGTCATCGTAAAAAAGAATTTCATTTTTTTCACCTTTAAATTCAAAGCGACGCTGCGTTGACGCAAATGTTTCTAATGCTTTTAGAGCATCTTGAATATCTATGCCAACTGAGTCACATGCCGCAATTGCTGCGACTGCATTTTCAACGTTATATCTTCCAGGAACTTTAAGTGTTAGCTGGTATCTTTTTTGATCAATAATAAGTGTTGCTTTAGTGATTCCTTCATTTGATTCGGATTCTTCATACACATAGAGATAGTCACAATCTCCAGCGCTGCCGAAGGTTTTGACTTCAGTGTCGGTTGGCAACTCTAATTCGGGCAGATCTTTATGATTTAAAATAAGTATTCCACCTGCCTTAATTTGGGAGAAAAAAGCCATAAATGCTTTTTTTGTTACAGAAAAATCAGAATAGACATCAGGATGATCGTAAGCAAGGTTTGTACAAACAGTACAGTATGGTTGTAGATATGAAAACCGAGGTTCTGGTTGAGCTCCATTTTGGACTTCTTGTGGATTGGTTACGTATTCATCTGCTTCTGCAACAAAAAAGTCGCTTTGAGTATTCCAAACCCCAGTGCGTGGTAAACCAACTATTGAACCGACTCCAACGGAATAACTGGGTTTTAGAGATAGTTCAGAGAGGATCCAAGTTAGCATAGCTGAAGTAGTAGATTTACCGCCCACCCCGCAAACAGCAATGCCTTTTTTTGCATTAAAGACATGACCCAGTGCTTCTGCTTGAGAATATGTTGGTAGACCTTTTTTTGTAGCTTCTTTCACAATTGGATTTTGTGCACCCTGGTGTGCTGCAGTGTAGATAACACAGTCAACTGTCTCAGGAATGTTGTGAGTGAAACCCTCATCGCAAGTAATTGACAGGTCGTTTAGAATAGCTTGGGTAACAAATGCTTCTGAAACATCACATCCCAGAACCGTTTTATCTAGATCTATTAAAATTTGTGCAAGTGAGGTCATTGCCACACCTTTAATTCCAACTAGGTAAAATGTTTTGTAGACTGAAAATGGCGGCAGAGATTGTTGTGTTTCTTCCACTATGCTTTTTCTTTCATAATACTTTCCAAAACTTGGGATAGTTTTTTATAATCATGTCGGAGTAATGAGCGATAGGCAGTATCATACTTTTGTTTGTGATGGAGTTCTGTATTAATTAACGGAATACGAATAACATTTTCTGAGTTTGGTAAGTCATCCTTTACGGGATATTCTTTGACAGAAGCATATAATGCAACAGCTTCTTCTGGAATACTGTCGTTATTGAAAAGAATGTAAGACATCTTTGATTGTACAGTTTCCTCTATCTTTTTAAGATGGTCATTTGCACTCATATCATGCGTTTGTGTAAAACGTGTCATTAAGTTTTCTATGTACACTTTTTTTGCTTTAGACTGAGCAAAAAGTGTTGGAATTTCGGGAAAGACTAATGTAGCCATGATACTAGCAAAGAAGTCGCCTGGCCCAATTATGATGATATCTGCTTCTTTGATAGCATCAGCAGCTTTTGGGTTGATGTTACACTTTGGTATTAAGGAAACATGATCAATAGAGTGCGGTTCATCAATTTTTTCATCTAGAATGTGTTCACCCACTGCTGTTTCACCATTGGTGTAGTGAATTTTTAAATCAACAGTATCTTCTGTAACAGGAATAACAGTGCCCGTTAAGTTGAATACTTTTTCAGCTATTTCAAGTGATTTTGTAGTGCTGCCGGTCATGTCTTGCAATGCAGTAAGAATTAAATTACCTAAATTATGACCTTTTAAACCAGTGCCTTTTTCAAATCGATACAGTAAGATTTTTTGAATCCAATCTTGACCATCTACATCAGCTAGAGCTGCGAGTGACTGTCGTAAATCTCCAACAGGCTGAAAGCCGAACTCATCTCTAATTCTGCCTGTAGATCCACCTGAGTCAGATACAGCAATGATTGTTGTTATATCCCAATCAAGTTTTTTAAGCGAAGAAACAACCGCAAAAGTGCCAGTTCCACCACCCATAACAACAGCCTTGATTTTTTTCATTTTACTTAGCTCTTTCTAAAATTGCTTCTGTATCATTCCAAGGTTGCTCGGTAGTGCCAAAACACATACTTTTTTCATGCCCCTTACCAAATACACCAACTACATCGCCGGGTTTAGCTAGTTCTTGTAGTGCAAACCGTATTGCTTCACCTCGGTCTGCAATGGAGAGAACTGTATCATGTCCTTCAGTCAAACCTTCTTTCATTTGTCTGAGTATACTCCAGACGTCCTCAGTCCTTGGATCTTCAGCTGTTAAGATAACAATATCAGCCAGTCTAACGCCAATTTCACCCATTTTGGGTCGTTTACTGCGATCTCGCAGGCCGGCTGAACCGTACACAGCAATAAGGCGACCAGATTTTTTATTCTTTTTCATGTAGTCACGCAGTGCTGTTAATGCACTTTCTAGACCTTGAGGCGTATGTGCAAAATCAACCACAATATCAAAACGTTTATTTGTTTTGATGAACTGCATTCTTCCAGGTATTCCCGGAAATTTTTGAATGCCAGAAATATAGTTTTCATCTGAAACTCCAGCTTGTTGGGCAATCATGTACACAAGACGAGCATTTTGTTGATTATATTTTTCAGGAAAACGGCCTTTGATAGTTTTTGCCACCTTGTTTGGAAGCTTCATTTCTTCACTATACTGTTTAATATCTGTATCAATTGAGAGATATTTTTTAACCCGATGAAAGGAAACATCGTCAGCATTAAGTACAACTGTGTCTGCCAATCGTAGTAACTCTGCCTTCGCGGCGAGATACTCGTCATAATTTACGTGGTAATCAAGATGTTCAGCTGAAATATTGGTAAGACCAACAACCGTTGGTGTTACACCCCAAATACGATATTGATAGATGCCATGTGAAGTTACTTCTAGAATTAAATGGGTGAAACCCTTATCTACCATTTCGCGCATAAATTTTTGTAGATCTTGTGGTTGAGGAGAGGTGACATGAAAACCAGTGTCGATTTCTTTATTACCCATGTATGCAGCAACAGTAGTTAAGAGCGCAACTTTATGACCTTGTGCTTTGAGCACGTGATACAAAATAGTCGAAGAAGTTGTTTTCCCGTCAGTGCCTGTAATAGTATAGATAGTTAAGTTCTTAGCGGGGAAACGATATTTAATTTGGGCGGGCAGTCCCTTGAGTATTCCTGTTTTTATAAAGTGAAAAGGTCTTTTTACTTTATAGAGAGCAAGCTGTATAAGTGATGACATCGTTATTTCATTATATATTTTTTACTACAAATAGACAGACCTGATTGTGTTTGTTATGGTTCGTTTGAGTTTGTCTCAACTTGACGAGTTTCGTACCTTGCAGGAGGTACATCCAACATGAGTAACAAGTCGTCTGCAATAGTGTACCAGAGAGGAGCTGCTGTTTCAGCTGCCCAAGGAGAACTTGTTGGCTCAACTAACTTTACCAACATGATAAAGGCTGGATCATGTGCAGGAGCGAAGCCAATAAAACTTGCAATGGTTTTGTCTTCCTCATATCCCCCATTGGGTGATGGAATTTGTGATGTGCCGGTTTTTGCAGCAACTGTGTAGGCATCTCGAGCAGCCCACTGAGCTTCTCCGCTATGGGCAGAGGTAATCATCATATCAACAACTTTTTTTGCTGATTGCGCTGAAATAACTCGTTTTTCTTCTTGTGGCTCCATAATTGTTTCTTTTCCCGACTCATCTCCAACTTTTTCAATAATTGTAGGTCGCATAATGATGCCGCCATTTGCAATAGCTCCAATCGCACGCATTAGTTGCATACTGGTTGTACTAATGCCTTGTCCAAATGAGATGGTTGCAAGCTCAACAGGTCCAAATCTTGCTGGAAATGGTGTTGATGTGTCCTCTTGTAAATCTATGTGGAGTTCTTCACCAATCATGAAGTTTTTAAGATACGATTCGAATGTGTTTGCACCCACTAAGTCTGAAATATAGATCATTGCTGTATTATCTGATTTAGCAAGCGCTTCTGTCATAGTAATATTGGGGTTGTAGACATCATTCCAGGTACGAATGGTGTATTTGCCAAACACCCTTGGTCCACCACAGACGGGGCACGTTGTTTCTGGAGTAATTTTGTTTGCATCTATCCCAGCAGCTTCAGTTAGTACTTTAAGTGTTGATCCAGGTTCATACGTTGCAACAATACTAGGATTTTTATACAATTCGGTGGGATATTCTGAAAAATGAGCAGGGTCATATGAAGGCAAGGTTGCCATAGCTAATATTTTGCCAGTGTGTGGTTCCATGATAATAATTTCACCAGACTTTGCTCCATATTTGTTCATTGCTCTTTCTAAGTTTGAGTAGGCAAGAAATTGGATATCTCTTCGGAGCGTTGTCGTGACTGATCGTCCATTTATAAGATTCTCAGTTTTGGGTTCAGAACCAAGCAGCTTTTTTCCTAAAGCATCTGTGATTGAAGTGGAAAGTGATTTGCGTGCAGAGAGTTCTTTATTGAGTGCTCCTTCAATTCCAAAGTAGCCTGTGTCGGATCCATTTTCATCTTTGCCTACAAAACCCGTTATGGTAGCTGCCATAGAAGCTTCTGGATACCATCTCTGCTCGTATTGATCAAAGCCAATGGCAAATAACTGTAGTTCTTCAATTTTTTCTTTTGTTTCTCTACTCAGAGGTTGAAACAGTGATACCCAGTTTTTGTCTTTCTGAGAAAGCTTTTGAGTAAGTTGAGTAGTAAGTGACTCTGTTTGTTCTTTTTGTTCAGCCGCTGATGAAGCATTTGGTAGTTCTGCTTCAAGAATTGGTGTGAGTAGTGCTGATATTTCGACAGGAGATGCTTTAAGAATCTTTGGTTGTGCAAATAATCGATACACAGTTTCGTTTGCTACAAGTGGATAGTTATCTGAAGTATAAATAAGTCCACGGCTACCGGTAATTGATGTAGATCGAGAATATTGATTATCAGCGGCAGCTTGAAGTCTAGATGCTTGAAGAACTTGCCAATAAAATAATCGAAAAATAACCGCAAGAAAGCCCAAACTAAGAACAATGAAAACAAATCGAGATCGTTGGAGTAATGTTATTTCAAACGGTTCTGTTTTTACCATGATTGTTTAAGTTCTGAAAGCCTACTAGCTGTGTTGTATCACACCTGTACACTCAAAGAAATCGGCATGAGTGTCTGTAACCAATAGGGCAACGTACTTACATTCCTGAGTAAGCAACCGTGGTGTTAGTTGTAACAACCAGTGGAGAAGAAATTGCTACATACTCATTAAGATTAGTAGCAGCAGTTACTGAAACAAGTGATGACTCTTTAGCAATTGCACTTATGAGTTGATTTTTTTCTTGGGTAAGCTCTTGAATTTGAGACTCAACCTGGGCAACTTTCTTGCCATGACTGACTATAAGACTTCCTTGAACAACAGTACTAACAACCTGAAATGCTAACACGATCATAAGGACTGCGTAGTAAGTGGTTATTTTTTTGTTCATTAGATCTTTCTTAGTGCGCGTAGTTTTGCACTTCGGGCACGTTTATTTTCAAATGTTTCTTTTTCAGTTGGTTGTAGTGGTTTCTTAGTTATGAGTTCAGCAAGCTTGTTCTGTTCCCAATTTTTGAATTGTTGTTTGACGATGCGATCCTCACCTTCATGGAAGGAAATAGTTACGAGTCTGCCACCTTCTGATAAAACACTGAATGCGCTTGGAAGAGCATCTCTGATTTCATCAAGCTCGCTGTTAACGACAATTCTAAGCGCTTGAAAAACTTTCGTGGCAGGGTTAATGCCAGATTTTCTTCTGCGCTTAACCGAGGCTATAAGTGAGCTAAGTTGTTTTGTTGTCGTGATTGGTGTGGGAGACATTTTAATTGCTTTGGCAATTATTTTTGATTCTTCTTCTCCGCCAAAATCGTTGAAAAGTTCAGCCAGTTGTGCTTCTGGAATTAATGCCAGAATATCTTTTGCTGTTACCCCTAGTCTGGTATCCATTCTCATGTCGAGTTCACCCTCACCTTCGAAGCTGAAGCCTCGAACAGTCGATGTGAGTTGCTGAGTACTGGTGCCAAAATCAAAAAGGACTCCATCGATGAGAAATTCTTTTGAATGTTTTGAGCGAAGCTGTGAAAGTGAGTGTTCTATTTTGGTAAAACTCTCATGCACAAGGAGTAAGTTGCCAGCAGCAATTTCTTTAGCAAATGTTGCAGTTCCATACTCGATTGCTTCCAGGTCCCAGTCAAAGGCAATGACGTTTCCACCAGCCTTCAGAATTTGGGCTGTGTGGCCACCTCGGCCAAAAGTTGCATCGATGTACCACTTGCCGTTTGAGACCTCTAAAAGGGCTACGGCTTCGTTAAGAAGTACTGAAATATGTATATTAGTCATCTAAGCTTTCTGCGATATCTTCAGCGTTTGATTCGAGTGTCTCAAGATAGGTGTGATAGGTATCACGATCCCAAATTTCGATGTATGAATAGCTCCCCACAATCACAACGTCTTTGGTGATGTGGGCGAATGTGTTCAAGTACTCGGGCAGTTGTACTCGACCATTACCATCAGGACTAACGTGTACGGCATCATTGGTCATTAAACGAATAAAGTCTCGGTTAGTTTTTTTTGTAAAAGAGCGGGCTTCTAACTTTTGAAGTTCCTGAGTGAATTTTTCTGCTTCATACAGAAACAATCCTCCATCAAGTCCTCTAGTTAAGATCCAGCTGTCTGTTGCAGATCTAAAAGCCTTTGGAAGTGAGACTCTGCCCTTATCTTCAACAGTATGATAATATTTACCTATATACATATTGTTATCAGACAGAATACCACTTTTTACCACTATCGAGAATAAGTATGCATCACCCCAAGTGTTTTGTAAACACTAAGATGACCCGAAAATGTAGGCCGAATAAGTATTTAACAACTTTGATTTTCAAACGGGATGTTTTTAGATTGTAAAAAAGATACTAGTACTATTTGAAAAAGATATTGGATTAAAGTAAAATGTGGATAACTAACAACATTAAAACACATCCAGATATAAGAGAGTACAACTGAGATGAATTTTGTTAGCTATGGGTTGTGAAATGACGAATTAATTGCGGGGTGAGTGGTTGGATATAAAAGTAGCTATTCCCAAATAAGCTCAAAATAACTTGTACCTTCTGAATTAGGTTCAGAAAGCATCGTCCCAGAATTTGAGTTCTTTATTTCAGTTAGCGAATGCTCATATTTTTTCATCAGTAACAAATGAGTGATCAGTGCCGATGGACTATCAAGATACTCATTTGAAAATGAGCGCAGCAGTTCATAGTCATCATTTTTAATTGCTTCAATTGTGAGTGTGTCACGTTTATCTGATTCCTCGCTGCTTAAGTAGTGAGAAAAATCAACGGAGGTGACAATAACAGTCTCCGGGGTACTAACCGATTCAAGTAATGCAGAAATTTCAGATATAGACTGTAGAGTAAGTGTATTGCTAACAGCCAACGGTATTATTTTTGTGTCAGGAAGAAAGTACTTAAAGTAGTGTACGAGTCCTGCTACCGCATGTTCGTTTGAAAGCGCGTCGTTTTCAATTGAAACTAAATCACTTTCAGTTAGTTTGTTGATAATATCTTTATCAATATATGTAGTGCCAAAGGGTGTTTCCCAATTTTTATTTGAGGTGATTACAGCTGTTGAACCTTGTTCATAGTGATTAGGTGTGAGTAAGAAGATACTCTCGGGATTTTGAGCTTGTATTCGGGACAGTACATCAATGATCATCTCATTGGCAACGAGATGATGTGGAATAACTGCTCCCGTTATTTTTGGTGAATCAGCAGTAGGCTGATATTTTTTTAACCCAACACTAAAGAGCGCTTCATCCCAGGATTTTATTGGTTGGAGATCTTGATGTTCAACTTCATTTTCATTTGCAGTTTGCTTTTGTTGGACTGAGGTCAAAAAAACAGCGATTGATATACCCACTAAAAAAACTACTAGCAAAAACCAGAGATATTTACTCATCACTTATTTGGTCAGAATCAGACTCAGACTCAGGTAGTGTTTGTTCTTTTATTGGAAGTAATCTGCCTACTATGTCTTTAATCTTCTGTCTCTTTACCACTACCACCATAGCGCCGGAAAACAGTGCAATTACGATGAATACAGCTACAACAGGGTGCAATCGTAACCACGTAGCTAGAGCTTTAAGATACTTATTCTGGGCCACATATTGTGGGCCAGTGCCAGATACTCTCTCACCTCCAATATATTTGGGATCACGGGTAACTGAGATTTGGTCACTGCCAGTTCGTGCATTAATGGCAGGAACATACATAAGTGCTGTTGTGGCAGGCGGTACTGAAAACTCTCCGTTGTTAATGACTCTAGCTTGGTAGCTGAAAGTCATGGAGGATGCGTTTCTGTTTCCAGCATATCTTTCTTCTAGAGAAAAGATTATGCCATCTTTAGTGAATTCTCGTGTGATACCACCTGAGTAGAATCCAAAGTAATGTTGGCGATAGCCATCAGTCTTTTGGTTCTTAAGTGCAGAGTTCATAGGTATTAAGCCTGCAGGTAAGTGGTCCTCAACTACCAGATATTGCTGAGTTGAAGTTAATCCTGTCACAGTTAGTCGTATATCTGCAACATCACCAACTTTAAAAGCATAGCCTGGGTGAGTTACATTCAGGTACTCTCGAGTAATTGACAAGTCATTACTTACTGCAGTCACAGTGCGATCAGTTACAAAATCCTCTACGAGCACATCAGAGTAGAGTTGCCCTTCTCCATTTTGAGTAACAGTGATTGTGGAGCCTTCTGGCTTGATCTGAGAACTCTCAAGTGTAATTGGAGCTATGTTCAATTTTGAGGAAGTCACCTGTCCAGAAGCAATTTCTTTTCCATCTAGCGTAACTGTGTAGGAGTACGTTGGATTACTCTCTTGAAGCGTGCTAGATAGATCTGTGATAAGTCTGATAACTTGGACAGTTCCATACGTATTTCCCCAATAAGCGTTAGTACGAGATTCAACCATGTTTCTAGCTGAAGAGAGAACTACATTTTGATAGCCTCCTACTGTTTGGAGCGCTCGTAGTGCTAAGCCTGTAGCAGCTTCGGACGAATGGAAGCCCCACTGTTTTGAAGTGTTCCAGCTATAAATATCTCCTTGTTTTTCTGCAAGAGAGAGTAACAAGTTAAGACCATTTGTTTCTGGGTTTGAATAGCCATTTTTACTGTTAGCAAGTACTGCTAAGGCAATGTAATCTGCATCAAGTGAGTTGAGACGAGATACATCAATGAGTTCGGAAGCTTGTCGCTCATTCATAAGCGCGAGTGCATACTGTTTTGTAATAATTTCATGAATCTCAGTTGAGTCATTATTTCTAAAGAATGTTCTTGCATTAACGAGCATAATGTCATCAACAGCTATTCCATTCGACTGTGCAAGTAGAAGATATTCAAGTACATATGCTGAAATATACGCATCTGAATTACCACTCCACCATCCCCAGCCACCGTCATCATTTTGAAGTTTAGCGAGTCGGGTAAGTCCAGCTTCTGTCATATCTGCAATGTCTGTATTTTTGAGCACATCACCAAACAATTCAGGATGACTGGTTGCCAAAATGATTGGTACAAATCGGCTGGTGGTTTGTTCTACACACCCGTATGGGTAGTCTAAGAGATACTCCATTGCAGCAGGAAGTGTGCCCACTATGCTTGGTGAGAGATTCAAAGAGATACTCGATTTACCTGGATTTGCATTTTCTGAGAGTGCCACAGTGTAGGTACTGGTACCAATGCCAGTTTGAGACTCTTTCTGCATAAAGCCATAGGCTTGAATTGGCAGCGGCTGCACAATGGCATCACTGAGTTCTGCTGTTTGAGTATTATCAGCAATAAAGGTGACTTTGTTATCAAGATTTTCATTTTCCACAGTCACAGGCCAGAACACTTGAATAAAGTCTCCTGGAGCTATAGTAACTGTTTGTAATGGGTTACTGTCAAATCGTACGTTTTCACTTTTAATACTGACATCTAATGTCTGCTCAGTATCAGTAAAGTTATGAACCAAGGCTGACAATTCGATACTGTCCCCTTCTCTAAGGATATCTGGGGTAATAGGACGAATAACAATGTCTTTACCCACAACAATATCAGCAGTTGACTGGCCAACAATGGTTGAAGTTGTGGCACCAATGCCAGTAATAACCCAAGTGGTTAAGTTATCTGGAAGAGTGAACGTGACTTGTGCTTCACCATTACTGTCGGTGTGTACCACTGGGTTCCAATATGCAGTGTCAGCAAAGGTTGTACGGGCATCTCCTTTTTGATTGTGCACATAGATATTGTTTGCGAAATAAGTCTGATAGGTATCAATTGTAAGATTATAGACGTCGAATGATCCTGCTTGCCACTCGATACTTTCAATTGCAACTTCTTGTCCGTCTGCATCGAGTAATGTGTCTCCTACAGAGAGCGTATCAGCGGTTTTCCAGCTGTTATGTACCCAAAGTCGGTGTTCAGGTGTTACTTTAAGTGTTCCGTTAAGAATCAGATACCCAGCTACTTTTGTTTTGGTTGTGTCGATAACTTTTGCCGTGACAAGGCTAGAATCTGTTGGAAATTTTTTAGTTAAGACGGTATCGCCAACTTGAATCATTTCGATAGCTTTGGTTGAACCATTGGCCATGAGTACCGGTGTATCACCGGTAAAGCATCCACCGCCCATTTCAGCTGCGTTACTGCGAATACCTTCAAGTGAGTTGCCGTCACTAGTTGATAAATATCGTTCTTTCCAAAAATTGGTAAAGATATCACCAATGGTATCTGAAGCGAGTTCGTAGAGTGATTTATCCACTGCCCAGACAGCAAGTTCGCCAGAGATTGGATTTTGTGCATCATCTGTAGCTTTAATGTTAACGGTTACCGTGTCTCCAGGACCATATTTGGGTTTGTCTGGAGTTATAGATATATTCATCTTTTTACTTGAAGTTGAGACTTTTATTTGCTTTTGAGAGTTATGCAAATGAGACTCTGCAAAGCTATCAGTACTCAGATAGACGTTTGGCATGTCTGATTCTTCAATTGGCAACGTGAATTGTGCCGAGTTGCCTGTGATACTCAAGATCTGATACCTTCGGACTCTATCTCTGAGCACACTCACAAATACATCTCGATCTGCGACAGCTGAAAAGATTTTTATGGTAGCATTTTCTCCAGGTGCATAACTCTCTTTATCAAGCTGAATGTCAAAAGATCCATTTTGTAGATCGCTGTATGGCGTATCATTATCATATACATAGGCATACATAGTTCGGATGACGGTGTTACCTCGTGTATCTTTTGTTCTCACATCAAACAGATAACTTCCTGGTCGATGTGCTGGAAGTGTAATTGTTGCTTCTCCAGAATTATTAGTAGTTACGTTTATTTTTTCGAGTACCTCATGTTCTTTTCGGTAATTTGATCGTCCATTTTTTTCTTCTCTGATGTATTGCGTTATGCTAGGGGTAATTTCTATAGGAATATTCCTCACAGAAACCACTGGATCATTAGGAACAAGAATGATGGGGAGATTAATGGTGCCTCCATTTGTCACTCCAGTTGAGTAATTCTTTTGGTAAATACCGAATTCAGCCTCGTGAACCAGCACATTTTTTCTGGCTTGCACAGGATTTCCTGTTTCATCGACAAAACTGACTTCTACTGAGTAGACTTTGTCTGAAGAAATATTTTCACTAATATCGTTGAGAGTCTTGCTTTGTATTTCTGCTAAACCTCTCTCATTAAGAGTTACAGAGCCAGAGTCAATCTTTTTTCCATAGGAATAACCATATCGGTAATCGTCGCTGAGTAGAGGTAAATCTTCTGAATAGTATCCATATTGGTAGTAGTTTGAGGCGTAAATTGTGTAGGTCACCTTTTGGTTTGCAAGAGGTTGTCCGCTAAAGTATGTTCCAGTTACGTCAAGAGAAACGGTGTCACCTGCAATGAACTCAGTTTCATTTGCATCAACATTTAAACTATATTCGGGTTTGCGATAGTTCTCGACGCTAAAACTTGCATATGAAGAGTAATCTTCTCCCATTTCAACAGTAACACGGTAGTAACCAGTTCCACTTGAAACAGGTACTTCAAAGCTACCGTCAAGAGTTCCTGTTGAAGACAAAGTGAAGTTCTTTTCATACACAACGGTATCATTCCAACCTTTGTATAAAACCACATGTGCAATGCCTGAAGCTGGCGAATACACAGCGTCGTTATCATTACGGACAATAGATTTAAAGTTAACAGTATCACCAGGCTGATATATTGGTCTGTCAGTAAAGACGAAGAATTTTTTATCGATTGATTGAGCAGGGAAGCGGTTGTCCCAATAGCCGGTATCAACTGCAGTTAGATTAATTGGCACAAGACTGATTTCACCATCTTTTTCTACTAGTGCTACATCAGCATTTTCAGTGTAATTAAGTTCGACAGTGCCTTGTTCATTGGTGAGCTGGGAGTCAAGCTGGGTAAGTTTGTTTGTTAAATCATAGGTGGTAATTTGTACATTTGACTCACTTCTTAAATCTGTAAAACTTTGGGTCCAAAAAACGAATTTGTTATCACCTTCCTTGACCAGTGCTCCTAGAGAGGATCTTACCAACATTGACGTAGCGACAAGATCTCCATCATCACCCTTAACGACAACGTACCAGACGCCACTTTCTTCAAGTGGAAGAGCAATTTCAGTTCCGTTATTCGATAGATTCTCAGAAAACTCGGTTACTTTTTCAAAAGAGGATGTGTCTATTGAAAGAGCAAGTTTTTTTCTTTCATCATCATGTAATAGGTAGCCGAGCATATCAGCTTTATTCACTTTAAATAGCGATACTGTGACACTTTTTGGTAGATTTCCATACCCATTGATTTCTAATTTTGGAGCTTGTGTAGAACTCAGGGAAAGGACACCCCCATTACTATACCCGTAGTAACTGTTGGGAATGGTGAGCCAGAGGCTTCCATTGGATTCACCAAGAACCTTTTCTAGAGATTCATCTGCTGTTTGTTGAGATGTCACGCTTGGTGTTGTCTGAGAAACGTTAAAAAGTGTGCGTATAAATGTTGCCTGAGAATAGGTTACTGCAAATGCAGTAATTAAAAAAGCAGCTATAAAAACAGAAGCTGTTGGGTTGCCAAATATTTTTTTTGCCAGATTTTTAAACATATATTCTATAATATCATTTTTTCTATTGTGTGGTCTAATATGAAAAAGCTCCCCTATGCAGGAGAGCTTTATAATAAAAAATGTATTTTGTAGTTATTCAGTAACAACTACATATGCTTCCATAAGCTCTACAGTAGCTGTGGCTGCTTTTCCATCGGTGGTAGTTTCAAACTGTTGCCATTTTGAACCATCCCAGCCCATGATGGTGAGCGTGCCTTCTTGTTTAGCTCTTATGGTAAGTTCAGCAGAGCCAGAAAGGAGACGATTACTGGTAAGTGAGTATATTTCTGAGGCCAGTGTGCCTTCAAGTTCGCCGGGATATCCAGGTGAGTTATAAATAACTAACAGGTTTGCTGAAGCTAAATCTTTTGATTCAATCTGAAAGAACGCATCTTTTGAAGTAAAGGCTGTTTCGCCATCATTTTCAATGTACTTCCAGTCGGACTTGAGGTCAAATTCCTCACTTCCTTCAAAGAATGCTCGAAGCTCTCCACCTTTAATATCTTCATGATAGGTACACGATCCACCAGCACTGCAACTTCCCAAAAGAATTTTTTCCGTGGCAGGCACTGAAGTTAGCTCAATCTGACCAAATGCACCTTGAACGAGTGTCCCTGTTTGGTATTCAAGTTCATAATCGACAGTCGCAGCAGGTTTTTTGAGTGTATCTACAACGATACTAATATTGCGAGCGTCAACTGGAACAATCTTAACATATGGTCGCTCATCCACATCAATAACATTGTAGTTTCTAACTGTTTTTTTCTTTTTTGTTGTTTCTTCAACAACTTCGGCAGGTTTTCGAGTCGTTGAGTATACTCCAACACCTACGCCAAGTAAGACTAAGACGGCAACAATTCCGGCAATAACTTTTTGATTCTTCATAGATATCTTTCTGAGTTTGTACTAATCCTTGGTGAGGACTTCTCTACTCTAGCATAGAAGCCAAGTGGGCATCAAGATTGGATATTGGAATACGAACTTGATCAGTGGTATCCCTGTCTCGGACAGTCACTGAGTCGTCTTCGAGCGAATCGAAGTCGATAGTGATACAGGCTGGTGTTCCAATTTCGTCTTGATAGAGATAGCGTTTACCAATATTGCCACGTTCATCCCAGGTTATAGCAAACTTAGCTGAGAGTTGGCTGTACACTTCCTTGGCTTTTGCTACCAGTTCTGGCTTATTTTTAAGCAGAGGAAAGACAGCAGCTTTGTAAGGTGCGAGTGAAGGCTTAAGCTTAAGTATCGTGCGGTTTTTTTCAGTGTCTTCCTCGTACGCATCGGTAAGTACCATTAAGAAGGCACGATTAATACCCAATGCTGGTTCTATAACATGAGGTACAAACACTTCATTTGTCTGTGGATCTCGATACTCAAGTGCCTGACCTGAGTGCTTGGTATGTTGCTTTAAGTCGTAATCAGTACGGTAGGCAACTCCCCAGAGTTCTTTCCAGCCGAAGCTAAAGTTGTAGTCGAGGTCGTAGGTGTCTTTACTATAAAAACTGCGTTCTGCATCAGAGTGTTGTCTCCAGCGAAGGTTTTCTTCTTTTACGCCAAGAACACCGGTAACAAATGAGTGCATGTCACTTTTCCATTCTTCAAGAAGTTCTTCCCACTTGGTTTGATTTGGATTAAAGAAGTACTCGATTTCTGCTTGCTCAAATTCCAAGGTTCTAAACACAAATTGGCCAGTAGTGATTTCATTTCTAAAACTCTTACCCATCTGACCAACACCAAAAGGGAGTTGGACTCGGGTAGAGTCTAAAATGTTGCGGAAGTTAGTGAAGATTCCTTGTGCGGTTTCTCCGCGCACATAGATTTTGGCTTTGTCGTCTGCGACTGTTCCAATTGCTGTTTCAAATAAGAGGTTGAAGGCTTTTGGCTGGGTGACAGCATTGCCATCTGGACTAAGGATCTTGTTTTCAGTAATGAACGCTCCCATTTCTTCTACAGAGAGATCTTCAACGACCATATCTTCAAATTGTGTCTTACCTTTTTTGATTTGTCGCTCAATCCACGCTTCAATCAGGTGATCTGCTCTGAAACGCTTTTTTGTGACAACATCGTCAACCAGAGGATCACTAAATGAACCTACATGGCCAGAAGCCACCCAAGTCTCAGGATGTAAGAGAATTTGTGAATCAAGACCGACCATGTCAGCACGGCGAGAAATAAAGGTTTCCCACCAAGCATTTTTAATGTTGCGGAGCAACTCTGATCCAAGAGGACCGTAATCGTATGAATTGGCAAGGCCACCATAAATGTTTGAAGTTGGATACACGAAGCCTCTGCGTTTGGCAAGAGCTACGATAGTATCGAGTGATGGTTGGTTTGGCATGGTACCCTTTCTGGTTAGCCTTGGGCTATAAAAAAACCCCACTGTATATAAGCATACATGTAGGGACCCGTGTTGGGCGGTTCCACCCTAATTCCACACCAAATGTGTGACACTTACGTTTAGTTCTTTTGTTACTTCCAGATGTATAAAACTACCTGGTCGCTTGCCAAGGGCGAAACTCTTGAACATAGATTTATTATAGCACAATCATATTAAACCTGCGCACGTTTTTGATTCCAAAATGGACCTCTTCTACACAAGAGTGTCTCGGCGTCATTTGGATTTTCCATCAGTTTTTCGACAGCGATTTCTAGGAACAGAGTGTTTTGTGAGGACTTAACTAAGAGAATATCACCAGATTTAAGGATTGATTCGATATACTTTGCTGCCTCTCTAGCCGTTGCAAACCACTGTACTTGGATCTTCTTTTTTTCAAGATACGGAAGGGCATATTTCTTCATTTGAGGACCAACGAGTACAACAATATCACACTCTTTTGCTGCAGTCTGCGCTACAAGTGTGTGCTCTGATTCTGTCATGCTGCCAATTTCTCTGATGTCACCGAGGAGTGCTATGGATCTTTTACCTCCTAGTTTAGGTATCATTTCAAGCATCTCTGTGGTTGGTTTTGTTGAAGAGTTGTAGCTGCTATCAAGTATAGTTGTGCCGTGTTTGCCGGCAATCAGTGTTGATCTTCCTGGTTCAACGGTAAAGTGTGTCTCGATATTTTTAATTGCTTTTTCAATTGGAATAGCTAACTGGATCGCTGTTGCTAGTGTTGCCGCAAAGCTATACGCATAGTGGTGAGCAAGCGCATATCCTTTGATGGTAAGCGTGTATGATTTTTCATTCACCAAGAAAGTAAAAATTGTGTTAGAAAGTGATGGTTTTGAATTGATAATACGCACTTTGGCATTGCTATTCTCACCAAAGGAAATGAGTGAGGCCTGAATGTTAGGCAGCAATTCTTTGAGCTCAGTTTGATCAATGTTCACTATAGCAGTGGCTGATTTCGGCAGTGTTGTTACTATTTTACCTTTTTCTTCAGCAATTACCTTAATCAGTTGCTTACGTCGTTCTGTAGATTTTTTCTGTGTAACTAAAAAGTCGAATGTTTCAGAGTGCATAGGAGCTGCATTGAGCATAATGCCAATGTTAGGAGTAAGGATTGAAAGCAGATAGCTCATATTTTTAGGAGGTAGTGGGCTATCAATGCCCATTTCAGCGATAAGGACATCATATTTCTTCCAGTTAGTCAGTAACTTCCAAAAAGTTTCTATGCCAATTCTGAACCAATCCTGTAGTGAAAAGTTTTTGGGTCTGATTCCTAAAATGGAGAGTGGTAGCCCAGTCTCAGAGTTTGCGTTATACGTATACTGAAGTGTAAATTCGGGAAGTAACGCAGCAACAATAGCATGCTGTGTTGTTGTTTTCCCCGCACTACCTGTCAGACCTACAATCAGCGGATTATTTTTGAGTAACTGGAGTTTGGCTGCGAGACGAATATAGTTTAAAAAGAACCCAATTATATGCTTTTTCATGATTGTCCAACTTTCAGGAAATCATAACTATGAAGTGGTTTCCCAATTAAAGATTGCAGATACTCTGTAATTGTTTCATGAGGTGAAAGTGTGGGGTTTTGAAACCCAAGCTTGGTAATCAACTCGGCCAGTTGTCGCCGGACTATTTCTGCTGATGCCTGGTTGTAGACAATCTGATTTCGAAGCTTAATTGCTCTCATAAAAACTGAGTGGTCAATTTCTTCCTCAACAAATAGTGTATCAATAATTTCAAGTATTTGAGAAAGTGCTCTGAAAGCAGATAGGTTTTGAGTCATTTTGCTTGTGTCATCCACTAGCGTAGTTTGGGTGAGAATTGGCAGAGATTTAGTAACAATGCAGTGAGCTGTAATCAGGGAACCGGGCTCCAAGTAGGCGCGATTACTTGATTTTAATTTACGAACTCCTTTTGCCACACAGGCAAATCTACCTTGTTCCTGAGAAAGTAATGTTACAATTCGGTCAGTCTCACCAACGTTGGTTCTTCGTAATACCAAACACTTTTGGGTGAAACTTTTTGTTTGCATATGGCTGTCTAGAATGGAGTGGTATAGGTTAGATCCGAGGAGACAGTCATCTCTTCCTGGCCACCCGTGACATCAAACAAGACATCAAAGGTTTCGAGTCCACCCTGTTTCCAGATCTTTCCTACATATTCAGTCTCGTTTTCGTATGGAACAGTGTATGTAAAGCTTAGTTTTGCAGAACCAAGTGGTTCTAGGATAAAGAATCCATCAATAACAGTAAAACCGTTTTCGTTGTACACACGTGCCTCTTCATTAAATCCTGAGGAACTGAGTAGCTCAGCGCCTTCTGGTATATAGAGACGAGTCCAGTCTCGCAGCGTTGAGTTAAGACAGAGTAAGCCTGCTTCAAGATTACAGTTATCAGCGCGACGTGAATTCTTATAAGTGATTTCTACTGTTTTTTCAATTCTTCCGTCTACAGGTTCAGAAACTATTTGTTCAACGCTATAGGTAACAAAGAGGTTAGATTTTGCTCCACCTAAGTTAGCATTAACAATACCGATAAAGTCTTCGCCATTTTCTGGTGGAGTCATTCTCCCTGCTGCCTGAGCAAGTTCTGCTGCTGCTTGATGATCTGGGTCCATAAAGTACATTTGCACATTTCTACCTTGAATCGCAGCGAAACCTTGTCCAAAAAGTTCTGGCCACTGCTGTTTAGGTGCCGCATATGCTTTACTGAGAAGTGCCCGCATAAGTGGGCCTAAGATTCCTTTACGATCATCTCTGAGGTATGGAGTTGGTTTAGTGATAATTTCTGAAAGGACATAAATAATTTCAGGGCAATCACAGCGTGGGTCATTTTCAGCTGAGAAAGTGCCGTAGCCGGGTACTTCGGTTGGTCCAAGAACTTTCATTAGATTTGTTAGGAAATGTGTATCTACAGCAATTATGCCATCAATTTCACTTGGTTCACCTTTAATATCTTTGTAATTTCCGTAGAATTTGTCCATGGATACTTTAAAGTCAGGAGAAATATTCATGTCTCTTAAGTTCCAGTATTTTTCAGTGGTGAGGTATCTACCGAGTTCTGGTGGGATTAACTCAGTCTTTTTAAATTTCTGATCGAGCTCATAGATGTCATCCGATTTTTCTGCCTCAACCTTTCCATCAGTCACGTTAATAATGGCATAAGCAGTTAAGAATCCACCGGTTGCTCTGAGTTCATTGTCATTTTGGAATAAAACTAAGTATTTTTTTGTTTCACCGTTGGCGCCAGCTATTGAAGGGAGCTGTTCGATAACAGGTCTAAACTCGGTCAAAGAGGTACTAGCTCCTGCAACCAACTCTTGTCCTTGAATAATATTCGCACGAACTACCGTGTCGCCAATAGTTTCTGGATAATGTGTAGGGTCAATTTGATTGAGCTCAGCTTCTACAATTTGCAAGTCCTCAGAAATAGCATCAAGCTCAGGTGAAATTTTTTCGAGTGTTTCTAAGAGTATTTTTACACGATCTTCAGTTGTTCCACCTTGAAAGGGTTCATCTCCACTAAATCCAAGTACGTCAGCATATGGGCTCACAGCGTTGAGTGTTTTGGTTGCTGCATTAAGTCCAGCATCTGCTGCAGCAAGACCATGTATACCATCTGTGTAGTAGGTATTAGCAAAAGGTATGTATTTTAGAAATGCCAATTTTGAATAGGTACCTGTAATCTTTTCGAGATTAGTGTCAATTTCTGCAACTTTTTCTTGAGTAGCAGGTAAATTTTGTGTCTTAAAAAGAGCATATGCTTCTCTACCTATAGCAGCTGTTTCTGAAGCCTGAACTTTCAGTTCTTTACTCACCGAGTATGCGTATACACCAAGTGTTGCAAAAACACTGATTAGAACTAACAAAATGCTACCTATTCCAAGAAAAGTTTTTTGTTTTTTGCTGAGATTGGAGAACGAAAAATGAGAAGAAGACATAGTTTTTGATGAGTCGATTTCCGATTCTGGCATAGTATCTTTTCTCTCTGAGAATGACCTGAGGACTTTCTGTTTAGCTTTTTCTGACTCGGGTTCAGCTGTTTCAGGGAAATCAGGAGAGTTTGGATCGACAAAATCTGTATCTGGGGCAGTGAGGTTTTTTTCGGACATAGTGTAAGTATACCAAATCAAAAAATAATTACCATTTTGAGATCATGGCTTTTGGTGTTTTAAAGAGAATTCCAATGTCTTCTATGATTGATTGACGTTGAGCATACTCTGCATCCATTTTTGCTCGGACTGTAAAGGGTACTTCATTTCTCCCGCTTGTTTGCCATGGGCCAGTAATACCCGGTTTTACAGAAAGAATTAGAGATTTGAATTCTTTAGTCTCGGGGTATTTTTCAGTTTGCTCATCAAGTTCTTTTTTAACATACGCTCGAGGACCGACCATACTCATATCGCCAGTGATGACATTGAGTAACTGAGGAAATTCATCAATGGTTAGTGATCTAAGGACTTTACCCAACTTAGTAATGCGTGGATCGTTCTCAATTTTCCAATCACCTGCTTTAAACTTCTTGAGGAGTTTTTTATTCTTTTTATGCAAGATTTCATCTGCATTGGGAATCATTGAGCGAAATTTATATATATAGAAATCATTTCCTCCAATTCCGACGCGTTTGTGTTTAAAGAAAATAGGAAATCCTGAATCTAGATAGATGAGAATTGGAACTATAATCCAGACAGGTAAAAACATCACCATAAGTCCAATAGACACAAGAATATCAAGAATGCGTTTTTGTTGTTGGTAACTCATAACTTGTAGCTTACTATATAAGTGATTAGAACAGCAATTCTAACATGCCCAGTCAAAGTGTGCATGTAGGCATTGAGTCTGGACTATAAATATTCGTCTTTCTTTTCTTCTTTCAGTCGCTCGACAATTTTCTTTACATCTTGAGATTGACTCTTTGGAATAATCATTAAGATTTCTTCTGTATCAATAACTACCATATCTTCTATTCCTACCATGGCAATTAATCGACCATTTGCGTGAATAAGATTGTTGTGTGATGCGATTGCAAGTGTGTGGTTTTCGGGATGATCAGAAATAATAACATTTCCTGAAAGATCCTTTTTTTCGAGATCATAGACAACTTTCCAATCACCTACATCATCCCAGCCAAAGTCGCCAGGAATAAGCACTAAATTATCAGCTTTTTCACTAATTGCATAATCGACAGATATTGCATCCGCATGTTCGTAGATTTCAGGAAGGGCTTTGTGGACTGCATCTGAATCAAGTGACTCTAAGTGTTTAGTTTGTTCATACAAGTCTGGCATGTGTGTTCTAAATGCCACAGAGAGTGCCTCTGAAGACCAGACATACATGTTTGCGTTCCAAAAGTACTTTCCTGTCGCAATAAATCCTCTGGCAGTTGCTTCATTTGGTTTTTCTGTGAAACTTTCAACTTTGAAGAGAGACAGTCCTTTTGCTAGTTTTTCAATATCATGACTAATTTTAATATAACCAAATCCTGTTGATGGACGAGTTGGTGAAATACCGACTGTAACCAAATCCGTTTTACGGTATGCCACTTGTGCAGCTGCATTCATAACTCGAAGAAATTCAGCTTTATTAGTAACTATATGATCTGATGCCATATTGATAATTACTGCGTCTGGATCTTTTGATTTTGCAAAAAGTGAACCAACTAACATCGCGAGTGCAGTGTCACGTTTCGCAGGTTCAGCAATAATGTTTTGAACTGGTACTTCAGGAAGTAATTGGTGTACCTCATCCTTGTAGAGTGCATTGGTAACTACAATTACGCGATCCCATGGAACTAAGGAAGTGATTCGATTTGCAGCAATCTGAATCATAGTTTCATCACCAACTAGTTTAAGGAACTGCTTTGGCGTTTGCTTTCTTGATTTTGGCCATAATCGGGTGCCACCACCGCCGGCTAGAATAACTGCATAGGTGTGATCTAAATGTGACATAAGCGCCTTTCAATCTGTATTACCAAAAATATCAGTTTTTTTCTGATTGTATGATACCATCATACACATTTTCCTTAAATTTTCTAGTGAATACATTAGTACTACACGTGTTCGCCTGTTTTTGCAGCGAAGCTATAGAGAATGATGTATGGGCTAGTTGCTCAATTCCTTCGGCAAGTGCGGAAACTGATTCTTCTGAAATGTGGATACTAGCTGTGTTGTGTGTCAAAATTTCACTCACACCGCTTTTAGCATGAAGTATGGAGGGAGTGCCAAGGTTTGCAGCTTCTAGAGCGGTGATTCCAAAATCTTCTATACCAGGCATAAGAAGTGCTTCTGCTGAAGCAAGTAATGCGAGTCTTTCTTCATTTGAGACAGTACCCACAAAAATAATTTTTCCTGGTTGCTCAGTTTCTTTACTGATAAAAGCAGCAAGATCTTCATTTGTTCTTGTCACTGTATGTTGTCCAGCTAATATTTGGAGTCGTGAAAATTCTTCTCCATTTCCAGCAACAACGAGTGACTTGTTTGTTTTAAGTGCTGCAAGAATTGCCAAGTCAATGCGTTTATAGGATACGAGTCGTGACAGAGTAAGTAAAAATGAATTGTTTGATGAAATTTTTGAGACTGCAACTCCCTTGGGAACTTCAGGAAGAGGTGGATAAATGATACTGCTGCTTAGTGAATAAATATCATATATTCTTTTTTGAACAACTTTTGAGATTGCGATCAACACATCTGGCCGATGTGCAGCTGCTTGGTCCCACCATCTCAGATAAGAAAGGAGTACGTGTGTAATTTGTGAAATAATAGGCAAACGAAGAAAGGAAAATTGATTCAAATATTGTTCGACATGAGTATATAAATATCTTGGTGGAGTGAGTATATATGAGATATGCAGTTGGTTAGGTTTAGTGAGCACGCCTTTTGCTTCCCCACTTGTTACGGAAATAATGATGTCATAGTCTGATAAATCGAGTGATTCAAAAGCCAGAGGAAAAAGCCACACCAAGAAAGTATGCTTCTTAAGAGGAGATCGTTGTAGAAAACTAGAGAAAACAGTGAATACAGACGCCCACCTGGCTTGTTTTGCATCGTAGAGCGCTGTAAACAATGGAGCTGTAGGAAATGCATTGTGTAAGGCAACAAGAACCCATTCTGCTCCTCCATATTGAGTATTTACCTTGTCGTAGACAATAGCTATTTTGGGATTATTTTTCTGTTTCATGGATCGATGTGTATGTTTTGTATGTCATCGCAGCCATTTTCTTCCAAGAGAATTCATTCACTATAGCGTTTGCTCGTCGAATAAATGACTGTGTTGATTGTTTAGACAGGTTAGTATATGCCTTCATGAAACTCTCAACAGAATGTGGGTCAAAATAGAGTGCAGCATTTTCATAAATTTCATGAAATATGGGAATATCAGAAGCTAACACAGGTGTTTGGAGGCCCAGTGCTTCAAGACCCGTTAAGCCAAATCCTTCAGAGAGTGATGGTTGAACAAGAGCGGTTGATTCCAAGTATAATTTCTGAAGTTCAGTGTCAGTTACGTACCCTTTAAACGATACTCTATTTTGGAGGTTTCTATCTTTAACATACGATTCGACTTTCTTTTGAAATACATTGCGAGCTCCAACTATAACTAATTGGAGTTTGGGCATTTTTTTTAGAGCATCTATTACGAGTTGAATGTTTTTATGTGGATAGAGTGAACCCACATATAAAAGCTGATTAGCTTTTCTTTTTGGAAATGAACTGGGAGTATGTAGCTGAGTGCCCTCTTTGGTGATGACAATCTTCTTTTCTGTGTGAGGGTAGTGTTTGATTACCGTTGTTGCAACAGTTTGTGATGGCACAAAAATGGCTTTTGATCGAGAAACGGCAGAACCTGTGACCAGATGGTAAAACAAGTATTTAATCCAATAGACAAAGGGATGCAGTGTAGTTACACCACTTCCTCTTTTTTCATGCCACAGAAGATCATGAATGGTTACGACTAATGGCTTTAAGTAAAATAAACTGATATTAAAATGGGGAACGTGGAGTAGGTCCAGATTTTCTTTGTAGAAGTACAAAGGAAGAAAAATTTGTTCAGGAAGCGAATAATGTTTAATTGGCGTGAGTACTATTTTGTAGTTAGAAATTGTTTTTTTAGGTATAACTTCTTCTGCCTGTGTTGTATCTGTAAAAAAAAGAATAAATTCGGAACTCTCATTTTTTGAACTGGTTAGGAGTTCCTTCACCAAGTTCTCAGTGTACCTACCTAGGCCAGCATGTTTTTTTCCTGAGAGTCTGCAATCAATTCCAATACGCATATGTTTTCCATGGTGTGCTAAATGGGTCGGGCGCTTTGCGCCCGACCCATCCATTGTACTTTAAAAAGTCAGTAAATTACAGATTATTATTTTGTTGATTTTTTTGCAGATTTCTTAACAGAAGACTTTTTAGTACTCTTCTTAGGTTTTAATGCTTCTTCAACAATTGATTCAAGTTCTTTTAGTTCTGAATCAGACAATTCTTCATCTGTATCGCAACAACCATTTCCGCAGCAACCACCAAGACTCATCTCTTGTTTGAGAACAGCAGCTTTTCTGTTGTTCATAATACTTGTGAAAACAACATACAAAAAGTAGATTGCAGAAATTGCAAAGGTTGCAATGGGAAGTAATTCCAGAATCTTTGGCTGCTCAGTAAGTGTAAGGAGTTCTTCTTGAGTGTACATGTACGTAATAATAAGTTGTGGTAAAAATGCGTTGGCAAAAATTGCAGCTGCAAATACCATGATTGACTGAACGCTGCGAGTGAGGTTCTGCATTCTTAGATCAGTTAATTCTGAGTGATGTGAGGTCATAGTGCTCCCTTTTTAATAATTAAAAAATACCGTAACAGAGTGCGAACGAATTCTGGATACGCATCGCGATAGTGTTTGTCATAGTATTGTAACATGGTGTCGTAAAAATGCATGCGAGTTTTTCGAGCAATTTTTTGTGATGCATTTTTTATGCCAGATTTATGTTTATGATGTATTACAACCACTGCAGGAAAAAAATAGACAACAAAACCAGATTCTCGAAATCTTTTACACCAATCTAAGTCTTCTGCATACATAAAAAAACGTTCATCAAGCACACCAACTTTGTCCATGGCACTTTTCCTCACAAGCATTGCTGCTCCAGAACAGGCATCAATCTGATGGGGCTCAAATTGATTTTTATATGTTTGGTGATACTCTCCAAATATTTTGCTGTTGGGGAATAAAGCTGACAGCTTGCTAAAGTAGGTCAGTGAAGTCCATGGATCAGGTTCGCCTCTGTGACACGCTGGATCAATAGTTCCGTCTTTAAACTCAACTCTTGGAGTGATAACACCTATTTCAGGATTCTTTTTCATGATTGCTAAAAGTATATCCAGATTTGAGTTTTCGATGAATTCAACGTCGGAGTTAACCAACATTGCATACTCAGCAGTTGAAAGTTCTAGTGCTTTATTATTTGCTGCTGAAAATCCAAGGTTTTCTTTTAGTTCTATTAATTGCACCCAGTTAAAATCTTTTTTAACAATTTTAATTGAGTCATCTTCTGAGCCATTATCTACCACAGTCACAAGAACTTTTTTCTTAGTCTTGGAAAGATAAAAATCCTGGAGTGTTTCAAGAGTTTTACGAAGCCAGAATTGACTATTAAAATTTACAATAATGATTTCTAAATCATGTGAATATTTTTTTTTAATTGTTACGTTAGTCATGTTTTTTACTTCCAATTGTTTGGTAGATTGTATCAAGTTTTTCTGAAATGATTGCCCAATCATACTTATTCTTAACAAATAGTTTACCATTCTTAGCTAACTTCTTTTGTAGCTCAGGATCTTGTAATAAGGTTACCACTAAATCTGCCATTCCCGGAGCAGAATCTGAAGTAAGCACATGCATTCCATGTTTTACATCTAAACCTTCTACAGCAGTAGTAGTAGCAACAATTGGTGTCCCTGAAGCCATTGCTTCTAGAATCTTGTATCGTGTACCCTTGCCGCTAAACACAGGAGCCACAAGTACATGTGCACCTTTAAATGCATCTCTTATATCTGGAATAGTACCTGAAACAGTAATACTTGGATCACGTTCTTGAAAAGAAATAACTTCTTTTGTAGGAGCATTTCCAACAATCCACAAGCGACTTTTTGGTATTCTCTTAGCAACTAACGGCCATACTTTTTTCACTAAAAAATCTACAGCTTCAACATTTGGCAGCCATTTAAACGTGCCGACAGAAAGTAATGTAGGATTTTTAGGGGTAATTCGTTTCTTTTCTTCAAACCATGCTGTATCAACTCCGTTGGCGACTACTTCAATCTTCTCATCTGAACCAAGCTCTTTACCAATAAATTTTTTATCTTCTTCGCTCATGACGATCAACTTTTTGCTTTGTTTCCAGTAGTGACGTTCCCATCGTTTAATTTTCTTGATATCCATAGTTAGCAACCATTTAACGAAACGAGGTGCTTTTTTTGCATAGCTTTCATAGCCAAGGTATTCAATGGTTTGTTCTACCAATAAGGTTGGAATGGATGTTTGTGGAATATGTGGCATCATGTAGAACGTCTCTGCATGAATAAGGTCGTAGTGATTCTCACCAAGTTCTTGTTTTACAGCATCTATAACTTCAGGCACATGATTGCGAATAACTAGAAAGGGAAACGTTGAAATGGCAGTTCTAAAGATATTGCTGACTGTAAAAGGTTTTGAAGATCGTTTGAAAACTTGGACTTTAGCACAGTACTTTTCAAGTTCAGGAATATATTTCTTTTCGTTGTGATCTTTGATCAATGCAAAGAGGGTAACTTCATGCTTATCTGCTAACTTTTTCAGCAAATTATAGGTGCGAATTTGTCCACCAGACAGCAAAGGGTACGGAAGGTATGGCGTGAGCATGAGAATTTTCATTGAGAATTCTTTTCTTTGGTTAAATCTAAAATCAGGTATGATTCTGTTTGCGCAACAATGAAGTATTGTTCAGATAGTTCAGTTGCCTCAGCATCAAGCGTTGTTGTTACATAGTACTCTGCACCTTGCTCAATATATTCTGGAACTTTAAAGCCAAGTGGCCATCCTCTATGATCTGTTTGGAATAAAAACGCCGTGTCTCCACCATATTGAGTTGCAACAATAAGCGCGTCTGCCGGAATGAGTTCTTTAACCTTTTCACCAACTTCTGAATACTCTGGATGGTTGATATTAAAAAAGCCTTTAATTTGTTGCCAACTTAAAAAGAGCATGAAAATCGTGAACACAAGTAGTGTACCAATCGAAACAAGTGGATTTATTTTTTTACTTAAGAACTTGTCAGTTACCAATACGGCATGTGCAAGCGTAATCGCAATAATTGGTGTAAGTAACGCTTGATAGTAGTCATGCTGTACATTGCCAGTAGCAATGACAGTAAAATACAGGGCAATTCCCAACCACCAACTAGCAATAAAGAATTCTTTCTTCTTCAAACTTACAAGTAAACTTATTGGTAAAGTAAGCACGCCAACATAGCCAAGAATCATTTTGGTGATGCGTTCATATCCGAGCCAGCGAACCCATGCTGGTCTAAATCTGATCCCATTACCATTCAGCAGCCAATCAGAGGCAGGAATGCCTTCTGGAAATTGTGATATCCACTTTCTCCATAGCAAAAAAGGGGCGATAGCTACCACAGGGTATATATACAGTCGCAAGTCACGAGCTAGTTCTTTTAGGGTTCTCTCTTGCAAGAGCATAACAAGATACACAGGGGCTAAGAAAGCTGTGAAAGGTTTTAATAAAAATGAAAGCGCTAAGCTCAATAGTGACAGGGCATACAATCTATTTGAATTACGCTTCAGGAAATAACGGAATGTCGTGATAGAAAAAGTTGATAAAAATACCATCATTGGTTCTGGCAAAACGACACGAGAGTAAAAGATTGAGTATGGTACCACTGCAAAAAAGAATGCAGCTAAATAGCCAGCTTTCTTACCGTAATAGCTTTTAGTGAGGAAAAAAAGTGAGAGAAGGGTGCCAATTGAAAAGAGAGCTGAGATTACTCTACTGGTTGGGACCAGAGGAAGTGCTGGGACAATTTCTAATATTCCGGCTACTAAAACGTTATAGAGTGGGAATTCAACCATTCGGTATCCTTCGGGATTGGGAATCCCTGAAGGAATATCTGATACATCATGGTACTTGGGATGTAAAATATCGATACCATTTTTTTGATATTCTCGAGTAACAGAAGCAGTATCTGCTTGTCTCCAGCTATGCCAGTCTAGTAGTGGAGTATTTACACGATACATCCTAAGAACAAACGCAAGCAAAGCAATTGCAATCAGGAGTGGATAGCGTTTAAGCAGTTTTTTCATGAGAAAGTACGTTTCTTTTTTGTTGTTTTTTTAGGTTTACTTGCCTTTTCTATTGGGGCGTTTGTATTTTTTTTAGATAGTACAGGTGAAAGCGAGATAATCATTCCAGTCAGGATCCAAAAGGTAAAGGCAACTTTTGATGATACGAATACATCTATAAAAAGTGCATTTATCAGTAATCCTATCGTACCTGCAATATAGCCTATGGCTAACACGGTTTCAAGATCATCAGCTTTAAAGTTAGAATACATATTTTTTGCATACTTTAGTGCAAGCAAGAGTGTCCCAAAAAATGCAATAAATCCAAGTAATCCTAATTCACCCAGCACACGCAGGAAGTTGTTATCTGTACTGTCTGCTTCGGTAAATTCATAGACGCTACTCTTTGTTAATGTGGCATACCCAGTGCCAAGCAGTGGATTAGTGGTAAAACCTTTCCAAGCCTGAGGCCACAGCGTATCAAGTCTAATAGCCATTGATAATCCATATTTAAGTGCATTATCAGAATAGGTTCTTGGTTGTTCAATCAGGATAATTTCAGATTTGCCTGTGGCAGAAATGGTTGCTACCTTAACAAGGTCGGGCACATCTACATACACGTCACTTGGTTTTTGCGTCACTGGTTGCTGATCTGAAGCAATGAGCGCAGCATCTAGTTCATCTGTAGACATTCCATCCGAGGGAGCTTGAATTTTTATTGTATTTAGTGCATCGCGCAAACCTAACTTTTCAGGAATGTATTCATAGAGATAATATTTTCGAGTAGCATTACTTTGATGATATGCTGTGTTTAAGCTGGGATATCCTTCTAAAGCATCGAGCAGCCGATCTGAAATATCGTCGCCAAAACGAACAAATATTGTAGAAACAATAAGTGCAACGATAGCACTCTGTGTCATGATAAATTTGAACTTAGATTTTTGTTGTTTTATTGTTGCTAAAAGAATTACTAGTCCAAGTGCAAATAAGGTTGCAACAAACGATGTTCGTGCAGCACTAACTACGAGTAGCCAAACTCCAAGAGTAAAAGTTACCCACAATCCTATTTTAAGGTAGCGTTTTGTAGCAACAAAAGTAGCACTTAAAATGAGTGGAAGAAGAATCACAATATATGCTGCTAAATCATAGTGTCCACCAAAGGTTGATTGTACGCGAGCGTGTTCTGTGAGATACAGTCTAATACCTTTTGAAAACTCTCGATTCATAGTTGAGTACACTGGCCAGTAGAGATATTTCTGTCCTAGCCCATATAAAGCAACACATACAAATGCTGCTATAAGAACTTTAAAAAAGAAGGCAACATCCTTTTTACTGCGAATTGCTGTGAGAGTAATGAAAAATAATGAAAAGTACTCGACGTTTCTAAGTAAATGTAAAATTGTTTTTTCTACATGCACTGCATGGAGTGGGACTGTTTTTGTTATAAACATTGCCGAGAGTACAGAAAGCGTGGCAAAACCTAGATAGGTAAAAATGGGTTTACTCAGAGGTGACTTAATACTTATTTTTTTTCTGTAGAGTTGTATGCTCCAAATTAATAAAGTAATGAAGATGAGTACGTCTTCTAAACGGAGTCGGACTATATAGCCAGGAAGAATATCAAGCAGTGGCAGCTTTGGATAGAGTGGAATAAATGCAATTAAAAAACCAGTTGCGATAAACAAAAATTTGGTATCAACAAATGTTATAAGTTCTTTGAGAAATTTTTTATACATAGAGTTTATTAAAATTGACGAATTTTTTTAAGTGCTTCTTTATATGCTGCTGCCTTATGTCTATCTTGCACTATAGAGCTGAATAAGACTATACGTAACAGAACACCAATCGATAGAATACTTTTGGCAAAGTCAGTCTGCCAGAGTGGCTTGTGTTTAGACCAAATATAGAGATAGCCAAGCAACTCACCCACCAGCGCGTTTTTTGAGCTTGAACTCATGTTTTGTAAATGAATGATTTTTGCTTCAGGGTGTATTGCTACATCCCAATTGTGCCCTCGTGCACGAATGCACAGTTCAACATCTTCTCCATACATAAATATGTTTTCATCAAAGTTACCAATTTCATCTAGCATTTTTTTAGATGCAAACAATGCTGTTCCACCTACCCAACCCATCGGAATGAGTGAGGTATCTGAATCAGCAAGTTCCCTTACGCTGCCACTTTTACCAGTGTGTTGCGTTGACGGTAGAAGATTTCCGAGGAATGGAATGTCATCTAAAAAAAACATGTGTGAGAAAAGTGACAGTAATGAGGGAATATCACCGCCCTGTGCTTGGTGAGTGCTATCAGCATTGAGCAGAGTACTTGCAATGATGCCTACTTTATCAAGTTTTCTCTGTTCAGAACTTAATTCACTGGTTACTTCTGGATTTGATTCTTCAGCTATTTGAAATGCTGAGACCACTCTACTCAGTCCCCCTTTTTGAACGATGGTATCAGAATTTAGAAAGACGTAGTAGTTTGCTTTTGTTGCTTTGATTGCTTGGTTATTAGCGGCTCCAAAGCCTTTGTTTGATGTGTTTGATATAAGTGTTACAGGAATTGTTGACAGTTTTTTAAATTTTTTAATTTCAGCAACTGAAGAATCTGAAGAGTTATTATCAACCACGCAGACAACTGTTTTGTCTTTAAGTAGTTTTGAGTGAGTAACTTCCGCTTCAACTGATTTAAGAGTTTGAAGAGTGAGTTCGCTTGTGTTATACGAAACTATAATGACTGATAAGAGTGTATTAGAAGCCATAATGGTGGTGCCTACTGGAAGAGACGAGCTCTACCTAGTGTGTAGGAGTAATTTGAGGTACCTCTGTCATTAATTTTTTTTGCAGGCACTCCAGCTACGATGGTGTTTGGTTCAACCGATTTGGTAACAACGCTTCCGGCAGCGACAATAGCTCCTCTGCCAATAGTTACACCTGGCAAAATTATGCTTCGTGGACCAATAAAGACGTAGTCTTCTACGATAATTTTTTCTTCAATAGGTGCAAAGTTAGCATCTGTAATATCATGCTGACTGGTCCAGAACATTACCTCTGAAGCAATGTCGACATGATTCCCAATACTCAGACCACCATTTGAGTCCTTTAGCTGTTTTCTGCCGTCTAGCGTGGCTCTTTCACCAATAATGGTATCGTCACCGATGGTTATGTGGCGAGGGTCATAGATTCGTGCCATCATGTGAATGGCTCCGCCTTTTCCAATCTTCATTCCAAAGAGTTTGTAGGAGAAGCGACGAAAGAGGTGTGAGGGTACATAGCCAACAAACCACCAAAGATAACCAGTAATGGCTTCTAGATAGAGAGTCTGTAATCTATTACTAACTTTTTCAGTAAGTGTGCGTCTGCCTGTGTTAGAAGTTGACATAGTAACTTCTAGTATACGCTACTTGATTATAAGTTGCACTAGAAAATTAATTACTTGAGAAGTAATTTGTTACACTACACCATCATTAATTTCTGCAATTTTGTCTCTTGAAGCAGTGTAAATTTCCTCAGCACCATCAGGGTTAATTTTTCCAACAATTAGAGCATTAGCAACGTCGTTTTGCATGTAGTAATTTACTTGATCAACAGTATCAAGGTGGTTTAAAATAGCATTCTTCATTGCATCAGTTTTTTGACGCTGCAATGTTTCTGTTACTGTTTTAGCAGTCTCAGCAAGTTCTAAAGCTTGCTCAGGGCGAATTCTTCCAGCATCTTCAGCATCTGCTACGTCGTTTTGCATGTAGTATTTTACTTGATCAACAGTATCAAGTTGGTTTTGAATAATATTCTTCATTACATCAGTT
>PFRS01000003.1 GCA_002788675.1 Candidatus Pacebacteria bacterium CG_4_9_14_0_2_um_filter_40_15
ACAGGTAATACCTCCACAGTTAATAGCAGCCTGATTACGTAAATCCTGACTTGTTTGTGAAAGATACAGCCCTACGCCACTGGCGAGGACGAGAATCAAGAGAATAAAAGCACCAAGAATAAATTTCAATGGCATTTTTTTAGACGGTCTTTTATCGATGCGAGCAGGAGGAGTTGCCGGAGTAGTAGTACCAACAGGTGAGCTGACCGGTGGTACTGAGGCTTGGTTGGTAGTTTCTATTTCAGCGTTGATCATGTATTTCTTTTAGTTCCACTACAAATGGCAATAAAATTACTGCGTATTACAAGAATACATAGTTTCTGGCCTTGTCGTCAATGAGCAATCTTGAGTTGATTTATCTTTTAATTAATGGTTGTAACCCAGGAAGATCTTCTCCCCCAAGAAATTCTAATGTTGCCCCACCTGCACCGGAGATATAGGTGAAGTTTTTTTCGAGATTAAAGTGATTTACACAGGAAATTGTATCTCCTCCACCAATAATTGAGTTGGGAACTTTGCCAATTTCTTTTCCAATAACTTTGGATCCATTTTCGAAGAGTGGATTTTCCCAGACACCCATGGGACCATTCCAGAAGACGGTTTCTGCTTGTTTAAGGATTTCCGAGTATAAGTGCACCGTTTTAGGACCAATATCTAGATAGAGTAGATCTTCATCATCTGGAGTATCGGCCATGTCTTTAGTGAGATCGAGTATTTCAACTTGAGACTGTCGTTTTGTATCAAGTGATGGAGCAGCAATAACGTCAATTGGATAAATAATTTTTGGTAACGGAATGTAGCCATTAAGGAGCATTTTTTCAGTTCGATGAGCCTCCATGAGTTCTTGAGCAACGGTGATATAGTTAATATTTTGCTTTTTAAGGTCTGCAGATGCATCTTCTATAAATGATTTATGAATTTCTAGACCCTCAGCTTTGAGGAAGTTGTTAGCAACAGCGCCGCCAACTAAGACTATATCGGCAAGTGCCGTGAGTTTTTCAGCGGCGCCTACTTTATCTGAAATCTTTGCACCACCAAGCACTACTACTAGTGGTTTTTTAGGATGCTCGGTTAGTTCAACCAATGTTTCAACTTCTTTTTGAAGAGCTAGGCCGGCGAATGCTGGGATGTAATCACTAATGCCTGTTGTTGAGGCGTGTGATCGATGTGCTGTAGAAAAAGCATCGTTTACATAGACATCGGCAAGATCTGCTAGCGCTTTGGCAAAAGAGGCATGATTCTTTTTTTCACGTTCATCAAATCTCAGGTTCTCGAGAAGAATGACGTCACCTGGCTTCATGGCAGCGATGGCGGCTGTTGTACGCTCGCCAATTGTCTCGGGCACGAACTGCACAGGGAACCGGTAGTGTTGTTTAAGAAAACGAGCGGCCGCCTCCAACGACAACTTAGGATCCGGCCCATTTTTTGGTCTGCCCAGATGAGAAATGAGAATAATTTTACAGTTATGTTCACGAAGGAACTTAATTGTTGGCACCGAAAGGTTAATGCGTGTGGGATCAGCAACTTTGGTGACGTTATTTGCCATGTGGATGAGTGGTGTATTATAGTCGACACGCACGATAACGGTTTTATTCTGAATAGCGTGTGATGTGAGTGTTTTAAGTTTCATATGGGGCCGATAACTTCTAGAGAAAATTAATTATATCTATGGTATACTCCATGCCATCTTAATGAAAGGGGATTTTTTGTATTATGCCTAGCGCACACACAAAAGACGATGCTGATCTTACTTCAGCTACTCCAGCGGTTTCACCGGAGGAAAAAACAACAGAAACCAAATCTTCACAGAAAGGAACAGCTCCAAAAACCATGGAGGAGCTTTTAGCAAGTACTGACTACGCTTTTGTAGTACCTCAAAAAGGTGCCACAGTTACTGGTGTGATTACTGATAAGCAAAAGAAAATGCTTTTAGTTGACATTGGTGCAAAAACAGAGGGCGTTGTCGCAGATAAAGAATTTGAAGCAGCAGCTGAGTACATAGATGAACTTACTGTTGGTGAAAAGATTGAAGCAATTGTAGTTTCAGCAGAAAATAACCAAGGTCAAGTGCTTTTATCTCTTAAGCGTGCAGCACAAGATGCTCGTTGGGATTACTTCACTGAAGCTTTCGAAAGCGGTACCGTTCTCGAAGCAAAAGGTGTTGATGTCAACAAGGGTGGACTTATCGTTGTTGTTAATGGTACACGAGGATTCGTTCCTTCAAGCCAATTCAATAAAGATTTAGTTGCAAGTTTCCAAACACTTAAAGGAAAGAAGTTAGACGTTAAAGCTATTGAAGTTGATCGCGAAAAGAATCGCCTCATCTTCTCAGAGCGCCATGTCTCAGAAGCTCAAGAAATTGCTCAAAAAGCAGAAGCTCTCGAGCAAGTTGAAATTGGTACCAACTATAGTGGTGTTGTCTCAGGTGTTATGCACTTCGGACTTTTCATTACTGTTGAAGTTCCAATTGCAGGAAGTGACAGCTTTGGTCATGTAGAAGGTCTTGTACACATTTCTGAAATCTCTTGGGAAAAAGTTACCCATCCAAAGGAATATCACAAGGTTGGTGATCGAGTAGATATTAAAGTTCTTGGCGTCGACGAAAAGACTGGCAAGCTTAATCTCTCAATTAAACAACTTGGCGACGATCCTTGGAAAGCAGTTGAAGAACGCTACCAAGCTGGTACAACAGTTACTGGAACAGTCTCACGTGTTGAGCAATTCGGTGTTTTTGTAAATGTCGAAGCCGGTATTGATGGTCTTATTCACTCAAGTAAACTTGAACAGGGTCACAGTCTTAAGAAGGGTGATGAAATCACCGTGAACGTTGAATCTGTAGATTCACAGCAACGTCGCATGAGCCTGAGTCTCGTTCTTACAGAAGTTCCTGTTGAGTATCGCTAAGATTTCACAGAGAAATACAGTAGTAATAAGAAGCAGCGTAGAGAAATCTACGCTGCTTTTATTTCCCAGCCCGAGTATTCTCCCATCAGTAGATCCCATAACACTTGACTAAAGTGATGTATTTTGATATACTAAACGCTTATGAAAAATATAGTATCACTTTTTGTAGCAGCCCTATTTTCGGGATTATTTTTGATTACACCAGTCAGTGCCCACGCAAGTGCGTACAACGTCTACAACCCATCATCTGGTTCGATTGAAATTACCTGTGAAGTGAGCGATGCTACCTGTGGTATCTCTGAGCCAGTTACCTTCTTGAATGTATCAGGACAGATGCTCTTTGAAACAAGCATGTGGACAGAAGGTCAAAACATTAAGTACTCAAGTACTTCAAATGGTTACACATCTGAAAGAACTATGCTTGATTGGCCATCAGTTATTGAACCTAATCACACAGTTGGAACTGCGGTTGTTTTCACAAACCCTCAAGTAGTTGGTACTCATCAAGGCAGACTGTTAATTGATGGAAAAGTTTGTAATAGAAATGTTACCCCTTGGGATTGTTACTATGCTGGTGGAAGCGCACTCACAATTACTATGCATGTGGTTAATTCAGTTGTTCCTACACCCTCACCAAGTCCTTCTCCTTCTATTTTGCCAACACCAACTCCAAGCCCGACACCTGCAGCGACACCTGTGGTGACGCCATCTCCAACCCCATCACCAAGTCCAAGCCCTAGCCCAATAGCTTCACCGAGCCCATCCCCAGTTTCTAATGAAGCTGGTGGAATTGATGACAGTGGAAGTGATAGTTCCTCGGGAGATAGCTCTTCAGAATCTAGTTCAGAATCAACAGACACAACTGATGCTGACGCTGAGGTAAAAACTCCAGAAAAAGCACAATCAACTGTAGGAAAAGTCTTATCAAAGGTGTTTGATGTATTTGCTCCAAAGGCGAATGCTGAGGAATCATTGGTTGATCAAACAACTCCGGAAGCTGCACAAGCTACTCAAGTTGAAACTGCTGAACAAGAGCTGACCACAACTAATTCACAGTACGTACTACTCGTAGTGTTGATACTTGCTGTTGTTGCAGGATTTGGTGGCTATTATGCCCACGTATCTGGAAAACTGCAGCAGCTAAAACAGTATCTTTTGAGTCTTAAAAAATAATATAAAAAATTAATTAGGTACAGAATCAGCCTAGAGTAATCTAGGCTGATTTTTATAATTCAAGGATCTTTCAAACATAAAAAAACCTGCGCAGACGAGCCGCGCAGGTTTATGTTGTGTACGAGCAAGAGGGTTCTTTACTCGTACTTACCAAGTGCGCTTGCAAGAAGAGAGCCAAAACGCCCTCTCTGCAAGTACACTTGGTATCCGGTTTTGTCTTTTTCAATCCAGAGTTCGCCAATGCCTGGCCTTGCAATGGTTACAGTTTCACCCTGATTTTCTGGGTGTCTGATAAACATGCCTTTTGTTTCAATGGATTTTCTTAAATCCATATAGGTGTTTAGCGCGGCAATACTACCTCTAAACTCGTGCCAGCTTGTGCCAGCCGTTGATCTCAAAACCATTTCTTTCATCTGGTGCCTCCATATCTGATCAGTTTTATACAATATTGAATATTGTACATAGGAGTAATTATAATATAGTTATAGGATTTAATCAAGTAATCATAGCAACCGTCATTTGCAAAAAACCGAGTTTGCTTTAGAATATGACCACAAGCCTCAGTTATTCACAAACGTGAACAACGAGGCATACTACACGAAAGTACAGAAAGAAACCTATGCCAAGACAACGAATGATCGTAACTGACGACCAACTATTAATAGACATGGATCTCCTTTTTAACGCAATCCGAGAAGCTGATGGCGACTGGGAACAAGTTGAAGAAGAGATGCAAAATTACCTTCAATCAATTCAAAACATGGTCACTTCAGATGACGATGAAGATGACGATGACAGTGATGACGCCGACGAAGACGATGGTGACCAGGAGTAGTCACTTTGATTCATTTTTGTTCATTTTTTACCTACAAATAAGATAAAATGACTGATCTCTACGGGATTTTTTTGCCTTTTTGTGGTATACTACAGTTCGATATATGACCACATTCTAGTTTCTAGAACTAAGGAAGTTTCACAGATACTTGGACGGTCATAAAGGAGATGCTATGCCATACGTAATTACATGCGGTGACGAAGGAGTTCAGATCAATGAAGGAACCCGTCTCGCTTTCGCTGGCTCTGGTTTTAAACTTGAAGGTTTTTCAGAGGCAGTTTCAATTCTTAAGAATTTACTTGGGGAAGATATCCGTATTGTTACTCACAGTGAATGTGCTTGGATAAAAGAACAGCTTGAACTTTCTAACTGGGAACAGGTAGAAGCAAGCTCACAACAATATATTGAAGCACTTGCCGATAAAGAAAATTTACTCTATTCAGGAATCGTTCCATTTGCTGATCCTAAAGAACTCATTCATGGAGTCAAAGGGCACATGGTTCGACCTAAAGGCATTCATATTGCAAATAAATTAATGTTTACCCTTGCTGGTGGAGAACAGACATACAACTTAGGTTGTTACCTTCTCAGTGCTGACTGGGTAGCTGGGGCAAAGAAACAAGTCGTCAAAACTATTATGGAGAGTCAGATGGCTCATTACCAAGCTCTTGCAAAACGAGATGACTTGACCATTGTTTTTGAGACTGAAGGACCATTAGGCCCAGAAGTTGCTGAAGCTAACAAAAAGATGCTTGAAAGCATTGGAATTGTTGAGACGGCTAAGTAAGCTGTTACTTTTTTCCTGTGAATTTTGATTGTAACGTGGCAGTTAGTTCTGCAGCACGTGATGTGCGGAGAACTGATTTGATTGTTTCGAATGTTGCTGAAAGTAATGCAGGATCTTGTAGCTTTTCTGATACTAGATTCAGCTCTTGAGCAATTACCGAACGCATAAACTGGATAACACCCTGATCGAAAAGAAGTTCGCTTAGAGGAGATGCATTGTTTTCTTTTGATATCATTTGATATGTTTGTGTCATCGCCGCAATTATAGCAGGCTTTTTTTGCTTGGGTAGCAGATTGTGAAAGATGTTCTTGATACGTTGTTACAACTAGATCTTTTCATTTGTATCTGCCAGCGTTAGAATGGTTTTTTGTTACTATAGAGTAAAAAAAGTATTTTTAGAGTCTACCTTGGTAGACGAAAGGTAAAATGAGCGTTTCAATTCAAGATGTAATAGCATTTTCAAAGAAAATGCGGGTTGCTACCGACAATAGTAAAACAAAGTGTGTTGATGGTGGTTATCGAGCAGGTGAGGCTGAAGGTGCGATTGCTATTGCTGGCGGTCATGCTGGCGTGTGTATGGCACTCGTTAAGTTAGGACTCACACCAAAAGAAGCATTCTCATTAGTGTATGACTTTGCAAAGTCTGCTGGGCAAGTATTCTGCTGGCACACAGATACGCATGAAGGTCATGGCTGTGTAGTTGGTTGTGGTCATTTTAATGCCTCAATTGGTTCTTCAGAGCACTACGGTGTTAGTAGTGAAAAGATGACTGAATTACTTGAAGTTATGCGAAAAGCTCAAGAAGATCTTGGTGAGATGGAGATGATTGTTTTGAATAGAGATCATGCAGAGAAAGCAATTTTAGTTGTTACTAGTACTGATTTTACGGTTAAACCTTGGGATCAAGAGGACAATGTCCAGTACTTTATCTATGATAAGGTTCGCCACTTAGTACTACTTAAAAAAGTTGCTGCATTTGCAGCTGAGAGAGGTATATCTGTTTCGGCGGAAGCTTTGATTGCAGTTTCTGATGAGCACACAAATACAACTTTGGGTCTACTTGGTTCCAGCAAAGGCAAGCAGATCTTTACGGTTGATGTTTCAGGAGCAGAGCCTGTTGTTGAAGAAGTCGGTGTGGCTCCAGTTATTGAAGTCTAAAAAGTATTGTACTGAGACATTTTTGAGGATTATTGTGATGCGCCAGGCAGAATGCCTGGCGCATTTTGTCGCAATACAGCAATGAAACTAGATACATTCTTCTTGACAACTAGCAGTCAAATTGATAGACTGCCAGTAGTAGAAATAATATATTGAAAGGAGACAGATATGTCAAATTTAGTACCTTTTAAATCTATGTTTCATACCTTGGGTGGTTGGCCCAGCATCTGGGAAGATGATGATTTTCAGATTGCTCCAAGTGTCAACAATAATCTAGATGTCTATGAAACAGACAACGAAGTAGTTGTAAAAGCGAATGTAGCTGGAGTCACAGATGACGATATTGAAGTAACCTTTGAAAAAGGCGTGCTTTGGATTCAGGCAAAATCCAGCAAAGAGGATACTGATCAACCAAAATACTACAGCAAGTCCTCATGGAGTTACTCCTACAAGATTGCTGTTCCAGGTATGATTGATCATTCAAAAGAGCCAGAGCTCACTGTAACAAAAGGAATTTTGAAAATTGTCTTTACTAAGTCTGAGGCATCAAAACCAAAGAAGCTGACAATTAAGAAGCAATAATTTGTGTGAATTAATGAAAAAAGGCATCGGTATACAGCTGGTGCCTTTTTTATTTGGTATACTTCTTTGATTGCGAGAAGCCTATATTAGTGCTATAATAACAGTTTCTTGAGGAAATTAACCTTTCCTTTTGTTCTTTAAGAGCTAAAGTTGGAGGAAATGAGCTGCTGTGGACGCGGTGTGCGTGATCACATTTGCTCACAGCAGTTCTTTTCCTCCTGCTTTTTGAAAATTTTTGTTGTGCAGGAGAGAATCCAATCTTTGGAGGTTTTTGAAAAATGGACTCTACAACGTTGTATTCTTTGATTGAGCGGGGATGGCAATGCATTTACGCTCAGTTACCAATGCTTTTTCCCTATGCCGTTGCTTACGCTTTACTGGCAACAGTTGGAGCAATTGTACTTGGCTGGGGAAGAGTTTTTTATGAAGTGGTTGAGCGCACCCGGGTGCTTAAATTGCCTGGCGGCGGTTTATTAGCATCTTTACCTATCCCAGAAATGGGGTTAATCGGGTGGGTGCTGAGCAATAACCCTACAATTGCATTCGGGACTCCAACTTGGGCCCTGGTGCAGTTTTTGACCTTTTTTGGAGTGTTGCGGTTCACATTAGCTGCGGCAACCCATGTGCTTTCTTCATTTGGGTCGGCATGGTCATTTTTCGATGGACACAAATTTTCCATCGAATGCATGGACAGTAGATGTTACCATGGAGTCCGTTCAGGGAACTTCCTGCATTATTTCGCCTGCGGCGGGGCAACCCTGCTAACGGCGATAACCTTTGCCCCATTGGTATTGGTGCCAGTTTTTTCTGGTGTGCCAGATGGGCCACTGGGATGGGCAATGATTGCAGTCTGTCTCTTCCCATATCCATTAGTGTTCGCAAAATTGTTTGTTAACATGTTCCCAGAAGGGTTTCAATACCTATTTAAAGTGGGAACGGACGTCATTATGTTCTTTTTTGAGTGGCCGGGTTGGTTACTCGGATCTGTGACATTGACGTTTGCGAGTTGGTTACGGCCGATGTGGCCGGGCATTACAAGGACGAGTTTTCATAAACATGATTAGCATGTTTTATGGAAAGTAGTTAAATAGACTCCGAATCAGACAACAAAAAAAATTGTCTGCTTCGGTTTCCAAAGTATAGGTAGAAATACGTATGTTTTGGAACGAAGCAGACACAATTTTCAAAAAATAAGCAGGAGATACTCCTGCAGGGCAGGCAAGCGATTGCGTTTGTTTTGCCCTGCAGATTGAGGATGCTTTCATTTTTAGAATCTAGACAATGTACTCAAGAAGTTGCTACTATAGTAGTGTGCTTATTTCAGAACTCTATCACCCACATGCAATTACTATTTCAGAAGAGGCAACGGTTGTTGAAGCTCTTGAAGTTTTCCTCTCAAAAAAAGTAAATGGATTGATTGTTACAAACACTGACGAACAAGTTGCTGGCGTGCTTGCACTGCAAGATATTGCCGCGGCCACCATACCGCGTCAGTTTCGCCATAACGTTCAGATGGCCGCGGCAATGTACCGTCCAGGCTTTTTTAGTGACACCTGCGCAGAGATTGTGGATACGAAAGTTCAAAAAATCATGCGCAAAAATTTCACAATTGTGAGCTTAAGTGACAACATCATGGCTGTAACGGCTGATTTCTTAAAAAATGATCTTTACATTGTGCCAGTTATCGAAAAGGGTGAGCTACTTGGTGTGGTAACGCGTTCAGAAATTAAAAAAGCGCTCGCCTATGGTATGCGACTCCCTAAATATTATAATGAATATAAAGCCTCAGCAGATAAAAAAACATAAAGTATACAGTTTATGAACCTCGGCCTGTCCATTTTTTCCATTATTTCACTCGTTGTACTTTCAGTTGTCTATTTTTTCTTGATTAGTGAAAAATTAAATAAAGTAATTGTTTCAATTCTAGGGGCCACTGTTCTTATTTTAATGCAGGTGTTTCGTTCTGGATCCCATACGTCACAGGAGAATGCTTTCAACTTTATTGCCCATAACTTAGACATTTTAGGTTTTGTAATTGGTATGATGGTACTTGTTGGCATTGTTAGAGAGTCGGGTATTTTCGAAGCTCTGGCCATTTGGCTTGTGCGGTTAGTGAAGGGTAACCCCAGGCTCTTGTTGATTGCAATTGGGTATCTTACGTTGTTCATGACCACGTTTTTCTCTAATATTCCTACGATCCTTATTGTTATTCCAATTCTGGTTGTGCTTATTCGTACTTTTAAACTTCCTTATTTACCTTACTTCTTTGTGACTATTATGATGGCTAACTTGGGTGGGGCAATGACGCCTATCTCAGATCCGACTACCTACTACCAAGCCAAAGTGGTGGGGCTCAGCTTCATTGAAGTCATTAGTAATTCTGGTGTAATTGTGTTGTTACTCTCCGTGGTTACCCTTATATATAGTATGGTTGTATTCCGAAAAGACCTCTCAGCTGCAAAAGTAAATAAAAAAGATGTTGAATTCTTTAAACCTGCTTCAGCAATAAAAGATAAAGTAGTACTGTTTAAAGGTGTGCCAATACTCTTTGGTGTGATAGCTCTGATGATTTTCAAAGAGCAAATTCATGCCTGGACTGGTGTAACTCTCGATAACGCTACGTTAACCATTGGTGGTTCATTTTTAGCCATGATGATTTTCCACAAGAAACCACATAAAGTTTTCAGAGACCTTATTGATTGGGAAATTATCTTCTTTTTCATGGGACTGTTCATAGTTGTTGGTGCTTTAGAGTTTAATAATGTGATTGATTTATTGGCAGAACAACTTGTGCACATATCTGGAGGAAGTATGCCTGTATTGACGTTTATTATGACAACTGGTTCAGCTCTGCTTTCTACATTTATCGATAACGTACCGTATAACATCACTATGGTTGGAGCTATTCAGGCTATGGAAAGATCGGGATTGGTTGTGTATCCTCTCTGGTGGGCGTTGAATCTAGGCACATCTATTGGTGGTGCTGGTTCTCCAATCGCAGCTGCATGTAATGTGATTGCCTTTGGTCAGGCCGAGAAAGAAGGTTGGAAGACCGCCTTTTTTAAGTATCTGGCTTTGGCTATTCCGTTAGTCATTATTAATAGTTTAGTGGCATATGGTGTAATTTGGCTGCGATATCTCTAAAAAGAGTGGAATCTCACCCTTGTAGATCCTGGGCAGGATGATAGAATAATGGTCTGATCTAAGTGAGAACAATGAGCAGTAGTTCAGATAGAAATTGCTCATAAAGTACTGCTTGCATATTCAAAAAACATGCTTTATAATCTGAATCCTGTTCGGGAGACAGAATAGCGAATACATTCGACATTCTCTTATAGGGAATCCCTCAATTCTTAAAAAGAAAACATACACAACCTTGGGCCCTTAGCTCAGTTGGCTAGAGCGCTTCATTTGCAATGAAGAGGTCAAGGGTTCGAGTCCCTTAGGGTCCACATCTTTCTTTATTAGATGTGTTCCTAAATTGTTGTGGTTGTTAAAAATTAGTTCTTGGTGTGTCCTCAACCGGCTTCGAGGAACTAATTTCTAGCAACTATTATTAGTTGTCGTATGAGGTTCATTAACAAGTGAAGAAAACTGTCATGACTTGCCAAATATTGGCAATGTCAGTGGCCGTATGATCGTAGTATTTTTAATACTACGTTACATGCAATTTAATTTCGACATTTTTTTATAAGAGTAATCTTTAAATAAATACCAAAAAATTAAACTCATGCTAAATAATTTCGAATAATATGTAAATTAATGCAAATAGTGGATGCCTTGGCTTATTTGGCCGAAGAAGGACGCGTACCCCGCGAAAGTCGACGAGTAACTGGGAAAAAGTAATGATCCGTCGGTGTCCGAATAGGGTAACCTTGCTACATGAAGATGTAGTGGCCCTAGAACCTTGAGTTCTAGGGGGGAAACGTGCCGAACTGAAATATCTAAGTAGGTGCAGGAAAAGAAATCGTAAGAGATTCCCTTAGTAAGCGACGAGCGAACAGGGAAAAGCACAAACCAGCATTTATGCTGGGGTTGTAGGACTTCAATATCGTATTCTTAAGAGTAATAGAACACCGTGGAATAGGTGACCAAAGAGAGTGAAAGTCTCGTACATAAAACTTGATAGAAGCGTAGAAGTATCCTGAGTAGGTTAGGAGACGGCAAACTCCTTTCTGAATCTGGGGTGACCACACTCCAATGCTAAATACCAAATAAGACCGATAGTGAACGAGTACCGTGAGGGAAAGGTGAAAAGAAGGGTTGAAGACCCCGTGAAATAGAATCTGAAACTATTTGCTAACAATCAGAGAAAGCACATTTATTGTGTGATCTCGTGCCTATTGAAGAATGAGCCGGCGAGTATTTGATAACTGCTTTAGGTTAAGACATTCCGTGTCGAAGCCGTAGTGAAAGCGAGCCTGAATAGGGCGACCCTTGTAGTTATTGAATGACCCGAAACCGGGTGAGCTTACCATGGCCAGGTTGAAGCCCTGATAATATCGGGGTGGAGGACCGAACCGGTGTATGCTGCAAGATGCTCGGATGAGCTGTGGTAAGAGGTAATATGCCAATCGAACCCGGAGATAGCTGGTTCTCCCTGAAATATATTTAGGTATAGGGTCGCGTGAAGTCATAGGGGGGTAGAGCACTGATCTGGTGTCTGGGAAGCAATTTTCAGCACCTAGTTAAACTCCGAATACCCTATTGATGTTTCGCGGCACTCAGCACCTGGGAGCTAAGTTCCAGGAGCAAAAGGAAAACAAACCAGACCTACAGCTAAGGTCTCAAATACATATTTAGTGGGAAAGGAAGTGTTGTCCCAAAAACACCTAGGAGGTCGGCTCAGAAGCAGCCATCCTTTAAAGAAAGCGTAACAGCTCACTAGCCGAGGGACAGCGCGCCGAAAATCCAACGAGGCTCAAATATGTAACCGAAGCTTAGGGTTTTCAACAAGATTTATCTTGTTGGGAGCGGTAAGGGAGCGTTCTGTGTGCTTTGAAGGTGCCCCGTGAGGAGGCGCTGGAGCGATCAGAAGTGAGAATGCCGGCATGAGTAGCGAAATTGGGGTGAGAATCCCCGACTCCGAATGACCAAGGTTTCCGCACCCAC
>PFRS01000006.1:0-147 GCA_002788675.1 Candidatus Pacebacteria bacterium CG_4_9_14_0_2_um_filter_40_15
GGGCGTTCTTTCTGGATGCGAAGTACGGCTCAGCGTATGCCGATCGGAACGTCGGCGCTCGCCTTGCTTATTGAAATTAGGTTTCTATATGAAACTGGCAGGTAGTTTATGAAAAATGGCAAGTTGCAAATTGCAAGTAGCATTATT
>PFRS01000006.1:192-32701 GCA_002788675.1 Candidatus Pacebacteria bacterium CG_4_9_14_0_2_um_filter_40_15
ATATCTAAAAAGCATGTACGGATCGACAATAACAATGTTGTCATAGTGCAAATCGACTATGAGAAGCATGGGAAGATCGAATCGGCCAAGACGACTGAACGTCTGAGTCGTTTCGATAAGGGTTTCTCGGACTATGTGAAAGCCGAACTAAAGCCGATCAAATCCGCCAAGGAAAAGAAGGAACTGAAGTGGCTTCTTGATCAACAAGAGACTAAGTGTTTGAAACACGCACTGGTTAAGAAAGCGCTGGTTGGCTATCTGAATGGCCAGCCGCTCATTTGGCAGTTTACTGGCATGAAGGATATCAAGATTACTAACGAAGTGAGAAGTATTTTTAAGCGTTCCGACATTTGGGAGATCGTCTGGGAGGTGAGTAATCTATCGACGGCATCAAGAGGTAAAATGAAATGAGTTGGCTACATAACGAGATTATCAGTTGGATTGTTCACTTTGTTATCTTTTTTACGTTGGCTCGGTGGTCAGGAATTAAATGGCAGTGGGCAGTCAGTTTGACATTCGGCATCGAGATATGGCAAATGATCGACTTCTCGTTGTTAGATCCACTAGCATGGTGGTTTAAAATAGATACATGGATGGATATACTATTCGGCTGGTTAGGAATTTACGCGTCGAGATGGTAATGAAGAAGAACTTAGTTGTTTTAGCATGTTTAGTTAGCGTTCTTGTTGGATATGAAATAGCAAGATGTAGCGAATTGCGTGGAGAAAATCTATACGCTAAATACACTGGATTGGCCCTTCAAGAAAGCGCTGCTTTTGCACTCGGTAATATTGATGCCTGGGCTTGGAATGGTGGGAAGAGTTACTGGCCGCCATATAATAGAGACATCTGGCATCTACATGATGGACTTATGTTTTGCTCAACCTTAACAAGTTATATTAGTTATAGTAGATGGAAGCCACAATATTCTATCTTTTCTGAGCGCGGATTTGTGTTTGTTACTGGAAATCTTCTATTCACAAGCTGGGTACATCAAAGAGGTATTCGTCTTGTACAAACTGGCAAACTTTTCCCATCTGAGAAAGGGCATGGATTCTATGTTCGTTGGAAATGGATTAACCTTGAGATTAAGTCTAGCGACAAACTGCAATGGAGCCTGTTTGGAACTGGAATCGTTTTGCTAACGCTTGATGCTGTTTGGAAGGAGATTTTTGGTGACTAAACTGCTTGCCAAACTTGCTATGTTTTTGTTGCCCAATGCAGCAAAGCTTTGGTTGAAGGCCGACGGAAAGAAGACATTTTCTGGTCTTATAGGAACGGCTCTTGGTATCTGTTTGTGTCTGTTTTCGCAGACCGCTGAATATGGTAAAGATATTATTGTAATAGGAGTGCTGACAACTGTTGGTGGTTTTTGGCATAAAATAGTAAAGTGGAACAAAAAGCGAAAGGAAGAAGCAAATGGCACTAACAACGTATGAAGCAGTTAAGGTAGTTGGTATGACTTTGGAGGATGTTGGAGCTAAGGGTGAGGAGTTCGAAGATGCTCATCCTGGCGAGAGCTACAAACCTTCTGTTGGAGACATTGTCAAGTTTGTAACTGACACTCTGACCAACATGGGTAAGGAAGTTCTCGACTAGTAAGAGGAAGCCTGCTCCTTCCTGAGCAAGCCGCTAGTTAATTGTGCAGGTTCTTCAGCTGGCGGCTCTAAGGTGTAATAATAACAACATGAATTATATACTTTGAGAAAGTTAATGCTCAACAAAGATGAGGCTATTGAAGTAAGAATGAAGGTATGGCTTACTATTCTTATTTCCATCATTGCCATTATTACTTCAACTATTGCAATGGGACAGTATCTAACGTTTGGGCCTCTTGAAGAACACTATGAGCAGCTAGATATTCGTCTTGATTCGCTTGAGAAGAAATACGTTCAGGATATAGCTGATATTCGTGCAGATCAGAAGGTTATATTAGCAATGTTGCATGATGTTAGAAGACAACAATTAGCAGGTTCAAATTAAAAATTTTGATTTGTGAGATATATTGATGCTTGCAGCACAGCACGATTTTACAATAGAGGGTGGAGCGAGGTTTCTTCGTATTATTCAGTGGAACGACGATGCGGGTAATGCTGTTGATTTAACAGGTTATACTGCATCAATGCGCTGTAAATATACGAAGGAACATGCTGTGACTATCTTCGATTGGGGTACAGTTAGTGGCGAAATAGTGCTTGGTGGTGTAAACGGTTCCATAACGATAGACGTTGGCGAGCTAGTAACTGTGATGCTCGATTTTAATAGGGCTGTTTATAATATTGAGCTGACACCAAGTGGAGGGGTTCCAATTAGAATTCTTGAAGGAAGTGTTATTCTGTCGAAAAGAGTATGAATAAGGATGCAAAAAGAACAATATCCACTTCGGCCGATGTTAGAAGAACAGTTGACGAAATAACAGCTGATACATCATTAAGAATTGCTGATGTTGTTGATACTATAATAGTTACGGAGCTATCTATTGTTGCTGATACTATTACTATTGTTGGAACGCCGGTTTTTATAGAGGAAGAACATGAACAAGACTTTGATCGTTAGATCAGTTTTAGTAGTTTTGCTGTTGGCTACGACTATTGGTGCTATTACAAACACTACGCCCTGGCGTGAGAAGATGAAAAGTAGTTTGTCAACTGCACAGCTACGTGGGATTGCTATGACACCAACAGCTGGAATTACTGTTCAAGGCTCGTATGTTGCTGGGCTAATGATGCATCAGTTTAGTGTAGCAATCAGTGGAATGTACACACTGTGGGAAGATATTCTTGGTGGTTCAAACTATTCACGAAGAACAGATTGGAGTGGGACTGCTGGTAAGTTTGTTCAAGGTGGCGATACGCAGTTTGGAATTTATGGAGGAAGAAACAGGAAGTTCTATTCAAGTTTACTTGATGCGATTTATTCTGGTGGAGTCGTTCCTTCAACTGGAACGGTCTATGGACAACCATCTACAATTGACGCGATCGCCGATACTGAGATATTTCTTAGCTCTGGTCAGAAACTTGATCTTCCTCCCAGTAATAGAGTATCATGGACATATAGAAAGAATACAGAACGTTGTCAAAATTCATTTATTCAGGCGTGGAGAGATTCTGATATTGTTATAACTGGGGGACTATTTGATGGAAATAGTGATACAGAATATGCAACTGGTAATATAATTTCTGCTACAGCTGGTGGAGCGGTTTTAGGTGATCTTACTCTTCTTGTTGCTGATTCTCTTAAAGGTTGGTTTATTCATGTAATTGCTGGACTTGGAACTGGTCAATGTAGGAGGATAGCAACCAGTGGAGTAACAGTTGGAGGCAACTCAGCAATAACAACTACAGCAAATTGGCAAACTATACCTGACGCTACCTCAGATTTTCGTGTTACTCCGATGCACGAATTTAGAGGAGCAATAAATTTAGTAGAAAGCAATAATGTTCATATAACAGGCAGTCGAATAGAAAATTTTCCTGGTGATGGTATATATATAGATGGTGGTCGAGATATATTTATTAGTAATGTTTCTATAGCTATTCCTAGCAAATGGTTCTATGCGGGTGGTTACACTAATGGAGTAGTTGATGCTAACGGTTGTCATAACCTTGTTGGAAGAAACGCAATAACTATAGAAGCAAAAAACTCTCTAACGCCTTATCCTTGTGGGAATCCTTTTGACACTCCTGTAGATTCTTCAGCAGAAGGAGAAGTTAGCAATATCGTTATCAACAACTTTAATATAATAGGCGGTTATTGTGGTATAGATATAGAAGAAGTATATCATGCAGAGTTTAGAAACATTACTATATCGAACGGCAACATTTACACACCCACATGTATAGGAATAGGTGTAGGTGTCCATTATATTGAAAATCTACTGGTTTCTAATGTCAATATTAAGAGTGGTACTTCTTATGTACTCTCTTTATGTTGGCCAGGAGGGGGGAAAAATGTTACGTTTACTGGGTGTCATATTACAGGGAAATTAGGGGTATATCTAAATGGTGTTAGTGGATTAACATTTAATGGTTGTACGTTTGATAGTACCATTGGAAGCCCAGCTATAAACTCATTCGGAGATGTTAATAGATTGAGCTTCTATAACTGTACGTTTAAAGATATTGACCAGTATGCTATATATTATGGTGGAGGTAGTGGTGACACTCTTAGATCGCTAAGTATAAAAAATAACCTATTTGTGAACTGTGGTAAGGAGTCTAATAATACATATAGTACCATATATTTAGCTGGTGGAGTGTTTGCTAAACATGTAGAAATAGTTGGAAACACGTTTAGAAATGCAGTTGGTACTAACCTTCCAAGATATCCAATAGAGCTACATGGAATAGATTCTGTGTATGTGGCTTCTAATACTTTTGAGGGATGCAACTATAACTATCCATACTTTTCTGATTGTACGAATATTATCGAAAGTGGTTCTGCTCATGGTTCGGCAACTGATTTTAATGTTGTTGACAATGCTGCAAGATACTCAAATATTACTATTAACGATACAACGTTTAATGCAACGGGAAGAAATACCTCTATTCGTCTTGGTCGGGGCTTTCATTATACAGGAACGCCTGCTAATCCGGAGAGTAAGAATCAAATACTATTTGGTGCTTATAGAGATGTTATAAATGGTCATCGTGGTTATGGAGATGTTCTTGGAGCTAAGATAGTTGGACTTAATTACTATAACTATCCACCATTGTCCGGTTCGACTACTGGAACTGGTTTGTTGTTTCATAGTCTTAGTTCGGCGGCGACTAAGTATGATGATACAAAGTTGAGAATGTGGATTAGCAATTATGGTATTGGAATAGTTGGAACTGACTCGTCTCGCTATATAAACTTTACAACCAATACTGCTGATACTGCCTTTCTTGCTTCTACTTCGGCAGGTTCAGGTGGTTATGGTATTAGAACCACTGCAGGTGGTATAATGCAGACGAAGAATCTTGGTGGTAGTTGGCTTAATATTGCTGCTTCTACTACTTCTAGTAATCCGATTCTCGCAGATGGAACAGTCTCACTAACCGCTAATTGGGATGCTGGTAGTCATGAGATTCGTTCTAACACGTTTGAGAGCGATGTAACAACTGGAACAGCTCCGTTAACAGTAGCTTCAACAACAGTTGCTACCAATTTAAATAGCGATGCTGTCGATGGGTACGAGGGAGCGGCATTAGCTAACCAGCTACAGGGCGATGGAACGGCTGGGCGAGTTGTTAGAATGTGCGATCTTCATTTAGCTAATGGAACAGATCCTGGTACCTTACAGGCGACATTATATAATAGATGGAATGGGGATGCTGTTAGCAGTACTGATAACATTGGTAAGGGCTATGTTGGGACTAATTTTCGCTTAGATAACGTTGGCATTGTTTTTACGATTAGAGATGCGGCGATTACAGGGACAGTATTAGCTGTGTTTGAGGGACTAAAGTATAATGCTTCTGGTGTAAATGTTGTAGTTTATGATGGTATAGGAACTACAGAATCGTACGGTATAGATGTAACTTTTATAGATCTTTCTGCTGCTTGCAAAGATATTACAGCGTTAGTAGACACTGGCAATCTGACAGTTAAAATCTTATATATAACATCATTGTAGATAATGGCTATATCTCAACAATATAATTTTCGAGAGAACGAAGAGTTAATGGACACACTTGCGATGTGCGTAGGTAATACTAAGCTATTCTGTAAGACGTTTTTTCCAGATACTTTTGATATTCCATTCTCGTCGTTGCATGACCAAATCTTTGATCTGATTGACAATAGTGACTGCAACTATAAAGTAGTAGAAGCCCCTCGTGGTATCGGAAAGACGAGCATTGCGAGGGCCTTAGCCGCTAAAAATATATTGTTTCGTCTGAGTCACTTTATTCCATACGTTAGTAAAAGCGAGACAATGGCTATGATGCAAACCGAGAATCTGAAGAATGAGCTGCGTTACAGTCCGATAATTAGGAAACTCTTTGGTGATCTTAAAACGGTTGATTATTCTGGGGACGATCCTCAGTTTAGCAAAAAGGGCTGGATTAGCTACCAAACATTAATAATGCCTCGTGGAAATAAGCAGCAACTACGAGGACTTAATTGGATGAGTTTTAGGTGTGATCTACCTATTTTTGACGATCTTGAGGATGATGAAGAGGTTCAGAATGAGGAACTTCGTGCAAAGTTGATGGAGCTGTTTTTTTCCAGCCATATTAAGTGCGTTCCTCAACACCATAGAAAGTGGCAGATTTTTTATATAGATACTCTTAAACACGAAGATTCTATTATGGCTCATTTGTTAGAAGCCCCTGAGTGGGAGTCGCTTAGATTAAGCATCTGTGATGATGATTTTAAAACCCTTGCTCCTAACTTTAAGCCTCAGATTATTTTAGATCGAGAACTGAAAGAGCATCGTGATAAGAAGATGATGGATGTTTTTGCTCGTGAGTATATGGGTCAGGCAACATCAAAGGAGGATGCTGCTTTTAAAGAGGAAATGTTTCATTACTATAATGAGACAGATAAGGGGTTTCTGGAGCGTGTTAATGATGGCTATATTGAAACTGTTGTAATAGTCGATCCAGCTAAAACAGCTAAGATGTATAATGCTGAGAGTGGTATAGTTGTTTGGGGAGTTGATACTGAGAAGAACACATTCTATTTGCGTGAAGCAAGAGGTGAGCATTTCCACCCTGATGAACTTATTGCTGATGCGCTTAATACTTGCACAAGATATAGAGCTCGTGTTCTTGGATTTGAGAAAACAGGCCTTGGCGAGTTTGGAACCTTTCCGTTGTTAAATGAGATCAGTCGGCGCGGTCTTATTATAGAGCCCGTATTTTTAGAGGCTCGGAGTGGCAAAGGTGAGTTCAGTGGTGTAGGTGGTGGTAAGAAAGGTCGAGTCGCAAGTATGATAGGTTTCTACCGTCAAGGCCTTGTTTTTCATAACGAAGCTAACTGTTTGCCTTACGAAATGCAGTTGCTTGCATTTCCAAGACCAAAGCGCTGGGATATGATTGATGCGGCTGCTTACATAATTGAGCTGCTCGAAAAGGGTCTTCGCTACTTTGAACCGAAAGATGAATGTGATAACGTTAGCGAAGAGGAATTTGCTGAACTGATGGTGGAAGGTTCTGAAGAAGATGATTGGCGAACGATCTGACAAATTAAAAATTTTGATTTGGAAGTATGATGAATAACGAAGGCTACAAACAAGTAGATTATGACTATAATTATTATGAGAAGCTTAATCTGAAGCCTGGTTCTGAGCTACATGATAGCATTGTTAGACGTATAATGAAGCAGGTTAAAGATAGTTCTTCAATTGTTGAAACTCGCTTTGCATCATGGAGAAAAGTAGATCATACAATGACTACTTACGTTGAGTTGGATGAATATGAGAAGAGCCTTCAACAATCTAATCCTCGTAAACCGGTAACTATTGTAGTTCCAGTTGCTTATGCAACGCGTGAGACTTTGTTAACCTATCGAGTTGCAGCGTTTCTTGAGTCTCCTATTTTTCGTTACGAAGGCTGGGGCGATGAAGATAGAATTGGTGCAATGCTGCTTGAGCGTGTTATTGAGCTTCAGATGCGAAGGTTTAAATCTGCCCTTTCACTTTATACAATGTGGAAAGATGACTTTACCTATGGACTTGGTGTAGTTGCTTGCAACTGGGAGACAATTGTAGGTAAGGTTAAGAAAGATGAAGAAGTGAACGAAACAGGTTTCTTTGCTTCGCTTGGTAGATTGTTCGATAGAAATGGAAAGAGTTATAGACGAACCGAAGAAACTGGTACGTTGTTTGAGGGCAGTACGATATACAACATCGACCCTTATAATTACTTACCAGACGCTAACTCAAATGCGATGTGGCCGCAGCGAGCATGCTCACATGGGTGGGTAGACCGAACAGACTACTATACATTGCTTGATGAGGAGATTTCAAATCCTGGCTCAGGGCTTATCAACGTGAGATATCTTGACCATTTCTCTAATCGTCGAAGCGCTTACTTTGTTAGTGATGAGACAGGTAGAGAGACTAAAGCTGGCTATCCATCTGTAGGCAATATTATTGGTCAAAATAATGATGTTGATGTTGTTTATCGCTATATTAAACTTATTCCAAGCGAGTGGGGACTTGGATCAAGTGACAATCCAGAGAAGTGGTTGTTTGCAGTTGCAGGTGATAAGATACTGATAACAGCAAAACAGCTCGGTCTTGATCATAATATGTTTCCGATAGCTATTAGTGCAACTAATTGTGATGGTCATACGCCTATACCAATAAGTGCAATGGAGACTATTTATGGTCTTCAGCATACTATCGACTGGCTTTTTAGATCGCATATAGCTAACGTTCGTAAGGCTATTAACGATATGATTGTAGTTGATCCATATCTTGTTAACTATAACGATCTAAAGAATCCTGAACCTGGTAAGCTTATCAGAATGCGCAGAGCAGCTTGGGGTAAAGGTGTTAAGGATGCTGTGATGCAACTAACTGTGAGCGATATTACTCGACAGAACATTCCTGACATCGGTTTTGTTATGAGCATTATTGAACAGGTTAGTGGAGCAGGAGAAGCTGTTAAAGGACTGAGACGAAAGACAAGTGAGCGAGTTAGTGCAACTGAGGCTAACCAGGTTTTTTCGAGCGCTCTTTCGAGACTGGAAAAAGATGCTAAGATAGCGGGACTTCAGGCACATTTTGATCTTGCTTATCTGTTTGCTGCACAGACTAAGCAGCTTATGTCTACTGAGACCTATGTTAAGGCGATTGGTAGATTGGGTGAGGATTTAAGTGCTGAGTTTGGTGGACGGACAAAACTTGTCACTCCTGATGATATTGATGTTCTTTATGATGTAGTTCCTCATGATGGAAGCATTCCTGGTAATAGTGATGGAATAGCATGGACACAGATATTTCAGATATTAGCAACTAATCCTGCTGTTGCACAGCAATTTGATATTATTAGAATATTCAAACACATTGCAAGGTCACTTGGTGCGAAGAATGTAAATGATTTTGTTCAGAGGGGAGGAAATATTAACGCTCGAATTGCTACACCTGATAGAATTGATCAGCAGGCACAACAGGGTAATATTGTCCCGATAGGAGAAATTGGTAATGGCTGATGATAAGTGGCCTTTTAGTATTGAGGATGCTAAGAAGTTTAAAGATAATACTGTATGGGTGGAAATACTTACTATGCTACAGGAGCGTTTGCGATTATATCAAATACAGATAGCGACCGCTCCAGTTCATAATGTTCATTTTCCTACTGAGGATGGTAAAGTTAAAACTACTTATGGTGTTGAAGCGATGCAGGGAGCAATAATGGAAATAGGCTTCTTGGTAGAGGCACCTGACTTAATTATTGAAGATCTCGAAGCACAACGAGATGAAAACAAGGAAAAGGAAGGAGAAAATCATGCCTGATTCGAAATCAGATAAACCGGCTGTTTCTGCTGAGTCAACAGTAGATGATGCTTTGATAAAGGAGCTTAGCGAACTTGGACCTACTAGTTCGTCAGGTGAACCTACTCAGTCCACGGCTCCAGAACCACCAGCTGCTGAGCCTCCTGCAGAAGGAGCTTCTGCTAAGCTAGCAGCTCCAGTTGAACCAGATGCGCTGACTGATGTTTTTAAAAGAATGAACGAGATGTTTGAGGTCTATGCGCCTCCGACAGCTGAGTCTGCACAGGCTACACCGAAACCTATAGAGCCTCAGAAGCCAGCAGTTTCGAGTGTCTCTTCTGTCGAGATTTTAACGGATAAAGAAATCGAAGATGGAATTGATGCAAAGACTGTGAATAGTCGAATAGCCGAGTTTGGAAGTAGAATTCAGCAGGAAACAATTAACTCTATAACTCCTGTTCTTGCTAATATTGTTAATCAACAGGTTCAACTTCATATTGGGGCGTTTGAGTTCTACAAACGTAATCCAGAGTTTAATAAAATAAGACCTTTTGTGTCGAGTAGAGCTATTACGTTAATCAAACAACATCCAGAGTGGGACTATCCTACTTTATTTAACGAACTTGAAAAGGAGGTAAAAGGAACTATCGAAACTTTCACAGGAAGGAAAGCAGCCGAAGAACCGAATAAAAATACTCCAGCTTTTGCAAAGGCACCAAATGCAGCAAGAAGGGCTGCAGACGTAAGAACATCGTTGCAAAAAGAGTTGGATGAACTTAGACTAGGAAGATAGGAGAAAGAAAAATGGGATCACAAGCAAAAAGGGACATAGATGCTGTTGTGGTCGAGCGAGATAAGACGGTCTTCTGGACTACTGTTGCTGTCACAGATATTACCAAAAGCTTAGAGCTTTGGGAGGAGAATATCTATGTGAGTACAGTAGCGGCCGCTGGAACACTAACGCTTCCAAATGTTAGTGAGGCAAAAGATTTGACGTTTAATATCTGTTCGCTTGGTGCAACAAACGTACTTACAATTAAAGATCGAGGCGATTCGTTTGGTTGGACTAATATTACAGTTGTAAATGCAGGTGACAATCGTTCAGTCACGTCCAACGGCAAACAGTGGGTCTTGAACGAATCCTAGATTAGGAGGAAAGATGAAATTGCTCGCTGGTAGGTTTCACTGCCATCGACGTAACTGGTGTAAATAATCTTGTTTGGACTAACCAACCTGCTGGCAATACTGCTGGTGGAATTGGTATAGCTCCGTAACGTTAAAAAAAAAATAGGAGAAACTTAAATGGCTGTATATCCGTTTCTTGGGATGAGAGGTACTGGTGATTGGACAGATCCAACGGCCAGACCTGGATCCTATCGAGAAAAGATTTTGGAGCTCTGGCCTAATGGTAGTGCTCCACTAACTGCAATTACAAGCAAGACAGGTAGAGGACAGAAGCTAACTGACTCGAAATATACGTGGAAGACGAGGACGTTGGCGACTCAGGCAGGTGCAGTGACAGCAGTCTATATTGACGTTAGTCTTGTAACTGCTTATGTTTATGCTACCCATCAGGCTACTATCGGTATTGCTGGTGGAACTGTTCACGCAAAAGTTGCTGCCGCAACTGCGGCAATGTTTCGTGAAGGACACAAAGTGATCCTTAGGGACAGCAACCACCTTGAGGTGGACGTTCGTGGTAAGGTAGTTGGAGTTATTATTAATGGTGCTTCGAGTGTTATTAGCGTGAAGCTGCATGAAGCTGATGATAACGGTTCTGTAGCAGCATCATTTAACCTTGCCACTGTTGATCGAATCATGGTTATTGGTAACATCAATTCACAGTGTGGGACTCGGCCGAGAGCACTACGTTACGATCCCGTAGATGTGTACAACGTTACACAGATCTGGCGTACACCTGTTGAACTGAGTGGTACTGCCCTTGAAACTACGCTTCGAGGCAGGGATGCTTATATTGATGAGAAACAGCAAGGTCTTCTCTATCATGGAATTGAGATGGAGAAGGATCTAATCTGGTCAGTAAGAACAGAAGGTACAGGAGCTAATGGTAAGCCTGAAAACTCTATTATGGGCATTATTCAGTTCATCACAACTTATGTACCTGCGTCGGTCGATGATTTCTCATTGAATTCTGACTACATTGGAAAGACCTGGAAAGAGGCTGGCAAGAATTGGCTGGATGCTATGATTCAGACGATCTATGCAGTTGGTTCAGGTGAGCTTGGTAGTGAGGTGTTAGCGCTGTGTGGTGGCGGTGCTGCTGCTGGCATTCAGCAGCTGGTTGAAGCAAATTCGATGTATACAATTACTGAGAAAACTGCTGCCTATGGAGTTAGGGTTCTTGAGCTTCGTAGCATCTTTGGAACGATCTTTCTGAAGATTCATCCATTGCTCAACTTTGAGACAACTAACGCTCATACAATGCTGTTGGTTCCACCAGCAGCTGTGCGTTGGCTGCCTCTTCGCGATACACACTATAAACCTGATATGCTTTACGATCAGGGTGGTGCGCAAGGAGTTGATGGAAAGCAAGAAGAGTATCTTACTGAAGGTACATACGAGTACATGCTAGATGGCCCTTGGGGCTATTTAAAAGGTGTTGGTATGGACAACGCAGCGTAGAAGGAAGGGGGGAAATTTCTTCCCCCTTTCAAATTAAAACTTTTAATTTGTGAGGTTATAATATGCAAACTATATTGCAATTACGCGAGCTTGCAGACAATTTTGATAAAATCTGCACATACGAGAATAGATTGCTCAAAATGAAAAAAGGAGTGATTGTGCTCTGGGGAACTGAGCGGATCTATGCGATTAGGATAGAAGAGGAAATGAAGAAGAGAGAGCTATGGAAGATTACAGGTAATGGAAAGTTTACAGTTCTAATTACAGACAACTTCATTAACCAGTCTAAGCGACTGGCCGACTATAGTGATGTTGTTTCTATGGAAGCACCCGATAGCCTGTTTGAGGAGAAAAAAGTTCAATCAAAAAAGAGAGTAGTTGAACCGGTTGATGATCTTGAAGGATTACTGCAGTGACACTTGTAAATCTAAAGAAGATGATTCTCGAATCAAGTGGTCGTTACGATCTATACAATTCAAACGATTCGATTTGGAATCTAACTACTTTTATCAACGCTGGTGTGAAGTATCTTGATAAGAATTTCCCACTGTCGGAAGAACTTCGTTGGTATAAGAAGGATGTAGCGATAGGAGATGTTAGACTTAGTGTAGCAGATCTTCGAGCAGTAAAAGAGGTTTGGGCAGCTGACTCAGATGAAAGGAAGCTAGTTAGTCCAGTTACAGGGGGATGGTTGAGAGTTAACTATAGTGATTCTACCTCTGCTAATGTTACCTCTGGCCTGCCAAAGTATTGGAGCTATGATCTACATCGTTTAGCTCCATCACAGAAAGCTTTGACACAAGCAGTTCATACCGGTTTTACATATAGTGTTTATGACATTCTATTTGATACTGGCTATACACTACGTGGCATTCAGTGGATGCCACCTGCTGATGAGGTCTATACTATAGAGCTTCTTGGAACGTTCTTTAGCGAGGTCCTTTCAAATGCTAGCGATGTTAATTGGTGGACTATGTATGAGCCTGAAGCTGTTATTGCTTCTACAGTTTTGTGTATTGAGCGTCATAATCGCAATCTGGAGGGGGTAAGAACGCAGCGGGCGTTTATCGAGGATCTGTTGAAGGGTGATCAAGATGATCGTGTCGAGCAAGAGCTTGTTGGTAACAGCTTTATGGAGGGTTAAATGCGGATAAGAAAGGATATGATAGCAAAAGCTAAGGCGCTCAAGGAAGAAGCGGAAAGAGCGAAGCGCTTAGAACTTGAAGCTATGCTGGTTGAAAGAAAGGAGCAGATCTATGACGAGGAAGAAAAGTGGAAAGTGGAAGATTCACAAAGTGATGCGCGAGTTCAAGGCGGGAACGCTCAGGACTCCGAGTGGAAAGAAGGTAACGAATCGAAATCAGGCTATAGCAATAGCAATGAGCGAAGCGAAAATGACAAAGAAGAAGAAGCCAAGAAAAGCTAAGAAGCGATGAGAGAGGTTACTAAAATATTGCAGCTTAAAAAAGGCCTTCGTAGAGACTACAGGTTTCGAAGAAACAGCGATGAGCTCTATGAGCTATTTAATGCTGAGGTTACTGAGAACGGTGTAACAAAGCTTGTTGCTATTGAGAATGCTCTCAGTGTAGGTGTTATTAGTGCAGCAGCTGCCGAACTTGAGTGGCCATTTCCTCAGATAATTAGAGGGAACAAATATAGCTTCTTATGTGGGAAGACAAGAGTTGATCTAATACAAGAAAGCGATTGGACAACGCTTGAAGTTCCTACATATAATGCTATGGCTAAGGATACCGAGAAGAGTATTAGCATCGGGGGAGTTTGGCAGCTCTGTGATTTTCATGACAGTTGGTTGTTAACGAACGGAGTTTCAACAGTTTTTCATACAAAGGACATATTTAATGAGCCTGATAAGGTCTACGTCCAAGATAGTATTCCAGTAAACGCCTGCTGTGCTTTCCGTGGTAGAGCAGTTCTTGCTGGCTTTGATTCAGATAATTTCTGGAATAACGCTTGGAGAAGATTCTTTGAGGACTGGGGAAATAGAAAAGGGTTAAATATTCCTACCTATGAACCGCTTGGAGAAAATTTTGTATGGTGGAGCACAGTTGGTGGCGGAGACATGCTTTGGTTGTTTGATACTAATCTTCTGTTGGGAGGTAAAATAGATGGAACAGAGTACAGCTACGATAAGCCACTAATCTTTGACTATTGGCAACGTAATGAGAGTGGCTTCATGCCAATGAACTGGCGAGGCGCTGTTTACCAAGTTAGACCGCTTGGCAAGGGGCTAATGGTTTATGGACAGAATGGAATGACGTTTCTGTTTCCTACTACAGAACCTTTTTCAACACTTGGTAGACAAGACATTTTCAATCAGATTGGCTTGGCAAGTAGAGGAGCTGTTAGTGGAAACGAGAGCAATCACGTCTGTGTAGATGGCTCTGGTGTTATTTGGAGAATTACAGAGAAAGGACCTGAGAAGCTTGGTTATCAAGAGTACATGGTTCCGCTACTTGGAACGGAGATTATTGTAAGCTATACAGAGGAAAATAATACGTTCTATATTGGTGGATCTGATAGAACATTCAAACTAACACAGTTTGGTTTATCAAAACTTGATCAGATAATAACTTCTGTTTTCGTTGCCGAAGGTGAAACAAAGGGGTTCTGTAACATTGTTGGTGATAATGATTCAGAAGTTCGTATTGTTACTGATACGCTTGACTTTGGAGTTAGAGGAGAGAAAACAGTTACACAAATAGACATTCCTGTTGTTATGGATGTTGATGCTGCAGCTGATTGGTATGTCTGTATTTATTATCGTTATGATAAGAAGAAAACGTTTGTCCAGACCGAGTGGAGAGCATTAAATAAAAAAGGTTGGATTAGGTTTCAAGTCAGCGCAGTCGAGTTTATGATAGGAGTTAAGGCAACTAATTATGTTGAGACAGATGTACCTGAATCAATTAGCATTAATATTGCTTACACTGATAAGAGCAGCTTAAGGAGCCGGAATGTTAGCGAAAATGCTACCAGAATTAGTAGCTAAACATTGGAGTGAAGTGGCTCCAATGATTGAAGCAGCTATGCCATTAGTTGAGAACGTTGAGCATAGACGAAAGCAGTTGCTAAGTAGTTGTTTAGCTGGGTTGCTTACCTGTTGGGGAATGCTTAATGATGATAATAAGCTTCTTGGAATGGCTACTACAATATTTACTTATGATATAGTGACTGGTGAAAAGAATCTACTTATATATTCACTTCTAAGCACTGGAACGGAGCCAAGACTTTGGCAGGGATATTTTTTAACTCTTTCATCGTATGCTAAACAGGAAGGGTGTAAGTATATAGTTGGTTATACTCGCGTTCCAAGAATGAAAGAAATTGCAAAAGGTCTTGGTGCTGATTTGGAAGAGATTGTTATCAGATTGGAGGTTAAATGAGCGGAGGCGGCGGAAATAGTGGAGCGGTAAGTTATCCTCCTTATATGCAGAATGTTCATGGTTCGTGGCTTGGTGATGCGCTAGCGAATCCATCATACTATATGACAACGTTGATTGAAGCAGGTTCGGCAATGTCTCCTTATGATAATGCTAACGCATATATTCCTGATGCGCCACTTGCATCTAACCAGTCTCGATTCGATACGTTTAACACTCTTGTTGCTTCATTGAACCACTCTACCGAGTGGGACGCTGCAATTAGTCAAGCTAACGCAAAAAGGGGAGCTGTTTTCATTTCTCCTAATAATGACGTTGAGACTATTGAATTGTTATCAAGAGGTAATGCTAACAACGAGTTTGGTGATGCTGCGGCAGACGCTATAACAAGAACAGGAAATTTGTTTACAGCAGGTGATGTAGCAATTCAGTTGCTTATAGATGGACTCGTAGATGATGCAGTTGCTAAGGCCACGTCAATAGATCTATCCGATGTAATGGATAATCTTGTTGATGCTTATGAGGACGACATTAAACCGGCGCATCTTCGATCTATTAGTAGAATGACTGGCGGAATGGCGGATATTAACGCAGTGAATAGTTCTGCATTTGTTATCGGTCTGACGCTTGCTGAGAATCAGTTTCAGAACGATGTTCGTAAGTTTATAGCAGAACGAAGAGCTGCTACGATGGATCGAGTTATTGCTGAATATGGAGAGACGTATCGAACAATGATGCAGCTCTATGCTAATACAGGAACTGCTAAAACAGCACAGCAGCTACAAACATACGCACAGGATTTACAGAACTATATGTCAAGTTATTTACAGTATCAAAAAGATAGAGATCTATTTCTTATTGAAGGTGCTAATCAGATAACCCAGCTGTTGTCTATTGAAATAGATTCTGATAAAGTAGCAACTACTATTCAAACCGAACTTAATAGAATGAAGATAATCGCGAAAAAGGAACAGACAGATCGTAATATAGATCTTGATGTGCTTGATGCGAAGTGGCCATTCGATCTATTACTGATGGGAGGCAATATGCTTGCTTCGATGAGTGGAGCAGCGTATGTTGTGAATCGTCCTATGTCTGCTGTACAGAGTGCATTAAGTGGAGTTATGACAGGTGCATCAGTAGGAGCAACTATTGGAACCGGTATTGAGCCTGGTGTAGGCACAGCAATAGGAGCCGGTATTGGTGCGGTAGCTGGGGCTTTTTTATAACAGTTTCAAATCAAATATTTTAATTTGTGAGGCACGGTTATGCCAGTAGATCAGAGTTTAATACAGAAAATTTTAATGGGCGATAAGCTTGTTAATCCTTATCCAATGAGTTCTGCTCCTAACGTTGCTAGCGCTGGTTTTGTTACTCCGAGCGGCGGATTGCCTACTCCAGTTAGTCAAGAAGATGTTATGAGAAACGCACCTACACAGATAGGAGCGGCTCAGCAGAATCAAAGTTTCTTCTCTCAAATTGGTAAAGCCTTTGGCCAGCTCGGTAAGGCGCTTGAAACACCTGGATTTCGTGAGACGCTTGCAAGGATAGGTGGAAGCATTGCTAATCCTGGTACGTGGCAAGCGAGGCTTGGAGAGCAAGTTGCTGGAATTAACCAGATGCAAGTTCAGTCGCAAGGGATGCAGCGTTATTTAGCGAAGCTAATGAGCAATGAATCAGTAACAGCTAATGATGTGCAAGGTATGACATCAGAGCAGATTGCTCAGGCCAACCAGCTTGCTACATCAGCGAAGAACCAACAGGCACTTAGCCAATATTATCAGGGGTCAGTTGCTGCACAAGGAACTCCGCAAGAGAGAGGGATTGAATCGAGAAAAGAGCTGCTACTTCGTCAAGCTCTTGAAGAGGGTGCCCCACAGAAGGTTGGTGCTGTTGTTGGACCTTCTGGTGTCAATGAGGAGACACTATTCATGTTTGATCCTAACACAAGAGAATTTATTCCTATTAGTTCTGGGACAACAACACGTGGTACTAGTGGAGATAGAGGTATTACTCCTGGCCAGCAACAAAATCTGTATTTTAGATATCATAGTAATCTTATCAAAGAGGTGGAAAGGGAAATGCCTAAAGCAGATAGTTTTTATGAAGGTCAATTCGGGCCTCAGCCTGTTTGGAATAGTCCTACATTGCAGGAGGAGTTTAAGAATAAGCTGGCTCTTAAAATTAGGAGAGAACAACAAGCAGGAAATCTTCCTATACCCTGGATGGGAGTTACTGGAGAACAGAGCCAATTACAAGGCCCACCAGCTCCTTCTAGCACAATAGCACCTGGTAAACTTAAAATAGGCCCTTATTGATGCCACAAGAAAATAGACAAAATCTCTATAACTTGCTAAGTCAGCAGGCTGATATAGGAACGTTTGAATTCTTTGATGCTGCGATGGATGATTCTAATCGTAGGCAGAAATTCTATGAGCAGGTTTCACAGCATTTTAATATTGGTGATGCTAAAACGTTTAATAGCAAGATGGAAGTAGCACCTATCCCAGAAGGTTTCTTCGGTGGAGGGAAGCCAAGTGGAAAGGGGATTAGTGTTGACTATTCAACTGGTGCTATTCCTGCTGTAAAGAGCGGTATACAAGAAAGCACGCTTGGCTTACTTCTTCGAGAACGCTTACCAGACGACTATGAAGCTCAGAACTTTTGGGAGCGTCAGCTTAAAAACGCAGCAACTGTGGTTGGTGACATTCCAGCTATGTTTGTAGGAGGTCTTGTTGGAACAGCAGGAGGTGGAGGACTGGCATCAGCTGTAACTGGGACTGGTGCTGTGTTTGCTTTTCCTGCTGTGTTAAGACAGGTGTTAATGGATAAGTATGAGAAAGGGGAAGCTACCTCGCTTGGAGAAGTTCTTAATAGAACGCTGGCTGCTGTTAAAGAAGGAGCTAAAGGATATATAACAGGCGCTGTTACAGGAACAGCTGGACAGGTTCCAATAGGAATAGCGAAAGTTCCTACTGAGATTGCTGCGTTGACTGTAACAGGTGCAGCACTTGATCAGAGATTTCCAAAAGCAGAGGAGTTTTTAGATAATGCTGTTCTATTATTTGGTGCAAAGGCAGCCAGTAGAGGGGCTAAAGTGTTACGTAATCACTTTGCTAAAACTGGTCAGAGACCAAACGAAGTGGCTACTCAAGTGAAACCTGAGAATTTAGGAACAGCTAATGCGTTTAAAGATATAGCAGTACCTGTTGAAAAACCTGACGCTGTTTTTATCGGTTATCAAGAGCGCTTAGGTGGAGAGCCTCCGCTCGCGTTGTTTAATATAACAAAAGAAGGCCATCCAAAGATTAACAGCACTGTATCTGAGGGGACATTATTAACCGATGGTTTAAAGGTTCCTAATTATCCAAAGAGCGAACAGGAGTTAGCAAAAGATAAACCAGTTAATATTGGTAGTCAACCAGAACATCCTGCTATCACAACAATTGCTGAGACTGGTGGAACTATTACACGAGAAAAGACTCGGTGGGATACACATTTTCTTAGACAGTTTATTAACTCTCCAGAATATATTGTGCGTAAGCATAGAAGAGTTCCTTTTGTTGGAAGCTTGATAGATTTACCAGAAGCAAGAGCAATCGCAGCAAGAAACATAGAGGCAAAGCAGAAAGCTGATCACGAATCACATGTTCTTGATAGTGCTGTTATTGAGGAAGTTAAGGACATTGTTAGTAGTAAAGAAGAACAGAAGCAGGTTCGTGGGGCAATGGAGAAGCTATATGAGTTGAGTAAAGAACCGGAAAAGGCACAGGCGTTAATAGACAGAAATCCTACCTATAAAGCAGCTAATCGTATTATTCAGATGTTTGAGAGTATAAAGGGAGAATATATAGAAAACAGGCGTCAGCTTTATAAGATATTGATGAACAACAAGATGCACGAGGCATTTGAGGAAGCGATAAAGGTTGAGGAGTCTGATACCAAGACTATTGCTGAGAAATATAAAGTAGATGTTGAAGAGCTTACTGAAACAGTTAAAGAATATAATAACATTCTCAAATGGGGACTTAATGAATATATTACTAATATCGAACGTGGAACTTATCGAGTTATTGATAGCGAAGGAAAGGTTAGAGCTCTTGGTATAACCAGACGAGAAGCAAAACGAAAAGCTAAAGAGAAAATGGCTTCAGGAGAAATTAAAGGAAATGTTACTATTTCATCTGAGTTTCGTAAGACTCTTGACCCGACAAAGGAAAGAGAGGATATTCTAGCTGGCGAAGAAAATATAGTTGATGCTCTTCCAACCTATAGCTATATTATGAGAAAGAAGATGAACTTAGATATCGCTGAGGCTGAAATGGAGAAAGCATTTGAGAAAGATGCTGGACAGATTCTTGTTCCTCAGCATGTTAGAAATCTTTTGCGCGAACAGCTAAAAGATGCGCGAGGACGTTATAGTTGGGGAGATATGTTTATTGATAAGATCAGTAGAGCAATTGGCACAAAGCCTATGTTTTTCTCAAGAGCGTCACGTGTAGCTACTATTATGGAAGGTTATGCAAAGTTTTCTTATCGTTCTGTTGCAGGTCTTGTAAACTTTCTTTCTGGTCACGGTAATACATGGGCAGTTTCTGGTCTGAAAAGAATGCGTGTGGGTATAGAATGGATGAAGTCTGAAGAAGGTAAGCGTCTGTTGAAAGAGGACGAGTATGCACTAGGTACAGACTTTATAACTAATATTGAAGGAAGAGTTACTACTAAACAAAAGTGGTATAAGCCCTTTGGTATGTTTGCTATGCCTGAACCAGGTATTCGTAAAGTTGCATACGCAACAGCCTTTACATGGGCACGAGAGAGAGGTCTTAGTGAAACAGCTGCAAGGGCTGAAGCGAGAATGGCAGTGCGTGTTCAAAGCTTTATTTATAGTTCAGCTGCTCTTCCGCGGCTGCTTCGTGGGCCTGGTGGAAGGCTTGTTGGGCAGTATAGAACATATATGGTTAAGCAGCTTGAGTTAATGTCTACATTGAATGGTAAGCAATGGGCTCGTTATCTATCAATACAACTTGCCCTTGCTGGGCCTCGTGGAGTTCTACTTATAATAAAATCGCTGCCTATACTTGGTCTCATCGGAGCTATAGATAAGTTAGAGGAATGGCTACTGAATAAGAATAGAATTGGGGCATCTGGGCTACCTGGAATGATTGAGAATCTTGGTACGAAGCTTGGAATAGATATTAGTGCTCCAGCTACATTTCAGTTCTTACCTAATAACCCAGAAGATAGTCTAGGGCCGGCTATTTCTGATATAATAAGGATAGCGAAGGTTACAGTTGTTCCAGCTCTTCGTGATCAGGAACAGCGTTTAAATAAAGAGGGAAGAGTAGACTGGTTGGTAAACTTTCCTATTATTTATCGCTATTGGAACACTATTCTTCAAGCTGAGGTTACTCCAGATGGATGGATTAGAGATCGTTACGAGCTAAAGAAAAACGACAGTGGTAAGATAACTGGAATTCAGATTGGCGCTCCAAAGTATCGCTTTGGAACTGAGTGGGAAAAGCGCTGGTTGCAAGTAATGTCAGCAGCGGGAATGCAGCCTACAGCTAAGACAAGAGTTAGCAATGCGTTGAGGATATTAGCAAGAGCTGAGAGAGTTGATAGGGATTCGAGGAGGAAGTTATTGGTATCTATCGTTAGGGGTCTTGATCGTGGTGAAGAAATAGAACGATGGAAGATAGATACAATGGTGATGCTTGGAATGGCACCAAATAGTTTGTTTGATGCTTATAAGATGAATAAAATGACTCCTCAGCAGAGAGCAACACTAAGAAGTCAACTAATTGATAAAGCAAAAGCCTGGAAGATTTTTATAGACTAATTGCTATACATACCTCACGAATTAAATAATTTGATTTGTTAGAACGTTATTGGCCATTTAATCTCTTTGCTGTAACCGCTCTCATTGCCTGTAGTATCATAAGCAGTTACAGCAAAGAACCAATCTTGATGTTTATAAAACTTACCTAAAGCATAAGATGTTAAAAGACCAACATCTTTGCTGCTGTTATATAGCCTACTCTTGTTTCCCCAATAGATGATATATCCAGCAAGATCTGGTTCTGTGTTAGCGTTCCAAGAAACAGCAAGATCGATGCTATCAGAGCAAACATAGTCTTCGAGAGCAATCAGCCTAGCATTAATACTATCGATAGTTGCATAGAGACCAAAGTGCTTTGGAACAATAAACCTCTGATGCAATGAATCATTCATCCAGAATTCAATCCATTGAGCTGTGCTGTCCTCGCCTGTTTTGATAGAAAGCTGTGGCTGTGTCGTAGCACAGTTAGTCAGCAGATATATCATCAGTGTTAGAATTGCCAATCCTATTGCTTTTTTCATTTCTGCTCCTTGTTATTAAAAAGTGCTCGTTTACTAATTTAGTTACTGCACGTATAAGAAGATCATCCATCCGTTCATATTTAGACACAATCCAACCAAAGACAGGTAAAACGGTTTTAGCGTCCTCTTCCGATAACTCGCACGATCTCCTAAACGCTCTGAATTTCTCTAACCATCTTCTATGTGCCGGCTGTTCCCAGTTGTTCTGCATAACACCTTCTGGAAGGAACGTACAAGAAATATCAACACATAGCAGCGAGTGGTATAGACATACTAATAGCGCTTCTGTCTCACCAACAACAGCGTCTCTCAGCTCTTCCACCTCTTGTTCAAGTCTGTCGAGTGTTATCTCAATACAGCCTTCAGCCTGCAAGTTTCGGATGAGTTCGTCCAGTTCGTTTTTCCCTTGAGATTGTTGCATAATGCACCTCGCAGATTAAATGATATAATTAGCCTATTTCTTTATTTCAGATAGCCAATTAGCAAGGCGATAACATTTCACGCCTTCTTTAAATTCTTCATCGGAAAAAGTTTGAGCACAATTACAGAACTCATCGCAAGGCTTATACCGAATTTCAGGCAAAAGAATTTTGTGTTTCTCGGCAAGATCTTGCAATGTGCCACCGTCAATATCACTGCAGTCTGGATAGAACCCATTAAACAGATCACAGAGAAAGGCCTTCATTTTTCTTTCTTCTTCGCTCATAATGTACCTTGCAAATTAAAAGTTTTAATTTGATAGTTACATAAACAATGGAACATAAATTGTTTGCATTTTTTGTCAAAGTCCCCGATATGATATTTTGCTCATTTTACAATCGTAAATATGGCTCGATTTTTCGTGATCGGTCAATATTCACGATTTTTGGCGATTTCGCCGTTTTTAATGTCAACATCTATAAACTTTCTCTTATTTTAAGTGCAGCATCTTTTTCGTAATATTCTATAGTTCTCATTTCTCGTTGCCAGCATAAGATAGTGTATAATCAATTGCGCCAGGTTTTCTATCCATTCTTGCTCTTTTCATAGTCACTATCGATGAAACAGCTCTATTGATCTTCTCTCCATCTGCATCATTATAATAGTAACGAACAAGCTCAGAATAGGTAACAGTCCTTCTTTTAATAAGCAGCTGGGTTATTCGTTCTATTAGTTCGCTAATATCGCTCTCGCCTATTCCAGCAAACGCTCTTGGCATTACAGCCTCAACTTCTTCAAGCAACACAAGCGCTTCATTAAATTCACGCTTTGTTAAAACCATTTCTTCACTACAGCTTGCGTTAAGAACCATGCACAGTTTTAATAGATGTTTGGGTCTTCGACGTTCATAGCCTTCGAAGAAATCGCCAGGAAAGATTTTGTGGTTACTAGGATTCTCATACCAAGGAACATATAGGTCTATAAAACTGTTGTCGAGTCTAAACATTCCTTGCATAGGTGATATTAAGTTGGCCAGATCGCTAATCAAATCATCTTTTAGCTTTTCATCAAGTTTGTATAACCAAGGCATAGCAACATAACTGCCACGCTCCTGTGCATAAACGAAGATCATTCGAGCAGTAAGCCCTCCGCCTGTTGCATCAGAAGAGAGGGTTGAACCAAGAAGTTTTGGGGTTGTAGCACCTATCATATTTACATAGAGATTATTAAGAATGTTTCTACCACTATTCTTTGTGCTATATCGCCATAGATCTGGACAGTCATACCAGTCTGTTAGATCCATTATAAGCTGCCGTTTATCGTATCCTATAAAGACAGTAAACTCTTGACTGAAGATAGTAATCGACGTAGTAAAAACCTGGATTCCATTATCAAGGTGAAATGATGTGCTCTTCTCAATCTCATTAATAAGTTGCTCACGAATCACACTTTCGCTAGCAACATTAATATCAAGCTGATTGATTATTTGTTTAGCTGGCCACATAGCAGTATTCTTACCAACACCACTAGGGCCTATAAGAACAATGTACATATTTGCGTAAGTAGGACAATCCCACTCCAAGTAGCACTTTCTACCTAACACGCTGGCAATTGTACTAAACGCTGTCCATTTTCTATAGATGGTTGGCGCCTCGCTGTTGCGTGTATAGTATAGAAAACTTTTAATCCAGTCATCAAGTTTTCGCTTATACACTTATGCTGTTCCATATTATTTCAAGTTGTTTAGCGATGTCAGTTATAGATTTGGAAAGATCTACTTTTCTCAGCCCATAAAGGTTATTGTTATCAGCCTCTTTTAGATTCCCACCAGCTTTTAGTTCTGCTGGAATAAAGAATTCTCGCCCTTGCCACTCAATAGGAGCCTCTAAAGATGCTTTAATATCAAGGAGCATTTTAGCCAGTCTTTCAAAGTCCTTAGCGGCAGATTCAAACTCGATACTATCATGCTTTTGGTTAATGAGAATGACCGGTTTAAACTTGCTGCTGTAGTATATATAATTGAGTCCTCTTCCGTTAATGATGTCTCCAACGGTAGATTGAGGGATAAAGTCGAAGGCACTATTAAAAAGTTCCTGTCCCCAGCGTTCAAAGAATATTCGACTGCGGCCAAGGGGATTGGTAAGTCTTCTTCCTTTAGCATATAGCTCTCCTATTACCCACTTCTGGTAACTTTTAACTCCTGGATACATTTGGAAGTATCCATCTACAATCATCTTAGCATCACGTTCCTGAAGTTGGTTCTGCAAAGCGAATTTTTTGTAGCCTTGACCGTAATTGAGTCCATGATTTGCCTTCTTGCCCCAAAAGCGCCAATCATGAGTACCATTTCCGAGTGGGCTGATGCTTCTTACGTTTATATCAGGTGGGACTTTTCCTCCATAATAGAGAAATATAATCATCTCAGCAGTTAATTCATGAACATCTCCATCAAGAAACGCTTGAATCATTTTAGGTTCTGGTGCAATGTTAGCGACAACTCGATTCTCTGCCTGGGAGAGGTCAATACTAAACATTAGATTGCCATCGTTAGGAATCATAAATTCGTTCACTTCGTGGGGTTGATTCTGAACGTTATTTCCTTCCCCAAAGATGCTCTCGCTTGATGACAGTCTACCACTAACTGTGCCAACAGGATTAAAGGCGGTACGAAGTCTGCCGTCTAAACTAATCTTATCAGTGTTATAATAGTTGCTATTCATCTTGCTAAGACGACGTAGTTGTAGAATAATATCAGCTTCCTTGAAACCTTTGCGAGCGAGACGAATCATAGCCGTTTCATCAGTAGTAACTCGACCATCTTTGGTATAAGGCTTCTGACCCTTCTTGTTGTAGAAATAGTCAGCCAGCTGTTTCGGTGAAGCATAGTTTAGCTCTGTTTTACAAATAGAATAAAGTTCGGCTGTTAGTTCCTCTATCTTGTTTTTGTTCTCCTCACATTTCTTTTTAATTCCTTCAACGTTCATTCTAATACCTCGCTCCTGCATAAAAATAAGCGGTTCTACAATACGAGATTGGCGTTCGTATACTTCTATATTATTAAGCATCTCAAGACTTTGTTTTATTGAAGGAAATGCTTCGAGAAGAACAGCGCTATCTTTAGCGTTATATTCCCTAAAAACTTTTTCTCCTCCTTCCATACCTCTCCATTTCTTACCTTCATCTTTATAATAAGGCTCTGTTGTGTGAATGCTACAAATAAAATCAAGACCCTTTTTAAAATCAGGCATAATAATTGCTTGGCCTATCATTGTATCGTCGCAGTTATGGACACGGATTCCATAGCGGCGATAGAGAAAGTGAGAATCGAAAATCTTGTTCTGAGCTATTTTGCGAATGTGAGGATTCTCAAGGATTAGAGCTATTTTGTGCCATATAAATGCTTCTTTGTCCAAGGAAAAATAGCTCTGTCCTTTAGATATAAAAGGAATGCACATAGAGTAGTATGTGCTGCTGGCGAATGATATATGAGATACCTGCTCGTTTATAACTTCTATATCAAATGCAACTTCTTGCCCAGTTTCCAGCGTGTCTAGAAAAGCAGCAGCCTCTGTAAATGATGGCTCAGTTATAAGCATTCGTTCTGTTCTACGAATCTCAGGAAACTCGCTTTCTGTCTTAGCCTTCTTTAAATCATGTATAATAAGATATTGATTTAAGTAAACTCGAAGAGCGCTTGCTGGATGAAATGTAGCTATTACCTTTCGACCAGGAAGGAGCAAACTTTCATAGATAGAACCACGCCGCTGTGTTATGCGATCATGGTAGCCACAGAGAGCATAGAGAGCTGTTTGACCAAACGCTACAATAATGTTGCTTTTAATAGCATCGAGCTCTTCTTTTAAGTAGGTTACATATTCTTTATAGGCGGGAGTTTCAACTATATTCTTTTTTGCAAGATCGATAAATACTTTGATATTGTTATTTGGAGGTCGCTCTTTAACAACGTTAGTAATATAACACTCCGATCGAGGTATGAATGCAGTTTTAAGAACTGTACTGAGAAGGTATCCAGCACTGCCAACAAACGGCTGGCCAAGACGTTCTTCACGTTCGCCAGGAGCTTCGCCAACGAGTGTTATAGCGGCGTTAGAAGGGCCTATGCCAAGAACGAGACGTTTTTCAGTCACTTTTGTTCTCCCTTCTTGTAGCTTGTAAACTCTCCATAGTTCTGCTCCAGAATCTTTGTATCGAAGATACTTTTATTCTCTAACAAGAGATCATAACCAAGAGCGGTGCATTTTATATTAGCCGCTGCAAGTAGTGAATTACCACTACCAGCGAAAGGAACAAGAATATTGCTACCTTCCATGACGAAGGTATAAAGCAAATCCTCGTACATTTCAATGGGCTTCTCAGTAGCGTGTTCTTTATCATTGACAGTTCGATAGTCGTAGACATTGTTACGAGCTTTGTTAATAACTGCATTCCCTTTTCTACCATAAAAGGCCATTTCATAGGCATTACCCATATAGCGATCTGGTCGTTTCGTCTGACCAATTCGCTTAGACCAGATAAGAGGCATTCTGCGAGATTCCCAACCTGCTTGGGTCAGTAGCTGAAACATCGGCTCGAACCAGGGTTCAGGAGCGAACCAAAGAATAATCCAAGCATTTGGTTTAGCAACTCGGTAAGATTCAGCAAGGATATGTTGCATTGTTAGAAGGTACTGTTCAGATGGAATATCTATATAGTTCTCAGTTTGGTTAGTTATACTCCCCTTATTGTCAAGTTTCTTTGCGTCTTCTAGATCAATCGCATAGGGAGGATCAATTTCAATTAGATCAAACGTTCCACTTTTTAATTTTGTCATAAACAAGCGTGCGTCGCCAATAATGTAGCTATCCATCAGTTTCTTTTTTAGAACATTAGCTGGTTTTCCTGCTTCATTGGTTGTAAACTGTGTTATGGCTCTATTTCGTTTGAAGTTCTTAATAGCGTCACTAAGAATTTTTTTGGCCTCCGCTTTTGTTTTAGCAGCGTTCAACTCAGGCAGCATTTCAGCGGCCTTACTAAGTTGGATATCATCACTGATACTTGCAGCAGTAACACCAAAGAGTTTAGCAGTTTCTTCTTGGTTCCAGCCTGTTAGATTCTTTTTACTCTTTTCACCGAACTGAGCCGTTTGTATACGTGTTATTTCCGCCTTTAAATGAATCTCTTCCATCGGCTCAAGTTGCTTGCGATGAATATTTTCAATTAGTTCGATAGTTCTTGAACTGTATTCATTAGTATTGGCAGGAAGAACAACAGCAGGAACTCCATTTTCAACATAGCTGCTAACATCAGCAAGTGCTGCCATTCGTCTACCGCCTGCAAGAAGTTCATAGCAATCATGTTCAGCTTGCTTGACAATAACAGGAACATGCAAACCATGTAGACGAATGCTAATAACTAATTGTTTAATGTCTCCATAATCTTTACGAAAGCGTTCCCCAATGTGAATCTTGTTGTACGGTATTGTAGATACATTCATTTTTGCTATCCTTTTTCTTATATCATCCAATCTACAAACTGTTTCCTTGTTGGAGGGTCAGTTCTTATCTTTGATATAATTAACAAGTCTAAGCAGCTCAACTTTTAGATATGATCTCAAGATCGAAAGTGATTATGCTCACTGTAGTTCCTCCAGTAGTTTCTCAAGTTGTTCTTCTGACATTGAACGGATAGTTTTTTCAAACCTACTGGACATTCTCTTAGTTTCTTTTTTCTCTTCTTGAATAGCTTTCTTGCTAACAAAGCGATCAAGGCGAATAGCTTGGTGAATAGCATAGGCCTCAGTAGCAGAGAGCTGGCTAATACTTGGTTTGTAATCATCTAGGGTCACAATAGCACTCCTTTAAAGCCTTTGCAATAAAGTCAAGAATAGATGAAACGATTTTTTTATCATTAGTTATTCCGCTTGTTTCAGCGCGATGATACATAAGGCGCTCTATTATCTTTTCAATACTAATATTCTCATCAAGACAAAGATTAATGAGCTCCGTTACACCAACAATTAGATGGTGTATATCACTGCCAGTTCGTGGGCCTGCTATATAAATGTAAGCAAGTTTATTGTCACGATTAGCAAGCAGAAGATAAAGATCGAGCTCTCCAATTTCTAGCTTTTTTACCATGCCAGGAAGGGTTTCGTTAATCTGCATCTTTACTAAATGTTTCGCTATAGTCAGCCAGTTTGATATTGCGAGTTAAGATGCCACCAAGAACAGCATTCTCGTTTGGTCCTTCAATAGCATCAAGTGCATCGTTTAGTGTAACAATTGTTACTGCACGTATCATTCCATGAGGAAGGCGCTCAAGACGCCTTTTTAAGGAGGTAGGAATTTCAACAGATAAACGTGAAGTAGTCATTATGGTTCCTTAGTTAATAAAAAAATAAGCCAGAGCGAGGAAAATCATGAAAGCTCGCTCCGGCTACTGTGAGCGTTAGGCGCTCTTTATAAAGCGTTTGATTTTGTTACTGATTCGACCTTCATATTCGTTTTGAACCAGGTGCGCCCAGCCTTGGCTGCCGATGATATCTTCAAAGCTATCATCGGCCACACATGCTGCAAATGTTTCAATAGGAATGTTGAAAGCGTCACAGTAGCGCTTCACATCAAGCAGACGACGCTGTTGGTCTTTCTGTGACATAGAATCAGTTGGAAGGATGAGGTAATAGAACACCGGAGGTGTAAGAACGTCTCCGACGATTTCATGAGAGAACTCCACCATTGAGTTTCCGCTCTTTGAATCTTTCCTTTTTGCGCTGACCAGCAATAGTTGATATTCGGCCTCGGCTACTGCCTCAGGCTCGGATATGTTAGCCGCCAGAGCGAGATCTAGAATGTTTGACATAATTGTCTCCTTGTTTAGTTGTTAGTTGTTAGTTGTTAGTTATTAGCTAGTTGCTAAAAACCGTACTCGAAGAAGCTCAATAGAAGTACTAAAAGAGTACACTTTAGCCTCTAACTCCTCTATCACTGCATCGGCAGCAAGAGAATTGTTAATAGCATGGCAGAGTGGACACTTATCACCATCAAAGCGATGGTCAAATACTATAACCTGGTGGCCTTTATCACAGATAATCATATTACTTTGTCCTCCGCTGAGAGCCCTGCTTTTTTAAGCAGAAGTTTTATGTCAGGTTCTTCTTCATTTGCAAACTTTCCGTTTCGGCCAAGCTGAGTTGAGGCCCTATAGCGACCAGCTGCATTAGTCAGTAGAACGTGTTTAATACCAGCTGGAACCTCTTTCGAGAGTGTTACAAGCTTTTCTGTAAACAGCAGTGGGACACGTGTTTTCAGCCGTTTGTATATATCAAGCTCGCTATAGGTTCGGCCAGTTACTTCGTCCTGATAAGCGACAAGGTGGCCAGTTAGAATAAAGTCAGCTCCTTGAGTAGAGCTAATTTTGATAGTATCCTTGATAATATTGTAAATTACTTGGTAGTCCTGAATTTCTGGAATATTGTTCTGCCTGCCTTTCTTCTTGCAATAGGCATTAACAAGAGCCTCAATCCAGGTAGTGCAACTATCAATGCTATAAGTTCCCATCATTCCAATGAAACCAGTATCACAATCTTTGCTCCACTGTTTTTCCCACCGCTCATATTCAGTAGGAGCTATTGATTGCTCGCTCCAGAATTGACGAACAAGAACTTCGCCTTTGTCGGTCAGTTCTTTTAGGACGAGAGTATTAAGTGGGTCGAATGAATCTATTAAGATTGGCTTACGACCTGTTGCAATAATAGAGGTTTTTCCTGTACCTGCTTCACCCATTATAAGTGCGCTAAAGTTGTCAAACTTAGTGCTTTCAGCATACTTAGCACGAATATCAGCAAGCTGAGCACGAGCCTGTTCAGATGTAAGTTTAGTCATTGTAATCTTCCTTTTTGTTTAACACTTCCAAATCAAAATATTTAATTTGCCAGTATGATCGTTTCCTTCTCCGCCGGATTCCACCACTCAATCTTAAATCCTTCAGGAACATCGCCGACGTGCCTAAGAGGATTTGCCCAGACGCTACAGAAGTCGGCAAATTGGCACATGCGCATATACTGTACACACTGAGTGGTTCGACGAGGAAAGGCGAGAAGAACAGGAACAGCCGAAGATGTTATAGATAGTTCTTTGAAATCTCCTTTTATCTTTCTCGCAAGAACTTGAGCTTCTTGAAACCAAGCGTTCAAGGATTCAAGAGATTTGTTGATTGGCACTCTTATATGCTCAATCTTGCTTTTGAAGAACCGAGTTCCATTGATAATCAGGCCTCCTATTGGATTGCAGGGATACATACAGTGGAGAACGTGAAGGTAAGCGTAAACTTGAAAGTCAAGCGAGAACTGCTCCGTCCATGTTGAGGCTGCCCACTTTGTGGTCTTATGATCGATTACGAAGATTCGATCATTCTCATCTCTAACAACAGCATCGAGACGAAAGTGTAGTGGGATGCCTTCGTCAATCAGAACGGTACCAGCACGCTCAGTGAATAGAACCTCCCAGTGGTCTTGCCGCTCGTATTGAGTTACATACTCAATTAAGGCCTTGAGAGCGTCCCCAGGACTTTTAGGGATATAGTTTAAATCGCTATCTTCGCTAAAGTTGGTGCGATAGTAAGCCAGAAAATCGTCGAAGGCCTTTTCAATTGTTTTCTTTGAGAAGCCTTCATCAAATAGACGTTTCATAGCGCGGTGCCACGCTTCGCCAAAAACTAAATCATGTGAAGGAAAATCACGCCGCCAACCGAGCACATATCTGTAGAAATACATGCGTTCGCAGGTAGTATAGGCCTTAAATTTACTGCTATCACAAACGTTCCAGGTTGGATTGGTAGGAATAGGATAGTTGGCATTAAGATTGATCATTTTTGCTCCTTCTTTATTAGTTCGCCAAGAAGAATGCGTCTCTCAACATACTCACCATTTTTGAACAGCAGAAGATTAAGACAACCATGCTTAAACGCAAACATTGCACTTAATATCTGTCTCATAATAGGAAGCCCAGTTGAGAGGATATAATCATCTTGGTGACTGGCTGAAATAGCTTCTGCCATTTCTCGATACATGCTATTTATTTTAAAGGGGTCTATTGAACCCTCGCTAAGATAAACGAGCTTACCAAAACGTTCAGCTTTAGAGAAATCATGGCCGCCTTTATTGACAACAAAGATATTAGACATTTTGAGCCTCCACTAGCTTACAATGGTTATAGAGATATATGGTTATCATTAGTCCTCCTTATAAAAGATAGTCATTACTGAGTTAGTAGGATCATTGAGTGGAGCGAGGTCGAGCCATCTATGTTCAATACCATCTATTCTTTTGTGCTTATGGATAGTAAGCTCCGCTGCTTCGGGTAAGTGTTTAATCATTTCAAACTGAATTTGGCGCATAGTATGATATGCACGCCTACAGTTCATCGGTACTTCTAGAAGGTCTCCATATATAGTAGGCTGTATATGAACGCTGTTGGGCTCAGACGATTTAGCTACTATTTTTGCAGCCTCAAGTTGTGCAAGAAGAATGTTCATATTTTTGCTCCTTTTTGTTATTATTAGCTATAACAGGATGATAATTCTATTTTGTGGAAGTTCTTACATACACACCTTACTTCAGCAATTACAATACTACCTATAATGTGGTCTTCACTTTCTTTAACTTCATACCCACTATAGGTAATTTCGTTGCCTATTGCTCTACATATTCTTTTTAGCAAGGGGCATGTATACACAATAATAACACTTGCATCTTTTATCTCCATCTTTTTGCTCCTTCTTCTTAATGTTCTAATTCCCACATTCCTAGCTCCAAAAAAGAGCAGATTAAAGTAACAAATCGCTCTTAGCCCTCAACTAAGCTGCATCCATTATGTAATCTGCTCTTGTTTATCTTATGGAGGTTAAGTTCGAGAAGCGCGAGCAGCCTTAGCCTCACGTAGACGCTCAGCGACAAATTTTGCCATGTCCGCCTTTTCTTCTTCATTAAGGCTGTTATAGGCGTCATGAGCTTTTTCAATCTTGGTCTTACCACGAGTTCTGGTTACAACGCCTGGGAGCCAGGCGTTGGCAATAGTTTGCAGTTCTTCTTTTGTTTTTCCCATCTGCTGGTTGCGGTAAAGATTCGCTCTTAATGTAATAAGAGCAGCAGCCTCAAAATGGTTTCTTTTAACCTTCTCATCTACCTTATCAAAGGCGGCATCGAAGTCGTAGTTAGCAAGGAAAATCTCTTCTTTGTTAACCATCTTAGTCACTTCAC
>PFRS01000010.1 GCA_002788675.1 Candidatus Pacebacteria bacterium CG_4_9_14_0_2_um_filter_40_15
TACTTGATCAACAGTATCAAGTTGGTTTTGAATAATATTCTTCATTACATCAGTTTTATAACGCTGCAATGTTTCTGTTACTGTTTTAGCAGCCTCAGCAAGTTCTAAAGCTTGCTCAGGGCGAATTCTTCCAGCCTCTTCAGCATCTGCTACGTCGTTTTGCAGGTAGTATTTTACTTGATCAACAGTATCAAGTTGCTTTTGAACAATATTCTTCATTGATTCTGTTCTATTATCTTGTTCTTCAAAGTTGCCTTCTCTGGCATCTAATCTTTTTTCTAAACTTGTCTGTAATTGATTATTTTCCCCAGTTCTAACTTCAAACTCAGATTTATTGTCATGATCTTGATCTGGAGTAAATCGGCTCCTTAATTTTTCAGCTAAGTCTGGAGTAGTTACTTTACTCATCTCATCACGATATACATTAGCTGCATCTTTTTGTGCCTGAGCGGTTGGGTGCAGTTCTTCGAGTCTACTACCCCCATCTTGTTGATCTTGTTCATGAGCTACATTAAGATCTTGATACGTTGCTCCCTCGGGTAGTGTCACTGGGTCTTCAATTGTTGCAGGTTGGGGAGGTGTATATTGTTCAGACATGAGTTCCTTGTTTATATAAATATTTATTAACTTAACTAACAAAATAATAGTATCACATTTTTAGTGAGAATTATATTTCCACTTATAGTCATCTACGATAAAACGCACGAAGATTTAATTATATTTTAGGCAAGGCAATTCCTAAGTGCTCATAAGCCTTAGGTGTTACTACTCTCCCTTTAGGAGTGCGCTTCAAAAAACCAATTTGGAGGAGGTACGGCTCAACAACTTCTTCAATAGTTAAGGTATCTTCATTAAGCATTGCAGCAAGAGTTGAGAGTCCAATCGGACCGCCGTGATGTTTTTCAATTAGTTGCAGCAAAAGTTGGCGATCAGCGTCATCTAAACCTAATGTGTCGATATTAAACATGCTTAGCGAACTTTCAACGTCGGCAACTTCAATATGAGATTTGTCTTGCACTTCAACAAAGTCGCGCACTCTTTTTAGCAGTTTTAGGGCAATACGGGGTGTTCCACGAGATCTACGAGAAATATCTTCAGCTGCCTTAGCATCTAAGGTCACGTTTAATTTTGATGATGCATTAGACAACACGGTTGTTAGTTCATTTGGTGTATAAAATTTTAATCGGTGAATAATTCCAAAGCGATCTCTAAAAGGACCTGCCAAAAGACCAAACCTGGTGGTAGCACCAACTATGGTAAATCGTGGTAAATCCAGTCGAATGGTACGGGCTGAAGGACCTTTCCCAATCACAATATCGAGCGCGTAGTCTTCCATTGCGGGATACAATGTTTCTTCTACGTTTTTTGGCAATCGATGAATTTCATCAATAAAGAGAATATCTCCTTCTTGAAGATTTGTTAGAATTGCTGCCAGATCACCTGTTTTACTTAAAGCTGTACCAGAAGTAATTTTTATATTTACGCCCATTTCTTTAGCTATAAGATGTGAAAGTGTCGTTTTGCCTAGTCCAGGTGGCCCATACAACAAGGTGTGATCTAAACTTTCTTTGCGATTAGTAGCTGCCAATATAGCCACTGATAATGATTTTTTAATGTGTGTTTGTCCATGGAATTCATCCCAGTTCTGTGCTCGGAGGGTAGTAAGGAGTACTTCTTCTTCTGGATTCTGAAGGGACTGCGGCTCTATAGAGGTCATAGTTTCGATCCTAGTTGTTTAAGACACAGTGGGAGTGCCTGTTCGACCGTCATACCGTTAAAGGCTTCTGAGCGTACTAAAGCATCAATGTCATGTTCGTTAAATCCTAAAGAAGTGAGAGCTTCAGCTAACTCAAATTGAATACCAGCTAATGGAGTGAGTTGTAACTCTTTAATGCTACCTAGCTTAGGAGTAAGGTCGATAATAATTTTTTGAGCCAGTTTTTTGCCTACTCTACTTACGCCAGTAAAAAATTTGATATCAGCACCTTGTACTGCTCTCACAATTCCGTCTGATCCTTTTTCAGTTATGGCTAAGCCTGTTTTAGGACCAACTCCACTAATCGAGATGAGCATGATAAATAATTTCTTTTCTTCTTGCGTTCTGAATCCGTATAAATCTAGCGCGTCTTCTTTAACGTGTGTGTAGATGTAGAGTTCAACTTCATTTAGGTCAGCCGCTGCTGCAAGAGTTGTGTTAGTTACCGAAACGCCATACCCAACGCCGTTGGTAACAATAATAAGTTCTGAATCAACAATTAAGGGAGTTCCGTGTAGGTAGGCAATCATGTTCTCAGTATAGCAAGGAGTTTGGGTTTCGATAGGGGTATTTTTCGATGTAAGGTTAGGCTAAACGCTCTGTTAGTTTCGTCATTCTGCCTTTTACTGCATGGGTAATTCCGACAGCGATTGCATCGATAGCGTCATCAATGAGTTTGTTTTTTTCTTTTATATTTGTTTGCATGATAACCATTTTTTCGACTGCTGATTTTGTGGCTGCGCCATTTCCGGTTACTGCTTGTTTAATTTCAACTGGATTGTACTCAAAAACTCTGCAATGAGCATTGAGTAAACTGCTAATTACAATTCCTCTAGATTCAGAGACTCTGAGTGCTGTGGTTGTATTTTTGGAAAAGAAAAGTGTTTCGATTCCCGCCTCAGTTGGATGATACTTGTTTAAAATAACTGAAAGTTCAGTAAGTATTGTTTGGTATCGAGTGAAGATGTCGTTTTTTTTGTCAGTCTGAATACAGCCAGCTGTGATTAGGGAATAGGTATTAGTGAGCGTACCAATACTCCAACCAAGTCTGTCATAGCCAGGATCAATGCCCAGTATGACTGTTTCGTTACTGTTTGTTTGATGAGCTGACATCAAGGAGTGTTTCTAAAATAATTTTTGCTGATTCTATCCATGAAAACTTCTTAGTTTGTTTTATACCGCGTCGTTTCCAGATGAGTTTTTGTCGTGAAGTGGCAGTGTAGACTGAGTAAAACGCTTCTGCGGCTTCCTTAGTATTGAGTGGGTCCACTTGTATACCGGCCGTTTCAACAACTTCAGGCAGACTTGTTGTATTTGATACTACAGCTGGTGTTCCATAATAAAATGATTCAAGTGGTGGTATGCCAAATCCTTCGAATAAACCAAGTAAGGTACTTACGAATGCCTCTTCATAAAGTACTTGTTTTTCTTTATTAGTGATGAAGCCAGTCTGAATGATATGTTTTTTTAGTGGTGAAACGTCAATTCTTTCTAAAATAGGATCTGCTAACCATCCAGTTTTACCAGCTAAAACCAGTTGAGGAGTTGTACTCGAAGTTGCACGCTTTCCTTTGGTTGGTAAACTTCTACTGGCAGTTAAACGAACGAAGGTTTCATACGCTTCAATCAGAGTAATGATATTTTTTCTTGGTTGCAGTGTCCCTACAAACAGAATATATGGTTTTTTAATCTTGAATTTTCTTAGCACTTTCTTTCGATAGGTTGCACTCACTTTGTATGAGGTAATCGTGGTGCCAGGATAGGCTACGACTACGTCTTGTGGGTTTCTTGAATAGGACTTTTCTACGCACTCTTTGGTGAAGTTACTAATGGTGATAACTTTCTGAGCATGGGCAACACTGTATTTTGTCCACTCTGTTAGTTTAAGTGTGTCAGCTTTATTAAATTGATTTGGATATTCAAGATAGGCAGTGTCCATAACAGATGAAACATAGGGAATAGGACATAATCTTGGTGCATAGTGACCAGGTGTGAAAAATACGTCGTATTTTGTTTTGTTAAGAAAGAGATGGATCGGCAACGCCCACTGTGTCCAAAAAAACTTTGGTGGAAGCGTTACATACGTCCAGTTGCCACGTTTTTCAGGCATGTCACTTACTGCCTCTGACGAAAGTAACACAGTGACCTGCACGTCTGTACGATTGTGTATTAATTCTGAAAGTGCGGTAAGTACTTTGTAGGCATAGACGTTACTGCCTACTCTATTGGGTATGTTTGCTTCATTTCCATCGATGGCAATATGTGTATTGTTCATAGTGTGTTTCTAGGCGTAGTCGGCGATTGCTTTTTTATATACTGCAAGTGTTTCGCGGGCTACTTTTTTCCAACTAAACATTTGTTGCCTGATAATCATTCTTTGCAAGCGCTTTTTCTGGTCATCGTTACTCTCGCTGAGTATTTTTTCAATTGCTTTGGTAATGCTTGAAACATCAAGTGGATCAACAAGCTCAGCTGCATTTCCAGCTACCTCTATCATGCCAGAATTGTTTGAAGTAACAACTGGAGTACCATGATGAAAGGCTTCTAAGATGGGTAGACCAAAGCCTTCATAGAGGGACGGGTATGCAAAGAGTTCTGCTTCTGCATAGAGTACGGAGAGTTCTTCATCACTAACTTGGCCTAGAAAACGGAGTCCCACTTCTTGTACGTTTTCAGTTGTATCCCAGCCACTCTCGCCTGCAATAAGCAGCTCTATTTGTGATTGAAGTGGCTTCCAGGCTTCAATTAACCTAAGTAGGTTTTTTCTTGGTTCTCGCGTTCCCACAAATAACAGGTAAGGCTTTGTAAGCGACAGACTCTCTTTAATGCTGGCAGCTCGTTCCTCCGTCATGGTCTGGCCAACTTCTCGAACTTCTTTGGGCAATGCTTCATGCACTACATCTATGAGGTATCCTGGATACCCAAGTAAATCTATAATGTCTTTTTTTGTAGTTGCACTCACAGCTATTAGTCGAGCTTTTCGTTCTTTTAAAATTTCCCAGGCCTTTTGATGTTGTGCAACTATTTTAGGATGTGCATTCTCTGGAAATTTAAGAATAGCAAGGTCGTGAATAGTTGAAACAAGCGGAATAGTTTTGTCTGGTGGTTGGAGCCAGTCCCAAGAATGGAAAACTGACACGTTTTGAGTTCTTTCTGAAAAGGTACTTTTCTTGAGCGTATGCCAAAGCAAAGTTTGGATTGAGGGTGGCCAGGATTGAAAGTCAGTTGGAATGACACGATGGTAGAACGATTCTAGTGTTTTAGCAAAACGTACTAATGTTTTTTTCTGTCTAAATGAAGATCCAAAAAGCACGACATCTTGGTCACTTTCAATCAAAGCTCTGACTAAATTACTTGTGTATCGTGAGACACCTCTATTATAAATAATTGCTGTTATATCAATTCCAATGTTCATAGTAGTTACTTATTTCTTGGTACTGCCGAAATGCGGGCGTCGTGTTTTACAAAGACTCTTACAAAACCAATGTTTGGATAATCAATAAGTTCGACTTGTGAGTAGCCAAAGTCTTTGACTAAATCAAGAATCTCATCATTTGGGTCGGTAAGTGTTCTCAAATGATCAAAAACTAAAATGTAGTCATATTTGAGTAACTCTTTGCTTCTATCCAACAAGTCTGGAGCAGCTGCAATGGTTAATGATTGCGTCGAGAATGTAGGATAGGTACCAGAATCATACCATTCCCAAGGTGCAAATGGGTTAGTGAAGGAAAATACAGCAACTGCATTTGATGGGTACTTTGCCAGTATTTCAGTATGTAGTGAGCGCCAGTCTTCTCTCTGCAACTTACTATTGGTGTAATAAGTTGCGAGTGAAACTATTGATAAGCCAATAAGCGTGGTTGTTAAAAGGATTGAACTGTACGTAAGTAGCTGCTTCTTTTGTTGGAGTGCCCACTCGATTAAATATGCAAATCCAATGAGTAATCCTGGTTGAATAAGGAGCATACGCTTAGGTTGTACCACTGGCACAATAAAAGAAATGAGCCAGGCAGAAACAAGTGGAATGACAAACCAAGCAAGTAAGATCCACATTTTTTGTGAGAAAAATGTTGCTTTATTTTTTTTATAGTAGCTAAGACTGAGTAGTGCAAAACTGGTGACAAGCAACATTCCTGAAATGATAAAGAATGGTGTAGGGTCTATATACAAGACACCATAGATAAACTTACCTATAGTTAGTGGTATGGATTTTAATTGAGAAATGCTGACCACTTCTGACCAGCCTGGTAATGCTGATTGGACATGTCTGCCTTCAGCAAGTTGTTTTAAAAAAGTTGGAAGCCAAGGGACATAGGCTAAAGATGTAGCAACTAAAGTTAGAAGATATGTCTTTGCTTCTTTTTTTTGTGTAGCCAGCATAAAAACTACTTGGCCAAACAAGAAAAATGGATATAGATATGAGGAAAAAAGCCCCATCCAGCTGATAATTCCATATATTACAAATAAAGCGGGGCGTTTTTTGTTTTTTGTTTTTTGAATCAGTAATGCCAATACATACCATGCGAGTGCAGCCCACATTGCGGGTAGTGCATATGGACGGAGTTCTTGCGAGAAGTAGACATGAAAGCTAGAAATACTCAGCAGAAATGTTGCAAACAGTGCCACATTCTTGGAAAATAATTTTCGAGTTGCATAGAGCGTTGCTACTAATGTGATAATTCCAGGAATAAAGGCTCCCCATAATCGCATCCAGGCCTCATGGTGCGAGACGAGTTGGGCAAAATGAAGTATCAGATGTAAGAGTGGTGGCTGGAAATCTGCAATAATATCGAATTGTTCAGATAACGGTCTGGCACTTTCGATTGCTTGGGCAGCTTCATCCAGCCAGAGTGATCCTCCCAGTAATGGAAGCCGAGCGATGACACCGATGAGCACAACAATAAGTGCGAGTTTTTGAAATGTTGAAGATTTCATAGTTTCATTATATGGCTAAATGCGCTCCAGGTGAAGGTAAAAAACATCACCAAGCAGTGCGTATATCTGCTACAATGCCGGTATGCAGACATTTTTATACGAAAAAACAGTAGTAGTAACGGGCGCAGCTGGCTTTTTAGGCTCACATTTATGTGACGTTTTGTTGGAAAGCGGAGCAAAAGTGATAGGTGTTGATAACTTCATCACTGGTAGAGCAAAAAACTTGTCTCATTTAGAGTCCAATCAGCACTTTAGTTTTATTGAAGCAGATGTAAATACTGATCCAACCACTTATCTAAAAGATGTAAAACCAGATGTAGTTCTTCATTTTGCATCCCCTGCTTCACCGCCTAGATATCAAGAGCATCCAGTTGAAACATATTTGGTAAACTCTTATGCTACTCACTTACTTTTAAGTTTTCTTACAGAGCACGCGCCAGAAGCTCGGTTTTTGTTTGCAGGGACTTCAGAAGCATATGGTGACCCCTCAGTGCATCCTCAGCCAGAAAGTTACTGGGGCAATGTAAACCCAAATGGAGTGAGGTCATGTTACGATGAAGCCAAACGAATGGGAGAGACGGTCTGCGGTGTCTTTAACAGAGATTTTGGCATGGATACACGTATTGTGAGAATTTTTAATACGTATGGCCCTCGTATGAACCCAGCGGATGGTCGAGTCATTCCAAATTTGGTCATGCAGGCGCTTAAAGGTGAACCTATGACTATTTATGGAGCAGGAACTCAGACTCGTTCATACTGTTATGTGGATGATCTAGTTTCTGGTATTCTGGCTTTCTTGGTGCATCCAGACTTAGCTGGAGAAACACTTAATATTGGTAATCCAGAAGAGTTTTCTATTCTTGAAACGGCAGATGAAATTGCTAAGGTCACAGGATCGGATGAAAAAGTGTTTGAGTCACTTCCTAGTGATGATCCTTTAAGACGCCAACCAGATATATCAAAAGCTGTAAGCCTCCTTGACTGGAAGCCAAGCGTTTCTTTTTCTGATGGTCTAACCAAGACAATTGAGTACTTCAAATCTGAATTGATGTAACAATCAGATCAAATTTCTTGCCCAACCAAGAATTGTCTGTGCGAGTGAAACATATTCTTGGTGGCTTAGTTCATTTTTATGTCTTCTTTTATGTTCTGATTTTGTTAATGCTCGGGCATTATCTCTTGTTTTCACAATTTCTGGAGGAATAGCTTGTTGTCGAGCCCACCAGATTGGGATGATATGATCTACTTCAAGTTCTGCATTGTGTCTACCGGGATTTTGAGCATGCCATGAGTTTATTACTGAATCTTTTGTTTGCATGCTAAATTCGTATTCTTTTCTTTTTCGAGCCATGGAGATCCTTATGATACTGTTTACCGTGATTAGCCCGCAAAAAAACAGCTCAAAAAATGAGATGTTACAACATTTGGCAGGCATAGCTATGTCAAAATGGAAAATCTAGGAAGTATCGTAGTGAGGAGTTTGTTGTATAGGGCAGTTCTTTAGAAACATGTATTGTTTAAACTCTGTTTATCCTTTGGCAATAATCATATTATTTATCCAATAGAGCATTTGACCAGATCTTGAGGTTCCAATAAGTTCACCTTCTTGTAAAACATCATAGTCTTGAGCATTAATTTCAAAGTTTGATGGATAGGCAAAACTTTTAAACATGACTGCTGCAGTTGCATATATAAATCTCCCGTTTGAATCAAGTTCCTCTTCCATAGGGCTGGTGTAGGTAATGGTTACTCTAGGTTCTTGATTGGGCCGTGGTTTCTGTTCTTGTCTTTTTTTTCTCTTTGCTTCTCGTTCTTTGCTTCGTCTACTCATGGGTAGCTGCCTTTCATATTAGTTTAGTGATGGGTTTATTGGTGTATCGCTATCTGGGTCGGTAGGATCAATGGGAATAATTAGATTGTCATCTCGATCTTTCAGACTAAACGTCAAAGAAACGCCACCACCAATTTCTATGTAGTCAGACATAAGTGACATAATTATTGGGAAATTCATGGGAATATGCGGAACATACAGGGCATCCACTTGTTCATTTATGGGATCGTATAGTTCAAGTAACAGCATGCCCGATTCTACATCTTCATCGAAAAAGAGTTCAACTTCTGGGAATACTTCTCTGATGGATCCTAACGATTCTTCATACTCCTCATCGTCGAAATCATCATCTCCATCATAGTTTTGTGTTTGGGCACCACGAGAACCGTATTGTACTTCAAGGTCATCTAAATCGCTTTCATCAAGATCTTGACTCTGATAGAGAACAATTTCATATGGACCCTCTGTGGGAATGCTCTCTGGCAGGAATGTTTCTTCTTGAACATCGATAGACAAGTGTTTAAGTGGCTCGGTTAAAAATGAAATGTCAAAGTCAGGCTGATTTTCAAAAGCTGCTTCTTTGGTCACTTTTGGGATGATTAGTCCTGCGGCAGGACCATCTGAAAATCTATCCGGATCATTTGTTTTCTTTTTGCCTTCAGTAAATGCTGGCATAAACTGTCGCAAAAGTGGAGTTTCATTCTGAGCTTCAATTCTATAGTGCGGAATGTACGGAGCATCTTTACCATGCACTAATTCGAGTGCTTCATTATATTCATTAATCAGTGGTTCAACTAATTCTAGATTAATAGGTCCATTCTTAGGTCTGAAAGCAGCTTTAATTTGGGCATCAAGTTGCGGGAGTCGCTCATTTTTGTAGAATTCAACTACGGCAGAAGTATTGCGTTCGTAATGCATTGTTTATTTTGCTTTCTAGCCAAAAAAAAACACCCACAAGGGTGTTTAGTTTTGTATTAATTCTGGTATTAAGAATATATGTTCCATTACAAATTATTATATATTTTTTTAATAAAACTGCAATGCAGATTAAGTGTGTACCTAGTTGTTTTTCTCCATTGAAATGGATGTTGCTTTCCAGTCCAAAGAATCCTTTGTGAAATGTAGGAACCGATCAGTAGTAAGACCAGCTACTCTGCTGTTAAAAAAATGTAGATTGGTATTTGGAATATGTTTTTCAAATGCTTGAACTTCACTGGTCGCTTGGAGATCGCCAGCAATAAAGTTAATTTCTTTGTCGGACATTTGTGCAAGTTGAGGTATTACCTGAGAAATCATGAATATATCCTTGGATTTAGGAGAATGAGAGACTGATATTTCTGATAAGTCTTGTAGCTCAGCACTGTAACCAATCCAGTTTGCTTGATTTGAAACAACAAAAACAGTTTTGATATTTGGCATTTTTTCAAGTGTAAGGAGTGCATTAAGAATTTCAACTTGTTGATCTTCACCAATTACTCCATCGCTTTGAGGAGTAATAAAGAGAAAAAACTCTGAGTTGGTAAAGAATGATTTTGCAACGGCGACCGGTTCTTTCTTTGGTAACAAATCAAAATTACCAGGACTAAATAGAAGCGGCTGGGTTGCACCGGTTGCTGTATACAAACTACTCAGAGCAGCGAGTTGGCTCTGATCATATTTGGTTAGCACGTCTCCTGTTACTATTGTGAAACTTGCCTGCTTGTTAGCAGCACTATATACAGATACAAGAGATTGAAGACTCATCAGAGGTATGTTTACCTCAGGGTCAAATCGGGTACTCACAACGCTGAATGAGTAGTCTTCAGGGAGTGTTTCAAGCAGTTGAGTTTGTCCATCGATACTCGTTGGCTGAGTTGATTCGGGTTTTGTTTCAGGGTGAAGTTCATAGAGTATGCAGTGATAGTTACAGCCTATTCGGGAGACTGAAAGGTCGAATGCATCATGAATGTGATCAAATGCAGTTTTAGTGTCTTCGCTGAGTATGTCTACATCACTCAGATAGACAGGATTAGTGGAAAGTTTTTGAGCATACAGATCAATCAGATTTGAATAGTTGTCCTCTCCCCAAACTTCAGAAGCTCGATCCATGTGCCGTTGTTGTTGGTACAGAGGTAATAAACTATACATACCATTGCTGAACATATCTACATAGTACGGATTAGTGGCAGTTATGAGAAAGGGAGTTTTTGTCGCGTCTAGAGTTGCCTTTTCACCAATGATTGAGTCATAGAAAAAATTATTAATCTGGGTAATGGACATATTTCGCCAGTTTGATTGGATTCCACGGAATCTGTTCAGCGTTGTTTCAAGTTGCTGAGTGTTCAGGAACGTAAGTGCAAAAACTGCAACGCTGAGTGCTCCGATTATTTTAGAGAGTATGTGTATAGGCTGACGCATTTTTGGAAAGGATCTCATGGTTTCTTCTGAGAAATAGACAAATAAAAGGAGTAAGACGGCAAGGAATAGTGGCCAGAGAGTCCCCGAAGGTATGGCAGTTGACGTTATGAAGCTTGGTGAGCTGAGTAATAACACTATTCCACCTAAAAGTAGTATGCGATTTGAGCTGATTTTTTGCACAACCGAGTAAAAAAGAATCAATATTGCAAAGATATACATGCTGTTTGCAATAAAGAACATTCCTGGGTTGTTATACAGTTTAAGGAATGGAACCAAGAATGCAGCGTAGAACGAAGGAACTGTAGTAGATAGGGTTTCACCGTTTCTGCAAAGTTCTAGTGCACCACTTCTTAAAAAGCAGCGCGCTGTTGTGATTGCTTCTGCTCCATTCACATTGGCTGCGAAATTTAAAATGGCACTTTTTTCAGTAAATGGGTTTTGATAGATAGCAAAAAAGAAGACGGTGACTGCCAAGAGAACAAAACTATGTGCTTTCAAAAAAGAAAGAACTGAGTGTAAGTTCTTTCTTTCAGTTGTTGCTGCTTTTTCAGCTGAAAGAACCCGTCCAGAAGCATATACAAATCCAGAAATTGCCCAGAATGTAAATGCAACTTTTGATGCTGCAAAAACATCAATTGTTATGGCGTTAATCATGAGTCCAACGACTCCAGCTAGGTAGCCTGTATTCAGTGCTGAAAGATACTCGTCTGAAGTACTTAAGTTCTTTCGAGCAGTTAAGAAAAGATACAACACCAAACCAAAAAAGATCGAAAATCCAAGGAGTCCTGTTTCACCTAGAGTACGTAAAAAATTATTGTCGGTGCTGTCGGCTTCAGTGTACACAGAGCTCTCCCCTTTGTTTAAGGTAGCATAGCCACTACCGGTTAATGGATTTTTCATGAGTCCTCTAAAGGCCTGTGGCCAGAGTGTGTCTAGGCGAATACCCATGGATAGGCCATATTTAAGGGAGTTGTCACTCCAGGTTCTCTCTTGTTCAACCAGGATGTAGGTAGGTTCCCCTGTAGCAGAAGTTGTGGAAACTTTAACAAAATCAGGGACGTCAACATAGACATCATCTGGCTTAACGGTGCCTTCAGCGGTTACATTGGTTTGCACTAATTTTAACGGAGAATCTGCGGGGAGCTTGCCATCTATCTTTACTAATAGCGAATAGATTGGGGAAATTGGTTTTGAAACGTTGGCTATAGTTTTATATAAATCTGGTGCAACAAAGAGGATTCCAATTGCTAGTGCTATACAGCCAATACTGCCAAGTACTGACCATTTTAAGATTGTAGTGATGGATTTATTGACTGACCGAAACTTTAAGATTAGCACAAGAGCAATGGTGACAATATATGCTGCAAGTGAGCCTTTTGAGGATCCCAAAAGTAATAACCAGACACCAACTAGCTGAGATAAGGCTAACAGTGCTTGTACTCTTCTATCAGAGTAACTTAGTGCTAGAGCGAAGAGGATTGGCAGCACTAAAACTAGGTAGGCTGTAAGATCGTAGTGACCGGCAAAGGTACTTTGAACGCGGGCAAATTCGGATAGATAGAGAGCCTCTCCTTTGCTGTACTCGCGGTTCATGGTGGAATACAGTGGCCAATTCAGATACTTTTGTCCTGCACCATACATTGCCACAGCGATAACGGTTAGTGCAAGTACTCCAACAAATAGTTTGATATGTTCTTTGGTTTTAACTGCGCTATAGGTAAAGAAGAACAGTGAGAAATATTCTAAGTATCTAAAAAAATGAAGAGCACTTTTACCAATATGAATGAGGTGTGGTGGAATAGTTTGGGTGAGGACACTTCCCAAAAGCATTGAAGCAAGTCCCAGTAGTATGTAGGCTAGAACGAAAAAAAAGACACTCGTCTTCCACTCAACTTTTTTGCGCAGTACTTGTCCCAACCAGACAAGTCCAGTTAAGAAGACAAGAAAGTCCTCTGCTCTTACGCGAACTATGTATCCGGGGAGGATGTCAAACAAAGGAATTTTAGGAAATAAAGGAATGAAGGCAAACAAAAATGCTGCAAGTATAAGCAGAAGGTGTGAATCTAACCAAGATAGCCAAGTGCGAAATCGCTGCATGATAGTTATTGTAGCGTACTTTGTGTTTCTGGGGTATGGAGATCTGAGTGCAGTTAAGTATGATGGCTGGGATAAAATGAATTATCCCAGCCCAAAAATGCAACTTATGGTAAGGGTAAAAATGGACTAATTAGCATAAAACATCCCACAATCAGAAACCAGACCCCAATGAAGAACACGTATTCGTTACGTGTTCTGAATTTGGTGTCTGACATAAATCGTTCTGATTTAGATGCTTTGTAACCCGTTACTAACATCACTAATCCAAGTAATCCAAATACAATTCCTATGAATTCCATGAGCCACCTCTTAAAGAAAGTTACAGTGATACTCGCAGTGAGTAGACTGTACTGCACGAATTATAACATTAAAATGAGTTAGTGCGATTTTATGGAAGTATTTTTAAGTGCAACAGAGTAAATGTTACAGAGGTTGTAACAGCCTTCTTGTTCAAGAGTCAGCTCAAAAGTGTCTTGATACATCAGAAAAGTACTTCTTAAGTGGTCGTTAGCTTCTTTTCCGTAGGTGGCTAAATAGAGATTTTCTCCTGCCTCAAGCTTTTGTGTGTAGGTTTCAACTAGCGTTTGATCAGCAGGAATTCCCCAGACAGTTTCTCTTTGATTTGCAAAATCTTGTTGTTCATCAAAAGGAAGAACAACGTAGGTATTGTTCGAATAATAATCAATCATAAATGGTGAAGTCAGTGAAATGAGCTGAGGTTCTTCTTGGCGTTTGTTGGAGAAAAAGGAATTATATTCCAAGACAGAGAGATACCACCATGGGGTTTCGGCATACTTAAGATTGAGACCTAGCTGCGCTTTAACTATTCCAAGGCGAGGTACAAGAAGAAAAACACTCAGAATGCCTAAAACTCCTAGTACTGCAACTTGCTTGGGAAGTCTTATTTTCTTGATGCCATTTTGAATGACATGATTCGTGTTAAAAAATTCAAGAATGAGTGCAACTCCTATAAGTATGGCAAAAAATGCAGAGTAGATATAGCGAGTATCAAACGCGTAAAAGGTTGACATAAACGTTATTTGAGCAAGACTACTGACCACTAAAAAGGCTGAAAGCACTGCATATTTTTTATTCCATAGACCTGTAAGTAACCCAAGTAAACCGCCTATCCCAATACTACTTGAGTACCATGGACGAAGATCCCACAAAAACTGTGCAGGTTTGCCTAAGGCAACACCTAGGTATTTTGGTAGGTGGGTTTGAAGCGTTTCTAGAGAAAAGTAGCTATTGGTTGTGCCCGACTTTTCAGTTGCAGTACTGGCAACTGGCGTAAGTAATCCAACAAAAAATGAAACACTTTGAGAGAAATTGTGTGAAAAAGGTAAGCTAGCAACAAAAGGAAGTAGTAAGACAAAGACATCTTGGGCAGTTAGCTTAAGAAATGCTGGAACTTTCTTAATTGAAGGCAAATGTTCCTTCAAGATAAGCACTACTCCAAACAGTAATATACTAGCTGAGAGCGGCATATACGCATATTTAGTAAAAAAGATGGCAGCAGCAACTGCACCAAGTCCAAACAGTTGTTTTCTTGATTTCTTTATTAAAAGTAAATACATGCTCAATACATACAGCGGTACAAGGAGGTTCTCGGCCATCGCCAGTGTTGGCAGCCAATAGATGTGGTAGCTGGTACCAAGTAGTAAGAGAATGAACGTTTGAATGAGTTGAGACTTAGTTACTTTTCCTAAGATGAGATATATCAGTCCCAGAGAAATAAAACTTAAGAAAACATTGGTGAAGTAAAAACTGCGTGGGTCAAAGTTAAAAAGAAAAACTGGCAGCAACGAAAGCGAGTATGCTTGCGGCACAGATGGTTGTGCTCCTACCAAAGCATCCTGAATTCCTTCTCTGCAGAGGCCCCAAGTACCTTGAGAAATAAAGCACCGTGCAACCGTTACGTAGTGAAACGTGTCTGGAAATGGTTCGAAGTTTGGAATGAGTGTGCGTGTGTTGTAGGGATTTCTAAAAAGAAGAGCCGCAAATACAACAGAGACAACAATAATTGGCCAATGGTTTTTAATGGTGCTGAGAATAAGTAGCCTAAAGGTTTTCAAGTACTTCAGAAAAACTTGTTTCAAATGCTTTTTTATCATAGAGGTGACTTGCTTCTAATGCTTTTTCTTTAAATTGTTTCAGTCGATCTGGATCCAGAGCCAAGTGTTTGGTAATGTGGATAAGCTCGTCGATTGTATCCCAAGTATACCCTACATCACGAGCAATTTCAGCAGGGCCACCTTTGTTGATGACTACAGGAATGCTGCCTGAGGCCATTGCTTCTACAACAGTTAGGCCAAAATGTTCTAACATAACGGGATATTTTTCTTCATTAATGTCAAGACCTGTGGCATGCCAATAGATTCGGCTTTTGCCCAGTACCGAAGTGAGTTCTTCAAAACTCGCGTTTTTATGGAATACAATGGGAAGGCCTTCAGCAGCCTTAACAACTTTTTCATAATAGTTTCGGTGAATATCAGCGTCATTCACACTACCTACTAAGTGGAGCTCCCAATCCGGAAGATCTGTGTGTAATTTTTTGAAGGCTTCAACCATTTCTAATTGTTTTTTGTTATGACCACCAACAAAGAATCTGCCCGTTGAGACAATCCATTTTTGTTGACGCTCGGCTGAGGAAAATTCGTTTATAGTTACAGGAGGATAGGCAACTGGCGTGTTTATGCCCCAATACTTGGCCACCCATTTTTTGGTATATTTTGAGATTGCAACTATTTGAGAGTACGTGGCCAGCTCTGCTTTTGTAAAAGCACGTGGGCCAGCTTGGAACCGCTCTTTCCAGCCAGGGAAAAGGTTCATGAGTTTGATGCCAAGTTTGTTCCAGAGAGTATTTTGAATTTTTGTGGAAACTCCCAAACTATATTCAGACTCTGGTAGATGGATTTGCCATTGGCGTACCGGTTTGTTTGCTTTGATAGAAACTTCAACAGTGTTGGTGTGATGTAAAACTCGCAGAGTTTGGGATACTTCTGCATCAGTACTACTTGTGGTGATTTGTTCAACAGTTGAAAGTGCAAGCTTGTCGAATGTAAGTTGAAGCGTGATTTTTGTAGTTGGTTTATTAACGGCCACAGTGATGTGATACGGATCTTCTTGAATGTAGAGTGGAAACTGGAATATCGCTCGCACAGTAGGAACTACAATTTTTCGTGTAAGTAATTCTCGTGGAGAGAGTTTAAGGGACATAGGGAAAAAGACTGAAAGAATTGATTTCTTTGAGTGAGCAGGAATAAGGTCTGCAAATGAACTGAGCACAAAAAGATCATACTCTTTGGTGTAGGGTGAAATTTCGTAGTCCCAGAGTTCTGGAATGTATCTGACTGTAAAGGAAAGTTTTGAAAGACCAAACTTTGATTTTAACTCAGCAAGATTTGTGGGACGATGTGTGAGAAGTGTAACTTCATAGCCTTTGAGCGCCAGCAGCTCGGCAATAGCTACTGTGTGTCGCTCTCCGCCACCTAATACATGGAGCCAACGATCATAAATTGCAGCAGTTTTCATTGTGAACCTTTGAAGCGATACATAATTAGTCCAGGAATTAAGGTGAGTATTTTGGCAATGACTTTTATACGAGTCAACCCTCTTTTTTTACCTTTTACAAGTTGATACAACAGTGAAAGTTTGTATTTGTTGATCTCAGATAGTACTCTCATGAATGAAAAATGCTTCCATACAAGTAAAAGTCTATTGAGTTCAGTATGGTAGACAAAAAATTCTGACCACTCTTCGCTGCTTGCTGAATGAATGTGTTTGAGTTCAGACTTTGGTTGATACCAAATGTCGTAGCCTTTTTTTGCTAATCGCAAACTGAAGTCGGTGTCTTCGTAGTACATAAACAGGCGTTCATCGAAGCCACCCATTTCTAAAAAGAGCTTGCGTGGAAGAGCCACGCTAACCCCGCTAAAAGCAGCTACTTTTTTTGCTGTGTTGTAGTACGTGCTGTCGGATTCGTACTCTTGCTGTCGATCTTTGGTGATTACAGCCCCTCTGTCCCTCGAGTGGCCATCGTAGAATACGTAATTTCCGGCATTTTGAATATACTCTGAACCATCAATCACGATTTTTGTCTTGGAATTTACGGCACCGACTTTTGTTTCTGAAGTAAACGTAGAAAGCAGTGGTTGGAGCCAATTTTGTTCAACTTGGGTGTCGGGATTAAGGAGCACCAAGTATTTTCCAGTAGCAATTTTGGCGGCACGATTTATGGCTTTGCCAAAACCAAGATTTTTTGGAGATTCATGCAACAGCAGTTTGGGAAACTTTTTTTTGATGAGTGAAACCGTATCGTCGGTGGATGCATTGTCCCACACAATAATTTCTGCATCAGCTATGCCGGTGACTTTTTGCAGAGATGCAAGACAAGTGCCGATAAACTCAGCACTGTTAAAACTAATCAGGATAATGGAAGCCGTAGGCATACAAGTATGATACCACTTTTGGGGTAAAAAAAGACCCTGGGGGGAACCCAGGGTCTTGATACCACATTACTTCAGCGAACGTTAGATCCCGAACCTTAATTTGGTTTGATCGTAGTGCACTGAGGAAATGACACGAAAAATCAGTTCTTCAGAATCGTCTGTTTGCTTTTGAAATAGGGTTACCATTTGTTGTGGTCTCATGACGGCTAGGCCGCCATGTGAAGCCGATGCTTTAGAAAAACCTTTTTGGAAGGGTAGTTGCCAGAAAACATTTTCAAAATCACCCAGGGGATCGCTCCAGGTTACAGGCATAATGTCTTGATCTGGCTGGAATGCTTCAAAATAGACAAGCAGAAGGTCATCTGCTTGATCATTTTCAGAAATTGACACCCATGGTTGTGATCCTTCGGGAAAAGTTGAGTGTTGATGCACAACCTTTGTTTTCACATCCCCGTACAAATACATACGGTTTTGATACGGCTTCAAAAGCCTCCCAAAAGTCGTTTTACCCCCCATCAGGCGACGGCCGTCAGGGAGGTGAAGAGCATGGTTTGCATAACCCGTAAAAGGTATGCCGTCATGTATTTCGCAAGAGTTGTTACGAATTGTTACAGAGTATGGAATCATTTTCCCTCCTCCATCTTTGGAATCGTAACCATTGATTCCAGATTCACCTGGACATATTCTGGTCCAGTTTCATCTGAAAGAATGGCATAAGAAAGTTGTGTATCAGGTCTGATTTGCACAAGACCCGTTATGGATTGGTACAGTCCTGTTGAGACACTTCTCTTTGCTAACACCCAAGTAACAGGTGTTTTTTCTTCATTGCCTGTTACCACTACCAGTGCACTATCTGCAGGTATGACTGCGTGCATGAATATAACATGGCCAGGCTGTTCTGACGGAGTTAGCTCCACATACTCAAATTGAAGAGTTTGTGTTTCGTCTCTAATCTTTTTTGCCCTAATGTGTGCAGTTAAGACATATTCACCGAACATTGTGGGTTCCGTGATGTCAGTAGCAAACACTTCACTGGGCAAAAACAGATGGCGGTCGTCTAACAATGTTAGTTGATGCTTGGACTGTCTGGTTATGAGGATATCTGGCTGGACTGCATGTCCGCCAGTCGAAATGGACAACGTCTTTGGAATCACTGTTGTTTTCTCCTTGATTCTGAATTTAAAGATCTGTGTACTTCACACCCAAGCGGTGAAGTACTTTTCGTGGGAGTATTATAGCACTGTAAAAATGTTACTGTTTTTTGTGGAGGACGAGGTTGTCTTGATCGTTGAAGAGTTGTTCGTATGTATTTGAATCAAAAAGGTTCTGTATGGCTTCAGCGGTGTTGGGGAGAAGCATTTTTTTGTTAACTTTTATGAAGGTAACTGCTTTGCCATTCAGCAAATCTGCAATGGTATTTGTGTCTTGTTCTGCCACCGCAGTTTCAAATGCGTCTCTAAAATCCAGATAGTGTTGAGGATCAAAACCACTATAGCCGTTCACCATAAAACAGTCGTGATGCATTTGGTTGAGGAGCATTTTTGACCAGTAGTTGAGTGAAATGGTGATATCAGTTTTTGGTTGCATGGGTGAAAAGGGATATTCCAGCAAGACATCATTTTTTGTACATTTTTCTTCTAACAATGAGTACGCAGATGTACGATAGCTTTGTATACTTGTGCGCTGTGTGAGGGGTACAATCTCAAGTACGTACAAACCAATCAGTAGAGCGACAAGTACTACTGCTTTCTTTTGAGCCTGTTTTTCTAGAATTGTTTTCACAAAAATTCCAAAGAAATAGAGTAAGGCAATTTGAATGATAAAAAACCAGCGACCCGTGCCACGGAGCGCATCAAAAAATGGGGTGAATTTAAGGAAGATTGAGTATGGCAACAGTGTTCCATAGTAGGTGCCATTTACACTAAGCCGAGGACCTAGTGCAGCAACTATTCCCCATCCAAGTAACAAAAGCATGAGGACTACTTCTTTATTGTGTTTCTTTTTGAACGAAACATACATGCCTCCAATGGCTGAAAGTAACATCACCCAGCCAGGAGAAAAAAAGGAACCTTTTCTGTGACTAAACGCATTAACACTAGAATAGACACTGCGACTCCAAATACTATCGTACGGATTAAACAAAAAATCTGTAGGTTGCATGGCCAAGTCGACGTACTCCCCAGGATTTCTGTTAATTGCGTATTCATTTTTAACTGCAGAATATTTATACAAAAAGAAGCCTGCAATACTCAAAAAGCCTACTGAGTAGATTAATCCAAGTTTCAGAACGGTACGAATATCTTTTTCGTTCCAAAGTTTCCACAGTAAGAGCAAGCCCGTAAACATCAAGCTGTACAAGCCAAGATAGACACCGGTTAAAAATTGGAGTCCGCTCAGCAGCCCAGCAATGAAATAGGTGCGTGGTTTTTTTGCTGACAAGAGCATGCCCGCTGAAAAAAAGAAAAAAGCGTACCCAATCATTTGAAAATGCACGTACATCGTGAAGTAGTACGGTGAAAATAAGAATAGAAAACTGAGGATTGAAACAATCAGTTGCTTTTTAAAGAGTTTACTCCAGAAGTACTGCAGCGAAATAATATTAGTTAAGGCTGTTAAGAAAAAGATTAGATTGTGGGTGGTTATATAGTTATGTGTGAGTGGAAACAGTACGGTGCCTACAACTCCCTGAACAAGCAGGATCTCAGTAAAGAACATGCCACCTGGTGATGGATAAAATGAGGAAATGTTGGAAAAGTTTGCAAAGTCTAGGTGAGAGAGATGTTTGATGTTTTGCTCGAGGATAAAGACAATTAATGGGTAGTCTAGCCAGTCTGTTAAGGCAGTGGCAGGATTAAGGACGAGGGTGTGGTTGTAGGCTAGGAAGAGGGCAAAGATTGCAAGGATGGAGAAAAGTGAAGTAGAGTGTTTTTTCAACCAACTTGTACACCTAGAGTTCATATCTATCTTTACTAAGTTCAGTATCGATACTTTTGTACTTTGATTCGAGTGATGGTTTTTGTTGCATCTCCCATAACATAGAACGAATAAGAATTCGTTGTTGATAGGTTAAAATCAGCGCATTTAATAAGCCCTCGGTACCGTCTTTGTAGCCGCCACCAGTTACATAGACACGAAAAAAGTATTTAATCGCAGATGAAACAATGTTCCATCCAGTAATAGTTGGTGGGTTTTGTGTGAAACGCTCTTGGGCATCAAGCAATGCATAGGTGTGGGCTTTTTTTGAGAGTTCAGCAATGGAACGGTGAGAAAGGTGATACAGAACTCCTTTGATCTTTTCAACTTCAGATTTTTTAGCTACTACTTTTTCGTGAATTCTCTGTTTCGAAAATGAATGCTTTGTTTTGTCAAACAAGCGCACTGATGTGTCATTATCCCAGTACTGAGCAGTGACTTCTCTGCCTAAAAAGTAGTTTTTTCTTTGTATACGATATGCAGATTTGAATGGATTTTTGAGGGTAGAAAGCATTGACTCAGCTAACGGTGCTGAAACCCTCTCATCCGCATCCAGCACAAATACCCAGGTATGCGAGGCTTGATCAACTGCAAACTGTTTTTGTGACCCATAGTTTTCGAATGGGTGTGAGATCGTTTTTGCACCAAACTTCTTAGCGATATCCAAAGTTGAGTCGGTGCTGCCCGAATCAACTACAATGATTTCATCAGCCCAAGCCACACTTTTTAGGGCGGCTTCGAGGACTGCTTCTTCGTTATAGGCAATGACTACAACTGACAGTGGGACTGTTTTTTTCATATACTTCATTATAGTATGGCCGTTAACTATAACAAAGCGTGGTTTTATGTTTCAATTTAAATGGCCATCACTTACTTTTTCACAAAAAGTATTTATTATTGTTTCTTTAGGAGTAATAGCATTTTATTCATTTTTATTTCAATTCAACTCCGAAGGTATTTTCGTTGGTAATAACCATGTGTGGGGTGACTGGCCGGTGCACTTTACTTGGGCAAGTAGATTTGCCTTTGTTGGGTTTCCAACTCAAATGCACCCATTACTGTATGGATCAGCAGCACACTATCCATGGTTAAGTTCCTTTGTTTCTGCTCTACTCCTGAGATTATCTGTACCATTTTTGATGAGTTTTTTACTTCCAAATATAGTTATTTCAATTGGATTATTTGTAGCACTTTTTCAAACGTATCAACGTTTTTTAAAGAGCGAAAAAGGTGCTGCATTAGGTGTCTTTTTGCTATTAACAAATGGCGGCATTGGAGCATTTTACTTTTTGAAGAGTGTGTTACTCGACTCTAGTTATTTGCTGCGGCCTCCTCATACCTATTCGCAGCTTTCGCATTTACATATTGAGTTCATTAATTTTGTTTCTGGATTGCTGGTGCCACAGCGAGCTTTTTTACTTGGTGCTCTGGTTGGTTGTTGTGTTCTTTTTATTGTATATAGAGTGGTTTTTGAGCAACTTACTATATCATATTCTTCTGGATTTCTACTTGGGTCATATCTATTACTGCTTCCACTTGCTCATACGCATGCGTTTATGGCTGTTTTTGGGATTTCTTTTTTTTGGTTAGTTTCAAGTGCCTTTATTTCAAAGAAAATGTCGAAATCATCATTGTTTGTTTTAAGTACTTTGGTAGTTTCCTTTGTATATTTTTTACTTATATATTTAAACAAAGATTCAAGCTCGTATCTTAGCTTGATGCTTGGTTGGTATGCTCAGTATCATAATGAAAATATATTTCTGTTTTGGTTTAAAAACTGGACTGTGATGCCATTTATTGCGTTTGGGTATATTTTCTTTATGAACCGTAGTAAAAAAATGATCTATGCCCCATTTTTGTTTCTTTTTCTTGTCGCTAACATTTTTGTGTTTCAACCATATGTTTTCGATAATACCAAGTTGTTCTTTTTTGCTGCTATAGGAATGACAGGGATAGTAACTGAATGGTTGTTAGCAGTAAAAGCTAGATATCACACATCTGGCACAGTAGTAACGGTAGTAGGTGTTGTGTTCATTTCGGTGACTGGCGTTATCGAGGTTTATAAAATGGGTGCAGACTTACACTATCCTGAAATAATGTATTCTTACGAAGAAATACAGTTAGCACATTGGGTTAGGCAGCACACTGATAAAAGTGCGGTGTTTGTAACTGATACTCGACATACTCACTTTGTGCCAACACTAACTGGTAGGCAGATTGTTCTTGGGTATACCGGTTGGTTGGATACCTATGGATTTGAGTATGACAAACATCAAGAAGATATCTTAACTCTTTTGCAGAATGGTGATTGTAAGAGCGTAGCAAAGTACTCAATCGATTATCTGGTGCTAGATTCGCTTCAGGCAAAAAAGTATGATAGTACTATGTGTACAAGTTTTAGACTTGCAGTGTCGACAGAAAATTATCGAGTGTATGCAAATACTTTTTCAAATTAAAAATCTATTATATGCAACTATTTTTAGTAGTCTTGAGCATATAACTCACTTTCCTCCGCTTTTTCTTATGGCTAGTGTTGTGGTCTTATTTTTCACAGGGGTGGCGCTTCTTGTCTTGCAAAAAAAACAAAGTTATCTTCTGTTTTCGTACTATTACCTGTCGATTGCAGCATTTATTATTATAGTTGACCTATTAGCACGTTTACATATTTCGTATATTTCCGCTATCTTTTCCGTATCTTTTCTATTTTTACTTATGTCTGTTGGTGGTTTTTGGCACAGAAGAAAGTTGCTTTTAGAGTGGGTACAGAACATCAAAAAATCTAGGTTACAGTATGTCGTTTTAGCGACTTTGGTAGTTACTTCGACATTCTTTTTTAGCAAGTTTATTTATGATAATGGGTTGCATGATGAGTATCAGCATCATGCTGTGGTTGAGGATATGTTGTGGACTGAGTATTGGCCAATTAGAGATGAAGTTAAGTATGGTGTTGAACTTTCAGATTACTATCATTATGGATGGTATTACATAGTTATTTTGGTAAAAGTTGTTTTTTCATTTTCAACTGAAGTAGCACTCGACTTAACAAAAATTGCTTTGTTTATTCCAATGTTACCTGTATTTTTTTCACTTAGTCGTAAGTTTTTAAAGTGGCATTGGATGCAAAGTCTTACTCTAGCTATATTACTGCTATTGCAAGGGCCAGCTCTATTTTTATTAGATGCATATACGGGCAACGTTTTTTTCTCTCGAGGAAATAATATTATTTACGAGCCACTATTCTTTCAATTAGCTGGCATTACCTGGTTTGGTATTGTGTTTATGGTAGCCTTTTTGGCCATAGGGTACCAGTCATTACAAAACAAACAACTCTGGAAAGTTGTTTTTTTCGCGTTGATCTCGATGTGGTCACTTTTTTTACTGAATAAAGCATATTTGCTTGTTCATGTTCCTTCTTTGCTTTTTTTTGCTCTGTATATAAATCGAGATACTATTTTTCATGTGCTTAAAAAAAGAAAAAAACTTTTTGTATCTCTCACTTTGATTGGGTTGATGGTACTTGGAATTGTTATTATAAATATTTTTCATTTTTCTCCGTTACTTCTCACAAAACTGAAAGGTGAAAGTGGGGTTCCATTTATTCGAGCAACTGCTGAATGGGGATTCCCTTTTACATCTATGGAAGGATTGAAGTTTCAATCGATGTTATCGTTAGGATCATTAAGAGCATTTGGTCTATTTCCGATTTTATCAATACTTTTTCTATCGGTAAACGTATTTCAAAAAAAAGAGAAATCTATTTCATTTATGTTAGTTCTATACTGGATATTTCTTTGGTGTATACCTGTAGTCCTCAATTTTTCAGGCTGGGAGTTAGCTTTAAATAAGTTTTACATTCCTGCTATGTGGTTAAGTACATTAATTGTAATAGATATAGTATCAAGAAGTTCTGAGAAGATTAAAATAATATTCAATATATTGACTATTACTTCTTGCATTGCAACTTCATTATACTTCTCTAGCCTATCATTTTCGAAAACTCAAAACTATTGGGATTATAATGATCAAATCATTGATTATTTATACCCTGAAAATGAAATTATTAATATATATATGGACAGTGAAGATTCAGAGTATGCTAAGCGCATTATGAATGCCTTACACGTTCAATTGGTGTTCGATGGTTTTGGAGTTTCTCAAGATGATGAGCTTATTATGTATCAAATCTCTAGAGATAAGTATGACAATCTTGAAATGGTAGCACGAACAGATACGCACTATCTCTATAAAAAATAGTAGTTTATACTAATCGAATATTTTAAGTATATATTTGTGAATCCAAATAGAACATGTTGTTATTCGACACTTACAAGCTAACTAAAATTATTTCACTCAATGATGAACCCTATCTTGAAAAGTGGGCACGGTTGTTTAGATACAACACTTCACTTCCCATAGTTAGGAAGCTACTCAAAAAAAATAAACATATTTCGTTGCTCGATGTTGGCTGTGGCCAAGATGTGTTGTACTACAAATTCTTGGAGTACCATTTTTCTGGTGATATGCATCGTATTAAGTATGCAGGTTTGGATCCACTTATTTATGCAAGGCAGGTTTTTCATAAAGATATAAAAATAATTACTGCTCAGTACGAGAATTATTTACAACAGACAACAGATCGATATGATCTAGTTACTATTTTTGCAGTCTTAGAACATGTTGATGATCCAACCGATTTAATGGTGGTATTAAGCCAATTACTTGTTCAAGGTGGATATCTTATTGGTACCACACCAACCAAGCCCGCCAAGCCGGTCTTAGAGTTCTTGTCTTATAAACTGGGATACATTGCAGAGCGTGAGATTGATGAGCATAAGAATTATTTTGACAGGCGGAGTATCTTGGATATTTTTGCTGAAGTTACAAAAAGTGGTCGTTTTTTTACCTTTCACAAGTACTTTGAAGTGATTTTAAACAATTTCTTTTTGGTAAAAAAATTTTAGTTACATTCTTTATAGTAAATCGTAAACAATCCTGATTTCTTTTGTTTAAGACAAGGATCTATTTGTGGTGCTGAGGGAAAGTCATGATAGTTTGCTCGGTCTTCTCCTGTTTCCAGTGGTACGTAGTACATATTTCCATTAACTAGCATCTCATTAGTAGGAAAAGACTGTAGTCCCCAAGGTTTTAGTTTGGGTACCATTCTAATCCAGTGATAGTAGTTGGTGATTGGGGGCACTGATACAATAAGTGCTGCTATAAAGATAAACCCAAGTGTGTATGCTACTTTCGTGTAGTTCTGTCGTAAAAGTTCACTGATACAAATAAATTCAGCAACAAAAAAAATACCTAGCCCAAATCGTATATCGGGAGCTATTAAGAACCAGTAAAGCAACAATTCCCAGATGCCAAGTGAAATAAAGCCTAGTTTTTTACTTCTTTGTTGGAGTGCCAACCATGAGAGCCCTATGGTACTTACCAATCCACCCAAAATGGTAACAAGAGACTGTACTGTCTGTTGAGTGTACCAAGTGGAAATCCAACCCAGTTCAAAAGGAGTTGCGTATAGTGGATTAATTGAACGCACTTTAGCCCAAGACGATATAACTCCACTTAATACCTCAACTTCTGGTTTTGGCATAGCCCAGCTTACCGGAAGTTGTGAAAAGGCCATGGGAAACACAAGGTAGCCAGAAAGAAGTACATTTTGGATCATGAAGTAGCTTACAACTAGCGCAATAACGGCGCTGAGTTGTAAATACGGCTTCTTGTTAGCGCCAAGTATGAGGTTTCTTCCTAAGAGAAATGTTGTGTACAAGATAAGTGGAATAGTTGAGAGTTTGATGAGTAGTCCGAATAGTGATATTGCCGTGAGTTTTTTTAGTAGTTGAGTGTTTACTACTTTTGACCTGTGGAGGCTATAGAAATACCAAAATGTGAGGAATGCTGCCGGAATATCTGGGTTGTAGCCTCTTAGTAGATAGTACAGTGGTCCATCAAGTGATGAAAGTAACAGAACCATGCCTAGTACTGCATAGGCAAACCAGTCTTTTTTTAACTTTACTGCTTTTTTAGCAACGAATGTAAGTGAAAATAGAGCAACTAATCCATTTAGGATTGGTAATGGGTACCCAAATATCCCTGAAAAGTCGAAGAGTCCATGAAGTCCAAACCAGAGTGATTGAAAACCTAGGCGGCTGTGGATGTTGGCTATGCCTAGGTGTAGAAATCCTTCTTTTGCCCATCGTATAGCTTGGAGATGGTACAGGTAGGCGTCGTAGTCACGGACGAGGTCTGCTACGATGGAGCTAATCAAGATAACAAGAGAAATTGTGATAAAAATATGTGCATTTAGTTTCGATTGCTTAATAAGAAAAATGCTAAAAAGTATAATTGCAATTATTATCATTAACTCTGTGATTATTTCTAGTTATATACTAACATGGCGTTATTCTACTGATACAAAATAGCATGGTTGCAATCTATTTTGGTTTACCAAAATAATAAGTCCGTACATCATTTGATTTTTTTTTGATATCTCACAAACATCGTTGTTTTTATACCTATATGAAAGGGTTGAGTAATCTTTGTATAAATTAGGTTGTGAAATAAAATATGCATCAGTTCTTTCTCGTTGCCAAAATGGTTTAGGAATTGTAGCTGCCTCTTGAGAAATGTGCGAAACTTGGTTCTCAATCAAGGTATAATCAATGTAGGGCTTACTCGTATTGAGTAGAACCATTGCATAACCTACTAATAATGAGAGATAACTGATTTGTTTTATGTGTTTAATTTTAGTAAGAGCAAACACAGCAAGCAATGCAGCTATAATAAATGGTATATGAAGTCTAGAATGCCACGGTTGCCATCGCAGCACTGTGGAAAATAGAATGAAACCAATAATTGCACCCCAGAATATCCTTACTGGTGTTGATGAATTAAACTTTTGTATTTTAACAGCACAAGTTCCCCAAAAAATAAGTAACAATTGGATCGGATTACTGGCAACATCTTCTTGAGGATATATATATTTTCTTACACTAAATTGTGTTGCATTAAAATTTTGAGTGATATCATTCAATGGTGCATTTACTATCTGGGCTAACTTACTTAATAGGTCGTGCAATTTGATGTCAAACAATGGTATTGGCAATTGTAGAAGCATGTTTTTTAGTACTGCAACTATGGTTGATCCGATTGTTAGCTTTCCCGTGATATACGACAAGTTTTCGTTTCCTTGTGGCTGAGTTATTGCCAAGTAACCGTAATTATAAAAAATATCAATAATCCAGCTCGCACTGAAAACTATGAAAAAAATTAAGGATAATAGTTTGTGTGTTAGGGGGATCCCTTTTATCTTTGGCACTACTATCACAAGCAAGATAGCTGAAGCAAAAATGACCGTAGGTTTTGTTAAAAGTGCAAAGCAAAAAGCTGTTACAGCATACAACAGCAATTTAAGATGACTTTTTTTTAGATACGTAATCAGGAAATACATTGACAGCAGAAAGTAAAATGTTGAAATTAAGTCAATTTGTGTGCTACTTGCTTGCAGTACAAGCATTGGCATAGAGGTGATTATGTAGACAACTCTTTTTTTATATTCCATATCTTTTGATTTATACACTAAGCCAAATAGTAAGTATGAAAGTATCCCTACGCCTATCCAAGATAGAAACTGTGGTAGCCAGGCAAGCCAATCGCCGCCAATGGCAAATGCCCAAAGCTGCAAAATATTTCCAAACTTGGGCATATAATCGTGTGTTGTGATTATTTGATTTTGAAAAATGCTTCCATTTTGGAGCCAAAAATAGACTCGTACTAAGTGGTAGTTTAATGCATCGGTAGTTGTTGGAGGACTATAGAGAGCTTGTAATGTGATAAGTAACCCGAGTGGAATTATCTCAATGAATTCACGAATGTTATAAATTATTGAACGTGCTAGATGATGTATTTGATTTCTTTCAAGAATACAAATTGTTATAAGTGATAATCCAATTGAGAGAGAGTTGATCAGGTTAAAAAGTGAAAAAAACAACGTTATCAAAAATATATAGATGCTTACTCGTATGGCTATGTAGGGAAACTTCTGCATAAAACAACACTGAGATTATTATTATTTAGCAAACTTTTCATGATAGCTACTTTTGGCATACAAAATTGTAAAAACAAAAATTGCCATTTTGGTGAGGAGTGAGGCAAGCGCTGCGCCAACCAGTCCAAACATGGGTATAAACATAATGTTTAACACGAACGTTGTTATGAGTTGGCCGATTCCTGATATAGAAAAATATTTCTCCTTTTCAAATGAAAAGAACAATGCAGAGAATGGGGCTGTTGCTATAAAGAAAAATTCTCCAAGTAACAAGAACATTAGTGCTTGTGTACCAGAAATATACTCTCCACCTAAAACAAGCACAATCAAAAGCTGGCTAAAGGGTATGAGTGCAATAAAGCATAAAATAGCAGCCATAACTAAATAGATTGATTTTTTTATAAATGAGAGTATGTCTTGTTTCATTTTGTATTGAGAAACCCGAGGGTATAGCACTTGTGTTAGAGAGACTCCAATAATGCTAAATAGCAAAGCAATTCTACTTACTCCACCAAATATTCCAGCATCAAACGAATTAAGGTACCCTTTAACAAAAAGCACTCCAATATTTTGAATAACAGCCCCTGCTAAAATAGTTATGGCAGTATGTTTGCTAATAGCAAGGATTTCATTCATATGTTTAAAAGAATATGAAATTTTTAGTGGTGTAAGCCAACGTGGTAAAAGTTTTTTTGCAAATAGTAAAGGTACTACAGGAATAGCTACATAGAGTACAAAGGTTATAACAAAGCTTGGTGCGACTACAACATATGCAAATGCTAGCAAAAACTTTCCTATTGCTTGGAGCATATTTGCAAATATTGCCTGGTAGAATCTATGAATACCTTGTAGTAACGACATCAAGTACTCGAAATAAACCATACTTGATCCAAACACGATTGCAAATGGCACTAAATAGGGATTAGAAATATCTAATACCTTGGTAAGAAGCGGTGATAATGGTAGAAATATCACTAAAACGACACCTGTTAATATAATCCGGAGAGTGAAAAGTTCTCTAGATAACGTATTTGTTTTTGTTTTATCTTTAAGTGCTGTGCTTAATACATTTTGAGCGGTAATTGAGAGACCTAAGTCATTTAGTTTATTCAGAATTAGCACCAGTGCAAATGCCGTTGAGAACTCACCAAAAAGTGTTGGACCCATCTTTCTTGAAATCAAAATTATTGAAAGTGCAGAAAAAGCCGCAGCTGCTAAATTTCCAAAAATAGTGATCACTGATTGCATATTTCCGGTAGTTATTAGTGAAGATGCTTGAAAATAGTATTGTGAGATCTTTTTCATTTCTCTGATTTCTGTGAAAATGCTACCAGAGCATCTATATTTTCTGAAGACAATATATCAATTGCCTCATTAATTTTTTGTATATCCCACTCCCACCATTTTGTATCTCTAATTTTTTCTATCTCAGTTTCAGTAAATCGATATTTAATAATTTTTGCAGGATTACCTCCCACAATGGCATACGGGGGAACATCTTTGGTAATTAGTGCATTGGTTCCAATTATGGCTCCATCACTTACTCTTACACCAGGCAGAATTGTTACACCGGTACCAATCCAGACATCATTACCAATGACAATTCCACCTTTGTTTTGCGAATAGTCATTAGCATTAGTTTTTGTTTGGGTAAAATACTTTCCGTACTTTGGGAAAGGATAGGTAGTAATCCAATCTGCTCGGTGTGCTCCACCAAGAATAAGTATTGTATCTTTAGCAATTGAACAAAAATTGCCAATGGTCAGAGTGCCATTATCACCAAATTCTTTAATAATTGGTTTACCATAGGTGTACACTCCGATATGATCTCTAAACTTCTTTGGTACTACGTCTTTTGTAAATAGCCTGGGAGTAAATAGTTTAAGTAAAAAATTCATGGTTAAATTTATTCGTGGTATGATCTATAGTCTATTGTATACCAAGGATAGATCGACTGAAACATGAAAGTACATCTTCAAAAAATACTAGATCAAATTAATGCAATCCCGACCATTTTTTTCTTAGCCGTACTTGTGAGGCTACTCTTGATGCCTTTTTTTGCACATGAGGACATTTTTTCAACTTATAAAAGAGCTGAAAATATCGCATTTCATCAACAAACTCTATTTGTATCACCCGATGTTATACCTCACTTAGTTGAAGCAATAAATTTGAGAGTAATATCCATATTTATTCCACATGATGTAATACATCAAATTCATGGTGATTTCCGTCAGATAACTGAAGTTAATACATTATTATTCTTTTTCAAATTACCATATTTAATTGCTGAATGTATATTTTGGTATAT
>PFRS01000005.1 GCA_002788675.1 Candidatus Pacebacteria bacterium CG_4_9_14_0_2_um_filter_40_15
ATGGTGATTTCCGTCAGATAACTGAAGTTAATACATTATTATTCTTTTTCAAATTACCATATTTAATTGCTGAATGTATATTTTGGTATATTTTATTTAAGTATTTCATAAATAAAACTGTCGGGAATTATCTTCTTGTCCTCTTTAACCCAATTGTTTTGTATTCGGTATATATGTTTGGTAGATATGAGACATTTGTCTTGCTTGCGCTGATATTGTTGCTTTATTCATTAAAGGTGAAATCATCTAAACTTTTCATGATAATGATTTCACTGCTACCAATTGTCAGGTTCTCATTAGTTATGACTTTACCAGCAGTTCTATTTTTGAAGATAAGCATTAGAGAAAAGATTCTTTCTTTAGCGTCAAGTGGTTTTGTTATTTTATTATACTTTGTATTAAACAAAGTGTTTTCTAATGCATTCCAGGTTAGTGAATGGGTGAGCGGAGGTTCACATTCTAATTATTTTTTTTCATCTATCATTGATCTCGATTTTGGTTTTATTCTCTACATATCAGTTGTATTACTGGCTTTTGTGATAGGAAAATTAATTTCATTTTATTTTGAAAATATTCACTCCTCTAATATTTCGAATGAGCTACTATTTTCAGTAGTAAGCTTTTCTATTTTAACGACATACTATGTATTTTCAATTTTTCATCCACAGTATCTAGTCTGGATTCTCCCATTTGCATTTTATTTAGTATCAAAAATGAAAGTAGATTTTAAAATAATTTTGTATCTTATCTCTTTTCTTTTTATCTTCATACCTCTGAAGTGGGGAAATGCTACAACTGTTATGTTATTATTTCCAATATCAAATTCATTTTTATTTATTGATATTACAAATCTTTCATTTATTTATAGTATTGAGAAATTATCAGATATAGGAAAAAGTATGATATCTGGATTATTGCTTTATGAGGCCTATCTTGTCTTATTTAGGAAATATGAAAAATAAATTAACTATATTTCTAGTATTTATTTTTTCGATATTATCTTCAGCAAATTCTGTTGAAGCAGTTCTTATGATGAGCAAGTTAAAGAGTAATGATAAAGTTGAACTTGTTGAATTATATTCCGGGGATATTCTTCAGCAAAGTTTTATTGCTTCTGGTCAATTTGGGATTATTGATATGCCAATGGAAAGTCCGGAAAATATATTAGACGGATCACTTACATTCAAATTAACTAATATCACTGAAAATAGAATTGTTGCAAATGAAGAGTATGATCTTAATCACATTACTTCACATTTAAAAAATAATGCTACTTATCCGTTCGGTTTTGAACAATCACTGTATCCTGATGAAACTAATTTTGCTTTGGAGATTTACTTTTTAAGTGACTGCAATACCTGTGCAGTTACATTTCACACACTAACCACCAATTTAATTAATTCTCCATTACTCCTTAAAGGTTCAAATGAAACAAGTAAAATGTTGAAATTTAATACTGGATATGAATCTAGTTTTAAAGATGTATTCTTTCAACTGATTGCTTTGAAAATATCTTCTCAATATTTGTTCTTCACAATGTACGTCATAGCAATTTTTACTATATTGTCAATTATTGTACATAAAAGACTTAGTCGTTCTCAACAATAGCAATTATATCTTTAGTAAATATGGTTGCTGTTTTTCTTCCATACAATAAGTTTAAACTTCTGAATATTACGTTTAAAATGTATTGAGCAAAAATTCCGATAAAATTTATAACTGGGTTAAATACCCAAATATCCTGCGGTACAATTTTTACTTTTGTAAAACCAGAGATTTTCGCAACTTGTTTTAGACTCTCTTCAGTGAAGCCCACAGTATGAGTAAAGTCATTATATCTGCTTGCGCTACCAGTTATTGGATTAGATGCGTTAACCACTTTAATAATTAATATTCCTTTTCTTTTCATTTTAGTTTTGATTAATTTAATTGTAGGAATGATTTCATCATATGGAATGTGTTCAATGACATCATTCATAATTATAAAATCAAACTTCTTTTTTGAGGACTTTAAATACTGCAAAACTGAAGCATTATGCACGTTTTTTCCGTTAAAATAGGAACTTTTTCTGCAAACATCTACAATTTCTGGACTTAAGTCTATCCCTACATAGTTTTTGAATCCATTTGCTTCCAGGTAATGTAGAAAATGACCTAGTCCACAACCAATGTCTAAAATTCTAGCATTAAACTGATCATTTAAAATATGTTCATAGTTTTTTCGATAATATTTTTCAAAGAGGGAGAATTCATGATTACTGTTATCATGAAGTGTATTGAAATGTGTTGAAAAGTAGTTTGAATAGTTTGAATCATTCATGTAGAACTTTCATATACTTATTTATTAACTGGTCCGGTGAAAATAACTGTATATCTTTAAAATTTTGTTTGCTCATTTTTTGAATATTTTCATTACTTCGAAAGAACTTTTTAATTTGTGCAACATTTGAATCTAAATTATTATCTGTTAATTGAATATAATTTTCATTGATCTTGAGAAAATCTAGTATTCCAACATTCTGAGTAACTGCCAGCGCTAATCCATGTTCCATTGCTTCTTGAATTACTATACCGAATCCTTCATGCGAAGATGTTAGTAAGAACATATCAGATGAATTTAGGAGAGCATATTTTCTCTTATCAGATACATGTCCGACAAAATCTACATTTTCAATGATATTAAGTTTTTGTGCAAGCCCAAAGAGATTATCTTTTTCTGGGCCATTACCAATAATCGTAAGACTATATTCTTTACCCAGCTGTTTTAATAATTTAATTTGAATCTCAACTCGTTTCCTTGAAACAAGTCTACTTACAGTTATGAGTTTATATTTAACTAATTTCTTATTAGCAGTTTGAATTCTGTTTTTTGATGCATATGGTATTGGAAATGCAATCTGTTTTGTGGATACCCGATAGTAACTTCGCAACCTGGCTAATAAATCTTTGGAATCACTAATAATATAGTTGCAATTATTTAGTATGTTTGTCACCACTATATTAAAAAACTTATTTCTATGAGGAGAACTTTTCTTTGATGGGTCATAAATATCACCACCATAAATATTTATAATATGTCTTCTTTTTGTAACTTTTGAAATTATAGTTCCAAGTACACCAGACGGGATAGCGAAATGTGAATATATGCAGTCATATTCATTTTTTCTAAGTACCATAAAATATTTAATCAATCCAAATAAAATATAACTAAACATTGAAATAGAATTTGATGTTTGCAGACTTTTTCTGCCAAATGCTGGAACTTGATAAATATTAAGAGTTGATTTTGATAATTTGGTATTTTGGAATGAGCTTGTTAATAAATCAATATCTACTCCATGTTCGACTAGCATTTCCCCTATAATCTTGGTGGCAACTCCACCACCACCTCCAATTGGTGGAAATTCATAGTTTAAGATCAGTATTCTCATTTTTTAATATTCCGAATAAAGTATTTCTTCTTGCCATTTTCTATGTTACTTGCTGCGAGTAGCCCAGTAAGTAATAATTGTAATCCAACTAATATAAGCATCATAGAGAATAAAGGCCAAATTTTATCTGATAGAGAATACTCAAAAAATAATCTTAATACTAAAAGAATAGTTGCTGTCATAAGTCCCAGACTTGTAAGTAATAATCCAAGTCCTCCAAATATATGCAATGGTTTAGAAGCGTATTTTCTCCAAAACCATATATAAATCATATCTAGAAATCCCTTTATAGTTCTTTGCCAACCATATTTAGAAACTCCAAATTGTCTTTCATGATGACTAACTTCAATCTCACCGACTTTATAACCTCTCCATTTTAATAATGCTGGTATCATTCTATGAAGTTCACCGTACAGATCTAAATCTTCAAAACAATCTTGTTTATATATTCTCAGTGTGCATCCTGAATCATGGATACCGTCGTCTACAAGTATTCTTCTAAGAACTCTCGCTCCATTTGAAATTATTCTTTTAGATGCAGTGTCTTTCCTTACTTTTCTCCATCCGCAAACAACATCAAGATCATCATTAATTAAGTACTCATACATTTTTGGTATATCCACTGGATCATTCTGGCCATCTCCATCTAGCGTAATGATGTAATCTCCAGTTGCAACTTTAATTCCAGCATCAAGTGCTGATGATTGGCCAAAGTTTTTTCTGAAAATAATTATGATGTTCTTTTTTATCTTTTTAAGAATTTCAGTGCTACCATCTGTTGAACCATCATCAACCATAATCACTTCATAAGAAGTTTTCATTTTACGCATTGTAGAATGAATTCTTTCATTTAGTGGTAAGATATTTTCTTTCTCATTGTTTATAGGTATAACAATTGAGAATAATGGTTTTTTATTCGTCATTTTTTTTATATAGTCTAATATTTCTAATATATACAAATAGTTGTAAAAATATACTTACAAAAAAAACAATATCTTTTTTTTGAAAAACATATGCAAGTAACATAAGTGATCCTAAAAACCTTAAGTACCAGTAAAAACGTGGAACAACACTCTTTTTACTTTTTTCTGAAGCGTACCATTGTAAAATTATACTTGAGAAGAATACTGCTTGGGAAAGAAATCCCCAAAGAGTCCACAGATCAATTGTTGCAAATTCAGGAAAGGTCATAAACACCTCTATATTTCTTAAAATAAGTATAAAATTCATTTAATCCATCTTCTAACTTGATTTTTGGAGTATAGCCAATTAAGTTGTGAGACTTGTCGATATTTGCAAAAGTAATAGGTAATTCTTCACTACCTCTCTCTTTGTGTAGCACTGTTAAATCGAGGTTGAGTTTTTCACCAATAAGTTTTTTTGAAATGGAAATAAAATCTTCGATGCCAACAGGTGTATTATTTCCAAGATTAAATACTTCAAACGTCTTAAAACTCCATTTTTTTGTTAGTCCGGTAACTCCATCAACAAAATCATCAATGTATGTCCAATCACGTTTATTCTCGTTAGTACCAAACTGGTAGAATGGTTTTCCTTGAATAGCAGCTTTAATAATTAAAAATGGTGCCATATCAACTCTTCCTCGAGGACCATAGATCGAAAAAGGTCTGACAATAGCTATCTTCATATCGTAATGATTTGAATACTCTTTTGCGAGTAGTTCCATTGCAAATTTTGAAACTCCGTATGGAGAACTAGGATTAGCTACCATGTTTTCAACAAAAGGTGTTTTTTCTTGAATTCCATAGACTGAGGATGAAGAGAGTAATACTATTTTGGTATCTAACTGGCTAATCCGAATTGCTTCTAAGATATTTTGGGTAGCTAGGATATTATTTTGAGTGTAGGTGAGCGGATTTTGAATACTATTTCTAACCCCGGCCATGCCTGCACAATGAATTATAAAGTCAGGTTTAATTCTCTTAATGAGTGCTTCTACCTTTTCAGTATTCTTTAAATCAATCTTGTGTAACTTAAATTGAGTAGATGTAAGAAGTTTTTGAATATTAGATTCTTTAATTTTAGGTGAATAGTAATCATTAAAATTATCTATACCAATTACCGAGTTATTACGATCAGCTATGAGTGCTTCTGAAATATGGGATCCAATGAATCCAGCACAGCCGGTAACGATATACGTCTTTTTCATTATTTAGTTTGAGATTCTGTTGTTTTGAAACTGATACCTATACTGTTTTATATCATGAATGTGTTTTTGTGTCTGGAGTAATGAAAAGAAAACACTCTTTGTCATATTTTGTTTTATGGCTAACAACGCTAAAACTATCTGTCCCAACAAAATAAATGGAAATGTAACCACCAACTCAGTTGTCGATCGACTAATCAACGCCGTCCAAAGCAAATTCCTCACACTCATTTTATATCCAAACTCCGATTTTGCTCCAACAGTAGACGATTGCGCATGTTGTGCTTTTAAGTTTGTATCAACTAAGAGGGTGTAACCCCTAGACTTAATGCGAAGTGAGAGCTCAACATCTTCTGCATTAAAAAAGAAAAGCGGATTAAGCAGATACCCATAGACTGCAAATAGTTCTTTAACAACGAGTGTTTTTAGATATAAACATGCTCCATTGAGTAATACATCGTTTGTGCGATTAGGATCTTTGTTTTGGAACGCCATTGCCGTTGGATAGTAGCGAACTCCAGCATTTTCTACTTTTGTAAGATCTGAATCTAAATAAAGAACAGGTTGAATGGCCGCCAATTTCTTATTTATAGACCATTGCTTCATTCTTTTTGGCAGTTCGGTCATCATGATAGCGTTAACAAAAACATCATTATTGATCAAGCAAATATACTCTTGTGTAATGCCATCGAGATGCTTCTTCAGCCAAGTATTATAGCCTTCAGAGAATCCAAGGTTCTTTATGTGTTTAAAATACAAGACTCCAACCTTTTGAGCGATTGGTTCTAAAGAGTTTTTTGAGCCATTATCAATAAGGAGAATATTTTTCTTTGAAGTATACTTTTTAAGCTCAGTTACTGCTTTTTCCGTTACTTCAGGACTGTTGTAACCCATCATTATATAGAGACAGTTGTGATTAAGTTCCATAAAATGTTTCTAAAAGATCAGCAACCACTCTTTTGTATTTAAAAAATGTAATGGCGGTGTCGTTAGCAGTGTTGCTATTTTTATAAGTATTCTTAATGAGCTTGATATCGTTACTGACTGAATGGGTAATTTCACTAAGATTTTTTTGAACTGTAAGATGATAGAGCTTCTTATTTCCAACCAAAACCCTCTTTCCAGCCGTAATCGCCTCATACACAGGATACCCAAATCCCTCATAGATACTTGGCTGAATAACTAAAGCTGCATGTTTGTAGTAGCTTATCAGATCTGAGTACGATACTTTGGGAAAGTAGTGAACATCGGTAAGTATAGCTATTTTATCAAGAACTTTTTGTTTATCATTGCCGTTATTGCCAATCAAGACCAATGAATAGTCTTTAAAATCAGGATGCTTTTTAAGTTCTTCAAAAAGATCAAGTACGTACGTGATCTTTTTATGCGGATAGAAAGCACTCACCGTAAGCAGATATTTTTTTATCTTAGGCTTTGGAGCAGTAGCTACTGCTTTTTTGAAACTTTCTTCAATACCTGGCCATACCACTTGAGTCTTTTTTGCGTAAAAAGGGAAGAAGTGTAACAAGCGTTGTTTAGCAAAATCTGAAGAAACAATTAATTGCGTAGCAAAGAGCATTGAAAACTCAGTTACTAGTTTGGTTGCCCAATAGGAAATGAATGAAAAATCTTCAGGATGGTCTTTCCAATTGGTGTCATGGACAGTAACTACTTTTCTAACACCTGGAACTAGAGCTGGCCCAATATATCCTGGCGAGTAACACACATCACAAGAGTATTTTAAGATTTCAAATGGAAATATGAGTTGCTCATAGAGAATCCGGGCTATCCTATTGCTGGCATGAATTGGTAAACAAACGATCTTAAACTTTTTTGAAAGATTCTTAAAACTGTGGCAATTTTCTTGGTTGCAGAAAAGTATATAATTATTGTTGGGATCGTGTGCATCAAGTGCAGAAAGTATGCTACGCGCATAATACTCAGTCCCGCCAACTTGATTTGGGATAAGGTAGAGTAAATTAATTCCAATGATCATACGAGTATTTCTGACTGGTTTCTTCACTACTCATAATACACTACAGTAGCTATCTTAGACAGCCGAAACTATGCTATTCTATATCAAGATGATGTCCTTTTTGAAACAAAAAAAATCACTTATTGTCTTACTTGCACTCCTTCTTTTGAGTGTTGTTGTGGTTAATCTACCCAGAACCCTCACCTTCGCCGACAACGTCTCTCTCATGATCCCCGGCAAAATCTACACAGCCCACTGGCTGAAGCAAGGAGTACTTCCACTCTGGAACCCTACTATCTACGGAGGTCTACCTTGGCTAGCAGATATAAATCAATCAATCTTCTACCCCACCACCCTCCTCTTCCTCCTTTTTAAACCCTCCACAGCCCTCAATCTCACTATTCTGTTACACATACTCTTTTCAGCCTGGGGAATGTATCTGTTGGCAGACTTTTGGTTTAAGAAGCACAAAGCACACGCGGCTTTGGCAATAGTTGCAGCGTTGCTGTGGGTCGTCTCAGCTCAATTCGTGAACTCGTTTAATAACATCACCTTTTTGCAGTCGCTTACCTGGATGCCCTTTTTTGTGTACTTTGGCATGCGAATTTCAGAAGGAAGAAAGTATCTTTTGGGAATAGTAGGCATGGTGCTGTTACAACTAGTTGGGGGCTATCCGGTACATGTGCTCTATAGCGGCCTGGCGGCCGCCGCCTTCTCCCTCTACACGCACCTCCAAACAAACAAAAACACGCCAAAATCCCACCTCACTTGGCTCGTTCTCTGGCTTGGTGCTGTTGTAGTCTCAGTAGCAGTCTCAGCTTTTGTGTGGATGCCGTTTCTAGACGTCTTAGGTAACTCAACCAGAACCCTCCAATCAGACGCTCAGGCCGTTTCTGGATCGTTGCATCCGGTTGAGTTCAGTAAGTTTGTGGTTCCCTACTTCTTTGACAATCCTAAAGACGGAGTGCGGTGGGGCCCAGGCTGGAATGCCTTGCCAACGGTGTCACTCTATTTCCCTTGGATAACCTTTGTATTATTGGCAGGTGTGACACTATATAAAAAAATGAGTCGTCGCATCCTCTTTTTATTGAGCCTGATTGTCGTACCAATACTTTTAGCCATGGGTGAGTACTTGCCGGGTTATGATGTGATCCGTAAATTTCCGTTATTCTCTTTTACCCGAGGACCGTCACTTATTTTAGTTGTCTCTGCCTTGGCACTCTCGTTACTTATTCCTGAATTACTTTCAGTCTTCCCTAAAAAAGTTTCTAAACTGCACAATAATGGTGTGTTAGTGTTGTCAGCTCTAGCTACACTCTTTTCTGGAGCACTGCTTTGGATCTCTCAATATAATTTCAGCCTAGTTTGGGATAGGATTCAGCCGTATGTGGCTGGTAGTCTGTTCCATACCTTTGAGCGCGATCAATTAATTCTGATTTCTATTGCTAAAAACATGTTTGTTTCAGCAGTTTTCCTAAGTATTGCCCTTGTGGCACTGTTCTATCTTAAAAAGCAACTAAAAATTATAGTGATTGCAGCGTGTCTGGTTTTAGACATCGCCTACGGCTCCTCGGCCATGATTTGGATTGGCCCTGCCAGCATTTACGATTCACAAAGCACACTCATTCAGCAACTTCCCCAAGACAGCCAATCCCGCTACCTTATCCGCAACTACAACGCTCCCTACACAGAGTATGGTTCCTACTGGGAAGCCGTATACGTGCGAAAACCGTTCTCTGATTCGTACATTGATACACAAGAGCTACAAGAGTTTAACCACCTGCAACGCATGGTAGATGGTGCCACACCGAACATGCACATGGCCCATGGGCTTAACTCGCTTAATGCGTATACGACACTTTTGCCAATTGATGTGAATGCACGCTGGAACACTACAGAGGTAGTCGGCATAAACAACGTGCCAGAAATTTCAGCCACTAGTTCTGCTTTGGCAGATTGGGCAGTGAAGTACTACTTAGTTGATACCTTCTACCCAACCACAGAAGATTTTTCTATGCACACGTTGGTTTTGCAAGATGAGCTCTGGAAGCTGTATGAGCGCCGCGACGCACTGCCACGAATTCGCTATGAGGATGGTACTGCACTTGAGGGTGAAATATATGAAACGCCAAATACTATTACGCTGAAGCCGACAAATGCTGCAGGACATACGGCGGTGATTATTGCGGATCGGTATGATGTGGATTGGAAGGCAATTAGTGATGGAACCACGGTTGAAATTGAAAACTATACTGGTATGCGAAAAGTTACTCTGAAGCCGGATACTCAAATGCTTGTTTTGGAATATACACCGAGAAAGTTGTACCAGGGTTTGGGATTATCTGGGCTTACGGTACTTATCATGGTAGTTTATATATGTGTTCAAAAGAAATTTTCAAAGTTATTTGAATCATAACATAATCCTATAACTATTGATTTCTTTTCATATTGAGTTATAATACTCAAATAAACTGCTATAGATCATTAACTATCAAAGGTCAAACAGACAGGCTCACAGGAGCGATCAGATGAATTTTGAAGAAATTGGTATAGTTCTGACGATTAGCATATTCTGGTTTTGCATAGTTGCACTTCCAGTATCTATCTCAACCTATGTTTTCTTTCGTGATTTTACAAGCGAAGAAAACGCAAGTTTGGGAGCGTTGATTGTCTTATTGGTAATGTTTATTGGATCCATAATCTACGGTCTTTGTACTGTATAGCAAGTTTAACAGCCCTCTGGACTTCCAGGGGGCTTATTTTTTACCCACAGCAAAATAGTCATTATAATATTTGGCGAAATTTGCGGTGATTTCTCGGCTATCCCGAAGTGGCCTATCAGTGAGTTCAGGCATTAATCCAGAATCCTTTAAAGGAATTGGTTCTGATAATTCAGAACGAGTGTATCCAAATATTCTCAGCAACGCGATATTTATATCAGGATTTTTGAGGTAGGCTGCTCTGGCAATTTTGCCAACGCCACTTACCCAACGTTCCTGGGTATCTAAGTCCTTGTGAGCAAATCCTGCAGGTAAAATGAGCACGTTTCTGTGTTCATCGGCTAGTTTGCTGGCAGCAGCTTCAATGGGTCTTTGGGGAACGGTGAGTGGTTGCTTTACAGAGTTGTGGACACCCAAAATTGTTTTAATAATTGCGTTACCAATTCTTGTACTTTCAAAATCTGTCGCACGTATAGGCATTATTTCCACTGCATTGGGAGCAATAAGATCAAAAAGACTTGCAATAAAGGGGACACTCAGGATAACAGGATTTTCGTCGCGAACTAATTTTGCAATTTGAACTGCGGCTTTAAGCGTTTCTGGATGGTTACCGATTATGAGTGTTTCTTTCATTTTGATATTTTTCTGATATCCACTACTCTAATGAGTTCGATGATATCTTAGGAATATACAATAGTTATTATATCCTATAATCATAGAATAACAAGTAAAAAGCCCCTCAAATGCATTGAAGGGCCTCGGTTGGTACACACTATTCAAATTCTGCTAGTCGATTTTTTATAAATTGGTTATCAAAGGTATCATTTGAGTATACTGAGTTGCAGTACACTTTAGCAGTGGAAAATTCGCTGTTCGCGTCAGGACTGCCAATAACTTCAATATAGTGAAGTGGCTTGTACAGCTGTTTAAGCGCCGCTTGGGTAAGAAGCGCATTCAATTTATCGCTGTTAAGCCTTGTTTCAGTGAGGCTGGTTACAATTGGCCCATCGGCAGTTGCTTCTATGTTTACTGGGTAGGTATACCCATTTAACCAAACGTTAGCTGAATAATAGTCTGCATACTGCATACCATTCTCAGTTCTGCTGGCTTTCATCTCATATTGTGACCAGATCATCTGAGATTTGATTAAGCCATCATTTGGCGAATATGTTTGTGGATTGTAGCCACAAACTTTTTTCGCCGCATCTTGATAGTACTCAACAGAAAATGCGTTATCCGTCACCGCAACTTTTCTTCCATCCTGACTCCTGAAATCAAAATATTGAGCGCTTACCTGACAGCCAACTATCACACTTGCAATAGCAAGTATCCAAAAAACTGCCCAAAAGAGTTGTTTAAGTCTTCTCAATTTGAATGCTCCTGTAAACGGTAGTAATAGAAGCTCTATGCGAAGTGCAGTCAGATCCTCTACTCCTGAGTTTACAGGAATCTAGTGTGTGAAAGAGTGGATCACTTATTTCAAAAAATATATAAGCGATTAAGACTTATAGTATATCATGCAATATCAATACCTTTGAAAGGTTGCTAGATATACTTATTTTAGTGACTGTACGTTTGTATTCTTAAAGAATTAAAATGAAAGTTAGCTGCTTTTTGATCTATCCCAGTCCCGAAGAGTTACAATTGGAGTGAGTTGGCACTTTTGCTCTTTTGCCAGCCGAATAGCCTGATTTGCATCGAAAAGCACTTGCTTTTTTCCTTCTGAATCGACGAGTAAAAAACGAACATTCATGTTTCGGTCATGCGGATGTCCATGAACAATACCATGAGCTTTTAGTTCCAAGTTAATGTAGTAATATTGACTCGTTAAGTGATCTATCAGTGATTGTTCCTTGTAGTCAAGGTATTGATTAACCTGCGCTCCGCCAAATACCTCTCTAAAAGAAGTATCTTCAGAAAGGCCAGTTATAGGTTTTTCTAAAATACGTGGATTTTCTAGAATAGCTTTAGGGTTATCGTTAAGTTCTTGATAGAAACCCATATTGATAAATTCAGGTATGGCTTGGCAGGCCTCTTTATAGGAAGCTAGTTTCTCGTTTGATTGTCCAAACTGATATCTTTTCTCTCTCACATGCAAATCAGTTCTAAACTGTATTTTAGGCGGGAATGCTCCTTTTTTAATGTAAATATAGGCTATTGAATCTTCTTTTTTTAGCTCAAATCGTTGCCAACCAAACGCAAACTCTTTACGTGTCTCTTTTACAATGGGCAGCAAGGCAATTTGTTCATGAAGATATGGCCCAACTTGCGTGTTAGTCGAAATGGTATCAAGATCCAATGGTTTGCGAACCTCAGAGCGAAGATGTGAAAGTATTTCAGCCACTTTATCCTTAAATGAGGGATCATCTAATAATTTCCAACAAATCATAAACTCTGGCCCTGTAATTGGTGCTTTTGAGAGTGACTTAGAGAGTGAATCGAAAACCTGCATTGTATTCTCAATTTTTGCTTCTTTGATGCACTCAGCAAGAAGAGAGGCTTGAAATTGGTTGAGGTTTTTTAAGTCTGTTGGGATTGTCAAAATAGTAGGAATTATTTCAGGCCGACTTATGCAAAACCCTTCAAGTAGCTTGGTTGCTCCATCGGAAAGATCTAAAATTGATGTGGGTTGTATAGTTGCAAGCATACTTTCGGTAAACTCTGAAGTAGTTTTCCTTAAAATAGTGTCGATGTTGTGTGGAATTTTAGTGAGATCAAGTGGACCTTGTAGTTTTTCTAGGAGTTCTGCTTTTTTTGAGAATCCTCTGTGTGACAAGATTGAATTCAGAACAAGCACACCACCAAGACTTAGTTCAGAAATGGGGAGTGTATTTGGTATCGATGCTACAACTGTATCGGCAACGTTTTCATCATCAGTGTTTTTTTGGGAATACTCTGCCTCTCTTAATACGTTGAGTAAAAGTTCAGCACCTGCACTTTCGATTGTGGTAAGATCTGTCAAAGCAAGGTATTGGTTCAAAAGTTTTGGAGCTTGCTCTGGTCTGTAGGGTAAGCAATTTGATATGACCTGTTTACATCCTTCATTTGGAGCATTAAGTGAGCTCGGAAAGATCATCCTACTTGATATCTCTCGTATTGAAACACCATATATTGAGATTACAAAATCCCAGGCTGCTCGAGTTGGTCGCGAAAAGTCAAAAAGTTCGGGCAGTTTTTCGTAGAGTATCGATGAATTCCGTGTTCGTTGGGCAATCTTCCTGTCTTGAACTGCTAATTGAATGACAGTTTGGCTACTGCTCTCTGAGAGTTGAGCAATGTTAATGGGAGCTGACAGTTTTTCTAAGAATGTGGCGGCAATACTCGTGTCTTTGAGAGCGCTACTCCAAGCATAATCATCCATTTGTCGAAACCCGCCTAGATCAATGGAATCTATTTTAGCCAAAAATCTCTCAGTGTTTTGTAAAGAGCTTGAGTCTGCTTTAATAAAATGACCCAAAGCTGATACTTCTTCAGGAGATAGAGTGTCTGGGAGCAGAGAAAGTACGTGATCTGCGCAGGCTTCATCAATCCCAATACAGTAGTTTAGGAGATTAAAACCCCACCGTGAAAGAGCAAGAAGATCTATCTTTGAAGGCAACGCAGCAATAACTTCAGACATTCGTTGCTCACCGAAATATTGTTGAATGCTTTTTTGGTATCGCTCAATTATTGTGTAATTGGCAGTAAGGTCTAACTCCGCTGGAAGTTGCAGGTCTTCAGTTGTTGTGACTGGTTTAGTCGCTTCTAACTCAGTACTTTCTGAAGCCCATTCAGCAAGAACTGCTTGAGTCTTTGCTTGAATTTCGTTGTCAGTTAAAACAGCACCTTTGTCAACTTTGGGAAAAGCCATTCGTATGTCAAGTATTGTTGGTTGTGCTTCTTGCATCACGCATAATCATAGCAAGTGGAGTGAGTAAAAACAATCTGGTTAGTGTTTTTGCAGCAGGGTTATTCTAGTCAATAAATAAAACACCCGCCGGTGAGGGCGGGTGTAGTATTTGTGTTAAAAATAATTCTTGGTGGGGATTATTTAGCCTGGGAGCGATACCACTCTACAGTCTTCTTAAGACCTTTTGCGAAAGTAACTTCAGACACAAATCCAAAGCCTTGCTCAGCCCTGCTGGTATTTATTTTTCGACGTGGTTGACCATCTGGTTTGCTGGTATCAAAAATGACTTTGCCAGAATATCCTACTGCATCTCCAATAGTGTGAGCCAGCTCGGCGATACTAATTTCAAAATTTGATCCTAAATTTACTGGTTCAGGGCTGTTGTAGTGCTTGGTTGCTAAGACTATGGCTCGAGCTGCATCTTCAACAAATAAAAATTCTCGTGTAGGAGCACCAGTACCCCAGACAGTAACCTCTGAAGCGTTAGCATCCTTAGCTTCAACAAATTTGCGAATAAGTGCAGGAATAACATGTGAAGATTCTGGGTTAAAGTTATCTTTTGGCCCATACAGATTTGTTGGCAGTAAGTAGATGGCTGGATAGTTGTATTGATCTTGATATGCCTGTGACTGTACTAGTAACATTTTCTTAGCCAGACCATAGGGTGCATTTGTTTCTTCTGGATAGCCATTCCAAAGGTCTTCTTCTTTAAAAGGTACAGGAGTGTACTTTGGGTATGCACAGATCGTACCAATACCAACGAATTTTTTAACACCGGCTTTGTAGGATTCATGAAGAACATGAGTTCCCATTAAAAGGTTGTCATAAAAAAGTTCAGCAGGATGTTCTTGATTGTAGCCAATACCACCTACATTTGCGGCTAAATGGATAACTACATCGGCATTTGCAACTACTTTGGCAGCATCTTGCTTTTTACGAAGATCAAATTCACTGCTGCGAGGCACCACAATTTCTGCTGGTTTTTCTTTTTGAAGTTCGGCTACTAAGTGTGAGCCCAGAAAGCCTGCACCTCCGGTAACTACGATTCGTTTGTTTTTGAGTGAAAATTCTTTCATAATCCTTTTGCTTTTCTGCTTTATTCTAGAGAGAAACAAAGATTATTTCAACCTCAGCTCATATTTTTGACTTATTTGACAGAAAAGTCCATATAGAATATAATACCGGCTCATTGGCTCGTTGCTTTTGCAGTAACATTTTTTGCCAATGTGTTTATTAACAATTCAAATCACAACAAAAAAATGGAGTGAACAGTGAAGAAAGAAAAAAAACCTTGGGTGCGCATTAGTGCATCAGTTTTCCTATTGGCAGTATACGGCATTTTTATGCTGTTATACATGCCACAGGCTCGCCTGTACCAAGCGGCCGCAAGCGTAGGTCAGTTTTCTGATTCTATCGCAGAAAATGCATGGGCCTTAACAATGGCCCAAAACAATATCCCAGCGATTATCGCTAATGTACTAGTCTTTGGAGGGCTAGCAATTATGTGGATTCCATTCTTCGTAAAGAAATGGCGAAATAGCCGTTCTTCAGGGACAACTACACTGTTGTCTTTAGTCTTACTCATTGTTGCAGTCGGATTAGCTAGCTGTAAACCATACAAAGGCACCTCAATTGTTGAGGTTCAACCGAATCAAACGGCCTACTTGTTACCCGCTCAGGGAGATACAAGTGCCCAAGAGCAATTTGATTCCGTGCAGTATCTGAGTGACAATCAGGTTGCCTCAAAAATCATCGAAATACACTATTCCGAACACAAAATCGGTCGTATGTATTGGAATATTGATTTTGTTCCAAAAGAAATCGTTATCCTCGTTGATCGCTCGCCAGTATTTCGCCAATGGACATACGTCCCCGAAAACGGTGCAGTTAATGCTATTAACGATTCAAATCGAAAAACAGCGGCTATACCCTTAGAGAGCCAAGAAAGTATTGGCTTTTGGCATGGGGTAGTTATAAATGCAGTCATCGAAGAACAGAATTCCGCTAAGTTCTTGTACTACTTTGGTGGTGTCGGCCGTGACCCAGACGAAATTGGCACGGGAGTTCATTTACAGGTAGGTCTAGAACAGGTCATAGATGAATTTGTCCGTGGCTGGGTCAGCGATCGTTTATATGCTGACTTCAAAGCACTTTCCCTGGAGGGTGGCCAAGCTGATGCGGGAACAATATTCGCAAATGTAGAGAGTGATGCCAAGGTTTACTTTGAGGATTACGGCATTACCATTTTACAACTTGGTGGAATTGGTGGTCTAGTTTATGACAATCCTGACGTTCAGGATGTTATCGATGACAAGTTTGAGCGTGCGGCAGTTGCCACTGCTGCAGCTATTACAAACAAGACCAATACCGATAGAGGCCAGGCCGAAGCAACGCAGACTGTAATTGCCGCGAACGCACAAGCTGAATCGCTGGCATTACAAGGTATTGAGTTGGGAAAATATCCCAGCTTGGTGGCATATGAAATTGCCACGCATGCTACAGGAGAAGTTCCAGACATGTTCTTTTACTCAGTGGGTGCAGATCAGGATACCGGACAGTCAGTTGATGGCGGCTTACTACCCTTCCCGTTCTTCTTGAACTATCCAGTTGGAGATGGCACCACGGGTGTTGATGCTTCTCTACTTCCTGAGGCATTACAGCCGGAAGGACCAGTGGAGCCAACATCAGCTCCATCACCTTCGGCTATGCCTGTTGAAACAGAAACACCAACACCGTAGCCATAGTTGAAAATTTAAGCTAAAAATAGTGTGATTTGAATTGATTTAACCCCTGCACTCTGTGTAGGGGTTATTCATTTTACTTCATCACCCTATACGCCATCACAATAAGCGTGGCATGAATCTTATGAATGAATCGTATTACAGGTGATTTCACATATTTCACAACAAGTTCATGCTCTTCATTGAACTGCTTTTCGTAGAGTGCACCACCTTTTGAGCTCCCGTGGATTCTAAACAGTGAGAAGTGAGAATTAAGCACATGGAGTGGATACTTTGCCATGGCACGCATCCAATAATCAAAATCCATGCAAAAATGCAAATTTTCATCAAACATGCCGATATCTTCCATCAGCTCTTTACGCCAAAAAGTACTTGGTTGAATAATATAGTTTGCAATCGATAAACGCATCATTGTTGGCTTTTGACGTAACCATGTTTTGTAATTAGCTACAAAGCTTTGTATTTTATTGCCATCAGCATCAATAATAAAGTAGTCACCAGTAGCCCACATTGCTTCAGGATGTTGCATGAAGTATTCAGCCACTGTATTTAGAGTATTTGGCAAAAAAACATCATCACTATTAAGGTAACAAATAATGTCGCCAGTAGACTTTATAATTCCCTGATTTATTGCGTCTGTTTGGCCTTTGTCCTTTTTTGAAACCCAAGTAAACTTTTTGCCATATGATTTTAGAATCTTAACAGTGCCGTCTGTTGATCCACCATCCATAACGATGTACTCTAGATTTGGATAATTCTGGTTGAGCACACTCTCAATAGTTTCTTTAATGAAGTGGCCTTGGTTGTAGCTTGGGGTGATGACAGTAATTTTGGGGAAAGTTATTTTTTTCATAACTATTATTCTACTACAGGGCAGTATTATTTGTTCAAGTAGTCTAAATATTAGAATTACGATATACTAAGTTGGTGAATAAAATAGCAAAAATACTCTCAACATATATACTTTTCAAAACAATTAAAAAGTACTGGTTCCTCATTTCTTTTCTCTGTCTCACCACTTTAGCAATTATTCTTCGCTGGTACCCAATTCACGGCGGTCTGTTTACTTTTGAATATGATATGGCCAAAGATTCATTAATCATGCTTGAAATGTATCAATATAAAGATCCAAGTCTGGTTGGTCCAACTACCAGTATCCCTGGTTTATTTTATGGTCCTGCATGGTACTACATTGCTCTGATTCCAAATATTCTTATGAACTTTACACCCTTTGCTGGGGTTATTGTTGTTTGGCTTGGTGTTGCGATAAATATATATCTCTTCAAAAAGTATGTGGGCACCTTTGAGGCGTTCTTGTATGCCGTTTCGAGTGGGCTTATTGGAGCACAACAAAATGCTTGGACTCCGTATATGACTACACTCATTATTGGGCCATTACTGATAGTACTTACCAAAATAAAAAGTAATAAAAAAATCGACACTGTACAATTGGAGCTTGTTGCGGCACTGACGTCACTGCTTTTCCATTTTCAACCTGCTTATGGAATTGTAGCAATTCCAGTTGTATTAGCCTCTCTTGTAGTTAAAAAAATACGTCCATCAATGAAACAAATAGGTATAGCACTCGGTGTCTTTTCTGCCTCTTTTGTCCCGTTCGTATTGTTTGAAATTAAAAATAACTTTATTCAATCAAAGTCATTACTCGCCTTTATTCAGAACTTTGGTACTGAGTCTAGTGTTATCGAACCAAATGCAACGGGTATTGGTCGATTGGGTGAAGTTGCTTCAGAAATTGTTACAACTGCAGGTCAGGCGCTTTCACCCATTCATCCTAACTTCTGGTATGGCCTACTTATAGTCCTGATTACACTTCTCTATCTTAAACATCACAAAAATAGAGATGAATCTCTTCCTGTTCTCTATTTCATAGTTGGAACATTCCTTTTATACCTTGTTTTACCAGTTAAAGCGTACTATCTCGTTGCTTTGATGCCTGTGTGGATCTATGCAGTTGGTGGTTATTTCACAGGAATTAAAAGTATATTTAAACCTGCAATTATGTTCTTTTTTCTTGTTTTAGCAATCTTGCATGCTGGATGGCAACGACAAACCTATCTTGATTTGGCAAACAGAACAGCGGATTTATACCAGCCTAAACAAATTGCAGTTGATACTGTCTATGACATGGCAAATGGGGCTGAATTTAGTTCGTATCAATTTGTGCCACAAGTGTATGACTATACCTATCAATACATCTTCTTAAATAAAATTCGTCAGGGAGCTCAGATTCCAGCTGAATTTAGTTATGCTCCAGAAAAGACTGACTACAATACGTATAAACATATTGACGCAATCCAAACTGATTCAGAGTTAGTTTTCTTGATAGTTGAAAAACCGCACTATCAAAATGTACAAGACGAGTGGTGGGATGCTATTACCTCAGAGCTAACTATTGTTGATACAGTCAATATCTCGGACGCCATAACCGTGTATAAAGCATATAAGAATGAGAGCTCAAGATGAGACAAATACTAGTTGTTATTTCAAATACATTTTCATATTTTCAAAAGCTCTCACTTCGTGACTGGATTCTTATTGGATTGATTTCATTGTTCGGATTATATTTAAGAGTATGGCCTGGAACTGATCACCTAATCTGGGATTATGATCAAGCTCGAGATTCTATTGTAATTAGAAGTATTATTGGAGAAAGAAACCCAATTATTGTTGGTCCACAAACAGAGTTTTTTGGACTGAACCATGGTCCACTCTATTATTACTTTGCAGCACCTTTCTATCATTTTGCTCAGTGGAATCCAAACATCCTAATGTATGCAATGATTGTCTTAAATTTAAGTACTATTATTCCGCTAGCTTTATTAGTTCATGAGCTGTTTAAGGATAAACGACTTACTCTTTTGGCGGTGTTTCTCTTTGCTCTTGCCTATCAACAGGTTGAGTATGCTCGCTGGTTATCAAATGTTTCCATCACTATCCCAATGCTTGGCTGGATGTACTACTTTCTTTGGAAAACTCTTGCAGATAATAAAAGAGCACTTTTTACAGGTCTGTTCACTGGTTTAGCAATTCAAGGTGAATTCTTTTTAATTTTTCTTATCGCTCTCTGTTATGTGCTTTTTTATTTGTATGGTGTTTCATTTAAATCAATACTTAAGTATCATATTGGATTAGCCTTGGGCATGAGTTCATTCATTATTGCTGAAATCAAGTTTGGCTTCTTAGGCAGTAGTACTTTTCTTTCTCAATTTGTAGGTAGTCATTCTGACAGAATCAATTTAGCAGGTCAGGCTTTTTCAAAATATCTCGATCATCTAGGTATGACAATTAGCCAGAATGTATTCGGAGTTACTCCTGCTATGGGTCTGTGGGGTTTAATTGCGGGAGGTGTAGTCTTACTATTCTTATGGAAACATATTGTGCAACGAAACAATCAAAAACAAATATATTACGTTTTAGCACTTTTGTTTGCACACAGCTTTTTAATGACCTTTCACTTTGTTGATGCAGTCTTTTTGAATCTTTCTATTATTCTGCCAATAATTATTTTCTTTGCTGTGATCATATGGATTCTCTATGTTGATGGCTACACATTTGCTGCTTTTGGACTTGTGGCGGTGATTATTTTTTCTCAGCTCTTTCAGCTAAAATCTAACGTTGAAAAGAATGCACCATTACAACTGTACAACTTCCATCAATCAGCGATATTACTTTCACAAAAGAAGGAGCTTGTTAAGAAAGTATATGAGCTCGGTGGTGATTCATTTACTTTTGGCGTTATGGGAACGCCGTACGGTGTGCAGACTGTATGGGCAACTACATTTGAAAACTATCTTTCGGAAAATCCTTCACTCATTAAACCTAATTGGTATGGATATTTAGCTGAAGGCTATCCAGCAGATGGATATTTTACCAAAGTTGATCATCCCGGTAGTAATCACATCTTGGTGATCGAGAACAATTCAGATGTATTTATTAGTCCTTTCATATATACTCAATATATGGAAACGGTTAATGAATCCACTGTCCTTATCCGTGAAGAAGAATTAGATGGATTTAAAATTCAGCTTAGAAAACCTAAACAAGCAGTAATTCAAATAGAAAGATAAATATGGGAGAATTTACATCGCAAGCAGAAGCATTTAATCCAAAAACAGAAAATACTACAGCTAGAGCAGAATTATCACTCGATGAGGAAATGGCTGATGCACTTTCCTTATTTGATTCAGCTAAAAATTTGACTGAACTAATGGGACTGTTTAACACACTATCTGTAAAAAAAGCCTTTTATGACTTAACGCTTTCTCATCGCTCAATTCTTAGTCGACTGAACACTACTATAGGAAATATGCAACGAGGGGATACCATTAACCATGATGCAACTGCAGCTATGTTTCCACAATTTATGCAACCTTTAGTAAAGTCCTGCATTCATGGTGAGGCAGTATTAATAGCTGAACAAAATGTTGAAGCTGAGAGGAATAAACAAAAACTTGAATTAAATTTTCAACAGTTGGTCAATATCGTTACAGGCCAAAATACAGATGAAAGCGCTCTGATTACTGCAATAGGTTTGCTAAAAAATATGGGTGATTACAGAGGTCCAAATAACGGCGTTGCGTATTCAATGCCAAGATTAGCAACAGTTGTTGAAGAACAAATGAGGATAGCACTTACTAATGAAATGAGAGGTGATGCAAACACAGTTGAAAATGTGAGGAGAAATCTTTTAAATGAAATTCCTGAATTACGGGACCCTAAATTAGGAGATAAGGCGTCACTGCTATTCTTTTCTAGTGCAATATCAACCTATGGACGTCTTAGAGCAAACGGCAGAACTTAATTACAAGAGTTTTAACCCAACACCATACTTCACAATCACCCAAACAGCACGGAAGGCATCCTTAAGTCCAATCTTCTTGCCTTCTTCGTAGGTTCGACCGTGGTATGAAATACCAACTTCGTAAATGCGTGCTTTTTTGTGAGCAATTTTGGCGGTAATTTCTGGTTCAATTCCAAATGAATTTTCAGTGATTACAATCTCTTGGAGTAACTCACGTCTAAACATCTTATACCCTGTTTCCATGTCAGATAAGTTTAAGTTATTAAAAATATTTGAGAGTGTTGTCAGACTCATGTTGGCTAAGTAATGCCAAAAATACACAACTCTATGTGCTGCACTGCCCATAAACCGTGATCCATACACAACATCTGCTCGATTATCGAGTAATGGTTGGAGCACTGCCGGAAGATCCTCGGGGTCATACTCAAGGTCAGCATCTTGAATCACAACAAACTCACCGGTTGCTTTGGCGATACCATCTCTGAGGGCTGCCCCTTTGCCTCCATTCTTTTCTCGAAGTATAAGAATGTCGATGTACTTCTTTTCATTTTTCTTTAATATTTCTCGAGTGTTGTCTTGAGATCCATCATCAACCACAATAATTTCTAATTGAGGAAGTGGTGCTGCCATCAAAGCTTTGAGTGTTGCCTCAATTGTATTTTCTTCGTTATATGCTGGGATAACGACGCTAAGTACCGGTTGCTTACTTTTTGCCATGAGCGTTTTTCTTTCCTGTTGCTATTGCTTCATTGCGAATAGCTTCTTCTAATTTCTTTTGTAGGGTCTTAACAGTAAAGTAACTCATAAAGACAACTACTGAAAGTATCATAAAGGCTACAACAATGAGTAAATCAAATACTCGTGCAAAATTGAGTAGACCGGTAACTCCCAGTAAGAGATGAGGGAACAATGCGATGACTATAAACCCAATCCAAACTGAGTTCCATGCCCACACTTCTGGCTTCGATAAGTTCTTCTTTTTGCCGTGAATTGTTACTACGTACATCATAAAGAGCGCAAAGAGAGCTGAAATTATTTGAAAAATGGTCATAATGTTATCCTCCACCACAGTATACTATGAAATAAATCGAGCGTATTGAGTACTGTCATACCTTTATCATGATCGTGATAGATAGTATCTATGGTAATACTTGTAAAAGGAAGTGCTTGTTTTGTAACTCTACATGCTATTTCCATTTCAACTTGGTATCCTAATGAGTTCCATTTTATTTTGGAATATGCTTTTTTTGTAAATGCTTTGTAGCCAGATGGAATATCGGGAATTATTGTTCCACCAAAGAGCAAATGAATGCTATAAGAGGCCATCTTGTTAAAAAAACGCTTAAAAAAGGGCATCTGAGCGTCTACACGCCTGGCACCAAACACGACTTCTGACTTTGTTTTGGTTAGAGCTTCTAAAAACCTAGGTAATTCTGCTGGATTGTGTTGATCATCGCTATCCATAAGAATTACAACATCGGCACCTAAAGAGTTAAATGCATACTCGCAACCTGTCTTTAGCGCAGCTCCTTTTCCAAGATTTACTTTGTGCCTAAGCACATGTGTTAGTTCTTGTTTTGCTTGTTCTGCTGTATCATCTGTAGAACCATCATCAATGAAAATAATATTGTTCGTGTGACTCTTAACTTTTTTAAGCACCGTTCTTAAGTAAGCAGCTTCATTGAAACCTGGCATCACAATCCAGACATTTTTGGGTAACTGAGTGTTACTTTGCTTCATCAAAATTTTCTTCCCAATAGTTCATAAAGTACTCCACGACTCCTTTTACTCCTTCAGAAAATGCGACTTTAGCCTCCCAGTCCAACTCTTTTCGAGCTTTTGACGCGTCAGCATACAGTTTGAGTGGATCTCCTGGTCTGGCAGGAAAATGTTTGACCGTAGCTTTTTTATGCATTGTTTCTTCAATAATTGAAACAAGATCAAGCACAGATGAAGGTTTTTCTGTTGAAAGATTAAAGTAATGATATTTCTCTGGATTACTCCATGCATAGTCAAGCGCTTTAAGATGAGCGTCAACTATGTCTGAGATATGAATGTAATCTCGAAGATGTTCACCACTTCCCCAAACGGTCACTTCTTTATCTTGGTAGATCTGTTTAATGAATCTTGGCAGTGCATGCGATTCTGGCTCATGATGCTCTTCTGGTCCATATAAATTAAAGTACCGCAGAGCTACTCCTGTAAATTTATGAGCCTGCACATAGCTTGAAAGTAAACCTTCAATAGCTAACTTTGTCATGCCATACGGATTAATAGGAATTGTTCGATCATCTTCTTTAATAGGAATATGGAGTGGTTCACCATAGACGGCAGCACTGGAACTAAAAATAAATGTGTTAATGCCATTTTCTCTCATTGCATCTAACACAGAAAGTGTTCCATCAATATTATTATCAATGAATTTTTGTGGTTCTTTTACTGATTCTCCTGCCTCTATTAAACTAGCGAGGTGAAAAACAGCATCAGCATCTTTAATTTCTACAAGCATTCTTTTTTTATCTTGAACATCTGCTAAGACTGTTTCGAATTCTTTACTTTGTCGAAGATCAATATTCTTAACTTCATATCCTGCTTGTATAAGCGCTCGGAGTAAATGAGTTCCTAAAAAACCAGATCCTCCGGTAACAATAATTCTTTTTTTCATCTTAGACCTCCTAGGCTATCCAGTACCCTTGAATAAAGAGTACTGTGTTGAGTATCAAAAGTATACTTGATATCCCGTACCAGGCAAAGCGCAATTTGGGTTTATCCTCCAACCACTTCGCAATAACGAGAAACATTGGGAAACATACCAGAATATAGCGTGGCATACTAGAAAATGTCCCTGTAAGGGTTGGTAACAGAAAAGCTAAAGACGAAAAGACTAAGTATGATGGACGAAGCTTCTTGATCCAGCCTACAATGAGAGTTGTGAGTGCTAGTATACTGAGTGCAAATTCTTGAGTATATGCAAAGAACTTCCAATTTTGCCAGTCTACCGTTACAAATATTTTTATGTAGCGGACAAGTACCTGTGGTAGTAGTATGAGTGATTCAGATCGTCCACCTCCAAATTCTTCTTGGACATGAAAGAAATACAGCGGATCACGGAATTCAATCCATAAAAATATCATGTACAGCAGTAAGCCACCAGCAGACAAGAAAATAGTTATAAGTTTTGTGAAATCTGTGAAATTAATTTCGTGAAGCAACTTTTTGGGATGTGAAATAAATTGACTTTGCAACAAGTTTCTTTGATACAAGTACTCAATCACAAGGGCTGGGAGTAGCGCAATTCCAATTACTTTTGTTCCGCTAGCTACAGCTGCCAGAATAATCGCATACATCCATTGTTTTTTTTTGGCAAAATAGAATGAAGAAAGAATTAAAAGTAAAAAGAGCGACTCAGTGTAGACTGCAGCAAAGAAAAAACTGGTTGGAAAAAGTAGGAGTAGGCCGAGTGAAATATGTGAAATACTTTTTGTGAATTCTTTTTCAAACAACTTACTCCAAATAAGTAAGACACCAAAGAAAGAGACAAGTGAGATGATCTGGCCAGATATGATTGCGTTGATATGAAAGAGGCCATCAAGCCAAATCAATCCTGGATACACCGGAAAGAAGGCTTGTATCAGACCAGTTCCTATATACCCATGAGACACAATCGTAAGATAGTGAACGCCATCAAAATTGGCCCAAGAGTATATCCAGCGTGGAAGATTATAGTTTGGCAAGATTGCGTCTGCATATGGGAATGTAGGCGCATAGAGCAAGAACAAATCAGCTAAGAAAGATAGGCAGTACAAACCAAGTAACCAAAGACTAAATTGTACTAAAAGTCTTTTCATACTTTTTTCTTATATCCTAATCCTAAATAGAAAACAACAAATAATGTAATGAAAAATGCAGCATTTCCAATGAGCCTGGGCCAGGTGCGTTGTGTGAATTCTGTAGCAATTGCGTACTCACCAGGGGCTAATGTGAAGGCCACTCTCCCTTTAATCTCATCAGAATTGGTGTATTCAACAAGCGTCCCATTCACTCTTGTTTCCCAACCAGGGAAGTACATAACTGGTTCAACAATAGTAATATCTTCAGTTGTAGCCACAGTATAGACGTGTTCTCTTCCCGTCCAAAGCTGTGTAAGTAGTGTTGTATCTGTATTTTTTGTTAGAGTTATAGCTGAAGGTGCCCAAGAACCTATGGCAGAATAAGTAAAATCTTTAGCCATATTTTCATTTTGTGTTGAGGTTGTAAGCGTAAAGTTTTCGTAGTCTACATTTTTTTTTGTAAACGTATCGGCTGGTGCTAATTTTACTAACGGTACAATCGAAAACAACCAAACTACAGACAGTACTATAAATATCTTCTTTGAGATTCTTCCCAAAAGTGTTGCAGCTAGTGGAACACTAAAGGTGAAAAAGAAGAGTGCCCATCGCCAAGGAAATTGCATAAATCGCATAAATGGAAGCGTTCGCCAAATTGCTTGAGAACTATCCAGCTGCATAAACAAGGCAAGTAAAGCCGAGAATGATACAAAAAGGCTAAGTAACCATTTTTTAGCTTCTTTCGTTTTACTGTTCTTAATACTCAAGACCAAAGATAAAATCAACGTTAGCATTGGCAGCACCATAGAGGTAAAGCCTATTTTGAAGCCTAGAGAGTCTATAGTACCAATAAGAGAATATCCAAATTGTTGTGGTGCTGAGAATAATTCTTTTAAGGTTACAAAATGTTGTGTGTACTCTCTTTGATTATCAGTTTGACCAATAACCGTGGCGTTCATTTCTGTTAATGCAGGTAACCAAAACCAAAGTGTTGCACCCAGTGCAATACTACCAACTAAGGCTGCCCGCTTCCAACTTGCAAGCTGTTTCCTAAAGACAATAGCTGCATACACAAAAAGAAATGGTACAGCAAAAACTACAGTAATATTATGTGAAAGCAAGAAAGCAGCAACTGCAGCGCCCATAAGTACTAATTGCCTGCCGGATTTTTTTAAATTGAGCCAATGAATAAGTGTAAACATCCAAGGTAACAGTGCATATGCAAGTATTTCTCCTATATTTCCTCTATATGCTAAAAGTGAAACTACATAAGGTGTCGTAAGCCAGACTAGTGCAGTAAAGACACGTATTTCTCGTTTAGAAGTGAAAAAGCCTGACCAAGAAAATACTCCAATACTTCCACCAAATAGTCCTGAGAGAACTAAGATGCTAAACGTTGTTTCGTAAGAAACTTTAGCAAAAGAAAAAGGCAACGACAAAATATTTGCCAATGGATAATTATAATTAAAAACAGGATACCCAAAGTGATTATGCAGTACCGGAGCGATTCTAGGTGGAATTTGGAGTTCTCTAACGGCAATTTTATAGTTTGCAAAACGAGCAAGATGATTTTCACCGTCGTGTGTGTAAGGAAACTGTGGAGCTACATAGAATCGAGCAACAAAAAAAGTAAAACCCAATAATAGCAATCCAATTTTTAAAAGCCCACTTTTTTTCATATCAGGTTAATGACTAGCAACTTGCTCATACACTTTCTTTGTTTCTTGTGCAGTTTTTTTCCAAGTAAATGTCTTCTGCCAAGAAGAAGCTGATGCCACCCACCTCTCTCTTTTTGATTTAGACCATTCATTAATAGATAGAACTGCTTGCGCAAAGGCTTCAGCAGTGGGTTCTACCAACAAAGCATGATCTCCTGCTACTTCAGTAAGTGATGATGTGTTGCTGCTAATAACAGGCACTCTGCATTTCATTGCTTCAAGCAGTGGTAACCCAAAACCTTCATACAATGATGGCTGTATGTAAGCAATCGCACCTGAATAGAGAGCTGAGAGTTCATCGGTTGCGTCAACAAGAACATCAGTCAAAAAGTGGACTCTTTCTCCAACATTTGAAAGTGCAAGCTGCTGTTCAACCCATTTCCATTCAGGAATAGGTTCTGGAGTGAAGTTTTTGCCCACGCAAACTAGATGAATCGACTCAGGTAAGAACTTAAGTGTTTTAATTAGTTGTGGAATATTTTTATTATAGTTAATGTCACCCACATATAACACATATTGTTTGGGGAGTGCGTATTTTTTACGAACTTTTGCAATGGCATATTCACTTTGAGGTTCTAAAGAAGGATTAGATGCTAAATATATAACGTGAATCTTACTTTCAGGAACTCCCAAATGCTTAATAATATCTTTTTTTGAACTTTCTGAATCAGTTATCACTGCAGACACGAACTTTAGTGCAAGTTTTTGCTTATTAAATCGCAACTTACCTTTCACTCCTGCCGGATAGAATTCTGGGAAAATAAGCGGAATAACATCATGAATAGTAACTACGGTCTTAACTTTTCTGATAACTGAAAGTGTATCAAAAAATAAATCAAAAAAAGGATAATGTACTACATCTATATGCTTTGGTTGATCTTCAGCCGAAGATTTAACAACAGAAATATCATTAAATTCTTCTAATTCGTGTAGTAAATTACGCGTATAACTACCAATCCCTCTGGCAGCGTGTCCGGTTCCAAGTGGGAGGGTATCAATAAGTACAGTTAACATAGATTTACTTTTCTGAAAGTTCCCATAATTTTATATATGCAATTGGAAAATGTAAGGAACTCATTAGGGCAAACATAAAACCTGGAATGCCATCAACGTATCCTCTATGTCGAGCGTAGATGCTAAAAAAAGTTACTAATGGTTTTTTGACCAAATAATCCAGACTTGTAGTAAAAGAAATTGTAGTGTGCTTCTTATGCAACTTTTCAGCTGTGAATGAAGTGTATGTATTGAATTTTCGTAAATAGTCAGCAAAAGTAGGGTTACTATAATGAATGAGATGGCCATTGGCTGTGCCAATAGATCCTTCAACTTCCATTTGTTCGTGCACATCTTTTTGAGGAAGTCTTGCTTTTCCTTTGAGGTACAATCTAATTACTGAATCAGGATATTGGCCACCCTTTGTAAGATAACTGCCTAAGAAAAGATTCTTACGTGGAATCCACCAGGCAGAATCAGTTGGTGTAGTACCTTCTTTAATATCATTTTTTAGTTGTTTAATATAGTTTGCTAGATCATCATCAACAACCTCGTCTGCATCTAACTGTAAAACTATATCGCCGGTTGCAGCATCCATAGCCATTTGTTTGTTGATATGAAAGTTGGATTTATTTGTTGTTTCGATGATTTTCTTAGTGTATTTCTTTGCAATCTCTACCGAGTTATCAGTCGAGCTACCATCAACAACAACTATTTCATCAGCAATCAGTTTCACTGAATCTAAACACCGCGCCAGATTCTGTTCTTCGTTATATATAGCTAAAACTACAGATAGCATATGACTTTCTTTGTAAACTACATAAGCATTGTATCAAACCCAGAGAAAAGAGTATAACGAAAGTCTTATCTTGAGCATTCTTGTTACTACCAGTCCAAGTCTTTGATCCAAAGTGAACAAAATTCATCAATACTCTGAGTATCAATTGAAAGTTGCTGACTTTTCTGAACATGAACAAATGTGGTTGCGTATGCTGCACAGAGAGAATCTCCATAGATATCTATCTTTCCCCCGCTATCTAATATTGCAGAGATAGATAATACTTTTTGATTTGCATCAGCTATCGCTTCATCGTGATTTGCTTCGAGACTAGGTTTAGGGCAAGAATCATGATTTGTGTGAACAATTATTAACTCATCTGAAGAAGCTACTCTAGACTTTATCTCATTAGATTGTGGAGCACATGCTGATTTGAAGCTAATATGTTCAAAGTCATACTCTGCATTTGTACTTGTATATGCTGGGTATAGTTGCATTTGCTCAGCAACTGCATCTTTAGTATTTGTTGATAACAAGTCTTCATACAACAGATAACTCCAAAAATCGAATTCTGGCTCGTTGCTATACACAACAATTCTTTTCTGTGGATTTTCAGTAACAGTATGATGGATGTACTTTGCAAGTATTCTTTCGTCAAAATTGCTCCAGTCTAAACTCATAATTGGATATCTGTACCAATAGTTATAAGTGAAATTTAAAATGCTCAACATATATACTGCTATAAAAATATATTTTACATACTTCTTTGAATTAATAAGCGCTAATCCCCATCCCAAAACTACAATAATTAACAGATAGCTATACATACTTCTAAGTAAATACCAGTCTGAACCTGTATTAATAAGTGTTGGTAAACAAAGCGTCAGGATTCCTCCTATAAGTACTAACCCACTCGTTCTGGTTTTTCTTGAGATACACAAGGCAGACACGCCAATGAAGAATAAGACTATATCCATCCAATAGAAGACTCCGTGAGTCCAAACACTAAAACCACTTACATTGGGTTCGATAGTTAAAAACAAAGTATGTAGATTAAAAACTCCTAGTAACTTCTCTAACATGAAAAAAAGTATTGCCGTAAACTTATTGCTCAAAAGATTCAAAAGTGGATTTGTCAGAGTTAACCTTCTTTCAGAATTCACCACATTCGTTAAATATGACAAGTCATTAAATATTAGATCAGACAATCTTGCTGAAGCTGATTGTTGAGGCAATAAAATGAATCCATATAATGCAACGCCAATTAATCCCAGTAACACAACAAGTAGGTGTATTCTTTTATTTTTAATTATCTGAATAATTTCGGAATACTTCCATTTTTTTATTTCTGCACTTATTTTTAAGGCAAGAAAGAAAATAATAAGAGGTACTAACAATAATTTAAACCCTTGATATTGAAAGAAACCTAAAATATAGAAGGGAATGCTTAACAAAACAAATTTTAATTTTGGTTGAATAAAGAGTGATCCGGCCAACATATAAAACCAGATACTATAGAAAACATCATAACTTAATCTACTCATTTGCCAAAATAATGGGCTGAAAACAAAGAGAATCCATACTGCTTTTGTGACATCCTCTCTTTTCCAGATTCCATGTACAAATGCAGCTAAAACGAATGGAAGTGTTATCCCCATTAATGCAGATACTAAGTGTGTGGAAAATAATGGATTTCTGCCAAAGTGAAATCCCAAACTCATGATTTGGGCAGACCACTCAGCATACATTGGATGAATAGGCTGTATGGAATAATAGCTTTGCTTTTGGTCGAGTGACTTTCCTTGTACTACAAACGACTTAGCTTGAATAGCATAGACCATTTCATCATGCGTTAATGTTGCAGGCACTTGACCTAATTTCCACAGACGAGACCACATTAGAAATAAGAGAACCGCTATAAAAATAAGTTTTTCTGCAGTAGAAAGTTTCATATATTTATATCGAGTATACAGTATTTTTATTACAAAAGTATGACTTAGTTATTGATTCTCATTGTGCATTTGAGAAATCGTTTTGTTCTTTATTATCTAAAAGCCTGAGTATACAATGAACTCAAGACATTTAATTTGAATGATTAGATACTCTGATATATATTTTGTTTTGATGCAGACAACATGAAGAAACTTAAATCGGCTCTTCCTTATATTCTTATTATTTTTGTAGCCTTTTTTTTACGTTCCTGGAGATACTGGGAATTCCCCAATACGATGGAAACAGCAGATGAGTATGCTTGGACTTGGCTTGGATCGAGCATCTTAGCTGATGGGCAGCCTACATCCTGGTCCTATTTTGCCCCTTACGGCGAAGGGTACATTTATAAACAAGGACCTGTCCATGCCCCACTGGTAAGACCAGCAGTTGATCATCCTCCTTTATTCGCTTTTATTCCTGGAATTGCTCATCTCATTGCAACTAATAACTGGGAAACTCTTCCGGATCACAGAGTAATTCGCATACCTATGCTGTTTTTAGGTACTCTTGCAGTTGCACTGCTTGGTTACTGGACATCTCTAGTGTTAGAAAAGAAGTGGAGTTTAGTCGCAACCGCAATCTATGCCATGGTCCCAGTATTTGTTTTCTCAAGTCGTCTTGTTGTATCAGAGAATTTTCTTATACTCCTTCTCCTCATCTTGGGGATACTTGTTCATAGATGGGAAAATCTCTCTCAGAAAGAAAAACAGAAGCAAAATAGAATACGAATCGCTTTTCTGTTATTAGGAGTTGCTGCCCTCCTTACCAAGATTTCGGGTATTCTCATTCCAGGTATTTTAGTTTCATATGCTTTAGTCAGAAAAGATTTTCCCTTATTTAAACTCGGTATATTAGTTACTATTGCTTCAATTACTTCCTTACTTCTCTACGCAAGTTATACAAATTTCCCTCTCTTTATGGCTATACAGAAACAGCAAACCTTATTACCAATAGGTTTGTCTACGTTGTATAACAGATTTTTCATTTATCCAAATATTGCAAATGATATTTATTATGATGGGTGGCTTTTACTTGGATTTTTTGGATTTGTATATGCACTCATAAAAAAAGACATTTCAAAAATTCAACCATTCTGGTTGTTCTCAATTTTAAGCACAGTAGTTATTCTCGGATTTATCGGAATAACAGGAGGTGAGTATACTTTCTTTGGCTGGTATAGTTATCCAATACTACCCTTTTTTGCCCTATTTATCACTCTTTTACTCAAAGAGGCTTATGAAGAAAAGTATCTGCTAACAATTCTTTTATGGTTTTTCTTACTGCCTACAATAAATAATGTTTTTGTACATGCAACACGGACTCAACTCTTAACCAGAACGACTATCAGAATGATATATTTCTTAGGAGCTCTTCCACTTCTCATCTCATTAACACCTCTAAAGAAATACACAAAATATGCACAACTCTTGCTATTTGTTACGATACTCTCTGCAAGCATTCTCTCAGTTATGACTATTGATTACACTGCTAGAGATTTATTCCAACGTTCCTTTTGGAGTGAAGTAAGAAGATAACTATGAAGAAAATTCTTTTAACCCTAAGTATACTTTGTGCACTTATATTAGGAAGTTATCTGCGATTGCATCAGCTTGGATCAATTCCGTGGGCATTAAATAGAGATGAAGCTTCAATTGGATATAATGCATACAGTATTTTAAAAACTGGACATGATGAACATGGAGTATTTTGGCCAATAAATGTTGAGTCCTTTGGCGATTGGAAACTTCCTATCTACATGTACGCTTCCATTCCCTTTATTTCTCTTTTTGGACTTAACGCCTGGGCTGTGAGATTACCTTCAGCACTAGCAGGAATAGCGCTTATTCCTGCTGCATACTACTTTTTTTTGTCGTTTAACAACAAGAAAAATAATACTTCAGTAGCTATTGCTCATGTCTTTTCCTGGTTAGTGGCAATTTCTCCTTGGTCACTCAGACTCTCTCGTATTGCATATGAGGCAAATTTGGCATTGTTACTCGCTGTTTTAGGTGCAGCTTTTATAGTACGAGGCATTCTTAGTAAGAAAGCAAGCTATCTTATTCCAGGTCTCTTTTTAGCTTTTAGCACCATGCTCACGTATCATGCCTATCAAGTATTTATGCCGCTTTTTCTTGTGGTGTTACTGATCACATACAGAATCGAAATACTAACTATTTTGAAACAACAGAGAGGTCTTGTGGTCAGCTCCGTGTTTGTAGCAGTTCTTTTTGGTCTTGTGTTGCTTGTTGGGAATACTTCCGATGCAAATCAAACCAAATATTCTGGATTATCTGCATTTTCAGAAGAAACATATCACTTTAGACTTTTTGATAAAAGAATGGCTTTTGGAGATCCAACGAGCTTACAAGCAAAAATCTATGCAAACTCAGTTAGTATGATTGTCGAGAATCTCACTCAAAATGTTGCGGCAATTCTCTCGCCTGAGTTTCTTGTAATAAACGGAGGAAGTCATGGCTCTCATGATATTCAAGGAATTGGAAATATGTATGTAATTACAGGACTTCTTGTCATTATTGGAATATTTTATACATTTAGAAATCCTTCAGTTTCCCGTAAGACAAGAGTCTCAACAGTTCTAATTGGATGGCTTTGCGTTGGATTTGTTGCTCCCGTTATAACTACTGAAGCTGCGCATTCAATACGATTTTCACCTGCATTGTTTGCATTTGAGGGTTTAGCAGCCTACGCCATTGTTACCTTACTCCAGAACTTGCAGAAGCCGGTACTTCGATTTTCTGTAGTAGGTTTTATTTCACTTTCTCTTATCTATTCGCTTATACAAACAACTGGCACCTATTTTGTTATTTTTCCTCAAAGAGATCATCATAAATGGCCATGGTACAGTCAACAAGTATCTTTAGACATACTCACTCTTCAATCAAACTATAAGCAAATTATTTTCCCACAAATTGATAGCTCACCATATATTTTCTTACTGTTTGATTGGCAGTATGATCCAACTCAACTAGCAGAAAATTTGGAATACTATACTACCGACAGTGGTGGATTTAAACATGCCTCACGGCTTGAAAATATATACTTCATTCCAATGGATTGGAAAGCATTTGTTTCTTCTTCGGAACCTTTACTTACCTTCAGTGAAGCTCAAGAGTTTGAAAAACAAAACCTACGGGCAGATGACTACAAAATTCTTAAGAAATATGAATCAAACAATGCAGAAAGCACCTTTTATCTTATTTCTAACGAATAATTGAAAGTAACTTATCTCTGTGTAACAACTTGAGTGGTTCTATGAATCGCATAGAGTATCATGAAAACAGCGGTGATAACAGAAATCCATTCTGCAGTCTTTTGTGTTTGAGTCTTTTCTAAAACGACTTGAATTTGTGTAGTGTTTTCAGGGATTTCTATGGTCAGCAATCCAGATTCAGTAGTTGGATAGATAGGCAACTTGGTTAATCCCGAATAAGCTGTCCAGCCGGGAAAGTAGTACTTTGAAAGAATAATTGTTCCCGGTTCAGCATTTAATTCAATGAGAATTCTATTTCGCTCAGAAAGACTCTGGGAAACAACTTCTGTGCCGTTCATACCTTGAGCTAAAGGGAGTGAATCTTTAATGATACATTCTTTAGTTGCCACAGGTAGATACTCCTGTTGCCATGTTGTAGTTGTACAACTATCCTCAGCTGCAAACCTATCTGAAAAATAATAGCTGGAAGGAACGGCAAAGTAGCGAGTCTGATAACTGGCAATAAGTATAAGTACAACGACAGTGGCTGTCATTGGTCGATTTAAATACTGGGCGCTTGTTTTTAAGACAAATGCAATGCTTAAGACCGTCAAAAGTGACAAAAAACGATACGGGAATTGCAGCGTTTGTAAAATTGATGAGTGCTCCCAAAATATCCAGCTGAGTGGAGTTTGCAGAAAAAGTATGGTTAGTAATACAGCAGCATATGAAACAAGCGCCGAACTTACAGCAGAGAATCTTGATTTGTTGTTCATTTTGAAGTACTTTTGTATAAGAACACACAAACTCATTGCTACTAATAGTGAAAGACCTATACCCAGAGTGATAGGTTTAATTTCAGGATTAATTGATGTAAAGCCTAAGATTTCTTTGAGTGAAACTGCAGCATCCTTAAAACCAGTCTGTACAAAACCAACCTGCGAGTATCGGACATAGTTTTTTTCAAGCAAGACTGGTAAAAGATATGCTGCCGATAACAGTCCTGAGAGGCCAAAAAAGGCAGAAAGAGATGATACCTGAGCAACAATAGCTTCTTTTCGTATAGCTAATCTCACGACCACCAAAACGGAAAGAAGTAAAACAGCAATTATGCCCGTTATTGCGTGGAAAAAGAAAATCAATGAAAGAAATAGTGCAGATCCAAATAGGTAATACCATTTTTTCTTTGTATACAAAAGTTCAAAAAGACCTAACAAACTAGGTAATAACGCAAATCCAAGTAATTCAGCCAACGCCCCGCGAGTATACGCATCATAATTAAAATATGCGCTAAAAATAGCCGCTACAGCACCTGCCAATGCAAGTTTCTTAGATACTTTTATCCCTGAACGTAAGTAAAAATACATCCCTACTGCTAGAAGTACATACGCTCCTTGAAACAACAGTTTCACACTATTGAGTGGATTTATGCCAATATATATCAAACCAGCTGAAAGATAGTATGTTAAAGGAGAGTAATAGTTAAAAAGTGGGTAGCCTCCCCCATTTCCAAATGATTGCAACATTCTAACGGGGAACTGTCCTGCTTGTAGTTCTTCAAGCAATGCTTCTGAACGCGCAATATGTACATCGTCAAACACTCTCCACATGCCTTCATTTGCACGCATCGGTTTAACAACTAAAAGTACAGCAAAGCCAAGTATACCTAAGGCAACTGCATCAAAAAAGTATTTTTTTGCGAAGGCTTGTATCTTCATCGGATGAATTCTTTCAAAAGTACTGTAGTTGTAATCGTTGGTATAGGACACTTAATATGTTGGCACTGCGCATCATAAAAGGAATCAGCTAAATAGAGTGATTGCACTGCATACACAGATCCAATAATAGCAATTGCTACATATACAAACTTCTTTTGAAATTGTTTTGACATGAAGACGTAGCCAATTACAGGAATCAGTACTAATGAGCTAACAACTAAGCGAAGTTTTTCTGTAGTTGGATAGGGATGCTCAACAAATCTCACTAACCCAAAATTATTTGTAACAACCAATGAGCCAAGCATCGCTATAACTGCAAGACTGAGTTTTTCTAAAACATATCCTACTGAGATAGCTAACAAAGTGAAAAAAGGGAGTTTGTACCAACCCAAAGCATCCTGCTCAGCACTTGTGCTCCATAGTAGCAAAAGTGCACCCAATGAGGCGAATTGTAACAAGAGCGCTTGTTTATTTTTTGGAGCAACAAGGAGCCCCGCAATTCCTAGGAATAAAAAGACATAGTATGAAAGATCATAAAACAAGTAATGATGAAATCCTGGAGTTGCCATTATGAACGCCGGATTTACCCATCCGAGTAATCTAAATGACTGTTTGCTAGTAATAGCTATAAATTCATTCCAACCAAGACTATATACAAAGGGAAGATAGAATACTAAAAACAACAGTAGTGAACTTGCTACCACTGTTACAAGGCGTTTCCAGTCTCTTTTTAGTAAAAATGCCAATCCTAGAACCAGAAGCACAATAATACCAGTCATTTTTGCTAGCAAAGCTGCTGCTGCAAGAAATGGTAAATAACCATAGTATTTCTCTTTTTGTTTTACTAAGATCAATACAGCCGCTAACAAAAGAGGTACAACAATATTTTCGCCAATAACCATTCTTTGTCCAAGTATGATTGAAGGACTTAAGGCAAACAGAAAATAGGTAATTACTGCAGTCCTTTCAGAGTAAAGTTCTGAAACAATTTTCCAAAAAAGAAAGAGCGTGATCATTGCTATTGCTAACATTGGTAGCCTTAGAATTAAGCTTGGTGGTGTACTTGGAAATCTATATCCCAGTGCTTCTGTCCATGCTCCCTCAATTAAGGAGAGTAAATAGGGATGATCAAACCAGGGTTTAATAAGAGTAATTGTACCGTCAGTATTGAATTCTGGATCTCCGATTTCTTCATTTGAATAGATATATGTATCATCATACTCAAAGCTGGACCAGGATATTGGCACTCCTTCTTCGATAAGACTTTGTCCGGCAAAGACAAATGCTAATTCATCAGCATCGTTCTGAAAGGGAACAAACTCAATCTTCCAAAATCGTGCAAAGAAAGCCAACACGGTAATGAAAATAACGAGTGATTTTTTAGAAAAGAATAGTTTTAAAATGTTTCTACCTGCCATGATCCAGCCTTCCATTCGACTACTGTTTTTTCAGAATCTGTGCGGTCAGTTGATTGACCTATAAAGTGGTATCTATCTAACTGTTGTCCATACTTAAAACCATATGAATTGGGAAGTTGTTTAACTATCGTAGTAAAAAAGAGATCAGGAGGAGTTTGTAAGTACCAAGCCGTCAAAATATATTGAAATCCATCTCCATCTACAACAGCCACTGGTCCGATTGTTGTTGATTCTACATCTCTAATCACAGTATCAAATCCCACATGCAAAATATCTGGCTGAGATAGTGGATATTCGGTAAAGTATTTTGTTAGGTACTGAGAAAATAATAAAATGCTAACAACAATGAATAATGTACCAATGTTTCCTTTAAGTTGTTTCAGAGCATACACTGAAGCGACTGAGAGGCAAAAGAAAAAGAGTAAGCTCCTGGTTGCATGAGGAGCATCTACTGTAACAATTGATGGAGCCAGAGAAATTACGGTTGTGTACAAGAGAAGTAATTCAAAACTACAGTATGCAATAATTTTTTTCCATTTCAGTGTTTTTTGCATGCGTTTTATACAGGTAACTAGAGCTAAGATAAGCCCAAGAATTCCAAAAAGATACACCGTTACTAATACATGACCGGACCCAGGAAGTTGATGGAGTGGGTGTGAGCCACCTCGACTCATTAAGAATGAAGGTGAAAAAGTTGCCACTGTGTTTTTAAACATCAATGTCGAATAATAGAAATATTTATTCCCAAAAAGTTTTTGATTTGCACCTGAAAAGGATCCATACCAGAGATCAGCAGCTTCTCTCGTAGTTTCATCATTAAATAGAGTAATACCACTTTTTTGTGAAGTGAGAGTAACTTGACTAAAAAACAATCCAATAAAAATTGTCGAAAGTGCAAATATTGGCAATAACCATTTTTTATACGATTCAATGCCTCTACTCAAAACAACCACTGGTAAAAAGAATGGGATTAAAAGTAGCGGCGTATTGTAGGTAATTGCAGCAAAAAGCCACAGAAATATTCCTAATATATCTTGAGTTGTGCGAGTAAATTTCCCAAATGGTTTCCCAAATAGTAACAACAGTGCGTTTAATAAGAGAGCTAAGCCAACCATGGCCTCAAATGCAATTCGTGAATAAAAAAAGAATACTGGAGTTGTAGCAACTACTACAGCTAACATAAGCGAATAAGGTTCACCCCATTTACTTTGTTTTGCAATAGAGTAAGCCAAAATAATCAAAGAAATTCCTGCTAACAGGGATGGAAGTCTCACCACAGCATCACTTGTGCCTAACACTGAAAAGAGTGCCACCAACAATACTGGGTATCCTGGTAACTTATAATCACCAAAAGACTCAAGCGTTATCGGCCAAGATTTTCCCCATTCATCTCTACCTGTTTCCTTGAGTAGTAGAGCATTATATGCTAATCCAGCTTCATCCCTATTTAATATCTGTGGGAGTGTATCAAGCTTGTATAATCGAGCACCAAAAGAAAGAAATATAATAAGAACTAAGAAACTGGTGCCTAATCTTTTCATTGTGTATATCTCACGTTAGTCTGTTGTTTGAACGGTCAGCAGTGTAAATCTCTTTCCGTTCGAGAGTGTAATTTCTTGAGTTACCCTTGATTGTATACTATTTGTCTCGTCAAAGTGCTCAGAATACTCTTCTGAAGGTAGCAAAAGGTGTTGCTGATCTACATACTTTTCTGAAACTTTGAATGATACGTTGTCCATTTCACTAAATTGATACTGTTCTGTTGACCAGTTTGCAAATTCAGTGCCAGAGTAAGGCCCATATGCAAGTAACCATAAATAAAATTTATCAGGAGTGCCTAAAAGTGTCAGTGACTGTTCTGGTGAAATATACGATGAAACAGCTGTCGCAAGTTCACTCTGAGATCTAAACCAAGCATCATCACTGACCTTTGGATACACTGAAAAATAGTAACAACTAAAAGCTGCTGCATAAAAAACGGCAATCAATCCAAATAAACCCACAAGTGACCTTTTGACTGTACGATGTGTCTTCGTATTCCAAAAAAGAGTGAAACCTTCATATATTCCTATAGAAATTATCACAGAAAAAGGGATGAGTGCATTTAAAAAGCGCAGCGCATGTGGAACTGTAAGTGGTACGGCAGCAGGTAGTGCTGCACTTACAATCCAAGTAATCAAGATTGCTAACATCCATTTTCTTTTTCTAGCCAAGACATACAAGCCTAGACAAAAGGGAAGCATAAATGGAAACAGGAACAGTCCATATTTCCCAGTACCATGTCGAAGATTTGTATCACCCGTGATAAAGATAAATCTTGGTGAAAGTTGTTCACTCAGATTATGCGCTAAGACCTGACCTGTAAAATATATTCTGTGAAAGAGAACTCTATCTAGCAGTGAATCTCCAGCTATGGTTCTATACTCATTGGCCTGTACTACTTGCTCATGATTTTGCAAAATCGATGGCGTACTTAATCTAAACTGCATACTGGCTTCATACAACGCTGATTTGAATAATGGAAGTAATAAGATAAGAAAAACAAGTAGATACAGTCCTAACTTTAGACCGAGAAAAATGTTATTTTTCACTCTCATCCACGCTTTGGGATCTGTAATAAAGTTACTTTGAGAAACCATCCAAACTAGGTATATTGGAATCCACACATATCTGACGGAAAAATAAGTGTAAGTAGCTAGAGCCGCTAAACCCATTGCCAACACAAGCATCTGAAATCGCTTCTTTGATCTTAGAAGCACGAGAACTGCCAGCCCTAAAATAAACTGTCCCAAATAAGCTTCAAATCCAGTTCTAGAAAACTGTATTGCCCAAGGACTAAATCCCAGAGTAACTACCGTTGCAATTCCAGCACCTATTGCTGAAATCCTGAAAGTGTCATGTTTGGGTGTTTTGTTCGTATAGAGAGTTCGTAACAGAGCATACACAATAACAAACGTTCCAAAACCCGCCATCAAACTCGGTAATCTCACAGAAAAAGCTGAGGGGGTAAAAAGTAACGATGCTAAATATACAGCCCAAAGGTACACGGGCATTTTATAATCACCATACGAAGGATACAGTGACTGTAGCCAACTATTCCCATGCATGTCATGCCCCGTTGTTACCAATGCTTTTGCATCTACAAGCATTGCTATTTCATCAATATAGAGGCTTGCAGGATGGTTCGGAAATGCACCTATTCGAAGAAAGAAAGCCCATACCACAATGCCTAGTAACGCTAGTACGGTCAGCAACATTCGAGTTGTGAGTTTATTTTTTTTCATATCCAATCCAAAGTGGAATTCCCGTTGGGCTCGACAGTGTATACACTTGAGTCATATCTCTTTGATCGTTTATATCTGTAACTACTTTACTCTTTGGTGAAGCAAAAATTACGTCAGAATCTTTAACTTGGTCAGCAGTATCAAAAAAGACAATATTCTTATAGGTAATGAATTCTGACTGATCCATAACCTCTGTGCTATCTTGTGCCTGAACCTGTCGTGGATCGATACTATTCATAAAGAAATAGTACATTGCAGGGCGACCATACTCCCTAGATACTGCAACTTTTTTATCCATTTCAACATATTTTTGAACTTCAGTCATAACATCCTGATACCCATACTGCCATTCCAAAGCGCTCTCCTTCGGATAGATAACGGTATAATAGCGCCAGAATGCACCCACTTGCAGTAGATACACACTCGCTAAAGAAATAACTGAAATACGAAACAGGTTAGTCTTCATATTGTTCTTAAGAAGAAGGTAGCCTTCACTCATGCCTATCGCGACAATAAACAGCACTAGTGGTGCCATAGGTACTATGCGAAGTGCATGAGGAGTTGCCAATGAAATACTCGCCGGTAACACACCAATTACTAACCATATAAGTAAAAAAGCACCAAGCAGTTTATATCTTCGAACTAAAACATATATACCAAATGAGATAAAGACTGCATCTAAGAAGTACAAAATACCCATATATCCAGTTGAATGACGTTTGTTTACATCACCATGGATAAATAAGAAATCTAAACTGAAGTGAGAAAGTGCATTTGTAAGCACTTCACGACTAAAGAGTACATATCTATGGAAAAATACTCGCGCTCCAGGTGTTCCAGCTGCAGCAATAGAAGCATTGCTTTCAGTAATTATATCTAATCGAGAAAATATACTCGTTTCAGCAAATCTTTGAGATACTTCAGGAGAACGCAGCGTCGCAATAAGTGGTAAAAGAAGGAGTAAAAAGAAACACCCAATGAGTACTTCACTTTTTGGAAGCTTTTGTATATGAGTAAGTACCCCTTTCTTGAACACTGACCAAATATTTTCAAAAAAAGTGCTTGCTAGAATGCTTAAAAAAATGAGTGGCGCAATTACTCTGGTGGCATGATAGGTATAGACGCTAACTGCAAAAAACACTGCTGATATAAGCAAAAATCTACACTTTCGATTCCGAGCAAATTGTAGACTGAAGATTATTCCCCAAAGTAAGAATGCAGTGGCAAGATTTACTTCCCATGCAGCTCGTGAAAACATAATCAGCCAAGAAGATACTGCCGTCACAAACACACTCAGGAGTTGGATCAGTGCAACTTGAGTTTTCGGCATTCTTGATGCAAAGCGGAGTAATAGTAGTTCTGAGAAGAAGTACATGCCTACTACAATTAAGAGACCAGCTAACATACTTGGCAATCTAATAGAAAAAACTGTAAGACCAAAAAGTTTAATGCTTGCAGCAGCAAAATAAAAATATCCAGATGGTTTCCAGTCACCAAAAGATTCAAATGCGACAAGTGGCCATGGAGTACCGTGATGGTCGGCGCCAGTTTGACCTATTGAGTAAGCATCATACCCAAGGGCAACCTCCTCCCAATAAGGAGAAATTAAGCTCCCCAAATTGAAGCCTCTCAGAAACAGTGCTAAGATAACTACAGTGAAAAGGGCTAGAGTTGTAAGGTTCTTCTTCATACGCTTGTAACAACAGTATATAGCCTGGCATGAAAAAATTGAACAAGACATTTTTACTTTCACTTAGCGTGCTTATTGCATTATTAGTTACTTTACCAGTGCTGTCCTTTCCAAGTTTCTTTCTGCAGAAATCAAATATGGATTCGTTTGGTCAACTGTACGCTAATTCACAGTATGTAAAAGGAGAGGCTACACAACAACGAATTGATGATGCCACACTGTATATTTATGCTGGATATGCGTATGTTAAGGGCGAGGATCCAACAACCATTAACTTTGAACATCCTCCCCTAGGAAAATATATTTTAGGACTCTCTAACCTCCTCTTTGGGAATTCGTTACTACTCAATTTAGTCATTTATGCTGCTTTTCTGGCCACATTTGCTTCGCTCGCACGACTTTTTACACAAAAGAACCTACTTATTCTTGGATCAGTTCTGTTTCTAGGAACAACTCGACTGATTTACGTTAATGTGGGCCAAGGGATGCTTGATATTTTTTCGACACTATTATTAATGCTGATTTTACGGCTACTTTTTTCATCAGTTGGTAGTTTTAAAAAATATGTTCTGACTGGTGTGCTTATCGGTGCGATTGCAGCCACCAAGTATGCATTTCCCTCAATTGGTCTCCCAATACTGCTTACTTTAGTTTGGGCAGCACTGTCAAAAGAGCTACTTATCAGTTTAGTTTCATTACCCATTGGAGCTCTGACATACTTAGCTAGTTATGTAGTGTATTTTTTAAATCATTCTTTAGTGGATTTTATAAGATTTGAATGGTTTCGACTCAAATGGTGGGTAGTTGATAGAAATATTCCACCTTTTTTAATTTTAAAAACATTATTTGTTGGTCAATTTCAGGATTGGAGAATGCTGACTACTGTTAGATCATCTGTTTGGTCAATGAGCTGGCCTATTTTATTTGTTTCTCATTTCATCGGCCTTCTCTATGCTAAATTTGATAAAAGAATACTAATAATTATGGGGTATGCTTCTATCCAACTAGCAGTATATGCTGTCGGTTCAGCCTCGTATGATCGTTACTTAATTGGTCTCATTCCGCTCTGGTTGCTCGTTGTGGTTGCAGGTTTAGATAACTATTCGAAGAAACAGACAGTCTACTCTGCACTAAGCAAAAGTGTTAACAAAAAAAAGTAGTTACCATTTAGTCTTTGTACTGTCAAATATATAGAATTTTGGCTGTCTATCACTGCCGTACACAACGTAAACAGCCTTATCAAATGGCATAATGTCCTCAGGCGAAGTGACTAAGATTGTGTTTTCTCTTAGTAGATCACCTTCAACAAATGAATCCTGGAATAAGTACTTAATGAGTGAACCTCCATGATAATATATTGGACTCGTTTTTCGAGCAAAGAGTGCATATATGTATGGCTGACCATATTTTGAGGTAAAAATGATATTTTGCACTTCATGCTTTCCGTCTTTACCCGTTTCGTATGGAATCACATAGTTAAAAGCATCAATATATCCATCCTTAAAATCGTCAGCACTGTTTCGTGCAAAATTCTTAAAATAGTAACTGGAGTACTCGATGGTAAACAATGCATGCAATAAAATGAATGTTCCTACTATGAGTTGGAAGAATATCGTTTTTCTATTTCTAGAATCACGGAGCTTTTTAACCACAGCATGATTTCCCGCAAAGCGGAGTAATTCTGCAATACCCAGTGTGGAAAACAATAGAAACCCAATTATAGCTGTTAAAGCTCTATTACTGTGTGGAACCTCTGTTGCCACTGCTGCTGGTAAAATTCCAAAAACAATACAGGCGCTTGCCAGACTAAACACCTGAAAAACATATTTTGGCAAAGTATTTTTTTTGAGTAGATTCCAGAGTATCCAAGAGACTACTCCTAAAACGAGCGCATATGTTGTTGGATAGAGCACTCCATGTACCCCATCACCATGTCGTTGCGTTGTTGTTTCGCCAAAAAGTAGAAAGTCGGGATGCAAATGAAGAAAGAATTGCTGAAGAGTAACCCATACACTTGTAAAAAATCCATAGCCTTGTGCAAATACCGTCACCCCGGCTCTCTCTAAACCATTTCTAAAGAGTAAGTCAAAAACCAACGGAATTAACATCACTGCACTAATCACAGAAGGAACAACTAAACGTGTAATATCTGAAAAAAATGTTTTGCGATGTTGCCACACTAAATAGAAACCCAAAAGTGGAACCGTAATCTTTGTACTATGGTAGGTATATAAAGATAAAATAAATAAAGCTACGCTTAAAGAAAGTAGTACAACAGTTCGATTTGTTTTTTTCCATGCTGTTAGAAAGAGATACACTCCCCAAATAACCATAGTAAGTGCTAAGCCAGATTCAAAACCCGTACGAGTAAAATGAATATGCCAAGGAGACACGGCTAAACTAAGTCCAAAGATCAGTGCTAATGCGGATCTATATTTACTCTCTTCAAAAAGGGATCGTCCAAGGAGTATTGCACCGAACACAGCCATAATTCCTGAAAGAGCAAAAGGCAATCTGACTGCCCAAAGATTCATACCGAAAAGAACTGTAAAAAATCCATTTAAGTAGATTGCAAAAGGAGCTTTATAGTCACCAAATGAACGAAAAGATATAGGTAAACGTGTTAACCACTCATCACGTCTAGTAGTCAAAACAGCATGCCCGTTATATCCAATTGCGGCTTCATCCCAAGTCATACCATGTGGAACTTCACCTAATTTATATGTACGGAGAAATGCAGCAATCAAAAGTATGCTTACAAAGCCTACTACATACCAATTTTTTCTTACAAACTGTTCTAGTGCTTTAATCATACAATTGCCATCGTTACTGTTTACAGATACTATACAGTATATAGTATGTTAAAGAAATTGACTTCTCTAGTTAGAACAAAAAATAGATTCTATTCTTCAAAGAAAGAAATATTTTTTTACGTTTTAGGCTTCTTTTTTTTTCTAGCAATTCGTACTGTTTCCATTCACAGCATTCCTAGCGTCATAAGTCATGATGAAATATACTACCCAGCTGAAGCTCGGGCTCTTGCTGTATCTGGACATGATCCTTCAGGAATGTGGAATCCATGGTCATTAACTTCAGCACATCCTTTGTACGCAGAATTACCCGGTGTCGTAATGACTCCAGCGGCACTATTATTTAAAGATCCTATTCTCGCTGCCAAAGCAACACACATTTTTCTTGGTACATTGTTATGTCTCGTTATAGCTGCATTCGCCTATCAAGTTACAAAGAATAAACAAATTGCTGGAATTGCGTTTATCTTGGCAGGTATTAATCCATGGCTCTTTCAATTCTCAAGAATGGGATTTGATGCAGTATTTAGCCTCTTCTTTTTACTCAGTGGTGTTACTGTCTATCTCGCTAGCTCTTCAACTAGAAAAATCTGGTCTCTTCCTTTCTTTTTTATTGGTTTTTTCCAATATCAGGGATTCAAAGTACTTTTTGTTCCTCTGATTTTTGCTACAGTTCTATTTGACCTCTATTCTCAAGATCCTAAATCTATATGGAGAACACTTAAAAAGAAGTTTTTAACACGAGATATATCTTCGCTCATTCCCGCTATAGTTGTGATCACTTTTACTTTGGCGCTTTTTGGCACGTATATGGTCAGATTATCATCACAAGCCGCTGGTCAACGGAGTGCTGACCTCATTTTTACCGACATAGATTATATATCCACCCAAACTAATATTGATCGCCAACAAACTTTTAGTTCGCCTGTCACATCATATTTTATTAATAAGGGAACTGCAATTTTTGATCGTTTTATTTCTCAATACTTTGAATCATTTTCATGGCATCATCTTTTTATTACTGGTGAACCACTACGGAATCCATTCTCCGTTTGGAAACACGGTATGTTCTACCTACTTGATATTGTCCTTATTATTATGGGTGCGACGTACATTGCCATTCAAAAGAAAGTGTCCTATTCCGGGGTCTTTTTAGGGTTCTTAGTTTTAATAGCACCCCTAGCTGGGGCACTAAACGCTAAAGGCTCATGGATCATGTTCCGATCAAGTCTGTTAATTCCATTATTTATTGTTTTCGCTGCATCTGGATTGTGGTGGCTTAATCGATTAGTTCCCAAAATGCTTACTGTATTATTTGTATGTATGTACATAGTTTTTGTAGCCAGATTCTTTTTTATGTACTTTTTTAGCTATCCCATCATCGGCACTCAAGGCGAGTACTTTAGTGAACGACTTATTGCTAGCTATATTCAAAGAAATCCTGAAAATCAAATTCTAGTCTATGCAAGTGAACCAAGATTTATGTTCGAATCAATTTTGGTGTATACAAACGCAATTAGTAAAAATTCAATAGATAATGTGCACGCAGCTTATATTGGAGAAGACTTCTCACATAACAATTTTAAAGTCCTTAACAAATGCTACGAGCCCAGCAATGATCCAAATGTAATCTCAATTGTAAATCAAGCAACACAGCCATGTAACAATCAGCAAAATGAAAAGAGTACTACAACAACATCTATACCTTCACTAATAGATAGTGGTGCTCTGTTCACTATTCATAATGATACTCTCTGTTCACAATATCCATTGAATACTTTTAGCCATGTGACTAAAAATCTTTTTAATGTCGAATCATTAACTGATCAAATGTATTGTTCAACATTTATTATTCGAAATTAATCTGAGTTTTTGAACTCGCGATAGTTTTTTTATTTCAGCTTCTCTTATAGTAGCTGCTGAACGATCTGTTGCATCTTCAGTGTAAACAACAGTAACTGGCAAATGACTCCGTGTATATTTTGCTCCTTTTGCAGTCCTATGTTGTAATAACCTACGCTCAACATTTGTGGTGATCCCTGTATAAAGTGACCCATCTCCACATTGAAGTATATAGACTACCCAAACTGATGATGTAGCATTTTTTTTAGTTGATACAGCTAAAACCATAAATGTGAAAGTTTAAAAAACCAATATGGTTTCCAAAGAAGATAGAGTAAATATTGATGAAAAGTAACGTGTTTTAGTAAGAATTTCGTACCATTTTTAAGAGACATTGTATCAATTCGAGTTTGACCAAAAACATCGAGATTAGTTGACTCGTGTTTGTGAAAAACTACGGCCTGTTCTTCAAAAAGAACTTTCCAACCCTTTTTTCGAGCTCTGAAGGACAAGTCTATATCTTCCCAATATGCTGGATAGAATCGTTTGTCAAATCCACCAAGTAATATCCATTTATCTTTATCAAAGAGACCACTTCCCCCGCTTACCCAGGCAGTCTCACCCGATGTCATTTGCCTTGCTTTTGAATGGATAAATCGTCCTCGTTCAAACCATAAGTTATTTCTACCACTCACCTCGCCATCTTCGTTCTGTTCAAACTCTTTACAACCAACGGCAAAACATTCAGCATCATCAAAGTAAGGTAACAAAAAATCTAATACGTTACTTTTGGGAGATACGTCATTATTTAGCAGAAAAATAACATCTTTCGAAGCTAAAAGTACGCCTAAGTTGCAAGCCCCAGCAAAACGTACATTTTCTTCTGTAGATATTACCTTCATCACAGGTGAATTGCTTTTTCCCACAGTTCCTGTAAGCACATTTTTTTCATCGGATTCTGATAGTGCATATTCATTACTGAGATATTCAAGTGTTTGATCTGCACTACAATCATTGACTATAATCAGTTCATCCGTAGGACGCATGCAAGCGATCACAGCTGGTAGGTGTTTTTGTAATAAATGTTTCCCATTATATGTTGGAATAACAATGCTTACTGTTTTGGTTGGTAGTTCAAGCTCTGTCATGAGAAAAGCTCTTTCACTTTAGCGCTAAATACTTCTTCAGAAAATCGTTCAGCTTCGATACGCACTTTGTCTTTAAGAGTATCAAGTTTTTTTTGATCCTTTAATACCTCAGCCGTTAAAGCAATACACTGTTCTTTTGTTGACCAGGATAGTTCTTTGACTAATGTACCCAGTACTTCAGGCTGACCACCTTTTGAATGCACAAATGGAACCGCTCCATAAGCCATAGCCTCGACTGTTGTAATACCAAAGTGTTCAACTTTTTCAGGATGAGTAGTTTCATCTATCTCAAATCCTGTAGCATGCCAATAAATACTGGCTTGCTTATATGCATCTTTTAACTCTTTGAGTGATGCATTAGGAACAAACTCAATAGGTAGATCTTTTGCTTCTACTTTTAATGAATCAAAATACTCCTGGTCCTCAACTTGACCAATCAAAACAAGTTTCCACCCCTTAGTTCTAGTTGGATGTCTTCGTAATAACTCTTTAAAGATATCAATAATCACATCCTGACGTTTAGCATGTAATTGCTTAAAGAATCGACCAACATGCAGAATAATTTTTTCTTTTTGTTTTGGAATACGCGAAGGCACACTAACTTTTGGATTCAGAACTAAATCAATATGGGTATTCCACGATGCTTCAATAATCTTTTTAGTAAACTCAGAATTAGTGTTTTTGCTCTGCCAATTAGCTAACTTCAGACGCTCAATAAGTATTGATTTATCAAGCAATAATGGAACTTGAATGTGTAAGTAGTTTTTTTTGGCAAAACTAAAAAAAAGGCTTCCATCTGTTACATAGTACAAACTATCAAACCGTGAAGTCCAGGCAAGTTTTTCCAAAAATCCACCAGCATATAAAGGAGAACTGATAAACTCAAGTGCTGATAAACTCTCACCTATGAATGATTCATATTTTTGAATGATTGTTGATCTGTCTTCCAGGGTTTCTGGTGGCAGTGCTATAGCAACAGAATGTGACTTGGATGCCTCTAGAGCTACATCAAAGAAATGTTTTTCGCCACCACCTCGGTGTTTGGGCACATATGGTGAGAAAAAACAAATTTTCATGAATCATTCTTCCATTTTTTTGAAATTTCTTCTTCTAGATGTGCATATCGCTCAGGAATTGATGGTTTTTGTTGAAACTCCCAAATTTGAATGTATATCCACATTCGATTAATAGCCTGCACAAGTGATTCAATTAGTCCTGCAGTACCATCTTTATATCCTTGATCTCGAATTGCTCGGCGCCAAAATTCCATGACTCCTTTTCTGAGTATTGTTTTAAAGAATACAGGTGCTGTTTTTGCCTCTATAAATGCAGTAGCTTCTTTTGGAGTCCATTCAGCACTTTTTTTAAGGTTGTCTACGACTGACCTATGAGTAAGGTGTATTAAAGGAGAAACAATCCTCAGTTCTTCTCCATTCCATTCTGCACTTTCATGAATATCACCAGACCAACCAGTAAGAGCTGAACGTTTAAAAGCTCGCGTAACTTGATCGTGTTGCCAACCTCCATGTGCAAATGCATGTCCAAAGAAATAGTTTTTGCGTTGCAAAGTAAGTGCTGAAGCAGTTCCAGTCTCAATAGTAACCAATAACTCTTTTGCTAACGTTGGGGTAACTCTCTCATCAGCATCTATATACAAAATCCAGTCTGTCTCGACATGCTTTATGGCTTCTTCTCTAACACGAGCAAATGAAGATGAAGTAAATAGAATAACCTTAGCTCCAGCTGTTTCTGCTATTTTATTTGTGCTATCTGTGGAGCCATTATTAATGACGAGAATCTCATCACACCATCTAAGTGTTTCAATACAGGCAGCAATCATCTTTTCTTCATTGCGAGCAATGATTACAGCTGTGACTGATGGTTTTTTTAGGGTACTCATACAATTGGTTGCTTTCCAAACCTTCTAAACAAGAAGTGCAAAACTGCTGTTTTTTGGTAGTTTGTACCAGTTAGTAAATACTGAAGTAACACTCTAAGTCCCACAAGCTTACTTTTGTTTCCACCATGTTTAAACGCAAACAAAAGTCTGTTTCTAGCTATATAATAATTGTGCACACTGGATCCTGCTCCACCACTTGATCCAGCATTTTTATGCCACACAACAGCTTCTGGACAGAACCCTATGCCATACCTTGCATCATGTGCTCGAACACTCAGATCAACATCTTCAAAGTAAAGAAAGTATCGTTTGTCAAATGTACCAACTTTTTCAAGCACTTCTCGCTTGATAAGAACACAGCAACCTGTAGCAAAATCTGAATCAGAAAATGTATCAAATTGACCTCTATCAACTTCATCCACTCCTCTATGGAAAGCAGCTAAGTTGGGCCAATCAATGCTCCCACCGGCATACCACAAAACACTTCCCAGTTGAGATCTGGAATAGCTCTTCTTATGATACTCATTTCCTTTATAAAAATAGATTTTAGGGCAAATAAGACCATACTCTGAATGGTCTTCGCTACAATCAATCAATTTTTGTAAAAAATGAGGTTCAACAACAGTATCATTGTTAAGCAACAGTGTGTAATCAGAATTATATTTTTCAATGGCGTAATAAATACCCAAATTATTTCCACCAGTAAATCCTAGATTAGCTTCACTTCTCACAACCTCAAATTTTTTATTAGAGGTAAGAGTTCTTGGTAATGAGTACGACTCCATTGAGCCATTGTCAACGACAACAACATTATATGAAAAACCCTTTGTTTTGAGCACACTCAAAGACTTGAGGCACTCATCTGTGTCACTCTTGGTATTATAATTTATAAGTATTAAACTAATGTGCATATAAATGCGTACTATATTCCTATTTTTCTTTTAATTCTCGCTATTACTTTTTGAATTGGTGAACCATGTTCGATTTCGTAAGCATACGTCCAGTATACGAGTGAACGTTGAAATTCTTTAAGTGCTGTAAGCGTTTCTTTTTCAGTTGCAGAGTGTTGCTTAAAACCTCGTTGTTCCCATTTTTTCAGGATAACTAACACTTGGTAAAAACTTTGCAGAAAACTGAGTCCTACACCATGCATACCTTCTTGGATGCCATCATGTGAAAATAATCTTCTGAGCAGTTCATCTCTAAAAGAAGTGATCACCATGGCAGTAGTCATGGGCACATCACTATCGTTATTTGCTTCAATATCAGTATATCGATTCATACGATCAACAAATTGTGAAACGCTCTGATAATTATGATGTTTAATTGCAATTTCCGGCATTGCTTGGAGATACTCACTTGTTCCTGCAACTGTAGGTACAGAATGAATTTTATCACTCCAAGTAACCACACCTTTTTTAAAAAGCCTAAGTTGATGATCTGGCCACCAACCCGTTTTTCTCATTTCATACCCAAAAACTTCATTTGAACGAGGGATGTAGTACGCATCAAAGGTAGGCTCAGTCAAAATATCCTTGATCTTTAATTGGAGTCCATTGGGAATCTCCTCGTCTGCATCTAAGATCAGAATCCAGTCAGAAGTTGCTTTTTCAATTGCAAAGTTTCTTGCTGGTTCAACATAGCCAATATCTTCAAACATAAAAATTTTATTTGTAAACTTCTTGGCAATTTTTTGCGTAGCATCGGTACTATGCATGTCAACAATAATGATCTCGTCAGCAAAGGCAGCAGATGCTAAAGCTAACTCTAAGAACTTTTCTGAGTTCATTGTGTTAACCACTACCGAAAGTGATGGTGTGTTTTGCATACTTACCTTAAACTTTTCAATTCACCTATAAGTTTATCATGACCAATAATAAGAAGTGCGGCAATATAACTAAGACCAACTATAAATGCACCCAATGCCAAGTTTGTTATACTCTGTCCCCAATACGGCATTCCTAGATACCCAACACCAGCCATGACACAAGCTGCAACCAGTTGGCGCCAAACTGAATCTACAAAGTTAATCGGTACAAATTTTTTAACATAATATGCAGGCAGGAGTGAAGTGAAAGAAATTATAAACGCTGCAACAGCAACCGCTTCATAGCCAATATAGCGAAGTAAGATTGGCGTAATTACCCAAGTGAGAGAAGTCCACATAATCATTAATTTAAGTGTGATATCAATCTTTCCTACTGCATTGAGCGTATTGGATAGTGGTGTTGATACTGCACTCCAGCCAATACTCATAGTGAAGAAAATTAGACTAATAACAGCTGGTTGCCACTTTTGGTAGACAGGAAAAACTTGGAGCACTGGATTAATAAAGACCACCATGCCGACCAAAATAGGAAAAATTGCCGTAGTAATAAAGAACAAAGATTTTTCGATTGCCTTTTTAAGAGCCTGAGTGTGACCTTGTAATCGCGAAAAAGCAGGAAAGGTAATGGACATGACATTTTGGACAGTGAGTGTGTACGGATACATTGACCACTGTTTTGCCCAGTTAATATAGCCAAATTCTTTTGCTGGTAAAAAAGCCGCCAATACAAAATAAAAGAGTTGATCTTTAATTCTAGCTAAGAAATCATTCAGTTGAAACTTAGCACCGTAGCCAAATAGACCTTTAAGTGCCTTACGTTGAATATCCAAACCAACTCCCCACGGTTGCAGTATGGTCATACTTACAGCACCAATTACGGATCTAAAAAGAATTGCATACGCATATGAAATTAATCCATATCCTTGTAGCACCATATAAATTAAGGTACCTTGAAAAACAATTTGTTCTAAGATTTGTGGAACCACCAATTTTGAGAAATCAAGTTTTCTCTCCAAAATTACAGATGGAATAGTTTTAATAGTTGCCAATGGGAATGAAATACCCATTGCAAGAAGTATCCACATGCCAGCATCACCAGCTTTAGCTTGGAATGCCCCATTCATACTGACGAGAACTGTGGTTCCTACTATAAGCCAGCTCAATATTTGTTGCACAGTAAAGGCCGTACGATAATCTGCTTTTGTAGGTTCTTCTTTTTTCTGAATAAGGGCTGCTGCTAGACCAATATCTGCAAAGAAAGTGAGTAATCCAACTACTTGTACAACTAGTCCATAAATTCCATAGTCTTCAGGTGAAAGATATGCACTCAAAAGAGTATTAGCAACTAGGCCAATCACTTGAAGTAGCCCAGTTCTCACAAAATAGGATGCTGCACCAGTCACTGATCGCTTTTTTATTGACTGAAGCATTTCTGCTTGAGTCTCGTCAATAAGTTCATCTTGTTCTGGAAATCCCTCTTCAGTAGCACTCTGCACTTCTTGTTCAAAAATGGGTTTGCCCTGTTTTCTAACAAGTTTTTGTAAAGCTCGTTTTTTAAAAAAAAATGCAAACACTAGACTACTTCCTTTCTGAAGAATGAAGCTCGATGTTGTATCATGTACAAACCTGCTAATGTTACTACACTTATAAGCGAAACAATATCACTAACATCTCTCACCTGTGTCCCTTGAAACTGAATACCAACCTGTTGAGTACCTGCTGGAAGGGTGGCTAAAATGGTACCAGATTTGCTCTGCGAATGTGCAACGGCAACAGCATCAGCAAAAACAATCCACCCTGGGTAGTCAGCTATGGCAAACTCAATGACGGTAGGCTCAGTGATTTTTTGATCAATTGTGTAGAGCCTCTCATGACCTCGCTCTACAAGTGGGTGCATGGAACACGCAATGGTTACACATTTCACAGTGAAATCTGGTGGTTGTATTCCATCTAGGTTGACACCCAGTGGAATATAATCTGGCAAAATGTCACTCATATGAGCAGCAACTCTAGTAGGATTATCATAATAGAGTCCAGAAGCATCTAAATACTGTTCTTCTGGTTGAAAATAAGCAACTGTGCTTGTTTGTAAAATAAGATACAGCACAACTAAGTACATTCTTGTTTGTCTACCCTTTACAAAAAGGAAAGGCACCCCAGTAAGTAAGGCTAACCCTAATGAAGCAACAGACAGGTATCTCCAAGGGAATTGAATATATGAGAGAATTTCAATTCCTCTCCAAATGGAAATAGAGCGCTGCAGAGACATAAAGAGTGCTCCAATTGTGACTGCAAAAAGTGTGACAACTAAAAATGATTTTTTGTCTGATACAAGGTTCCCCATTTTTTTCTTTTTAATTATTCTTGCACTGTTCCAAGCAAAATATCCCAAAGCAATTACTACAGCTATCAACTGACCAGTGCCTAAGTAGAAGGAAATTGGATCACCTGGACCCCATTCAGACCCACCATATCCCCAGTTAGCTGAAAAAAATTGTCGAATATATAAAAAGTGAAGTGAGAAATCAAAATATCCAGATAAAATAGTTGCCTCAATTTGCGTATAACTCTTTTCCAAAAATGCTGGAAACACATAAAATGCAGAAAGACCAAGAGACAACACGGCTGCCCCTCCTAGACTACCAATACGTAAAATGAAATCCTCACTCTTACCAGATTTTGTAAAGTGATCAGCTAAAAGCACACCAATCGCAAAAAATATAATAAATGGTGCCGCAATGAGAGCTGTTAAATTATGGCTCAAAAGAAGAATAACTGAACCAAATACAGTTGCATAAAATCCTCTCCACTTATTGGATTTACTTTCAACAATGCCATACAGAATCCAAGGCAATGCCATCATTCCCCAAGCTTCGCTGAGTGCGCCTCTAACAAAAAGATTAAGCGCTCGATATGGGGCCAAAGTATATGCAGCAGAAACAAGAATGCCAGCTGCCTTATGTGCAAAAAGGGATTTACCTAACTGATATGCTCCCAAAGCTGTTCCTATAGTACACAATAAAAATAGGAGCTTAACAGATGTTACCAAAGGTATGCCATTCGAGTAGAAAAAAGAACCAACATAATAAGGTAGCGGAGCATAAAACTCATAAAGTGGCATACCGAACCCAAAGCCAAAGTTTTCTGTCCACCGCACCGGAAACTGGCCTTCTTGGAGTGCTCTAGTCATTTCTGCTATGCGCACACCATGAATAAAATCATGAACCTTGAACATTCCAGGTTTAAGTAATGCCCAACTAGAACCCAAAATTATCAAACAAAGTGTAAAAAAGACAAGTATTTTTCTTTTCATTGATCTTATTCTAGCAGGGAAAACAGACAAGTTACAATCTGATTTGTATGCAATACTCATAAGACATGGTATACAATTGTATACATACCAAAAATATTTGGCTCAATATGGCAACAACACAGCATAAAAAAATAACTAAAAACCCAACACATGTACTTGAAACTGAGTCAACAATGCAAACTGATCAAGCAGTAGAAATTCCATCAGCTGCGAGCATTTTTATTAAGGCTACGCTCCTCGCTCTCTCTTTTGCATTTGTAATGTTACTTATAACCGGTGTAGGAATAGGTATCTGGGGATACACAAAAGTACAAACACTTTTCACTGAATCTGGCATCTCATATCAAGAAATGAAAACTCTTGTATCAGAGGGTCTAGCAAATGAACCTAAACAAACAAATGGCGTAACAACAGTACTCCTTCTTGGTCTTGATTCACTTGAAACTCGTCCAGGAAGTCCCCAACTCACTGATACCATCATGCTAATTTTCATAAATTATGCTGATGGCACCATTTCAACACTTCCGCTTCCCAGAGACATTTGGAGTACTGAATTCAAAACTAAAATTAATGCTCTCTATTTCTATGGTCAAGAACGATATCCTGACGAACCAGAAAGGTTTAGCCGAGAGGTGATTGCTGAACTGACAGGCACTTCGATCGACTACACCGTAGTTATTACTATGGACCAAGTAAGTACTATTATCGATACACTTGGTGGAGTCAACGTTGATGTTCCACATGCATTTACCGATACCCAATTTCCACGCCCTGATGTTGATGTTACACAAGTAACTGATCCCAATCTTCTCTATCAAACAATTTCATTTAAGACTGGACCCCAAATACTGTCGGGAGAACAAGCATTGCAATACATGAGAAGCCGTAAAAGTGGCGATGACGAAGGTGACGACAATGCTCGAGGTGCCCGCCAACAACTTATAATTCAATCACTTGCAAATACAGCACAATCTAAAGCAGTACTCACCAATCTAAAACTTATTGGCACACTTCTCCGATACTACCAAGAAACATACAGTCAATATATGTCTTTATCTGAAGGTATATCTATAGCCACAAAATTATTTGAACAACCAGAGGGTATTAGTTTTGTATCACGCTCACTGCCAATCCTACCTGAAAATCAAGATGGAGTACTTATAAATCCTCCAATCAAGAAATATTCTGTATGGGTCTATGAGATAGTAGACAAAACTGCATTTCAAAATTATATTCATTCGTTAGTTAAATAATCATGATTAAAAAAATATCTCTAGAAATCTCAGATAAATCAATTATTAGAATACTCATCATTTTAGTAATTGTTCTCTCAATAAGTAGTGGTATGTTGGCTGAAGAACTCAGACAACAACAAAAATTATATGATAAAGTTGAAGATATGTTCGTACGAGTAAGAACACAACTTGGACGAGATCAAACGCAACGATTAATTGACCAAAGTTATGAATAACACCTACGCAAGGAGTGCAAAATGGCAAATCAAACAATTTTAGTTACGGGTGGAGCAGGATTTATTGGAAGTAACTTTATTCTCTATTGGATGAATAATCATCCAGAAGACAAAATAATCAACCTGGATGCCCTCACATACGCAGGTAATACAAAAAATCTTGCTTCAGTCTCTGATTTGCCAAACTACATTTTTGTAGAAGGAAATATTACCGACAGAGAGCTTGTAGACCGACTTATGGCAAGTTGTGATATTGTCGTACATTTCGCTGCAGAATCTCATGTGGACCGCTCTATTCTTAACCCTGATACATTTATTCAAACAAATATCATAGGAACTCATGTGCTGCTCGAATCTGCACTCCATAATGACATTAAGCATTTTCACCATATTTCTACCGATGAGGTCTTTGGTTCACTAAAATTAGGCAGTGACACACAATTTTCCGAACACACACCATATGATCCACGTAGTCCATACTCTGCCAGTAAGGCATCCTCCGATCATTTGGTAAGAGCGTATGGAGAAACATACGGCTTGAACTACACAATAACCAACTGCTCAAATAACTACGGAGAGTATCAATTCCCAGAAAAACTTATTCCCCTCGCTATATCCCATATTCTTGCTGATAAACCTGTTCCAGTCTATGGAGATGGCTTACAAGTAAGAGATTGGTTATATGTCCAAGATCACTGCACAGCCATTGAAAAAGTACTCCAGAGTGGTAAATCACAGGAAACATACGTTGTTGGTGGCCTCACAGAAGATATTCCCAATATCGAAGTAGTCAAAACAATTTTACGTATCATGAAGAAACCTGAAGATATGCTTATTCATGTGACCGACAGAGCTGGTCATGATGTCCGCTATAGTGTTAATTGGTCCAAGATTGAATCCGACCTTGGCTGGAAACCATCTGTTTCATTCGAGGAAGGCATGCAGAAGACAGTAGCCTGGTACCTTGCTAACGAAGCATGGTGGAAACCATTAGTATCAGCAAATGCTGCATATTTCAAAAAAAATTACCAAGGAAGAGAATAATTGAAAGAAGCGACTATGTTTACCCCTACGAAAGATTTAGAAGTAGCTCATGGAATTTTTCGAACCCAACTTGCAGGTCTGTATTTTATTGCCAGCACCAAACAGAGTGATGACCGTGGTTACTATTCAGAATTAGTACGGCTTCCTGAACTAGATGCTATTAGAAACACGCCTTTTGTGGTTGCACAAGTAAATATTGCTCGATCACTTGAAAACGTGGCTCGAGGGATACATGCTGAAAATTGGAATAAGCTTGTCACAGTTACCAATGGCACCGCTTTTTGTGCATTTGCCGATATTAGACCTGAATCTCAGACATTTGGTCAAGTTGAAACGGTGTTATTAGGACAAAGTACTGAAGCTCTCCATGGTTCTTTCTTTATCGAAAAAGGCATTGGAAACTCACTCTGTGTTACTGCTGGACCTGTTGATTATATCTACTATGTTGACGCATTATATAAAGATAGAGATACGACTTATGATCGAGCAGTATCACTATTTGATCCAGATTTAGCTATTAATTGGCCGCTTTCTAAGGAAGAAATGATTATCTCTGATCGAGATAAAGATGCAGTAACTGTACAAGAACTATTCCCGGAGAAATATGTCTAATTCACTGTTTGCAACAGGTATTAATGGTCTTGTCGGATCTGAGTTTGCAACTCAGTTTGCCAATTCCTATACTATTCACTCACTCGATATTGCAAATCCTCTAAATCCAGTTGATATTACAGATAAGGCAAGTGTCGTGACAGCACTTTCAGCTGATCCAACTGCAAAATTTGTGCTCCACCTGGCCGCATTTACTAACGTAACTGATGCCTGGAATCAAAATGGAGATACTTCAGGTATTGCCTACAAAGTTAACGTGACTGGTACACGAAACATTGTTGAAGCTTGCCAAGAACTTGGCTTACACCTTATTCATATCTCAACAGCGTATGTCTTTGATGGCGAAAAGGATGACCTCTATACCGAAGATGACGCAGTCTCACCAATTGAGTGGTATGGCCAGACCAAAGCGGATGCTGAGGCTGTTGTGCAAGAAAGTGCTATTGACTGGACCATTTTAAGAATTGATCAGCCATTTAGGAGCGATTCTTTTCCCAGACTTGATATAGCTCATAGAATCATCGATGGTTTAAATACTGACATGTTGTATCCTCAGTTTGAAAACCACTACTTTGGACCCACCTACATCAACGATTTTTCTAAAGTTGTCGATTGGGTCATTCGCACCAAAACAACCGGACTCTTTAATGCTTCAAGTGGAGAAAAGTGGTCAGATTTTGAGTTTGCTACTGCAATTGCAAACAACAAGGGCTTCACTACGGAAATTCAAAGGAGTAATTTAGATGAGTATCTTAAAACACTTGACCGTCCCTACCAGCGAAATACTGCTATGAATACTGAAAAGTTACAATCGGTTATAGACTTTGAGTTAACGCCGATTAGTAAAGCGTTGGCTGAAATTGTATAGCTTTTCCCCTCAGGCGCTAGCATATATCTTGCTTTTTATAGGTCTAAGTAGTATAATCTTGCTTGTTCTTTAACTTGTCACACAAAAAAAGGAGCAACAATGAACATTTTGTGGTACCTTCAGCAATTCTCAAAATTTTTGCGGAAGGCAAATGTAAACCCAGAAACACAGTATGCACTGGCTGCGCTAACTGCGCCGGCCTGTATTCAGCTTTTTTTAGGATTTGATGTACTGTTTCTTGTTATTGCTGCAGTTGCAGCATTTGTATTGGTATACACGGCAAATTCGTCGGTATTCCCACTATATCTACTTGCATCAATTGTTTTGATGTCAGTAGCCATATTTAATATTCAAAATAATGCCATAGCCACTGCAGTTATTTTTGCCTCAATAGGCTTCGGTCTATTTTGGCAATTAATGTTCTTTTATGCAAAGAGAGAAATTGGCGTTGGATTATCAGTGGTATTTACAACACTGATGAATATCATCCATTTATTAGTTTTCGGCTATTATAGCTACGCGGTGATTACCGCGTTGGTGTTTTAGCCAAATTCTGTGACAAGTTAAAAAAATCCCGTCCATGTGGCGGGATTTTGACGTCCGTAACTGTAAAAGTCTTACTTTTCAGATTTTCGATGTTCTTCTCTCCATGCTTCAATATCTTTATGATTCCCCGAAAGCAATACATCTGGGACAAGCATACCCCTAAACTCTTGAGGTCGAGTATACTGAGGATAGCCAAGAACTCCAGGCTGGTCATGTGATTCCCCCATAATGCTTTCTTCATTTCCCAAAACCCCAGGAAGCAAACGAATAAGACTATCAGCCAGTACCGCTGCTGCAGGCTCTCCACCAGATAAAACAAAATCACCAATACGCACTTCATGATCAACAAACTGCTGCACTACTCGCTCATCAACGCCTTCATAGTGCCCGCAAATAATAATAACCACATCCTGTGTAGCAAATTCTCGAGCATCCTGTTGTGTGTACATTTTTCCTTGAGCTGAAGTAAGTAAGACTATGACCTTTTGATCCGTAGGAATGCTTGCTTTAACTGACTCAAGAGCCAATGCAATTGGTTCAACTTTCATTACCATTCCAGGGCCACCGCCAAACGGTCGGTCATCAGTGGTGCGTTGCGTATCATGGGCAAAATCTCTAATTTGTACGATATCAACATTCGCTTTGCCTGAAGCAATTGCTTTACCAATAAGTGAAACCGAAAAGAGGTTAGCAAAATAGTCTGGAAATAACGTTAGAATAACAATTCTCATAGTAGTTGTATTCTAACATCTTGCGCCTAGGATCCAAAATAGAATACCAGCGCGTTATTGTGCTGAGTGCAATGGAAATGGTAGTATTACGCTATGCCGCAAATGAATTCAGCAGGTCCTAATTTGACCTACATCACTTTTATAGCAAGGAAAGCTGTTATTTTCGGCTCTGTTGGTCTGGTAACCTTAATTGTAGGAAGAGTTGTTATAACCACGGCAGTTGCATGGTGGAAGACCATGAATCCTCCACCTCCACCTCCACCAACAGTTGGTTTTGGTATCCTGCCAGCACTTACCTTTCCAGAACAAGATGCCGAAGACAAACCGCTGTCGTACAAACTTGAAACACCTAATGGAACTACACCTTACTTTTCTGATAGAGCCAAGGTCTTCTTAGTCCAACATGCTGCCCCAAATCTTCTAGCTGATGAAAACGCAAAAAAACAAGCAGCCACCTATGGATACGTATTTGAACCAGATAAACTTCCAGGTAATATTTACCGTTGGTCAAAAACAACGCCAATTCAATCCACCTTTGAATACAACATCTTATCTGGACACATGCGTCTTACTACAGACTATTTATCAAGACCTGAACTCCTTACTAATCCAGATCTTCCCACCGGTTTTGATGCTGTCAAAAAAGTAAAAGACTTTCTTAAAAAGGGGAGCCTGCTTGGTGCAGATATGGCAACTGCCTCAGGTGAGATTAGTTACTTAAAAGCGCTTGGTGATGACCTAGAAACTGCTGTATCTCCATCAGATGCAGATTTCATACAGGTTGACCTCAATCGCACTCCTATTGATTCTCAATACAGAATGTACACTCCCAATGGATTTGAAGGTATCGTCACAGCTATTCTTACAGGCAGTCTGCCTGATCAAGATATGATTGTGTATCTTAAGTCTGGCTACCACGTCATCGATTACTCGATTGTGCATACGTATCCACTCAGATCATCGGCTGATGCATGGAAGCTGTTAAAAGCAGGCGAAGGGTATATTGCTGATCCTGGAGATGACGAGAATGTTGTGATTAGAGATATACAACTTGGATATTTTGACACAAACGAGACACAAGATTACTTGCAACCCGTGTACGTTTTTTATAATCCTGAAGACGGATTCCTGGGATATGTTCCAGCACTCGATCCTCAATTCACCCAATCAGAACAATAGTTTAAGGTGTAGTATAATTGCATTCATGAAAAATACAGACGTTAGAACTCGAATGGCCCCTAGTCCAACAGGCGATATGCATGTAGGTAGTATGGGTGTACTCCTCAAAAATTACGCTTTTGCTAAAAAAAATGGTGGAAAATTTATTTTACGCATTGAAGATACCGATAAGGAACGTGAGGTTCCAGGAGCCATTGGCAGAATTCAAGATATTATAACGGCCTATGGTTTAGATTGGGATGAAGGACCAGGAAAAGGCGGTGCGTACGGTCCGTATATTCAATCTGAACGCATGCAGTTATATACAGACATGGCTAACGATTTAATCAAAAAAGGTAAAGCGTACTACTGCACCTGTTCAAGAGAGAGACTTGAAACACTCAGAGATTCTCAACGTGCCGCAAAAGTACCACCAAAATACGACAAATTCTGTCGAGATCGTCAGGATGAGGTTTCTCGGGAAATTGCAGCTGGCAAAGATTACGTTATCCGTTTAAAGACACCAGACAATCAAGATGTTACTTTCACCGATCTGCTTAGAGGTAAAATTACCTTTAATACAGCCTCAATCGATGATCAAGTACTCCTTAAGTCTGATGGCTACCCAACCTATCACTTAGCTGTGGTTGTAGATGATCATAGTATGAATATCTCTCACATCATGCGTGGAGAAGAATGGATTAGTTCTACCCCAAAACATGTTCTTCTCTATCATGCATTCGAGTGGGATATGCCAGTGTTTGCCCATATGCCAATCTATTTAAATCCAGATGGCAAGGGAAAGATGAGTAAACGAAAAGGCACCGTTTCTGCACAATCGTTCCTTGATAGAGGGTATCTTCCTGAAGCACTCTTAAATTTCTTCATGATCCTTGGCTGGGCACATCCAGAAGAAAAAGAAATTTTGACACTCGACGAGTACATTCAACACTTTGATCCCAAAGATGTCAGTTCAAAATCAGTTGTGTTTGATCTTAAAAAACTTGACTGGATAAATGGAATGTATATTCGCCAGTTATCACTCTCTGAACTTGAAACCAAAATAGCACCTTTTGTCCCAAATACTTTCCCAACTGAAATGGTAAGTGGAGTTTTGCCTCTGATTCATGAAAGACTTGAAAAACTTTCAGACTTTGAAGAATTGACCACCTTCTTTATAGGTGACATTGAAATACCAACGGACTTGTTACTTAAAAAAAGTACTGCTTCTGATGTTGCCCAACAGTTAGAACAGACAATTACAGGTCTTGAAGAATCAACAGATTGGACCATAGAGTCAATTGAGACAGTAATTCGATCATTACAAGAAAAACACAACTGGAAACGAAATCAGTACTTTATGATGATCAGAGTCGCAACTACTGGTAAAAAAGCAACACCTCCATTGTTTGAAACTATGCAGCTTATAGGAAAACCAGGTATACTGGAACGATTAAGAACTGCTTTGCAAAACTGCAATTAGCAGTAAATAACAAATTATGCCTGCCAACATATCAAAAGTCCAGCTTCTACTAGACCGAGAGCTTGAGAAAAAGATTACTGAAGCCCCATTAGAGCTCCGAAGCATTGAAGAACTCTTTTCCGAAGAAGGTGTTTTTAGGGGACCTGATGTCTTTATTCAAGATGATAGAGACGAGCCAGGCAATGTGCCGCCAAATACAGGTGAACCTAGTCCAAATCAACCAACTACTGTAAGTGATTCAGTAAATTCAATACTACAACAAGAAAAGAAAAATTCGCACCTTTTTTCACAAATATCTAAAGAGGAAACGGAAGATATCCTCGCTAAACTGTCAGATCTAGTGAGAATGCCACCCGGCCAGTTAGATTCAGAATCAGAACTCTATTTAGAACAACAACTCAGTGAGGTACTTGGTTTTCAGGTTAGCAGCGAATTAGAGGGACATCGCTTACTTTATAACACTGGAAAAGTCACAGCCATGCCACACATTAAACTGCACCCCACAGATACTCTCCAGTCACATGCTCACCCATACGCTGGGCTCAGTAAACACAGAGGGGCTTACGGCTGGTTCCTCGAGCAAGGCAAAGTAAGTGATGAATCTGAAAAACTAGAAAAATACTACTGTGCTCTACCTCTCTACTACTTTCCAGAATGGCAAACTGATTCTAAAGCAGTTAAAAAATGGTACAAACATACAAAAATTATCATACTAAATCCAATTGAAAACACTGCTGTAATCTGTGCTGTAGGTACTATCGGGCCCCTGACACAATCCCGATATCAATTTGGAGCATCACCTGAGACAATAATTGCTGGCAAAATCTGGAGTCCGCAAGCAGCTGGTAGAGTTCTAATCTTATTTATTGAAGACACTGAAAATACAATTCCACTTGGACCAAGAAAACTATTTAAAGAAATATAAAGCTATGAATACCCGAATACTGAGCACCACATTCATAGGAGAAGCCCTTGAAATTTCATTATTGGAAGATATTCTTGATGCATACCCAGATGAGAATGAATCAGAACTACTCAAAAAAGTAATCGCCATTATAAGTTTAAGTACACTCAGTCTAGCTTTTGAAAGTATCGAAGATATGCATCAAAAAGCTGCTTTTCTCTCAGCTGTACCCCAATTACTCTCACTAGAATTAACACTTTCAAACGTATCAAGATTTAGACCTGAATTACCACAAATCTTAACAGAACATATTACCCGGTCTTTGCTTTCACTCCGTACTAAACTTATCACCTAGCTGCAGATCCTCATCTAGAATCTCTTGTAAAAATATAATAGAATGACATTCGTGCTATGATTCAAATTAATCTCTATATAGGCTCAAGATATCCCGTTAACCGTGCTAAACTTCGTGCTGCTGCAAAAGCGGTGCTTGCAAACAATGGCATTTCGCATGCCCAAGTTGATATATCAGTTGTCGGAAAACGAAAAATTAAAGCACTGAACGAATCAAAGCTTAAACATGAAGGCACTACCGATGTGCTCTCTTTTCCAATTCATGAAAAACATAAATTAGATGATTTTCCACTTCCAGAAGGTATTCCGCCACATCTGGGCGACATTATGATTAGTTTTCCAGAAGCAGTAAACACAGCAAAAAAGTATGGCAAGATGGTTGATGACCAAATTTGTTTCTATCTCCAACACGGGATGATGCACTTGCTCGGGTACCATCACGATTAATATGTCATGGAATAGAAAATATCGACCTCAAAAAATTGCAGACTTACACCTAACAAGCGTAAGAGATAATTTACAATCACTCATAAATCAAAAGAATATTCCGCAGGTATTTCTCTTTGCAGGTCCAAAAGGCACGGGCAAAACAAGTTCTTCAAGAATTCTTGGGGCCGTACTTAATTGGTATAAAAATGCGGAAATAGTAGAAAAAATTTTTGAGAAAAAAATAAATGGCTCTGATATAGCTGGCAACATTACCGATGATTACTCACTTGAAGATAATCCTAAAAAAGATACTGATCAAAAAGCCTTCATTCAAAAGATTCTTAAAGGTAACTCGTTTGTTGTCCAAGAAATGGATGCAGCCTCAAATCGCGGTATAGACAACATACGTGAACTTAAAGAACGCATTGCTCTACCACCTCAAGAAGGAAATATGACAGTGTATATTCTTGATGAAGCTCACATGCTCACCACAGAAGCCTTTAATGCACTCTTAAAAGTGCTAGAAGAGCCTCCTGCACATGTTATTTTTATTCTTGCCACTACCGAACTTCATAAAATACCAGAAACCATCGTTTCAAGGTGTCATGTAGTTACTTTCACCAAAGCTTCAACCAAAGAAATTATTGACTCTCTAGATAAAATACTAACATTGGAAAAAATAGTGGCAGACAAAGAGGCACTCCAAATAATTGCTGAGCATGCCGATGGGAGTTTTCGGGACGGTATTAAGTTGCTAGAAATGCTCACCAAAAATGGCAAACTAACTCTTGAATCTGTGACTACTGGCCTAGCAGCAACCTCTAAAGCGCAATTTATTGAACTCATCACTGCGATTACTTCAAAAGATGCAGAATCTGTTGTTACTCTATTTCAAAGCCTGAGAATGCAAGGAACAAACGAGAAATACTTCCATACACAATTGGTCTCACTCTTACACCAAACACTACTATCACACCATGGCATTGGTTCTGCTCCATTCACACTTTCTGAAGCAGCCACCATCTTTTTACTTAAAGAATTTGTTTCATCAGATCTCTCTAGCATGAGTATCATTCCACTCTTACAGCTTGAACTTGCGTCATTAGAAATAATTTCACGAGCAAAGCAACAAAAATCAGCAAAAAAAGTACAATCAAAAGCCGAGCTTATGGGCCAGGTGCCAACCATCACACTTCCCATTGCATACTCAGATCAAGACAGTAATACGACCCCGACAAAAAAAGAAATTAAATCAAGGCAAACAATTGAGAAGGAATTGATAACATCGCAACCAGTCTCAGTTGCCACAGATAGTTCACTCCCACAAGGGGATGCACAAAAGATATATTCTGATTGGCATGGATTTGTTGATGAGGTATCAAAAGACAACTCTACAATTGGAGCACTACTCAGATCAGCTCGCCCACTTTCAGCTCAGAAACATACCCTAGTAGTTGGTGTTTACTATACCTTCCATAAAGAGCAACTTTCAGAACATAAGTTTTTAACAAAAATTCAGGATACCGTGACTGAATTCACCGGTGGTGTGATCGAATTCATTTTTGAACTGGTCTCTCCACCTCAAGTTGCTGAATTACACAACCCTTCGTCAGAGGTAAAAGACCTTGCCCAACTAGCCAGTGAGAGCTTGATGTAGTAGAATTGACACCACAAGCAGTAGTAATGAAGTGTATAAAAGGAATATATGGCAAATCCATTTAAAGCATTAGGAGATATCAACAATCTTCGTAAACAGGCAAAACAAATGCAGGATGAACTTTCAGCTGAGACAATTCGTGTTGAAGAAGGTGACATCGTTGTTGAAATAACTGGAGCACAAGAAATTAAAACTTTTTCTGTTCAAGGCATTTCGAGTGATGAAGCAGTAAACGTGCTTAATAAAGCAATTAAAAAGTCTCAAGAGTTAGCTGCAAAAAAACTTCAGTCAATGACAGGTGGACTTGGTGGGATGCTCGGAGGAGGAAATTAACCTCGTGGAACTTTTGCTTGCGACAGCTAACAAAGGAAAAATCGCCGAGTTACAAACTCTGTGCAAATCTGCAAATATCATAGTTTACTCAATTAATGACGTCAATGTCCCTAATCTTGACGTAGAAGAAACAGGTAAGACATTTGCTGAAAATGCAGAGCTAAAAGCTCGTGCTTTTGCACAAGCTACCCAATTACCCGTTTTAGCAGATGATTCTGGACTCGAAGTCGATGCTCTTGGCGGCGCACCAGGTGTCAAGAGTGCTCGCTGGGTTGCGGGTAGTGATGAAGACAGAAATGCGGCACTTCTTACAGAACTAAGTGGTAGTACTAACAGAAATGCACGATTTAAAACGGTAGTTTGTTACCTCGCTACACCAGACTCAAATCCCCTCTTTTTTGATGGTGAAATATCTGGTACTATTGCTACCACGCCAACCGGTTCAGAAGGCTTTGGATATGATCCAATTTTCATTCCAAAAGGCTTTACAGAGTCATTTGCACAGTTAGGTGTAGAAACAAAGAATCGACTCTCTCATAGAGCCAAAGCATTTGCCAAGGTGGTTGCTCACCTTCAAAAAAAATAATAGGAAGAGTTCATGAAACAGGTTTATACTCCTTCAAAAAAGGTACTGGAAAATTACGCTAACGTGCTGGTTAATTTTGCACTAGGTGGCGGTCGTGGCATTAGCACTGGAGATGTAGTACAACTTGCAGTACCTGATATTGCCACTCCTCTCGCACTTGAACTTCAGAATGCTGTGTTAAAAGCGGGTGGTCATCCGTTAGTAAGAATTGTACCGAGTAATTTTGATAAAGACTTCTTTGCCTATGCAGATACTGCCCAACTCACCTTTTTTCCAGAAGATTATCTAAGAGAAAAAGCTAAAATGCTTGACCACACCGTAAGCATCATAGCTGACATAAACCCAACAGAGTTAGCAGATGTTGATCCCAAAAAAATCATGGAATCACGCGAAGCAAAGTATCCGTATCGAGAATGGTTATTTGCAAAAGAACATCGTGGCGAGTTTTCATGGACACTAGGACTTTGGGGAACACAAGCTAAAGCAGATATTGTTGGGCTCAGTTTAGAAGACTATTGGGAACAAATTATTCATGCCTGCTATCTCGATGCTAAAGATCCTATTGCAGAATGGAAACGACTGAGCGGTTTACAAATTGAGATTAAAGAAAGACTGAATGCACTTGAAATTGATCACATTCACATAGAAGGTGAAGATGTTGACCTCATTGTTAAATTAGGAGCAAACCGTGCCTGGAAAACTGGTAGTGGTTGTAATATTCCTAGTTTTGAACACTTTACTTCACCTGACTGGAGAGGTACTCAAGGTTGGATTACATTTAATCAGCCACTCTATAGATATGGCAACATAATTGAAGGTATTAAACTCAAGTTTAAAGATGGTCTTGTAGTTGAATTTTCTGCAACAAAAGGCGAAAAGATTCTTAAAGACATGCTCTCAACTAGAAACGCCGATAAGTTGGGCGAATTTTCACTTACAGACAAACGTCTTTCTAGAATTACTCATCCTATGGCCGAGACGCTGTATGATGAAAATATTGGTGGGCCATTTGGTAACACTCATGTAGCTGTGGGTATGGCGTATAAAGACTGTTATAAAGGTAAAGCTTCAACTGTCTCCGAAGAACAATGGATAGAAATGGGGTATAACAATTCGTCTGTCCATACCGACATAGTCAGTACAACAAATCGAACAGCAACTGCGACACTTATAGATGGCACAGAACTTGTGATCTATAAAGATGGCATGTTTGTGCTCTAACAATTCTAGAAACCGAAAAATTTCAAGCCAACTGTCCCAAGTAAAAAAATAACTAGATGAGTAATACACACAAATAGTATTGACCGCTTAAGAACTTTAAAGATTACACTCCACATTCCCAAGCTAAGGAAGATACTCAGTATTCCTCCCATAAGAATGATGTCTCCCAAAGAAGATTCCATACAAGTCCAACCTATTACTTGAGTACAGACTTGAAAGTATGGAACCAATGCTCAATACGGGAAAAAAACACAACTGATTGTAGAACAATCAGAAATAGTACAGTAAGAACCCCTCTAATTCAAGTAGTGTTGTTATTAGTTGCTGATTTAGGCAATAGTAATTTCTTCATTCAAATACACATCCTGCACGGCATGCAACATTTCAACCCCATCAGCAAATGGTTTCTTAAAGACTTTTCGACCCATTATTAAACCACAGCCTCCGCCGCGCTTATTAATAACTGCACTGCGAACAGCTTCGGCCATATCAGCTTCTCCGCCCTTAGACTCGCCGCCTGAATTAATTAATCCAATTTTTCCTAAGTAACTATGAGCAACCTGATAACGTACCAAATCGATCGGATTATCTGTTGTTAAAATATCGTACATTTCGTCGGTGTATTTACTAAATTTTAGTGCCTGGAATGCATGAAGTGGCAAAGGCATCTTCTGCTTAACAATATCTGCCTGGATAGTTACCCCAATATGAATAGCTTGAGAGGTAACATCAACCGAGTTTGTGTAATCAGTTTCACCTTCTTTATAGTTAGGATTTCGAGGGTAACACCACAAAATGGTAAAGAGACCCAATTCATGAGCTCGGGCAAATGCCCTACTCACTTCAACAATTTGACGATGTGACTTATCAGAACCAAAATATATAGTTGCTCCCACGCCTGCTGCACCTAATGCTGCCGCCTGTTCGACACTAGCAAACATAAGCTGGTCTGCATTTTCAGGCAGGGTGAGATGTTCACTATGATTGAGTTTTACAATAAATGGAATTTTATCCGCATATCTTTTTGCATGTAATCCAAGCACACCAAGAGTAGAAGCTACACCATTGGTGCCACCTTCAATTGCCATTTGCAAAATGTTTTCTGGATCAAAATAGATTGGATTATTGTAAAAAGAGTATGCTGCCGTATGCTCCATACCTTGATCGACAGGAAAGATTGAAAGATAGCCTGTACCTGCCAATCTTCCGGTATTGTAGAGACGATCTAAGTTTGCCATTACTGCTTCTGAACGATCAGAATCAGTAAATATTTCTGCAACATGATTTGGACCAGTGTGATGTAACACCTCTGCAGGAATTCGTTCACAAGTGTGAGAAAGTAATGAGTTTGCCTCGTTTCCAAGGAGAGATTCGATGTGATCAATTGTGAGCATAGGCGGACTTTTTGGTACCAACTTCTGTACCAGTGTTGTAATCTATAGTACTATGAATAGTGTAGCAAACTGTATGAATTAGAAAAAGTCTGTTAAATGAATACTACTATATCAAAACAACATCCAATCGCGTATCTCTGTGCAGAATATGGTGTTGCCACCGAATTACCAATCTATGCTGGAGGTCTTGGTGTCCTTGCAGGAGACACTGTAAAAGCGGCAGCCGATATGGCGGCTCCGTTTGTTGCTGTTGGACTACTGTATAGAGGACATGGGGTAGTACAAAACCTGTCACCAGAAGGGTTACAAACTGAGGGCGACTATTACTTCGACCCACTTGAGAATGGTCTTGAGCATGTGTATCTAGACGAAGAGCCACTATTTATCAAAGTTCACCTTACTGAGCTTGATGTGTGGCTCCGTGTCTGGAAAAAGGATATGGGTAATGGAGTGACGCTTTATCTACTGGATAGTGAAACTGACCAAAATGAATTAGTTGAACGTGACATAACTCAAGTTCTCTATTCCGGTACGCAAGAAAATCTGATTAAACAACAACTCATTTTAGGTATTGGAGGAGTTAAATTACTCTCTAAACTTGGTATCACTCCAAGTGTGTATCATATTAATGAGGGCAGACCTGCTTTCGCACACTGGCAACTTATTCGCATGTTTATGGATGACTATGGCATGAACTACGATGAAGCAAAAAGTGCTGCAATAGAAAAAACAGTCTATACAAACCACACGTTAGTTGCAGCTGGAAATCAATCATATCCACCTGAACTCATTAAGATGTATAGCGCCTACTATGCAACCAAAATGGGCATTTCAAACGACGTCTTAATTTCCGATGGTCTAGATGAGAATGGACAATTTTCCATTACTAGATTCGCTCTTAATACCTCACATCGTGCTAATGGCGTGAGTACGCTGCATACACAACTTTCAGAAAAGTCTTGGCCTCAGTATTCTTGGGTTAATGTAACTAATGGTGTGCATCGATCTACTTGGCAAGCACCTCATATTGTTGAATCAAGTACTTCTAATATTTCACTTTGGAACACACACCTCTTACTTAAAAAAGAGACAATGCAATTTATTCAAAAACAAACAGGTTTTGGCTATGATGAAAATAAGTTGGTGCTAGGATGGGCACGAAGACTAGCGGGATATAAGCAGCTTCCAGTTCTTTTTTCAGATTTGGCACGTCTAAAAGCAATTTTGCAACATACCGACAGACCAGTACAACTTCTTATTTCAGGAAAAGCACATATGGGAGATACCATGGGTAAACAAATGCTTCAGCAGATCATTGGTTATTTTACGAATGAACTTTCGGGTTCTGCTCTCTTCATTCCCAACTATAATATCGAGGTTGCTCAACACCTCACCCGAGGCGTCGATGTGTGGCTCAATACGCCTGAGCTCGGCATGGAAGCTTGTGGGACGAGTGGTATGAAAGCTACCCTTAACGGTATACCCAACTGCACTGTAGCTGATGGATGGGCTCAAGAAGTTGCTTGGGATGGAACACAAGGCTGGGAGCTCGATAGCACTAGCATTGCTGAGCATTTTTATCAATTACTTGAAGACACTATCGCACCACTGTACTACCAAAGAGATGAGCATGGCACTCCTAATGAATGGGTTGAAATTATGAAAAATGCCATTGCCCTTGGCAATAAATACACTGGAGAAAGAATGCTCAACGAATATATCGATACACTGTATGTTCAAGATAACTCCTAAGTTGAGTTTAGAAAAAACGTATGCCAATTCAAAAGTTTAAAAAATATTATCAGCTTATGATCGCACAAAACCAAAAGATGTTTGACGCATTTGCCCTCGTTCACACTAACTTTGTAAATGATCCAGAAAAGTATGCCTCGCAATTTCATTCAGAAGGTATTGATGTTTTAGACACCATTCGATTTTGGGAGCGAAAGTTATGTTCTGGTATGGAAAAAGGTCATAATGGCCAGTACTCAATAAAGCTGGCTGAAAAGTTTTGGGGAGAAGTAAGAAAACATTTTAGCCATATTGATCAAGTTGGCGTTCAAATTACAAAAAAATAAGTGCTAAACATATGGATATATTTATAGAACTCAGTTTGATCATTACGATCACGACCTTTGTTTCATTTATTATGAAACGCCTGAAACAACCGTTGGTTGTTGGCTATATTTTAAGTGGGCTGTTACTTGGTCCAATGTTTCTTAATCTTATACAATCAACTGAAATCATTGAAATCTTTTCAAAACTAGGAATCTCAATTTTACTTTTTATTGTTGGGATACATTTAAGTCCCAAAATTATTAAAGAAGTAGGTTCTGTTTCTTTAATTACTGGAGTAGGACAAGTACTGTTTACTTCGATTATTGGTTTTGCCTTGTCAATTTTCCTGGGACTAGATACCACTGCAGCCATGTATGTAGCGATTGCGCTTACATTTAGTAGCACTATCATTATTTTAAAGCTTCTCTCAGACAAAGGTGACGTCCATAGTTTGTATGGAAAAATTGCCGTTGGCTTTCTACTCGTTCAAGATGTAATTGCTACCATAATCTTAATCATTGTCTCTTCAACTGCCTCTGCTCAGGGCACATCAATACCTCTTGTTCTGCTTACAACCCTTCTGAAAGGTGGATTTATTGTCATTGTTATCACCTTACTTGAAAAAGTACTCTTACCTAAGCTGCTCAAAGCTGCTTCCGATAGTTCAGAACTCCTATTTATCTTCTCACTCAGCTGGGGACTTGGTTTTTCTGCCCTTTTCTATGCACTAGGTTTATCTGTTGAAATTGGAGCACTTATTAGTGGTGTAGTCTTATCTTCATCGGCCTATGCAGAAGAAATTAGTTCTCGTTTGCGACCCCTCAGAGACTTCTTTATTGTGATGTTCTTTGTGCTCCTAGGCTCATCAATGACCTTTTCTGGCGGCCTAACTATGCTGATACCTGTTGTAGTGCTCTCACTCTTTGTACTTGTCGGTAACCCAGTAATTGTCTTGATCATCATGAACTTACTTGGCTTCCATAAAAAGACCGGTTTTCAAGCAGGCTTAACCGTTGCCCAAATAAGTGAGTTTAGTTTGATTTTAGCCACACTCGCGTTCCACATTGGGCATATTAATAAAGATATCCTCACGATGATCACGTTGGTTGGATTAATAACTATCGCTGGTTCAACATACTTAATTTTATACTCCGAACCAATCTATCAAAAAATAGAAAAGTATCTTTCATTCTTAGAGCTTCGCAAAAATAATAAGAGTACCACTGGTAAATATGCTAAAGTTGAAAGCTTTATCTTTGGCTTTAATCGCGTAGGCACAACCTTTATGGATACCTTCAAGGATCTTGGCTATACTGTGGGTGTGGTAGATTTTGATCCCAATACGCTCGATCGCTTACCTAAAAAAGGCGCTCAGTATTATTATGGAGATGCTCAGGATGTTGAATTTTTAGGTGAACTGCCACTCAGTTACGCAAAGTTTGTTGTTTCATCCATTAAAGATTTAGAAACAAATGCAACCTTAGTTAAACACCTGAAAGATCAACATAAAAATGCCATCATTATTGTGTTTGCTGAAACTTCTGAGGATGCTCAAACACTCTATGACGTCGGTGCCAACTATGTTGTACTCCCTCATTTTATCGGTGCAGATTCAACAGCAAAGTTTATAAAACGTGTTGGCTATTCTAAAGAAAGTTTCGAGTATAAAAAAGAACAAATACTCAAGCAATGGGCTTAACTATTTGTACTCTTGTGGTACACTATACCCATTGCTTTCGCTCCCGGATAGTGAAGTGGCATCACCACAGTTTCTGGAACTGTTATCCTAGGTTCGAACCCTAGTCCGGGATCACATAAAAAAATTCCCAAAAGGGAATTTTTTTATGTATTTCTGGCTCGTAGATGCGATCAGTCGCGCCAGCAAGAAGTGAGCACCGGCGAACTTCCTGCTTAGTGCATGTGAGCTTCCTTAAGTAGATAAAAATAGCAGCGAATCGTAAACCCTAGTCCGGGATCAGATATGATTCATCTTTCTGTTCATGAATCATAATTCTTTTCTAATTTCCAACTTATTTACTGATATATACATCTAACACTCTTATGGGTTATAATTCACTCCCTTTCTTTCAAGACCGTTGCTTTCAGCACGATTGCAACATGTCTATAAAGAATTGAGATCTGTTCTTTAATATTTAGTTTAAAAACTTTTCAAAAATAAGGAGTATTACAACATGATCACAAGATCAAGATTTTTATTCATATTCTTTCTTATCGGAACGGTACTCGCCGTATCTGCGCTCACTGCTCAGAATCATAGTGCTAATGCTTCAAATCAACAATCTGTTGAAGAAGTAGTAGCTACTGCTAAAATGGTCGTTGCAGGTGGATATCACACTTGTGCAATTACGGATAGTGATTCAGTTAAATGTTGGGGTTCAAATGTCAAAGGTCAACTCGGTAATGGAACATATATTAGTAGTTCGGTACCTGTTGATGTAATTGGTTTACCAACTGGCATCAGACACATTGCTCTTGCAGGATTTAGTACTTCTGTTGTTACAGACACAGGACTTGTCTATTGGTTTGGTGAAGGTAGTACTACACCGAACCTGAATTCTTATGTAAATAACGTAGCACAAGTTGTAATGGGTAATGCCCATACATGTGTACTCACTAATGACAACTCTGTTAAATGCTGGGGTGATAACCAAGATGGGCAGCTTGGTGATGGAAATATACCAACCGACAGCTATTTACCCGTTACTCCAATTGGATTAGAATCACAGGTGACATCACTCTCAGCAGGTCACTACTACAGTTGTGCAACAACTGAAAGTGGAAGTGTTCTGTGCTGGGGAAATAGCTTTGGGGCTCATCCCGTGCCAACTCAAATACCCGGCTTGGACTCTGGCTATGTGGCTACTGCACTTGGTGCAGCACATGCATGTGCATTGTCTGTAACAGGTACTGTTAAATGCTGGGGACAGAATTATCTTAACCAGCTAGGAAATGGTAACAATGAGAACTCTGCACTTCCTGTCAATGTTTTATTGAATGCAAATGCAACAAGTATTTCAAGCTACCTGTACCATACGTGTGTCACTACCAGTACGGGTGGAGCAAAATGTTGGGGTTGGAGCACTTCCGGTGAACTTGGTAACAACAGTACTGAGTTAACCACTGTACCGGTCGATGTTATAACGATCAACCCAGGAATTTCCAAAATTATCACTGGCCACTCTCTCTCATGCGTAATAACAACAAACCAGTCTGTTAAATGTTGGGGATATAATGACGACGGGCAGCTAGGCAATGGAACAACAAACTCTACGCTTACTCCTACAAATGTTGTTGGTTTCGGCGGAATGTCATGTACTGACATGAATGATGCAGACGGTGATGGTTTACCAAATGGCTGGGAAGTTTGTGGCTTTTATCTTGATGGTATTGTCGATGGCACACCTGATGTTGATTTACCTGCTCTTGGAGCAGATTGGCAACACAAGGATGTATTTCTTGAAATTGATTATATGGATGCAGGTCTAATCACAAATATTAGACCTAATGCTGATTCTGTTAAAATCATGGTTGAGGCTTTTGATAATGCCCCAATTCAAAATATTGATGGATACTCTGGTATACATTTGCATGTTGACTATGGCAATAACGCTCCATTAACTTGGGGTACAGCTTCTTCTTGGGGAAACCTATCTGAAGCTACTGAAATTCCCTACCAAAACTACCTAGTTCGCTTTGATATACCAAACGACACAGCTGATTGGTCAGTATATCAGCAAGTTATGCACTTGCAATTTACTGAAGCAAGAAGTCACGTCTTTCATTACCAAATTCACACTGGCCTAACTGACAGAGATACATTGAGAATTCTCGGAGTATCAAATAATATTCCTGGTCAATTTTCAACAGTTAATAGATATGACATTGGCTACTTACCACTTCACATACAAAGGTCACCTCAAAGTGTAGCAGGCACAAGTATGCATGAATTGGGACATAATCTTGGTTTGCATCACGGCGGGACAGATGATCGTCAATATAAACCGAATTATCTCAGCATCATGAACTACTCTTTCACTAATGGCGGTCTAGTTATTAATAACAAAGATGGCAACTATAACTTTTCAATATTCAATGATATTAACCCACTAGTTGAGTATGAACTCAATGAACTTGTTGGTATTACATCTTCAAGTGGTGAACCCATCAATAGTTACAAGACGTTCTACTACAGTGGGTACGCTGAACCAGAAAATATTGATGATCATAGAATACCAGCGTATGTAGGGCAACAAATTGATTGGGATAATGATGGTACTTTTGAGAATGTCGCTGCCAATAGTGTCAACTACAATGACAACTATTTAGAGGTCCTTGAAAGTTCAAATGACTGGGAAAATATCCAATTCTTGTCTGATAATGGCGCAAGTTGTATTGGCCAAGTAATCTGTAATTATAACCAGGCTAAGACAACTTTTGTTGGAAATCCATTTGTCACTGACCTTATGGAAGATGCTTTCCCTGACATATCACTCCCTCACAGCCTCTCAATGTCAATGAACTACTGGTTTGAGGTTGATGATACAGACATAACATCAACAGTACCCGTTACAATTACAAATAGTGGCACAAACGTGAGTACAATTGAAATTTCCTATATAACAACTAGTACAACATTCACTACAAGTGCACTACCTACCAGTATAATTCTTGAGCCAGGTGCATCATATGTTTTAGACATTGGCCTTGACACTGTTGGCAAAATCATTGGGCATGAAGAGCTAATTGTTAAAACAACTGTTCAAGAGAATACTAATTGGACAGGCGAAACTCACGTAGAAGTTCACAAACAACTTAAGTATGTGTACTTGCCCATTATTCAAAAGTAAAAACTAAATAAAATTAAGATCAGAAAGAGCCAGGGTAACCTGGCTCTTTTACTACCTCAATCATTAGCACCATGTACATCTATCTCACAAAAGTTCCCAGCATTTGTAGAACAACTACTCACTTGAAAACTAAAAAAAAGGTTGTTAAAACCTTTTTAACTGATATACTATTCACATGGCCTCAAAGAAAAAAATCCTAGTACTTGTACTACCTTTTTTGGCAATTTTAACAATACTCATTGTATTTTTTGTCCATGATTGTGGATATCAGCCTATCTTTAGTGACGAAGTCAAATCATGCCAATGTAATGGAGCAATTATAACTTATGGAGAACCTACCCTTCCAGAGGAGGATACTGGACATGGAAGCATGTGTATTGGACTTCTTATAAAAGACGACTAAAAATTTGCGCTCTACTCACCACACTTCACACAAATATGTTCAAAGTATCCACCAATGCTAATTTGAGCACCATATTTCTCTTTATTTTTTTTAACCCATCGGCTTATCCACTCATCTTTATTTGAAAAAATATCGGGAATGCTTAAAAGAAGTATGCCGTGATTACGATTCACTCTATCCATAAGTTCACTAAATAGCTGATCAAAAAGAACGGCATACTTTAATAATTCTCTATTAGTTAGATTTCTGTTATCAGGGTTTTCTCGCTCATTCACTAAGTGTGAAACTGAGAATGGGCCGGCAGGACGACAGACAATACATCATAAGATGGAATATTTCTACTTTCCATATCTTTGGATAAATCTTGCCAAGTTTCTTTATCATATACTGAGCCATACACACCTTTTCTTTTTTCGCTTTCTTGAAGAGCCTGTAATTTCTTCTGTGTGGTTTGTAGTTCGATAGCTGAAGCTGTGCCTTGTCGACTGGCGATTTTTTCTTCAAGATGCAAACTATAATCATCATCTACATCTGCAAGACGCATTGCTGTCATGCTATCAATAGTATCTTACTCATCGGGCTGGATAAAATAACCGCCCCCCATAACATCAAGTATGTGTGCAGAGCCATGAGCAGCTTTTATGTTTTTTATGAGATCAAGTAAATCTATATATCCAAGTAACTGTAGACTTTCAGTAAACTCTTGACTATATGATCCAATACCAGTAACACGATCTAACCCATCTACTGGCCATATATCACTGGGTTGACTTCGTACTCTTTCAACGCTTCTTACTAGTTTCTGAGGAAAATACTTTTCTGGAATTACTGGTTCTTTGTCAGACATAAATGTATCAATAAATAAGGTACTTTACTCCTATTAACAATGTTGATATGACATTCGCAAAAAGTACAAATAAAAGCAATGCTCTTCTATTATTCTCTTTTAAGAAAAATTGAATAAACGTATATTCAAATAAAAGGACGAATAACTCGTAGACTGCTATTCCAATATTGACATATTTAACGTCAGTGATGAAAAGAGTTAATATATATACCAACGATAAAGATAAGATATTAGAAATTGCTACCACAGTTAACTTAAGCACTGACCGATACTTTAAAAGAAAGAAGAGAGAGGTTTCAACAAAAACTGTTATAAAAAGAAAAGGAAAAAGATTTTTTAGATGTTCAAACACAAATGTGGCAATATTGGGATGAATTAAACAGTATCTTTCTTCACCCCCAAATGAAGAACCGTGACCTGTGAGATACACGTACTCAGGATTATTTTCATATTGTTCACACTCATCCATTATTTTAGGTCCAAAGGCTTGTTCAGACTTATAGGTACACTCAACTTGAAGTTGATCTGCAGCACAATGTAATTCAAACCAGTCTGGATTGATCACATCGGCTTTTACTGATGCAGGTAGCATCAAAAAACTGAGTGACAATGCAAAAATTAAAAAGTATTTTTTCATATATCAAATAGAGTTATTCTTGTTAAAACTAACCGCTAATTATTAATTGATCCTAATTGCAATGGCTTTACATCAGCAGTAAGCAGGAGTGTATTTATATACTCAGAAATCATTGCTTTAAGATCTTCTTGATCAACTGATACTCCTTCTTCAAACGCAACCCAAGGGTCGTTAACCTCTAGATCATCTCCAAATCTACTGCTCCAATTTGGGGTATCGCGAATTATTTCAAGAACTCGAGCCTCCTCTTTGAGTGCAGCACCTTCTGGTCTGATTAAACCCCAACTATATCGTAATTCATCGGCTATTTGTAAATGTTTACTTCTAAGCACCTGTTTACCATGTTGCTCAGAAATTGAATGTCGATTAACAACAAGATGAGACAAATGCATCTCTTTCTCACCTTTTGGAATAAAATATTTTGCGGTAAAAAGTGGTAAACCATTTTTAGTATCATTAAAAGAAAATGCGAGAGTGTCACCCTTAAAATCGCTATTTAAACGAAAAGATAAATATCCAATTTCATTAGAAGTTATGATCTCACCTGTGTTTTGTCTTGGCGCCCCCTCTATTAAGGGTAATTGTTGCAAACCCTCAGTAAGCACGTGTCCAATTTCTTCGTAAATTTGTCCTGCAGGTTGTTGTGGGGCAATAAGTGTTTCTTTTATTAAAGCTGCCTTTGCACCAAATTTTCCATCTAAAGATAAGCTTGAAGTTGAAGGAAGTGGCACAGTATTATTTCGGTTTCTGTACTTATCCCGCACACTATTTTCAGCAGCATGTATTGCTGCAATTATGCTTTCGCTTGAACTAAAATCTCCCAAATATGAAACAAAGTCATTAAAGGGAATTCTAAAAGTTGTCCCATAAAAATGTATTTCTCCACCGACTTCAGTCATAGACCCTAAATGATCCACCGTTCTCTCTTTGTTTGGAACAGCAAATGCTACTGTATTGCATTGCCCGTCAACCGCAAAATATAAAGTACCTGCTCTATCAATGTTAGTAACTTCAATCCAAGTCGGTTGAGCTGATGGCGACAGATTTTCAAGAAGTGTATGTAAATCAGCTGGAGATAAATCTTCAAATGTTTTTCTATCATACTGTGCCAGCAAGGTTTGTTTTTCGTCTTCAATAATTTCGCCAGAGGTTATTACTCTTTCATCACCCTGAATAGTCACAATTTCATTTATTTGTTCTGTCATGCTTTTCAGTATATCTTCTTTAAAATAAAAAAGGAATTAGTTAACACATGCAGCGAGTTTATTTAGTTGTTCAAGCGTTTGTAAGGCAATTTGCAGCATTCATGCAACCCTTGCAACAACTTGAGAGCTTGGTCCTGATTTCAAGTGATCCAAATAGGACGCATAAAATACCACAACTCAGAAACGGTAGTTACTCTAAATCATCAACACATAATCGCTGCAGTGCAGCTTTTTGAGTCTCAGTTACTTTGTTTGAATCATATACTCGCAAGGCAACCTTATCTTTTGGCAAATAACGAGTGAGATGATAATACATTTTATCTGGAGTAAACACTTTTTCTGGCAAGACCACTCCATCTGGCTCAGATGAAATCACCAGTACATTCTCCTTTTTGAGCAAACAAGGAGCTTCTGGTTCCTTGATGGTCGTGATTGAAAAATTTTCCAGCTGCCCAATACCATTAATACTATTCACGTCTCGATCAGCTGCTGCAGCTTGGACTACTTCAGGATTAATCAGATTGTACCAAGCTAAAAAGATGTATACCTGCGTATCACCTTCGCTAATATAGATTTGGTTATAGTCATCTTTTTGAGCATACAAATCGACCATAGCCTCCGAATAAAAACCATGCCAGTAAGCTTCAGATTCTTCAGGAAAGAATAAATAATAGTCTCGCAAATAGACTAAATTTGCAAAAATAAGTATTCCAATAATACCCACTCTAATACTCCCTGAGAGAACTACTGTAGGTACTTTTTGCAGTAACTCAAAAACAATTTCAATTCCCAGCACAATAAAATATGAAAGTGCAGGCAGCATCAGTAACGCTCTATTTCCATTTGGTGCACTAATGCTTAGACTTGAAGGAATTGGTGACGCAATGAGCCATACAAAGAAAAACCACCAGAGTCCTTTTCTTTTTTTTGAAAATAACCCCAGCAATAAAAAGGGAATAAAAACACTCAACATATAACCTGCGTGCGAAAATGAAAATGCAGGACTTTGATTATTATTTTTTAAGAGAAATTCAGGACTAAAGTGACTCATATACTGTGTAATAAAGGTATTACTAATGTAGATTCCTTTATTATGAAACACTCTAATAAATGGCAAGCCCGTCACCACACTTCTATAAATCCCTTGTTCAACTTCACTGGTAGCAACTTGAGCATCCCAGAAAAAGACTTTTCTTGCTCTATCACCTGCGCTTGATGTTAATGTTGAAGCAAGTATCACCGCTATCGAAAGAGCAGCAACTACTATAACTACACCGTTACTCTGAAGATACTTTTTGAGTTCTTTCTTTGGATACAAGAATACTTCATGCAAAATAATAAGAACTGGAATGAATACTCGAGCAGAATTGTAGGTATACATAGCTATTGTAAAGAAAAGAATACCTAGTAATCGCTTTTTAAGTGATTTTACTTCACCAAAGAAAGCTAATCCCATCAGCATAAAACTGAGTGAAACCATGGGATCAAACGCTATGCGACTATAATGCATGTGCCAAGGAGAAAGCGCTAACACTACTGCACCCACAATTGCTGCAAACACTCCCGATTTTTTCTTTAAAAAGAAATAGAAACCAACAATTCCTAAACTTGCTAAAAGTACCACTGGCAAACGTGCCGAGAACTCAGAAACAGAAAAAGTTTTAAAAAAAGGAATCATGGCATAACTGAGTAATGCTGGCTTATAATCACCAAACGCTTTTAGAAACAAAGGATGTGAGATATTCCATTCGTCTTTGCCGGTGAGCATGATTGAATAAGCGTTATATGCGTATGAAGCTTCATCCCATTGAAATCCCCAGGGTATATCGCCCAAAAGAAACACTCGTAACACCAATGCAAAAATAAAAATACCTAGAGGTAACCAAAATTTTTCTAGTATTTTTGTATGCATAGGTACCAATCTAACACTCTTTTCTAAAATGTAGATCTATCTTATCAGTCTTTTATCTATCTAGTCGAGAAGCATAACCAAAAATCTGTCACAACAATCTTTATTGCCCATTGACCGCTTCGGGTTTGCTTAGTGTAGTATGGAAGCATGTACCAAACAATACACGAACCTATCTGGGTAGTTGGCATCTACAAAAATGCACAATTTATTCCTAAGAAGTTCAAGTGGAAAGATCAAGAACTCTACATTTCTGAAATCACCCTTTCCAATAACGTCAAAGACGGCGCTATTCTTAAGCGGTGGTACAGTGTTATAGCAGAAAATAATCTGTACCGGATCGAGTTCAATCGCACATCAGAACAGTGGCAGTTACTAGAAATTTGGGTGGAGTAAACATGGAAAAAACTATTCTACATGTCGATATCAACTCCTACTTTGCCACTATGCTTCAGCAGGAAAATCCAGCCCTTCGTGGCGTGCCGGTAGGTGTTGTTAAAGATGCAGGCAGGACTTGCCTTATTGCGACAAGTAAAGAAGCCAAGCTGCAGGGTGTTTCAACCGGATTTAGAAAAAAAGATGCACTCCAAATCTGCCCTAACATTATCTGTGTCCCAGCTTCATTCGAAAGATACCTAGACACCACCAAACGCCTGCAAAAGGTCTTTGCCAGTATCTCACCCTCCATCTATATATACTCGCTCGATGAAGCATTTATCGACATTACCGACTGTCGCAAACACCTCTATCCCGATGTGCACCTCCTTGGAAAAAATATTCAAGAACACATTAAAAATGAGCTTGGTAGTTGGGTTACCTGCAATGTTGGCATTGCCAACAACCGACTTATGGCAAAAATGGCCAGTGAAGTTGCTCCCAAGGGGGACATTATTGAAGTAACTTCCAAAAACAAAGAAGCACTCTTGGCTTCCACTCCTTTTAAAGATGTCTGTGGCATTGGGTATGGGCTCTCAAAAAAATTGGCTCTCTATAACGTGTACTATCCTTACCAAATTAGATTCATTCCCGAAGATGAACTGCTGGCACTCGTAGGACCATTCTGGGCCACAGAACTCCAGAAAATTGCGTACGGTGAAGAGCCACATGGCCTCTCACAACTCGACAGAGAGCAACCCCATATGAAAAGTGTTGGACGATCGATAACAGGGTATCGTCTTTACTCTGATCCAACTGAAATTAAGCATATTTTACGTAATCTCTCACTTGAAATTATAGAAAAGGTAAGAACTATGCACCTAGCTGGTAGACATATCAGCATTGGCCTGTATGGCCAAGCTGACTCTTGGTCGACGCACATAACTCTACAATCACCCACTAATCATGTTTTTGAGTTACTCACTCAAGTAGACAAACTCTATGATCAATGGGACCACTCATTTAAAGTTATTAAGTTTTCAGTTCGACTTTCACTACTGCATCCGCAGCAACAGGATCAGCTGCTACCTGCATGGCAGAAACTGGAATCTGTACAAAAAGCATTGGATACCATTAATTCTAAATATGGACGTTTTACCGCTCACCCTGCAGCAGTTCCGGCTCAAAAGGACCTGATCCATCCTGAAGTAACTGGATTTCTGGGAGATCGTCTGTATCAGCTGAGCACAGAATAAACCCATAATTATTGAATAATCTAGCAGGATGCAGTATACTACCGCCTTCTTTCGTACTTGCCTGCAACACATGCAAAAAGCACGTACAAAAGATTTTCTTTAACATGTCGCTCTGTTTTTTAAAAACTGGGCTGCTCATTTAGGAGATACAACTGTGTATCTCTTATATTAGGCAGTCTAGTTTTAGGAGAAATAAGTTATGAAAATGAAACATCTTTTTTTGTTAGTAGTGGTAATTTTTATCATGGCAGGATGCCAGGCAGCTGATGCATTTGAAGCAAGTGCAACAGCAATTGCTTCGACACCGCAGCCAACCACCACAACGTTCCCTCCAACCACGACTCCAGTTGTCCCTGTTTGGTCAGAACCAATAGAAGTTGGGCGAGGTCAAGTAGTTTCACTAACTTACCTGAAGGGTAATGGTGAAACTGTGGCCATTAAACTGGATGATCATTTGCGTCCAGGAGAGCAACTAAACTGCTTTCCATTAGACGTGGCACACAACATGCCTGGATATATCCAGACACCCGAACGCTGCCAAACAGAGCCGGCCGTGCATTTTCTTAAGTTTACGACGAACGTGAATGCCCAGGCCCCATCTGAAATACCCGTGAAAATTGAAATTTTGGCGGGACTAAACTCCATGAAGGTGTCATTTGACACTAATCAATGGAGTCTTTTATCAGTTAGCCCAGAATAATTGATTGCTGTGTGGGGGCGCACGCGTGCGCCCCCACACACTTCATCACTTCTCAAAAAATAGAGCGACATACATACTCATCCCCTACAGTTTGCTACAATATAAAAATGCAATCATCATCCATTGAAATTAATACGTATACTTCTCTCAACCCTAAACAGTTAAACGAGATTTCCCTTTTCAAAAAAGAGAACCCCGGGATGCGGAACGCAACACGCACTTTTGAAGAAATACAAACACACGGTGATAAGTATTGCAGTGATGCCGATATCAAAAAATGGATTCTAGCTACAAAAAATGACCAAATTGTAGGGATAATAGCCGTTTTCCAACGAACTATCACGTTTCAGAACACAGACGTTCTACTCGGTGGAATTGGTAAAGTGAGAGTAGCCGTAAACCAGCGAAAACAAGGCATTGCCAGTAAAATGATGAAAGCTGCTATGCAAGAACTGGATACACAAAAAGCTGAAGTTGCCTATTTGTGCACAAATTTAGATTCTTTTTTAGCAGAGTGGTACGGTAACTATGGTTTTGTTCCACTAGCTAAGCCATATACCTATCTTGGACTCAGTGGAAAAAAATACACCGAAACAGATGGCATGATTGCTCCAATTACCTCTCAGAAGATTTACGAAATGATACTCACCAGCTCTGAAATACTTAATCTGGGAACCGGGAATTGGTAATCAAAAAAAACTCTTAAAAAAGTGTTACTGAAAATTTTGATGATGCCCAAACTTTTTCCTGCTCTAAAATCAAAAATGCAACGTCAAATTGCTCCGCACATTTTTCAACTAACTCAAGCGGCACGATATTAAGCAACGTTGCTAACCCATCCGCCGTCTGCGCATTTTGTGCTAAAGTAAACACCGAACGTTCAGAAAGAATCGATGTACCTGTCTTCAAATCAATCAGATGATTACTACTATTCCAACTTCGTTTAAAAGGGCTCGAAGCAGCGAGAGCTTGGCTCTGTAGTTCTACAGTACCAATAGCTGTGTCAAACTCTTTAGGGTGTTCAAGCGCAACAGTCCAGGGTTTGCCCGAAGCTTTTTGGGTCGCAAAAATATCTCCCCCAGCGTTAACAAGAAAATAGCTATATCCAGATGTTTTCAAGTACTCAGAGACAATATCAATAAGCCTTCCTTTCCCAAAAGCACCAAAATCAATACCTTGAATTCCTTGTCCATACCCCATTTCACCTAGGTGTTTACCAACAGCACAAGAAAAATGACCCTCAGAAACATTTTGAAGCTTGGTACCAAACGCAAGTAACGCGAAAAATTCAGAGTTCAAAGGAATACTAGCATCAGCATTATATTTACTCACAAGACTGCTTGGCTTAAATCGAGAAAAACTATTTTCAAAATCTTGAACAAGTGCAATCACTTGCTTTGAAACAGATTCAAAATCAAAGGACTCATCAAAAAGGATCCGCCACTGTGTTCCAAGAGCATCAAAGATAATTGGAGGCATGTGTACTTTTATAGATTAAAACTGAGCAACAGCATCTTTAAATGCTTGAGTTGTATTACTTGCTCCAGCAACAGTATCAATTTGAGCGAGTTCAGCAACTTTTTTACCCACAAATGTTTGCTTCATCTCAGAGATAAATTTTTCTTGATACAGCTTACTCGCTTCATTGGTAGTATCAATGGTCATCTCAAAGCTTGTTACCGTACTGCCATCTACACCAAGAGTAATGGTGTTTGTTTCGTCACCAGCTGGAGAAACATAGGCGACCTCGATAGAAAACATGTCACCATCTTTTGTCCAAGGACTTTCTGCGACTTCAACCTGCTCTGTTTCAGCCGGCTTCATGAAAGTAGATAAAATAGAGCTATCACTAATTGAAATGCCCAAAAAAACGCTTACAACAATAACTAAGATTGCACTAAACATCCACACATTTTTTGACATAGCTTTACTCCTTTTATTTAGGTCTGAATTTCATTATAGTATGTTTATGAGATTTCTTAAACCAGCTGAAATTACCACACTTTACTTGGTTTTTTTGTACGTTTTAGCAGTTTCGCTTAAGGCTTCCCCTGAATTTCTTATGCACGAAGCTATTCGCTTCTCACTCATAGGACTTGGATTTTTGGCACCCACACTTGGCTGGCTCAAATTAAAAAAACAGCATATTCAGTGGGATAATATTTTAATTACTTTCCTTATTTTGCTCATATTAGCAGACCCAACTGCAAATCACATACTTTCGTTTGCTCTTGGTCTAGGAACTTTTGTAATAAAAGAGTTTGTTCGCATCCAAAGGCACCCTCTCTTTAACCCTGCTGCAGTTAGTTTAAGTATTCTCTACTTCTTTGGCCTAACCACTACTTGGTGGGGAGTCAGTTTTTCACCTCGAGTAACTGATTTTCGCATCAGTGCCGCTATGCTTATAACCCTTCCCCTGGGACTCTATATTATTAAACGATATAAAAAGCTCCCTACACTCATTGCTACTATTGGCAGTTTCTTAATTGGAAGTCTTGCTCTGGGTCAGCCACTGCCTCTCACCATACTTCTTGAAGGCACGTTTGCTTTCTTCCTACTTATCATGGCTACCGAACCTAAAACCACTCCTGTGGTAGATGCCGAAGAATGGGTATACGGGATACTACTTGGTGCTTCATTGGCAGCTTGGTTCTCGTTTAAATTACCACTTCCGTATCTTTTGAACTTACTGATTCTTAATGCTCTGTTTGGTCTGTATAAATTCATCCAAATTAAAAGAGCAACAGCTCCAAAACCTGCTCCCGCAGTTTCAGCTCAAACTGCATAGAACAGTCCCATAACTTGCTATTGTGATAACTGTGTGTTACAATACAGCTCTGTTGCTTAGCACAAGCTAAACAACTTGGTTTAAGCTAGAATCTTTTTTAAGAATTTTTTCAAATATATTTTATTTGCTTCTTGTCTTTAAACTACAGTTAGTACTAAAGAAAGAAGTATTATGCGTCAACAACGTAATGGTCGTTTTCGACCAACTAACCAAAAACAAAGTAATAGAGGTGGCGGAAGAATTAAGTATTTCGACCCAACTCATGTCATCTTGCAGTCTCAGACTGCCCCAGCTATTGTTGTGGAAAAAGAAGAGTTTCAAGCAGTGCATCAGTTTAATGACTTTGCCATTGATCAAGAACTCAAAAACAACATTCTAGAGCGTGGGTATGTTACACCAACACCTATTCAGGATCAAATTATTCCTCATATTCTTGAAGGGAAAGACGTGGTTGGCATTGCCAACACAGGAACAGGCAAAACTGCCGCCTTCCTTATTCCTCTCATTCATAAAGTGATTCAAAACCCTGAAGAGCGTGCATTAATTATTGCCCCTACAAGAGAACTTGCTGTTCAAATTAGAGATGAGCTTAAGCTTTTCTTAGCTGATATGCGAATTTTTTCAACCATCTGTATTGGAGGCTCTTCACTACATCGTCAAATTGAGCACCTCAGACGTGGTCAAAACTTCGTGATTGGAACTCCAGGAAGAATTAAAGATCTAAATGAGCGAGGAAAACTCCCTTTCAGACAATTTAGTACTATCGTACTTGATGAAGTGGACAGAATGCTCGATATGGGATTCATCCACGATATTAAACATATTGTTAATTTACTTCCAGAAAACAGATCTTCATTGTTCTTCTCTGCAACTATGACCCCAGCCGTTAAAGACGTCATGAAAGACTTCTTACACGACCCAGTGTTTGTTTCAGTTAAGACTCAAGAAACATCGGAAAACATCGCCCAGGATATTGTGAAAATAAATGGTCGACCAAAAATTGATGTTCTCCATGATCTGCTTGTACAAAGTGATTTCCAAAAGGTATTAATTTTTGGAAGAACTAAACACTCAGCTGATAAGCTTGCAAAAGCTCTTAAACAGCGCGGTGTTAGAGTAAATGCCATTCATGGCAACAAGTCACAAAACCAACGCCAACGTGCTCTAGACCAGTTTAAGGATAACTACGTTCAGGTTCTGATTGCTACCGACGTTGTAGCCCGTGGAGTCGACATTAAAGATGTGTCTCACGTGATTAACTACGACTTTCCTGAATCTTACGAAAGTTATGTACACCGTATTGGTCGTACCGGTCGCGCTGATGCAAAAGGCATGGCCTTAACTTTTGTTGAGTAATTCATACAAATTTTTGCACATCAACCCTTACCCCTCTATTGCCTTCCAGGTATAATAGAGGGGTGAGAAGAATCTTTTATAAAAACCTCAAACATAAATCAACTAAAATCCTCGACTCATTTAGAATAGGTGCCTGGATTCATATCGATGAAGCTACTCAAGAAGACCTTGATTTCGCTGTCAGCAGATTTAGCCTTGATGACAATATCTTAGCTGACGCGCTCGACATGTACGAGGTACCTCGTATTGAACACGATGAAGGCAAAACGTATCTCTTTACTCGCTTCGCATACGGACCAGTTACTGAAGTAAAGACTGCGCCATTACTTATTGTGATCGGTTCTGATTTCTTCTTAACTATTACTCCACAAACAATTGCTTCACTTGATACTCTCATTCACTCACGCGAGTTTTATTCTACCCAAAAAACCAGACTACTCACACAATTACTTTTAACACTTGATACTGATTTTGAGAAATATATCAAACATATTTCCAAAGACATTCATCGAGTTAATGCTCATATTGAAAATATTAATAACAAAAGCCTTGTAAGCTTTGTAAACTATGAATACGTATTTAACGAATTTTTACTCGGACTTCGTCCCGATAATAATTCTCTTGAAAAGCTGCTCACAGGCAAATACGTGCGACTCTTCGAGGATGACAGAGAGCTCATCCAAGATTTATACCTCACCAATGAACAGCTGGTGAACATGTGCCAGACCAACATTAAGTACCTGGTTAACATCCGGGACTCGTACTCAACAATTACGACAAATAACTTGAACAAAACAATGAAGTTTCTTACTTCAATTACGCTTATTCTGACCATCCCAACAATGGTCTTTAGTTTTTATGGCATGAATGTGCATCTACCTCTGGAATCTCATCCACTTGCGTTTGGCTTTATTATTGCAGGTACAGTGATTTTTTCAGTACTTTTGTTGATTTACTTTAATCTGAAAGATTTGCTATAACACCTAAGTCAATACATAAATTTTATGTATTGACGCAACAGATACACTGGAAACATGATAAAAAACCATGTTCTAGTCGTTGAAAACGACCCACTGCTCTCCCAATCGCTTAAAAATCACTGTGAATACAAAGGTATCTCTGCAAACTTCACTTCTCAGATTTCCACTGCAATAGAGTTACTTGAAAAAGAGAAGTTCTCAGTTGTTGTCGTTGATCGAGTTCTCGATGATGGCGACGGTCTTGAACTCGTTGAATATCTGCGAGATATTGCTCCTCAGATCAAGGTTATGGTGTGTTCTCAACTAGGTTCAGAACGTGAACGTATTTCTGGATTAGAAATAGGTGCGGACGCATACCTATCTAAACCATTTTCTTTCACTGAATTTTCTCTGATACTTACTAAGCTCATGAACATACATAAACGTATTAATGAAGATAGCTTGCTAGCAGGGAGTATTGTGCTCTACCCAACATCCGGAATTGTTGAAATCCAAAATACTCGTATTCAATTAAGAAAAAAAGAAGCAGAGCTACTTGCTTGCTTAATGATTCATAAAAATACTGTTGTCAGTAGAAATGCTCTTATTGAATATGTTTGGGGAATTTCAGATCAAATGCCAAACTATAATACTCTTGATGTGTATATAAGAAGAATTCGAATGTCCTTTACTAAACAGTATGCAGATAACATCAAAACTGTGCGCAGCTTTGGATACATGCTTAAGTCAATTTAATGTGGCAAATAAAGGCAAACGGATGTACCTACCTGTTTCATACTAGAGAGTGATACCGAACCATCAAAATACTGTTTTATTGTCTTAATACAAAATGGCAACCCAATCCCAGTACTTTTTTTCTTATAACTCACCCCATCTAAACAAGATATCCATCGCTCAATGACATTCATACCACGACCATGATCCATTATTGCAATTTTTGTACCTGTCGACGCAACTTTCACGGAAATAAAAATGACTTTCTTTTGATGTGACTCATACGCTTCTATAGCATTCTTGAGTAAACAAACTAACACTTCTGAAAAAAGTATTTTTGAACCAGTACAACAGAGCCCATCGTTTTCCCGATTATCAATTTCAACGGTAATTTCTGCTAAATGAGAAAACATTAAAATACAATTATCTAGAACTTCTTTAATACAAAATGTCTCATTTTTTGTTTGGCTGAGCGAGTTCATTAATGCATGTAATCTTTGGACAGAAGCTCTCATTCTTTTGAGTGTGCTAACATTGAGATTCTCTGTATTTTCTAAAAGTAGATCTGTATCTAATAGCAATGATGTAAGAGGTGCTGAACATGCATGATTAAACACAGGAATCGTAAAAGGAATATCTGATTGAGTATGCACGGTGATTGAGGCCACTGTGTTCCTAAATATGGGCAAGCCTAGTAACCATTCTATACAAAGCTTCATAGTCATTTTGTACAGCAAAATATACTGTACAAATCTGACATAAACCGTAGCGCCAACTACTTCACTACTTTAGAAATATCCCAAACCACAAGGCAAGGTGCATCATACGGTCGACAGTACTTAGCAATCACAGGGAAATCAGAAACATCCATCTTAATTCTATCTTCATTGGCCACATACCATACTTGATCAAATGTTTTAGCTCTCGCTACAAATGCTTCAGGAAACTCCGTAGTTGGGAAACTCACACCCTCAACATAGATCCCCTCCACATTTTTTCGATGTTGATACATTAAAATTGCGTCAGGTAATGTTCCAAAGCTACCTTCAGTCGCTAAAGCAATGCTCTCAGTCTGGGAAGTATACCAAAGATACTCAGTGAGTTGCCTTGTTCCGTGTCCCGAAGACCATCCTTCAAGATATTGGAATCTGTCTTCTTTTACAAACGGAGTAGCATCTGCATTGAACATATTTGGAATGATAAAAGCAAATGACTGAGTAACTAAATTAGAAACAAGCAGTGCCATGCCAAGTGTTAATCCGACTCTAATAAGCAGCCTCTTTTCGAAGGTTTCAAAGTACTGCACAATACCCCCAAAACTGAGAGCTATCGCAACAGTAAAATAAGCAACTGCTGGAAAAAAATATCGAGGATGTACTACTTTTCCAAGTACAATTATGGGCACACAGACCAGTACACCTGCCCAGAAAAAAATGTGCACTTTCCGCTGTACAGATGTAATAAACATACCAAACAATACAAACAGTAAGGCAGGAAATGTGAGATACCACATAAAGAAGTATGTATAGTGTGGTATACGAGCAAAGTTATTCCAAATTCGACCCTGTACTATTTCAGAAATCGGATATAAAAAGTCACCGCCTCTGCTAAATAATTGCGAAAAAGATGGTGATAATTTTAACAAAGCAAATACAAGCAAACCACTAAAAATTCCACCTGAAAGAATAAGTGCTTTCCGAAAAAGATATTTTTTATCAGCATTTGTATCAAGTAAAAGCAATACATATAAGGATGGCAAACTTAACAGTGCTGGGATCTTTGTCAGCATTCCTAAACCAACACCGGCTGCAATCAGCGCTCCCGCATAGAGTTCACTTCTGTTCATCTTCTTCTGTACATGTTTTTTGACTTGAGAAAGAGTTACTGCTCCATAGATAGATACCGTCACAGTAAGCCCTAACAATGCCTCTGTAAGCGCCATGCGATGGTGGAAATACCAAAACGGAAGAATGCAGACCAATAATGATCCAAAAAATATAACTGCTTTACTTTTTGTAAGTTTTTTTAGCAACAAGAAAAAGAGAACAAGCTCAAAATAGCCTATGAGTACCGAAACAAATCGTGCTGCATACAACTTATCGGAAAAAATAAATTGGAATGGGACCAATAACCACATAAACAGCGGCGTCTTACCGTCATTTAGTGGAAAAAACAAATACTGTCTCCAGTTATCTATAATCAGCTGACTCCATCTAATATAGATTGCCTCATCAGCAAAAACAGGTAAGGAGGTGAGTCCCCACAAATGTGTTAGCACATAGAGTAATGACAATCCAAGAAAAAGTAATAATAGGGAATGTTTTTTCATGCGTTATTTCCACCAATAGGGCTTCTTTTTATAGAACACCGCATAGTACCCAACCAATGCTACCATCACAGTAAGCCATGTAATCATTTTTTGATGAAGGAGTACAGATCCTTCAAAGCCGCCTGAATACATCCAAGGACTGTACCGTAGTAATGATGAAACAGAAAGAACGAGCAATACAAACTTCCAAATTTTATTTTTTATAAATGGAATCCAAACAAACACCCACAATAAGTACCATGGATGAAACTGTTGAGAACGAACAGTGAGGAGTGGAAGAAACAGTAATACAGAAGCGACAAAAGGAATGAGTGCAAATACTTTTTCCAACACAAGATTACTACCAAAATTTAAAGCGGACAACATAAATGGATACGAAACTCTCTGAGTAATCTTTTCAAGTGAAAATAGTTTGAGCGCATGCAAAACCAAGAGTAATAACCAAGGAACTAATAGTACTACTGTAGCAAACTTAATGGTAATTGAAAAAAACAGCAAAGCAGCGCTAGTAGCAAGCAGTTGTGAAGGTACATACTTTTTTCTAAGAATTGCAAATAACAGACCAAATGATGCCACAGCTGGGGCCATCATCCATAAATCATTGTGGCTATTTGAAACAACTTCAATTAAAACCAATGGATTACAAAACACTAAGAAGAGCTCTGGAAGTGAAAGATATTTTCTACGCATCTCCACTGAAAAATACTGTAAGGCGATATATAAGGCAAGCATGCTAGCAATGCTGAACACTCTAAAACTTAACCACGTTAAAAAGAATTTACCAATGCCTACCATATAGGGAACAATAGAAAGCGCAGTCCAACCATACCCGTAAGGAGCTGGTGTATGCGTATTATGCATGAATCTGATCCACTTTTCTTGAGGAAAATCTAATGCAACTTGCTCATGAGGATTAACCTTATACTCAACAACCATCTTAGCATTAAACATGTAATTAAATACATCATGCGACAGCGCATTATATGAAAATGTAAGCGGAACCACGAGTAATATAAAAAAAATAAAAGCTTTGCTATACATTCTTGAAAAAATATATTTTAAAGAGAAATGTGTCGTTCTATACAACGCACATTCTTCTACTCTCTCAGCAAGAGCCAGACTATCTTTGGAGTGAAATCTTCTATAGATTGCGACATATATAGCAAATCCTGCAACTATTAAAGCTAGATATGCCGTGGTTAAGACTACTGGGTTCTTAAAAAAAACTTCCCACATATACTGCTGGAAGTTTTGATACCAGGTTGCCTGAAAAAGCACCAGGTTAGGATCTGTGAGTGAAAAACTGAATACTGAATAGAGTACGCTCCAAAGGATATATAAAATAATCATTACAATTCGTATTTTCCTCGTATGCGAGCAAATCGCATACGTAGTATATCTATAAACATTCTAATTGAATCTTTAACAGGGCTCACACGTTCGGTTGAGTTATGGTACCAAGTGATTGGCACTTCTTGAATAGAATACTTAAGTTTATTGGCTAGATACAAAAGCTCAACATCAAATGCTCCTGTGTATGCATCTTTACGCTCTTTCTGAGATCCATAAATGTATAACTTATTGAAAAGTGTGTCAGTTGCATCAGCTGAAAAAAGTTTAAAACCGCACTGAGTATCTAAAATGCCTGGGACAGCTAAGATCTGAACTAACAAATTAAAACCTCTGCCCATTAATCGTCTGTAAAATGGCTCTTCATCTCTTTTCGCACCAACCATTTCTCTGGATCCAAGTATCACAGAAAAGCCTTTTTTAGTGTGTTGAAGCAACTTTTCAACCTCTGAAATTGGGGTAGACTGATCAAAGTCCGTAAACAACCGCCACTCACCCTTTGCACCTAACATTCCAGCTGTTACTGTGGGTGCTTTACCAGCATGAATATTATCAATAACTTTGATTCGATCATCTTTTTTTGCAAAGTCATGAAGCTTTTGCGTTGTTCCATCTTGTGATCCATCATCAGTAAGTATTATTTCCCACTGATATGATTGTTTTTTTAGATACTCTAAAACAGTGTCTAACACACCTCTTTTTAGGTTTTTCATTTCATTATATGATGGGATTACAACTGATAGGTATGGTTTCATGAATCTATTCTACCTTTTTTCACCTTTTCTTGGTACTGCTACTCTGTTTTTTTCAAAACAGTTATTTCTGGACCTCCAGGTATATTAAATACTTCAGAAGGCTCTTTATTAGGAAAGACTACTATTTCATAGATTGGTGAATCAACTACTTTGTCTATAACTTGATCTTCGTTAATAATAAATAGTGTCTCAACCGAACCTCTTTCTTCAGTTAAAACTGGAGGATTCTCTGTAGTAGAAAGGAAATACCGATAATTTTGAGCATCTATGTCGCCAGTTGCTGACAATAAAACAATATTGTATTTTTCACCATTGCTCACTCGCTCTGCAATTGCAGCACTGGTTCGCTCAATATCACTCAGTTTCCAACCAGTGTCACCCAACTGCATATTTTGAATATTGAAACTAAGATAGTAACAAACGAATACGAGTGAGATAATCCCACCAATAAATTTTATTTTTTGTATCTCAACAAGCAATAAAGCCAATACAAAAAAGGTAACAGGGAACAGATAGGCTACGTAGTGGTCATAAATACTATGCTCATAGACAGCCGTACCAACAATACCCACAAGCAAAAACACAAAAATAATAGATTCACCAAGGCCGTGTTCACGCTTCTTCATGTGTGATATCAAATAAGCACTACCTACCCCAGCAATAACTAACATAATTTCATTTAAATCTCTGATCTTGCCAATAGTAATTTCGAATAGTATAAACATTGCTCTTCCATGAGACTCAGATAACGCACGTAAAGCTCTATGTCCTTGACTGGTTGCAACTTTAAAATTATCTTCACCAAAAAGTAAATTCATGAATGCTTTTGCATTAAGCCAGTCATGTTTCCAATCAAAAAGCATTAATGGGATTGTTGATGCAGCAAACAAAAATATACTTGCCACTGTTGCCTTAACCATTATAGTCAGCTCTTTTTTATCTTCTTTATCAGTTGATTTTAGCAAGGTAAGATGACGATACAGCCAGATTAAACCAAAACTAACTCCTGACAGGAGTGTAATATAATGTAATTGCATTAAGACTGCAAAACATACCGTAACAACCACCCAATACCAGCCACTTTTCTTAAATGCCCTATATATTGCCCACATCATAATCAAGGCAATAAGCGGAGCAGGATTTGGATTCCAGCTAAATCTGGTATATTGAATCACCGTTGATGAAAAAGTAAATAAAGCAGTTGCAACAAGAGCAACTTTCTCACCTACAAGTTCTCTTCCCAACCAATACATACACAATACTGTGAGAACACCAATCGCTGCTACAGCATATACAGGACCCATTGGGCTTGGATACGTCAGCCAAAGAAATGGCAACATAAAGTAATAGTAAAGTGGACCAAGATACATGTTTCCCACACTAGTCACCGGACCTATAAAGACTGGATCTCCAGCAGTGAATATGCGAGACACTAACAGAGCATCCCTACCTTGGTCACCTAGAAACTGAACAGTATCTGCTAAATTATAAAATCGTGTAAATACAGCTATAACTATCAGAGCTACCACAAACCATTGTATTTTGGTGAGGTTGCGAATTGTTTTAATAAATAGCTGCATATATGATTATTTCTTTTTCCAGATAAAAAAGTTGTATGCAAAGAAATTCCAGAAAAGGCCAATACCTATGCCACATATTGCAAAGAGCATGCCCGTATCTATAGCAAAACCGACTACTGGCACAACAAAGAGATCATGTAGTCCAATCACATTTTCGCCTAACGTATTTATAATAAGTTGAATAATCACCGAGCCAAGTGATGCTGCATTAAATGCTAAGAACTTGCCAAGAACCTGATTTGATTCAAGTTTTCGGTCTGCAAATGTCCATAGATTATTCAATATAAAGTTAGAAGCGATTGCTGTCTCAATACTAAGCAAAGTAGCAACTAAGAAATTTGAAAAAATCAGGTACTTAAATGTTGGAATCACTAGTCTAAGGAGTGTGAGGGTTGTTAACTGAACAACAGTGCCTAATCCACCAACAAAAGCAAACTTAAAGATTCGATTATTCAAAACATCATCTACTCTTATTTTAAAGATATAGAGTAATGTATTTTTAATGTATTCAGCACCGAGCTTTGATTCTCCAATGGTACGATCTACAAATTTGAATGGTACTTCTTTAACTTTAAAACCTTTTCTAACAGCATTATTTAAAAATCCTATCTGAAAAGTATATCCCATAAATCGTTCAGAATTTATTAACGGATGCACTGCTTCATAGACGTCCTTAGTAATTGCACGATATCCAGTTGTCCAATCTCTAATACTAAAATTAGTCAGAACAGTTGCTATAATCATATTTCCAACCACGCTTAAAAACTTACGATGAAATCCCCAGTCAGCAGGTATACCACCACCCTTTATGTAGCGTGAGCCAAGTACAAAGTCAGCACCGCCATCAATGGCAGCTAAAAACTCTGGGATCTTATCTGGGTCATGAGAAAAATCAGCATCAAATTCAAATATGATATCTGCATCGAGCTTAGTAAAAGCTTCGGCCATACCTTTTAAGTATGCGCCTCCTAGACCTGCTTTTTGCTTATTTTGCAAAAGATGGACATTTTTCTCTTTTTTAGCCATCTCTTTCACAACTTCATACGTTTTATCTGGAGAGGTATCGTCAACAACCAGGACATGCATGTCCCAATTCTTAACGGTTGAAAACACTTTTTGGAGTGCCGGGACTATTTTTTGGATATTCTCGCGCTCATTGTAGGTAGGAATGATTACAACAGCTTTTTTCATAGTTCGTTAACACTCTCTCTTTCTAGTTCTGCTTCAACCATAATTCGTACTAATTCTTCGAAATCAATTGTAGGTTTCCAACCAAGCTTAGTCCGGGCTTTTTCTGGGCTACCAATAAGAAGATCAACTTCAGCAGGCCGATCATATTCAGGATTATGCTTCCAAATGCCTTCCCAATCATCAATTCCAGCAGCTTTTGAAGCTAGCTGTAAAAATTCTCTAACTGAATGAGTTTCTCCTGTTGCGATTACATAATCTTCTGGTGTATCTTGCTGAAGCATTAACCACATGGCTTCCACATAGTCTTTTGCATAACCCCAGTCTCGTTTCGCATCAAGGTTTCCAAGTTCAATATGTGATTGTTTACCCAACTTTACTCGAGCAACTCCATTTGCAATTTTTCGTGTTACGAATTCAAGACCTCTGCGTGGAGATTCATGATTAAAGAGAATACCTGAGACAGCAAACATATCAAAAGATTCGCGGTAGTTTACCGTAATCCAGTGACCATACACTTTGGCTACACCATAGGGAGAGCGTGGGTAGAATGGAGTTGTTTCAACTTGAGGTACTTCCTGCACTTTACCAAACATTTCACTAGAACTTGCTTGGTAAAAACGAGCCTGAGGACACACAAGTTTCATAGCATCAAGAACTCTTGTGACACCCAGTGCAGTAAATTCACCGGTAAGAACTGGTTGATCCCAACTTGCCTTGACAAATGATTGAGCAGCAAGATTATAAATTTCATCTGGTTGTATATCATTGAGCGCATTTGTAAGTGAGTGTTGATCGATTAAATCACCTGAGATTAGTTCTAAATTCTCATTATGCACAATTTGTTTAATTCTCTCAAAGTTTTGAGTACTTGTTCGACGAGTCAAACCATACACACGATACCCTTTTTCAAGAAGTGATTCAGCAAGATATGATCCATCTTGCCCCGTTATACCGGTAATAAATGCTTTTTTCATACTTTCCTTTACTGTTTTCTTTGCCAATCTAAAATTCTTTGTACTGTTTCACTAAGATCATGTGTCGGGGCCCATCCAAGAGCAGTAATTTTCCCATTATCCGCAATACTGACAGGAATATCAAGAGGCCGAGCAAGTTTTGGATCTTCAGTAAGATGTACTTCGACACTACTATTTTCTAACAATAGATCAAGCATTTCTTGCATTGAATGGCCTTCAGCAGAACCCAGGTTATACACTTCTCCCGAGACACCTTTATCAAATAGAATTTCATACGCGACAACAATATCTTTAACATCGGTGAAGTCTCGAATTCCTGTTAAGTTTCCGACTGAAAGTGACTCTTTTTCTCCGCGCTCTACTGCAACAATTTGTTGAGCAAATGCTGGCAGAGCAAAAGCTGTTGTTTGTCTTTCACCAGTATGGTTAAACGGTCGAACAGTAACTACATCGAGAGAATATGAGCGAGCATATGCACTGGCCAAAAATTCTTGTGTTAATTTAGAAACTGCATAAGGATTAATAGGTTTAAGTGGAGTTTCCTCGTTTTGAGCAGCTGCTCTGTCGCTTGAAACTAAACCATACACTGCTGCTGAACTCACCTGTAATAGCCGTGCATTGGGCGTTACAGCTCTCATGGCTTCTAAAACAGAAAGCATCAGAGAAGAGTTAATTGTCATCATGCTTTCGGCTTTTTGGAAACTATTCCCAACTGTAGCCACAGAGGCTAGATTAAGAATATAGTCTGGTTTACATGTTTCAAAACAAGTACGAGTTGCAGCGGCATCTGTCAGATCAAGTATCTCGACACGTACACCTGCTGGAACTTCGCCATTACTTCTGTCTGTAATGGTAATGTTAGTGTATCCCTGCAAGAGTAAGTACTCTAACATGTGAGAACCTACAAAGCCTGAACCACCGGTAATAAGAATAGAGGCATCTTTCTGCATACAATTAGTTTCTTCCAACACCGAGATAGGTATATCCCCACTTTTCTATTATTTTTGGATCAAATTGATTACGTGCATCAATAAAGAATTGTTTTTTCTTTGCTTTTGTAGAACCATAATCATGAGCTACAATTTCATCCCACTCAATAAGTGAAATAATAACATCTGCATCTTGAACTGCGGCTTCAATAGAAGACTCAAGTACGATAGGCGTGTCTTTAAGAACTATTTTAGCTGCATCAGTAGCCTTCGGATCATATCCTGAAATTGTGGTTGTATGCTCTGCTAACCATGGTACGACTTTAGTGCTAGGCGCATCACGCATATCATCAGTGTTTGGTTTAAATGAGAGCCCCAGAACGGCAACTTTCTTATCCTCCCATTCACCTATCTTCTTTCCAAACCCCATAAGTAAACGATCAATGCGACCTGAATTAAGTTCATTAACTTTATTAAATAAGTTGTGACCTTCTCCGACAGTTCTGGAGTAATATGCGAGTTCTTTAACATCTTTTGGGAAACAAGAACCGCCATATCCAAAACCAGGGTACCAATAGTGGCCACCAACACGCTTATCTAGACCGATTGCCGCAATTACTTCTTGAACATCAGCGCCATTGTGTTCACACAAATCCGCAATTTGGTTAATAAAGGTAATGCGAGTAGCAAGATATGCATTTGCAGCATACTTACCCATCTGTGCCGATTCTGGTGTAACTTTCACTACTGGTGCATTGAGTGGCTTGTGCAGCTCTTCAAGTACTTCAAAAACGCTCTTTTTACTGGCGCCAAGGACAATTCTGTCAGGGTTAAGAGTGTCGTGAACTGCTGTGCCTTCTCGTAAGAACTCAGGAACAGAAGCCAATTCGTACTCTACTGTGGTAGTTTTTTTAAGAATTTTATCGACTGCTTCAAGGGTTCCGGGTGGAACTGTGGATTTAACAACAATAATTGCACCCTTTTTGATAAACTCTGCAAGCGACTCTGTCGCCGCGTATAAGTAGGCAAGATTAGCTTTACCTTCTTCTGTTGAAGGTGTCCCCACCGCTATTATGACAATATCGGCATCTGAAACTGCATTCTTGTATGACGTTGTAAAACTGAGATTTCCAGTTGCTTGCTGATCTAAAAGTAACTCTTCCAATCCAGGTTCATAAAAAGGAACCTTGCCTTGTCTGAGTGAGGCAACTTTAGCATCATCAATATCAAGACCTACAACGGTATGTCCAAATGAGGCATAGACTGCTGCTGAGACAACTCCAACAAATCCTGTGCCTATAATTGTAATCTTCATGTGCTCTTCCTCTCTATCGATAACTCAAGTATACCATTGATTATTGAGGGGTGGAAAAGAGTTTCCATTGGTATCTGCTATAGACCCAATCGGCAAGTGAGCTTGTATCACTAAATCGATCTTCACTCCCCATCATTACCACTACGATGTCACCAGCATTCTCAGTTTGGTACTGTGATATCAGTACTTGGCCTGCTTTTTCTGTAGTACCTGTCTTTATACCAACCACCTGAGGATTTTCAAGCAGTAACTGGTTTGTTGTCTGCAACGCGTGAGAAACTGTTTTATCAGTGTTGTAAATAGTTGCCGAGGCTGATGCTACAGTTTCCTTTATGAGATCATTTTTAATGGCTTCACGTGCCAGAATGTACAGATCATAGGCAGATGAGTAGTGCTTGTCATCATCAAAACCAGCTGGGTTTTGAAAATGTGAATTCTGCATACCAATATCTGAAGCAAGAGAATTCATTTGCGCAATAAATCCATCGTAGCCTTGCGGATAATTGTTGGCTAAAATATAGGCTGCATCATTGCCAGAACTAATCAACATCGCTGTTATTAGATCCTTTACAAGTAATTTTTCACCTTTGTACAAACCAACAACATGTCCTTCAGTTGATGCTTCAGATGTAACTGTCAACACGTCATCAAGTGAGTAGGTCTCTAATGCAACAAGAGCTGTCAGTAGTTTGGTCGTTGATGCTGGTGCTCGCTGAATTGACTCATTCTTCTTAAAAAGCACTGCCCCAGAATCTAGATCTGCTATATACGCTGCTTTTGCTGTAATTTCCAGATCAGCTGCTTTTGGTGATGCCGAAACTGTCGCAATTTCAGTATTAAGAATGGGAATAGACGATACATCTCGTAAGTAGACAGTAACTTTTTCTGGTTCTGTAACAAGTTGCTCCGACAGCTGCTGCACCACTACTGTTGCAGTTCCAGCAACAGCAAGCAATATAATCACAACGATACTAATATGTTTCATCTGTTTCATTGTAGGCAGTTAGCATAGATGCGCCAAGCCTTACTTTGCTTTTTTCTTTGGTGAAGCTGCAACTGCAATATGTAATTCCTTGAGTTGCTCTGCTGAAACTGGACTAGGAGCATCCATAACAGCAGTTCTTCCAGATGATGTCATTGGGAACGCTATTGCTTCTTTTAGTGAAGTTTCGTTTGCAAGTATCATAGCTAGGCGATCAAGCCCAAGTGCAATACCACCATGTGGTGGAGTTCCAACTTCAAATGCTTCAAGCATATGACCTACTCCATCCTGAATTTCTTCATCAGTGTAGCCCATTATTTTAAAAGTTGATTTCAAAACTTCTGGGTTATGTGCACGGATACTTCCGCCACCAGCCTCGTAGCCATTGCACACCAAATCATACTGAGCGGTAACAATGTCACCAATGTTTTCACCTTTAAGGTGTTGCTCGACATGCTCAGCAATTGGGGTACTAAATGGATTGTGTGTAAACGTCCAGCCACTCTTTCCGTCAAGAACTTCGGCTGCATCTGTTGAATCAACCTTCTTGAAGAATGGGAAACTTACCACCCAAGCGAAAGCTAAGACACCTGCTTCTTTTTCTTCTTCTGTACGAATATCGAACTTATCTGCACCATATTTTTCAATTGCATCTTTATAGTTAAATACTGGGAAGGATTGATCTTTAAGAACTCCGCCCACTTCTGAAACTGCATGTTTTACCATAGCTTCAACAGTGTTCATCACGTCTTCTTGAGTTACAAAACTCATTTCTAAGTCGAGCTGGGTAAACTCAAAACCTCGGTCTGCGCGGAGGTCTTCATCACGAATACATCGAGCAACTTGGAAGTAACGTTCAATTCCAGCAGTCATTAATAACTGTTTATATTGTTGTGGTGACTGTGGCAACGCGTAGAATTTTCCTTCTTGGAATCGTGAAGGCACGATAAAGTCGCGAGCACCTTCTTTTGTAGATTTAGTCAGCATTGGAGTTTCAACTTCAACAAAATCTTCTTTAAATAAATATTCTCGAAGAGCTTGAATAAATTGTGAGCGCTTTCGTAGAGCCATATTCATACGAGGTCGACGAAGATCTAAGTAGCGATACTTAAGACGAACTTCTTCGTGAATTTCTTTACCATCTCCACTGACTGGAATCGGGAGTTCTTTAGCTTTGTTAAGCACTTCATATTCTGTAACTTCAATCTCAACTGCCCCCATTTTTTGATCTGAGTTGATCATTCTTTCAGGACGAGCTTTAACTAAACCCTTAATTTCAATAACTGATTCGGTGGTGAGCTCTCCCATCATTTGGAACCCAACACACTGCACGCTACCAGATCGATCGCGAAGATCAATAAAGGTAAGCTTGCCGTGATCACGTTTTGTCTCAACCCAACCTTGAAGAATGACTTCTTCACCAATTTTTTCAAGTGTTTCTAGAACTAATGTTCTGTCTGTTATGCCATGCATATGTTTTTCCTTTTTTTATTTGTCTAGCTTGTATACTTTTTAACTACTAAAAAACCCTCGTCCACACAGAATACTGTGCGTACGAGGGCCTTCATTTCTGAAAACGGTGCCACCTCTGTAGCTTACTTCATTCCTGCTATTACGGGCTTACCCGGCTGGTTCTAATAACTCATGGTGAGCGTTCTTCCAGCAGCGCGAACATGTATTCTTGTCTGATGTCTATCAGACTCTGACGCTGTATGTTTGATTATACTGCACACTTACTACTATGGCAAGATTAGTCTCACTGACTCAACCAAACTTTTTCTTTCGAACGTATGCCTTTGTCTATTCTTTCCAAGAAAGGTAGCTCATTCCCTTTATCCTAAACACAAAATATCCAAATTAAACCAGCTTTCCTTATTTACTACAAATGAGTCAATACATCTTGAGTACACATTGCATTTTTTCCGAGTGTATATACAATCCACATACCTATGAGAAAGCATCCAATTTTTACTCTGCTTCGTCGCAATCATCGTAACTAATTTACGGCGGGTAAAATGTGTACTAAACAGATGAATCCGCCAAAAGCGGATTTTTTAATGCCTTGACAACATAATGAATACAAAAGAAAAATTACTACCAGTTTCAGGCATTGCAATCCCTTCATCAATTCTTGAAAAGAAAGTTGATGATAACAGTTTTGCGTTACTCAGACTGTTTGTAAGAATTGTGGGAATTGACGCAGCACGAATTATCTTAGAAACAATTGCACAACAAGATTTAAGCCAGAAACTTCCTGCAGACATAGCACAAAATATTAATCTGCTGATCTATGAGCAGATTAGACTACACTTTCCCTCACTTTCTGAACTCACTGATGACAAAATTCTTATGGAAGCAGATAAAATCTATAATGAAGCTAATTCCATCATTACTAGCATACTCACAATTTCCTTTCCAGGAATGAATCTACAACTTGGGCTAAGCAATACCACGGATAATCCGCAACTCAACTTTGCCGAACGGTTAGCCAGACTCTATGATCCTGATTTCACAACCGACCGATTTAAATTTGAAATACTTCGACAAGATGTACTCGCACTACTATTACTGTCTGTAGCAGAAAGTAATCATGTAGTGGAAACTACTGAAGTTCTCAATGACATAAACCTACTTTTTGAAAACAAGCTCTATGCTGGGAAAATGGGCGATTTGCACTTAAACGAACTGTATTCTGTGCACAGTAATGATTCCAACGAATGTTTGAGTATTCACCGCACAATTGAAGAAGCACAACTGGTGACTAACACGGAAACTAACACCCACATAAAACACAATGCTTGGAATACCAGATATATTCAGGGTGTAGGATTTGTATTAGCAAATATGCGGAGAAAAAAGAATTTTTCAATCATTAGAAAAGCTATGAGTGCAGCTCAATCTAAACCTGAACAAAGAGGGTATATTGATGTATCAAATCCAAGCTATCTACTTGATACCATGGGATATATGTTTGTGACTCCTGAAGGCACATCGCAAGAACTTTTTGCTGAAGTTTGTTCATTAATTCAATCAGCCTACCCTACGGCAGAAATGAAATATAAACATTTAGTAGGCACAAATGTTAGACAAGGACAATCAGAAAAGGTGCAATGGTTACGCTGCCTTTTTTATCTACCAGAGCAACCAAACCCTATTGAAATAGTTGTTATGGAACAGAAAGAGTATTTGGATTACACGCTGGAATTGGACGAGGCACATGAACTCTATAATATTCGAAAAAGTGAGGCCGCTGCCAAAATACTCGTTCCTCAAACAGTCTTTAACTATAATCCAGCTGAAGCAAAACAAAAATTTGACAAAAATATTCTTAAAATCAAACGTGATTTACTCAAAAAGAATAGAGTTGAAACACAAGCATAATTGCTAACCCATGTTACCCATTTTTACTGTCAGTAAGCACCATTTGTAGAGATACTCTATCTCGCCAAATATTTTTTTCGATAACTCCAACTACGGTGATCTTTGCACCTATTTCTAATTCAGAAACTAAACGAGCTTTCCTCCAACCAATAATTTTTAGTGGCTGCATATCTTCAGCAAGTTGCACGGTCATCATTAAGTGAGCGTTATCTTTACCCATAGTTTTTGCTGAAAGTACAGAAACATCTTTAAGTGAAAAAATAGGATAGTCATTTCCACTTCCAAAAGGAGCAAAAGAACTAAGCACATCAACTAATTCAAGCGAGACAAGGTCAACAGGAAGCTGTGATTCAATTGTTAATGGGGATTCTAACATTTCAGCTGAGATGGCTGTTAATGCTTCAGACTGAATTTCAGAAATAAGTTGTTCCATTTTTACCGTTTCAACACCAAAACCAGCCGCCATTGGATGGCCGCCGAGTGATGTCATACTCTTCTTAAATGTACGAAGGTAGTTAGTAACATGCACACCCGGAATTGAGCGAACTGATGCCTTCGCAGTCGCCTCAGATACAGATAAAACAATTGCAGGCTTTGAGAATTTTTCTACCAATCGTCCTGCTATTAATCCAATTATTCCCTCATGAAACTCTGGTGAGTGGACTACTAGTATATGTTCTTCTTCTTGCTGTTTTGCTTGGGTGAGTGCGAGTTCGTACAGATCGCGCGTTAACTCCTGACGTTCAGTATTAGTTGACGTCAGCACCTGAGTAAGCTGAGCGACTTGTTGTGGGTTCTGTGAACAAAGTAAGCGCAGAGCATCCATTCCATGTGCTAAACGCCCCATTGCATTGATTCTAGGAGCAAGAACAAAGCCAATTGTAGTACTATCTAACTGTTTTTGATCAACTGTAGCTGCTGCCAACAGTGATTTAATTCCACGCCGGGGAGTAACTTGTAAAGCGTTGATTCCATGGTAGGCAAATGCTCTGTTTGCATCAAACAGTGGCACTTGATCTGCAATTGTTGCAATACCCACTAAATCTAAAAGTTGCCCAGCGGCTTCTTTAGAGAGAAGGTCGCGAACTAACATCCAGGCAACACTTGCCCCACAAAGCTCAGTTGAGTGTACAACCGCAATCGCCACTGGAAGAGTGTCTTCTGGTTGATGATGATCAGTTAAAATTAAATCTATCGACTTCTCTTTTAAGAACGTTGCAGCTTCATGCGCAACAATGCCATTATCCACAGTAATAATTAGATCAGGATTATGTGTTTCAATTACTTCTTCCAAAGCAGCTACCGACAAACCGTAGCCATGCTTATCACGCAAAGGAATGAATGGTTGAGCTACTAAACCAAATTCTTTAAGAGCTAGCCAAACTGTTGCCGCAGCTGTTATTCCATCAGCATCGTAATCGCCAAAAATAACTACTTTTTCTTTTTTGCTTTTGGCCACTACTAGGCGTTTATGAGCAATTGTAAGCTGTTTTGCATCTAATCCACACTCTTTTAAACTCAGTTCGAGCGGATGAGTTGGATTAAAAAAACTTTTTTCATCCTTAATTGATCGATTTTTTAAGAGCAAAGATTTTAGATCTTCTAGTGTCTTTGGATGTTTGTCTGAGAGGTACTGCCATTTCATAGAGATACTGTACGTCATACCATTCAAAAAGAAAAGCCCCCCTCCTCGTTTTATTACTCATAATTAGCTATAATAGCTACACATGAACATCAAAATTGATACAGAAGCACTCTTTATTCTTCACACGCTCCAATCAGCTGGCTTTGAGGCATATATTGTGGGTGGTGCTGTGCGTGATATATTGCTTGCCGTCGATGATACAGCTATTCAAGTAACAGACTACGACTTCACTACAAATGCTCAACCAGACCAAATCTTAGCACTCTTACCTGATTCATTTTATGAAAACGCTTTTGGCACAGTAAGTATTACAAGTGAACATATTAAAGAACAAATTCAAGGAACATTTGAAACTTCTTCACCCAAAAATAGTGCGACAAAACATTCTGACAAACTCATTGATCTTCAAACAGCTTCAAAAATTCATGAATCTCTACAAGAAAACTTGAGTGAAATTCCTGATATCAATCCAGATATAGCTCCAAGTTCTTCGGCCATAAAAGATTTGTATGAAATTACGACCTTTCGCTCAGATGGTTCATACAATAACCACCGCCATCCAGATACAATTACTTGGGGAAAATCTCTTAAAGAAGATTTAGACCGCCGAGATTTCACCATCAATGCACTGGCGCTCTCGATTTCAAAAGACTTTTGTTCCAGTGTAACCACTCAAGACAGCCTTTCTCCTCAGACTGATGTTCCTCAAAAAGAATACACCATTATTGATGAACACCAAGGTATCACAGATCTAAATTCCTCACTTATTCGAACCGTCGGTAATCCTCATAAACGCTTTACTGAAGATGCCCTGCGTATTCTCAGAGCCATTAGATTTTCAGTACAACTTAATATGCAAATAGAAGATGCAACGTACTCTGCAATTGTTGAACTGGCAAGTCACCTTGAGCATATTAGCTGGGAACGCATTCGAGATGAATTTCTAAAAATGTTGGCTTCATCATATCCACGGGAAGCTATCGAAATCTTAGATGCTACTGGTTGTCTCACGTATATCTTGCCAGAACTACTAGAAGGAAAAGGCGTTCAACAAGGCGGCCACCATACCACCGACGTTTGGGAACATGCTTTAGCTGCACTCGCTTCGTGTCCATCTCCTGACCCAATTGTCCGACTAGCAACACTGATTCACGATATTGGTAAACCTGCCACTCATAAGCTTATTCATGGAGAACCAACCTTCTATAACCATGAAGTAATTGGCTCACGTATGGCAAAAACTATTGCCTACCGATTCAGACTTTCGAAACAAGAAACTGAACGGCTCTTTATTCTTGTGCGTTTCCACATGTTCTATTATCAACCAGAAAATTCTGATGCCTCAATCAGAAGATTTATGCGAAAAGTTGGTTTAGAAAATATTGATGACATCTTAGACTTACGAGAAGCAGATCGGCTTGGCAGCGGTGCAAAAAAAACCAGTTGGCGTCTTGAAGAAATGAAGGCACGAATGGTTGAACAACTCCATCAACCATTTGAAATTAAAGATTTAGCCATTAATGGTCATGATTTAATGAGTGAACTTAATCTTCAGCCTGGGCCAAAGCTTGGTGTAATACTCCAACAGTTATTCGAAGAAGTTTTAGAAAACCCTGAACTAAATACAAAAGAAATTTTGCTTAAAAAAGCACAAGAAATCTAACGTATCAGTCTGGTACGAATAGTCCTGAACTATTTTCTCTTTTTAAGTGCTGCTCGTTTTACAGCAACCTCATCCCAAAGAATGAGTAATGGAGCTGCTAAAAAGGTTGATGAATACGTTCCTACAATAGCTCCAACTAATAATGCAACAGAAAACCATCGGATTGATGCTCCGCCAAGTAATACCAGTGCAGCCAACATAACAATAATAGTTACAGAGTTATTGATTGAACGACTAACTGTTTCGATAATAGCATCATTCACTGTTGCCTCAAAAGCTTGGCGACGTTGTTTTAGTCTGAGTTCAAGAATACGGTGGAAAACCACAACAGTATCATGAATAGAAAATGACAGCGTGGTGAGTAAAGCTGTTACAAACAGAATATCCACTTGGACCTCATAGAAATGTCCAAGTAAACTAAACACTCCCAATAATATGAGTGAATCATGGAGCATTGCCGTCACAGCACAGACGCCATACTTTAGCTCCGAGAACTGCCTCCACACATAAAGTGTAATCACACCTGTGACTAGCAAAATTGCTATCCCAGTCTTATATAATAATTCTCCACTAATAGTTGGACCAACAATCTCAAATTTAATGATTTCTGTTGTACCAGCCCTTTCAGCTAATTTTTCAATAATTTGAGACTGGGCTGAACCTTCAATCGTAGGACCTTTTAATAGTAACTGTTTGTCTCCTGAGAACTGAATACTTGTTGGCTCATAGACATCAGCAAGCAGTGGATACAGTTCTTCAACAGTAAAATCGTTTTTTTCTACTGCTACTTCTACCAGTGAACCACCGGTAAAGTCGACTGATGGAACGAGTCTAAAGACAATCAAAGAGACAATGCTTATTAACACTAACACACTTGAAAACATAAAGTAGAGTTTGCGATATTTCATTATGTTCATGCTGAAACCTTCATTTTAGCGGTTCGCTCGGTAATAAATAACCTCATGAGCGTTCGCGTTACTAACACACCGGTAAAGAGCCCAAGTACTACTCCAATAAGCAAGGTAATGCCAAATCCTCGAACCAAACCACTTCTGTTTAAAAATGAGAAATCCATAGGGTTGATGAGCACAAGAGCGGTGAAGATGGTAATACTATTTGCGTCTTTAATGCTGTCCCAGGCTTTTCCAAAACCATTTTCCATAGCTATTGCGAATGGAATACCTTTTCTCAGCTCTTCTTTCATACGCTCAAAAATAAGAATATTAGCATCAACTGCCATACCTATAGAAAGTAACAGTCCTGCAATACCTGGTAGTGTGAGTGTAACGCCAATTACTTTGTAAAGTGCTAAGGTAACAACCGCATAAATAACAAGAGCAACACTTGCAACAATGCCTTGTGCTCCATAATAGAGAATCATAAAGAACATCACTAAACCAATGCCCACGATACCCGCCTGGATACTCTGCTGCACTGAAGTATCTCCAAGTGATGCGCCCAAAGTTCGCAGTTCAAGAACAGCTATTGGCACAGGTAGTGCTCCGGCATTAAGTTGTACTGAAAGCTGCTGCGCTTCTTCAACAGTAAATCCACCAGTAATTGTTGCTTCTCCTGTTAAAATTGGGACCTGAATAACTGGAGCCATAATCATTGATCCATCAACAAAAATCCCCATTGGCTTACCAACATTCTGTGTAGTGATATCACTAAAGAGTTTACTTCCTTCTGAGTCAAACTGCAAAGCGACAAGTGGCTCGCCTGTTTGTTGATCAAACTGAACTGACGATTTTTTAAGCATTTGACCCGTAAGGCCAGTTGGAACAATTGTTACCCCAGACAGCGTAGCTTCTGGGCTTTCTGGATCAGGTTCTTGGAATAAACCAAATTCAAGCTGAGCTGTTTGTCCAACAAGAGCAAGCGCATCATTTGAGTCACTCAATCCTGGCAGCTCCACATTAATTCTATAGCTCTCATCAGCTACAGATGTTTGCACAACAGGCTCAGAGATACCATACAAATCGACACGACGAGAAATAATTTCTTTTGCAGAGGCAAGGGCATCTGCTCTGTCGGCTTGTTCAATTCCAGACATGTCTGCTTCAAGCACAACCTGCATACCACCTTGGATATCCAAACCTTGTTTGAATTCAAATTCCTTATGTACAGGTGTTCCAAAAAAAGAATAATCTATAACAGGAGAGCCAACCACAAACGAAAAATCTTTACCAAAGGCATTTAAGGAGATGGGTAGTGATTTAGGTAAAGCAATGCTCGCTGAAATAATAAAGGTGAGCACTATCCCTAAAAAAAGTACTTTCGTTCTTTCCATACTGTCTTTCTATCTAGTTGGGCAATTATAATCCTGGAGTTTTACGTTCTACGAACTCAACTTCACTTCCAAGTACCATCACACGAGTTCCAAAAAGAACATCCATCATGAATGGATCTCGGCGAGTTTTTCTAAACTCGAACTCTTCGTCTGAAAATACTGCATAGTTAATTTCACGATCGTGCTTTTTTTCTTCTTGCTTAATGAGTTGCTCGAGTTCTGGTAACACAATTTCACCGACAACTAACAAATCAACTTCACCTTGACTGGGAGCCAACCCCTGCACAAACTTACCTGAGAACATGACAAAACTGACCTGTCCGAGTTTACGTCTGTACTTTCGTATTTTTTCACCCAAACCAGTGCTCTTTACTACCATCTGCTGTAACTCTTGATGATATAAATACCGTTTATTGAGTTGATAATAGAGTCTATTACCCCGTTCTTCAGACCTGAGCATACCATTTCCAAGCATACGGTCGAGTTCACGACGAACAGCATTAATTTCTTCTTTAATAGCGCGTGTTATCTCTCTAACATAGTACATTTCTTCAGAATTTGAGTAAAAGAGTTCCACCATTTTGACTCTCACTCTGGAGATCATGAAGTCTTGTAAATCGCTCATAAGATCGCCTCTTCTTTTAGTACGTAATTTCAGTTCCAACATCAACTACAGAGATCCAAGTCAGACCTCGAGCTAACTCTAAATCATTACCCTTGTTGTCAGTAAAGGTGAGTTCATCTTCACGGGTCTTTTTTGACCATCTTGCGCTGATCGCTTCGCCATTCTTGAAGATTGTAGCTTTACCTGTTCCAGTTGTTGTATAGAGCATGTGTTTAAGTTCATCAATTGGACCTTTTTCAGTTGCAAAAAGCACAATTACATTTGCAGCTTCTATTTGCTTATCAGTATTAAGATCAATATGAGACTCCCCAGCTAAAGTTCTTTGATACATCTTCTTTTCTGGATTGTATGCCCATGCTACACCAAACTGTGCAAAGCCATCCCAAAATTCATATGAAACTTTAGAAACACTGCCATCAGCAGGGACTTCTTTTTGGAAAGTCCAAGGTGTATAGCCATCCTTCCAATCTTCTTCTTTGTAGGTAATTCTACCAATTCTTCGAGCAGGTGCCATATTTGTCCAATCACGTTTTTCTGCTGCATAGGTCCAAAGTTTTTCTGTTGAACTTTCCATGGTGTGTTCTGTTGCCACGTCTTTATCTAAGCGATTAGCGTTTCGATAAAACGTTGGGAAACCAATTGAAAATTGATTTAAATCATTTTCTTGATTCCAGCCGTAATCACCAAGCTGACCTAAGGCATCAGCCGGGCCAGGCAAGTTTGCTCCACCAACATGTACATAAAGAGGGAAGTTAAATCCTGAAGCCCACTCTATAAAGTAGCTTCTGGCAGAACGTACTGGTGCTAAAGTAATGTCATAGCGTTGGGCATCACAGTAGAAAATCGCCATGAAACGTGTTACGCCACCTTCAGCCATTGCCTCAAAAACTATATCCGCATTGCCCAAACCAGATTGTGGTCGTGCATCAGGACTATTTTCGATCATAACTGCTAACGGTCGTCGTTGTTCCCAAGCCTTTCGTTCTGTTTGAGTGTACATGTCACCATTTAGTGGACACACTTGGTCTTTAGGCTCTTTTGGATCAATTTCTAAAAGGGAACCTAATGCTGTTTCTTCATCTTCATCTACAGCTACGTCAGTTTGCTGGACTCCACCAAGTAGCGCCGTTGTCGTTGGACTTGCTAAAAACGCAAATGCTCCAAAAGAAACAAATGCAGATAAAAAGTATAGTGAAACAATGATTATGACTGTTTTCTTATTCATGAATTTTCCCCTATCGAATGTACAGATAAATACCAAACAGTATACAGAAAACTACTGCAGTCACTATACCAGTTTTACGTAGGTCTTGGTATAGAAGTTTAGTCATTTCTGCGCCGAAACTTGATTTTACTCCGTTTTTTGCAATTGGTGTAGTAGCTTTTTTAGTAACCACCGTGGTAACTTCTGGGTCCACTACAGATACGCCATTTTCAGAGAAAACAAACTCCATTTTCCTTTTGGACTCGACTTTCTGTTTTTGTTTTTTTGTTCTTTTTTTTGCCATAAGTAGTTTCTCTCTAGTACAACCTAGCCAAATAGTCTTACTACATCTCTAATTGTGATTACAACAATTAAGCCAAGTAAAAGCACATAACCACCGTAATTTAAAAAGTACTCAACCTTTTCAGTTTTCTTTCTGCCCAAGACGTGTTCAAAACAAATCAGCACTGCTCGTCCACCATCAAGTGGAGGGATAGGAAGTACGTTCATTACAGCTAAGTTAATTGAAAGTAATGCAGCAAAAGTAATAATTGAGACAAATCCACCTGAGAGTATCCCTGTTTGCTGAGCTTGATGCACAATACCCACTGGTCCTGCAACTTCATCCGGGACCGTACGTTTTGTTGCAATGTCGGACACCATGCTTCCCAAAGCGGCCACAATTTGCACACTTAAATCAAATGCCTGTTGAAAACCAAAAACTATGCCCCTAAATGGCATCTGCCATGCTGGGTAGTATTCATAGACAACAGATTCAAATGCTATTCCAATGGAGCCTTCTCCTTCAGGTGTTTCCTCCAAGGTGCGAACATACATCTGATACTCACTCTTGGTAGGATCACAGATAAGTGCTTGGCATTCTCCAGTCGTTTCAACAGTGAGCGTTTCTCCTTTATGAGCACTTATTACAGATATAACATCAGTAACTGTTGGTGTTTGTGTGTATTCACCATTAATTGTTACTCCAGTAATGGTTACATTAGTAGGTAGCTGGGCTTCCTGAGCAGGTGAGTTAGGTGCCACTGCAGCAACTCTCCCTTCGGTCAGCATGTGCGGAATACCCGAACGGGTGAAGATTGCAGCAAAAACAAGCACTCCAAAAAAGAAGTTAACTCCTGGGCCAGCCAGAATTATAAGTAACTTTTTCCAAGTATCTGCTTTAAAAAACTCACCACCTTCCGTTTTTTGTTGTGACTGTCCTTCTACAGGACCATCTTCACCTTTCATACGCACAAATCCACCGAAAGGAATCCAGTTAAAAGTGAAGTCCGTGCCTCTCCAGGTAAAAAGTTTGAAGGCTTTAGGAGGATATCCAATACCAAATTCCTCAACAACTACACCAGAACGTACAGCAGCAATAAAGTGCCCGAGTTCATGAATGAAAACAAGAAATGATAGTACTAAGATGAATAATAAAATAGACATGTTAAATGGTCATCAAATCTTTTTCTTTCGAAGTAAAGATGTCATCAAGTTTAGTATTGTACTCTTTAATGTAAGTTTCAAGTTCTTCTACGTTTTGAGAGATATCGTCTTCACTCACTCCATCTGAACCATCTTGAGCTTCAATTTCTTTTTTTGCATCATTTCTAATAGTTCTGATCATTACTCTGCCAGCCTCAATCTTCTTGGCTAATGACTTAACCATTTCTTTCCGTGTCTCCTCAGTTAGTGATGCTACAGCGATACGAATAATATCACCATCAACTACTGGGTTTAAGTTAAGCTCTGCGGTTGAAATTCCTTTGGCAATTGGTTCAAGTAAAGATTTATCCCATGGTGAGATAACCAAGAGTGTAGGATCTGGAGCTTGCACTGAAGCTAGTTCATTAATTCTCATTTTTGAGCCGTAGGCTTCAACAATAACAGGATCAAGCATTTGCACTGAAGCTCTACCTGTTCTGAGAGTAGAAATGTCACGACGAATGTGTTCGATCGCCTTATCAAGCTTTTCGGTTACTGAAGTAAATGAGTATGCCATAGATTCTTTCTGCAATTGGGTTGAACTAATGCAGTGGTTATTGTATCAAAGTTTGTGATTCTAATATAGACACGATATACTTTGATATATGAAACTTTCAATCTACGTACAAATACTGCAAAATTCACTCACCTCTATCAAGAGATACAATCATTTGCTCTTACTCAGGAATAGCACCATTTTCTGGTACTTTGTCACTTGGATTACCGTTCTCTCACTTTTGCAGGCTATTCAATTTAGTATTGTAACTATTCCTGAACTCTTTACTGGTCTCTCACATTCTATTGCAGAAGCCACTGAGTACTATCCAGATGACTTAGTCCTGCATTGGAATGGTGTTGATACGATATCCAGTTCAATCGACCGCTTTGACGTGTACTATCCATCCGGCTTCGATGCAGATCGCTACACGTTACCAGCAAACCTTGGTACCTATATAACAACTGACTCAGATCCTGATCTAACTGAGTACTCGAAAAACTTCTTCCTTGCTACACCTCATCACCTCTACTTACAGGAAGCTAGTGGTGACTGGAATACGTTTGAATTTTCCACACTTCTGAGTGATACACCTGAAGGAAGTTTGAATAAATCAGATGTGAGAGTGCTTAATCAAGTATGGTTAGATCAAAAAGAGTACTTACAACAAGTAGCTCAAGTTGCGGGTGGGCTTATTCGAACAGTTTCCTCTATTGCTTCTAAGACTGTGACTCTTCTCTTTAGAGCTCTCTTCGTTCTTATGATTGCAAAGTATCTTGCACGTATTCAAACAAATTACAAACGATCACTCAAGCTTGCAGCTCTCTTAACCGTTCCAGCCATCATTGTCGAGACATGTATTATCTATCTCTACGGGGCGGATATCTATGGACTCAGTGGCTTTACATTCTGGATGCTTTTTACTCTGTATCTTTGGTTTGGAAAAGTCACTATTAAACAAGTGAAGCGAAGCTAGTTCTTAATTTTGTCTAAATATAACTCCATATTTATTGGAGGAAAGACGAGGAGCTGGTTTGCAGGATCAGCTGCATCAAGCTCTTCTTTGAGGTTTTCAACACGTAATCGAAGTGGATTATTGTCAGCAATGACTGGTGAAGGACTTGGCAAAGCAACGAGGACTTCCTCAGCTTCTGGCTTCTTACGAGTAACCACTAAGAGAATAAGCAATAAAAAGAGAAAGCCAAAAATACCCGCTCCAATAACAATAAATTTTTTCTTTGGATTTGGTTTTACTTCTGTTTCTTCCTCATGCTTGACTGCAATTTCAGGAATAGTAACATCCTGAAATAGCGGCTGATCAGCCGAAAACTGTGTCTGGTTGGTATCAAATTCTGTCATCATAACTTTAGTAATTCGTCAAGGAACCCCAATGTTTTTTGTGCTGTAATATATGGTTCAGATAGTTCAGCAGAGAGTTGATTGAAACGAGATTTATTAAATTGATTTGTTGTTCGAGAGTAGTCTTGATCAATTATTTTAATTACAGCAGCTTCGGTCTGATCAATATGCTTAGTTGTTTCCGTGTAGGCACGATCACGTTTGGATGCAACCAAAGAGGTTACTTCCTCTTTTGCATGCTCTTTCTTAATGTCTTCTAGTAATGCTCTGGCTTTATCATTCACGGTTTGTACTTTACCAATAGCAATGAGTGTGCGAGCTCGATACACCGCATCTTCAATATTTGGTTGATTTTCTTTAAAGTTTGCCACAACACTCGCAATTGCATCTCTATCGTTAGCCAGCAAGACTGCATCTTGATGAGATTTAAGATACGTTAGCTGTGTACTTAAGAGTTCGAGAGCAGCATCTTTTTGGACCAAATTCACCCCATGTTGGAGCTCTAACTCATTTTTAAGAATCTCAATATAGGTAATCAACACTTTAGAGCGAGCAAGCAAGACATTACGTGTACCAGATACAGCTTGTTCAAGTGCTTTTAGTGTGGTGAGTTTGAAGTACTGCTCCTTTGACACTTCAAAGGTTCGCTCAGAATCTCGGTAGGCACCAATTTCATCTCGATACAGGTTTTGAAGTTCTTCATTATCTTCAAAACTAACAGCCTGTGCATGCACAGAAGAAGTTCCACTCATAAAAAAAGAGAAGACAATCAAGGTAATCAAAGATACTGAATGTAATTTTTTGAGCATCACCAGTATTATTACACTAATGCACGCTTGCGAGCAAACTCAATAGCTGAGTGAAGTGATTCAAAGGTACCTGTGTCAAACCATTCACCTTTTACAAAAGCAACATCAAGAGTTCCCTCTTTAAGGTAGAGATTGTTAATATCGGTAATTTCTATTTCTCCTCGAGCAGATGGCGTTAGACTTTTTGCTTTTGCTACCACTGAATTGTCATAAATATACAAACCTGTAACGGCGTAATCAGATTTTGGATGTTCAGGTTTTTCTTCAATTGAAAGTGCTTTCTGGTTCTCATCAAACTCAACCACACCAAATCTAAATGAATCAGGTACTTGCTTAGCAAATACTCTGCCTCCAGATTTAAATGACTTGATCTCTTCACCAAATTCTTGTGCAAAAATGTTATCACCTAGAACTAGGGTAACGTTGTCATCACCAATAAAGTTTTCACCAATTAGGAATGCTTGAGCAAGTCCTTCTGGCTTATCTTGAATTTCGTAAGTGAATTTACAACCGAACTCTTTTCCACTACCTAGAAGCTTCAAAAAATCACCAGCATGATCTGGTGCAACAATAATAAGGATATCTGTAATTCCTGCAGTAAGAAGCGTCTGAAGAGGATAATAAATCATTGGCTTATCATAGATAGGCAACAATTGTTTACTGGTTACTCTGGTTAGGGGGTTAAGTCGTGTACCGGAACCGCCTGCAAGAATAATTCCTTTCATAGTACTGCTCCTTTTTTATGCATTTGTATGATGTTGTAATACTAACAAAAGTAGTGTAGCACTTCGATCCTAAAAGGTCACCATTAAAAGCAAAAATGTTGCTAAAGCTGCCGTTGCTAAATATTCAAAAAAGACATGCGGAGAAATATGTCGAGTTTTAACATGACTCACAACTCCCCAAGTAAAATAAAAAACTCCGAGTGCGATGCTGACCATGCGTTGCTGAGTGTGATCTGGCCAAAAGAGAAAAAAGAATACTATAAATATACCAAGTCCTAAAAAGAGAATAGTGTATGCGGCTAGATGCTTTTTAAGTTCTACAAACATTAGTTGACCATCCCTCCTTTAAAGAATACTAAGACAAAGACTACTGTAAGCATCAGCGCAATATGCGCTATATTTCTGCCAACAATGCGGGCAATTCGTCTGTTATGCGCAACGATACCATCATATATAAGAGTAGCTACAAACAGTATTGCAATAGCAATACCAAATGCTTTCCAGAGATTGTTAGGTGAAATCATAGGGCCTACTGTGATTTCTCCTCCTGGTACGGTTATAGTTGACAGCACTTGCTGTTCAACTTGAGGTGACTCTGCAAACTCAAAGGATACTTCTGAAGGTTGCTGAGTCTCTTCACCTGCTACCACCTGTACTGGAGCGGGTGCGTTTTCTTTGGTTACTACTGCTACCGGTTGGGTTGCTACAGCGGGTGCAACGGTTGGTTCTACTTGTTGTGCATTTATCGCAACTGGATCTCCAAACATTTGGACTACAAGTGTTGTTTCGGTTCCCAAGAGAGTACCGTTTACTACGGCAATTCCTATGTCAGAATAGCGAGGATTCATAATGTTTGCACGATGGGTTGGCGATGCCATCCAAGCAGATACCATACCTGGAGTGTCAAGAAAGTCTCGAGCTAAGTTTTCACCCGCTACTCGGTAGGTATACCGGACTTCACGCATAAAGTCCCATGGTTCTTTACCCGTTGGGGAAGTGTGTGCCCAATATTGAGCCGTAAACATGTCAGCAGCTTTTCTTCTGGCTGCATCACTTAAAACTGCATTGTAGGCAACTGGTTGCAGTCCTGACTTTGCTCGTTCCTGATTGGTCGAAGCAATTACTTTATCGATGGTAATGTCGGAGGCATATCCCAATACATGACCGAGCTGTGTATCAGACAGTGAAATTGTGTAAGTTCCAATAAAAAAAACTATCGCAATACCAAGCAAACCAAAAATATATTCTGGATGCAATAACTTAGATCGATGATTGTTTGATCTTCTTGGATGAAATAAATGCGCTAGTGTTTTCTTGAATGTCACAGAAACATTATGCAGCTTTTTTTACTCAGTTTCAATGAGTGGGTGTAACTGCAAGAATGAGTCATAGAGCTTAAGATTTTTGCTCTGGGTTAAAACACTGATTGGTTCTTGATACCGATCGACTGCAAACCAAGTCTCGTAACTCCCCTTAGTATCTGTAATGTACGATAAAGGTGTAGAAAAAAGATACAGAGGTCGATACCAAACGGTATTAGACTCTAGGGTTATAACGGCATGATACTGTCCATTTGGTTCAGGAGAGTATGCAACGTGTGCTTGAACAGGTTCTGATTCAACTCTGAACATTGACTGAAAAATCTCTGTACTATTTCCACTGCTATCTGTTGCCTGTATAACAACGACTATTTCTTGGTTTGATGGAAGTGTTGAAAATTTGAAAACATACTCACCATTTTGCCACTCAAACAATCCAAAATTTGAATCAAGAGTAACAGCATCTAAATCTGCTACGGTGGCAAAGATTTCAGTTTGATCCGTAAGAAGCCAAATATTTGTGTGGACCTCACTAAGGGTGAGCGTCGTCTCTTCAGGGAGCTGAGTTACTACTGTTAGGGGTTCCTCTGAGCTCCCCAAACCTGCCATTGGTAAAAAAAGTGTATGTGGTTGACTGTCGGACACACTTTGGCAAAGAACCCGATAGAGTTCTTTAGTCGGTGTTTGAACACGTAAGCAAGGTTCTGACTGATACACGCCAATGGGTCCATTAAACTGCAACGTCAAAATTAGTGTTTGTCTTTCAGTTTGCTGAGTGTTTACGGGAATGGAATAAGTTGTAGATCCTGCAAAAGTAACAGGCTCAAGAACTGGTTTAGCTCCATGTACAGAATGTGTTTCAAATGTACCTTGTCTGAGTATCAGATCAAGAATGGGAGCCTGAAAATCAGGGACCCAGAAGCTTGCAACCTGGGCGCTAACCACTCCAGAGTAGTATGAGTGTAATTTTTGTGGGAAAAGATACAAAACCATGACACACACTATACTGATCCCGGTTATAGATGCTACTGCTTTAATGTGTGTCATAGTCTTTGTGATAGCCATTTATTGGAACAATGGCCAAGGTACTTGGTCGCCAGTCTCGCGTACTCCTACAATTGCCTCAACTGTGTAGCTTGCTCGCATATATTCTGTTCCAGCATCTTCGCTGAGTTGCACAGTAACCTGGATGTCCCATGTTTCACCAGGTGCTAACTCCCAGAGAGCATCTTCATCCCCAGAATCACTAAAATAGAACTCTGCGTTTACAACGAATGGATTTGAGTAAACGGTTTGATACCCTGCCCCATGATTCACAGTCAACTCAACACCTTGAACCATTTGGGTATCAAGCAGCGGATCTGACCAAAATGATTCTAACTGACTACGAACATTAACAGGGACTGTGCCCGTATTCTCGATGGAGTAACTAAACATCTGTGTTTGTCCTGGCAGCAAGTCTTGGGTATCAACAGACCCAGGAGTAATAACAATTTCTGTTGAACCTGTCTGAAACTGCCCTAACGGCGTTCGTTGAGTATAGGTGAAGTAGGCAAAGGCCATGCCCACCGAAAATGCAAAGAACGCTACTGCGCTGATTGCTACAAAGAATTTTCTCTTCATTGCATCCTTTTGTTTATATGTAGTACTGAGCAGATACTACTGCGGATTTCTGACGAGAAATGTAGGAAGTACGAAATGGCGCCCGCAGAGCGGGCGCCATACAATCAATTCAAAACAAAGAGCTTATGCTTCTTCAATGAAGCCATAAGCAATAAGCTTAGTGACTATTCCAAAGGCAATGGCAATTGCTGGGAACCATTGAGCAATAGTTGCTAACCATGATCCCTCAACATAACAGCCCATGTCTTTAAGGAAGTTGAAAATGACTATTACAGCAACTGTAGTTGCAGCAGCTACTAAGAGCTTAATCAAACTTGGATTTCTTCTGAAGAATTCAAATCCGACTATTACAATAATCTGTAGGAGGAGCATAAGCAGTGGCAAGTAATAGAGCCAAGGAGCACAAGTGCTCTCACCTAGAACCGCACCGTCATCTTCTGCTTGTGCGCCAGCTTCATCAGCATTCTTGGTTTCCTCAGTCTCTTCAGCATCAGCATTTTTACTGCCAAGTGCTTGTACACCAAGGACTCCACCAGTGCCTGTACCGGCTACTAAACTTTCAGTTTCAGTTGTAGCACCTAGTACTGCTGGACCAGGTCCAACTCTGAAGTCTACTTTTGCTTCAGTGAAGTTACCTGCATCATCCATTGCTTTCACAGAGAATGTCCAAACACCATCTTTAAGCTCATCAAGTCTGTGCTCGAAGGTAGATCTGTTGGTTGTTGCTCCATGACTGGTGCCATCTTCATGCTTCCACTCGAGTTTGTAGTAGCGGACGTCACTATCATCGGAAGGAGCTTCCCACTTACCATCTGCATAGTCTGCAGTGATGTTCTCAACTCGGGCGTTGAGAGGGTTACCGGCAGGTTTGGTGTTGTCGTATTTTACTTCTTTTCGGCCAAGATCAGTCATGACATTACCCAATTTATCTATACCTCTATAATAGAGAATATTTTGACCTTCTCCAGGAGGGTTGAATGGGCCTGAGTAGGTTGTCCAACTACCAGCTGTACTATTCCATTGGTACTCAATATGACCAACTTCGTAGTTATCGGAATCTTTGAGCGTGATAGTTGGCTCAAAAAGTCGGTACCAACCGTTGTCTCCATCGCCGGAGGTTGGATCTATTGTTAAAAGCACTTCTGGAATTGTCTTGTCGTAGATAATTTTGATGGTGTAGGTTGACTCGACGTTTCCGGCGTTGTCTGTAGCGTGTGAAGTTACATCGTAGATACCATCATCTAGTGTTCCAGTAATATCATATTCCCAGGTATCTGTGCCATCTGCTTTAACACTAGTAGCTCCGACTTGCCAGTTTGCTCCATTCCAATAGGTACTATCTGAAGAACCAAAAGGCGTGTACATAATCTCAAGATTTAGTTCTTTTACTCCTGAGGTAGCATCAGTTGCAGTTCCTTCGATATGACCATCAAAAGAGTTTGTCTCAACCTCATCTCCACTAAAGTCATTTAGAGGCACAGTTATTTCACTAGATGGATTTACTGTATCAATCATAAAGTGAAGTCCTAAGACATCTCTGAATTGGTTGATTGATGGAATATCTTTTCTTGTAGCAGTGTCATAGATATGATGTGCCATGTAGTATTCACCATCTGTTAAGTTTGCAGTACATTCTGTGAAACTAACTGGAGTTGTAAGTCCAAAGGTTGAGCCCGAAAGGTTAACCAGGTTTGGAGCAGTTCTCCATCCACAGTATGATTGTTTACCATTAGCAGCAAATCTGAATGAATGGTCATCTTGTGCTTGGAAGATTACAAATGAATCCCAGAACAAGTTTGAAGATGGATTTAGATCACTATACTCTCCAGTAAAGCTAAACTGACCAAGTGTTTGACCATACGCGATACTATCTGTAATGGCAGTGCCATCTTTATAGTAGGTATGCTCTGCGGTTGGTGCATTGGTATCAATAAATATCTTTTGTTCAAAAGAATTACTGTTTCCAACTGCATCTGTCGCAACAACTGTCATTGTGTGTTCACCATCCGGAAGAGCATCAGTGATGCTTGCTTCCCAAGCTGTGACGCCTCCATTAATAACTGCGGTGTAATCATGTCCATTAACACTAAGAACTACACTAGCCGTGTCACTACTTACAACACTACCTAAAATAACTGGTGTGTTGTAGTTAGTAACAAATTTACTTGGTTCAATCGTTCCGTTTGGATACTTGATTGAGTCGATGGTGATTTCTGGAGCTGTATTGTCAATCAATACTCTTACAACATCTACGGAAACACCCGTTCCAGAATTTCCAATTGGATCTCTATTTCCTGCTTTATCTCGAGCAGCAAGTCGTAACAAGTAATACCCATCAGGTACTGACTCAGTGTCAAAAGTATGTGAAATATTTGTTATATTTCCAACTGGAGCTGGTGGATTAGTAACATTTGCTTGCCATTTACGTTGACTAAAGTCCCACAGATTTGCCCCATCCTCATAGAGAGCAAGATTGTAATTGCTTAAATGTAATTCAGTAATTTCTCCAGTAAAAGTTACTTCTCCAGAAACGACATCGTCTTCTGAATAAGAAGTTATATTAACAACTGGATTAGTTGCATCATAGAAATAATGAACTGGAGAACTCCAGTTACTCATATTACCTGCATTATCAATCGCTCTTACCCAAATAGTTACACCACCTTGCTCACTAAGGGCAGGTGTATGATTACGTGACAACGAAGAAGTGTCACGGCAACCACTCACAGTTTTTCCATCAATTATTTCTCCAGGGCAAGTACTGCCTCCAAAGGTGTGAAACTCATCATAGATGTATGCAATTTGATATCTTTCAACTCCACTTCCTGTGTCAGAGCCTGCTGACCACTCATTAAGTATTGGAGTTGTCGAAAAATACTGTTCTGCAGATGGTTTTGTAATTGTTGGTGGAGTTGGTGCACTTCTGTCTAAAGTAACATTACACCAAGATGATGGTTCACTCACATTTCCAATAACATCCACTCCCCTAACTCTAAAGCTGTAGAGACCGTCTTCATCTCTTATGGTGTTATTGTAAAAAGAGTCTGTTGGCTGCTTGTGGTTATCTTTATCTTTAATATCATATTGATAATAGGCAAAATCAGACTCAGTGTTATCATTCCAATCAACTAAAATTGATCTATTATTGGTGGCACCACTACAACCAAGTGGGTTACCTTCATTATCAAAGATAGTTAAACCAGTGGGAACAGCAGGTGCTTCTGATTCACCGACATCAAACCGTGTCCAATCGAATCTCTCATCACCCTCAGCCCCGAAAACCATTCGAATCTCTACATACTCATCAGCAACAAAGGTGTGTTGCTCAGTCTCGTTATTGATACAGTAAAATGGATATAAACCTTCAACCATTGCGTTGTAGTTTGGATTACCAGTTGCTTGACTGACATCTCCATCAGTTCGATACTCAAAACAACTTGCAAAATTTCTTGTCGAAACAAAATCGAGCGTTGTTTCACCTGGAGCAATACTCAGCTGATTTACATGTGCCCAACCATTATCACGATTTTCATCATTTGTGCTTGGTGGTTGATATAAGTCAGGTTCAAAATTGAAAATCGTCGTTTCTACACTTGTGCCAAAAATGAAACCATCAATATACTCAGTGTACCCACTGTTGTATGGCTCACCTACTCTTAGACCGAGCCAAGAATCTGTGGTTCTGATTGCAATATTTGAGAAACTTGAAAGCAAGTCGCTCCATGTTCTATTTCTATTCGTATTTCCGTCTGGCCATTTTGCACCATTGTCGTCATAGCCTGACCATGTCCATAGAGCATTTCCTCCATCAATTGCATTCCATGCTTGCCACGAATTTTGAACAACTGTGCCATTTGTATTTGGGACATACACAAGTCTTTTTTGCCAAGTATCATTACCATCAAAAGTAACATTGAAGTTCAAAAAAGCTGATCGATTTGCTGATCCTCCATTACCTGCTGATGGATTATAAGTGCTAAAACCAAGTTCTGTGATGTCTGCAAGTTTTGTACCTGAAAACTGATATGTAGCAATATTTCTTCGTTGAGTTCCTGATACAGATATCTTAGCACTTCCCAAACCATAAGGAGGTGTAGCTTTCCCAAATACCATTGAACCTAGGCTTGCATCGATTGTATCTGATTCGTCATTATAAAAGAACCATGATGAAGTATCATTTGTAACATCAACAATGTTTTGTGCAATATCAGCTTCTCTAACAACCACAAAAATCGTAAAATGATTCAAACCTTTAGCAGTCACCTTGTTAGTTACTTCTATCGTTTCGACTTTTTCAGCTGAGGCCAGGTCATCGACTGATTCGGCGTGTTTTACTTCTAGAGAAACTTCAATATTTTCAGGACGAGGCAGTGTGAGCTCATACTCAAAACTCCCATTCTCCATAGAAGAAGTAATATCATAAGCAACATTACTTAAAGCGCCAAGTTCTTTTACTTGCTCGTCACTCAAAGTTATCTCTTCAATAGAAAGAGATCCAGCAGTTTCAGGAAGTGTAGTGAAGGTAACGGTTACGTCCTTATTTTGAGGAGCAACGTAGGTTTTGCCTGTTTCAACAGTAGCGACAGTAGCTACTGCGCCTGATGTGAGCCAAAGTACGCCATCTACTATAGTGAAGTCAGCTTGATAGCCAGTTGCAGTAAACTTGAGTGCACCACTCACAGCTTCGTGAGCAACACAATCAGAACCAGAACAGGTTCCTGCGTAGATCGTTTTACTAAAAGTTCCATCGGAAACGTCGACCGTTCCTAAAACAGCCTCTTCAGGAGTTTCATCTTTGTCGTCATTGTAGGTAAGTACATACTCTGTTGAAGCTGAAGCAGCTCCAGCAAGAGTGAACTCGTTAGAGTCAGCATTAAAACCTAAAGTTACGTCAGAAACAGTTACTTCAGCAACCTCGGTAGCAGCGTAGGCAGGGGTAACCAAAAATGCGGCCGGAGCCACAGTTTGAAACAGCATCAAGAAGATGGAAAAAATCGAATAAACTTTTCTAAATTGTTTTCTGAGCATTTTAAACATGCTTCCTTTTCTAAATAACACCTGCTACGTGTTGCTTATTATTTCTTAGTTAAGTACGAACCAACAAGGCAATACATTGCCTACAATGTAATCCTACTATATCACAATACAACGCGCAAGGTGGAAACCTGACGGTCACATCAAGAAAAACATACACTTAGGTAATACCTTTTTAGAAAAAACGTGCTTTAACTTTTTGCCACATAGTGTCAGCTGGTAGATATTTCACTACCAAAAGATAGGTAATAAACATGATCAATCCAGAGGCAACGTACGGCGCATCTTTTGAAATAAGCGTATATAAAAATCCACCAATAATTGGCCCAAAAATGCGACCCAAACTTGCCGCAGACTGCATGATTCCCAAGGTACCACCATATTCTTCTTTCTTCACATTTTCTGAAGCAATCGATTGAATAGTCGGATTAGCCAATGCATTTCCCAGTACCAAAAAACCTGTTGCTATCAATAACAAACCAAGATGGAATGAGAGTGAAATACTAAACAAGCCTACTGCCAAAATAGGCAAACTGGCTTTAAACACCGTTTTCTCTGAAAAATGTTTTAGTGCTTTTGGTAGGATAACTAACTGCACAATAACTGACAATATTCCAATATATCCAAATAAATACCCTGTCTCAGTTGGACCCCAACCAAACGTATCTAAACTCCAAAGCGCAAAGGTTCCCTGCATTCCAGAGAAAGCTAAGTTGATAAGGAAGAAAACCCCAATAAGTAACCCCAGAACCGGAGTAAGTAATGCATTTTTAAACTGAGCTACACTCAGTCGTGTCTGCTTTGCTGTAGCTGCTTTTTCTACGTTTACTGTCTCTTTTAAGAAGAACAAACTCGAAAAAGCGGCAATACCAGCAAGCCCAGCTGCAAAAAATGCTGGTACACCAAAGCCCCACTGTGAAAGGAAACCACCAATTGCAGGACCAAAAATAAATCCAATACCAAAAGCTGCTCCTAACATACCCATACTCTTGGCTCTGTCTTTAGGTGTTGTTGAGTCGGCAATATATGCTTGAGCTATAGTAATGTTACCACCAGTTATGCCGTCAAGAACGCGTGATAAAAATAATACTGTAAGTGACTGTGCCGTTCCCATTAATATAAATGACAACATCGTTCCAATTTGTGAAATAAAGAGTAATTTTTTTCGCCCATATCTGTCCGAAAGCTTGCCAATTATTGGCGAAGCAATAAGTTGAAAAAATGAGTATGTTGCCGAAAGCAGTCCAATCTGTAGTGCAGAGGCATTAAAATTCTCGGCCACAAATGGCAACAAAGGCAAAATAAGTCCAAAACCCAAGAGGTCGATGAACACGACTAAAAACAGTGTGAATAAGCCTTTTTGTTTCATACTACGTTGCCCCATAACCGAAGAAACCATTATACAACAAACAATCCCATTCCTAAAGCATCATGCTTCACTACTCTTCTATGTAGAAAATATGCGCTACTATATAAGAATATAAGCAACACACACATTTTATGCAGTACAACGATCTCACTCCAGAAGAAAAACACGTCATTGAAGATGCCGCCACTGAGTATCCGTACTCCGGAGAGTACGAAGACTTTTTTGAGGATGGCACCTTTATTTGCCGCCGTTGTAATAACCCGCTCTACTCTTCTGAAGCAAAGTTTAATGCCTACTGTGGCTGGCCTGCCTTTGAGAGCTGTTTTCCTGATGCTATCCTAGAAGAAAACATGGGTGACGGCCGGACTGAAATTACGTGTGCTAACTGCGCTGCCCACTTAGGGCATGTGTTTAGAAACGAAGGCTTTACCAAAACAAATGTGCGGCATTGCACAAATTCACTGTCGATTCGTTTTGTAGCTGAGGGTGAAGAGTTACCTGCTGTTATTCATGGAGATGCAGAATAATGATAAAAACTGAAACTGCTACCTTCGCCAACGGCTGTTTTTGGTGTACTGAAACCATTTTTAAACAACTGAAAGTTGTCTCTTCTGTTACTCCAGGATACACAGGTGGTACCGCTGAAGACGCAGAGTATAAGGATGTTTCAAGTGGAAAGTCAGGGCATGCTGAAGCTATCCAAATTGAGTTTAATCCAGACGTTATTTCTTACAAGGTGCTCCTTGATGTTTTTTGGCACACACACAATCCTACAACCTTGAACCGTCAGGGTGCAGATGTAGGCACGCAGTATCGTTCTGCCATTTTCTACCATTCTTCTGAACAAAAAGCGGCTGCTGAAACGTCTAATAATGAGTTAGAGGCTAAAGGCACTTACGATGATCCAATTGTGACCGAAATAGTTGCAGCTTCGAAATTTTATCCCGCCGAAGAGTTCCACAAAGACTTTTATCTTAAGAATACGGGTTCGATGTACTGTCGGCTTGTGATTGATCCAAAATTAGAAAAGTTTTGGGAGCGATATAAGCACTTGACTTAGATTCTCATTTAGTAGACCCATAATAATTGACTTTCGCCCCAATAAATAGTATACTGGAGTATTGGTATTACCTACTTCAATCGTGGAGGACGGTAATACCAAATTCTTTAATAAAGCGATATTTAACATCAAAAAAGTTTTTTTGGTGTTGAGGAGAATGCATGGATTACACAACGTTGGATCAAATTATCATTTTCCACAGAATTGTAGAAGGACGAAATGCCTTGTACGACGATGTTGAAGTCGTCACCGTCACAAACAATGGCAAGTTTCCAATTTCAGTGGAAATTGTTGAATCCCGAACGAACATCATGGGTCGTGTATGTTACGGTGATGTGCTCCAAGATATTATCATTATTCAGCCAGGTGAGACCAAAGACTTTGAACTAGATGTAGATCGCAAGTTAGTGATCTGCTCTCATAAAAACTGGCGCATGAAGGTGGAAAAACAAGAACTCTACGCCGAAGAATAGAAGAATAATAGCCTCATTTAAAATCGTTTTATAAAAAACCCCAGAACACCTGGGGTTTTTTACTGCCTCTTTTGCTATACTAAGCTATGCCCAAAAAATCAAAAACAAATGTTCCATTGCTACTATCGTCAATACTGCTTTCCCAACTCGCTGGCGCTATTGGTTCTATTTTTACTGCTTCGTCAATTCCAACTTGGTATGCAACACTAACTAAGCCATTTTTTAATCCTCCAAACTGGCTGTTTGGACCTGTCTGGATTACGCTCTACACCCTGATGGGTATAGCGCTGTACATAGTATGGAATAAAGCAAACGCATCTAAGAAAAAGAATTATTTTCCAGTTTGGCTCTTTCTAGCTCATCTAGTGATTAATACACTCTGGTCAATCATTTTCTTTGGAGTCAAAGATTTACTGGCTGCACTACTCACCATTTTCCTGCTCTGGGGAATGATCTTTGCACTTATTAAAATGTTCTATAAAATTGAGAAAAAAGCCGCTTATTTACTCTATCCCTACCTAGCTTGGGTCAGCTTTGCTACCCTGTTGAATGCAGCTCTCCTTCTTTTAAACTAATCTGAACTCAAAGTTCACAGTCTCGAACTCCCATGATATAATTTCTGGGTTCTACATCTAACACGGCCCCATCGTCTATCGGCTAGGACACCAGGTTCTCATCCTGGTAAGCGCGGTTCGATTCCGCGTGGGGTCACCAAAGACGACACCCATCGTGTCGAAGTTAAAAATAGCTTGGTACATTGGGTTAATTTCGTGGTTCAATGTACCATCATTGTTATATTGTATCCCAGAAGGAAAGATTGAACCGAGAAGTGCCTTAACTTGAGGTACTGTGGATCTTCTATACGTAGCTCCCAAATCACTCAAAGTATCTCGGACAAAGACTATGATCTTATTAATGTCATACTTTTCCAGAGTTGAATTTGCTTTTGCTACATGTGCTTTTTGTAATTTTTTCTCTATAAGAGCATTTTGCTCCGTAAATATTTCGTCAGTGTAAATACCCATCATATTTTTTTCAACAAGGACTTTTCTCATGTCCTTGAGGCGCTGTATTTCACTGTCCGATTGGTTTTTGGCTTGCTTTACATGCTTCAGCCTCCTTTCATATTCTTCTAATACAAATTTTGTAAACATATCAAGGCATTCTTTTTTTGGTTGAATTGATTGAAGCAACTCAACAACGGCATCATCTAGTTTTTCAGCTCTAATTGATGTGGTTTTACAACCTCCTGCACAACGATAATACGGATAGCGTTTTGATCTGCCTTTACTCCATCCTGCAGTTAAACCTATTCCACACTCACTACATTTAACCACTCTTCTAAGAGGAAATGTTTTATCTGTTCGTTCTTTTTTAATGTTAGTCGCTTTTTTACTAACACAACGACCATCAAGGATTTCCTGTACTTTATAAAAGTGTTCAAGAGAAACCATTGGTCTGTGTTGACCCTGCACCTCTTCCTTATATGTATCAGAAGTTAGAATGCCTGCATAAAACTTACTTCTGAAAATCTTCTGAACCGTCTGTACTTTAAATGTGATTTCCTTTCCTTTATGAACTGTGCGTAAACCCATTTTCTCCATAATTCTGGTCATTTCTCGCAATCCTTTTGTTCCAGTTGCCATCAAGTCCCAACACTGCCCCATCAAATCCCATTTTTCAGGATCCTCGACAGGAAATTTATCGGCATTCATAATATACCCTAGCGGGGGTTTTCTCGAGATTAATCCAGATTTAAAGCGAGCATACATACCATTTCTAGTTCTTTCACTCCTAACATCGTTGTCATGCTGGGCAAAACTAGCCATGATTGTTTCTAATAATGTATCTGTGGGTGATGTTCCAGTTGGCTCTGAAGCTGAAATAAGTTCAATCATATGGCTTATAAGTGTTTTTCTAATTGAAAGATAATCTGATGTCTGACGAGATAAGCGATCAAGTCTATAAATAATTACTGCTCCCAAACTGCTCTTGTTTTTTTTACAAAACTGGAGCATCTCAAGCAACTCAGGACGACCATGAATAGTTTTAGCTGATCTACCTTCTTCTCTAAAAATCTTGATTACCTTAAATCCTTTTCTCACTGCTTCTTTGCGACAAATGTCTTCTTGAGTATCTAAGGAAAAATTATCAACTTGTTCCTCCGTTGAAACACGTAAATATATGACTGCATCTGTTTTTTGTGGTGGTTCGGAATAATCTCTAGTCATATATACGAGTATTCAATAATTCATCAATCGTTTTACCTTCAAAAACTTGTTTTTCAAATTGATCAAGCCAACCTCGTGCTAAATATTTCATTTCTACAACTGTTTCTGGACTCATTGATTTTTGGGGTAAAGTAGGAACATTATTTGGATGGGATTTTTTGTTTAATTCTTGGCTATTTTTCATCTATTTTAACCCTTGTTTAACTATCCGTATATGGCTAGTATATATACTATTACGGATAGTTGTCAAGAGTAATTTATTGCCAAAAACCAGAGGTTAGAGTATACTTCATCACAATATTGTCTGCCCAAAGAAATAAAGGGCATGGCTATTGATTTAAGCAAACTTCAATCACAATTTTCTCCCAAAGTAATTCCATCAGTCGACTGGTCTATTTTTTATTTTTTCCTCGTTACTCTAACTGTACTTCTTGCTAACCTCGGAGTTACTTACCTGATCATCAAGCTTCTACTTGCGTACAAACTTCACAAAACAAAGCATGTCTTTTTAGAAATAAAGCCATTAAAAAAGACTGAGCTTAACCCTTACTCAACAGAACAACTCTTCAATCTGTTTCACAGCATAACTAGTCAAAAGACTTTCCTTGAGAGAATGTTTGGAGTTAGCAAGAGTATTAGCTTGGAAATTGTTTCAACTAAAACAGATGGTATTAAATACGTGATCAGAACTCCTCATCAACTAGCAAGCCTCATTAAAAATAGCCTACTGTCATACCTACCTGGAATCGAAATCAGTACCGCTTCTGAATATCTACATGACAACCCAAATACATTTACTGCTCAACTAAAACTTTCAAAGCACTTCGCTTTTCCACTCAAGGCTCATGATAACTTAGAAACTAATGATCCGATTGCCTACTTAACAGGTGCCATGACCAAACTTAAGGAGGGTGAGCTCCTGGCATATCAGGTGATGATTAGCCCAATCTCAAAATCAAAACTACCAGAGATTAAAAGATTGCAAAAATTAATCACTAATAAACAAGATCTCACTGCAGAAATTGCTCATGCACACACAGCGGCTTGGCTTTATGTTGGCATTTCTTATCTGCTTCAAATTCTGCTGTTACCTCTCGGAATACTAGTCTTTCTCGCAACAGATGGTAAAGATGGACCATTGTTGCCGATTCCACGAATACTAAAAGGTAAAGAAACTAGTAATGCATATCAAAGTGAGATCGAAACACTGGTAAAAAAGAAAATAGACCAACCGCTATATAGAGCTTCCATCAGAATACTTTCTCAATCGTATTCTCAAAGCACGGCCAAAAAAAGATCTCGGGGTTTCATGTCTACACTCAGATCGATTAGTGGCACACAATACCAACACCTCACGCAAAGCCTTCGACTACCCATAATTCAAATAAATACTTTCAAGACTTTTCTGTTTAAACGCAGAATATCATTGCCATTTAGCAATTCAATTTTGTCCTCATCAGAACTTGGCGATTTATATCACTTCCCATTTACCAAAACTACTAAAACAGAGGATATGCAAAAACAGTTTAGTAAGGAATTACCTGCACCACTGTCACTCAAAAAAGGGAACAAACTTGATGTAGTTTTTGCTCAAAATACCTATGCTAACTCCAAGACTTTGATTGGTTTATCTGAAGATGAGCGCAGAAGACATATGTATATCTTGGGAGCAACTGGAACAGGAAAATCAACAATGCTTTTGAGCATGATTAGCTCAGATATTCAAAATGGCAAAGGACTAGCGGTGGTCGATCCTCATGGAGATTTGATTGAGCAAATTCTTCATGTAATCCCAAAAGGTCGAATACAAGATGTGGTCTACTTTAACCCTGATGATATTGAATACCCAATGGGAATTAACCTGCTCGAACTCTCTGAGGGTTTACGTGAAGAGGATACTACCAGAGAAAAAGAATATATTGCTGAAAGCATTATTTCCTTATTCCACAAGATTTATACTGAAAAATATTCTGGGCCAAGAATGGAGTATATTCTCAGAAACACCATTCACACTGCTTTTACTGTTCCAGGCGCAACGCTGTTTACGGTGTACAAGCTTCTGATTAACACCGAGTTTAGAAAATCGGTAGTTAAAAACCTGACTGATGAAAACTTAAAAGACTTTTGGAAGTTTGAGTTTGCAAAGGCTGGTGATTATCAAAAAGTGAAAATGATATCGCCAATTACAAACAAGATTGGCCGTTTCTTATTTTCTCCTACTGCAAAACGAATCCTAGAGCAAGAAAAATCAACGATTAACTTTGAGCAGATTATGAATGAGGGCAAGATCTTGCTTTGTAATTTATCCAAGGGAAAACTTGGTGAAGATAACTCCAAAGTATTTGGGGTAGTTGTTATGGCTAAACTGCAATTAGCTTCTTTAAGACGTGCTCGAATGGCCGAAAAAGATAGAAAAGATTTTTATATGTATGTAGATGAATTCCAGAACTTTGCTACTCCTGCCTTTGCACAGATATTGTCTGAGGCTAGAAAGTACAGATTGGGAGCAATTCTAGCTCATCAGACAACTTCGCAGTTAGAAGATAAATCACTGGTTAATGTAACTTTGGCTAATACAGGCACAGTTATTTGTTTTAGAACAGCTAACCCAGAAGATGAATCTGCCATACTGCCTCAGTTTAGACCATATGTGGAGCAGGGGGATATTGCTGGGTTGCCGTCATACAGATTCTTTATGAGATTGGGTGCTCTCAATCCCGAAGAGCCTTTTTCTGGAATTACTATGCCTGTTGAGATAGGAGAGAATAAAAAAATGGTGTCTGCTGTGGTTGAGAGTTCTAGATCCAGGTATGCGATGAAATATGCACCTCCAAAAAGACTGGAGAGTTATCAATATCAACCAAAAGTTAAGAAGGTAATAAAACCAAAGCAAAGCGTAGGATATTCAGCTTTACCATAAACTAAATGGCTACTATTCTAATCTCTGAATTTTTATACTTCCATTGCTTTCAGACTTCCAAGTAATCCATATCTCATAGAAATATTTTTCAAAAAAACCATCTGCTCGAAAAGAAATGTATTCTTCAACATAATTTTTTACCACATGATCTTGCAGTAATGGACTTTGAAGATTGCATAAAAGCAATATTTTTCCAGAAGAGCCACCATACTTTCCTTGATTAAGTTTTGATAACTTTATTCTAATAGAATTCTGCAAATTCTCTAATGTACAAAGTTTGATATTTGCTTTACTGCTAACTATTTTATTTTGGGCATCTGACCACAATTTTTCAGCTTGGCATGAATTGTCATAAACACCTAATAATTCGATTGACAAGTTGTTGCTACAAATACAATCAGGTTCCAATGTATTGGCATTTCCGGGTCTAATTAATTGATAGTTACAACTATGTTGGAAATTATATTTAGATAGAAATTCTTGACATACTGCTAGTTCATGTTGTTGCTTGAGATTTGAAACATTATTCATTTCTATTCGTCTTTCATTGTTTACAACTGAATTATACCTCTAAATTTATCCATAATTTTGGTTTAAAAACTGTCCTAGCCCGCTAGGACAAAAAATCAACACTTCACCAGATACAGATACAAATATTCTTTACCTCTATACCCTTATATAATAAGGGGAGGGAATGATACAATACACTTACACAAAAAAAATAACCTGCCCATAGACTAAACAACTATGGATACCATAACAAATAAACAACTAGAAATTCTCAATCTAATATATCGCTTCCGTTTCCTAAATAGAACTCACTTGCAAACTCTCCTCAATCATAAAGACACCAACCGAATTAATATCTGGCTTAAAGACCTTGCTAATAAAAACATCCTTGGTAGAATCTACTCAACTAAGTTAAAAGAAAATACTAAACCAGCAATATATCATCTAGCTACTAAGTCTAGAAAAATACTTCTAAACCAAGAAGACATAAACGAAAAAATTCTCAAACGAGCCTACCGAGACAAAAACGCCTCACAAAAACTTATAGACCACTGCCTTTTTACTACCCACTTTTATCTATTACTTAAAGAACAATCACAAGTAAACAACCAAGAACTTCATTTTTATACTAAAACTGATCTAGTCGATCACACATATCTACCCTACCATCGCCCAGATGCATACATCGCTCTTGAAGATAAGGAGAATTACATCAAGCGCTACTTTCTAGAAATCATTGATGAGGGTACACCCCGGTTTATGCTTAGAAAAAAAATCTCACAATATGTTGATTACTTTGATGAAAACATTTGGAAAAATAGAACCTTACATAACAACCCATCACTATTATTCATCTGCCCCAATCAATATATTAAAGATTTCCTCAACAAACATATTGCACAAGTATTGGAGGAGGAAACTTCAGACTTACAATTTTTCTTAAGTCTGAAGTCGGACATTCAAGCAGAGGGCATTACGCCCTCTACTTGGCAACTGGTTGCAGAATAGAACTATTTTTCTTGCTCCGATAACACCTCATAACCTTTTTGCATCATTCTATTTACTAACACACTCACAATCCCTTGCATATCACTTCTGGTGTAGTCATCTTGACTATCAATTAGTTCTAAAATTTCACTCTCAAATTCGTTTGTAATCCTTGGATCTAGCATGTTAATTCCTCCTCTAGTAATACTTTTAGTACTTTTTCTACCGTTCCTATTGCCTTAGTAACGGCAAGCAAGGGATCTTCTGCATATTGGCTGATATAGTTCCAAGCGTTACCGGTTGTATCTGCAAAGCCGTATAAATCCATAAGTACCACACTAGTAAACTCTGCTATCGTTTCTTGACCTGCATGCTGTCCACCCTTGAGTTCTCCATCGATTCGCGCATGGATAGCGTGTGCTAATTCATGAAAAAATATTCTCTCATCATGCGTGCCTAATCTGATTTTACTGCCATCAGCCAAACAGTCCCCCAGCTTATTATCTGCAACCGGTGCATATTCAACCGCTACTCCTAACTTTTGGGCTATTTCGTACAGTGGTGGGTACTTTATTGGATCATAGACAGTAAGACCGCTCTGACCCTCTGTACTTGAAGCTGCAAATACTGGAACAGTAGAAAAACCGATACAAGTATATTTTTCTTCTAGTTCTTCGCTATCTTGTTTTCGCATTCTCACCATCACGGGACGCAAGATATATACTGCTTTTTCGCCTTTCTTGACCATTCTACCTGCCTGTTCCCATTGTCTGTATCCTCTGCAATCTAGTTCACCAGATTGAGCGTAAGCAAGTACTTTGTTTGAAAGACTCCACCTCATTGCTGGTGCAGTATCATCCAAGTGAATCCGTGCCACATTTGTAATTGGTGACAAGTCACCAGTTTTGAACTGCTGCAATACTTTTTTCATACTTTCTTCTGCTCTATGAGAAAACTTCACTTTTCCTTTCCCCTGACTTCCCTTAATTTATAATTTTTTTGTATGGAAGTAGGTGTGCCTACTTCCATTACTAGGAACAAAAAAAGCGGGGTGAGTTTGTCAAGGGTTGCGAGTATGCGAGCAATTTACGAAGCCCTTGTCAAACGAGGGGCAAGGCCCCTTAAATCAAGTGTTGGAAAAATAATAACGCTGGAAGTTTAGGCAAAGTGTACAAATAAGAAGATAATAAACTTCGAATTACTCTGAGAAACTCTCAAAGTAATTAAGTATTAAAAAAAATAGAACCTACTCATACCGCAGTGCATTAAGGGCAGAAATTTTAGTGGCACGCTTGGCAGGATAAATGCCAGTAAGTATTCCAACCAATAATGAAAGAATAATAATTACCACAGTAAAAGAAGCTGGTATGTAAGAAATATCAACATATCCAACACCTTGAAAAACGGCAAATAGAGATAAGACCAGCCCAGCTAACTTACCAGCTAAAAACCCGGTTATAATACCTAGTAATCCACCCAAGATACCCATAATCATTGACTCTGTTAAGAATAATTCCTGGACTTCTGAAGATCTCATACCCATAGCTTTCATCAAACCAACTTCACGCGTTCTTTCTAATAAAGAAACTGTGAGAGTATTAAACATACCAAGTGCGGCTACTCCCAGGGCAATCATCCCCAGTACTGCCAAAATTACTCTAGTGGTTGAAAATAATGAATTAATTTGTTCCACTGTATCTGCTACAGATCTTGTAACATAGCCCATTGCCTCGATTTGATGGCGAGTAGCTGACAAATCATCTTTATCCTTAACCACAACTTTTACCTGAGAATAATTTGTTATTCCAAGCGTGCGCAAATCCATAAATGGAACATAGAAGATAGGTGTTTTTTCCTCTGGTGTTACTCCTACAATTGTATATTCGGCAGGTGAAGATTCAATTTTTTCTGAAGAATCTGAAAGTAACTCGCCAACAACTACAAATGAAGCGGTAAATTTCTTGCCAACTGCTTCATTTTCAGTAATTCCTAGTACCTGCAACATCGCTCTGTTTACTACTGCTTCACGCTTAGCAGATCTTGCTAATTTAACTGTTTTGGTTTTTTCTGTTGTAACTTCTCCAGATTCCGAGGCAATCTCAACCCACTCCAATGAAGTTCCATTTGAGTCAGTTGTACCTGATATTTCTGTTGTGTCTCCCAAAACTGTACTAGAATTAATAGCTCCGTCCTCTGCAATAGTCATGCCAATTTCTGCAATGTAGCCTTCTAGCGAAAGTTGTTGTCCATCTTCACCACGCATTACCATATGAGTACCATCTTCACAGTCACCCTGCGATTCCGGGTCACATGACTCTAGTTTCCACAATAATACAGAAGTTTTTACCCATTTTCCTAAAATAACATCATCTTTGGTTTTTCCAGAAGTACCTGCATCTGTATCACTTACATACTTCTCACCCCAAACTTCAGATCCAGAAATAGAATCAGCAACCTTCTTGGTATATCCTAAAATTTCTGAATCAGTTGTTGCATCTGCACGAACTTTAAGCCAAGTTCCTGAATCAATGGCAAAGGTAACATCTCTAATTTCTTCACCCCTTACATCAAAAATATTGTCTGCTTTCTCACCCATAATTTCAGTCACAATACTGCCAGCATCAGTGACTATTTCATTACTATCAAAAATCTTTCCTGTAGATGGTTGAATTGCAGACTGACGCAAATAATCAGAGGTAACTCCATAAACCGCCATATCAGAAACAGAACTTTGATAGTTAACTCTACCTACCACTGCTATTAATGGTAAAGACATCTCAATTGCACTAATTTCTGAAAAATCATTCAAGGTTTTATCTGTAATCTTGGCTTTACCTCCAGCTTGTGAAGAAACATCAGTTTGACGCATTTCTTCAAGTCTCGCCACACGGGTAACTACCAATTCTTGTAATCCATATCCAATGGAAACCAAGAAGACAATTGAACCAATTCCAATCATCATGCCACCAATGGTAACAGTGGTTCTAGTGCTTTTTGATTGCATATTACGTATGGCAAGCTCGATTAAGTTAATTCTGGAGATTGTTTTATTGCGTTTATAGTCAAAAACCTTCACCGCTTTAGAATACACTTTGTGTAAAGGTGTGCTTAATTTTGGAGATATAAAACGAGAAATAATTGGCAATCTCAATATCCATGAAATAACTCTCGCAACTAAATAGAGCAAGAGTAGAAGAATAAATGTGGTTGTTTGGAACAAAGCTCCAGGAAAATTGCTGAATAGATTTTGTTTTAATATTCTAAACATGTTGTGTATTCCCAGATTTATCTTCAGATGTTTTAAGATCACCATTACCACGTTTGCTTTTTAACTCAGTAAGTAAGGCTTGTTTATCTGATTCATCATATTCACCCACAACTTCACCATTAAACATCTTAATAGCTGTCTTAGCGTATTTAATGTACTCAAGATCGTGGGTAACCATGACTATAGTTTTAGCGGTTTTTTTGTTTAGTGAGGATAAAAGTTGCATGAGTTCTTGACCAGATTCATAATCAAGATTTCCAGTTGGCTCGTCGGCAATAATTACTTCTGGGTTTGAAACCAGTGCTCTGGCTAGTGAAACTCTTTGTTGTTGTCCACTAGAAAGTTCTGTAGGAATATAGTTAGACCATTCACTCATTTCTACCATATCCACAACTTCACGAGCTTTTTTAAGTGATTCAAGCTTACTAGCACCCAAAAGCAATAAAGGGAAAGCAACATTTTCAACAACAGTTAATGATTTAATCCAGTTTGGTTGCTGATACACCATACCAATGTGTTCTTTTCTAAAATCAGATCTATCATCTTCATTATTTGAAGTATATAAATTTTTACCAGAAAAAAGAACGCTACCTTTATTTGGTGCCTCAAGGCCTAAAATCGTATGAAGTAGCGTTGATTTACCACATCCAGATGGGCCAAAGATAACTAAAAAATCGCCACTGTTAATTTCTAGATTGATATCTTTTAAAACAGGCACATTTGCGCTAGCCACTACAAATGATTTAAAAAGATTTTGAACTTTAAATAATGCCTGATTCATCTTAGTTTTTTCCTAGTCTACTAAGGAAGCCAAAGGCTTCTTGTAAGTTGCTAATTACTAGGTTAAGGGCGTTTTCGGTGGTTTTTGGTGTAATGGTTACGGTGTCTATGGATTTAGCAATGTTCCCCGCGGTATCTTTAGACAACGCTCTTAAGTGATAGACCTTGCTTGGAGTAAGTCCTGAAATAATTACTAAATGATTGTAGGTAAGATTACTGTCTTCTTGAGTTTTTTGAGCATAAGTAACCCCCGTACCTTCACCAAACTCGACTTGAGATGTTGCTGGTTCATCGGTGTTCCAAGAAACGATTAATTGAGCAGTGGATTCCTGTGCGGTACTCGCAGTTTGGGGAATAACTGAACCCTCCACAAAGAGTTTGCTAATTTGAGCAGGTCTGGTGTCGGTAGCAGTTGTAAGTCTTTGAGAGTCAGAAACTGCTTGGTTGCCAATTTTATCTCTGCCTTTGACCACCAAATTGTAGTTAGTTTGCGGAGCCAATCCTCGAATTATCATTTGATGCTCTCCTGAAATGAGATCAATATTAACCTCATCTTTAACTGCAGACGGGTTGTTTTCTGGATAATAAGAAATAATAGAAGAAACTGCTGTGTTGGTGTTCCAAGTTATGAGCAGAGTTGATTGGGCAGTGTTAGACACTTGTTGGATACGAACACCACTGATTTTAGGACGTGGTAGAGTTTCAAAATCTAGTACAGTTCCTTCATACTCTTCATCTTCACTATCAAAAGTATTTATTTTGTAGTAATATTTCGTCCCATCTGCCAGACCTGTAAGCTCGGCAGTATAGGTAGTTTCGCTTGTTGAGGTAGACATCTCTTTAACTCCACCAAAATCAGAACTAGTTCCATAATAAACCTTAACTTTAGAGGCATCTTTGGAAGTAAACTCTATAATAGCGGTATCCAAACCTATATTTTTTGCGACAACATCTTTAACTGTTGGAGCAGGAGAGGTAGTAAACTCGTTTTCTTCACTGCTTCCAGTATTACCATCTTCATCTGTCCATTTGGCTTTGTAGTAATATTTTGTTCCTGGTTTCAGGCCAGTAAGATCAATTGAATGATTAGTGACTTGGTCGGAGTTACTTGGTTCAACATCATTGTACTTACCCCTACTAGTACCAAACTGAATTTTACTATCAGAAGTTCTAGAAGTTGACCAGCTTATTGTAGCTTTTTTGGTAGTAATATCACTTACCTCAGGCTCTGATTCTAAGCTTGGAGCAGATGTCCACTTGCCTGTTGGGGTAATAGTAACTGCATTTGTGCCACTGCTAGTGGCATTAGCGCCGTCTTTGGTATAAATCTTGTAATAATATTGTGCAGATGATGGAGTGGTATCTACGTATGATATGCCACTAGTAGTTCCTACCTGCGAAAAAGTAGTGCCATCACTAGAGCGGTGTACTAAATAGGTTAGGTTTCCTGCTCCCTGATAGCTTGGGGCTGTCCAAGTAAGAGTTACATTCCACTGTTCTTGAGATTTAATAGAAGAGTCGGACGAAACTAGATTAGCAACATTATCTGGATCAGTAGAGTTAAGAGTAAACGTGCCGGTTATATAGTTAGATGGTGAATAATTAGGAGTACTCGCATCATCAATGGCCACTACATAAACTGTGTTAGTGCCTTTGTTTACATTTGGCAAAGCCCCAGCTGAAACTGTTGTACTGGTACCGTTATCAATATAGGTAGTGCTGTTACCTTGCAGAGTCGATAGGGTTGATGGTGGAGAAGTATTGACCATGTAGTAATAATGTGTCACGGCTTGACCAGCACTTGGTGTTGCTTCTGGCCACGAGAGTGCAAAGCTGTTGGAGGTAGATGTTGATGGGGTGACTGTTACATTCTCAAGCTCATCAAAAGCAGGAGCAGCCCCTCCATAAGACAAGTTACAGGTTCTATAAGTAGAAGCCGATGAAATATTACCAGAAGCATCAACTGATCTGAAGTAGACAATATTATTTCCAGAAATAATTGAAGAACCATCTTGTTCCTGTGTGAGTGTCCGTGAGGTTTCACTAGTTGGCAGATAGTTATTTACACCCAAGACCGATTCTGTGGTAGTTCCAAGCCAAGTTCCTGCAGTAGAGTTAATCTGATACTGCCAACCCAAAACGCCAGAATTATCATCTACTGTAGCGGCACTTCCAGATGTTGGCCAAGAAAAATTCATATCTGCCACATTAGAAAATGATCCAGAAGCACAAGAAATATATGATGTATTGGTTGGTGTAATGTTATCGAATCTAAATTGGAACTGCTCACTGGCACCTCCAAAAACTTGGCCTGCATTATCTATGGCTTTAATGTTTAAATAATAGGGATCACTAGAAGTAGTCAACCATGGACTACCCTTGTAACTTGAGGTAGCAAAATCAATACTGGTGCTAGAGACTATAAACTGACAAGTAGTACCAGCGGTAGATAACGGGCTAGTTCCCAACAATCCCTTACTTGTGGCAGGATTACCTGCACTATCAGTTCCTAAATACAAACAGTATCCTTTCAAACCACTCCCCCCAGCGGTATCAGCGCCAGCAGTCCAGGAAAAGTATGGTGACTCGTTCTTTGTCCAATCATTGGAGGACATACTTGTGCCGCCATTCGATCTAGTCATGGCAAGTGCTGAGGCGTTGGTATCTGGGGCAGTTGTATCGGTGGTTAAACCAATCGAGACATGAGGTAAATATGGCACATCAGCCCCACCTGAGGTGAATATTGCTTTGACAGAAATTTTGGTAGAAGTGATTGATAAAGCTTGCATTGCAGTTTGCGTTAACTGAGCAGGAGTATTCACATGGGTAGTAGTATTGCTAGCTGTTTGCCAATTTGCGCCGTCATAGTACTTCCAACTACCACCACTTTCACAAGTAGAACCATCATCGGTACAAAGTTGGTAGGAGATACTACTATTCGTGCCAGTTGTAGCATCCTGAGTACAAGTAGAACCAGAAAGAGTGCCTTCACAAAATGTATCCCAGCTGGCTACTAAAGCGTTAGAATAGGCAGTTGTTGTGTAAACACTATATTCACCTTGTTTGATTAAGGAAAAGTCATCTAAAACAACAGTTTTGCCAGATTTAACACTCACACCATATTCGCGTGACTCATTAGCACCCACAACTGATCCAGACAATTTCCACCAACCACTGCCCATATCGGTATAGGTAGTGCTCACAGTTGAGCCATTGTAGTAAAGTTCTGCAATGAGAGCATTAACAGTACCACCTTCACTACCACTGGTGTTATCGTACACAAAAACAGATAAATCATAGGTAGATGTATCACCTACATTGATAGATTGATACACCTTACCATCGGTGACAGAACCAATAGAAACGGCGTTTCCGCCGGCCGCTGAGCGTCCGGCATTAGAGGAGAAAGATTGCGAGATTGCTACAGGATCACTGGCGCAACGAAACCCGAGATTGCCGCCCTGACTTCCTGACGTATTGTACAAAAAGAGAGCGAAAGCCCCAGCATACGTCCCATTAACCCAATTACCGCCGCGGAGGAACGCGTTGTTCAACGCACCACCATATACTTGACCCATTCCATAGGTAGACAAATAACTGGCATTTGAAGGACCGTACAAATCACGTGCCCCACTAGCCAAATTAGCACTATTCCATTCAACCCAACCGGCAGTAGTGTTAATAGCAGTTGATTGAATATCGCTATTCCAGTCCCAAACGTTACCAGACATATCCCAAATTTCACTACCATTGCTCAGGGTGTACTTAGCTTTGGTGTCACGTCCCGTGCCATATTCCGGGTCTGTGCCGTTGTAGCCAACGCTATCCAGCGTACCAACATTCCCCCTAAACATCCCACCCCCTGCAGCTACTGTTGAACCAACTGTGGCATTTGCCCAGTTGGCAGTTTGGCTTTCGGCATTTCTTGTAATCGTCATCCACTCTGCGTTGCTAATTAAATGGGTGCCATTAGGACACGAGGCAATAGCTTGAGTTTGGGTAATGTGGACAATTGGAGCACCATTGGCAGTAGAAACTACTTTCTCTTTATCAAAGCCTACAATATCTCGGTAATCCAAGCCTAAGCCAGAATCAGCTACGGCACTACAGGCTGCGGCAGTATCTCCGTCTCCATCTGTGGTACAGTCATATTTGGCTTCGTACTGCATGGCTAAAAAATTATCTGTTGAAAAAGTAGCATTGCCAGGAATTTCCACCCAGCCGGTATCTGGCATTGCCAGAGTATTCCACGAAGTAACATCTGAAGCAAAACTGGGATTAGCAAATTCATTTGCTCCTACAGCTCCACCAGTTGGTTGAGCTCCACTGTTGTCTATAGTTGTTAAGCTGGCGGTGTAATCGCCAGCAGTAGAGGCATCTAGTGTCCAAACTTTGGCTGAGTCGTTAAGTGCAAATATTTGAGGTAGTTTTCCAGAGAGTGCGCCATACATACCTATAGCGAGTCCTGAGGCCATAAAAAAAATAGCTACCAAATTAAACTCGATTCTATTAAACTGAAACCGAGGTTCTAAAAGGTACTTGCTAATTTTTTTTATTATATTCACTAACCTTACTTTCATACACGCACAAAAAGGCGCTTAACAAAAACGTTCCTTACTTAATAATACACATATTTTGAGCAAATGTTAATGCTAATTACAAGATGCAAGAAAGAGCTAGCTGAGTGCGATAAACAGAACTCATATAAAGAGAAGCATAAAGAATTATTTTCTGGCTATTGGACAAAAAAATAGGAGAAGTAGATAAGTTTTCTCCTAGAACTATAAAGAGTTATGTTACGACAAAATCATGAACTTTTTCTATCAATTGAACTCAATAACTTTTCAAGGTAGGTTTTTACATACTCAAATAGGCTTCCAAGTTTCTCGCGCTCACCTATTGGTACAAAGGGTCTCAAGTCTTTGATAAACTCATCCTTAGAAAAATCTTTCAACCTAGATATTAATCTATCCACTTTAAAAACTTCATCATAATATTTCAACTTATTTTGAATCAAATCCAAATCAAATTTTGCACCAAGCTCTAGTAAGATCCAAAGATCATATATATCTCGATGCTTTTCTCTCCTGAGTATTGCTCTGATTTTTTCTGCCAATATTTCGTTCTTACTCAAAGAGTTAACAAAACTCTGCACAATAACAGGGTATTCTGATTCAATAATGCTTTTTGTAGGCTCTAAAACATTCTCCCTCATTGAAAAATCTAATTTTACGAAAACCGGATTTTTCAAAGATTGAACATTTGCTGTTAAAAGATATGTTTTTCCAGTTATGGTTTTTCTTTCCTTAAAGGTAAATGGATATTGATTTTCAATTTTACTGAAAAACTTATTGATTAGTTTTATAAATACACCTTCATCAACTTGAACAGTAAAATCTAAATCCTCTGAAAATCTTTGTCCACCATAAAGTAAACGAATAGCAGTACCTCCCTTGAAGTAAATATCTCTTGAGAAACCTTCTTCATATAATTCTTTCAGAAATGTGATCTGAACAAATTCACGAGCCACAATTGATTCATTAATTTTATACTTTTTGGATAACTGATTTAGCTGTGTTTGATTTATCATTTTAGACCCTTAATTTTGGAGTGATAACGACATAAATTTAGCTGGTATAAAAAGTGCAAGGCCATAAATATTTATCCGCTAATTCCTGAATACTTTTTGACAATTTATCTGGTAGTAGTTTAAAATATTCTTGGAATTTTGCCTTATCAATCGCAGAATAATCCATTTCATCTAAGTATTGCTTCGTCTTTAAACCTTTGGCAATCATATACAGCTGATCTAACAAAGCTTTTTCTGGTAGAGCTATTAATGCATCTTCTTCTTTAATATAACCAGTAAATAAACTCGTACTTATTTGAGAATAGGTATACATTTTTTCTAAAACTTCTTTTTTTTGGGTAGATTTTGTTGTCACTGAGGTGATCTCTACGGGAAATTGACTTAAAATTCCATAGTAATTAAGAGCTGTCTCAAATGAGATATATGAAGGCGAATATAAAAATTGAGCAATTTCAAAATCTGAAACTTCTGCATTTCCCAACAAATATTTGCCTTTTTCAAGAGAAATCAGTATTTTTTCATCAAGAAATCTTTTAATAAGATCCTCAAGTGTTCTTTTCGAGTCAATTTCAAGTAAGTTTTGAAGATCTTTGGTTAAAAAGGCTTTTTTACCCGAATCATTGATTGCATTTAAATATTTATACGTTGACATATACCACGGATTATACGTGGTTAAGCATATCATGTCAAGGGTGAATCTTTTCTCAATTAAGATAACACAAAATGCCTAAACACTATTTATTTTCCGTAAGTAAATAATAGAGTAAGTAGGCATTGGCATGTTGCAAATGACCTTTAATTGATACTTTTGATTGTGTTAGCTCAAACTCGCTCAATTTCCCTTGTAAAAATTTCTTTTGTTTTTTCCTATACTTGCGTTGCATGTGCCTCAAAGTATCACCTCTCACCAAAACGTGATCATAAAAAATTCTATACCCCACAAACGGCACTCCATCAGTGACATTTTTAATTGTGTTTTTTTTGGGATGCAAACTCAAGCCCAACTTTCTATTTAAAAATTTCTCAATATCTTTATTTAACTGCTTCAGCTTCTTTTTATCTGGATGAATAATCAAAAAATCATCCATGTATCGAGCATACCAACGCTGTTTGAGGGTATGTTTTACGTATTGGTCAAGCTCATTTAGATAGATATTGGCAAAAAGTTGACTGGTTAGGTTTCCTATTGGTAAGCCTTTTCTTTCCCACTCCAATATAGGTGCATTTTCCTGATGGTTATTTTGATCACTGTTATTGAATTCAAAAAGTGAAAGTTGTTCGGGAATAGTTTTTTTAAAACTATTTTGGTGGATATGACTTGAAATATTCACCATATCTGCTTTTACTGAGTGAGTAACCACAATTCTTCTAAGAAGCTCGTTGGTTCTTGGGCAAGTTATTGATTTTTGCAGGATTTCTAGCAAAGTATCCCAGTGAATGTTTTGAAAATACTTATGAATATCACAGGGTCTTGTGACGTTTAGCATACGTTAGTGTGTTAATATGGTTGTAAGATCAATGAAAAATAGATATTGCAATCGATCACGACTTAGTGAGCACAAATTTAGACAACTTTTACAATGTTTTTGTGACGATTTTGACACAGTTTTAACAGCAAAAAGTGTTGGAATTTCTCGTGAGCATGTAACCAAATATTTTGGTGCAATTCGTTTTAGAATTGTCGAATTAAGTCAGTTAGAGGGTAAATTTTCAGGAGAAGTTGAGGTAGATGAAAGTTACTTTGGAGCAAAAAGAATTCGAGGTAAACGAGGACGTGGTGCCAGAGGAAAAATACCCGTTGTTGGGGTATTAAAAAGAGGTGGAAAGGTTTACACAAAGGTAGTAAAAAACTGTTCGAGAGAACAAATACTGCCAATTTTGAAAGGTAAAATACTTGAGGAATCAACCGTGTTTACAGATGGTTGGAAAAGCTATCATGGATTGATTTATCAAGGATTTCAGCACTATAGAATCTATCATTCAAAGAATGAATTTGCTCGAGGAAAAAACCACATTAATGGTATTGAAAGTTTTTGGAGTTTTTGCAAAAGACGTATGGCAAAACAAAATGGTGTGAGAAAAGATAAATTTCTGCTACACTTAAAGGAATCTGAGTTTAGATGGAATCATAGAAATGAAATGTATAAAGTACTTTTGGACGACTTAAAATTTAACCCATTGACGCTCTAAACGTCACAAGACCCTATCACATTGCAACACATAGAGTTCTCTTTCTTTTCCATATATACATCTAGCAGCCATGAGAAATTTTTTGATTCTGCTTGCTCCAAAGTGTGTTCCCTTATATTTGCGACAAGCATACGAATCAAAAATAAACTTTTTTTCAAATATTGGCTCAATTTGTGCCACAAGGGAGTGCTGAATTATCCTATCTTTAAATGCAGGCGCAGAAATTCTCCTTGTTTTGGGCTCAAAAATTGTAAAATTGGTGTAGGGCTGAGGATAATATTCACCAGATAAAAGAAGCTGTCTTAACTTTAATATATTGCTCTCAATAAAGTATTCATACTCCGCAACACTAATTCTGTCTCTTTTGCCTTTTCTTGCTTTGTAAAATGATTTGAGTAACATCTCAAAACTAGAAATTTTATCAAACATCATCTTACATAGTATCCTTATAAGCCCACTTTCCTCATAACTAAAAACATATGTTGCTAGCTATGAGGATACAGGCTTTTTGTTTTCCCTCAAGAAATTTATATGCTTGAAAGAAAGAGAAAATCTTGTGATCATAATGATCCAGGACATATATCCTTAAACATATGCCACTCATCTGGCGAAGCCAAATCTTACATGGACTTAATATTAGTATCACTGGCGCAACGAAACCCGATATTGTTGTTCTGATTTCCTGTTGTATTGTTCAAATTGAGAGCGAAAGGTCCAGCATTCGTTCCATTATTCCAATTACCGCCGCGGAGGAACGCGCACTGCGTTTGTATGATTTTCCCTTTATAGTAACTATACCACTTTCATCCAAGCTCGTAGCATTCGAGCAATCTCATTCATTTTTTCTGCACCAAATGCATATTGTTTGATACTTTTAAATTTAAGATCTTTAGTCAGTCGTAATAATATTCGCAAAGTATCTAGGTCATTAGAAATTAATTGTTGTAATTTTTGTCTTTCTAACCCTTTTAGACTATTGGCCTTTGAAACTGTTATAACTAAAGCAATTACCCTTTCTTCAATTGCTTTGCCTAAAACCATTCTATGACTTTTAGGGATACGGTTTACTAAAGGATAAAACCAAAGTGCTTGGTCATACGTTTTTTGGAAAATAAGTAATTTTTCACACATCATAAATCTGTTTGTATCACCACTTTATAACTCTGGGGAAATACCTTCATGTTTATTATTACGTAGTTATTATCTTGAAACAAGAAGAGTTGTATTCTTTTTTTGAAAATAATTCATATGACAAGTAATATCCATTGACTTCTCGAGAACTGTTGATATAATTTGATACAATTTAAATCAAAAGTAAATTGTTATAACAAGAGCTGCCCAACTAGTGAGGTGGCTTTTTTTGTAACACCTGCCCTGGATACTTTTTTAACGAAAGGGTCGTTGTTATGAGAAAACTCGTATTTCTTCAAAGTATATTTCTTACCTCTTTAGTTGTTGCAACTCCAGCATTTGCACAAACTGCCGAAGTTGGACAAATTCAATCATTCATCCAAAGTGTGATTCAAGTTATGGTCACGCTCTCTGGCTTTATTGCAGCAGGTTTCATAGTCTGGGGTGGCGTTGGCTACATTACTAGTTCAGGAAACCCTGAATCACTCGAAAAGTCTAAAAAAACAATTTTATACTCAGCCATTGGCCTCACCCTTGTGCTTGGAGCATTCGTTCTTTCCAATATGGTTAGCCAATTAGCATCCACTGCTTTTGGTGCAGGAATGTAAGCGAAGGGATATGTATTGATGCGAAAGGTACTCACCACCATTGGAATTATTGCCACCTCATTCTTGTTTTTTAGTACTCCTGTTTTTGCACAAACTACCAATCCTGACATCCTCGAATACACCAACAACACTTTACAAATCATCACTCTTATTTCAACCGCAGCCGCGGTGTTTTTTTTGGTCAAAGCAGGGTATCTCTATATTACTTCATCAGGGAAACCTGAAGCTCTAGAATCTGCAAAGAACACCATTAGAAACGCCATAATCGGCTTAACCTTGGTGTTGGCAGCAAATATAGTGACATCTGTCTTTCAGCACGCATTAAACTCTCAGACGACATCAGGAACTGGCACACCTATTGACGTTGTCAGTATTGAAACTGCTGAACCTTCTGAAGGCTTAACTCAGGTGCTTATTGATGCCATTGGTAGTTTTATTCAAAACATCGTGGAAAGCTCAACTGAGCCAATTGTGAATGGGGTGTTGGGCTACCTCACCACTACACCTACACTTTTGGATAATGAAGTAGTACGTAACTTCTGGTTTGTCACTGTTGGAATTGTTGACGCCTTGTTTGTCTTAGTGGTAGCTCTCATGGGACTGCAAGTTATGAGTGCTAGTACTTTTGGATTTGAAGAAGTTGAGATTAAACAGTTGTTGCCAAGGTTAGGACTGAGTTTTTTAGCTGCAAATATTTCACTCTTTTTGGCCGATTATGCCATTATCACTTGCAACGCCTTGGTTGAGGCTATACTAGACTCCACTGGAGGACTAAATCACGCTTGGATTCAAGCAGCATTTAATCCGACTGCAGTAATTTCTGGAACCACGCCACTCATCATTTTGATTTTCATGGTTATGTTCTTGGTTGTCTCAATCGTGCTGTTACTCATGTATATCAGTCGCTTAATTATTATTTCCCTGGGGGCAGTTCTTTCGCCATTTATCTTCTTACTCTCAGCACTCCCAAAGTTTTCAGACCTCGCCTCAATTGCAATCAAGACATATCTTGTCAGCGTGTTTATCGTGTTTGTGCATGTGGTGATAATTCAACTCGCTAGTTCGTTTTTGACCCTGCCTGAGCACAGTGAAAACTCACTTATTTCTATTGCCGTTGGCATTGGACTGTTTATCACCCTCCTCAAAACTCCAAATCTGATGATGCAAATGGTCATGTACACCGCTAACTCTGGATCATTGAAAAAATTAGGAAACCAAATTATAAATGTGATGACAACAGATAACGCTTCAGTTGCAAGCAGAGCTCAGGCTCAAGACTCTGCATCCAAACTATCAAGAAAGGCAATAAAACTATGAGAAGCCGAGTCATACCCGCTCAAATAACCACTGTAGAAGACAAAATTGCAGGTGATTTTAGTCTGACGCAAATTATGTTGTTACTGTTACCAGTCTTAATTGCTTCGTTTATTTACGCAATCCTTCCACCAAGCATGAGCTTTGTACTCTACAAACTAATCTTGGCGAGCATTTTTGCCATTGCAAGCATCACTCTGGCAATTAGAGTTAAGGGCAGAATTATTGCAAGTTGGCTTGTGGTCTTGATCCGATACAACATTAGGCCAAAATACTATGTATTCAACAAAAACTCTGCTACAAATCGAGAAATTATTCAACCTGAGGTTGAGATTATCACTGTTGAAGAAAAAGAAACTAAAAGCGCTGATCTAAAAAGTATTCAGAACCTTGATATCAAAGATATTCTCAAACTTCGACACATTCTTGATACAACAGATTTCAATCTAACCTACCGCTCCGGCAAGAAAGGAGGACTCAATGTGGCCTTTGAAAAAGTCTCTTAGTAAAGCAAGTTCTCGCAATCAAATAGCTATAAAAGAAGTGCGTGATGGCATTTTGGTTCTGCCAAATAATGAGCATCGTCTGGTAATCGAAACTTCTTCTGTGAACTTTGAACTTAAAAGTGAAGCTGAGCAGGACATACTCATAGATAGCTTTCAAACTTTTTTAAACTCACTCCCTTCTCAATTACAAATCCTCATTCGCATTCGAGAAGTAGACATTGATCTATACGTGGATTCTATTGAGTTGCTAAAACAAAGTGAAGATGAAAAGAAGTACCTGGAACAAATTGATGATTACACACAATTTATCCGTCAACTCGTATCTGGTAACAAAATTCTTTCTCGCAAGTTTTACATTGTCTTACCTTACAAACCAGATTCCAAGAGCGATGTATTTGAATTAGCTCAAGCACAGTTAACCCTCACTCAAGATATGGTAATTAAATCTTTAGAAAAACTAGGTATGAAAGCTAGAAAACTAGATAGCCTGGAAGTCCTGCATCTTTTTTACAGCTTCTACAACAAAAATCAACTCAAAACTCAAGAATTAACCAGTACTACTATGAAAGCAATATTGCAGCACAACTATGTTTAATACCGTTCAAACTCATTACCATAACTTACAAAAATGGAAACGAAAAAAAGTCCGCAAGTTTCAAGCAACCCAAGAAAAGAAACGCCGTGAGCGACTCTCACTGCAGTTTAGTTTTGGTGAGCAAGATCAAGTTGATTTGATTTCCTATTCAGGACTCATGGAAGAATCAACCTACCTACAGATTGGTGATACGTATGTGAGAACTTTGTTTATTTCTGGTTACCCATATGTTGCCAATGTTGGATGGCTGAATATGCTGATTAACTTTAACCAAGATCTGGACATTTCATACCACATTGAGCAAGTTGATCCACTCATGGCCTTACCTAAATTAAATCGAAAAATTACTGAGCTTGAGTCAACTAAACGTAGTATGCTCAAGGCCGGAAAAGTAATTGGCTCTGAAATTACCGATCCACTTGAATCTGCTATGGAGCTCAAAGATAAAATTCAGCGAGGACAAGAGAAACTTTTTCAGATATCAATTTACATGACTCTGAGTGCAAGTAGTCTGGAGGAGCTAAACAAATCTACACAAGTGCTAGAGACCATCATGTCCTCCAGGCTGTTTTACATTAAAAACGCCACTTTCCAGCAACTAGAGGACTTACAATCAACCCTTCCTAGAGGTGAAAACCAACTTGCACAAAAAAGAAATTTAGATAGTTCAAGTGCTGCACTTACTTTTCCGTTTGTGTCGTCTGAACTAGTGCAGGAATCTGGTATTTTATATGGCATTAATAAATCAAATAACTCACTAGTCATTGTTGATCGGTTTTCACTTAATAACGCCAACTCAATTATTTTTGCTCAGTCTGGAAGTGGAAAAAGCTACACAGCAAAGGTTGAGATCTTGCGCCAACTAATGCAACAAACAAAAGTGATTGTGATTGACCCTGAGCGCGAATATAAGCAACTGGCCAAATCTATTGGAGGTACATATATCCGACTTTCAGCAACTTCTAAAGAGAAAATCAACCCTTTTGATTTTTCTCTTAAATCTGTGACTGGTGAAAATGGACTAGCAGAACATATCCAAGACCTAACTGAAATTATTTCATTGATGGCAGGTTCTTTGAGTGACGAGGAACGAGCGGTGGTAGACAAGGCATTGATCGAAACCTACAAATCCTTTGGGATTAGTATGCGTAAGCGCAACTACGAGGTTGATCAAAAATTTCCTTTACTCAAGGACTTCTACGTAGTACTCAAAAAAATGAAGCAAAAAGAGTTGTGCCACAGGCTAGATAAGTTTGTGTCTGGATCACTCTCAAGCGTATTTGATTCGCAAACTAATGTTGATCTTTCCAATCGACTAGTGGTATTTGACATCAAAGATCTAGATGAATCTCTCAGGCAAATTATGATCTTAACCACTGCCAACTTTGTGCACTCTCAGGTAAAAAGTGATCCGCAAAAACGCATCTTGGTTATTGATGAAGCGTGGTTGCTACTGCAACACGAAGAAAGTGCGCGGTTTTTGGCAGGTCTAGTACGGCGTGCCCGCAAGCATTACTTGGGTGTCACCTTAATTTCTCAGCAAGCTAATGACTTTTTGAATCAAGAGTACGGCAGAGCCATTGCCTCACAGTCGTCACTACGAATCCTGATGAAACAAGATACTACATCTATTAAAAAAGTGGTGCAAGAATTTAACTTAAGTGAGTACGAACAACAGTTTTTACTAACCTGCGACCGAGGTGAAGCCTTGATCATTGCCGATCAAAACCATGTTGCGGTCAAAATTGTTGCCTCTGAAAAAGAACATCCAATGCTAACCACTGATCCGAAAGATTTATATCTATAGATGCATGCCATACTTACCACCCATACCATCTGGTCATTTAGAAGAGAACTGCAGTTAGTAGCTTTTTCATTTCTGGTTTTGTTGTCTCTGCCAGTGATTGCAGTCATCATCCTGATGCACACCGGCATCAATATTGTTTCTGATGCGTTGATTGAAGTGGTAGCAGAAACTCAAACCATTCTTATAAAAAATCCGGCTGATGGGTCTGTTGTAAAAGAAGTTTCTAAAAAAGTAGCTTGGCCTGTACAAGGAGTTACTACACTCGAGTTTGCGGGCTCAAGCAAATACCAGAAATTCCACGCAGGAATTGATATTGCAAATCCCCATGGAAAAGTTGGTGACAAAATTTCACCATTTATGGATGGTACGGTAACCTATGCTGGTGAAATATTCTGGGGGTATGGCAAGCATGTAATTATTGATCATGGTGACAATATTAGTTCTGTGTATGCACATCTCAATCGGATTAGTGTTTATGAAGGTCAGGAAGTGAAGGTGGCTGATACAATTGGGGAAATGGGTAGCACTGGCTGGTCTACAGGGCCACATTTACATTTTGAGATTAGGGTGTATGGGGTGCCGGTGAATCCTAAAACAATTTTACAGAACACAAACTAACCATATATTGATATAATTTTAGTATGATTATTCCAGACAATGAAACCGCTGTTGACCTTCTAAATAACCAACCAATAGCTAATAACATCGTTGATTTACTTAAAGACCACATGGGTGAGCCAATCACAATTGGCGTTCATGGTGACTGGGGTGCTGGCAAATCAAGTGTTTTGGAAATGATTGAAGCATCTTTTATAAATAACAAAGATGGTATTTTATGCCTAAGGTTTGATGGATGGAGGTTTCAAGGTTTCGAAGATGCAAAGATTGCCTTAATTGAAGGGATCGTAACTGGCTTACTGAATGAGCGCTCGTTATCAGCCAAATCAGTCGAAAAAATAAAAAACCTCTTAAAAAGAGTTGACTGGCTCAAATTAGCGAAACATGGCGGTGGTTTGGCAGTAACTGCTTTTACTGGTTTACCAAATCCTGATCATATACGGCTAGCCGTTACTGCATTAAAAACATTAGTAAATGACCCAGGTGCAGCTGTAGACAAAGAAAAAATAACTGCTGCATTAGAAAGTGCAGATGGAATACTAAGGCCTGCCGAGGAAGTAAAAAGAATACCAGAAGAGATACAAGCGTTCAGAAAAGAGTTTGATGATCTACTTGAAGAATCAGGCATTAACCAATTAGTTGTATTGATTGACGATTTAGACAGGTGCCTACCAAAAACTGTGATTGAAACCCTTGAGGCTATACGTCTTTTTGTATTCACGAGCAGAACAGCTTTTATTGTTGCTGCAGATGAAGGTATGATTGAATACTCAGTCCGAGAACACTTTCCTGATTTGCCAGAGTCTACAAATTCGAGAGATTATGCACGTAATTATTTAGAAAAATTAGTTCAAGTTCCTTTCAGGTTACCTAGTCTCGGAGAACTTGAAACAAAAGTGTATGTAAGTCTCCTTCTAATTGGCTCTGAGTTAGGCGAAGACGATAGTGACTTTTTGAAGTTGGCTGCAGCAGCAAAAGAAGTAATGCGCAAACCTTGGGAAGAATCATCGCTGGAAATTAAAACAATAAATGAAACTCTTGGAGAAAAAGCAAAGCAAGTCACTGACATAATTCTTATAAGTGAACAAATTGGACACTCTCTTGCAGGAGGAACGAATGGTAATCCGAGGCAGATTAAGCGATTCCTAAATACATTACTCTTACGCAAAGAAGCAGCAGAAGCACGTGGGTTTGGCGATGAAATTGCATTGCCGATCCTTGCAAAATTGATGCTGGCAGAACGTTTTATCCCGGGACTTTTTGACCGCATCGCACAAACAGCCGCTATTGACCCGACAGGAGTTTGCCCTGAAATTGCATCTTTGGAAACCTCTATCAAGAATGATTCTGAAAGTGAACAAGAAACATCAACACCTCAGGTAAAAACGTCAACTGAAGATGAAAAAAGCACACCCGAATGGCTAGATAATCCTGAAATACTTGCCTGGGCAAGAATAGAACCACCTCTAGCAAAGGTAGATTTGAGACCCTATCTTTTCATAGCCAAAGAAAGAAAAGACTACTTTGCAGGGGCTGCTATATCGCCCAAACTTTCACTCCTTGCTGAAAAACTGATGGGCGGCGAACTTGGAGTTCAAGGACAATCTTCTCAAGTTTCTTCACTTGCTCCAGAAGAACAAGTAACCCTGTTTGATTTAATTAGAGGAAGAACCATGAGGTCGGGAAACTTCGCTAAAAAACCAGATGGTATTGAAGGACTTAAATTACTCTCAAAAAATAACACTGCATTAGAAACAAAACTTGTGGATTTTTTAGATACTCTTCCCACCTCAACGCTTGGTCCGTGGTGTATTGGTGGATGGGATACCACAATTAAAGAAACAGGTAATAAAGCAAGATTAGCAACTCTTGTTCAGGGGTGGGCTGAGGTTAATGATAACAGGGTACTCAGTAGTGTGGCAAAACAAGCCGTGAATCTGCCTAAGAAGGGAAAATGATATGGGCACATCAAATCCAAATGGAGGATCTAGTGGAAGTAACCCACTTATTCCAAGTTGGTTAGTTGATCCTGCAGGAACTAGCACTGAAAACTCAGACACTGCTGAAACTGTAGATAATCCCAATGAAGACTCACAGACTGGCAGCGAGGAACAAAGCATACCTACTGTTGTGGTAGACCATCAAAGGTATTCTCCTGCAAGAAGCAACTTCACAAGATTTACTAAATCCGGTGGCCGCGACACTAATAGCTTGAGGCGGGCTGTGTCTAGTTACGTCCGAAGAAGCTCGGGTGGTGCGAAAAATGCTACCACAAAGATGGGATCTTCGAGAAAGACCGCGTCAAAATTGCTGGGTTTCTTACAAGAAGCATCTAATAATGGAATTGAATCTGCTCTTAAATCACTGAACTTAGAAAGCTTATCAGGAAACTCTATGAACGAGTTGTTCATTGAGTTAACTGACTTTCTTTGCTCTGAGGCTGGCACGGTGGATGCTGGCATTGCTAGAGATGCTTTTATTAAAACTATCGCTGATGTAAATGAAGAGCAGGTAATAGATGACGGTACTTTGAGTTATGAGCAGGTGCAGACAATTTTTGAACTCTATATTACTCACACGATTGAAGATATGATACTAAATGAAATTGGAACCAATATAATTTTCCAAACACAGACTTTGGATGATGCTGACCTTGTTCAGGCTCAACTTCACGACTTTATTAGAAATGGCGTCAGTGATGCCCTATCAAACTCAGGTAACAAAATTAATCAACTTAACCAAAACGAAATTGGAAGTTTTGTTGACAACATTTACGAAAGCACTTTTAATTTACTGTCCGCTCTCTACGAGGAAGGTGGTGTTGGATGATGAATCATGTTATCTATGGTTACTTTGGTTCTGAGGACAAGCCAACTTTAAATCCTGGTGATGGAGTAAAGGTAACACTACTAAATCTACTAGGTAGTGATGGATATCTTGGTCATGGTATTGGCAACGTAGTTGATGATCTTGCAAAGCTTGGTGTATTCCCAAGTCAAATCGGAATCGAATTACTCGTTTTAGCAGCGCATGTACAAGCGGCAGACACAAGGATTTCAAGATCTACAGGGTCTGAGGACTCATGGACTAGAAAAATCAGCGTAGTTGTTCCAGTTACAAGTGATGTGAATAGATGGGAACGTGTATCAACTATTTTGACTAGAGCCTTAGATTTTTTAACAGGTGATCTGTGGGACATACGATTTAGAGCAAGTAGTTATAACGAAGCGCTGGTTAAAGAACAAGCTCCTTTGGAAACACAAACCTTCGACTCAATTAGTTTGTTTTCAGGAGGGTTGGACAGTCTAATTGGTGCCATAGACTTACTTGAACAAAAAGAAAATACACTTTTTGTAAGCCATGCTAGTGATGGAGCAACAAGCGCAGCGCAATATGAGTTGTTTGATGGCTTAAAAGAGCAATATGAAAACCTAAATATCGAACGTATAAGACTATGGATGAGTTTCCCGAAAAATTTGGTGGAAGACTCCCAACCAGAGATGACAATGAGGAGCAGGTCTTTTCTATTCTTTGCATTGGGTGTGGCTGCAGGCACTGGTTTAGAGCATAAGTTCAAGCTATTTGTGCCAGAAAATGGACTCATTGCGCTAAATGTTCCTTTAGATCCTTTACGTATGGGATCTCACAGCACCCATACAACGCATCCTTTTTACATGGCAAGATGGAATGAACTTTTGGTCGAATTAGGGATCGATGGAGAGTTAACTAACCCCTATTGGGATAAGACGAAAGGTGAAATGGTTGGAGCATGCGCCAACAAGCAGTTACTTTCTGACTTAATATCTACATCACTTTCATGCTCGTCACCTTCAAAAGGACGTTGGTCGGGAAAATCAAGTGAACACTGTGGTTATTGTGTGCCCTGTATTATCCGACGAGCCGCTATAAAAGCCAGCTCACTTAACGATAACACTCCTTACTCTCTCGACAATTTGCAAGGACAGTCACTAAACACTCTGGTTGCAGAAGGCAAACAGATCAGGTCATTTCAATTTGCTCTTAGTCGTTTACAAGCAAAACCTGAATTAGCAAAATATCTCATTTACAATGCTGGACCATTGCTCGATCTTTCAAGTACTACAAAATATGGTCTTTCTGATGTTTACACAAGAGGACTTTTGGAGGTTTCGAAACTTTTAGAAGGTGTTGAAACCAAACCAATTGAATAAATTAATATGCAACTCGTTGATTTTCATTGCCACCTTGATCTGTATCCAGACTTTACTGAAGTAATAAAGAATTACGAACAAAAAAGGATCTATACACTCGCAGTTACTACCACTCCTAGAGCATGGCTCAAGAATAATGAGCTTACAAAATATTCAAAATATATTCAGGTTGCACTTGGTTATCATCCACAATTAGTAGATGAATCGTGGCGGAAAGAACTGGAAATCTGGATAAAACACCTTCCTGAAACAAAATTTGTTGGTGAAGTAGGCATTGATGGCAGCACTAAATTTAAGAATACATTGGTGTTTCAAAAACAGGTTTTTAAAGAAATTCTCATACATTGTGCTAATGCAGAAAATAAAATTCTATCTGTTCATAGTTTGAACAGCTCGAGAACTGTTCTAGACTTGATTGAGGAATACTTGCCTCAGAGTAAAGGTCGTGTAGTTTTACACTGGTTCACGGGAACTATTCCAGAGGCAAAAAAAGCTTTAAAACTTGGTTGCTACTTTTCTATCAACCCTCGAATGCTAAATACAAAAAAAGGGCAAGAGCTTCTGAAAACATTACCAATTGATAAGTTATTAACAGAAACAGACGGACCCTTTGTCAAGATCAATATCTCCGATACAATTCGTGGACTAGCAATAGCAAAACATAATACGGTTGATTTTATCAGTAAGCAGATTTCAAATAATTTTCACACTTTAATAAATACACAACTACTAGAGTAATCAAAAAAATACTTCTATAATACACATATGGGATCACAACAAAAATTTGGCCAAAACCTAAGACTAGCTCGAAAAAAAGCTGATCTTACTCAACAACAAGTTGCAGAAAAAGCCAAACTACACACCAACTACTACGCACGTATTGAAAGAGGGGAAGAAAATCCCTCCTATGAAGTGCTAGAAAAAATTGTCAAAGCCTTGAAGATAAAGTCCTCAGAGGTATTTCCGTTTTAATCGTTTCTCGTTACTTCACCTTCATCAGAAACTACTACTTTGCCTGATTCTAAGTCCTCCCCGACACGGTCAACCAAAGCACCTGCCATAGTTTGCAAGCCCTCAATTGCCTTAATTGCATTTTCTCGAGTTGCGCTCTTGGGATTTTTTTCCTCAAGCATTACGAGCATTTCTTGAATTTCTTCTTCAGTTGGTTTTCTTATCATATTTTTCCTTAATAGTTGCAAGTGTAACACGAAACTAGATAAATCGCCCTAGTTTTAAGAAATGAAACATCTTTTGTGCATGTCCATCGCCCACAGTCCTTCTCATCAACTCTCGACTATTGGCTTGAGATAGTATGTTCAGACTGCCTTCCCACAAGATATCCCTATCAATAATCGCTAACTTCCTGTGATGATTGTTACTAGTCACCAGAACCTGGACACCAACTCTCTCAAAATACTCAATCACTTCCTCTGCCTGCAACTGCATTGCTGGCATATGCTTGTTGGGATCTCTTGTAATAACATAAACTTTTACACCATCAGCTATTAGCTTTTCAAAAACAGGGCACAGTGTAAGTGTTCTGTCATTCGTAATAAATGGACTTTCAATCACGACTTCACGCTTTGCGTGAAGTAAATCCTGCCCAAATTTCTTGTAAAAAGTAGTTTCATCAAATAATGAGGTACTAAACATCTTTCGTCTCCTTTTCTATATTATCACAATATATAAGACGTAGTTCCTCGAGTTCAGCTAAAAATGGTTCAAACTGTTGAGCCTTAGGGTCACAACGCAGAAAAAGATCCATTCATGGATCTTTTTTTGTGTTTTGATTCTACAGAGGATGGCGATCCGCCGAATGAAATGAGGCTGGGTTCGCGCACATCAAGTGAGCGAAGCGAACATGAGAAGTACTCTTGGGGTGATTCCGCGTGGGGTCACATTATGTAATTTTGACACCATAAATATTCAAGTCAAAAATCTATATACTTTTTTGCTACAATATCTTATATGCACGAAATTCAGGTTGATTGTCCCACTCCCCATGACATCCTTAACACAAAAGAGGCACGTGATCAGCTCGTCTCTCAACTGAAAGCAACCTTAACACTTGTTGACTATGGTGATGGCCAAACATTTTATAAATCAAAAGATCAAAATGTGTCTCAGATAGTCATTGATAGTGTCTTTACTGAAGAAGAACGTCAAAAAAAAATTGCCGAGGCAAGTAATGACATTAAAGGAAGACCGGTTAGATATTATAGAGAAATTTCTATAAATCACTTATTAAACATTATTAACAATGCCGAAGAATCTCCCAACGATTATCATAAGGGCGTTCCAAATCCAAGCGAAAACCAGTTGCGTGCGTTATGTAGTTTCTTACTCTCGATTCGAGATAAAAAAATGAATATAGATAAGCCTATAGCAAATATACTCACATTAGCATTTCCAAATGCTAACCAGAGTGAAATTATGAATCTGCTTAAGACTGATGACTTCGATTGGAAAAGTGCACTCTCATTCATTCAAAAAAATCTTTCTGAGAAAGAATTGAAACTTCTACATTCGGTTGCTTTTTCTGGAAGAGAACATATTCTTCCCTTTTCCCCATTTTTTTCTATATGTCCTGGAGGACCTAGATTTTATCCACCAACACATTCTCAAGTAATAATTGAAATGGTTATACCAGATTCTGAAGTATCTATTAACGAAAGTAATAAAACACTTGCTGAAAGAGAAGCATTAGTTACAAAAGTAAAAAGATCATACATATCTAAAATTATTTTTAGTGAAAAAGCCTTCATTGAACAGATAATTTTAAACCCCACAACTCCTATTGGAGAGTTTGTTACAAAAAAAGCTGATGAAGGTGTTGATATAAGTAGAGCTCATTCAATGTGGTTTAGAGAAGTGCCGATTGGGGAAACAATTCCCGCTTCATTAAGTCAGTAGTACATACCCCAGACTTTTCTTTATCTACCAATATTCCTCAGTTCAGTAGCCCTATATCTTGAAACAAAGAAATACTAAACATTATCCATCTCCATTTCTATCTTATCTAAATATATAAGACGTAGTTCCTCAAGTTGAGCTAAAAATGGTTCAAACTGTTGAGCCTTGGGGTCACAGCGATTTTTCCTCGAGAGTTTTTATACCCTAAGTGCAACATTGAACCTTCTTTCTTTTTTGGCGCGATTAGTGGCGCGATTTTGGCGCGACTCTGTGCTATAATAAAAACATGTTTAAACCAAACTTTACAATCACGCCAGAAATCAATAACAAAATTGCCGAAATCGAAAAACTGAAATCACTTTTCGATCAAGCAAATATTCTTCCTGAGTTAGCTATAGAATTACGATTTCGAGCAACTGTTGAATCTGTTCATAGTTCCACATCTATTGAGGGAAACCCACTAAATGAGCAAGAAGTTCAGAATGTACTAGAAGGAAATACTGTTTCTGCACCTGAGTATGCAATACAAGAAGTCCTTAACTACAAAAATGCAATGAACTGGCTCAATCAAGGGAAAATCTCAACAGAAGGATTGAGTGAAAAGGACATCCAAAAGCTTCATAGCTTAGTAATGGAAAAACTATTGCAACCAGAAAAGGTTGGTTCATTCCGCCCTGGAGATATATATGTTGTTGATCAAATTAAAAATAAAGAAATAATTCAGTATCAGGGTCCTAATGCAAAAGAGTTAAAACAACTAGTAGCTTCTTTTTTAAAATGGATTAGCATCCAAAAAAGTGAATCAAAACTTCATCCGGTACTACTTGCGGGTTTAATCCACTACATTTTTGTTTCAATTCATCCATTCTCTGACGGAAACGGAAGAACTACTAGACTTCTCACCTATCAATATCTCAAATCTGTTAATTACGACTTCAATGATTCTCTATCACTAGACAGTTACTATCTACAAAATCGAGAAAGATACTATGAAGCACTCAGCAGAGGTAGAACCTTTGATGATCGCATGTTCTCTGACATCACACCCTTTTTAGAATTTTTTGTAGATGGCTTTTTGAACTCAGTAAAAAGTCTCACAAAATATGTACAAATTGGAAAAGTATTAGATAGTTCAAAAAAACCGGTAAGACTTAATCAGGAGGAGCTAGCAATACTAGACTATGTCTATCAGTTTAAGTCTATTTCACTTGAAGATGCAGTAATTGCGACAGGAGCAACCAGGAGAACCGTTCAAAGAAGACTAAGCAATTTAGTTGACAAAATGATTCTTGAAGTCAAAGGTAAAGGGCCTGCTACAGAGTATCACCTAGCATCAAGAAAATAGGTTTTAACTAATTTCTCATTGGTCGTCACAATATATAAGACGTAGTTCCTCGAGTTCAGCTAAAAATGGTTCAAACTGTTGAGCCTTAGGGTCACATTCAATACAATTAAGTTAATTTGTCCAATTCATTTGCTAACCTCATTTTCAACTTCTCAAGTCTTTCTTTTGTAGGTCGAGCAGTTTCAGCTGCCAAAACTTCTTTACCCAAAGTCCATATCGGCATTTTGGGATCAGGATCTGTTCCATATCTAGGAATTAGATGCCAATGCACGTGATTGTCTGTATTTCCTAGTAATTCATAGTTAAGCTTGATTGGCTTAAATGCCTTGCACACTGCTTCAGCAACTACCGCCATTTCATGAAGAAATACATCTCTAGTTTGAGTATCTAAATCATGAAGCTCTTTAATATGTAGCTTTCCCAAAAAAATCGTATACCCTTCAAATAATTGGAAATCACATAATACAACGTAACCCGTTTCCAATTCCTTAACAAAATATGGATTCTCGTTATTTTTAATGTCAGAAATTCTTTGACAAATAAAACAATGATTCATAGGTATTTTCCTCTCTATTTTTTACTATTTCTTGATTTCGAATAATTGGAAAGAAGTAAATGCTCCTCCTGTTTTTTTGACCAAAAGTTACTCATAAACATCTTCCTCCATTTCTAGCATACTAACAGTACCATTAAAATAGATAAAGCCAAGCTCTTTTAGGCGAGCATACGTCTTGAGGATACTTGCAAAAAATAGTTCCAACTGAGGATTTGTGGGCTCACAACAAAAGAGAACCCCGAACCACATTCAATTAAAATGGTATACTGCTTTGTATACAGATGTGCTATTCCATTTAAAAAGGATTGCTACATCTAGAAAGCATTACTTTGTTGAGACAAGAAATTGGTGCAAGCCGAGAAGAAAGAATTGCTCAAGTTGAGAAATGCCCTCGTCTTTTTCTTCACAGGAGAGCTAAAAGCACCTGGAACTCACTCCATTTGATGATGGACACTGAAACTGGCTTTCCAATTGACCGATGGACTACAGATCGCAGTGAGATTTCTTATCAAACTAAACCTACAAATATTGGTTTGGGTCTCCTGTCCTATTTAGCAGCGGAAGAACTCCAATGTATCGTCCCAGAAGAAGCTAATCATGGTATTCAAAAAATACTGGATAGCTTACTAAAAATACAAAAAAACCCATACTTCTTTGACTGGTACGATAGTCGCACAGGTCAACCATTAGAATTTTGGCCAGAAAGTAATCAGAAACTTACTCCTTTTGTTTCTACAGTTGATAATGCTTGGCTTATACTTGCACTGCTACTGATCCGTCAGTGTAAACCACAGTTTAGACAAATAGATGAACTACTCCAGCCACTAGACATGGATACTTTTTTTGATGAAGAACACAATGAATTTGTGGGTGGATTTGCAGGAGAAGAACCTACTTCATGGCGATATTCAAACCTTTTTCTCTCAGAATCTAGAATTGCACATCATGTCAAAGCAGTCATGAATAAAGATAGAGATTTACCAGCAAATAGGATGACCAAGAATACTGGAAATTGGCCTGAAAGTTCATTTGGTGGTTCCATGTTTGAACTGCTCATGCCACAACTCTTTATTGATGAACCTTATCTTCAAGATGCTGTTATAAAACATATTCAGCAACAAATAGAGTACGGAAAAACACATGCTGAGACGTTCTGGGGATTATCTGTTTGTGAAACACCTGATGGGTATACAGAACTGGGAGTTGGAGGTCATTATCAACAATTTCCTATTATAACTCCACACGCAATTTTTTTAACTCTACAGGCTTCTCCCGAAGAAGCACTCCAGCTACTTCGCCTGTTGGAAGCAACATTCCCAGTGTACTCGACTGACATGGGGTATCAAGATAGTGTTGACGTTCAATCAAGCAAGGTTGCCAAATCACAACTTTTTCTTGATAATGCCATGATTCTACTAGCAATTACAAATAATTTGTCTAAAGGATTTTTCCAACAGCGATTCAATGAAATGTATACCTGATGTTTGGAAAAATTCTAATGGTTTGACGACAGAATCTAGACCATTTCATGTATCTTAAAAAATCCAGTGTTTATGACAGGTTTTTTCTTAAGAGTATTTTTTCTGTGAATGAATTAAAGCTGCATATAAATGAAGACTGACCTTCAATTAAATCTCAGATACTAAGATCACTCTCTGAAGTAAATGCTTGAGTGACTCCCAGTAGTATCGAATTCATATTTTATTGGTTTCTCCGTTTATACTTCAGAAGAGCCAATTTTTTCCACTGATTCCCCCACCTTTTTTGTGCCAATGGTATCGATTTCTACCCCATCAGCATCAGCAGAAATGAGGCCAGTAATTATACTATGCTGCTTCAGCACATCGTACTTATTTAAAAAACGTATTGCTGGTGGATTCTGTTCATATCCAGCTACCTCAATTATAAGTGTGGCAAAAATTGATGTATTAAATTAGTAAGTAATAAGTCTTCCTCTAAAAAATAAGTATCAACTGCAAGAAATGAGATTGACAGATGCATATTTGATACATATAATGTGCAGCCAATTGTTCTTTCTGCCAGCACTATAAAAAGATACCTATGAGATTTGAACAAAAATCTAGAGTAGCTCAACAAACAGAAGAAGTACGCACACTTTGCGAACATATTGACATTCCCCACGACTCAATCATTCTTGTTAGTGGCGAACTACCTGGAACAGGTTCAACCTCCGTCACACAACTGCTTTCTGAAGTATTAGAAACTGCTAGATATACCACAGCTGCGTATTCAATTGGAAACATAATTCGAGAACTTGTGGTAAGTAAGGGCTTCTCAGCTAGCGAAGAAGGCATGATGCAAGCCAAAGCAGCAGGAGTCATACCAGACGATCCAGAACAGTTTGATCAAAGAGTATATGAAGAAGCATTACTACAAAACGGAGTCGTGATCATTGAAGGAAAAGCTGCTACTCATACTGGCTATCATATACTTCAAAGAATAACTGACAGACCAATCTATTTAGTTGATCTACGGCTAGATCCAGTAACTTCAGCCATTAGAGTGTTAAGACGAGAGGGATATGACCTTGAGCATATTTTTCGATCACCCGAACTACTGCCACAATACAGGAATATGATACTCGATAGAACAAACCTCATTAAGGATAAACTTCAAAACAGCTATGGAGAGGAAAAATACTATCCAAATAAGGCTAAAAAGCGACTTCAAATTAACACTGCGCATATGCAACCATTAGAAGTTGTTTCAGATCTCCTCAGTTCGGCTGCACTAACAGATACTTTTTCTTCCTGGGAAGAAGAAAGTCTTATACAGGCAGTCGATAACTTATACTCCATCTACCTGAGCTTAACAAATACCGGTGCAGTGCATCAGCTCGACGAAGAGCACTTTCTATATAATGTAGCTAGAGTCAAATATGCTATACAACAAGCAAAAATAAACACCAATAAAGAAGCACTCGATAAGGTTAGGGAACGACTCTCTCAAGATTTGATTTCACTTGTATATGCACTCTTAATGAAAATACTTCCCAGATATTTCTATGAAATTGGGACTGAAAAAAACATTGTGGTTGATACTGTTTCACAAAAATGGACTCCAGAGTTTTATAAAGTCATTAATGGATGGGACAGTATAGTCTCACACCTAAAAGACACAACTGTTCTTGACCCTTTTGCAGGTAGCGGAACATACCTCAACTTACTAACTGCAAAGGGTGTGGTTAGTCATGCCTATATGTCAGATCTATCGTATCCTGGTGGCAAGGCACTGAACGGATACGATGTTACCTATGCACCAGAAATTAATATGATTGTTTTTCAATCAATTTTTGATGAACTTCCCTCATGGTACTATCCTAAAATAGATGAATCATTCAGTGGATTTATTACTGCCGATGCTCTTCACCTACCCTTTAGCGATAATGCAGTAGACTGGATAACAGGAGATCCACCGTATGGGAAAAACCTTCAGGATGGATCTATAGGACTACTCAAAACAATGTTACCAGAACTTTTTAGAGTTTCTAGAATGGGTCTATTACTCATGGTGCCCATAGACTGGGTGGATGATTTACTCAAATTAGAGGAATACAAAACCACTCAACTCACAACCGATTTATCTTCTGGGTTTTCTCACTTTAAAATTTGCTTAGTAAAAATGGAACAGAATGTCGAACAAAATAGTGAATCCCCCATTGTAAGCGAAAGCCCCGTCGATGCATTCATTCTCTCGGCCACTGCCCAAACCATAGCGTTAGAAGTATAAAAGCAGAAACTTCTCTATTTTGTTGATTACTTTGCATCGAATCATAGACATACTATAAGATCACTTGTTAGTAGATAACCGAGACTAATAGATACTCTCTTTTGAAAAAAATACAATACAGATCAAACTTTTTTCCAACTTTACAAGCACTGTAACTACCAACTTTTATTTACTTTCCACGTTCCAATTGAGGAATAGTTCCTGAAAGGTTCATTTTCCCACCGATTAAATCCATGTGTTGAATATCTAAACTGGAAACCTGTTGCATTCTTCTTGAAACAGCATCTTCAACTGCTGAAACAACCCTACCAGTAATATCAGCAGGAACGGCAACAGTACCAATCCTTAAGTTAGAAACACCAGCAGATACTTGATTGCTAGAAACACTAGCAGTACCCATCATATACACAGGTAAATCGCCATTTATGAAGGTTGCATATTTTGCTGCTGATTCAATTTGCTGGTCGCTGTATCCCAACTCTTTTGCCAAACTTATAGCTGTTTCAACTTTGAGCATTCCTGAAGCCTCTGCCGTGCCATCTGCATGAATTTTTACTTGGACATTGTAAAAGGGTGTTAGAGCCCAATTTTTTGACCAACTATCCAGAACAGACGTCACTTCTTGGTCGGAATATGAACCAGATACATCAACTGATCCCTCGTATTCAGGCATTCCACTATATGGTTTGTCATCTTCTGAAAGCTCTACATCGTGACCAAGATCATCATTTATTTTTGCAACTTGGACTGGATCAGGCCGAATACCCAAATCGACTTGTTTCACAAAGAGCGCTGAGAGCCCCGGCACTACTCCAATATATGCAAGAGCCAAAACTCCGGCTGCAAAGATCACAATGAGTAAAATAAAAAAAGAAATGAATAATTTTTTCATAATACAAAGCAGTATATCACTCAGCTGCTTAGTCTAGTAGATTGTACTCTTTTAGTACGCAGACGTAATAATAGCTGTCATTAAAGTAGCAGGCTCAATCGTACTTAGTGCTGTTGGCAATGCAGTAATCCGTGCTGAAATGTTCAAAATATTTGCTAGTGCATTTATAACTCTAATGGAATTGAGTGTATTTCTTAATGAAGCATCTTCAGCCAAACTCAGTGTAACCTGCTCCTGTTCAGCAATTCTAGTAATGCTGTTTGAAACTGCAGATATTGGTTGATCATACAGAGCGTCAATAAGTTTGTAATCCCATGCATTACTTTCATCTCGAAAGAATACAACATTATCTTGACCAATAATATCTACTATTGTTCCGGTCTCGTTTGTATACTTAATTGCTCGCGTTACAAACTCAGCCACAACAGTTCGTAACTCTTCATCATTTTTAATGCTTTCCAACAACTTACTTAAAAAAGGATGAATCTTTTCTAAGTCTGCAACTTGAACGGTGCCTTGTTCATTTAGATTATATAGCGAAGCTCGGGTGACTCGATCATATGCAGACTGATACATTGGAGTAACAACTGGTCGTAGCTCTGCAAGACCTGCCGTGAGTGTGATCTTACTCGGATTGTGTACAACGTCTGCTTTTTCTTGAAATGAAATACTTGACCACACATACTCGCCTTCAAAACTTTGTAACTGTGAAACTCGCTCACTCCCATCACCAATAATTTTTTGTACGCTTGCTAGTATGTCGGCATTGACAGGTATTTTTATTACACTAAATGTTTGCTTTAATACATGCTCTGAACCAAAATAGTTCTGTAATACTGCTAATTGTTGTTCCCTATCTCTTTTGTCCGACTCAAATTGTGCACGTAACTCAGCTTCATCTCCACCAGTAACAGCTACTTCTACTGCCTGTAATAGTGGCTTCATTTCAACTTTCCCAACAATGTTCGGATGATCTGGAAAACTAAAGACTACTTGTCTGCCACCATACCCTTCAAGTTTGGGTTGATATTTTTGAATTCTTTTATTTTCTACTTGAGACAAGTTAGAAAGCACATTTGGATTTGTTTTTTCGTTACTCATATCTGATTTGATCATAGTTTGGCTGGTTCTCCATCATGGCCATCAATGACTTTTCAAATTCACTTTTAGCAAGTGTATTTCTAGTATCTTTATACTTTTGAAATGATTGATCAGCTACAATATCGTTGACACTCTCTGAAGCTGTAGCAAATTCAAATGAAATTTGTAATCTGAAGCCATTAATTTTATCACTTAACTCTCGAGAAGAAGATGAAACAAGGTTATACCCATACAACAGGGTACATAAGAGTAGAAGAATATAATAATACGTGAGTATTTTTTTCATGTACCTGTCATCTTAGCTTAATTAGAAATCAAAGTACAACAAAAATAGCATCATTCACAAGAAGAGCATTTGTACTTTTAATTAGCTATTAGCACTACAAATATTATAAATATCTTGCATCATATGCCCAATGAAGCAATGCTTGTCGCTGACGAGGTCGACAACTGCTGTCTCCCTTGGTGCAATTTTTTTGTACTTGAGCCACATGCCGACTCATCGCCTTCCACCGCTTAATCTGTCGATCATCATCTGTTGATCTTCTACCCATGTAGTACCGACAGTACCATTGAAACCAGCCTCTTGGATCATTAGGATGAATCCAGCCTTTTTCCTGCCAAACTAAAAGACTTTGGCTAGCATCAACTTTGAAGTAATTTAACTTGGGATCTTTCTTAGATGAAAGCTTTGCATGAGTAAACCAATCGCTGGGAAATTCAGCTCGGCTGTCGTTCATGTATTTGCCACCAAAAATGCCCAGTACAAGCATTTGCTGAGGTGTTAATTCTGGTAAGAAGTCAGGCTCAAAGTTCGCTCCTTTATCCTCAGTTAAATAGTACACATAGTTACTTTGGAACCTGTCATGTACCGTTATTTTTTTCATTTTATGTGTAATTTTATCTTAATCGCGTAAGCAACAATCTACACCACAGGCTGCAAATGATGGTACGGTAACTTGTCTTTATATCGTTTAATTGCTAAAAGCAAGATTTGTTCAATAAAATCCTCATAACTCATACCTGTTAGTTTCGCAACGGAAGGCACACAATCTGGAATATTGATTGAAGGATTTGGATTTAGCTCTAACACGTGAGGATTTCCATTCCTATCCAACTTTATTTCAACTCTCCCATAATCGTGACATCCTAAAATATTGTAGGTATCCAAGGCAATTTCAGAAATTAATGAAAGTAATTTTTTGCTCACATTCTTTGGTGGACGCTGCACTTCAACATTTCCATGGTCAGATGCACTCCATTTTGAGTCGAAAGAATAGATATTCCATTTTTTGGGATCATCATGCTTGAAAATACTGCGAGAAAGTGGAAGTACTCTCACATCATCTAATTCAGAGCCGAAAATGGACACATCGTACTCGTCCCCGTCGAGATATTCTTCTATTAAAGCTGGTCTCTGCAATTCCTCAGTCACATATTTAATTTGTGCTTTTAATTCTTCAGCGTTTTTGACTACAGATTGCTGAGTGATTCCAATTGAGTTGTCTGTGTTTGCTGGTTTCACGATGAGTGGGTACTCGAGCTCTTCATCAACGGCTTCATCAACCGAATAGACATAGTCCCATTTTGCAGTTGGAATTTCATGATAAGTGAGCATCTTTTTAACTCTGATCTTATCCAAACATAATCCTAATGTGAATGGACTTGATCCGGTATATGGAATTTGAAATATATCAAGTAAACTTGCAACGTGAGGTTCAAGTAAACTTGAATTGTTTAATCTCTCTGCCACATTAAAAACAAAATCAATTTTACCTTGTTGCAGAATTGAAATACTTTTACCAATATCATTAAAATCTATAAAAATAGTTTTATAGCCTTTTGATTCAAGCGCCTTTTGAATATTTTTACCAACATTTGTTAGCTCAGCTTCCACACTTCCATCTTCACCAGTGTATTGATTACAGGCAATTCCAATCACTAATTTGTTATAACTACTGGCAGGCATACTATGTACTCGATCAATTTTTTTCTTGTCAAAACCTTCTGAAGATTGCAGCCAAGCAGGCGATATTGGTGACTTTCTGATTGTTTTTCCAATTTTTGAAAGTCCCGAGAATGGCACTATTTCAAAGCTAACTTGAGCCTTTGCTTTTTGTAAATTCTCTTGAGCATCATGCGGATTATCCCCATAGGCACAAATCCATCCGAGATAATCAAAACTCAGTGGTGGTGTTAAAACTGTGTCACCCACCTCTTTAAAGAATACAAAGTCGTGTACCTTATCTTGCGCTGCAAATGATTTTGGAAACTCCAAACTCGAAATAATGCCCGATTCTTTTTGAATAAAACAATCCGCCGCAAAGTATTTTTTAGGGTTTTCTGGCTTTGTCATTTTTGGAATATATTCACCCAAAGCGATTTTAACTGATGACTCTATCAAATCAACATTCCAAGCTTTTTTAATAAATGAGTAGTAGTATCCACCACCTAAGCGCAAATTTATCTCGATAGGCATAGGACCATTTGAAGAGTACTTTGCTTCAAAATGAATACACCCATCTTGAATGCCAATTTTTTCTAACATTACCTCAGCCATAGACACAAGTTCTTCCTGTGCATCATCGGAAAGTAACGAAGGAAAAGTGTCTCCAGTTTCAATAAAGAATGGTTCACTTGAAGCATGGTTGTCAGTGATGGACCAAAACTTTAGCTTACCATTTTGCAGTAGCATATCGATGTCGACTTCATCACCATCAATGTATTCTTCGACCATTATTGTTAGACCTTCATGCAAGGCAGATTCCATGGCAACTGAAACTGACGACTGAATATATGCGATAGTTTTATCTAATTGCTCAGGCTCCTCAACTTTGGTCACAAATGCACTACTGGTTCCATAGGTTGGTTTTACTACAACTGGAAACTGAAGCTCTGATTTAGCTTTTTGTAATTCTTCAATAGTTGTAAACTTGAAAAACTTCGGTACTTGTAGACCTTCGCTTTCACAAAATTTTCTAAAAAATAACTTATTACGAGCAATTTTTGCGATTTCAAGCGGTATTCCTACAAGACCTTGTGCCGTAGCAATTTTTGAAGTCAGGAGAACATCGTCTTCCCAGAAAGTAATAACGCCGTCAATTGTATTTTTTGCGGCGTATGCTTTTACTGCAGCAAGTGACGCTGCATGATCAGTAGTATCCGCCAAAATCCAATCGTCGACGTATGAGTCGGCCCAGTTCTTCTCACAATTAAGCACAACAATAGAAACGTCAAGCTCTTTGAGTCTCTTGAAAATGAATTTTTTTAAAAGATTTCCCGTGTTAACTACTAAAAGTCGTTTTTGGGTATGATTCATAGTGTAGTGTATATTTTAGGCTATACAAATCAATTTACAAGTAAGCAAATTAAGAAATGAAAATTTTTTAAAATCCTTTAGATCAAACCTTTTGAGCGACTATTGCCATGAACAGTGGAAACTCTCTACGAGATCTATTTTCCATTTTTGAAGCCTTACCAACACTAGCCTTGTCTGATGCCCATTCTTCTAAATCAGTCACAACAAATCCAGCATTTTTGAGCATCTTAAAATAGTCTTGTAGTGACCGATGGAATGACCATGTTACCGCTGAACTATCTTTACCTGGCAACATATGTATAGGTATCTTAAGAGGAGACGCATATCTATTTTCCCACCTAAACTGCTGCTTTGTTTTCTTATCTATATCCCATCCAGACTGGCGTGGAATTCTAAAAGCTGGATGATTAAGAACAATTACTAACTTTCCGCCTGTTTTAAGATAGGCTGCAGCATTCCCCAATGCTCCCTCAGCATATTCCATATTTTGGAGCGCTAATACAATTGCTGCATGGCTAAAAATGGGCTCAGCAGCTTGAAGTTCTCTAGTAACGTCAAATACTTGAAAAGAATAATTCTTGGGACTTGGAATTGCTTTTGCTGCTTCAATTAATGATTTTGATCTATCAATACCTAAGTATGCAGAAACTGGGGCTATGACCCGGCTTAAAATCCCTTGACCACACCCAAGATCTAACAGACTGTTTTCAGGTTGTAAATCAAGTAAACGTAACAAACCAGGCAGTACCACATGCTGGTGATAGTAATGACCTTCAGAACCAACAAGTTTGTCATACCAAGCTGCAACATTTTGCCATGAGGTAGATTGTGTATCTTTCATATCCCATATTATACAACATACCCAGACATTTATCTTGAGGTATCAATAATTTCAAGGGAGTCCCCTTCAACCTTAACATACTGTTGATCTGTTAGAACCACTAAGGGGAATTGGTCAGGAGTGTAGATGAGTTTAAGTCGACTCTCCAAGTATTTTTGTTTGAATCCTTCTGATCCCCAGTGAGGAAGGAGAATAAAATTTACAAACCCATAAGCCGTGGCATCTAATAGATTATCCGCAATATGTTCCTCACCAAGCTCCAAGAGATATTTGGGCAACTGAGGACCAGCTATGATTGAACCAGCACTAGTGCCTATATAGATTTTTCCTTGGTTTTCAACCATGTCTTGCACAACCGGAATAAACCCAGACTTTTGAGACTGCTGAAGTAAATAAAAAGTGTTCCCACCTGAAAAATACAGTATATCTGCTGAAGCTAGCTCTTGTTCAATTTCTGATTTTGTTTTACCTGTAATTGTGTAGTCAAAAACATCAAAACCAGCATCAACCAATGACTGACGATCATCTTTTAGCCACTGTTTATCGCCATGTTCTACTTCTGCAGCCGTAAGAATAAAAGCCAAACGGTTACCTTTGCTCAGATCAATATTCTTAACCAAATGATGCGAAACAAAGTTTGTACTTGAAGTTAAAAAAAGTCGTTTCATTTGTTTTTACTTTTTGTGTTAACTTGTTTTTTAGTTTTATTTTTACTAATGAAGTACAATATATATTGTCTAGCCAAAAATACAATAATTCCAGTTGCAAAAATGACATTTACCAAACTAAACTGCCCTTGACTCATCTCAAGAAGGACATCAATTACAACCATAAGCGTTCCATAACCAATCCCTACCAAAATAAAGATCGGTGAAGAATATGACCATGAATGTAACACTTCTACAGCAATGAATTCAAAAAGTATGCCAATAAAAAATGAGACTAAAAATAACTGTGGTGAAATAAACAATGCCAAGACAGCAAATACAAGCCAGGTGCTTTTTGAATACCTAGAGAAATTGAGTTCAGATTTATTTCGGGAAAGTATCACTCCTAAAGTGATTAAGGCAAGAACTACTAATAATGGCAATGAGATTTTTGTTGAAAGTTGCTTAACTATCAACGTAACAAATCCCCAGCCAAGTCCTGCCCAATACACGTAGCCACTCTCCGTATTATATTGCCATTTTTTTCGATAGACTTCAGCAGTGTCAAAGAGTACATTAAGAATGCTCGCAATAATAAACAAGGCCCATTCTTCTGGTTTCGTAATAAGGATCGCAGCCCCGACTACACAAGCTACATTAATAAGTATTGAACTAAAAAGGTACTTTTTAAATCTGTTATGAAACAGGAGCAATCCAAATGCAAAGAAAAATGAGAATATAAGCAGCTGTAGTGCTGAAAGTTCTAACATACAGTAAGTATACCAACTTTTAGACACATCAAAATATCTAAAACAGAACCCAGTACACATATGATATTAATAGCAACCAAATGAAAAAAGAAATTGACTACAACACTATCATTTCAAAAAGAAGCAGTGAAAAATCTGCTCAAATTATTGGCGCTCCAGATATCTTAATAATCCCTGACTCTCTCATTACCATTCAAAATAGCTGGGGATCTCTTTTCTTGGCTCAGAATTACACAAAAATTGATACATTTGTTATCTTTGTACATGGAGGAATACGAGTACCAACTGGATTCGAACAGTTAATCACTCTTGATACCTTGGAAGACATTGAAAGAGTAGCAGAAACCATTCATCTCAATGCTGATCTAGGCAGTGCAACTATGGCCTCAAACTTTCTAATGCAGCTCAATGATAACCCCCAGATAGCTGTTATCTGGTATGACTTCACTCGCATTGTAGGTGATGCCAACCGCTCAGAACTTGCCGCTCAAGTTCCAGATCTCCCCTATAAAGGTGACTCTCCATGGACTAATGATGCTGCAACTTTATCTAGTAGAAAACCAATTTTACAAGCTGCACTCTATCCATTCTTTGAAGACCTTACACTCCTTCTATCAAAGTTCCAGCCTACACTCATAACATATCCACATACCTATGACCAAACTTCTGGAGGTACTACTACTGAAGGTGCAACTGACGTACTACCTTCTGGAAAGATGCGACCAGCCGGTATGATTTTTCACAAAAACCATAGCATACAATCAAGTGAAGATTCACTTTTTTTTCCGAAAGAAGTACTCCCTATTATTCAGGAATTCTATTATAAAACATTGGCAAGCCTTTCAACTCTGAACGAAATAATTGAGATTGGTATTGATTACCCTTATCTTGCTGCGACAGGATTACCAGTTTGGATAGACACTTTTTATCAAGCTCATCATGTAATGTTTGAAGTACGCAAAGATATTTTTGCTCATATTTCTGAAAAAGACCTAGACAATCTAACTCAATTTATCTTGAAAACTCGGAACATTTTATTAAAGTGATAATACGCTATTCAAATTGTATTACAAACGCAAGGTGATCAGAAACATCATCACTTGCAACTTTTTTTTCTAAAACAACTATATCTGAGCTAGCAAAAACCATATCAACAACTGCTGTGGCGTACCCAGGATATTTTTCTAAATTCTTGTGAGCAAGATTAAAACTTGTTGTTAATTCACCACCATACACATTTATAAGGTGGTTATCAATATTTCTAATAGTTTGAGTATCTGGTTTTAAATTAAAATCTCCTGACAAGATTAGTTTCTTTTTCCCTTTAACAAGATCTACAATTCGCCTACTCATTTCTAGTCGTTCAGGACTATCTCCTCCATCCAAGCCCCAAATACCATGTAGATTACAAATAGTGTATGTAGTACCTTCAATTGCTATCTCACAGCACTGGATGTTTTTAGGATGAGTTCCGAAATCACCAGTTGGTGGATGTGCAGAAAACTCACCATAGGAAATACCAAAATCATTACTTACCGTTGATGTAATTGGATACCGTGAAAAGATTGCATTCCCTATCTCCATTTTTCCTTGTTCACCAACAAGCATAAACTCTGGAGCAAAGTAGTACTCCCAACCCATAAAGTAATTTTTAAGAATTTCAAGTGATCTATAATTTTCAGCAAGCCCAGAATCTTTTCCATCAAATACTTCCTGCAACGAGACAACATCCGGTTGTTCACGATCAAAGAATGCAAAAATATTTTTGAAAAATAAACCTCCTTCATACAAATTTAAATTAATATGTTTAAATGACATACAAGAATTATACCAGCTCATCAGCAACGTGTATTGGTATACAATACAAATAATTATGACAAAAATTCTACTCCTTAACGACATACATTTAGGTATTTCTAGAAATTCAACAACTCACGGACATCTTATACGGCAAGCAAATACCCAGGCTCAAAGTACACTCGAAGCGCTGATCCCTCACTTTAATTCGCTGAATTTTGATTTAGTCGTACACCTTGGCGATGCTCTGCGAGATACCTATGATTTTGAAACCGATGCAAAAAACATGATTTCCGCCCTCAATTTAATCAATCAGATTACTGCTCCAGCAATTCACTTACTTGGTAATCATGAACTCAACGCATTCACCAAAGAGCAAATTACCACTCTATATAGTAGTCAAGAAATTTCGCCAGAATTTTTAGGATCAAAAAAAATAAATGATATCGATATTTCGTGGCTAGATCTGAATATTGATCAAAAAAAAATTACGGTGCCACAAAAAACACTGTCATTTCTTAAAAATGAATCTCCCACCATTCTTTTTAGTCACTTTTCACTTATTCCCATTGATCCAAAAGGCTCCTTCTATTTTGAAAATGAGCCTGAAGGAATGTACTATGCTAATGGGCAGGACATACTAGATCAGCTTTCTGAAAAAACCACAGTGTGCATTAATGCACACGTACATTTGTTAACACATACAGTTATCAATAACCGCCACTTTATTTCATGTCCAGCATTTTCTGAAAATATTGCAGCACAAGAATATCCACAAAATAATCCAGGTGTCTACTCAATTCTTGAAGTAACCCAAACAAACTTTTGTCTAACTTCTTACAGTGGTGACTTTTGCTTTGCAAAGCTAGAAGGTACACTCAGATAATACGACTTGAGGAATCACTTAAACTAACGTTTTAAAACCAGGAAAACAGTATAAGTATAATAGTGTATACTTATTTCCACTATTTAAACTAATTAAACTAACTGATGCAAGTCAAATTGTTGGAGAAGTGCTTAATGAATATCCTTCTTACTTACAAAAGGCAGCAAAAAAATAATATTCTAAAAAAATAGGTCTTCTATTGTCACGTTTTGAAATTCAATCACCATCAGAACCTAGTCGATTAGCAATAGAAACGCGTTGGTTACTCGCTCAGATGGCATGGTTCCTGGCTGAGAACCTACTAAGAATAGAACCTCTCTCTGCCGAATCAATTGAGAATTTAAAAAAGGCAGATGAATTACTAACAACGCATTCAGCAGTGTTTTATATGAATCATGTGCGCAAAGCTGACATTTCAGCTGTAGCCATGGTGTTAAAATATTTGAGAAGAACAAAAAACGGAATTATCCCAGCTGGCCTCACACACTTTGATGTTGAACGAGATAAAGTTAGTGGATATTTTTACCGAGCGGTCAGACCGCTCCATGTTTCATTCTTACCTGTGCTACAAGACAGTGATACTCAAAAAAACATATATACCCCAGATGAAATAGCAATGATAAGTAATCAACTTCGAGTACTTTCACAGGAAGCAATTACTAGTCCTGGCAATATTATCGCATACACTCCTGAAGGCACCAGACACTCAGATAATATCCTTCGGCAAGCAAAAACAGGAATTGGTCGTAATGAACAGTACCATGGTCCTTTCGATACTTTTTATCTACCTGTGACTCAACTCTATCCACCATATAGTAAACGAATACGTACAACAGTTGGTGCCCCATTTTTCTTACCTGACATTCTTGATCTCGATGCTTTACCTGTGGGAGTTACTCTAGAAAAAGCAAAAAAACGTGCTCGTATCATCACAGATGCACTCATGTATGCGTTAGCGGAACAACTGCCAGAGGAAAACAGGGGCTACTACCACACAACTACTGAATAATTTTTTTAACTTGATCAAGAATAGTGTTTCTATTAACCACTGTTATACCAAATGATGTACATTGGGCTATAATTGCTGGTTCAAAAGGTTCAAATAAGAAGCCATGATCAACTTTTTTGAGCATATCAAGATCGCCTGAACTATCTCCAAAGCCTAGGGATACTTCTGTATCCTTGCTACTTTTTCGTTCCACTGCCAGAGCCTTCTCATGTTCATTCATAAGAGCTTCAATAGTGCCTGTATACACCCCATTTTTAATTTCAACAGTAGATGCCAAACACTCCACGTCTAAGACATCTGCGCATGCTTTTACAATGGGCTGTATTGATGCTGACACAATATATATAGTAAATCCCTTGCTTTTTAAGAATTGAAATAATTCAGGAATGTGGGGATAAAACTCATCCACTGAGAAAAAATCTTTTTGCCATTTTTCAACTTCTGTAATCGACTTTCCGTTTAATACTCTTGCTGAAATTTCAATAGTTTTTTTTGAAGCATCGTTATGTGAAATTAAACGTGTTCCATATCTAAAAACAAGCAGTAGGGCTTCCAGTAAATTAAAGAAACCAATCTTTCTTTTTGGGATTAGATATCCAAACAAAAACCGTTGCATCGATGCCCCGTTATAGACTGTTTTATCTAAATCAAAAAATGCAATTTTTTTCATGGTATTATTCTACTTGAAGATCCCAAAGTTTTTTGTATTTCCCTTTGCTATCTAGCAAGGTTTTGTGTGAACCTGACTCAATAATTCTACCGTCATCAATAACAATTATTTTGTCAGCTTTTTTAACAGTTGATAATCTATGTGCAATTATTAGAGTGGTAATATCCTTTGATACTTTCCAGAATGCAGATTGAATTAACTTTTCTGACTGTGAATCTAATTGACTGGTGGCTTCATCAAAAATGATAATGCGCGGATTTGAAAGAAGCATGCGTGCAATTGCCAATCTCTGTTTTTGTCCGCCTGATAACTTCACGCCTCGCTCACCTACTTGCGTGTCATATCCTTTTGGCAGCGTACAAATAAAATCATGCAACTGTGCCATTGCTGCAGCTTCTTCGACTTTTTGCTGAGAGAACTCATCCAAACCATACCCAATATTAAATCCAATTGATGCATTAAAGAGTATTGGTTCCTGAGGCACAACTCCAATGTGGGATCTTAAATGAGACTTGGTCATGTCACGTAAATCAACCCCATCAATAGAAATAGTTCCATTGTCAGGATCATAGAGTCGTAGAAGTAACTTTGTAATCGTGGTTTTTCCTGCGCCAGAGGGCCCTACCAATGCCACTGATTCTCCTGGAGCAATACGAATTGTGACATCATGAATAGCATTTTCTTTCCCGTCAGGGTATGAAAAATGAACCTTATCAAAACTAATTTCACCTGTAACATTCTGAAGCTTCACTGGTGAATCTGGATCTAAGACTGTTTCCTTTTCATCCAATACAGAAAAAAACTTTTCTAAATCTGTACTTAACTTAAAAACATCTCTGAGTTGATAGAGCATTCTAAATAATTTGTCATAAAATGAAGTAACAAATCCAAAAATCATAATGAGTTCTGCAGCTGAAATGTGCTGGCTCACATAGAGTTGAATTGAATATAGAAGTACCGAAATTAAGCCTATTGTTCCAACTAATCCTGTGAAAAAATTGATATAATAAAATGAGTAGGCATATCCCCAGATAGTTTTTACCCAAGGAACATGTTCTGTCTCCAACCTTTTGTATTCCCGGTCTTCCTTAGCAAAATACTTAACTGTTTCATAATTGAGCAAATTATCTACAACTGTGCTTGAGACAGTATCGTCAGCAGCATTAAACACTCTACGAGCTTCAATATTATTCCGTATTAGAATTGCTCCAACAATAATTTCAATGACCACTGTGATTGCTAAAATGGCTACCAACGTAGTATCAATAAATGAAAAAGAAATAAGCAGAACTACGAAACTTATTAAAGTAGTTGGTACTTCATAATTTAAAGATGAATGAGTTCCAAAAAATGCTGAATCACCACGCTTAATTGCACTTATCAATGATCCAGTGCTTCGATTAATTTGAAAAGAAAAATCGAGTGTTTGTATTTTTTTAAACACTTCTAAATATGCTGCTCTATTTGCTTTGACCAAAATGACATCACTAAAATAGTGCCGCACCATCCCACCCAATAATATAAAAAACCTTAGGACAATGTACCAACTCAGAACTACAAAAACTGCTGAATCCACACCTAAAGAGATTGATTCAATAAATACTTTATAAAAAATTGGCAGAATGCCTTCAGCAATTCCAACAATAATCACTGTCGCCCACATCGCACTGTAATAATAGGGATACTTTAGACAAAATCTATAGAAAGCAATGAATGGTTTCATCGGGAGACCTCTAGCGTTGAAGTCTCAGCTCCACATGATCGAACAGTTACAACACCATCCTCTGAAACGCGTATACTATACCCATAAAACTGTAAATCCTGATCTGATTGCAAAAGAGGATCTCTGGGAACTGAACCAATGTAGGGAACTACACTACTCGATATATCTATACAAAAATCTTGTGCGCCTGCACAAAATGAAGCTCCTCCTGAAGTACAGCTACCTAACTGTGTTTCGCTCATTCCAACAGTCACCCCATCAGGATAGGTCCCATTAGTATCAACAATATATTGATGAATAGCTGTAATTAGCGAATGCATATCAACAATTCTCTTGGCATCACGAGCATCAGCTCGTCGATCATTCGGATTCACTGCTGTGACAACAACTCCAGCAACAACAGTAAAAATAAAAATAATGCACAAAATCTCAAAAAGTGATAAGTTTTTTTTCTGTCCATTTAGGAAACGAGACATGCGATATTTTCTCTCTTTTGTATAGGTATAGTTAAACATATTTAGAGTGACAGGTAAAGCAGTAGAGTGCTGATTTTCTTGAGGAAAATTAAATATTCAAATGTGATAAAATAGAACTTCACAATGACATATTCCAACTATCATCCTGTTGTACAAAAAATTCATTCACTCCTACTGTCTAACCAGTTGTGGCATGAAGTGTTTGAGCATGAACCGGTCAGAACAAGTGAAGAAGCCGCTGCAATCCGGACCGGCTATTCACTTGAACAAGGAGCAAAAGCACTTATCTTACAAGCAAAGCGTAGTGCATCAGATAAGTTTTTTTGTATGCTGGTTATTCCGGGTAATCACACATTCAACTCAAAAAAAGTAACAAAAATGTTAAACGTCAAATCAATTCGGTTTGCCACCACTGATGAAGTGTCTAAACTAACGGGAGGTGTGTTAATTGGAGGGGTGCCACCTTGGGGTAGTCTTTTTAAGCTACCCACTTATGTTGACTCATCTCTCACTCAACTTGAAAAAATTATCTTTAATGCAGGCGATCGTTCTGTCTCAATTGCAATGAACACAAAAGAATATTTAAAATATCAGCCAACTACACTAGTTGACGTTATTGCCGATACGAAGCAATAAGAACTAGTTCTGTTGTGTCCCAAGGATATCGATGCAGTGCAATAATGAGTTCGTCTTTAGTATCTGTCATTAGGGATTTTGCTTGGCCTCTCTCTCTACTCAAGACTTGCGTGACTGAATAGCTATATATTCCATTGTTTGATCCGAGTACTGTAACACTTGTCCCTAGAGTAGCTTCACTACCTGCTTCATACAGCGACGATCCAGCCCCTGAGAGTACTATGCTTGATCTCGAACCGAGTCCACTTGAGCTGAGCTGTTGTAGGCCACGTGACACAGAAGGCTGAACTGTCACTGAGAACTCATCAGAACTTCCAATTTGGATGCTTTCAATTGATACTCCATAAGAAGGTGTACTTTGTTGTGGTACAGCCTGTACATTTGATCTAGGTGATATAACAGAGATAGTCACTCCTAATCCAAGACCAATACCCATTGCTGATACTACTACTAACCTTTTTATTCTGATAGACATACTCATAGTATATCAAAATAGGCTTATATTTTCCAGATGGCCTGGTTTTTATTCTATGGAGTGTAGGTTATACTAGCCATATATGTTAAAAAAAATGCTGCTTATGCTTCTTTTTGTCTCAGCAGGTTTTGCACTAGGGCTTCTCACACCATTTATTCAAAATTCATTAGTGGGTGAAGATGGTGAACTGCTGGTACCTACAATAATCACACCAACACTTCCAAAGAAAGAATTACCCTTACAAAAATATTCACTTACCAAGCTAGCCGACCTACCTCGATCTACAGCTCCGATACAAATTGTAAAAGAACTCGAAGCTACCAGTAGCTACACCTCATATCTTTTTACCTGGACTACTCAAGGAAAAATAATGACGGGACAAGTCAATTTGCCAAGACCATTTGATCCTGAAAATGCCACAACAATTGTACTGCTTAGAGGCTATGTTCCTGAGGATAGCTATGAGACCGGGGTCGGAACTAAAAATGCAGCAGCAATTTTTGCCCAGCAGGGATACATGACAGTTGCACCTGATTTTTTTGGATACGGCGGAAGCGATCCAGAACCAACAGATACCTGGCAAGCACGTTTTGAAAAGCCACTCTTAGTCATGGAATTACTTGATTCACTCAAAATTGCAGGCATTCAAGGTGATGGAACGCCACCGATCCTCTCAAAAAACATTGGCATATGGGCACATAGCAATGGCGGACAAATCGCACTTTCAACTCTTGAAGCATTTCAATTAACTATTCCGACAACACTATGGGCACCAGTTTCTGCCCCATTCCCCTATTCCATTCAATTTTTTTCTGATGAAATTGAGGATGAAGGCAAGTCTCAACGTAAATGGATATCTCTCTTTGAAGATGACTACGATGTCTTTGATTACTCTGTAACTCAACATTTAGATATGCTTAAGGCACCGCTACAGCTCCATCATGGTGAGACTGACGACGCAGCACCCATTGCATGGAGTGATGAATTTGTAGAAAAATTAGAAGCGGCACAAGTTGCCACAGCAGCAGCAACTCAAACTCCCTATCCCATTACCTACTACAGGTATAAAGGAACTGACCACAACATGCAACCAAAGACTTCTTGGAATACTGCAATACAAAGAGATCTAACTTTTTTTGCCAAGACACTGGCTGAATAATCAGCTAACTCTGATTCATTTCCAAACAAAAAGCCACGAAAAAGGCGCACATATGTGCGCCAGTTTTTTGTACCTTAGTGCGTTGTCTCATCTCGGAATACGAGATATTCCAGAATAACACCGGCAATGGCGCCAATAACAGCGCCTATGCCTAACATAACACCAATATTTACCCACTCAAAAAGTGGAAGTTCTGCTAGAGCAAGTCCAAGACCTGCCCCAATTAAAGCAAAAAAAATGATAGCTACACACTGTGTGAAGGACATTTCTCTTCTGCTACCTTTTCACATAAAAAACTAAGAAAGCTTTTATATGAATTATTGATGCTGCTTATTAAAGAAAGATACAGAATATATTATACATCCTATATTAAATATTATCAAGTATTTCTTTATTATTTCAACGTCTCTGCTTCAGTCAGACTTCCCGAGGAAAAAGTACGAACAGTATCGATACGCTTCTGCATTTGGCGCACGCGCGTGCCACTAAGCTCATCGTAACTGGTCTGTAATGTTTTTATAGCACGTCCATATTTGTCAAGAGATCCAACAAACTTATCCCATTCTAGGCTAAACTGATCAACATGTTGAATAACTTCTTTAAGCCGATCACCTATCATAAAGTTTCGATAACTCTCCATGACCGTACGCGCAACAATTAAAAAGGTAAATGGTGAAACTATAAGTACTCTCTTTTGCAGTGAGTAATCAACCAATGGAGAAAGTTTTTGGTTAATAAATGAAAATATCATCTCATTTGGCACAAACATAATTGCGTAGTCAAGGGTGTTAAACTCTGGATGAATATACTCAGCAACTTTATCTATTTTTTTCTTAAGATCTTGTTCAAATTGTTTTAAATGTACGTCTCTAAGCGATTTTGTGTCAGCATCAGACATCTTTTGCATTTCGGAGTATGGAAATTTTACATCAACGGCAACTACCCGCTTATTTGGCAAAAGTAATGTAATATCTGGTCTTAAACCTGAATCACCAAGTTTTAATTGCTTCTCGTAATGCAGCCCTTCTTGTAGACCATGGGAAGTAAGCAAATCTTCAATAATTCTCTCACCCCAAGCACCTCTAGATTGATTATTTGAAAGCACTTTTGACAGCTGTTCCGTTGATATTTTAAGGTCATTGGTAACTTCACGTTGATAATCGAGCGCTTTAGCAATTTGAGTAAACTTTTCGACTCGATCAGTTTCAATTTTTCTAATTTCATCTTGCCGAGTCATAATGTCTTTTTGAAGATCCTTGACTAATTTTTCAATCATTTGATGCTTATTTGCTAAATCACTTTTAATTGATTCTTTTTCACTTTGCAAAATATCCCGACTCTGCTGTGCTACTTTTTGAGCTGACATACCAAAAACACGGTTAACCACCGATTCAATGTCAGATTGTTTTCTCGCCTCATACAATTTTTTTTGCATTACAATAAGGATAATAAAACCTGCAATAATCAGTACAGCTAGGAATACAATTTCAAGTGTCATAACTGATACAGTATACTGAGAAGGTGTAGATAAGAAAAGATACGCGATGGATACCACTACTACTACAGAACCAAAAATTCAGAAGGCTCGATCACGCTTACAACGAAGCCAAGCAGTTACACAGCAGCCAAACACCGTTTCAAAACCACGACACGCTGCCCATCGAGTATCCACCTCTCAAAAAACACAACTCAGTACTTACAAATATTTTCGATACTCCCCTCTGCTACTTATCTCACTCATACACATATTTGTTCTGTATCGAGTACTTACCACTATTGACCCAGCTAGCTGGAAAAATGTAGTGATTCCTAGTACCTACTTACCCATGTTGCTGCTTATTGTGAGTACTACTTTTTTTACAACCAGTTATATCTTTTTAAACACTTCAAGAGGTATTCGCTTTTCACTTTTTGTAGGAACTCTTTTTTTCTTAAAGTTTCAACACGTTGTACTCTCAATTCCTGTGCTCACGGCGTTGATAAGCGTGTATAGCGTTGTTGAGCTCATAAGTGTTCTGCTCTCTCGAAAAGGGGACTCGAAAAATAAGGCATAATAGATTACAATACCAGATGTACTATGAAACAAAAATTCTATATCACCACAACATTACCCTATGTAAACGCAGAACCACACATCGGCTTTGCACTCGAGATTATTGCGGCAGATGTGATTGCTCGTTTTCATAGTGAAGTGTTAGGTGAAGAAGTTGTCTTTAATACAGGTACTGATGAACATGGTCAGAAAATTCATCAGAAAGCCCAAGAATCCGGTAAAGATACGCAATCATACGTCGACGAATATGCAGCAAAGTTTTCAGAACTGAGAGAATTACTTTCAATTAACTACACACACTTTATTAGAACCACAAACCCAAATCATAAAGCAGCTGCACAAGAGTTCTGGACCCGTTGCAAAAATAATGGTGATATCTACAAGAAAATGTATAAGTTGTCTTATTGTGTTGGCTGTGAACTTGAGAAGCTAAGTTCTGAGCTGGTTGACGGAAGATGTCCACTGCATCCAAATAAAGATATTGAAATTAGAGAAGAGGAAAATTATTTCTTTGCATTTTCCAACTACCAAAAAGCGCTTCTGGATCACTATGAACAGAATCCTAGTTTCGTAGAACCTGAGAGCAAGATGAAAGAGATAGTCGCATTTGTTTCAGGTGGCTTGCAAGACTTTAGTATTTCTCGCTTAAAGGAAAAAATGCCTTGGGGTGTTGAAGTTCCTGGTGATCCAGACCATGTTATGTATGTATGGTTTGATGCTCTGGTAAACTATGTTTCTACACTTGGCTGGCCTGACAATACAGAAAATTTTAATGCTTACTGGCCAGGGGTTCAACTTGCAGGAAAAGATAATCTCCGCCAGCAGTCTGCAATGTGGCAAGCCATGCTTGCCTCAGCAGGACTCCCATTTAGTAAAAAAATATTAATTAATGGTTTTATTAGTATTGATGGACAAAAAATGAGCAAATCTCTTGGTAATGTGATCTCTCCTAAAGAAATGGTTGAGAGGTACGGGACTGATGCTACCAGATTTTTGTTGATGAGACTTGGCCCATTTGGAAGTGATATGGATGTTAATTGGCACAAACTTGACATCACGTATCAATCTTTACTGGCTAATAATATTGGAAACACTGCATCTAGAATTGCAAAATTATGTGAGAACAATGAAGTTGGATACAATGAAAAGGTTGAATTTTGGGACATAAAAGTTTCTGAAAAAGAAAATGAAGTAAAAATTTCCGCATTAGAAAATGCAGAAAAAAACCTTTCAATTTATGAAATAAGAGGTGCGCTAACAGATATACATATATATTCAGATACTATTGAAAGGCAACTCAGTATTAAAGAACCATGGAAACTTAAAGATGAGAATCAAAAAGCTGAAAAGAAAAAAATACTTCAAGAAGCTATCATGAGTATCATCAAACTTGCAGAGTCACTAAAGCCTTTCATGCCTAAAACATCAAATACTTTAATCAGCCACTTCTCACAAGAAAAGATTTCAGCCCTCGAGCCTTTGTTCCCTCGTCTACCCATATAGCTCACTATGCCACTTTTTGATACTCACTGCCACTATAACCTCAATCCTCTAGACACAGACTGGCAAGAACACTGGCATTTAGCTCAAAAAAACAATATCACTCACTCCATTGTGGTTGGAACCGATCATGAGACAAGTGCTCGAGCTCTAGAGATTGCTAGCCATGATGCAAATCTCTCTGCAAGTGTTGGCTATCACCCTGGTTACTTCCAAGAACACAGTGATCAATTCATTTCTGATCAAACAATACTGACAACAAACTGCGAACAGCACTTACAAACTATTACTACATCTCTTGAGAATTTAATTACAAGAAATCCCATTGCTATTGGAGAAATAGGTCTGGATTTCTATCGTTTGCGATCGAAAGGATTAAAACGTGGTGTTCTTATCAACTTACAAGAAGAGGCTTTAAAAAAGCAACTAAAAATTGCACACAAGCATCAACTCCCAGTAATTTTACATGTGCGAGATCAAGAAGATAGAACACACGACACTGCATATAGCAGTGTACTAAAAATTCTTGAGAAGCAAACTCCAGCAAAATTTGTGCTTCACTGTGCATCAGGCCCCATCGATTACATACAAAAAGCTCTTGAAATGGGTGCCTACATTGGTTTCGATGGCAACCTCACCTATGAATCAGCTGATCACCTCAGAAAAATATTTGAAATTACTCCAAAAGAAAGAGTATTACTCGAGACTGATGCCCCCTATCTGGCTCCAGGGTTACACCGTGGCAACGTCTGTGAACCGTGGATGATAACTGAAACAGCTCACTACATGCGAGAAGAACTGGGTGCAGATCTAGAACAAATATATCAAAATAGCTTTTTGTTTTTCGATATCACTAAAAATCATATACAATAAGACACTGTATGGGCAACATTTTACGAACATATCTAAAGCGACATCCTGTTAGGTCACAACGATTTCTTGAAATCTTGCCAGGGTTTGTTTCTTGGTCGCTTATTCTCTTTCCTTTCTGGGGATCGCTCATTGTGCCAGAGTTTGTTGCCTACTTTGTGATAGCTTTTGCTGTGTATTGGCTCTATCGTTCCCTCAGTATGTCAGTCTTGGCTGTTATGGGACATTTTAGAATTAAAGCTGCTTCATCTTTTAACTGGATTGCTGACCTAAAAAAGAATTTTCCAAAAAAATGGAACTCCATTCAACACATAATTATTATTCCAACCTATAAAGAACCTTTGGAAACTCTCGAAAGGACTTTAGATGGATTGTCTAAGCAATCATATCCTCAAAAAAACTTACACATCATGCTTTCATTTGAAGAACGTGAAGGCAAAGATGCTGACGAAAAAGCAAAAATTCTTATAAAAAAATATGGTGAGGTTTTTGGTAACTTATGGACGACTAAGCACCCAGATATTGAAGGTGAAGTAAAAGGAAAGTCATCCAATACCTCCTGGGGAGCTCGAATAGCGAAAAAGCACCTTATTGATGACCAAAAGTTTGACTTAGATTTCGTGACGATCAGTAGTGAAGATGCAGATGCTCTGTTTCATAAAGATTACTTTGCAAATGTGTCCTTCGAGTTTTTATCTGAGAAAAATCCTTACAATAAAATTTGGCAGGGAGCCGTTGTCTTTTATAACAACATTTGGAAAGTCCCGCCACCTATTCGGGTGCTCGCCTCGATGTTTTCTGTGATTCAGATTCATATTCTTATGCGCAGCGATCGTTTAATTAATTTTTCAACCTACACTACTTCACTTAAACACGTAGTTGAAATTGATTTTTGGGACACCAATGTTATTCCAGAAGACTATCGATTATTCTTCAAATCTTATTTTGCAAAAAAGGGCGACTTCGAAGTTAAACCAATTTTCTTACCAATATATTCTGACGCTGCTGAATCTGGTACTTGGTGGGAAACATTTGTAAATCAGTATGAACAGCTTAAACGTTGGGCTTGGGGAGTCAGTGATGACGCCTATATTATCAAGCAATATATTAACGCCACAGAAATACCCTTTTGGGAAAAAACCATTCGTGTTTCTAAAACAGTAGAAGATCACTTTCTCTGGCCAGTAAATTGGTTTATTGTGACCATAGCAGCATTCTTACCTCCATTGCTTAACCCTGCCTTCAATAGGACCACTATTGGTAAAACGCTCCCTCAGGTTACTTCAACATTGTTAACACTGTCACTTGTCTCAATGGTAATTATCTTCATCATTGATGCAGTCAACCGACCACCTAGACCAAACAAAGGCAATCCGTTTTCATACATCATGCAACCACTTGAATTCTTCTTACTTCCCATTATTGGCTTTTTCTTCTCAGCATTACCTGGTATTGATGCACACACACGATTAATGCTTGGTAAATATATTGAGTACAGAGTCACCGAAAAAGTGTAAAACCTGTAAGTGCAGTATATTTGACTAGAACTTTGTCATAGATCTGCTGTATAGTAACTATTAGTACAATTATAGCTACACATATTGCTTCAAGCCGTGAAAAAAAAATTCTTCTCCAATATTATCAAAATTGACAAAATTTTAGACAGACAATGGCCACTTTTTGTTGCCTTAGTCCTTATGGTAGTGCTACGTATCCCAAATCTTACCGAACCATATTGGTATGGTGATGAAGGTATCTATCTCACTCTTGGTCAGTCAATGAATAAAGGTCTCACACTCTACAAAGATATCATTGATCACAAAACACCAATCATTTATTTCTTGGCAGAAACACATACACAACTTAACTTTCGACTGCTCCTTATTGGCTGGATGTTAGCTACAACTACTGCATTTTATTACGTTGCCAGAACTCTCTTTAAAAACCGCGCGATACCTACTTTTTTTGCTACCATTCTTTTTGTCATAGCAACCACACTTCCTTCTTTTGAAGGTAATATCCCAAATGGTGAACTTTTTGTGATGGGGTTTATCTTGGTTGGTATGTTATTGCTGATGCAAACCAACTATGTGCAACAACTTCTCTATCCAAAAAAAGCAACAAAAAAAGAAAATTGGCTGCTCTATTTGCTCTCTGGTTCATTTTTATCTCTTGGAGTGTTAACAAAAGTGCCTGCTATTTTTGACGTTGCTGCTGTTTTTGGATTTGGCTACTTCGCAACAACAAATGCTTTTTTTACTCAGAAAATGAGATCTTTTCAAGAAGCATTTCATATTTTTAAAAGAAATGTTCCAGTGTGGATTTTGTTGGTAGTTGGATTAATCATTCCCGTACTTATTTCAATCTTCTACTTTGTGTCAAAAGGTGCTGGCCAAGAGTACTTAGATTTCGGTCTGCTCTATAACTTTAGGTACGCTGGAAGTTGGCAGCTGCCATTTACGAATCGACTGTTACTCTTCTTCTTTACCCTACCTGGAAAAGTAGTAGTCATGGCGGCTCTGACACTGATCCTGACCCTAGGTAAAAAATATATTTCACCTACATACCAATTTATTTTATTCTGGTTTGGTCTATCGCTCTTTGCTAGTTTGCTATCAAATCGACCCTACCCTCATTACTACCTTCAAATTGCTCCAGCACTTGCACTACTGCTCTCTGGAACTGTATATGAGGCTTTTCTTGCAGTATTTTCAAAAGCAGCTAGAACCTCAAAAAATATTCTCGGACCACTTATTGGACTTGTCTCAATAACAATGTTTATAGCAATACTGTTACTTATCGATGTACACCCATATCCAACGGTAAAGTACTACACAACATTTATTCAACTCGCACAAGGCAAAATAAGCGCTGCAGAATATAATCAACGATTTGATGTACACATGAAAGACAATTATGCAGCAGTTGAAGTAATGCAGCAGTGTCCTGATGATCATCTCTTTATTTGGGGAACAAATCCTATGCTCTATGCATTAGCCGACAGAATTCCAACAGGACGATTTACTGTTTCATTCCATATTAAAGATTTTGACGCGTATGATGAAACATTTGCAGATCTGGTAGAAGACCATCCAAGCTTTATAGTTGTTATGAATGATGAGAACTCTGAGTTTCCACAGTTCTACGAGTATCTTGAAAAGGAATATACACAAACGCCAGTGAAGTTTGACAATTTCCAGCTCTGGAATAAAATAAACTGCACTGTAGGAGACTCTCAGTAGTATGTCTGAACAAAAGCCGAAAATGTCACGTCTCAAAAAAAACTTGCCAGACGGGGTATCAACACCATTTATCTTGATTCAGGTTCTTGCTCTAGTGACGTGCGGTTTTGCTCTAGCTGGTTACTTTTTCTTACCACCACAAATCCCTCTTTTTTATTCTTTAGCACTTTCTAGCCAGCAACTTACAACCAAAGAGTTTATTTTTGTTTTGCCAGGATTGTCAGTACTCTTTGGCATACTCAATAGCGTGTTGATCTTACGCTTACAAAAATATGATGTTCTCCTGATTCGCCTATTTAGCTGGATAACTGTAGTGTGTATAGCACTGCTCTTATTTTCTCTTATTAGAATACTGTACATTGTGATCTAACTATGTGGGCTCTACTAACATCATTCATCACAGCACTGCTTATCGCACCGCTTACAATAGCTGTGTATACAAAGCAAGGTTGGGTAGATAACCCAAAAGTAGATTCGCACATTAAGAAAACTCACACCATGCCAGTGCCTAGAGGCGGTGGAATAGTAATCTTTGGTGCCTTTCTGATTAGTACGCTGCTCTTCCTCCAATTTGATAAACACCTCATTGCTATTCTCCTAGCTGCATTACTCTTAACTATAGTTGGCACACTTGATGATATTTTTGACATTAGCCCAAAGATTCGATTAGTTACTGGGCTCATTGCTGCAGCAGTTGTTGTCGCTTCTGGTATAGGTATTGCCTACGTTACTAATCCATTTGCTCAGGGAGTCATTCATCTTAACCAGCCACAGATTGCACTCTTTGTCTTTGGAAAAATGAGAACTGTTTGGATTCTTGCAGATATCTTTGCGCTCTTCTTTATTCTCTGGAACATGAATATCGTGAATTGGTCAAAAGGCGTTGACGGACAATTACCCAGTTTTGTTTCTGTTGCGATGCTCGTTATTGCGCTCCTATCAAGTCGATTTGTTGATGATCCAACACTCTTTGACACAGCCACTTTTTCTATGATTATTGCAGGAGCCTATCTGGGTTTATTGGTCTGGAACTGGTATCCTCAAAAAATGATGCCAGGATATGGAGCAGGCTCTCTGGCTGGTTTCTTTTTAGGAGTCGCTGCAATTATTAGTGGTGCTAAAATTGCTACAGTATTGATTGTTTTGGGTTTACCTACGGCAGATGCGGTCTTCACCATTTTAAGAAGACTTTTTAGAAAGAAATCCCCTCTGCTTGGAGATCGAGGTCATTTCCATCATGTACTATTGGATTACTATGGCTACTCAAGAAAACAAATCTCACTTCTATACGTTGCTAGTAGCTTACTACTTGGAGGTGCAGCTCTCTATTTGAATACTGCAGGAAAAATGATTACAATGCTACTAATCTTTACAATTGTTTTCGGCGTTCACATATACGCTCGAAAAACAAAGAAAGCCAGACGCAGATAACATGTCAATAGCATTACTCATCGGCATTATTAAAACAGCTAGACCTCAACAATGGTTAAAAAACATTGCTGTATATGCTGCATTGGTCTTTTCTGGCTTTTTCTTTTATGATCCAGTTGATGCTCCATCCTATTTCATGACTGTCAGTTATGCTTTCTTTATTTTTTGTATACTTACTTCAAGTATCTACTACATAAATGACATTGTTGATGTCGAAGCTGACAAAAAACACCCTTTCAAGAAAAAAAGACCAATCGCATCTGGTATTCTTTCAAAAAAATTAGCCATGGTCATAGCTATACTTGGTTTAGCAACAGCATTTATACTCTCACTACAACTTTCATTTTTCTTTCAGTTACTTGTTGTTGGCTATGCTGTTTTGCAATTTTGGTACTCAACTAAGCTTAAGCACATTCCCATTCTGGATATCAGCACTATCGCTACAGGATTTTTAATCAGAATTTATGCAGGTTCAGTCGTTGTTAATCTACACATGAGTGTGTGGTTTCTACTTACCGTTATCTCGGCATCACTCTTTCTAGCAGTTGGTAAACGTCAAAGTGAAAGAACACTGCTTCAGGGAAATTCTGGATCAGTAGGTGAAACAAGAAAAATATTAACACGTTACTCTCAGAGACTTTTGGACCAATATACTGGAATGTTTGCTATGGCAACATGGCTCACCTATGCCCTCTTTGCCTTTCAAAATGAAATTAGTCCACCTGATTCATTTTATGCAGACGTGTATGGCTCACTTCCAAAAGCACTTCATAGCCAAAAACTACTTATGCTTTCCGTGCCTTTGGTAATCTTTGGTGTAATGCGTTACTTACAACTCATTTATGAGAGCAATCAAGGAGAATCGCCTGAAAAAGTACTCATGCAAGATAGACCATTAAAAATTACTGTCGGCATTTTTGGTGCATTAGTAATGGTGATTATATATATACTCACATAGAAGTAACCTATGCACCGTGAATTTTTTACCAAAAATTATGTTACCTTACTCATTGCAATTTTATTTTTTGCTTTTTTTTCTCGTATCTATCAGCTACATATCCCAGAGAGATATATATTTGATGAGGTCTACCACGCAGTCACTGCTAAATTAATTGCTCAAAATGACCCAAGAGCATTCGAGTGGTGGAATCCACCTCCAGAAACAGATACTGCTATTGATTGGCTTCACCCTCCACTTGCTAAATATACTCAGGCACTGTCTATGAACATATTTGGTGAAAATGCATTTGCATGGAGACTAAGTTCTGCTCTCTTTGGAGTAGCAGTAATTTTTCTTGTCGCAGTACTTAGTTTAAGACTTACCAAAGATCATAGTCTTTCACTACTTGCTGCACTAGTGGCGTCACTTGATGGGCTGTTACTAGTCATGTCTCGAATTGCTATGAATGATATTCATGTCACCTTTGCTGTCTTACTCACCTTAGTTTTTTACTTAAGGACAAAACCATTTGAAACAAAAACAATAACTGGCGTTTCTTACCCGAGCTATCTTCTTACCGGCATCATGGCTGGAGTTGCTATTGGTACAAAATGGTCAGGCATATTTGTGCTTGGTATTATTTATTTTTATGAAGCTTTACAACTTGTTGATTTACTCGCAACATCATTTCAAAAGAAATCACTAAAAAAAGAATTTTCTAAGTATGCTACCCAAATAGCATTACTCGTTCTCTTCTTCTGTATTGTTCCAATTATAGTGTACATATTCAGTTACTCGCAGATGTTCTTACAAGGCAAAGACTTTAATCACTTTATCGAGTTACATAAACAAATATGGGCGTATCAAAGCAGCTTGGTTGCTACTCATGATTATCAGTCAACTCCAATTGACTGGTTACTCAATAGAAGACCGGTCTGGTTCCACGTTGTATATGAGCCAGGAAAACGGGGAGATATCTATGCACACGGGAATTCAATACTGCTATGGAGCGGCCTAGCAGCTATCATTGCACTTTCGCTGCGTACACTCAAAAAAATTCTTAACATAACTGAATCCAAGATACCAATCAAAACCTTACTCAAGATACTAAGAGCTCCTATGGTATTTACCTTAGTAAGCTACTTCTCAATGTGGATTGTGTGGACCAACTCTCCTAGAATCATGTTCTTCTACCACTATACGCCTGCAATTCCGTTCTTAAGTATCATCCTTGCTTACTTCCTTGTGCGCCTCTATCGCTTAGGGGAAATACATCAACCAGCCAGCAAGGCTATCAGCATTACCATAGTTGGACTAGCCATACTCTACTTTCTTATTTTCATCCCCCATTGGCTTGGTATTCCTGTTAGAGCTGCCTTTGTTGAAGGTGTGTATTTTATGTTTGATAGTTGGAAATAATTGCTTTATTGCTATTTTTACATATTTTGATATACTCAGAAAAAATACCTGAAAGGTCAAGATGGCTTATTGGATGGAAGGGTTCAAAGATCCCGCAATTGCTGAAGAAGCACATAAAATTGGTGAAGATGCTGCTGTATATTTTTTTATTTCAGCACTTATTTATGATTTGAAGAAGTTGCCGGAAGATAGGGAACTATCTCCAAATCGACCCATTGATTTGTATAACGCAACCGGTGTACTCGGAGAAATTCCAATTGAGGCAACAGAACACCTAGATGCTGTTGTTGAACAACTCGTTCCTGCGCTTGAAAAGTGTATTGCCGATGGCACCATTTCTGCCAGAATTTCAATTGATGTTTTACTTGCTACTCTTCTTAATGGACTAAACCACGGATTTATAAGAGAACATGCCGGATCAGCAGAATACCCTTGGTTTGAAGGCCAACGAAAAATTGCAGCAACACTTGCAGCGGGTATTTCTGCGAATGAAAACTCAGCTACGATAAATCAGTAAGAAACGCAAGTTCCCTGATCTCACGCATGACGGTAATTATAAGTGATTTGAGCTCTTCAACTTCAGATTGAGAAATCACAAAGTGACGCTCAACTATTTTTCCTGATTCTGTAGGCTCTACAAACTCAAAGACTGTATCTTGAACCGTGTATGGAAAACTTGTATCTAATTGCGCCAACAGCACATAAAAAACCAGTTGCCTTTTATATGCACCTCTAATTGACTCAGGTAATGTTTGTTCACGCTCAGATAAATTCTTAAGTGCAACCTGAGTTGCTGCCTCAATCTCGTTTTCACTTTTACTTTTACCTGTTTTGTAGTCAACAAGCCGAACTGTCTTGCGTACTGAATCAAGGATGTCTATTCTATCTAGGCGACCACTCAAAAAAATTTGACTTGATCCATCCATCAGAACAGCCTTACCAAATGTACCTCCAAAGAAACGTTCGGTAAAAAGAGGCTTTGCCAAGTTCGAGCTATGTTGGCTATGATAGGCATCGAGTGCCTCCAGACCTCGTCCTTTCCAAACATCAAAATCTACATCAGGTAGTGATTCTTTTTTCAAATGCTCTGTAAAAATCTGCTGTAAATCAAGCACTGTTATTTTTGAAACACCCTTTGTTGCATCTACGTCTTTGTAGTATTTTTCTAGAGCTGCATGCATTGCGGTACCATAGCTCATATGAGGTGCTTTTGCCCGTGGGACGCGCAATAATGAATTAAAGACAAACTCTTTCGGATCCTTTAGATAGGTATTGAGTGCCGTAACAGAGAGTACAAAATCTGCAACAAGAGAAGCATAAAAATCTTTTTCTGAATCACCAATTGGTCTAGCTGAACTCACCATCGGAGTATTAATTTTCTGTTCAACAACTGTACTTAACTTTTCAGTAAAGGTCTCTGGAAATGATGTTAGCTGATCAGAGACTTCAGAAACAAACATACTCTTAATAAACGTTCTCACCGCTTTCCCATCAATTTCAGATGCAGCATATGATAGAAAGGTTTTAAGTTTGGCACGGGTAAGGGCTACATAAAAAAGTCTTCTATCCTCTTCATCATCTTGCTGTTTTGTAGAATCAACATGCTTAAGAATACCTTGAGGCAGAGGAAGTAGATTTCTCTTCCGGGTATTTCCCCACTTTTTATCCCGAAGAGCAAGAACAAAGACATAGTCCCATTCTTGGCCTTTTGCTTTATGCACACTACAAAGTGTAACTCTATCAGTCGTAGTTTTCAGTGCTTGAGTCTTTATAATTATGCCATGTTCAATCATGGTGATCACAGCAAAGAGAAAATCCTGAATGTTGAAATCTCTTGATTTGGCAATCCATTTTTTAACTTCTGTAAAAAGTGAATTAAGAGTAAGTAACTGTTCTTTTTTATCGGCATGCTTAACTAGCCATGAATAAAAACCCAATCCTTCATCAGAAATAAGCAGCTCAAACCAGGCGTGAAACTGCATGTTTGCTGCACGGGCTCTGAGCAACTCTAGTTTATCCTTAAAACCTTGGAGCGCAACAAACCCATCAATGTCTAACATGAACTCAGCGGAAAGAACATCAATATCCATTTCTAACACATCAATAAAGCTCGCTCTTTTTTTACTGGCAATGCGAGCAGTCTGAAGTACAGCCAAACGAGGTAACTCCAACCATTCATACAGCAGTACCTCAAAAAAGGCGCCACTGTCTTCAATCGCTGTAATATCATTAATTGTTTGGATGACTTGAATCAATTGCGTAATGTAGACATCATCAAAGATATTTCCAGAATTATCTGTTTCAAACGGTACATCCTCAGCAAGTAACTGAGCAGATAATTCTGCAACGTCTGAGTGATTCTTGTAGAGTACTGCTATTTGGGATGGATTAACTCCTTCTTGTAACAATTCCTTTATCTGTTCTACTACAAACTGTTCTTCTAATACTTGATTTGGTGCTTCATACCAACGAAGTGCTTGTTCTTCCCCGCTAGATTTGGGAGAAATAAGACGGGTACTTAATGCCTTTTGCAGCGTTGCATCCTGATTTGGTGCAAGCGCTGTCTTACTGTCAACTACAAAGGAATTGTGTGAAATACTCACGTGTGCAGCATCATAGAGTGTTTGGGGACAACGATACCCCGTTTCAAGTGTAATTACTTGAGCTGCTGGATATCTTTCAAGAAATCCCAACATATTTTCAACTGATGCTCCCTGAAATCTAAAAATTGATTGATGTGGATCACCTACTACAAAAATATTTGCCTGCTCACCCCAAAAAGAAACAAGTGCATCTACAACTGCGTTCTGAGATGCATTGGTATCCTGATATTCATCAACCAAAACATACTGTAGTTTTTCTTGGTACTCTGCCAATAAATCAGTATGTCGCGTAAAGGCATCTGCCACCATGCTGACCATGTCATCAAAGTCAAAGCGATTGTTGTTTAGTAGCGCTGCCTGATATTTAACATAGAGTGTATGTAGTTCTTTCTGTTTGGCCAAGTTTTTTTCACGTTTCTTTAGCTCAGTTTTTTTAAGCTCTTCGCGGTCAGTTTCTAGCACCTCTGTTTCTGACGTAAGAATTGCTTCAAATGCGTCTGGCGAAACACCTTCCCGTTTTAAGTCTGAAATACTACTTTGGATTTCTCTTAAATAATAGAGGGTTCTACTCATTGGTTTCAAAACATCTAACTGTGTATTTTCAAGCAGCTCTTCAAAAATTGAGAACCGCTCTAAATCAGAAAGCGGAATGCTCTCGCGAGCTAAATCAAAGTATTCTGGATGTTCAGAAATAACTTCAGAACAAAATGAGTGAAATGTTGCTATTGCAACATGATAGCCTGCTGAACCAATCATTTGAACAATACGCTCACGCATGTTTTTGGCAGCTGCATCAGTGAATGTTAGGGCAAGTATGTTTCTGGGCTCAATTTCTTGAGTAGCAAGAATGTGCGCTATGCGACAGGCAAGCACATGGGTCTTACCAGTGCCCGGGCCAGCAATAACCATAACAGGACCTTCTATTGCGGTCACTGCACGCTTCTGCTGCTGATTGAGCATCTCAAAAGCTGAGCTAAAAGAGGCTGTTTGGTTCATCATTTTCTGCATCTGTTTCTGATTCGATTTTTAACTCAGAATCATCACCCACAGGTAATTCCAACTGCTGAATAGTTGGCAAAGACCCACCAATAATACCCTGCAAATCGCCATACATAAGCGAGGTGCTCATGACAACCTTTTCAAGTTCTTTTTCACGCTTATTCCAGATTCTTTGGAACGATCTCCGTTCTGTTTCAAGATCTTGCTTCATGTTCATGAAGGCCATAACAATGTTTTCAATCCGATTTTTAAACTGAGCACCACTTAGGTAACTATACAAAAGCTCCATCTTTTCGTCTCTTCCAACAAGCGATTGCTTCACTTTTGAAACTTCTGAAATATGGAGTCTTAACGCGGATGCCAGTGGAACTACATGGGCATAACTCACCACCCAAACACCATTCCTGAGTCCAAAGCCATGAATATCATCAGGTAATACCTGTGAAACTAAAATTGCTGCTTCAGCTTTTACCAGACCTTGATCTTGTTTTAACTTTGAAATCCATGAATCGCTGAAGGCTTTGGTATTTTTTGATTCCCAAATGATAGTCCCCAGTGAAACTCCTATATTGGCATTTATGCGTTGAATTAAGTCAGCACCTTTAATACCTTGCGGAACGTCAGTAACTTCATCTTTTAGGAATGAAGCAGCCAGCAGATCTCTGAGATCATCTTCCTGGACTTCACCCTGAATTTGCATGGAACCTTGTTCTGCTTTTCGCTTTAGGTCATCAATCTGCTTGCGCATGATATCAAGCTGCTTATCTTTCTCCTGCATCTTGAGGCGCTGTTGCTCTGCTTCCTCTTTTTTGGTGGACTCAATAATTTTGACACGTTCCTCATCCAACTTGCGCGTCATTTCTAACTCAATCTTTTTTTCTTTTTCTTCAAGATCGCGAGCTTTTTTTCTAAGTTCTAACTCAAATTTTTCTGATTCTTCAAGTTTTTTTGTATTCTCTTTAAGTTGTTCCTGCAGATCTTTAACTTCTTTACCCTGCTTTTCAGCTGCCTTCTCTTGCGCAACTTGCCAAAGCCTCTTTTTCTCTTTTGTCAGTTGCTCTTCGAGCTGAGATTGAAGATCTTTCTCAAACGCTTCTTTTTGCTTTTCTAACTGATGCTTAAGGCGATGCTCAACTTGCTCGGATAGTGCCTTTGTGAGTGGAATTTGCTTACCACAATCAGGGCATGTAATTGTTTGTTCTTCTGTCATGGGATCCTGTCTTGTTATTCTGAGTCTGTATCTTTACCAAGTGTAGAAAGTCGAGAAATTGAGCGATCAGCCATTTCACGCTTCTGGGTAATGATATTTTTTGTCTGACCATCCGTAGCATACTCTGCTCTGATAAGTTTTTGACGTTCAACTTGTGCTCTTTTCAATCGGGAGTTCATTTCTTCAGCCCGACGCTCGCCGAATGAAGTTGGAGCTGAAGCAACGGTTTGTGTACGACTAAAAAGAGATGTTCCTGATTTTACTGTTTTTGTAATGAGAGGTCGTAAGAACTTCATAGTGTATCTAGTATAGCAAAGAAGTTGTCAGTGTCTAAAGAAAAAAATGAAAGATTGTTTGGTGGCGGCGCGAATTTCGCGCCGCCACCACTACTCATAAATCATGAGGACCACATGCATAAATGCAGAATTAAAAGTAATAATATGATATACTTACAATCATTATGACAGCACCAAAAGAACTCCAACCAAATCACGAATATAAGGTACTCCTAGCTGAAGACCATCCTGAATGGATAGCAATTGTTAAAAGTATCGTTGAAGATATTGGTGGCACTCTAGCCCTTACTGTGACTACTCTTGAAGAGGCGATGGCTGCTATTGTCTTGATTGAACAGCTTGGTATCGATTTAGTTATTTTAGGAGGAAGTCTTGGTGACTTCAAAGAAGATAATGAGGATGCCTACGCAATCTTAGATGCACTAAAAGCAAAGGATTCTTCAATCCCAACCATTGGCCTTTCGGGTCATCCATTTGGCATAGATGGAGTTACTATCGACTTAAGCAAAGGTCGCGCCACTCAATTGGGAAATACAATTTTATCTGTTCTCACTGCCCCTGAAAATACGTAAGAAAAGTATTTATCAAAAAATACGCAAAGAAACAAAAAGCTACAACCATAAGTGCCACTCTTAGTACTCCTGCTTGAAGCTTTCTTTGTAGGGCTTTCCTATTAAGGAAATACACAAATACAAACGACATCATCATGGCTGCTGCATTAAGCAAGGCTGAAACGGTAAGCAGTATCCTAGGTTCAGATACACCATAACTATAAATTCCGATGCCTAACAAGATTTGTGCCCAGAGGGCAATATAAAATCCCAAAGACATATTCACTTTTTGCCCTTTTTTGTACCCAAGCAGTAACACGTTTTCAGAAATTATACGTGCAGACGATTCGAGTACACCAAGCTGGGTAGAAAACAGCATTAACGCTGCTACTAATAAGAAAAATGTTGCTACTGTAGTACCCAACTGAGCAGAAATTATAGCTGATTCTCCATATAAGAAACTAAGTCCTGATGCTACTTCAGTACCATAGACTGTGGCACGTGCTAACACCGACATAATAATTATTGTTACTAATCCTAAAACCCAAAATACCAGAAAATGCTCTATTGAGACTAATCGCCACCAGGCATTCCATCTCTGAGTATTCTGAGGGGTATCACTGAAATCATGCCCATCAATAGCTACCGGCTTACTCTCATTTGAGAATAAGGTGCCAACCTTAGCAGCATACTTACCCATTCCAAAGCCTTTTTCTTTAATGTAATACGATTGAGCTAAATTCAAATTCCCACCTGCACCTGCGTAAGCAAAAGCCCCAAGAAAACTAGCTATAGAAACTCCAGTTGGGAAAAACCACCAACCGTCACCTTTACCAACTAACCCCAATGCCATTTCTTGCCAATGTATGCCTTGAGCCATAAAAAAGGCAATACCAAACAGCAATGGCAGACCAGCTAAGATGACAATCTTTTGGAATCGTTCCATAGTTTTATACAAGGACGACCCTGTAGACAAAATTATTCCAGTAAAAAGTAATAAACCTACAGCCACAATTTTTTCAGGTAGAATTGGAAAAACGGTTGTAAGCACTTCAGAAGCAGCCGATGAAAAGCCTGGTATAGACCAAGGAATAAACGTTGAAAAAATATACCAAATGGTAATAAATACACTCATGCGCCGAAACCCGAGAAAAATGCTTTCTCCTTTTGCCAGCGTGTAGCGCATCACTTCAGTATTTAATACATACTGCAGTGAAACACCCAAGAGTGCACCCCACAATAACCCCAGACCATAATTAGCTGCTAAATAAGGCCATAGGATAAGTTCACCACTACCCAGTGCTAATCCGAGCAATATGAACGAAGGACCAATGGTCTTGGCGAGTGAAGGAGGTTTTTCAAGAGAATATTTTTTTAACATTATGGCAGGTTATCTAGTAATTATTCTAGACTAGAATCAGACCCTCAGCAATAAGAACAGCTTTTGTTATGAACCATAACCTGAAAGCGTACACACGTTTGAGTCGTTATACACATTCTGCCAGGCATTTGTGTTCGCAGTTGCAGATTCAGTAGACGAGTAGCTAAATCCAAGACTACCTTCTTCTTGATTTTCTGAATACGAATCCATCTCTTCTAGAAGTGATGACGTTAATTCAGTAAGTTGCTGATCACTGAAGTAGCACTCAAATTTTCCACCGTTAGGTAATGTCTCAGTATAAAAACATCCTTTATCTTTCTGACCAATAATTTCTTTTGACTGGGTTGTGCCATCAAAAAAATGCGTGAAGGAAATTTTTCTTGGTGAACAGCTCGGTAAATCTGCTGCTAATGCCTCTACCATTTTTGCGTAATCTGTACCCACAATCATGGTTTGAGCCGAATGGGTTGACTCTTCCATAAATTCTCGTCCATCCATTGTGCCGTACATGTCCTGCTCGGATACCATTTCAGATATTGACTCAGGCATTTCTTCCATAACTGGTACTTCAGTAGATGGAGCAAGCTGTACGGAGATTGATGTTGAGTTTGAATATCGCTGGAAAGCAAAGACTCCACCTCCCACAAGCGCTAAAAGAATTAAAAAGACACCTATATAGAGTCCGATCTTTGAAGGCTGACCTGGTACAACTGTTGGACCTTTAAGTGCAGCCAAAGCATCAAGAACAGCAGTGTCTTTCCAGCCACTTTTTTTTAAAGCTGCCTTAATTTTTTCGGTTGGTACACCTGCATTTATTTGCTCTGATATATATGATGAAAGTTGTTCTGACATGGCATTAGTATGCCACAATTTGTGGGCCGTCACGATAGTTAAAATAGAGCCTAAAATATAATCTGAGCTACTTCAAGAATTTTTCAGCAGCTTCCAAAAACAGAGTATCTCTCGGAACAATGTATGATCCTCCTTCTTGGTTTTGTGCAACATTAGTTGAGATTAAAGAAAGTGCCTGCTCAAACGGAAGCCAAAGTAACTCAAAGCCATCATCTCTTTCTTCCTGCGTGAATTCCGCCTCTTTCTTCTCGCCTTTTACTCTAGATAAGTAACAGTATGAAATCTGTTTCATATTCCACATTTTTCTCTGTTCTATAATCATACCAATTTCATCAATCACTTCGATCTCACATCCAATCTCTTCAATACATTCTCGTTTCAAAGCCATTATCTTCGATTCTGAATCCTCAATGCCTCCACCAGGAAGTTTGTAGTAATTCTCAGTTGTAACGTGCAAAATGGCTATATTTTTTTCAACATCAAAAACGACAGTTCTGGCTGCTTCGCGTAAAATATAACTACTGATCTCCATAATTGTTGCGTGTTGGGGATTAAGGGTGGCGAGAAGTTTCATAATTTCTTAATGTAACTAAAAAAAATTATTCTGTAGTAATAGGTGGCCTCGATGAATAATTCGTATGTCTCCACCAATCAGGGATGAACTTTAAAAAAAGTGTTGTGTCACTCTCATACACTTTTGATTGAGGAAATTTTGCATAATGAAGCTCTTTAATCTTATCTCTTTCATTCTTTTTTTGCACAAGATAGAGCGTTCCACTCAATTGCAGTGTTTGCTTCAGTTCCTCAGTTGTTCCAATAACCAGCGAAGCATGACAATGTGCGGTTTCTGTAAGCTTTTCAACTTTTTTTGTACCACTTTCTGTAAAAAAATATATTTCAAGTGGATCTGGATTACAGGAATACAACATTGCAGCAGCATGGACTTTTTCGAGAGGTAGTGCTGTAGCCAGAACACTTGCTCGTTGACCTAACAAAAAACTCAATACTTCTTTTGGCAATGTTTTCATATTTTAAATCACTTCCACAACTTTTGCATTACTCATCTTTTCATCTGCATACTCAAAGAGCACACCGTGTTTGGATGTAGAATTATTTCTTATAGCATGTGGTAAGTTTGATGGAATTTCAAAAAGTAAGACAGTATCTTTTGACTGCATGGTAACTTCATGTGTACGATCTTCTACATCTACCCAAAATAAAGACAGGTCATCCATTGTCACAAACCACTCGGTTCGAGGATGAGAATGATTGCCAGCATAACTTCCTGGGTCAAAAAGAACAATCTGTTGATCCTTTATACGTTTTTTCTCAATTGGAAGATCATCTGTATTTAATACCCAAACCTTTGGTTCCTGTCTTTGGTATGAATAATTGATTTTTGTTATCTTTGGTTCTGTCATAACGCTATCATATCAGATCATGAGTTTTTTCAGATAGTTCATTTAGCATTGGCGTAAACGTTGTACCAAATTAAAATCTATGTAACTAACTCAAGGAAATTCCTTGTATTATCTACCAGTGAAAATGCGATGCATTGCAGGGCATACACTTATAATTATTCCCACTATGAAAAAAAGTATATACAGATTGAACATTAGTTTCTTTTCAAGTTTTGAATTTGAATCTAGATGTATTAATTTTGCTAATGAAATGTGAATTACAATAAGTGAAATTAATCCAATAGTTATGCCAAAAAGTGGTAATGTTGCATTAGCTACTATTATTGAAATTGTAAGTAAGATTAAGAGCAAGATAACGGGATTGATTTTTTTGTATGGTTTAAACCAATTGGGTGTTTGATTATCTTTTTTTAGAAAAATAACAAGTGGAAAACCAATTGATAGCTGAACAACCATTGAAACAATCCAGCCCCCAATTACTAGATTGAATAATGAATTTTCTCCAAAAAATAAATTATAAAATCCAATTGTGATACTGAGTATTACTAATACTAAAATTTCTTTATATTTCATTATAATTGTGTGACTTTTTTCATATCAAAAATAAGTATAACAAAAAAATTAGGTTCTAGTTTCCTGAGTCCTATGTAATCAAAGCAAAGTAGTGTCGACAACACTGCACCCAAAATCTGAACCTATTTTTGCAATTGATTGTTATTTAATAACAATATTTTCAGTCATAGTCAGAAAGTCTTGTAGAAACTCAGGTGCTAGTATTGAATCATCAGCCGTGAGAGTTTTAAGGGTAAACACTATTGCTTTTTTATTAGTGATGACGTAAGCAATTGCTTCTGATTTATCAGGATTTTCATACACTTTTACTTGGTATGCTTTATTGTTATCGTAATATTTTGTTGATTGTTGTGAGTATTGGTTAAGATCTATTTTCGGTAAGTCTTCAGTTCTCATCTCTTGCCAAGTAATTATCCCATCTTGATACGATAAGTTGTTATCTTGATAGTTAAAGTTCCAATTCTTTGGAATATCTAACGCGATCCAGTTAAGTTGAAGTGGATTGGCGAACTTGAAAAATGCATCCTCAAAATTTCGTTGTGTTGTGTTTTCAGGACAATTTAATATATTTGTATAATATGGACATGTAAGTATCTTTTCAGTTCCATCTAGGTCATCCACAACTCTTGCAGTATACGAGTCTTGGTTCCAAGTTACATCAGAAAATTTCATTAACCCACTTATTTTTTCTTTTTCAATGTTAATAAATTCAAGTAAACCATTTCCTTGATTAGAATTATAATGTGCAACCAATAAATGTTCTTCTGTCTGAGGTTGTAAAATTAATGGATAGATACGACTTTCACCATCACCTTGGTAAAATAACTCCGATGTTTTTTTTGTTGCACGATTGTATGTATATGTTGTAAGAACTTCATTCTCTCGTAAAGTATAGATAATGTATTTACTCCCTATTGCTGCAGCTTTTAGAGGACTATATGTTTCATTTGGATATTCTTTGTAAGTGCCAATTACAATTTCATTTGTTATTGGTGAAGTTGGTGTGCTTGAAATTACGCTTGGAGCTATAGTTGACATTTGACTGAGTGGAGGTACGTGTATCCATGCACATCCACCTTCCCAGCAAATACGTTCTTCTCCTGACTGAAACGTGACAAATGTTAATTTTTTATTTCTTAAGAAAGAAAAATATAGAAGAGTAGTACTTAATGAAATAGCAATTAAAGCGAACCCAAATAATTTTAGCAAGAAGAGTTTACGCTTCATTGATTTTTTTTGTTTCATTGTATTTAGTTTAACACTAATCTTTTTGATTTGTCGGGTGTTTGGGACGATGTTGGAACTAATTTGAAAAGAAGCTATACTTACATACATGAAAAGTAAAAAGCCAACCTCACTGTTAAAAATATTCTTATTGTTGCTTTGTTTATTCTTCTTAGTTTTTTTTATTTTTATCTTTATGCTTTATCTTGGTTATGAACCGTTCTACAGATGCTGGGCTGTTGCAAGACCAATATATGATGGAATGACAAACCCTCCAGCAAGATGTGAATTTTATTTTGGTATTAACGGCTCTTCATTTTTTCAATAAAAAGTCAGTGTCAACAGTTTGGGACGATGTTGAAACTTTTTTTGTTCAAGACCAGTTAATTTAGAGTGCTGTTTCTAGTCCGCATATTTTATCTTCAAATCTGAGATACATGGATTCGATTTTGAACTGATGTTATACTTAGTTAAGTCCTAAGTATGTAAATATAAAAACAAAAAATTATGACAAGTATAGATCAAAGAGATGGTAGAAATAGGGGCATGTTAGACGCATATGATTTGCCAGAAAAAGTAGCAGCTGGCAATAAAATTTCTCAACCTGAGCTTGCTGCCACAAAATATCAACCACAAATTTTAAAGCTTGCTGAAATGGCTTTGTCAATTTCAGATTCAAAGGGTGAGCATTATATTAGTGAGGCAGGAAATAGTCGTTATGGATTGCAAGAAATATTTGTTGTAGAGCAAACAACAGATGGGGAAAAGATCGTATTAATCGAAGGCAAACGAGTTCAAAAATCCTTCCCTACTTGGGAACTGACAGATAGAGATCTTGTTAAATTAGGGAATTTTTTGGGATATGTTCCAGTAACCGTTTTTTTTGCCAATTGGGAACCTGGTCTCTATAATGATCGAGATTTTGTTTGGGAGTTTAGTCAAAAAGAAGCAGATGTAAAAAGAAGGCTATCTTATATTGAAGTCTTAGTCAGAGCTGTTGGGGCAACTGTTCATCCCCAAGATTTTGATCAAGCAGTATGGGCACTAACTGCCCAACCAGACAAAAGGCAGTACTTACCTGAAGATTTACTTGAATCATACACTGAAGTTTTATTGAGCAAAATAGGATCTGATAAGGAAGATACTCATAAATTAGTAGAGAAAATAAGAGAAAGTGTAAAACGTTTAGCACTTTTTACTAAAAATGAAGAAGAGTTTATTGTTCAGTTTTATTATGTATACGCAGATCTGAAAAAGGTAGATTTTCAAGATATTGAGCAAATAGTTGATTCACTCAGATATTTCCCATTTGTTGAAACTCTTTTGAAAAAATTTCAACATCAACCAGATGCAAATTTTAGTGATAATTTGTTAGGGGCATTAAGTAGGTTCTCAATAGAATTTTACGAAAATTAGTTTTGGATTTTATAAGTTTCATGCTGTTAGCAGAGAGAAGTGCAAGCAATTTACTTACAATAGTTGGTGCATTTCAGGAAAGCTGATAAAATATTTACATTGATATTTCAATGTATTTTTACTAAATGTCGGGTTGACTGGACTCGAACCAGCGACCTCACGCACCCCATGCGCGCACTCTAGCCATCTGAGCTACAACCCGTCGTAAATGTAGGTATTCTGACGTTACTACTGTCACAGATTATGTCAGAATCTGACTGTATTATACAGTTACTCAGCTAAAGAAAATATCCAATTTCTCTATAGCAAAACATTCTAAAGTATGCTTTAGTAGTACTACAAAAAGAAATAAACCCAAAACAGCAAGGAGCATGTATGGCAAAGAAAAAGGCTGACACAACAAGCACTGAACTTTCAAGTGAGCAAAATGCAAAGCAACAAGCAGTAAATATTGCAATGCAACAAATTGAAAAAGAGTTCGGAAAAGGTTCCGTCATGAAAATGGGTGAATCACTCAAAAACATGGCAACTATGCCTACCATATCGACAGGATCACTTTCACTTAACTTAGCACTCGGTGTCGGCGGATTTCCAAAAGGTCGTATCATAGAAATCTACGGTCCTGAGGCATCAGGAAAAACTACTATTTGTTTACATGCTATTGCAGCTACCCAAAAAACTGGAGGCATTGCGGCATTTATAGACGTTGAACATGCCCTGGACCCAGTAAGAGCTCAAAAAATTGGTGTCAATTTAGATGATATGCTCATTTCTCAGCCAGATTATGGTGAACAAGCACTTGAAATTGCCGAAACACTTATTCGCTCCGGTGGAGTTGACATTATTGTAATCGACTCAGTCGCTGCACTCGTGCCAAAATCTGAAATTGAGGGAGATATGGGAGACCATCAGATGGGTACACAAGCCCGATTGATGTCACAAGCCATGAGAAAACTCACTGCTGCAATATCTAAGACTAAAACACTTGTAATCTTCACTAACCAAATTCGTCATAAAATTGGCGTTATGTTTGGTAGTCCAGAAACAACCACTGGTGGAAATGCACTCAAATTCTATGCAACCCAGCGACTTGATATTCGAAAAATTGGTAACATCCAAGAAGGTGACCAAATTGTGGGTAGCCGACATAGAGTTAAAGTCAAAAAGAATAAAGTGGCTCCACCATTCCAGATTGCAGAGTTCGACATGGATGACAAAGGCATCTCTATGACCGGAGACGTCATTGATATTGGTGTACAAGAGGGAATCATTGAAAAAGCTGGTAGTTTCTACAAATATGATGGCACTGTGCTCGCACAAGGCCGTGAAGCAACAAAAAAACATTTTGATGAAAATCCTGACTTTATGAAAAAAATACAAAAAGAAATTTGGGCAAAAATAAAAGAAGAAATAGCTCAAAAATAGTACTATCATTGAAGTAAAAATATGACTGTGCGTCGCTTTTTTTAAGCGACGCACATCTGGTATGCACACATCTAAGTACAAGCATAGGCATTGACTAACATGTGTTTAAAGAGTACAATAAAAGCAACTGATAGTGGAGAACACTAAAGAACTAACAAGATTTTATAGAAAACCAGACAATAGAGTAAACACAAACTATGAAAAGAAACAAAGGACTAGCAGATCACTCTCAACAAGCAGGTTAATTCCTCGCTTTTGATTGTAGTGCCCTAGTTCCTATTGCCAGATTTCAATCTTCAAGTTTTTTAGCAAATATCTCCTCTTCAGCGGTGCTCTGTGCACCACGTTAAGAACGTAACTAGTGTTTTAGTGTGTGTTTTCACACAGTAAAACAAAGGAGAATTATGTCATTATTTAGCAACTTATCGACACTGTTCGGTACTGAAGTACCAAACAGAGAAACAAGAGCAAAAAATTCCAGCAATGTATCACCTAAATCAGATGCAACAGGTAAAGAAAAAGTAAGAAACCGACCTAAACGAAGAAGACGCAAAAATCCAAATCGTAAACCAATAAGTGCTGTAGCGGTCACAAATCAAGAGGTTGTACGCGAAGCCACTGCCCGAGCTAGAGAGATTTTAGTAGAAGCAAAAGCTGAGGCACTCTCTATCCGAAGCAAAGCAGAAAAAGATGCTCAAGAAGACCTCAAAAAGGTTGAGCAGCAGCAACGTAGTTTAGATGACAAACTTAATAGAGTTGAACAAAAACTTACCATACTCGAACAAAAAGAAGAAAATCTTTCAAACGAAAAGCAAAAACTAACTCAACGACAGCAAGACATCGAGGAACAGAAGAAAAAAGTCATTGCAGAACTTGAAGAAGTCTCAGGTCTTACCACTGAAGAAGCAAAAGATGTGCTCTTCTCACGACTAGAAGAGACTATGTCTCGTCAACTTTCTGTCTTTATACGCGAAAAAGAAGAACAAGCTCATGCTGAAGCAGAAGAAAAAGTTCGTGACATCCTTGTAGACGCAATGAAACATGGTGCAACCGACGAGGTACCAGAATACACTGTTTCTGTTGTTGAATTACCAAATGAAGAAACAAAAGGAAAAATCATTGGTAAAGCAGGCAGAAATATTAATGCGTTTGAACGAAGAACTGGCGTTGACCTCGACTTAGACATGTCACCAACTGAAGTTCGTTTGTCATGTTTTGACCCAGTCCGCAGAGAAGTCGCTCGCCGATCACTCGAAAAACTCATCAAAGATGGCCGAATTCAACCAACTCGCATTGAAGAAGTCGTTGATAAAGTTGAAAAAGACCTAGATAAAGTGCTTCTCGAAGCTGGTAAAAAACTCTGTCAAGATGTTGGCGTGTATAATCTCCCAGTAGAACTTATGAGACTCATCGGTAGATTTAAATATCGCTTCTCATACGGACAAAATTTAATTTCCCACACTTTAGAAGAGACAAAAATTGGTATTAAAATTGCTCATGAACTTGGTGTAGATGTAAACATTGTTAAAATGGGTTGTTTACTCCACGACATTGGAAAAGTTTCTGATGAAGTCGAAGGAAGTCACGTTGAACTTGGTATTACAATTGCCAAGAGATTCAACTTACCTAAACCTGTTATCGACTGTATCGCACAACACCATGAAGATGAGCCATTCTCTGGTCCAGAACAAATGGTTGTCTATATTGCTGATGCAATTTCGGGAGCTCGTCCTGGCGCACGCTACGAAAACTATGAAGGATACGTCAAACGTCTTCAACAGCTTGAAGAAATCGCTATGCAGTATCCTGAAGTACGCCAAGCATATGCTATTCAAGCTGGTCGCGAAGTACGTGTTCTGCTTGAACCTGAAAAAAGCAAAGATAATGATGTTACCGTTTTAAGTGTCAAAATCCGCGATGAAATCAAAGAAAAAATGACGTATCCAGGAACTGTTACTGTGACTGTTATCCGCGAGCTTCGTGGGCAAAAGATAGCTAAATAATGGTATCATTACGATAAGGAAACTATGCAAACAGGACTTCTCATCTTACAAATAGTCTTTTCGATTGGTATCGTCATAGCAGTGCTCCTTCAGCCTGAAGGAACTGGTCTCGGTTCTACTTGGGGTGGCGGTGGCGATAGCTATCACACTAAACGTGGCGTCGAAAAAGTACTGTTTTATGCAACGATACTTATGATTGTTCTGTTCACACTAACAAGCATTCTACAGTTACTGGCATAAAAACAGCACTATGCGAAAGTTCTATTGGTATTTAACTGCCTATATCAGAAAACATGGCCTTGTTGTTATTGGTTCTGTTGTTGCTGCGATACTCGTCTTTTCATTCACCATTCCAACAGTCGTAACTAAACTCGAAAAAAGCTCCTACAAATACGTAGGCGTAATTGGTGAGTATTCACTTACCACCTTACCACCATCAATAACATCAAAACTGAGTGCAGGTCTGACTCAGATTTCTGAAGATGGTACCACCGAGCCCGCTCTGGCTAAACGTTGGACCGTTGAGAACGACGGAATTACCTATCGCTTTGTCATTAAAGAAGGTATCTTCTGGCAAGATGGAAAAGAACTTACCCCCGAAGATATCACCTACAATCTCCCCAATGTTGAGACCATAGTCACCCCAAACGATATTGTTTTCAAACTACCTGACCCCTACGCTCCATTCCCAACTGTGGTAACAGCGCCTCTGTTTAAAATTGAAAATGAAAAATACCATTTTTTCTTCACACGACCAAAACTTGTTGGCATTGGAAAATACCACGTTGCTGACTACACCACTACGGGAAATCCCACAGCCTCACTCACGGAACTCGTTATTGATAGCCCTGATGAACGATTAGTGTATAGATTCTACCCAACTGAAGACGCAGCTATAACTGCCTTTAAACACGGTAAGATTGATAAGATTGAAGACCTAAGTAAGCCATATGATATTTTTGACTGGGACACGTTGTCAGTCGACACAAACCTTGATCAAAATAACTATCTGGCAATCTTCTTTAATATTAGGGAGCCAATTTTTGACAAAAATGTCCGCCAAGCACTTTCATATGCACTAGCAAAACCTGATCCTGCAGTCAGAGCAATTGGACCGATTAGCGCAAACTCATGGGCGCATTTTTCTGGCGGTAAAACATACGAGAAGGATATTGATCGTGCGACCGAACGACTCCTTGATGCAATCCCTCCATTTCCACTTGAAATGAACCTCACAACAACAGCCCTCTATCAAGATGAGGCTGAGCAAATTAAAAAAGAATGGGAAGAATTTGGAGCTCATGCTTATGAGTCATGCAGAGCATTAGATGCTATAACTGACAAAGCAGAATGTGAAAAAGTGAAGATAGTTGTTACCATAACTATTACAAACTTTCCTGACCTTTCAAATTTTCAACTCCTCCTTATTGGCCAAGAAAATCCTCCTGATCCAGACCAATATGCACTTTGGCACTCAGATGAGGATACCAACTTTACTGGATACACCAATACTCGTATCGACAGCCTCTTAGAAAAGGGTCGTCAAACATTTGATATCAAGGAACGAACTGAAATTTATCAAGAGTTTCAACAGTTCTTTATTGAAGATGCTCCGGCAATTTTTCTGCGCTACCTCACACGGTATTCAGTCACAAGAAAATAAATGTATCAAGCCAGAGACTAAAACTACAGTCTTCGGTATTTTTTACGGAGTAATTCAAATAGATAGGTTGCCCAATACTTCCAAGAAAGCGGAATATCCTGAGCAACTAAATAGGGTACTTCGTCTCCACCAAAGCCTCGCTTGAACAGTGAAACCCCTGCAAAACGGTGTTCTGTTTCCTCTTTTGGGGCAATCCCCCAGAAGTTGTAACGACTACATCCACGTGCCTTTGCTTCAGCAATTGCTCTCCACTGACAAGCATAACTCCCGGGTAATTTTGCATTTCCCTCAGTTGAAACACCATAGTGGTACACTGCTTCACCGTTATAAAAAATGATAAATGCAGATGCTAATAATTCGTGTTGGTCAGAATAAGAATGCACGAGGGCAACTTGATCCGCAGCAACAAATACGTCAAACTGTGCTTCTAGAAATTCGTAGGAAAAGGGAATAAAGCCTTGTCTCTCTGCAACTTTTTTCTCCTCCTCATAAAACGCAAGTATATCTTTGGAATCTGTCGAAATTGTTGTTGTGATACCAAGTTTCTCAGACTTTCTAATTGAGGAACGGGTGTTCTTACGCATAGCAGCAAGAAGTTCTTCATCGGAAAGTGACAAATCGAGCTGTAACGTGAGATCAGCTGTTACATGCATTGGTGCAACTAATGCTTTAATCGAAGTCAGCAGTTTTGGTGAAACTTTTTCACCAATAACTTGTGGTCTAAATCTAATAAAGACACAACCTTGATTAGTCGCTGTTTTGTAGATCTCAGCAAATAGACGTTCAACGAGCGAACTACTTTTCCAATCAACCAAAGGACCACCTGCAATAGCCATGTAGGTTCCTCTCTTCGCCGTTTCTATGATCATGCTTACTTGAGCAATAACAACGTTTTGGGAAATCGCTTGAAGACGTAAAACTTTTTTACCTATCCGTTCATTAAAAACACCCCAGTTATATGACTGAAGGAAATTAGCTTCAGGAAATTGTGCGATGCCAGATTCCCATTCTGTTTGGGTCGGCGCCCAATTAAAATCTATGCTCGTCATACATGTGCTGCCTTAATACTTGCAATAATTCTCTCGGCATCTCCACTTTCGATATTTAAATGCGTTGGTAAAGTAATAATGTGCGCTGCAAGTTTTTCCGCATTTGCTGCTGAACCGTGTGTGTACATTGAATTACACTTAAGCGTGCTGCAATCAACTGCTTTTCTATACCATCGATCTGAAATAAATATGTTTTTGCGTTTAAGCATTTTAGCAATTGTATCTGGATTACGTACGAGTATTGGATAGCGGAGTAATGATCCACTCATTAGTTCATCTTCTGACAGAGTAGCTGCTGAGCCGCCAAAAGCTTTGTGATATATCTGAGCAATCTCTTCCCGGTGAGCTAACTGAGTATCCACATGTTCAAGTCGATATACAATTAATGGTACAAAAGAATGTGGTAAAAGTGATGCTTTTGTTGTAGCAACAAACAATGGAGACTGGATTAAGCCTATTTTTTTTCCAACAAAAGCCAAAAATTTTCCCAGTGTTAGCACGCTAAATCCCCAACTAAATGTAGTGCGAATAATCCAAGTCAATACAGGATACAAATGCTCTCTAATAATTGCGCTTTGTCCAGCAGAGACTTGTAACGTAGCGTACCACTGTGCAACGTGTTTTTTTTGCTCGTGCGTGTAGGTCCTAACACAACAAGCACCTCCAGTCACGGCATCGAGAATTTTATCTCTACCAAACGAAAAGATCGTTGCATCACCAATGGTACCAACGGGATCTCCTTTTTCGGTAACAGCCCCATATCCTTGAGCTAGATCTTCGATTAAAACCAGCTTTTGTTTCTTACACCATAGAGCAATTTTTTGTATGTCAGGAACTGAACCTAATGAATACTGAACGAGTACTGCTTTGACGGGAACAGCACTTGTCTTAAATGCAACTTGCACAGTTTCTAGACTAAGATTAGCAGAAGAGTCTGCAATATCTGCATACACAGGTGTAGCTCCAGTACGCGAAATTCCTTCTTCGACAGCAAAACAACTAAATGCTTGGGTGATCACACCATCACCTCGACCAATTGAAAATGCTTTTAGCGCACACTCGATTGCATCACGTCCTTTATAAAAAAAGTAAGTATCTCCTTTGAACGTACTGTCAAAATACACTTTTAGTTGCGAAAATTGCTGTGAGAGATAACTCTGACTCAGACGTGCCTGAACAAGGCCTTGAAAACTAATCAGACTATCTGTAAAAGTGTAGTTTGATCCAAGACTACTAAAAATTGGCTTCATATTGATTTCATGTTTCAGTGATGTACTACGTTATTCTTTTGTTTCTTGCAAAGAATTTTGTATCCACGCTGGCATACGACCCTCTACAAGAACTATACCACTCTGGTTTTTGCTCTGCAGGAGTGAAAGTATCTCAGCTTGATCTGTCTTCATTTTAGTTCCAAGAATTGATTGCATAGTTGTTTTACCAGTTTCACCTACATACCACACCTGATCCGCTACTGTATTTAGGCGTTCTGCCAAACGTTGATGTATTTCATCTGAAGAAGTTCCTAAATCCACAATTCCTGGTGTAATAACGACCTTTTGTTTTGCAGGTAGTGTTGCCAAAAGTTCAAGCGCTTCTGTAAATCCTTTTGGATTACTACTTCCTCCATCATCAAAAATAATTCTACCAGAGCTATGTGCGTTGGAGGTAATAAAGCTTTCAGTGGGTTGAAATGATCTAACTGCCTGTACAAGCTCGCTTTCATCAAGATACAGAGCAGCCACAGTCCAAGCCAAAGCAATATTTTGTATGTATTGTTTACCAATAATGCGCGTGTTGATGACTTGTGTTTTATACTTAAATGACAAGTGCCCAGCTTCTGTGATATGCACATCTGAAAAAAGATCATGCCAGTTGATGACAGTATGCATAACACTTTGTGAGCTCTGTCCCCTACGAGCAATTTCTTGTGTTTCTTCACTTGAACCATTACTAAAAACTTTTTCTCCAGGTTGCAGAGCTGCTACCAATTCTGCTTTTGCAGAAATAATGTTATCTTCAGATCCAAAGAGACCTAAATGTTGTGGTGCAAACCCAGTAATTATCGCCAAGTTAGGGTGAATATATTTTGTTATCCGAGCAATTTCTCCAGGTACATAGGCAGCATACTCTATAACGGCAAATTTTTGGTTTGTGTACCCTCTTAAAATACTTTTTACAATTGAAAATAGAGTGTTGTATGATTTTGGCGTAGCAAATACCGTACTGTTTTGTGAAAGTAGATGACTTAATAGTGCCTTAGTACTGGATTTCCCATAACTGCCAGTGATCCCAATCACAATAGGTTTGTGTAACATCATAAGTCGTTGTGCTTTTAGAGCCGTAATTCTAACTACGATACTTGAAATTACTGACGTTGGTGCTGAAGCGATCAGGATAATTGCTGGAGCGCCAATGTACAAGATGAGTATCGCACTCAAAACAGCAGAAATACTTGCTGGATTTTGAAAATCTACAATCCTTAGAGCACCTAGTAAAATTGAGAGAATTAGTAAAAAAGCTAATACCATAACCACGATTATTCGACTGGTAAGTTTAGGCCGCTTACACCCTGCTCGAGTTAGATCGGATCGTTGTGGGATCAATCGCAAAAGTTCTTGTCTTCCTTCTGAAGAGCGTAGAAAGAGGTGCAACCGATCTAATCGGTATTCTTTCTGTTGTAAAAAAGCAAACCAACGAAGATACCGCACACAAATCCCACTTGTTAACAGTATGAGTAAGAGAAGTGTCTTCATGAAAGATGGTTACTTTCCAGTAATAAATTCTGCAACACAATCTGCCGTTTGTTCCGGATGAGTAAACTGTGGAGCATGTCGAGCCGAGTTGATAGTACACACCTCTGCTGTTGGTAGCGCTGCTAAAAATACCTCTACATTTGCATATGGCGTGCTTGTATCAAGCACTCCCCAAACCAACTGCACCGGACAGGTAATGTTTGAAATATCATCTCTAATTTCATCTGCAGTTATTAACTGCATCGTTTTCTTCATAACTGGACTTGCTTGTTCATAGTCATGTTCTCGAGCAATCTTATATAAAAATGTGCGCATTGCAGGTTGTGTAGAAAGTCGCTTACCAACTTTTGCTAGTACGAAGAATACATTTCGCTTTAGTGCAGCTTTAAATGAATGATCGCGTATCCCAGCACTGGCAATAAGCACCAATTTCGCAATTTTTTGTGGATGAAGCGCCGAGTACCTAACTGCTAATTGTCCACCAAATGAATGTCCAATAAGGATGCATGACTTCTTTTGGGATAACTCTTGGTCAAGCCATGTAACATAGTCAGAAAGTGACCAAGGCTTAGTAAGCTCAGAATCCATACCAGGAATAGATAAAAATGTAGATGAAATCCCCATATTTGCTAATAAGTCCATAAAAGGTTGCCATTTAGCCTTATTTTGCCCACTTATTGCCCAGCCATGCAATATAACTACTTCGAGTTTCTTCATATATAGTGTATTGTAACAGGTGCTAATTAAAGATTGCCAATTCAAACTAGATCATTATACTAAGGAGAAGGCTTCTGTTGTGCCAGCGTTCATTTGCAAAACAACGATATACACTTTATTTGATTACACAGAAAGTACTGTATGAACTCAAAAACACTCGCTCTACTAGGATTAGTAATTGCTACTGTTGGACTTGTTGGTTGCACGGGACCAGCTCCGAAAGATAGCGAGGTCCTTCAATTAGAAAAAAAATCAGCTGAAACCACTACACAAGATGAAATGAACGGTGTAGAGACAACTCTTTCAGATATTGAAGTTAATCTAGATGGTAAACCATCTGATAGTACAAATAAACAAACAACAGGAGAATCACCTATGATGGGCGAAACTGAAAAAACATTGGCCGATTTTAAAAAAATTGAAGCCAAGCAAGTAACAATACATACTTCAAAGGGTGATATCACTTTCGATATCTTTACCGACAAGGTCCCACTCACTGCACAAAACTTCTTAAACCTTGCTACCGATGGTTTCTATGATGGCATGGTCTTCCACCGAGTCATTGAAAATTTCATGGCCCAGGTTGGTGATCCGCTTAGTAAGGATCCAAGTAAAAAAGCCATGTGGGGAACAGGTGGTCCAGGATACGTTATTGCTGACGAATTTGTTCCAGAGCTAAAACATGATACTGCCGGCACTGTTTCAATGGCAAATAAAGGAACACCTACCACAGGTGGCAGTCAATTCTTTATTACCTTTGAACCAACTCCTTGGCTTGACGGTCAACATACAGTGTTTGGTAAAGTCACAGAAGGACTTGATGTCCTCATGACTATCACACAAGGAGATACCATCTCCTCCGTTTCAATGAAGTAAGAACGATAGTTCACATCTGAATCATACTTTAGTAGAAAGTAACATGAAGAAAAAACGAGGATCGCATTCCAAACTTATTTTGGGAATTGTGTTAGTCCTTGTCTGCACCTTTGCTTGGATACTTTTTAGTGCTTACTCAGCAAAACAGCTTATTGCTGCACTACGTGCACAAGATAGTGCGGCTGTGGCAAGCCACAGCCGCACCCTCAAACTTTCATCACACACTCTTTCCATTCTGTCATTTCACAAACTCCCAACAATAGAAACTATTGATGGCATTTTGAGTATTGCCTCTAAAGCTCAACAAGCCACAGATGCAATCAAAGCAGTACAACAGTCTGCCAGTACCGAGTCGATTGACCTTACTGAGCTGTTATCGCTTGCTGTTTCTGTAGAAGACGACAGTATTCAAATTGAAAAAAACCTACCAAACTGTAAGCTCTGTGCTCGAATTATTCCAGAAAATACTCAGAATGATGTCACGAGAGTTCTGCATACTACGCAACTCGCAGGAAATGTTGCGTCAAGTTTACAACATGGCACACATCGTTTTCTCATTCTCTTTCAAAATTCTGACGAACTACGAGCAACAGGGGGGTTCACCGGTTCTTATGCGGTCATTACACTCATAGATGGTGTGATCCAACCTATTTCAATTGCAGATATTTATGATGCAGACGGTCAGTTTACGGGTGAGATTCCAGCCCCAAGCGGAGTGAAAGAATACTTAAGTTCAGACAGGGGACTGAGACTACCTGATGCTAACTGGGCCCCTAACTTCCCTACCAGCGCCAAACAAATCTTACAGTTTTTTGCATTAGGTGATCAAAATACATTTGATGGTGTGGTGGCAATAACAGATAGTTACTTTGAAGACCTATTAACTGTACTTGGACCAATTTGGCTACCTGATTATCAACTTACCGTAACACCTGAAAACTTAACCTCGGTCCTAAGAAGTAATCGAGAAGACTTTTTTGCTGGTAGCATTCAGAAAAAACATCTCTTGGGACAGTTTCAGAACCAAGTGCTCATAGCTGCTACCGATCCAGATGTTGATCCAACTGCAATACTCGCTTTGACGATCCAAAATATGCAAGCTAAAAATATTCAAGCATACTCATCACTGGAACCACTCCAAGAGATTTTTTCAGCATTAGAGATCGATGGAAAAATGTTTACTCAGGAAGCAACCTCTTCGCTTGCCTTTGTTGAGTCCAATGTCGGCATAAATAAAGCAAATAAACATATTGCTCGAGCCATTTCTTTGCAGAACTCAGGATCAACACTGACAGCACGTTACTTTATCGAGAACACAAACGAACCTCCGGGCAAAACACAACTACAAAACTTAGTTGATATGCCAGAAAAAGTCAGAACTGCCAGCGATGAAGCACAGCATCTTGCCTATGTTAACTACCAGCGTGTGGTATATCCAAGTTCATGGAAAATATCAAACATCGATATTCCAGGATCTGGCACACCCCAGCTACACTCAAACAATCAGTCACTTTCACCTAGTATTGAAGTAACAGAAACTGGATTTCTTGTAGTCGTTCCAGAAAAAAACTCAACTATTGTCACCATTACATTTGATACCCGTACACCTCTCACAAACAGTACACTTGAACTCTATAAACAGCCAGGAACAGAGCCTGTCCCTGTATGGATTGAACCACTCGGGACGACCCCCTTCAGCACCAAACCGACTCTGATACTCGAGAAAAATCATGTTACAATCATGCCATGAAGCAAGAAACACGCGACACCATTGCCACGCTCATCGAAAAGTGGAATTCACTAAAACAAAATGTCGATGTCCTTGCACTTACTCAGCAACATTTAGATATTGAGGCCCAGACTTTTTCTGCTGATTTCTGGAACCGCAGCGATGCCCAAGCTGTGATGCGAGCCGCTTCAGTACTTAAAGAACAGATCGAGGCCTACACGATCCTAGATACTCAGGCAGAAGAAATTACTACCTATCAGGACCTTGTCTCTGAAGATCCAGACTCTTACGAATCAGTTGCAAAGGATCTTGATCGAGTGCTTGGAATCTTTGAAAAAAACCTTAAAAAGTTTGAACTTGCTCAATATCTTCAGGGTAAATATGATGCCAATGGCGCCATAGTTTCAATTCATTCTGGCCAAGGTGGCACCGAAGCAATGGACTGGGCAGACATGCTTAGGCGCATGTATCAGCGATACTTTGAAAAAAAAGGCTGGACTGCTCGCCTCATTTCAGAATCTCGTGGTGATGAAGCAGGTATAAAATCTGCGGAGTTCGAAGTTACTGCCAACTATGCCTATGGCTATCTAAAAGGTGAACATGGCACCCATCGATTAGTGCGTCAAAGTCCCTTCAATGCGGATAACCTCAGGCAAACCTCTTTTGCTTTGGTTGAAGTCCTCCCCATTGTTGACGAAACCGATACTTCAATTGAATTACAAGATAGTGATCTTGAATGGAATTTTACCCGAGCTGGTGGAGCTGGTGGTCAAAATGTAAATAAAGTAAACACTGCCGTTGAACTCACACACACACCAACAGGAATTGTAGTGAAATGCAGAGAAGAGCGATCACAAGTTCAAAATAAAGAACGAGCCCTACAAAAACTTCGCTCACAGCTAGCCTTAATTGAAGAAGAAAAACAACGCGCTGAAATCTCTAAAGAAAAAGGTGTGCATACAAATGCCAGCTGGGGCAGTCAAATTCGCAACTATGTTCTCCATCCTTACCACTTAGTTAAAGATACACGCACCAAAGTTGAGACGAGTGATACTACGGCTGTTCTTGACGGTGATATTGACGAATTTATTCAAGCTGAAATTCAACTGTAATCTAGTTTATACTTACAAGTACTGTGACCGAACGTACTACCGATACCACTGTTCAGACACCTGTTCAACTCTCAGAAACATTTGAATCTGCAGAATCTCTTTCGCCGCTTGAATTGTATGAACAAAAACGCTTTGCTGACTTGTTTTCTGTGTTCCCAACACTTCCAGAGGCTGCAAAACAAACCACATTACAACTACTTGCTCAAAAAGAGACTGTTCGACTGCTTGCCACCTACTTTGACCTCCTTGAACTCGATGCTGCAAATCTGGAATATTTGTTTGGGAACTGTGTAACTTTTGAAACCTGTACGTATTTTTTTGAAAATCTTACCCAAACCACCTTCACCTATGATGAAATCATTGCAACGCTCTTAAAAGTTAATACTCAATTAGTAATTCTTGCTTTTCATAACCCTACTGCATTAAGTGCAAAAACCATTGAACTTCTCTCACAAGAAGGACATGACTACTCACATACTTTTGATCGCCTCATTGATTCCTGTACTAATGATGGAAAAATCGCAATACTTACACATTGGTTAGCTACGTACGAGTACGATACATTAGAGTCATGTATTGAGAAAACAGTGCACATTCCTCGCCCCTTAGTTGACAAACTGCAATCAATTCTACCCATAGAAGATTTTTTGTTTCATGTTAGTCGTTACGAAAGTTTTGACCATGCGTCAGTTTTTGCAAAACTTTCTAAAGCTAATAAACTCTATGAACTGTATTCGTGTGCTCGCTATTTCCCAGAATGTAGCGAGACATTTTATTCTGAACAACTGACTGAACACCCTGAGCATGAGATACTTTTAGTTACAAACTTTTCAAATTTCAGACATGATTCAGTCTTAGCTGATATTGAGCAAAGTATCTCAGCAAACAATTCTAAACATTTTGATGCAGATCGAAAATTAAGAATTCTATTGAATGATCAAATCCCACCTTTTACTTCTGTTACAGATCAGGAAGAGCTCTTTACCCTTTTAGCAACCCCAAAAACTGTGAGTAGGTGCCTAGCAATTGCCCTATCTACAAAACATTTTAATCTGATTCCACAAAGTGAACTTTTGGTAAGAATTGCAGGAATTCAAAATGGATACAGTGCACTCTACGATCATATAACAAATCCTTCATATGAATCAGGTATTCATTCAATACCTAATTCACTCTTTCAGAAATTGTTACTATTCGGTGGCCAAGACAGCTATACTCTCTTTAACAAAACAATTTTAAGTAAAATCGATAATTGGGATCAAAAAATGACTGCACAATTTTTTGAAGCTCAAAATCTAACTGAATATATATCTTACAAGATGTACTATTTTACAGAGGTAGAGAGCGATTTCTTTATTCGTAATTTTCCAGAAACTGAATTAGCTTCTGCAGTATATCGACATATACTTTGGGCAAAAAAAGTCTTCACAAAGGACGAGGTCTTCTTTTATCTAAAAAAACACGAAGATTACTCATTTCATCAAATGTTGACCTTTGGAAATGAATCCCTCAAAACGTACATAGGAGAGACTGCAACCGATACAGAGTTGAGAGATGCTTTTGATGTAACCACAAAAGAAGGAGAACACGCTTTTCTCTACTTCAAAAGTAAGTATGTAGTACAGTCAGAACAACTGACTGTTAGTGATCGCATTGAAATTATTTTGGCAGAAGTTCAAAACAAAGGCACCCTGCTTTTTGAAATACTCTATAATCAACCAGATCAACTAACCTATACAGACTTACAAGATGTTCTTAAAGTTTATCCAAACCTGTTTACATTCAACCAATTTAGTAGATTTATTCATTGCCTTAAATGGGAAACATTCCCAACATCTTTTTTTCAAAAGGTACTAGCTCAAGCAAGTAGTGATAAAAAATTTGAAGAAATCATTAGTTGTTTGCCCTGGATTCTCACCCATCTTTCTCCAGTTGTTCGAGAGTCTTTAACAACTGAAATATCAGAAAGCATTGCTGCATGCGAGCAAAAAGATATTTTTAATATGGTGGAATACTATCTCTCAATATCACGAATTGATGTGGCAGTTTTTATTGTTTCAGAGTTTGCGAAAATACAAGAGAGCCAAGATTTTTTTCAGCTACTCAGACTCCAAGTGGGAACTGAAAAAATTTCTAAAATAATGCAAAAGCTACTTGAAGAAGAAAATTTTGAGCAAGCACATATACTGCAAAAAAAGAGTAATATCTTCACTCTTGATGATTCGCATCTTTCACTCCCTTCAGAAACCCCTACTGAAAATTCAAAAGATACACTTTCCACAATTAAGCGAGATGTAGAAACTATCGATCTTTTTAAAGATTTTGGCCTCTTTTATGCACATAAGTTTTTAGAGTATGAATTAGCACAATTGCATAACCAACTTACTTTTCCAAGAACAATTGATCATAATTTTTTGGTTACTCAGCCACAAGAATACAGCTCAACAATACATAGGGCGAGTCTCGATCATATCGAAAAATTTTTGGAAAATCAGGCAGAAGCACATACTCAAAAAGTATTACATACCCTGACACAACAACTTGTTGTAGCAACTGATTTTCATACATTCTCACAAGATAACTTGCGCAATACAAAAGATGCCTACCTCATGGTGCCTCAACTACCCCAACTCTTACATACTAAATCTGATCTAGTACTAGCATTACAAAAACACATTAAAGTCTATGAAAAAATTGACAGAAAAGATTGGATGATGATTGCGATGGCTGCATATAGACTCGTCCTCCCAAATGCAAAAGAAAATGCTTCATTTTTACTTGACCTTATTACAGATCTTGAACATGGGTCTGGATTTATTTTTTCTAGAGGGTACTACGAAAAATTCACTCTCAGTGACAACGAATACTCTCATAACCAATATCGTGCCTTTCTGAGCTTCAAATCATCATGTACTTCCTTTACTGATTGGATTTCACACCTAAGATCTCACAACTATGTCCCGGAACCCCAACTAAAAGACCTAGAAAGTATTTATAAAGCAATCCAACATCTTAAAACCGCCCCAACGCGCGCAAAAGGCTATGAATAACTAGCTCACTCCTAAATCCAACTGTACACAAAACCTGTTCTTTTCTGGTATACTGGACGTATGCAAAAACTAAATCTCTCTGGGACCGATACACTCGAGAAAGAAACGTCGGTTGACTCTGCTGTAATTGTGGCTGATAATAGTGAATCGGAAAGCGATGGCAGTGATTATGCAGTAGAAATACCTTCTCTACGGAAAAAAGAAGCACCCATGAAAAAATCTCAAAAAACATTCCTAACTTTTGCCTTTGTAGCAGTTCTCCTTGGTGTTGTAACTGGATTCAGTGGGTATCGTCTTTATGCAAAATCCGGAGCAATGAGTGGCAGCAAAGAAGATCTTACAATGGTTGTTGATGGCGCAATCAAAAAAGGTGCTACTTTTGGTAGTAATGACGAATCATTTAAAGATACCGCGAAGGGATATCTCGAAATTGGAGGATTTGAAGGTGAAGGTTCACATAAACTCCTTCGTCCGGGCGGAGATAACCAAACAGTCTACCTAACCTCTTCAGTCACTGATCTCAGTGAGTTTGAAGGTATGGAAATTGAAGTTTGGGGTGAAACATTCCAAGGACAATCAGTTGGTTGGCTTATGGATGTAGGTCGAGTAAAAGTACTTGAAACCAAAGCACAACCACCTTCAGAAGAGTAACCTTTTTCACTCCTTTTTTATACTTTTGAAATGCACTGTATATTGTGTATTCACCTCGAGAATGTACTAGATCTTAGTATTGATTGCCGACACAGAACACGCTATAGTGAGGATGTTCTATGATAGTTTTTAATTCTGTATACCGCACCTTCGATCCAGATGACTCTGGTTTAAAGGATATTTCATTTACCATTGACCCTGGTGAACTTGTTATGATCACAGGCCACTCTGGTAGTGGAAAAACTACCATCATGCGCCTGCTTACTAAAGAGTACACTCCAAATAAAGGTGAGATTAGTTTTGATGAACAAAATCTTTCCAAGATTAAAAAAAGCAAACTCCATGAACACAGACGAAAAATTGGCGTCGTCTTCCAGGATTATCGCCTAATTCCAGAAATGAATGTCTGGGAAAATATTGCACTGCCTTTAGCCATTACCGGTAAAAAAGATACTGAAATTGCCGAGCGCGTAACAGATTTACTTAATCTGATTCAACTTCCGGAGAAAGCTCATCTCTTCCCAAGTCAGCTTTCAGGTGGAGAAGCACAACGTATTAGTATCGCTCGAGCACTTGCAAATGCTCCTAGAGTTATTTTTGCTGATGAACCAACGGGAAATCTCGATCAAGATACCTCACAATCCATTGCTCATTTACTCAAGCAAATAAATGAATTGGGAACAACATTGATATTTGCTACCCATGACCCCAAAGTTCTCTCGATATTTTCTGATAAACGTCATATTAACTTAAAAAATGGCACCGTCGAGTTTGATACCGGTGAAAAGAAACCAAATTCAGCTAAAAAAGACTCAAAAAATGAAGATAAAGATACTGATAAGAAAGCTTCAGAAAAAGAAGGATCCACTAATAAAAAATCAGCAAATATCACAAAAAGCTCATCTAAAGAAAGTTCTGTGAAGAGTGAAACTACTACTGGCACTTCAGAACCTGAATCAAAGGATACATCAGAAAAAGATACAAAAGAAGAAAAATCAGAGAAACCAGCAAAAAAATCTGGTGGCTTGTTATCTCGCTGGTTTGGCTCAAAAGAATCAAAAACTGCAACTGAAAAAACTAATGCAGATGGAAATGATCTCGATATCGAGATGAGATTAGTCGAGACAGATTCAAAAACTGAAGACACTAAAAATGATGACAAGACATCTGTCACAATGAAGGATGAGAAAACTTCCAAAAAGATAAATACTGCAAATAAATCTGATATTGATGCAGAAAAATCTTCAAATGATACATCAAAACACAAATCATCCAAGAGCAAAAAGTAACCTATGAACTCACTCACCGCCGCCCTCACCACAATCCGCAGATCTCCCTACCAGGCTTTGGTCTCGATTCTTATGGTCAGTGTTACCTTTTTTGTTGCTTATATCTTTAGTTTTTTCATTGCTGGCGCTAACGAAGTACTGAGTTACTTCGAGACGCAGCCACAAATTATTGCCTTTTTCGAACTTGAAACCCCGAGTAGCAGCATTGATTCGCTCAAAAAAAAGATGGAGAGTCAGTGGTATGTCGATTCAGTCAAAATTGTTACCCAAGATGAAGCTCTGAAAATTTATCAAGAAGACAATAAAACTGATCCACTCCTTCTGGAGTTAGTCACAGCTGACATTCTGCCAGCTAGTATCGAAGTAGCAGCTAAAGATCTGAATTCCCTTGTTCTTGTAAAAGATGAACTCGAAAAAGCTCCAGATATTGAAGATGTCGTTTATCAAGAAGATATTGTAAAAACACTTGGTTCTTGGACACAATCTGTCCGTATGATTGGCGCTGGTGCCATTCTCACGTTAGCAACCATTTCATTCTTAATAATCATGATTGTGGTTGCCATGAAGGCAGCACATAAACGAGGTACCATTAAAATAATGCGCTATATAGGCGCAACGTCTTGGTATATTAAGCTTCCATTTCTCCTTGAAGGCGTGCTCTATGGCATGATTGGTTCACTTCTTGGTTTTGGCGCCACTATGGCCGCTCTTATGTATGCTTCCCCTTGGGTTTCTGAATTTTTAGGTGAAGTTCACATATTCCCTATACCGCCCGAATTCTTAGCTGCCCAAGTAGGAGCTGGCACAGTAGCTGGAATGCTTCTTGGCGGCTTTGCTGGTCTCTTGGCAGTACAAAGATTAATAAAGCAGTAGCTATGCGAACTCACTCCACTGGCTTTTTCCACACTTGGCCGTCACTTTTGCGGAAGTTTTCTATTGGAATTTTTGCGGCACTCTGTATTTTTTCCACACTGAGTATTACTCCAACTTCTGTTTCTGCAGAGGCATGTGACGAAAACTGTAACAAAGATGCAGATGATAGCGAATACCTCCAATGTATTTCTCGTAAGAAGGAATGTCTAGAAAAAGAACTTTCAGTCATTTCAGATCAAAAGAACACCCTCAACAACACTATTAGCCTGATTAGTGGCAACATTAGAGTTCAAGAGATACAAATTTCTCAGACAACGGCAGAAATCCGTGCACTCGAAAAAGAAATCACCGAACTCGACCAACGCATCGGTGGCCTCAACATTTCCCTTGATCGCCTCACCTCACTGTTAGTCAATAGAATTCGCAGCCAATATAAGCGCAATCGCGTCTCACCACTAGCACTCTTTACCAAGGCAGATACTTTCAACTCATTCCTTACACAGTATAAATACATTGGTCATGCTGGTGAACAAACCGCCAAGGCCATGAGCCTCGCCGAGTCCCAACGACTACTCTATGACGATCAAAAAACACTCAAAGAGGAAAAACAAACCGAGTTCCAGGCAAAAACTAACCAATTGCAAAGTCAGAAAACCGAACTCGACCGACAAAAATCAGAACAGACCGCTATCTTGGGAGTTACCAAAAATAATGAGGCAAAGTATCAAGAACTCCTGGCTGAGGCCCAAAAAGAACTCCAACAAATTGCCGACGCTGCCAACGTAGTTATCCGTGAAGGCAATGGAGTGCCCGTTAAAAAGGGTGAAACCATTGGTACTATGGGAAATTCAGGATTCTCGACCGGAGCCCACCTGCACTTTGGCGTGTATCGTTACAGTGCAGATCAGTTTGGTCAAACCTCAAGTTGGGGGTGGTACTATAGTAACTACGTAAATCCAATTGAAAAACTCGGACCTACATCTGTTACTTGGGATACAGGCTGTGGCCATGATCCCAGTGGCAATCAGACATCAGGAAACGGCAGCTGGCAGTGGCCAATGACATCATCACGCATTACCCAAAACTATGGTTCAAATACCTGTTACAACTGGATGTACGGCAATAAGCCACATCCTGCAATCGATATTGTTGGCATGGGTTCTAAATCTGTCACCGCCGTTGAGGATGGCGAAGCCTACTTCTGCAGGAACTGCCTCAATGATGGAGGTAATGGTGTTTTCGTTTTTCATAGTGACAACTACATGACTTTGTACTGGCATCTTCAGTAACTACTTGATCAATTCAACTCCCGATTCCCCATTGATATCTTTATATTTTTTACTATCTTCACTCAGAAATAGTGCAATCCTATAACTATTGACAAAGCGACTTAGTGGTGATATAGTATGCAATAGTAATAACAGCAGACAAGCTGATTGGAGCCTACAACCACTCCAACTAGTAGATTCTGCACAAAAGGGAAACATATGAAAGCATTAAAACTCACCTTAGCTGGTGTTCTTGCTACAGCAACAATGCTCAGCTTCTCAACTGTGGTTTCTGCAGATACAGCTGAACAGTCACAATCTGCTGACCAAAAAGTAACAGTTAAATGTACAACTGGTTCTTATGGACAAGACTCAACTTGTGAAGCTTCTGGAGAGCAATCTCTCGAGCAATCACAAAAGATTGTCTATACCAACGTTCTTGGTAAAACCCATGAGCCTGTTGATACAGCTCTCGACTTTGGTACTGCATCTGCAGCTGCCATGAGTTTAGTAACTGGTGCTGGTGCACTCGTACTTAAACGTAAGATTGCTTAATTTCAACATTTGAAGCTAATTAGAAAGACCCCTTAACAGGGGTCTTTTTAGTTGTAGATGCTATGAGCAGTTTACTCAAGAATTAGTCCCATAGTATTGACATATGTTAATGATCGTGTTATAATACTCTTATTAGTGATGCACAAGCGTCACTCGCATACAACCAACATTAAACATTTCACTCTTGGTTGTAGAACCGCTCATACATAAAATAGACACCTGTTGACAGCTGTCAGGCATTTACGAATGCTCTTCACCTGTCAACATACCGCATCTTGGCATTAGTGCCAAATCCTGCGGGCGAGACAGAAGCTGTTTTCAGATTTATCTGGAAACTGCACCTTAACAGGTATACAGAAAAAAGAAATTTCATTTCCTCTTGTAATTGGGAAAGACAGAATTTGGTCGTTGTGCAACCCACAATGGGCGCGTTTATTGGTTGTAGCGTGCTCATTGTGGGTTGCAGACCCAGATTTTTGTTTTTTTAAATTTAAGGCGGGGTCTTCCCGCCGACCTGGATCTGCATCCCGCGGACCAGGAAATATACCCTATTTACGGAGGCTCAAATGAAGAAAGTACTATCTTTCATGTTCTTAGCAGTTTTATTGTCCGCGTGCCGGATCCCCGGCACTGATTTCGTTATTTTCGAAAGCATTGCTGAAGAAAGTAGCGTAATTGTAGTTGTCGAACCCACCCCAACCCCTAGCCCAACTCCTGTTGTGGCTATTGAAGACGCTGCTTTTCAATGGGTTCCCGGCGTAGATGCTCGTATTGACAATCTGTTCACTGATCCCAACCATGCTTATGGTACCGATACCAATGTTGCATGTGGGACCCCCAACAATGCTGATGGGGTTATTATTCCAGGAGATGCTGTGTATTCAGCCGAAGATCTCCGCTACATGGAAGAAGGTGATCATGATTATCCCAATGATATCTATGTCGATTGCAAAAATTTTATCGGATGGCAACTACGCATTCTTGATCCCGAAATGCCCAAAAGCGAAACTGCCGAAGCAACTGCAACCCCGGCCGCTGAAGTTGAAAACACCGATCCAATTGGTGAAGAAGTTTTAACCGCTGATGGTACCTGGCGCGTCAAGCTGTGGCAAGATTTGTCATATGGCCCTGAACTGGGTCACAGCCGTCCTGGCTTCGGAACTTCAATTAATGAGATTGGCATCGCCGTTGGCGTTGACCTGTCCGTTATCATTGATGGTAAAGAAGTAATGCTCGGTGGTGGATGTAACCAAATCGCCGTTATGCCAGAAAGTTACGCCCGCGACGCGGGTGGGAACGACTGGGGCTACCGCTCATACCAGTTCAATCCTGAGGTCACGCAGGCCTTGGATGAACTCGTGGTGCTGAACCACGAATGGGCACGTGCGCAGATTAACGACGAAGATTGTCCCGAACTGTCCGACGAAGAACTGCTGATTCACACCTTTGTGTTTTGGCAAGATTCTGAAGGCGTAGATCACCTCCAACCATGGCAAGAGTTCCGTCGGGCAACCGGCGAGGACAATGTCATCATGGTTCACCCGTCTGACGGGGCCATGATCGGTTGGCATTGTGGCGAAGGCGACAGCCAAGACAACCTGGCCGACAACGGCCAGTGTTTTGTCGAGGATGTTAACTTCTGGGGTTACCTTGGTGGTGGCGTTGTCCACCCCTGGGAAGGTGAAGTCCCGGCTAATACCGTAGACGTCACCAAATAACCCTTTTCAATTCTGTATACCTATCGCCGCCAGACCACAAGTCTGGCGGCATAGCCAAAGTCAATAATTTTCACAAAGAATTGTTGCTTTTGACTATGCTCGTACAAATAAATAGTAAAAATTAAGCGCTTTGCGCGGAAAAGTACTATGACAAAAATTTTAACAACACTGTTACTTTTTCTTTCACTCGTTTCGATGTCAGCATTTGGATACTTCTTTATGCTTACAAAACAAGCTGAAGTAAGAAACCAAGCTATTGCCGATTGTGCAGCAGCATATCGCTACAGCTTTAGTGAAAGTTCAGGAGCTACCATAACTGTTCCTGTTAGTGACAAATTTGATGAATGTTTACAACTTAAACACATCGAAAAATAAACATTAAAAATAAGTTAAAAGCCGGGTAAAACCGGCTTTTTTCGTGTTTTAAACACATTTTCATGGGGATTATTCCCTTACTACCCAATTGTCTTGATTTATGACCCATCCAGGAGCTTCTAGCTGTATATCTGGGTTCTCCCAAAAGATCTTAAAACTTACCCAATCAGAAACATCTATTGGGCCTGCTACAAAGCCACGTTCTGCACCAATACTCTTCCATTCAGGTGAAAATAAAACTGAAGAATCCATCCCAGGAATGCCCCCGACTTCAAGTTGTGTGTCCTTTTCTAGATTCCAGAGTTCTAACCAGAGCGTATTTTCGGTTCCTTTTATAACAAATTCGGGTTCAATTACTCTGAAAACCGTAAAGATGTCGCCTTCATAGACTACAGGATACCTTGACCAGAAGTGATCTATGTATGGATCTATATCACACATACGTCCCGGATAGTTTCTGCTATCGACTAAGATGTAGTCTTTAGGCTCAAATTTTTGATAATCAGAAATTCTGAGACTAAATGATTGCCAAGATGGACAACTTTCAAAAAAGCGAAACCCCAATACATTTCCATCTCTTTCTAGAGTATTTAGGACAAAGGGTGAATACTCTTCAAGAATGGTCAGTACTTTAGCATCCTTCTCAATCATTGATTGAATACCGGTATACTCAGATTGCATGGACTCGTTCCAAAGTTCATATGAACCAAACGAAGCATAGGCTTGAATGTACTTCCACCAACTTATCGGACCAAACCAAGTTCCCATAAGTATATCTAGAACTAACAGCAACATACCAAAAAATTGAGCAACACCGCTCTGTTTATATAACGTTCTAACCAAATCAAAGAAACTAGATGCGCCCACACCAAATAATAAAGCAGCTGGTAAAACCCAGGGTAATGCATAGTAATCGTGCGTTCGTGTTCCCCAAGAAAGCAACGCTGTCAACAAAATACAGCTTAATACCCATGTTACTAAGACTGTTGAAGAAAATCGTGAGTTTTTTTTAACTGAAACAAACAGACCCACCGATGCAAAGAAACCGCCAAGTGGAGTGAGTAACTCACCAAATAATCTTTCAGTTCCAAAGGTAATTGGCCACTGTGTCTCCTTCCAAAATGGAAAATACCCCTTATGACCATGCATAAGCGTAAGAAAATCGGGATCTGAGCGAACCGAATCTGGAAAGGTGGCTATCCACAGACGCCAGAGCAATAACAAAAGTAAAGGTATACCCAGTGCAAGTACTGCTTGAACCAAGAATGTAGCGACTTGTTTGTTTTTTCTGGTCCCAATAAGTACTTTTACTAACTGTTGCAGATGTTCTCCAAAAAGAGCTACAAATAAAAGTAGTCCAAAAAGTACGTAACTTGGTTTTGAAAGTATTGCCAACCCAAATCCAAGACTCATCACGAGTAACCACTTACTATTAGTTTTAGCCTTCACCGCAGCATAGACAGATAAGGAAAATCCAAAAAGTGACAGAATATCAGGAGTAACCGCTCTTCCCCAGAATGAAAACCCCGGAAAAAACTGCATAGCAACTGCACCAACTGCACCAGGCAAATCTGACTTAAATAACAGTCTGCCAGTTAAAAAAACAATAACTCCAATGCCACATGCAAGCAAAATGTTTACAAATCTGACTGCAACTAGACCAGTAGACACAGTCGAGACAAAACCAATGATAGCTTCATAAAAAGGCACTTCTGCTAAAAAATATCTCCCAGTGTTGGCTGGATCTGGGGCATGATAAAAGGTTGGAGCAAAAAAACTAGCTTCACCAGAGGCCAACTTTTGGCTAATTACCCAAGTATCTGTCTGCCTGAAATTGTGCCTGTCAACAAGTGGTCGCTCTATATTGTAGAGGCGCGAGAGAATACCAGCTACAAAAATACACAAAAATACCACCCAGAATCTCTTTTTCATATATCTATAATAGCAGTTTTTAGCCAAGTTGTCTCATATTTAATATAATCCTATAATATTGACGTATTACTGTTTCCGTGTTATAATTACCTCAAGTTAAGTAATTTTGCTTGACTGTATATCCTGAAATACTAGCGCATGCAGACGCTGCGTAATGTATTTTAGGACTGCACATTCACATAGGAGAAAAAAGTGAAAAGAATCTTATTGATCCTAGGGACATTCGTTCCTACAATTCTTATTCTGTTCGTCTCATCTGTGGTTTTTGCTAAACCAGCAGATCTGACAGCCACTGTGTTTGGTAGCGGTGAAACCTTTACCATTACGGTAGAAGGCGGCACAGGCCTCGAGCAAATCGAAGCCTATACACCAAACCAATTGGTCTTTACACCGGAATGGACTTTGATCACCACTAATACATACCAGGCCGTGATCACAAGCACTACTGGCTGGGACAGCTTCACGCTGTTCTGGAAAGACCAAACCTGGGTAGATCAACATGACACCTGGGAAAATAACGGTGACGGTTTTATGGTCCGCGCTCAAACACCGCCGGCACCACAACCAAATCCAATTACTGCAACCGTTACTGGTCAAGGTGAAAGCTTTACCATAACGGTAGAAGGCGGGACAGGAACCGAGCAATTAGAAGTGTACCGACCTGATCAGTATGTCTTTACGCCGGATTGGACGCTAGTTACAACTGGCACCTATCAGGCGATCATAACAGACACAACGGGTTGGGACAGCTTCACGCTGTTCTGGTTAGATCAAACCTGGGTTGATCAACATTCTACCTGGGAAGATAACGGTGACGGCTTTATGATTCGTTCACCTAAACAGGTATTTTGGTCCTTCCTTCCGTTCATTCGGAAGGACTAGTTCTCCTCTGTGTTAGCCCCCGGCCTCTGAAAAGAGATCCCGGGGGCTTTCTATTTATAATCCTATAATATTGACAAATCACCATTTAAATGCTATACTTGTATCTAGTATGAAACAAAAAGACACACATACACCAATAATCAGTGTCGTTATGCCTGTGCACAATGCAGCGGCGTACGTTTCCCAAGCAATTGAGAGTATTCTCAATCAAACTTTCACTGATTTTGAGTTTATTATTCTCGATGACTATTCTACCGACGATTCTCTTACGATTATTAAAAAATGGTCTAAAACAGATTCTCGCATTAAAGTCATCTCTAACACCAAAAAACCTGGTGTAAGTTCTGCGGCCAATCAGCTACATGCTGCGGCACAAGGAATGTATATAGCCCGTATGGATGCTGATGACATTTCAGAACCTACTCGACTAGAAGTGCAGCTTTTAGTTTTCAAAAAGTATCCTAAAACAGTTGCCGTTGGTAGCCAGTGTACCGTTATTGATGAAAATAACGCTACTATTGGTGAAAAAACTTTTCCTACAAAGCCTTCAGACATTAAAAAGATGTCTGGATATCTCTATCCTGTGCAACAGCCTTCTGTGATGTTTGCTACCAAACGTATTCCATCAGATTTTGTCTGGTATGACGAATCACTTTCATCTGCTGAAGAACATGAACTCCTCTTTAAGCTTATGCAGTTTGGTGACATTCGAAACACAAAAGAATCACTTTTACAGTATCGATTACATGCAACTAATACTTCAAAAGTACATCCTAAAAAGGATTACTCAGCCATCCTGAGAGCCCGAATCACTGGATTCACTACCTATGGCGTACCACTTACAGCTAAAGCTGTAGTACTTAACATTGTTCAATTCATCTTTGTAAGCCTCTTACCTGAGAAGGCACTCTTTAGCATATTCAGCCTCCTTAGAGGCATGAACAGAAAGGAGACCGCATATGAAAAATAAACAACTATTACCATCACTCTCTCTCTTTTATCCTGCATATAATGAGGCAGGAAATATTGAGGAAGCAGTAAAACAAGCACTCCAAGTGCTTCCAACTGTTGCTAAAAAATTTGAGATCATTGTTATTAATGATGGAAGTAAAGATGCAACCTTAACTATTTCGAAGCGTTTAGCTAAGCGATATGCACCGGTTCGTGTAATTACACAAAAGAACCGAGGATATGGTGGTGCACTTAAACGTGGCTTTAAAACTGCCAAGTATGAGTGGATCTTCTTTACAGACTCAGACTTACAGTTTGACTTATCTGAACTCCAACGGTTCATACCACATACTAGAAATAATAAAATTGTCATTGGCTACCGTAAGCAGCGTGCAGAAGGTAAAAATCGACAGATGCTTGCTACTATGTTAAAAATCTGGAGTAAAGTTATCCTGGGATTCCCTTCAGGTGTAAAAGATATTGACTGTGCTTTTAAGTTAATTCATAAGTCTGTGCTCAACACAGTCGGTGAATTAAAATCAGATGGTGCTATGGTATCTACTGAGTTCTTACTAAAAACACATTTAGCAGGGTTTACCATTAAACAGCTTGGTGTAACTCATCAGCTCAGAATGCATGGTACTCAAACGGGTAATAATCCTATGGTTATCGCTAAAGCCATTAAAGACACATTCGTACTTAAACAATCACTTGTTCAAGAGTATGTCATGCAAAAGCAAGCACAGCTTGCATCACTAGCATAATCCAGACTACAATGGGTGTGCAATGATACAGCGTATTACCCAACACTTTCGACGTTTTTTTACACCTCATATTATGCTGTTAGCCTTGTGCTGGCTTGCTATTGTGTTTACGAATTTCAATCCGGGCACTTGGCTCATTGGTTGGGATAATCTCATTCCTGAAGTAAATATTTTCCTAAACCTGTACAAAACAATCTTTTCTGCTTGGCAAAGTTGGCAAGGTCTGGGTATAGTTGGTGGCATTGCTCATGCTTCAGAACTGAGCCGAGAACTCATACTTCTCCCCTTTGCACTTATTCTTCCTGGTGAACTCATTAGATACATCTGGACTTTTGCAATGCTGTTAGTTGGAATGCTTGGTACCTACCACTTAGCACTTTGGCTACTAAAAGAGTCTAAGCATTCAACATGGATAGCCTTAGTAGTAGCTGTAGCCTATACTTTTAATTTAGCAACTATTCAAAACTTTTTTGTACCATTAGAAGCCTTCTCAACTTTTTGGGGCTTTTTTCCTCTATTTTTATTGACTGCTTTTAAGCTGGTCAAAAATCCTAGCAAAAAAAGTATCTTTTTCTTTGCGCTGATACAGTTTCTTGGAGCTTCTGCCTTTCACGTCCAAACTATGTTTATCGTGTATTCACTTGTGTTAGGTATTTTCACGCTAGCAAGTCTAATCAGCTCTCGTGGACAAAACATTAAGGCACTTTGTGTACTTTGGATAACACTCATTCTTGTGCATTTTTATTGGCTCGCACCAGTTGGCTACTTTACCCTTACAAATGCACAGCAAACTGTGGATTCGAAACAAAATAGTATTTCCACACAAGAAGTTTTTGAATCTAATAAAGCCGCAGGATCACTTACCAATATACTCAGACTAAAGGGATATTGGTTTAACTATACAGATAGCAACCCAAATGGGACCCAGTATCTTATGGATGCATGGGAAAAACATACCAACTCACTGCCGGTTGCTGTGGGAAGTATCTTGATAAGTCTTGTTGGTATTGGGGGATATATTCTCTATCTTAGATCCTTGGATGCAGATACACATGTTCGCACAGAATATATCGTGTTCTTCCTCACAGCAACACTGCTAGCAATTTCAATGCTCACAACAGGTAAAGGCATAGTTGGGCTAGGCTATACAGTCATTACAAAATTACCGCTCCTTGGACAAGTCTTTAGAGTTCCATTCACCAAGTGGTCTGTGGTACTTTCACTCTTCATTTCAATTGGAATTGGCTATTTTCTCAGCTATGTTACTGCACAAAAAAAACTATTGGTTATGGGTGCGACAGCACTCTTTATTGCATTGGCTAGCATTTTTAGCGCAGCGCCTCTCTTTAGTGGCGGACTCTTTTATAGTAACGTACAACTTTCACTGCCCAGTGCCTATTCTCACTTATTCGAAGAACTCTCAACACAACCAACCACTAATCGGATTCTCTACCTTCCTTTTGATGACTTTTGGGGATGGATGAATCATGATTGGGGCTACCGAGGAAGTGGTTTTATTTGGTACGGAATAAAGCAACCAATCATTGACAGAAATTTTGATGTGTGGAGTGTAAGAAATGAGACACTCTACACACAACTTCAACAAACACTCCAAACCAAAAACACAGCCGAGACAGAGATTTTACTTGATAAATATGACATTTCTCTACTTTTAATCGACACCAGCATACAAGCCAATCAAAAAAGAAAACAAGAAACTGCCGATACTATTCAAGCATTAGAAAAAACTGGGTACATATCTAAAATTTGGGAAGACGACTTTCTCAGTCTCTATAAAACAACAATTGAATCAGGTGAATTACAGGTAACTCATTCAGAAGGTATCCAACCACTTGAAAAAAGACTCATTACTGATACTGTGGCATATGCTGGTAGCTACTACTTTGACTCAAATAGTCAGCTGCATCTGCCCCTACAGAATCTACTCACTGAATCAATTTCAAGTCAGCGAATGCAAGTTCAAAATGATCAGATTGTAGTACCACTTCTGAACCAAGCATCAAAAATCACCATCCCCTCATTAGAAGGAATGAAACAAATGTATGGTATTCAGCTGATTGGAAATAAGCTCACTATTGAACCAATCGCACCTCTTCACTTGCTAGATACAAAAACAAATACAACCCGAGACATCTACTCTTTGACAAAAATGGAGTACACTTTCGATACCTTAGGAAAGAAAATTTATCTAGATATCAACGACACTCTTTTCACATTGAATGAAACTGAGTATCGACAAATTATTCTTCCAGAAATAATTTCTCAACCAGTTACCATGAAAATATCTAGTGCTGAAGATATTTCCACAGTTGATGAAAATACGTTACAAAGCACTCGATACCAAGAATTACATGTCCCCTCAACGCTTTGGCAGGACTTGCTGAGCGAGAAAATACTTGAATCCGGACCAGATGAGCAATTGTTACTAGCAACTCTGAGTGAGCTCTTACCCTTTGACGCATCAGATACTGTTGCAAATAATTGTGATGCACTTTCTCGGGGAACTACAGCTAAACAAATAACTGACCAACATACCAGTGTGTATACTTCTAATGATTTTGGCATCTTCTGTGATGGAAGTTCTACTCAAAAAATGCAAGCAAACCAAGACCATTTCCTAAAGATAACCGCCACTAATACAACTGGCTTGCCACTCAGATTTTATATTAAAAATAATGCTACAGAAACTATTTTGCTAGAACAGGTACTCACTGATTCAGCTAACTACTTCTTCGTTCCTCAAGACATTTCTAACGGTAACCTATCAGTGAATATCCAAAATAAATCCACCGGAACTCTGAGTAAAAATACTCTTATAGACGTCAGTCTCCATGAACTCCCTATTCATTTAGCACTACTGGGGAAAATTAAAGTCAGTCCAGTCTCTTCAAATGCTGTTGAGACACAGTCAACAGAAGAATCGCCATCAGATCTTTCAGTATCAAAATTTAGTACATTCAAAATCGGTAATTTTTTATACTTCATTTCATTCGCATCTCAATCTGAACAAGAAAAAGACGCAACCCTATTGACTGTATCTCAGAGCTATGACGCCGGATGGATCGCATTCTCTTATTCAGCATTCCCAACCCCGCTACGACATGTGGAAGTAGATGGTTGGAAAAATGGATGGGAGATTCAAAATGGAAAAAATGCACTCTTCATACTCTATTGGCCACAATTAGGTGTCTTTTTGGGATACATTTTGCTATTTATAGTGTTAAAACACGTTTACTTAGGTGTGAAATTAGAAAAAAGTGAAAATACTCAAAAAAAACGACGGGCACGACAACTGTACCGGGTGCCTAAAAAAATTCTGGGTGGCAAAAAATAAAACAACGGGCTAGTCCATTTCACGCTACACTTCCTGTCACTTTCACCCCCTAAACTATACATATGTTCACACAGCTTAGGGAATCCTTTGCACACCTCATGAACCGCATGGGCTCAGGCGCCGCACTCTCGCTTATTTTTTTGTTCAGCGCTCCACTGTGGGTTCAGTCAACAGCCCGGGCTGAAGTGATCGTTACGGAGATAATGTCCAATCCATCAACGGGCACTGAATGGATTGAGCTAACTACGAAAGGAGAAGAAACAGCTGATATTAGCAACTTTAAACTGTACGATGCTGTTTCTTCTCCTTCGCTCCTAGTTACGTTTCCAGAAAATACTATTCTGCACTCAAACACTGCCTCAGTAATTGAAATTGACTCAGCCAAACTCAACAATTCTGGTGATGCCGTGGTTCTCTATACCCCAGAGGGTACCGAAGTATTCAACATTATCTTTGAAGCCAGTGAAAAAGGCCTGAGTTGGCAAAGAACCTTAAATGTACCTGCATACTTTCAAACAGAACCAAATCCTGGCGAATTTTCTGCTGAAATTGTATCTGCTGTTCCATCACCTTCAGCAGGACCATCTCCTGTACCTTCACAACAACCTGTCTCAGAGAATCTGCCCCAAGAAGAAAACTCCAGTTCACAAACAACTCACGAGTTGACGGAAGAACTTATAGCTCAACAAACTGCTCTAGAATCAACACTCACCACGCTCCTAGGAAGAGACACATCATTTACTTATGAGCCTTTAGAAACTAAGCAGGACGTACAATCCAACAACGCAGAACCTCAGACGTTTACTCGTAAACAACTGTTTGAACCGCCAAGATCTAGTGCTGTTTCACTTATAGGAGGTGGTATACTTATCTCAAGTGTAAGTTATATAGTCCTGTATGTTTTGGAACAAAAAGAAATCTTTCCTTAGCTCAATAAAAATTGCTGGTAAGCCGCTGTCTGTCTGGATTAATGCATTCCTACCACCTCTCCTTTGGGCAGGTGTTATTTTCTTTTTCTCATCAAGAAGTGAGCTGCCTTCAGCGTCATACTCATCCTTAGACTTTATCTTTAAAAAAATGGCTCACATCACTGTTTTTTCGGTATTGTTCATCTTTATGGACAGAGGATTCAGAGTATATTCAAGAAATTATTCACTCAGAAAACATTGGTATTTACCGGTATTCATTTGTTTTGCCTATGCAATGAGTGATGAAATGCACCAATACTTCGTACCAAATCGGCACCAAACATTCAGAGATGTGGGGTATGATATGCTGGGTGTATTCACCATGTACCTCTATAAAACTGACCGCATCTAATGTTGATAAAACATGAACAACAAACACTTCCTAGACAATACTAATTCAAATAGACTACAATAGAAATACTTATATTGTCTATAATTTGCCCGTAGATCCAAGTAAAATAGAGACTGAATCTTGACAACTATTTTTAGTAGATTACACTACAGTCTCTAACTTAAGTTTTTGAAACAAAAATAAATATAAATGGTTTAGAAAGGTCTTTATGACTAAATCACAATTGGTAGACGTTATCGCAAAAAAAGCGCATCTTACAAAAAAAGCTTCCACTGAGGCAATCGAGGCTCTCTTTGAAGAGGTTACTCGTTCACTTGCAAAAGGTGACAAAGTTGTTATTTCAGGATTTGGAACTTTTTACGTGAGCCAAGTTCGCGATAAACAAGTTGTTCCATTCGGTGATGAATCAAAAAGACAAACAATCCGAGGTCACAGAGTTATTAACTTCCGTGTAGGAAAACCTCTTAAAAAAGCTGTGTGGTAAACGCTACGTTACTTTAAAAATGTAAGAGCCCTTCCACACGAAGGGCTCTTTTTGTGATCAAGATTGCTCTGAGTTAGTGCTACACTACTTGATGTATATAAAAAAAATGTGTTAAAAAAATACCTTGCAATCTATCGCTACATGTTTATTCGCTCACTCCAATTTAGAACTGAGTTAGTCATTTACGTGCTCCTCGATATTCTGCCATTTTTTGTGCTCTTCTTTGTGTGGCAGGCAGCATTTTCTGGTAAAACTGAGATTAATTCATTTACGCTTCCCCAAATCACACAGTACTACTTCTTAGTAATGATTATTGAGCGCGTCACTTCTACCTACTTTGAGAACTGGCGTGCAACAGAAATTAGAGAAGGAAAAATTGATTACTTTCTTACTCGTCCATTCTCCTACATCAACGACGTCTTTTCAAAAGATGTAGGTGGCAAACTGGTTAGTCTTGCTATTAGTTTGCCTGGTCTGGCCGTTGCGTTTTTTTTAATTAGTTTGGTGCTCCCTGTGGCGCCACTTTCAGTGGCGCCACACCAAATCTTTATCTTCATTTTCTTTATGATTACGGGATACCTCATCCAGTTCATGATTGCGTTGTGGATTGTATTGCTTACTTTTTGGTTTGAAGGCTCATCCGGGCTTGAGCATTTTAAATGGATTTCAGTTTCACTTTTCAGTGGAGCTATGATTCCCACAACATTCATGCCAACTTGGATTCAATCGGTGTACCAATTTTTACCACTCAAATATATTTTTGCTGTTCCGATTACCTATCTTCAAGGGACGCTTTCACTTACTCCAGGTATGTTCCTTGAATTAGCAATAGCACTACTCTGTATGTTTGGTATAACCAGAGTGTTCTGGCACTACGCGCTCTATCAATATAGTTCTGCAGGTGGATGAGGTTTACTATGAAAAAATACTGGCACCTTTTTTGGCATTTTAGAAAAGTCGACTTCATGCGCATGATGGAGTATCGAACAGACTTCGTCTTTTGGCTCATTGTCTCACTTATGTGGACTGCATTTAACTACTTCTTCTTCTTTCTTATTTTTGGAACAACTGAAAGTGTGGCTGGATGGTCACACCAGGAATTAGTAATTGTACTTTCGTTCTTTACCATGATAGACGCACTAACCTGGTCCGTGTTTTACGCCAACATGACACAATACACTCAATCTGTTTTTTCTGGTGAACTCAGCAAATACTTACTTCAACCGGTAAGTACAATTTTTCTACTCACAACACAACGAATGAGTTACAACAACATTCCACGATTCCTCATTGGACTCATTGTATTAGTCATTACGGCTGTAAAGATGGATATTTCCGTCTCTATGATGGAACTAGCGCTCATTGTAGTTCTTTTTATATGCGGGGCGGTTTTCATCTATTCTGGTTGGTTCATTCTTGCCACACTCTCGCTTTGGGTAGACAAGCTGCAAAATATCAATGATATTATGCCCGGCTTCCGTCGTGTATACCAAATCCCTAGACAAGTATTCACTGGGGTAACTGCTCTCACCTTCACCTTTATTTTCCCCTTAGGCCTGATTACATCACTTCCAAGCGAAATACTCACTGGTAAAAATCCACCAGTGTTGCTTATTCTTTATTTTATCGTAGCTACAACTTGTCTGGCTTTAACAGCACGTGCATTTTTTAAGTATTCAATTAAACAGTATTCAAGTGTCGGCGGATAACCGCTATACTACTAAGGTAACAAAGGATCAATGTCAAAACCACCAATAATCTCTATCACAAACTTAAAGAAACATTTTAAGGTCTATAAAAAGAAACCCGGACTTTGGGGTTCTATTCAATCGCTCTGGCATCGCGAGTACGAAGTTGTTAAAGCTGTTGACGGCATTTCTTTTGATATTGCTGAAGGTGAGATTGTTGGCTTTATTGGTATGAACGGAGCTGGTAAAACTACAACGCTTAAAATGCTATCTGGGCTCTTATACCCAACCGAGGGTCAACCAAGTGTGCTAGGCTACAACCCTTGGGAACGAAAAGCATCGTTCCAAAAACAATTTGCACTGGTCATGGGACAAAAAAATCAGTTGTGGTGGGATCTTCCAGCAGTTGAAACATTTTATCTTAATAAAGCCATCTATGAAATTCCCGACGAACAGTTCGAAAAGACACTCAAAAAATTGGTAAAACTTTTGGATGTGGAAGATATTATTCGCATTCAAGTCCGTAAACTTTCACTTGGTCAACGTATGAAGTGTGAGCTCATTGCAGCACTCCTTCACAATCCAAAGGTCCTCTTCCTAGATGAGCCAACCATAGGGCTCGATGTGGTCATGCAAAAAACACTTCGAGACTTTATTAAAGCTTACAACAAAGAATTTGGCGCAACAATTATCTTAACCAGTCACTACATGGATGATGTCAAAGAACTCTGTGAACGTGCAATCATTATTGATCATGGTAAAAAGATCTTCGACGGAAAACTGCAAGATATTATTGATAAGTATGCTCGGAATAAAAAACTCTCACTCGTCTTCTCAGAACCTGTTACCAAAAAAGACCTGCAAGCATTTGGTGATCTTAAAGAGTTTAGTGACGACGGTTCTCACTACACAGCTACCCTACTGGTGGCAAGAAAAAAGGCTACAGCAGTCGCAGCACAAGTCCTTTCTAAATTTCCTGTCGTAGACGTCACAATCGAAGAACCACCAATTGAGGCAATTATTAGAGAAGTTTTTTCAAAAGAAGGTTCATGAAAACCACAACAATTAAGAAGTACTGGGCACTCCTCACAATCTCCTGGGAAAATGGGTTGGTGTATCGCATGTCAGTTTTTATGTGGCGCCTGCGGCGCTTCTTGGCCGCTGTTATGGCATTAACTATTTGGTCGACAATCTATACCAGTGCTGCTCCCGAAGCCACCACCTTTGGGTATGCCCAGTCAGACATGATCAGCTATATTTTTCTTATTTCAATTCTCCAAAGTTTGGTACTGGCAACGGCACTCAATGGCCTGGCCCAGGATGTGTATAGCGGTGCAATCAGCAACCAACTTCTTAAACCACTAAGCCTTACAGTTTACTTAATCATGCAAGACCTTGCAGATAAACTTAAAAATGCGTCAGCGTTGCTCTTTGAAATTATTGCATTATTTCTCATCTTTAAGCCTGTAGTTCACTTGCCAGATCTTCCCACTCTTGGTATTTTTATTGTTTGGACACTGGCAGCAATTGTCCTTAATTTCTGTATTTCACTACTCTTTGGAAGTCTTGGCTTCTGGAGTCCTGAAACTTGGGCTCCACGATTTTTGTTTTATACGTTACTCCAATTTACTGCTGGGCAGCTTTTTCCACTTGATGTTTTACCCACAATTTTTCAAAAAGTTATGTACGCAACACCATTTCCTTATCTATCGTTTGTACAAACACAATTATTTTTACAAAAACTCACACTATCAGAAATTCAACTTCATTCGATGGTACTCCTCGGCTGGGTTGCAGTATTAGCCTTTCTTGCACAAGGTATTTGGAAAAGGGGACTGCGTGACTATGACGCAGCAGGCAGATAATGCACAGCTACACAAAATATTGGCATGTATGGAAAACTATTGCCATTAATGCACTGCAAACAACTTTTGTAAATCGAGGATCAAACGTATTCTTTTTTATTGGGAAGGCACTACGACTTGCTTTCATGCTTCTCTTTCTTTGGATGCTTAGAAACACTGTCAAAACAATTGGCGGCTATACCAGCGATGAAATGGTTGTATTTTTTTTGGTTTATCAATTTATTGATACCGTCCCACAAATACTCTATCGTGGTGTCTACCTCTTTAGTAACCTGGTACGCACCGGTGAATTTGACTTTATGCTCCTACGACCAATCAATCCCTTATTTGGGGCTTTAACAGGCAAACCAGACATCAATGATGCACTCTTTCTCATTCCCTCCACTGCCTTAAGCTTATGGATCATCTCACAATTATCACTAACCATAACAACTGCATCGGTAGCGCTCTTTTCGATATTGATGCTTAATAGTATTATTCTTGCCACAGCGCTCCATATTTTAGTCCTAGTTGTCGGCATTTTAACCACTGAGGTTGATGGCGTTATATGGATGTATCGAGATGTATCTCGAATGGCACAATTCCCTGTTTCAATCTACTTCGAGCCGCTGAGATCCCTACTCTACTTTATCGTCCCAGTAGGAATTATGGTAACTATCCCTGCTGAAGTACTTTTGGGTAAACACTCTCTGTATGTGGTTCTGTTTAGTTGTCTATTTAGTGGTGGATTCATGTTCCTTTCACTTAAACTATGGAATTGGAGTTTAACCAAGTATCAGAGTGCGAGTAGTTAATCACAGTGAGGCATTTGCCAATTTTTTGAATGATATAACAAAACAGGCCCCGAGTTTTCTCGAGGCCTGTTCCAATATGCTTTGAATTGAAAATCCAAGACGCTGTTAACGCTTTGGAGATTGTCGTTTGCTACGAGCACTACCACCCATACCAATTTTTCGAGTTTCTTTCATTCTGTCATCTCTAGTGAGAAGTCCAGAAGGTTTCAAAAGGTTCTTGAATGTAGGATCGTATGCTACTAATGCGCGAGCAATTCCATGAATCATTGCACCCATTTGTGCAGATGGACCAGAACCACTTACTAATACACTTACTCCAAACTTACCTTTAGTACCAGTAAGTTCAAATGGAACGTTGTATTTGCTATGTGCATTAACAATAGTAATAAAGTATTTACCAACGACTTTACCGTTAACAACAAAATCACCACCGTCTTCGTAGATACGAACACGGGCAGTTGCTACTTTCCGACGACCAACTGCTTCAATGTACTTACCTGTAGGTAATGTAACTGATGGATCAACGGTCATTGATGTACTACTCACTACTCGAGCACGAGTAGATTTCTTACGTTTAGACTTAACGATTTTTTGTACTTTGTTGTTCTTTTTGCTTAACTTAAGTGCCATAGTGTTTCTCTCTTACTTTTTAAAGTGAGTTGCGTGTGGGTGTTCAGCTCCTGCAAAAACTTTCATACGAGTCATACGTGGACTCTGTAATTTGTTTTTAGGAAGCATGTTCTTCACAGCTTTTTCAATAATTCTCTCTGGGAAAGTTTCTCTCAGTTCACCTAAAGTGCGAACTTTCAAGCCACCAGGAAATCCAGAGTGTCTGTAGTACTTTTTATCATCCTCTTTATTGCCAGTTACAGCTATTTCAGCAGCATTGATAACTACTACGAAGTCACCTGCATCAATATGAGGAGTGTAGTCTTTTTTTTGTTTTCCGATTAATAACTCAGCAATTTCTGAAGCAAGTCGACCTAAAACTTTGTCCTTGGCATCGATAAGATGCCATTCTCGCTTCACATCACTGGTTTTTTGCATGAATGTCTTTTGCATGATGTGTTTCTTTATTTAGATTCTTTCTTACTTGTCTTCTTTGCTGCAGTTGTTGCTTTTGCCTTTGCTGGCTTTTTCTCAACTACTTTTTTAGCTGGAGCTTTTTTCTCAGCAACTGCTGATGAAGCCTCAACTGTCTTGGTTGTGTTCTTAAGTGTTCCAAGAACTTCTGGCTTCTCAACGAGTGAGAGAGTCATAAGTTTGGTGTTGTCACCTCTGCGAGTACCACTTGCTTTTAATGTTGTGAAACCTGAGATTCTTTCTTTAAACACTGGAGCGATTCTATCAACGAGTGTATTTACAACGTCACGCTTACCAAAAAAGGTGTGTAAAAGTCTTCGGTTTGCATTTGATTCAACACGAGCCTTACCAATTAATTTATCAGCAATCCGTTTCGTTTCTTTAGCTTTAGCTTCAGTTGTTGTTATTTCGCCAACTTCAATTAAAGAACGCACTAAGTTACGAAGTAACATTTTACGGTGATTAGTATCACGATTTAAGTGTTTGCCTTTTACTCTATGTCTCATAATTTCCTAGTCAGTCAGATATTCTATCAACCATTGGATAGATTACTCTCCTAAACTGACTCCCTTCTTTTGCAATGCTTCATTAATCACACCAACACTCTTGCCACCGAGGTTTTTAACCTTTGAAATGGTAATTTGAGGGACACCAACGAGATCGCCCACTGTTTCAAATCCACCTTTTCTAAGCGCATTAGCAATGCGAGTTGGTAAATCGAGCTCTTCAACAGTAAGTCTTAAGACTTCTTTTTCTTCTGGTGAAAGAGCTTCAACTGGTGCTTCCACTTTAACAACCACTGGTTCGAAAACTTGTGTGAATTGTTGAGCTAAAATACGAGCAGATTGCTGCAACGCATCTAGTGGAGAAAGTGTACCATCAGTTTCAATATCTAAAACGAGTTTATCAAAGTCAGTACGTCGACCAACACGAGTTTGTTCAACCTTGTAAGATACTTTGATTACAGGACTATAAAGAGCATCAAGCATAATATCACCAATAGCTTCAGCTTTCTTTTCATCAGCAACAACGTACCCCATGCCTGTTTCAACAGTCATTTCGATTTCAAGAGTATGTTTATCTGCAACTGTAGCAATAACTTGATCAGTATTAATAACTTCAAGTCCTGCCTCAGCTTGAATATCAGCTGCCGTTACAGTAGCTGGTCCAGCAACAGAAAGACGCATTTTTGTTGCACCCTCTACACTTGAATGAACTCTAATTTGTTTAACGTTTAATGAAATTTGTAGTACATCTTCAGAAACGCCTTCAACAGTACTGTAGAGATGCTCTGCACCTTCTACACGCATACTTGAAATTGCTGAACCAGGAAGAGATGTTAAGAGTACTCTGCGAAGAGCATTTCCTAAGGTATGTCCGTATCCTTGTTCAAGTGGATTCAAGGTGATAACAGCGTGTGTATTTGATGATTCACTTTCAGAAATCTGAAAAGTAGGGCTCATAGCTGGATTTGCTTGTAAATCTGTGCTCATAGTTTTTTTCCTTTGTTTCTCCTCCCTCGTTTGAGGAATCTGTATACTAGGTTTATATTACTTTATATTACGTATATTTTTATTTCTTTATCTTGAGTAGTACTCAACAATTAATTGTTCTTGAATTGTTTCAGCAACGTCTGATCGTTCTGGTAAACGAGCAATTTTTGCAACACCACTCTTATTTGATAACCAATTTGGTGAAGTAACTGCCTCTGATTTAATAGCTTCAGAAACTGCTGGTATCTTCATACCTTTATTAGTTAGCGAGATAACATCGTGCACTTGCACTCGGTATGATGGAATGTCCATTTTCTTACCGTTAACTTGAATGTGTGCATGAGAAACAATTTGACGTGCAGCAGCTCGGGTGTTAGCCCAGCCAAGTCGGTATACTACATTATCTAGTCTTCTTTCAAGTAAACTAAGCAATGCAGCACCTGTTGCTGTTGGGTTCTTAGAAGCATCTGTGTATAACTTACGAAGTTGCTTTTCAAGAATTCCATAAATGAATTTAAGTTTTTGTTTTTCTTGTAACTGAGTACCAAAATCAGATGTTTTTCGTCGAGATTTAGCTCCATGCTGTCCTGGTCGGATAGTGAGTCTTCGAGCTACTTTAAGTGGATTAGACTTCAATCCGAGGTCTTCACCAATTTTTCGAGCAAGTTTGTTACGTGGTCCTGTATATCGTGCCATAATGTGTATTCCTATTTATTGTGCTTAGCCTTACGTGGACGAGTACCATTGTGTGGATCAGGAGTCATGTCGACAATCATTCCCACACGCATACCCTGAGCCTTGAGCACTCTGAGTGCCACATCTCTTCCTGGGCCAGGTCCTTTAATGAAAACATCCATATTGCTCATGTTAAATCCACGAGCTTTATTGATCGCATTTTCAACAGTGATGGTTGCTGCGTAAGGAGTAGATTTTCTTGAACCAGAAAATCCTGCTTCTCCAGCAGTTGACCAACAAAGTACGTTACCCTGTTCGTCAGTAACACTTACTAATGTAGTGTTAAAGGTTGCAGTTACGTATAATCGTCCCTTTTGAACAGAACGAATGTTCTTCTTTACTACTTTTTTATTTTTTGTAATTCTTGTTTTAGGCATGGGTTATTTACTTCTTCTTTGCTGCTTCTAACTTAGCTGCCATTTCTTTACTCATAGAACCGACAGTGCGTCTCTTAGAACCACCACGTGCATTACGTGAATTTGTACGTGTTCTCTGACCACGTGCTGGTAACTTCATAATATGACGTAAACCACGATAACAGCGGATACGCTTTAAACGGTCAACGTTATCATTTACATCACGACGAAGATCACCTTCAAGCATGCGACCATCAAGAGCTCTCTGAATACGGTTAACCTCATCAGCGGTAAGATCTCTAGCTCGCTTATCTGGATCTATGTTAGCAAGTTCCAAAATGTCTGAAGCTGCCTTTTGACCTACTCCATATACAGATTGTAATGAGTAGAAAATCTTTTTATGTTCTGGTATATCAACACCAACAATACGTGGCATAACGAAAATCCTTTTAATTAACCTTGTCTTACTTTGTGATTTGGATCACTGCATATTACTCGCACAACTCCCTTGCGCTTAATAATTTTGCAATGCAAACAGCGTTTCTTGACTGATGATTTAACTTTCATACTAGTTTCTCTCTTTTTTTTGCCAGGCTTGAATTCTACCTCAAATACCCGTTTTCTAAAAGTACTAATTTGACTGCGAAGGCTTTTTTACCGATCTATAGGTGATTTTACACTTTTTGAGGTCATATTTTGACACATAACCCTTGATATAATCACCAGGTAAAACCCTGATTCTAAACAATCGCATCTTTCCAACTAATGTTCCGAGCAAAGTTAACCCAATCATAGGGGTAACTTCTGACTCAGTCACCTTCACTCTAAACATTGTATTTGGCAAACATTCTTCGACAACTCCCTCAACTTCAAATCTATCTCGATCTGCTGATTTAGTTGTTGTGGTATCTACCTGACGTTTAGCCTTTGCTGAACGCTTATGGTCTTGTACTTTTCCCATAGTTTTTTTATTTCCTTTGTCTTGGTTTGAGTCCAAACCGTATTCTACCTCGACTTACCATGCAAAATCAATCCACACATGCGGGGGAGGTATGTATTATAGCAAATTTTATTAAAAAAGTCATTATGCTGATTGAGTCAGCACTTCAGGTCCGTTTTTTGTGATTAAAACCGTCTCTTCAAACATTCCAGAAAGAGAACCATCATCTGTTTTATATGTCCAACCATCGGAATCTTCAACTACGTAGGCAGAACCTTCCGCATACATAACTTCAATCGCCACAGTTTGACCAACAGATAATTTCTTTTTTTTATCAGCTCGATAAGCTACACAAGGAATTGCTGGATCCATGTGCAGTTCTTTACCAATACCATGGCCAGTTAATTGCGTAACCGCACCATAATTGTACTTTTTTAGACCTTTTTCCATCGCATAACTTATGTCATATACTGAATTTCCAGGCTTTGCTTTTGCAATAGCAGCATCGACTATCTCACGACCTCGCTCTAAAAAAAGAGTCACTTCTTCTCGAACTGCCCCTACTGCAAAGGTTATTGTGGTATCTAGATGATAGCCATGACTAATCAGACCAACATCAATAGTAATAACATCACCGTCATCAACATACTTATGTTTAGGAATACCATGACAAAGCTCATCATTTTTCATAACACAGGTTGCCCAATCGTACCCAGGAACTGTTGAAAAACTTGGTGTATATCCGGCTGCACGGATAAGTCTTTGAGCTTCTGCTTCAATCTCTTCAAACGAAGTTCCCACTTTAGTGAAATCTTTTAAAGCAGTTTTAACTTTTCCTAGTGCTTTTCCACCAGCTCTCATTGCTTCAATTTTTTTTGTGTCAGTCATGTGTACTTTCAAAAACAGGCCTAGAAAACACACTGTGTTCTTCTAAGCCTGTTGCTGTAGCAGTTTAGATTATTTTGTGTTTTTCTCTATTCCAGCAACAATATCCTTAAATACTTGATCAATATCATTTTCACCATTAATTGAAACCAATTTTTTCTGTTGTCGATAAAATTCTATCACAGGTTCAGTCATTTCATGGAATAGCTCAATACGTTTGCGGATTGCATGTACTGTTTCATCATCTCTATCACCAACTCGTCCAGCAATTCTCCATAATGCTTCTTTATCTGATACATCAAGGAACACAACTTGGTCAACTCCACCGTTAAAGGCCTCTGCTTGCACCTCAGTTCTTGGAAAACCGTCTAGGATGTAGCCACTGGCATATTCTGGCTTCTCAAGATAAGTGAGCATGATTTCGAGCGTCTTTTCGTCTGGAACAAGTGCTCCTGAATTGATAGTTTCTTTTAACCATCTACCTAATGTTGACTTCTCCTTAGCCATTGATCGAAAAATGTGCCCAGATGACAAATAGGGAATATTATATTTTTCTGATAAAAAATTACCTTGTGTAGATTTTCCAGCACCCTGGATTCCGATAAGAACGATTTTCATATGTTTCCCCACTATTATAATTCTGGACCCCACTCCAGAATTGCTGTTTATTTATAGGTACTTGTCGTAGTTTTGTTCAACAAGCATACTTTCTGCCTGTTTGGACGTCTCTAAAATAACAGAGACTACGATGAGTAAACTCGTACCACTCACTGCTAAAGAACCCACATCTGTAAAGATCTGAGCAACAATCGGCAGTATTGCAATACCGCTTAAGAAGACGGCACCAATAAAAGTAATACGAATAACTACATATTCAAGGAATTTTTTGGTGGCAGCACCAGGTCGAATTCCGGCCACAAAAGCACCTGATTTTTTGAGTTCATCGGAAATATCTTCAGCGTTAAAGAACAAGAGTGCAGAGACAAATGAAAAGATAAAGACAATAGCAAAATAGGTAACAATATACAATGGAGCAGTTTGAGTGAACTGAATAGCCAAAAATTGTCCAATTGATACTAATTGTTGATTAGTTGATGCTAAGAAAAGTCGAGATAAGAAGGATGGAACTAACATTATGGATACAGCAAAAATAATTGGCATAACACCAGCAACGTTTACTCTAATAGGCAAATGACTTTTTTGTCCACCATATACTTTGCTTCCACGAACACGCTTTGCATACTGTATTGGAACTTTTCGAACTGCTTCGTTCATAAACACAGTTAATGCAATCACTGCAATAAATACCGTAGCAAACGAAATAAGGGTAAAAAATTGTGACCCACCTCCACCATAGGCAATTTGTGCAAAACTTTGAGGCACTTGGCTTAAAATGCCACCCAAGAGAATCATTGAAATACCGTTACCAATACCATACACAGAAATGAGCTCGCCCAACCAGGTAATGATCATGGCACCTGCAACCAGGGTAAGTATCATGGCAACAATTGATAAAGGATCGGCGGTTTCGAGTAGCCCTTGTGATCTAAGAAGTGCAAGCACAGATAAGCCTTGAGCAACAGCCAATGGGACTGACAGAAATCGGGTATACTGATTGAGTTTTTCTCTTCCGGCCTCACCATCCTTTTGAAGCTCTTTAATTTGAGGAACAACCATACCAGCAAGCTGCATAATAATAGATGCAGTAATATAGGGACTAATTCCCACGGCCATAACTGAAAAGTTAGATAGTGTTCCACCTGAAAAAATGTTTAGTAAACTTAAAAATTGATTTGTAGCAAATAGAGAAGTTAATTTAGCCACATCAACACCAGGAACTGGAACATGTGCTAACAATCTAAAAACGAAGAAAATGCTTGCAGTAAAGAAGAGTTTCCTTTTCAACTCTGGATTTTTGATTATTTTGCCCAAAAAAGTTGTTATTTTGTTCATTTATTACAGAACTCTCTTTAATTGCCTTGATTGCCAGAGCACTACTGTACTATAAAAGCTTAAGCAATACTACCGTCGTTTTTTTCGATTATACTCTTCGCAGCTTTAGAAACAGGTACACCTTGTACAGTAACTTTTCTTGTTAACTCACCTGAAGCAATAATCTTTGCTTTTTTAAATCGTGAATCGATAACTTTTTCAAGTTTAAGAGCATCAAGAGTAATAACATCAGCTGTCATGTTTTGAATTGCTGAAAGGGTGACTTCTGCAGTTGGGCGAACAACATTAAGTTTACCTTTACCACGAAGCATTGGTAATCTCTTAATAAGAGGTAACTGTCCACCTTCAAACCAGAGTGGCACTTTACTTCCCTGACGAGATTTATATCCCTTTGTACCTCGAGTAGAGTTATGACCACCTTTTCCAGAGCCATAGCCACGACCGATGCGCTTTTGAGATTTTGTTGTTGTTTTGTTTAGTGTTCCAAGTAATGACATGCTATCAAACCTTTATTTTTTTTCTTCAGCTACTTTTTTTTCAGCCTTTTGTGCAACTTTTGGTTTTGCTACAGTCTTTGCTTCTGCTTTTGCAGCTGCTTTTTTAACAGGCTTCTTAGCCACTTTATTAGCTGGTGATTTCTTATCTGAACTTTCTTCAGATGATTCAGCACGCTTCGCATGCTTTTCTTGTAATTCTTTTTGCTTAGATGCTTCTTCAGCTTCAACGTCTGCAATTGATTTAAGCTTAATACCCTTTAATTCAACAATTTTTTGAATTTGAGTAAGAGCTTCAAAAGTTGCATATACGCTAGATGCTTGATTTTCAGATCCTAAAATTTTGCTTGAGATATCTCGAACGCCGGCTGCTTCAACAACTGCGCGAACTGGACCACCTGCAATAACACCTGAACCCTGAGGAGCAGGCTTGAGCATAACTCGACCAGCACCTTTTTTCACCGTGATAGCAAAAGGAATAGTTGTACCATTTAAAGGAACAGTAATTAACTTCTTTTTAGCCTTTTTTATGCCTTTGCGAATTGCAGAGACAACGTCTTTAGCTTTTCCAAGTCCTACTCCAACGCGACCTTTTCTGTCGCCAACAACCATCAATACAGAAAATCCAACATTATTTCCACCCTTTGTCTTTTTTGAGACGCGTGAAATCTGGATTACTTTCTCTTCAAATTCTTTTGGTTCTTGCTGTTTATTAGTTCTCATTGGTTATACCTCAATACCTTTTTCTCGTAGAATTTCTGCAACTTTACTTACTCGACCGTGGTATTTATATTGTCCTCGATCAAATACGACTGTAGAAATTTTTTGTTTCTTTAATGCTGCAGCAAGTTCTGAAGCAGCGATTGCTGCTGTCTCAGTCTTTGTACCAGCATCTTTTCCACTCTTACGAAGTGCTGCATCACTTGCAGAAGCAAGAGTGAGTCCAGCATCGTCGTTTATTGCTTGGATGTAAATGTATTTGTTAGTTCTTTCAACACTAACTCGAGGTCTTGCTGCTGTACCATGCAATTTTGTACGGACGCGCATCTTTCTCTTTTGTTGTGTTGATTTGTTATGTTTAATTGTTGGCATATCTTATTTCCTCAGTCGATCTTACGCTGCTGCTTTACCTTGTTTTCTTCGAACAACCTCATCTTCGTAGCGAATTCCTTTACCTTTGTAAGGTTCTGGAGGTCGAACTTTACGAATAATAGCTGCAACTTGACCTACTTTTTGCTTATCAAATCCCATGATATGCACAGTGTCTTGACCCTCAACTTTAATTTCCACTCCATCAATTGGAGTGATAACTACTGGATGTGAGTAGCCCACTGAAAGTTCAACTGCTTTACCTTGTGCTTTAGCGCGATACCCAGTACCGACAAGCTTAAGCGTCTTCTTAAACCCTTCAGCAACACCAGTAATACTGTTATTTATCAAGCTTCGAACTAAACCATGAAGTGATTTAGTATGCTTTTCTTCATTTTTGCGAGTTACTTGCACGCTGTCACCTTCAACAGAAACTGCGATCTTAGCTGGAATTTCGACGATCAATTCGCCTTTCGTTCCTTTAACCACGACAGACTTACCAGTAACAGTTACTGTAACTCCTTGTGGGATTGTGATTGGTGTTCTTCCGATTCTTGACATACGTATTATTTTCTTTTGCTTTTACCAGATCTGACAGAGTAGTTCGCCGCCTACGTTGGCTTTGCGAGCTGCTACATCAGTCATAACGCCTTTACTTGTTGAAACAATGGTAATTCCATATCCACCCAAAGCTTTAGGGACTGCATCAGAAGGTGAGTACACCCTTCGTCCTGGCTTTGAAAGACGTTTCACGTCATTGATAGCAGGTTGTCTACCAATATATTTAAGCGTTACTACTAACATACTAAATGGCTTTTCTTCACGTACTTCTACGGAAGAGAGATAGCCCTCATTTACTAAAATATCAGCGATAGATTTTTTAACCTTTGAGAACGGTGCTTCAACGACAGTTTTACGTGCCATGTGAGCGTTCTTGATTCGGATGATGAAATCTGCAATTGGATCAGTCATAACTCACTTTACTTACTGGATTTTACTACTCCAGGTAATTCCCCTTTTAATGCTAATTCTCGGAAAGTGAGACGGCTTAGACCAAAGAATCGCATGTATCCTCTTGGACGTCCGGTCACTTTGCAACGGTTCACACCACGTGTTGAGAATTTATTCTCTTTCTTAACACCTGCTGCTTCGTAAGCGTTGCGTTTTGCTAGTAATTTCTTAGATTTTGCAATCTTAGACTTTTTTGCCATGTAGCAATTCCTTTATTTACTTTCTTCTTTTTCAAACGGCATTCCTAATAACTCTAGGAGTCTGAATGCCTGCTCGTCAGTTTCTGCTGTAGTCACAAAATTAATTTGTAAACTTCTGACGTTTTCGATACTATCATAATTGATTTCTGGGAAAATTATCTGTTCTTCGATACCCAGACTGTAGTTGCCTTGTCCATCAAATGCAACTCTTGAAACTCCGCGGAAGTCTTTTACACGTGGAAGTGCGATTGAAATCAACTTAGTAACAAAATCCCACATTCTTTGACCTCTAAGAGTAACCATAACACCCATTGGATCACCTTCACGAAGTTTAAATCCTGCGATTGACTTCTTTGCCAGCGTAATCTGAGGCTTTTGACCAGTGATTGTCTCGAACTGTGTAACAATATTTTCCAATATTGGTTTGCGAGCACGTGGATCAACTGGGTTAGTAACTCCAATATTGAGTACTACCTTTTGTAGATGTGGCACTGCAAAAACATTGTCTATACCGAACTCTTTTTCAAGTTGTGGTACTAATTCTTGCTGGTAGGTTGTTTTCAAATCTGACATATCGAGTATCTTTATTTCTTAGCTTCTGTTTTTGGCTCTGGTACAGCTGCACCAGTTTTCTTAAAGACACGAGTCTTTGAACCATCTTTAGCTACTTTGTAACCAATTCTGTCTACTTCACCTTTATCGTTAACAAGTGCAATCTTTGCAGTTGATAATGCTCTTTCGACTGAAAGCTTATCACCACTTCGACCACCCATAGGCTTAACATGTTTAACATACATGTTTGCACCTTCAACAACCACGGTATTCTTCTTAGGAATAACTTTAACAATACTGCTAAGTTTACCCTTATCTTTACCGCTCGTTACTTTAACTTTGTCTCCGACTTTAAATTTCATATATTAGTTTCCGTTTATAGAACTTCAGGTGCTAAACTAGCAATCTTACTATATCCTTTGTCCTTAACTTCTCGAGCAATTGGACCAAAGACACGAGTTCCTATTGGAGCATTGTTCTTTCGAGATTCAATAATAACTGCTGCGTTATCATCAAAACGTACATACTCTCCATTTGCACGGCGAGTTTCTTTGCGTGTACGAACAATTACTGCTTTAACTTTTTCACCTTTTTTAATCGTTCCATTTGCATCAGCTTGAATAACTGAAGCAGCGACGATGTCACCTACATACCCGAATCGTCTTTTTGATCCACCGTGTACTTGAATGACGCGAATTTTCTTGGCACCACTATTATCAGCAATTTGTAATACAGATCTTAATTGAATCATGATGGCCTCTTATTTCTCAACCTTGTTAACAACTCTAAATCGCTTGGTTTTACTCACTGGAGCGCAACCTACGATGGCAACAATATCGCCTTCTTTAAGTTCCATGCCTTCGTAGTGACAAGCATATCCCTTGTTTCGTTTAACAGACTTACCGTAGAGTGGGTGTGCCCACATACGTTCAACACTCACCTTAGCGGTGTTGGCTGTCTTAAGCGATGTGACTATTCCTTGTATACTTTTCATGCATCAACCTCTCTTACGCTTACGCGGTTTCGAGTTCCTTTTTTCTAATAACAGTTTTCACTCGAGCTACATCATCTGCAATCATAGCAATATGAGTGTTCTGACGACGACCAGCTTTCATTTCAAGACGTGCGCGGGCGAGTTCTTTTGATAACTCTGCGACCTGAGCTTGAAGTTCTGCTACTGTCTTTTCTTGTAGTGCTCGAATATCATTTTGTTTCATACGTTATTTCTTCACAATCGTTGTTTGTACAGAAAGCTTGTGTGCTGCTTTTCTGAATGCTTCTTTTGCAATTTCTTCTGTAACACCAGCGAGTTCAAACATTACCATGCCTGGTCTCACAACTGCAACGTGTGTATCAATAGCACCTTTTCCAGATCCCATTTTTACACCAACTGGTTTACTCGTAATTGGCTTATGTGGAAACACTCTAATCCAATACTTACCAGCTCTTTTAGTCATAAAAGTAATTTTTTTACGAGCTGCTTCAATCTGACGAGAATTAACCCATCCTGAAGTGGTAGCTTGTAATCCGTAGTCACCAAAAGCTACTGTTGTACCTCTTGCGGCAACACCACGGCGTTTACCTCTAAACTCTTTTCTAAATTTGCTTTTCTTAGGCTGTAACATATCTTCGTTTCCGTGTCGGTAAAATCGTTAAACGATTTCTCCCTTGTTAATCCATACCTTGATGCCTACATATCCAGAGCGAGTTGCTGCTGGAACTTGGAAGTAGTCGATGTTTGCTCGAATAGTTTGAGTAGGGACACTACCTTCAAAATATTTTTCAGTTCGACCAATTTCTGCTCCGCCAATTCTTCCTGACAAAGCAATCTTTACTCCCTTTGCACCTGCTTGCATTACCTTTTCGAGTGCTTGATTAATAGCACGGCGATGTGGATAACGCTTTATAAGCTGATTTTGAATGCGTTCTGCAACTAACTTTGCACTAAGGTCAGGTTTTTTGACTTCTTCAACACGCAAATCTATTTTAACTTTATCTTTTTTCACTTTTGAAACATTAAGAATTCTTTCGATTTCTTTCTTAACGAGTTCAAGATTTGATCCACCTTTTCCGATCACAACACCTGGGCGTGAAACGTAAAGAATAACCTTGATAGCTGTGAGTGATCGTTCAATATCAACTTGTACTAAACCAGCGCTCTCAAGTTTGTTATTAAGGTATTTTCTCAGTTTGTGGTCTTCAATGACTCTATCTGAATAGTCAGCTTGGCCTGCAAACCAACGAGATTTCCAGGTAAAGGTGCTGCCCAATCTAAAGCCGGTTGGATTTACTTTTTGTCCCATATCTGATTTCTTCTTCCGTTCTTTTTACTTCGGAAACTTGTATTTTACTACATGTTGCCGCTTTTTGCCTGTGCAATTTATTTTTTCTTACTTACTTTTTTTGTAGCGACAGGTTTCTTTGCTGTCTTTGTTGCTACTTTCTTTTCTTCGACTGTTTCAGTCTTTTCAACTTTTGCAGCATTCTTAGCCTTCTTAACAGGTGCTGCTTCTTTTGGAACAACTCCTGATTCGAGCTCTACTGATACATGGCAAGTTCGTTTGATAATGCTATGTGCACGACCTCGACTTACAGCACGAAAACGCTTGTAACTTGGACCACCAGTAACTACTATATTTTTTAAGGTTAGATCATCAAATGTTAATCCATGATTGTTCATGGCATTTGCAATTGCCTGACGAATAACTTTCAAGACAACTATTGATGACTTGCGTTCAATAACACCAAGTTGCTTAATTGCATCTTCAAGCTTCATGCCTTTAACAGCATTAGCAACTAAACGCACTTTAAGTGCTGTTTGTCTAGTATTTTTCTGTGTTGCTTTAATAATCATACTCTGTACCTCTTATTATCCATTCATTCTTTACGTCTTTGTCAGGACACGTTTCACAATCTTACCATGACCTCTGAAGTTACGTGTTGGTGCAAACTCACCGAGCTTGTGGCCAACCATGGCTTCTGAGACAAATACTTCAACAAATATTTTTCCTTGATGAACCATAAATGTATGGCCCACAAAGTCAGGAGAAATTGTACACTCACGACTCCATGTTTTAATTGCAGTCTTATCGCCAGATGCCTTCTGAAGCATAACCTTCTTCAGCATTTTTGGATCGATAAATGGTCCTTTTTTACTTGATCTTGACATATTTTTCTCTTGTTGATTCTATCGAAGAATCGATATATTTTAACAACCTTTTTTTACTTAACTCTTCTATCTCTGACAATAAACTTATCAGTTCTGTGATTCTTCTTACGTGTTTTCTTACCAAGTGCGTGCTTACCCCATGGTGTCTTAGGATACTTCATACCAACACCTGAGCGACCTTCACCACCACCATGTGGATGAGATCCTGGATGTTGAGCTGTACCTCTTACTGCAGGTCTGATACCCATAAGGCGTTTGCGACCAGCTTTTCCAATTTTTCTATTTTTCCATTCAGCGTTACCAACTTCACCAATAGTAGCTAAACAATCTGCATTTACAAGACGCATCTCTTTTGAAGGAAGTTGCAACGTTACGAACTTACCTTCTTTTGAAGCAACAACTGCTGAAGTACCTGCTCCACGAACAATCTGAGCACCTTTTCCAGGGCGTAGTTCAACATTATGCACGAACATACCAACTGGAATGTTCTTGAGTGGTAATGCGTTACCTACTTTAGCATCAGCTGTTTCGCCAGATGTAAGTACATCTCCAACAGCTACTCCCTTAGGAGCAATAATGTAAGCCTTTTCACCGTCTGCATAATACATTAATGCTAGGTGAGCACTTCTCATTGGATCGTATTCAAGACGCTGTACAGTAGCTGGAACACCAAATTTATTTCGTTTCCAATTAATGATACGCATTTTCTTCTTAACACCACCGCCACGATGTCGAACAGTGATTCTTCCTTGGAATCCTCGTCCTTGTCGTTTCTTGTGTCCTGAAGCTAACAGTGATTTTTCTGGAGCACCTGAATGAAGTTCAGCTCTGTCGATGACAACTTGATGTCTTCTTCCGGCGCTTGTTGGTTTTCGTGTAATTAACATGTCTCTTCAATCCTTACTCTCGGATACTTTCTGAAATATCAAATAAGTTGATTTCATCACCAGCTTTGAGAGTGACGAGAGCCTTCTTTACTTTTCCGCCTGTAACTTGCATACGACGTTTACCTGTACGTTTAACAACTGGTTGATTAGTAACTGTGCGAACATTCACCACTTTAACAGGAAAAAGTTCTTCAATAGCCTCACTAATTTGATGCTTATTAGCACTTCGACTTACCTGAAAAGTATAGGTGTTCTTTTCGTTTGCCAAAGTAAGTGCTTTTTCTGTAATGATCGGTTTAACAATTGTATATGCGTTCATATCTTACTCGCTTTTCTTTACTGATTTTGTTTTCTTAGGGGCAGCTTTTTTTGCAACTGTTTTCTCTGGAGTTGCTTTTTTCTCAGCTGCTTTCTTTGGTGCTGCCTTTACAACAGGAGCGACCTTATCTGATTTTGAAACCATTTTTTCTTCTCTAGTAAGACGAGTTTCAAGTGCTGTAATCGCATCTGTTGTCATCACAATTTTATTTGCTGCTGCAATATCAAATGCATTGACCAATGATGCTGTTAGTGTTGTTACGTTTGGAATATTTGAAATGGCTCTTTCAGTAACAGGGTTACGTTTTGCTAACACAATGAGTACTCTTTTAGCTGAAGAAATAACTGGTGCCAGAAGCTCTGAAACTTCTTTGGTTTTCCCAGAAAGTTCTGTAATACCGTTAGCAACTACAATGTTTTCTGATTGTGCACTCAAAGCTGAGATAAGAGCTTTAGCTTTCATCTTTCGTGAAAGATTTAAACTCCAGTTCTCAAGTCCAGTAGGACCATGAGCTACACCTCCACCAACAAAAATTGGAGCACTTTTTGCAGCATGACGTGCATTACCAGTGCCTTTTTGTTTGTAGACTTTACGCTTTGTTAAATTAACTTCAGATCTATTTAAAACTTTACTGGTGCCCTGTCGCAGATTAGCTCTGTACACACGAATAGCTTGAGCCAAAAGTGTTGCGTTCACCTTTGCGCCAAAGATACTGTCAGATGCTGTTACTGATCCAGTTTTTCCAGTAGAGGTCAGACTAACTAATTTCATACTTAGGCTTCGCTTTCTGTGTTTTCAGTTGCGACTTCTTCTGCTACTTCAACTTTAGGAAGTGAAGATGCAACTCTATCAATTTCAATAGCTTTGTTTCGGCCAGTCTTACTAATCTTAAGATCAGTCATGATAGAACCAGGAACTGGTCCACTAAGCCAAACTTCACCAGAATCTGCATCAATGTGAATGACAACGAGACCTGTGACAGTTTTAGCAACGTTACCATAGTGACCAGGCATCTTCTTTCCAGACCAAACACGACCTGGAGTTGTACCTGCACCAATTGAACCAACAGCACGATGTCTGTCAGATTGACCATGAGTCTTAGGACCGCCATGGAATCCCCAGCGTTTAACACCACCAGCAAATCCACGACCTTTTGTAATACCTTGAACTTTAACTACATCACCAATTTCGAGAACTTTATCAACAGTAATAGTGTCACCAATAGTGACATCAGCAGCACCTTCGTACATACGAACACCACGAATTTTAGCTACACCATTAGAAAAGCCACTCTTTTCTAATCTAGTTCTAAGTGGCTTAGTCATATTCTTCAATTTTTTTGTACCATATCCTACTTCGAGGATTGTACATGGAAGAGTATCGCGCTTTGTTGAATTCTTATCGAGTACTGAAATTTCAGTTTTTGAAATAACATTATTATGCCCAACCTTGACTCGAGTTACAGCTAATCGCTTGCCGCTCTTGGTCCAGGCTTGAGTCATTCCGAGTTTTGTCACAAAAATATCTGTTAGCATAGCAATAATTTTCTAATAATGTCTTTATTCTTTTGGTGTTACAGCTCTCTAGTTGATTAAACAGAGCGGTCCTTTTTCTTGTTCTCGTTACCTACGAAAACGATTTTTCCTACCCACACTACATCTTGATCTGGATTGAAACTCCAGCTGGTAATTCAAGATGCATAAGCGAATCGATTGTTTTACTTGTTGGGTTAACAATATCGATCAAGCGCTTGTGTGTTTTAATATGATAGTGTTCTTGAGCATTCTTATCAGTATGTGGTGAAACCAATATCGTAAAATCACGTTTGTGAGTTGGAAGTGGCACTGGGCCAACAACTTTTGCACCAGTTGAAAGAGCTGTTTCTAAAATCTTTCTACTTGCGGTGTCAATAACTCGATGGTCGTAAGACTTGAGTCTAACTCTAATTTTGTACGTGGTTTGTGCGGTTGTTTTTACCATACTGTTAAAGAATTTTTCTACCTACTATTTTCTGTGTTTTCATGGCTTTTAACCATAGGGCGAAATTATACAATACTCTCCCCTAGAAGTAAACCCCGCTTTTTGAACCAAAAAGCGGGGTTTACCCTCCATCTTCGGTTCCGAAGATGGAGAGATTACCATTCTCTATTTTATAACTTTACTGATTGCACCTGCACCGATGGTGTGACCACCTTCTCGGATAGCAAAACGGAGACCCTCATGGAGAGCAACCGGTACAATAAGTTTTACACTCATCTCAGCGTTGTCGCCTGGCATAACCATTTCGACACCATCCTCGAGTTGAATTTCACCAGTTACGTCGGTAGTACCGATGTAAAATTGTGGGCGATATCCAGGGAAAAATGGCTTGTGACGACCACCTTCTTCTTTTGTAAGGATATACACTTTAGCTGAAAACTCTGTGTGTGGAGTAGCTGAACCTGGCTTAGCCAAAACTTGACCGCGCTCAACATCATCTTTTCCAACACCGCGAAGAAGAATACCAACGTTGTCTCCTGCTTCACCTTGGTCAAGCATTTTTCGGAACATCTCAACACCAGTAACTGTTGTCTTTGATGTTGGACGAATTCCAACTATTTCTACTTCTTCACCAACTTTTACAACACCTTGTGTAATACGACCAGTAACAACTGTTCCACGACCCTTAATTGAGAAAACGTCCTCAATTGGCATCATGAATGGTTTGTCGAGTTCTCGAACTGGATCTGGAATGTAAGCATCTACAGTGTTCATGAGTTCCATGACTTGAGCTTGAGCATCCTTATCACCTTCAAGTGCTTTAAGTGCACTCACACGGATAACAGGTGTTGCATCACCATCAAAACCGTATTTACTGAGAAGTTCACGGACTTCCATCTCAACGAGGTCGAGAAGTTCATCGTCATCAACCATGTCACATTTGTTCAGTGCAACAACTAATTGTGGAACGTTAACCTGTTTAGCCAAGAGAATATGTTCTCGAGTCTGTGGCATTGGACCATCAGTAGCTGCTACAACTAAGATTGCACCATCCATTTGAGCTGCACCAGTGATCATGTTTTTGATGTAGTCAGCATGACCTGGAGCGTCGATGTGAGCGTAATGTCTTTTTTCTGTCTCATACTCTAAGTGTGAGATATTAATGGTCACACCACGTGCTGCTTCTTCTGGAGCATTATCAATATCACCGTAACCCATAGCTTTGTTAATGTCTGATTTAACATTAGCTGCGAGAGTGGTGGTAATAGCTGCAGAAAGAGTTGTCTTTCCGTGGTCAACGTGACCAATGGTTCCGATGTTAACGTGCTGCTTATTGCGCACGAATTTTTTTGCATCTGCCATATGTTCCTCCTATAATTTGTTTTGTAACTCTTACTAACGAGTTATTATTCTACTACTTTTTACTAATAACTTCCACTGGACTATGCTGATTTCTGGTCTGAAATGATCTTTTCAGTGATATTTGAAGGCACTGGTTCGTAGTGACTTGGCAACATGACTGAAGATGCACGACCTTTGGTCATACTTCGAAGTATTGTTACATACCCTTGCATCTCTGCAAGTGGAGCTAAAGCTTTAATGATAACTACATTATTACGTGTAGTTGATCCTTGAATTTGAGCACGTCGTGAACCTAAGTCACCAATAACGTCTCCCATATATTCTTCTGGTGTAGTTACTTCCATCTGCATCACTGGTTCAAGAAGGATCATACCTGCCTTTGCAGTTGCATCTTTCATACCAAGGGAACCAGCCATCTTAAAGGCGAGCTCATTTGAGTCAACTTCGTGGTATGAACCATCATACAGAGTAACTTTAACGTCTACCATTGGGTATCCAGCTAAGAAACCGCGTTCAAGTGCTTCTTTTACACCTTGATCTGTTGGTTTAATATATTCGCGAGGAACTGAACCACCTGTGATAGCATTCTCAAACTCATATCCAACGCCTCTCTCTTGAGGTTCGATTTTGAGTAAGACGTGACCATACTGTCCACGACCACCACTTTGTTTGATGTATTTACCTTCACCATCTGCAGCTTTTGTGATTGTTTCACGATAAGCAACTTGTGGAGCACCAACATTGGCTTCAACTCTAAATTCACGCTTCATACGATCAATAAGAATTTCAAGATGCAACTCACCCATTCCACCAATAATGGTTTGACCAGTATCAGGATTAGATTTGATGCTATACGTTGGATCTTCATCTAAGAACTTTGCAAGCGCCATACCCATTTTTTCTTGGTCTGACTTTGTCTTAGGTTCAATAGCTAAAGAAATAACTGGATCTGCAAAAGTAATACCTTCAAGCATGATTGGATTGTCTTGATCACAGAGTGTTTGACCAGTCTTAGTTGCTTTGAGTCCAACTAAGGCAACGATCTCACCTGCACGTGCTTCAGAGATTTCTTCGCGCTCGTTAGCATGCATAAGAAGAATACGACCAACACGTTCTTTTTCACCACTGATAGAGTTATAAATATAACTTCCAGCCTTGATGATACCTGAATAAACACGAGTGTAGGTTAATTTACCAACATGTGGGTCAGTTTGAATTTTAAATGCTAAAGCACTCATCTTTTCTGAAGGAACTAATTGGCGAGTTTCTTCTTCATGTGTTTTTGGGTTTTCACCAGTAATGTGATCAACGTCTACAGGAGAAGGTAAATACTCAACCACGGCATCCAACATTGGCTGAACACCAGTGTTTTTGAGTGAAGAACCAGCAAACATTGGAACTAACTTGTAACCAATAACTGCTTTTCGGAGTGCAACTTTTAATGCATTTAACTCTAACTCTTCTGCATTGAAGAATTTTTCAAGTAATGCGTCATCAGTTTCAGCAATCGCTTCAACTAATTCTGCACGTAATTCTTCTGCACGAGCTTTGTATTCTTCTGGAATTGCACGAACTTCTGGTTCTGTGTCTGCTGCATTATCTTTCCAATAGAGTGCTTTTCTCTCGAGAAGTTGAATAACTCCACGGAAATCATTTTCAGCACCCATTGGCAAAACCATAACTGCAGGTTTTACACCGAATTTATCAATAACATCTTGAACAACTGCAAAGAAATCTGCACCCAATTTGTCCATTTTGTTAACAAAAACGATACGAGGAACATTATATTTATCAGCTTGACGCCAGACAGTTTCAGATTGTGACTGAACACCTTCTGAAGCATCAAGAACAGTTACACCACCGTCGAGAACACGAAGTGAACGCTCTACTTCAGCAGTAAAGTCAACGTGCCCTGGAGTATCAATAATATTGAAACGGTAAGGAGCGGCTTCTAGATGTGTTTCAAAGTGAGGAGTCCAAAAGGTTGTTGTAGCAGCAGAAACGATAGTAATACCACGTTCTTGCTCTTGCTCCATCCAGTCCATGGTTGCAGCACCTTCATGAACTTCACCAATTTTGTATGTTCTACCAGTAAAGTATAAAATACGTTCGGTTGTGGTGGTTTTACCTGCGTCAATGTGGGCAATAATACCAATATTACGAATCCTCTCGAGAGGAATCTTATTTCTATCTTTGTTCTGATCGGCTGCCATATATGGTTTCCTATTATTACTTTTTTTGCTATTAAATCCAAGAAAAGCCCAAATGGTAGGACTTTTCTTGTGAATCACTACAAGATTCTACTATAGCAGAAATTACTCTGCTGAGACTACCATCTAAAGTGAGCAAATGCTTTGTTAGCTTCTGCCATACGATGTGAGGTGTTCTTACGGTTAACTGCACCACCTTGACCACTGAGTGCATCAAGCATTTCAGCAGCAAATTTTTCACCAAAAGTGTGATACATTTTGTTTGATCGTTTATTTGCCTCAAGTACTAACCAACGAAGAGCCAATGCAAAACCTCTTCTAGGTTTAACTGGCATTGGAACCTGGTAAGCTGCACCACCGACACGTCGAGAGCGAACTTCCATTTGTGGAGTAATTGAGCGAATAACGTCATCAAAAGCTTCAACTGCTGGTTTACCAGTAGCTTCAGCTAATTTTTCGAGTGCAATATATACCTGTTTTTGTGCAACAGATTTCTTGCCATCGAACATAACATAGTTAATTAATTTCGAAACTTTGACAGATCCATACTTACCGTCAGGACTGATCTTGCGAATTTGAGCGCGTTTTGTTCTCATGATACTTTCTTCTCCATTCTAACGAATGAATACTTTCATGTAGGAAAAGAGTCTTAGCTCTTCTTTACACCATACTTACTTCTACTTGTTTTTCTGTTTGAAACACCTGCACAGTCATACTTACCACGAACAACGTGATACTTCACACCTGGTAAGTCTTTGACTCTACCACCGCGGACAAGCACAACACTGTGCTCTGCGAGGTTATGACCTTCGCCTGAAATATATGCAGTAACTTCCATTTTGTTAGAAAGACGAACACGAGCAACTTTACGAAGAGCTGAGTTTGGTTTCTTAGGAGTCATTGTTTTAACAACAGTACAGACACCACGCTTCTGAGGGTTAAAAGTTTTAACCTGCTTTGAAGTGTTTGAGTTGTAACTACGTCTTAAAGCACCTGCTTTAATACGTTTACTATTGCTTTTTCGTCCTCCCTTACGGATTAACTGATTTATTGTAGGCATACGGTCATTTTCTTTGTTTATTTCTTACTTACTATAATTTTTTCGTGAGCGTTGATTATATCATAGGCCTGAAGCAAGTACAGCGGCTATTTGCTTCAGGCCATATGAAGTATTAATTATCAATCCTTGCTCGTTCCTCACTGGTTGGAATTAATCTACCAATGATAACGTTTTCTTTGAGTCCTTCGAGGTAGTCAACAGCTCCTGCACTTGCAGCATTTGTTAACACATTCTTAGTGTGTTGGAATGAAGCTGCAGATAACCATGAACTTGTGAAGAGTGATGATCGAGTAATTCCGAGGAATAATACTTTAGCTGTAGCTGGTTCACCACCGGCTGCCATCGCATCATCATTTTGCTCGACAAACTTGTTACGTTCAATTACTTCACCAGTTAAGAAATCTGTATCACCTGAAGACTCGATCTGAACTTTGTCGCTCATCTTACGTAAGATAACTTCAAAGTGTTTATCGTGAATAGGAATACCTTGTGACTCATACACAGCTTGCACTTGTTCAATCAGATATTGCTGAGTTATAAGAAGACCTGCAACTTGCATGAGTTCTTTAGCATTTATTGAACCAGCAGTTAACTGAGTTCCAGTAGCAACTAAGTCACCATTTGAAACAGTGATCGGTGTATTTGCTGAGACAGTGTAACTTACTTCTTCAACAGGTGTGCTGGTACTTCGGACAATGATCTCTACACTTTCGTCATCCTTTTTGATAGTAACTTTACCTGAAATTTCTGAAATCAAAGCCTGTGACTTTGGATTTCTAACTTCAAGAAGTTCCTCAACACGTGGAAGTCCTTGTGTCACGTCACCACCGACGATACCACCTTTATGCTTAGTACGCATAGTTAGCTGAGTACCTGGTTCACCAATTGACTGAGCAGCAACGATTCCGACTGGAACACCAATCTCAATTTCTTTTCGAGTTGAGAAGTCCCATCCGTAACATTTGCGACACATACCCTTTGAAGCTTCACAAGTAAGCGGAGATCTCACTGCGATATCATCAAGTCCTGCTGCTTCAATTTCTAAAGCGACTTCAGCATTAATGATTTCACCAGCTGTGACAAATACTTTCTTGCCATCAGTGATATCTTTTCTTGCGACTCTACCAGTAATTCTGTTTGCAAAAACGTCGGCTCTATTTCCTCTGGTAACTTCAACATATTTGTCGGTTCCACAATCATCCATACGAATAATCACATCATGTGATACGTCACAGAGACGACGAGTGAGGTAACCAGCATCAGCAGTTTTAATAGCTGAGTCAGTCAGACCTTTACGTGAACCACGAGCTGAAGTCACATACTCGAAGATTGAAAGACCTTCGCGGAAGTTAGACTTTGTAGGCATTTCCACAATGTTTCCAAGTGGGTCAACAACAAGTCCACGCATAGCAGCGAGCTGCTTAACCTGATCTTTTGAAGCACGTGTTCCACCTGATTCAATGATGACTTTGATTGCGTTTGCTTCGTCGTATGACTTCCATGTCTTTTCAAGAAGTTCGTCTGTTGTGTCAATCCAAACATCGAAAGAAAGACGTTTACGTTCTTCTTCAGCGATCATACCTTCAAAGTACTGTTCTTGAATGCTTTCAACTTTTTTGTTAGCTTCTTCGATAATACCAGCTTTTTCGACAATCATTTCACAGTCTGGTACAGATACTGAAAGACCTGAAAGTGTTGCAGCTCTGAAACCAAGATTCTTGATGTTATCAATAAGTGAAATGATAATCTCATGAGTCTCTTCTTTGATAACTTCAGTAACCAAAGTTTTGATTTTCTTTGCAGAGATAGCCTCATTCATGAATTCATAACTTGCTGGTAAAAGATCATTGTACTCAAGTCGACCAACGGTTGTTTCAAGTATCTTGCCACTATCTAATCGAACATCAATAGCTTGACGTAAACCAATCATTCGAATCTGGTATGCATGGTATGCTTCATCTTTATTAGCGAAAGTTCCTGGGAACTTTGCAATATTTGTATCAAGCACTGTGTGATAGTACACACCCATAGCCATTTCCTTGTTAGGAATAGTAATAGGTTCACCGTTAGCAGGCTTCAAGAGATTTCGAGTAGCCATCATGAGCTCTTCAGCTTCACGTCGTGCCTCTTTAGTAAGAGGAATGTGAACAGCCATCTGGTCACCGTCAAAGTCAGCGTTATAACCTGAACAAACAGCTGGGTGGAGGCGAATAGCATTTCCCTCAATAAGAATTGGGAAGAAAGCTTGCATACCAAGCTTGTGCAGGGTTGGTGCACGGTTAAGAATAACTGGATGATTTTCGGTTACTTCTTCAAGAATACCGTAGACAACTGGCTCACGACGATCAATTAAGTGACGAGCACTCTTCACGTTAGGAGCAATTCCCTTAGTAATTAATTCACGAAGGACGTAAGGTTTGAACATCTCAAGTGCCATATCTTTTGGAAGACCACACTCGTTAAGCTTAAGTTCTGGACCAACAACGATAACTGAGCGACCTGAGTAGTCAACACGTTTACCCAAAAGATTTTGACGGAAACGACCTTGCTTACCCTTGAGCATCTCTGAGAGAGACTTAAGAGGACGTCTGTTAGAACGTCGGCGAGATTGACGAGCACCACTACTGTCGATAAGTGAATCAACAGCTTCTTGGAGCATACGCTTTTCGTTACGCAAAATGATTTCTGGCGCACCTAGATCAATAAGATGCTTAAGACGGTTGTTACGGTTAATCACACGTCGATACAAGTCATTCAAGTCAGAAGTTGCAAAACGGCCACCTGAAAGCTGTACCATTGGACGCAAGTCTGGTGGGATAACTGGCAAGATACTCATGAACATCCATTCTGGACGAATATCTGCTTTTCTAAGACCTTCTGCAACTCTGAGTCGCTTTACAGCCTTAAGTCTCTTTGCACCTTTACCTTCAATGACTTCATCTCTAAGACGAGCAACAATTTCATCAAGATCAATAAGTTGTACCATCTCGAGAATTGCTTCTGCACCCATACCTACACGTAGGTGATCGATGGCATTGTACTCATCGAGCTTGAGGTACTCATCTTCTGTTAAGATTGTGCCACGGTTAATCTTCTTAACCATCGACTTCACTTGTTTAAAGATTTCGTCGGTTTGATCAAGTTGAACTTCAAGTTGCTGCTTTAGAGCAACAAGTTTGTTTTTAGCTTTAAGTTCAATCTCAGTTAACTTAAGCTGCAACGTTTCTTTGTTAGTAACCTTTGCCTTAAGTGTTTCTTTATCCGCAACGAGAGCATCTTTAACTGCTTCCATGTTCTTCTTTGTAGCTTCTTTAAGTGAATCTTGCTGTGCAATTAAGTCAACATCAAGTTGTTCAAGGACAGCTGTCTTTTCTGTTGAATCGATTTCAAGTACTAAGTACTTTGAGAAATAGATAATTGAACTCAAGTTTCTTGGTGAAATATCTAAGAGTAATGAAAGCTTAGAAGGTGCACCCTTAAAGAACCAGATATGAGCAACTGGAGCTGCGAGTGAAATGTGTCCCATACGCTCACGTCTAACTTTAGACTGAGTTACTTCGACACCACACTTATCACAGATAATGCCTTTATAGCGAATTCTCTTGTATTTACCACAGTAACACTCGTAATCTTTAATAGGGCCGAAGATTTTCTCATCGAAGAGACCGTCTTTTTCTGCCTTAAGTGAACGATAGTTAATGGTTTCAGGTTTCTTGACTTCACCGTAAGACCAAGACTTAATAGTCTCTGGGGAAGCAATTCTGATTTCTAATGCTGAAAAGTTAGTAATATTTTTCATATGTGTTCTCCTTATGCCTCTTCCCCTTCTTCAGTATCATCAATCTCAGGTTCAATATCTTCATCGAGCTCTGCTTCATCAGCTTCGAACTCATCTGTTTCGTCAACTTCACCCTCAACATCTGCTGATGCTGCTTCTAGTTCAGCTATCTCTTCTGGAGTCAGCTTTTCAGGTTCTTCAACTATTGCTTCTTCTTCTGCCTCATGTGGAACCACATCTAGACCAAGAGAGTTAAGCTCTCGCATAAGCACTCGGAAACCTTCTGGAACTGTTGGTGCTGGAATATCTAAGCCTTTAACAATAGCTTCAAATGCCTTTGCTCTTCCCATCACGTCGTCTGACTTGATAGTAAGCATTTCTTGTAAGACATGTGCAGCTCGATGTGCTTCAAGTGCCCAGACTTCCATTTCTCCCAAACGCTGTCCACCCATCTGTGCTTTACCACCGAGAGGTTGTTGGGTAACGAGAGAGTATGGACCAGTTGAACGAGCATGCATCTTATCTTCCACCATATGTGAAAGCTTCAAGATGTACCCAATACCAACGGTTGTGTCTTCACCAAACTTTTCACCGGTACGACCATCATAGAGTTGTGCTTTACCATTTACTGGTAAACCAGCTCTGTTGAGCTCATCCCAAATTTGTTGTTCATCAAACTTTTCAAAAGCAGGAACAGCAATATTATATCCAAGTTCTCGAGCTGCCCAACCGGCATGTGCTTCGAGTAGCTGACCAAGGTTCATACGAGCCAAGACAGACAGTGGAGAAATAATAATATCTACTGGAGTTCCATCTTCAAGGTGAGGCATGTCTGCAACAGGGATAATCTTTGAGATAACACCCTTGTTACCATGACGTCCTGCCAACTTGTCACCGACAGTAATCTTACGCAGTTGAGCAACTTTTACCGTAACTTCTTTAAGTGTTCCAGGATCAAGTTCGTCACCTAAATCACTATCGAGGACTTGCACATCAATAACAATTCCCTGCTCACCATGAGGCAAACGAAGTGATGTGTCACGAACTTCTCGAGATTTTTCACCAAAGATTGCACGGAGCAATCGCTCTTCTGGAGTAAGTTCTGTCTCACCTTTTGGAGCAATTTTACCAACTAAGATATCACCTGAAGAAACGACACTTCCCACACGGATAATTCCATCTGGAGTTAAGTTTGAAAGATAGACTTCTGAAACATTTGGAATGTCATTAGTAAGTTCTTCTGCACCTAACTTAGTATCCATAACTTTAGATTTGTGCTCGTTAATCTGAATAGAAGTCAACACATCTTGCTTGACTAAGCGATCAGAAATCACGATAGCGTCTTCGTAGCCCAAACCATCAAATGATGCATAAGCAATAAGAAGGTTTGAACCAAGTGCTAACTCACCATGATCTGCAGCAGGTCCGTCAATAATGACGTCACCAGCACTAATCTTTTCACCAAGTTTTACAATTGGAGATTGTGAGTAACAGGTACTTTGTGAAGTTCGAATAAACTTGTTTACGAAGTAGGTTTCTGTTGAACCTTCAATCACTGAAACATCATCATCCTCTGAACCATCTAAAGTTTTAAGCACAGCTTTATCAAGTGTGATTTCAACTTTATTTGCATCTACATATGAAACAACACCTGGATGTCGTGCAACTACGGTACGTCCCATTGATATAGCAACAGATTGCTCCATACCAGTTCCCACAATTGGTGCTTGTGGAGAAACGAGCGGAACAGCCTGACATTGCATATGAGTACCCATCAAAGCACGGTTAGCTTCGTCATGAGCAATAAATGGAATGAGTGATGCTGAAGTACCAATCACCTGACGTGGAACAACGTCGATATACTGCACTTCTTCTGCACTACCTTCGATAAAGGTGTTCATATAGCGCATTGGAATCCACTCATCAACAATAACGTTATCTTTGTCGATGTCGATACTTGCGTGAGTAATCTTGTAATCTTCTTCTTCGTCAGCACTCAGGTAAATAACTTCATTCTGAATAACCATTTTGCCTTTTACATTCTTTACAGGTCTGTAAGGGGCATCTAAGAATCCAAAATTATTTACACGAGTGTAGAGTGAGAGATAGGTAACCAAACCAATGTTTGGACCTTCAGGAGAACGCACTGGGTCAATACGAGAGTATTGAGATGCGTTAATGTCACGCATTGAGAATGATGCACGCTCTCGGGTCACACCACCAGTACCCATAACTGATAAACGACGAAGGTTATCAATTTCTGAGAGTGGGTTAGTTTGATCAAGAATTGTTGAAAGTCTGTTTCGGCGGAAAAACTCTGAGATAGTTGCAATAAGTGGACGAGCATTAACTAATGCTGCTGGACTTAAGACTTCATCTGTTTTTGTAAGAGACATTTTTTCACGGATTGATCGCTCTAATCTTATTAGACCAATTCGGAATGCAGAGTCTTGTACGAGTTCACCAATTTGACGAACACGTCGATTACTCAAATGGTCAATATCATCAGTTTTACCAATGCCATTTTGAAGTTTAATAAGATACACAACTGTGTTGAGAATATCTTCTTTGGTCAGCACGGTTGTGCCTTCTTCTACAGAAAGTCCAAGGCGGCGGTTAAGTTTGTAACGACCAACTCTATCTAAGTTGTAACGTCGGGCATCAAAGAATAACTGTTTAAGATACTCTTGAGCATTATCAAGAACGGCTGGCTCACCAGGGCGCATCTTTTCATAAATCTCGATAAGAGCTTCTTCTTTTGTTTTTGTTGGGTCTTTTGCAATAGTATTTTCAACTAATTCAAACTTATCAGCTGCAATAGCTGGTGCAAGAGCTTCTTTGAGCTCTTCGTCTGAACTGTAACCAATAGCACGGAGAAGTACTGTAACAGGCATCTTACGACGTCTGTCGATTTTTACTGTTATAACATCACGTTTACCAACAGTAACTTCAATCCAAGATCCTCGCTTTGGGCGAAGTTCTGCAGTGAAGAGTTTTTTACCTGTGGTTGAATCTGTGTCACCTGAAAAGGAAACACCTGGAGCACGAACCAACTGTGTAACCACAGCACGCTCGATACCATTAATAACGAACGTTCCGATTGAGGTCATTTTAGGCACATCACCTAAAAAGACTTCTTGCTTCTGTTCTTCGCCAGTTTTCTTGTTAAGAAGGGTAGCTTCTACATAGAGAGGCATGTCGTATGAGACACCTTTGCGCTTTGCTTGATCGATAGTGTATTTTGGTTTACCAAATCGGTAATCTCCGAAAGACAATCTCCAGTTTTTACCGGTATAGTCTTCAATTCCGTGGTCACCATTAACTTCAGTAAGTTGGCGCTTAATACCGTTGGTGAGGAATGCTTGATAACTATCAATCTGTAACTTAACGAGGTCAAGCTCAGGTAACACTTTGTTATCAAATCCCCAGTTCTGGCGAGTAACTTTAGGCATAGATCGTCCTTCTCTAAACTAGTATGTGTTTTATTCTGATTACTACTGTTTCAGTTGCATCGTTGTTGTACCAAGCGAAAAAGGTTGAGCCGAAGGGTTAGAAGGATGACACGCCTGGAAAGTAACTTTCCATGAGTGCCACAAAAAAGACAGAGAGACACTCTGGGGTGCACTCCCTTTCTAAATTATGAAACCGAAGTCTCTGAATTTCTTACGGTCAAGAAAATCCCTCGCTCTATTTTTTGTACAACTGAAGATCTGATTATAACAGACAGATAGTGTTATCGCAAGTATTTGTTTACATTTGCGTTATGTTGGTCGATCGTTTCGGCAAAATACATCTTGCCTGTTGCTGGATCGTGAATATAGAACAGATCTGGGACGTCTAAGTAGTCTAATGTGGCTTGAATTGCTTCTATGCCCGGGTTTGAAATTGGCTGAGGAGGTAAACCAACATTCTGGTAGGTATTAAATGGTGAAACCAGTGCTTTATCGGCTGCAGTTGGGTTTGGCCACCACTGCGCACTAGTGCCTCGGACAAACTGGAGCGTAGCATCAACTTGTAAAGCCATGCCTATATCAATCCTATTCCAAAGAATTCCTGCGACATGTCGCATTTGCTCGTAGTCTCGGGCCTCTCTCTGAACAATTGATGCCATGATCAAAACATCATCAAAATCACGATCACTCTTTTCTACCTCTGTTCCTACTTTTGCAGTAATTTTTGACTCAAAGGTATTTACCAAGAGTAAAACAATTGCATCTGCTTCCATTTCTCGAGGAATAAGGTAGGTATCTGGATAAAGCATACCCGGATATTCTTTTGCTGTGCTCAAAAATAGTTCCGGATCAAATGCGGCAAGCTCTTCTTTTGAAGCTAGATACTCAGCCATCTCCTCTGCTCGCCAGCCTTCAAGAAAGGTAATCCATACATCTTCCGTACCTTCAGTCAAAGTCTGAGCCATTTCAAAAGGAGTCATACTTGGAGAAAGCTTAAATGAACCTGCTTGGATCTTGCCACCTAGCTGCTGTTGAATCACAACAAATCTAAAAACCAGCGGATGTTTTAGCAACCCTGCTTGAGTTAATCGCTCACCAATAGTACTAATTCCTTGACCTTTAGGAATCACAAAAGACTGTGTTTCTACAGACGCGCTCACAGGAGTAAAAAGTGAGTAGAGCACTATACTTATCACACAACCAACAGCAAAAAGAAAAACAAAAAGTAAGACCAGCATTTTTGATCGAGTATCAGACATTTTTTTCATACTAAAGTAGTATAGCTGATATCTTCAAAAAAAACTAAAGAAAGTAGCAATGAACTAAGTGTCATTTCTGTTGAATAGTTCGTCAAATATGGTTTCAAGAATATAATATTTCTCCTCGGTAAAAACAACACAATGTATCTCTTTTATCAGACTATTCATGTGAGCTGGATCAAAAAAGTACCCACCTATACTATGAGCCATAACTCTGGCTGCTTCATCCACTGGATAACCATAAATTCCTGTTGAAATAACAGGAAACGAAATGCTTTCAAGATTATATTGATCAGCCATCCACAAACAGTTTTTATAACAAGCTGCCAAGAGCTCAGATTCATGACCATTTTCTTTGCCATACACTGGACCTACTGTATGAATAATATACGGAGCTTCCAAATTAAATCCCTCAGTAATAATAACCTGGGACGGTTCCATACTTCCATACTGCGCACATGCTTCTTTCATACCCGGACCTGCAGCCCGAGTTATAGCTTTATCGACACCACCAGCCATCTCAAAATTTCGGGTTGTGGTGTTCACAATTCCATCTGTCTTTTCAGCTGTAATATCACCTTGAAGTAACTGTATAGTTGGTTTATTTTTAAAATTTTTCCAAAATTCTTTTTTGAGCATGTTGAGCACAGTATGCCATACTCCCAACATGCTTGCCAAGAGGATGCTTGCATAGTATATGTATTGATCTATAAAGACTATGAAATATCTCTGAGCACTCTTAATTCTGAGAGCTCAAGCGCATTAACTGTTTCTTCTTCACCAGTTGTAACATTTATGATTGTTAGTTCACCAGAGTTTGCCTGATATGAAAGAGGTTCTGCTACATGTCTGAATTGTTCTGAATCGAGAAAAGTTAACAAAGCATCTTCGTCTTGTGCTTGTTTTACTAATGAAGCAATAGCAACTAAAGCTTCAGAATTATCAACTTCCGCTTCAGATAAATATTTAAATGTTGAGAGAAAAGACTGCACTACTGCATCTGATAAAACAAACGCAGCTTGAAATGGTGTGGTCAGTATGATTCCGTCAAGTGATCTAGCTCGCGATAAAGCAACATACGCTTGACCATGAGCAAAAGTCCCTCTTCCAAAATCGATGATTACATTATCAAACGTTTTTCCTTGACTTTTATGAATGGTAATCGCCCAAGCTAATGTAAGCGGATACTGTTTAAATGAACCTGTTACCTCTGTTTGGAGCTTATCAAGCGCTGGATTATAGTCAACTTTAAACATTTCCCAGGTATATGGTGTCACTTCTACTTCCGTTCCTGTGTCTAGCTCCACCAATAGTATGTCATCATCACCCTTGTCTCCACTTTTCACTCCAGAAATTTTACCTAAACTACCATTAACCCAACGGCCATCTCTGTCATTAGCCACCATCATGACTTGAGCACCAACTTTGACTTCAAGTTTCTCGGCAGTTGGTGCAACTCGACCATTCAAAGTTCCAGAAGAAGTTGCTTCATAAATAAACCGCTCATTAAACAATTTGTTCAAGTGAAAATCATTAATCATCTGGGCTTTTTTATTTGTTGTAGTCAGATGAATAAAAAAACGGTTACTTGGTGTTTCAAACTGAGGATCGTAGCGAGTATTTAACTTTTCTACATCTGTATCCGATAGTGTATTTGTTCGGACAGACTGCAGTACTTTAATAAACTCAGGATCAGATTGACGGTACATTTTTTCGAGTTCAACATACTCAAACTCTAAATCATTAAAAACATTGGCAGAAAAAAAATAGGGGCTTTTATATACGCTCGTAAAAATATGCTCTTCTTCTCTTCTAACAACTGGTGGCAATTGGTGCAAATCACCAATAAATACCATTCTGACTCCTCCAAATGGTTGATTAGCATCTTTTCCATGGAGGCGAAGCATAGCATCAATACAATCCAAAAGATCAGCCCGAACCATCGAGATCTCATCTATAACCAAAATATCTAACTTCTTAAAAAGACCTTTTTTATCTTTGTTTCTATAGAAACGATTGACTTTATCAACGGTAACATCGGGTCTAAATCCAAAAAATGAGTGAATAGTTTGCCCATGGATGTTCAACGCTGCCACACCTGTGGGTGCTAAAAACGCACTTTTTTTCTTGGAGTTCTTTCTAAATGAGGTAAGTAATGTTGATTTTCCAGTTCCCGCATTTCCAGTTAAAAATATATGTTTTTGAGCATGCTCGAGTTGCTCAGCTACCTGGAGCAATGCAGGATCAATATCTGAATACTTCATTCCTGAGCTTCCTGAGTCTCAATCCATTGCTGAAGAAATTCTGCTGCGGCATAGTGATCAATAGAACCCTGTCGTTTAGCTCGTTTGGCCCCTAATAATTTTTCATGAACTGTTTTTGAACTGAGGGTTTCATCTGTATACACTATTGGCAACGAAATAGTTTTTTGAAGTTCTTGCACAAATTTTCTTGTTTTCTCGGCCATTTCGCGTTCAGAAATGCCAACTACTATTTGTTGAATTTCTTCTTCTTCAATTATTTTCGTAATTACTGCAATACTTTCTGCAGAATTTTGAATAATGGTAAGAGGATCAGCAAGAGTGGCTCTACTAACGGCAAGACCTATCCGAACTGTTCCAAAATCGATTGCTAAGCACTTGGGTATCATGGAGGTATTGTAACGTGTTTATACTAAAAAAAGAAACTCATCTCTATAGAAGAGTTACTGGACTAGCTGAGCAGTAACCACTCCTCGGCGCAAATACGTGCCTTCAGGTGTACAGGTAACCAGCTTTAACTGTCTTGCATCATACTGTTGTGTAAGAATATACACATCTTCTGGCTGCACTTCAGTTTTTTCCTGCACTAAATAGCGATACTTAATTCCATCATAGGTAACAAAAATCTCATCACCATTCTTGAGTGTCATAATTGTACTGAAAATCGAGTTATATCTTCGAGAATTTTTTTCACTTGGATTGTAAAATTGCCTGAGTACTGAGTGGCCAAAAATGACTGGGGCACCAGGATTCCCTGGCAATGCTGTACCTGCATAGGCAACAAGCGATTTATTCAGATCTGTGCCTCCCACAGCTACCTTCGCATTAGCTATGTCCAGCGTTGGGATATCTATCGTGTACTCACGAGGAAGATCTGGTCGTTGTGATTGTCCATCTTTAATCTCTGGCAATGCCGCAGAAGCAAACCAGTTATTCAGATTTGTGTAGTCAAGCTCTTCGTTGATAATAACCGGCTCAGCATCAGAATCCTCATCATTTTCTACTCCCGCAACAGTTCCAGAAATCACCAGTGGTGTGACATCCATCACCTCTTCTCGAGGAATTGGAGCAAGTAATGAAGAGGTTTGCAGTGCTGGACTTGTTTGCACGTAGTAGGCCATTATAGGAAACACGGCACTACCAACTAAGTAGATACCAAATGAAAGAAATGTTAAAGGAACAATGAATGCACCAACCCTCATGATCTTTGGAATACGATTTATTACTCTGCGCTCTCGCTTTTTTTCAAAATCTTTTTCTACCCGATCACTGACATTAATTCTGTCAACTTGTTTTTGAATTTTCTCTTCTAACTCATCAAGGGAAACACCTCGTAAAAGCGCTTTCCTGTATAACGTTACTAAGTCAGCTTGTAGGGCAGATTTTTTACTTTTCATTACTGTGTATCCACAATATGTATCTGGACACGATCTTTATCTTTTGGAATAGTCGAAAGAATACTAGGGTTTATTTGTACTGTTACATCAGAAATTCCCTGGTAATCTTTCAAATTCCTCACTGCATCATCAGTCTTTTTACCTAAGACATATTGATAGAGATTTTCGAGATCGAGGACTGGTATGGCTTCTGATGAAATATTTGCCAATATAAACGTTGCACTACTACTTGCCTGCTCATCAACAAGTGGTTGTGACAAAATTGAAGGTGGCTCTGAGGAAAGCACATATCCTTCTTTCACTTGTGAAGCCAATAGCGCTGCAGCAAGCGGTTGTAGACTATTTGAAGTGTACTCAAGAGCTTCAACAGTAAGTGTGAGCGAAGCGGTAACCTCGTTAACTTCGTCATCAATATCTGAACTAAAAGTAACTTTCTTTTCTAGGACTTCAAGATTAGGTAATAAATAGACGCCATCAGCAAGCTTTTCTTCTAATTCTTGTGAAGCTTGCGCTTCAAGCTCTTTCTGCAACTCTTTTACAGCTTCAGCTTGATCACTTGCCGAAACAACTCTCACTTCACGACTCGATCCGCCAGTAAACTCTTTCTCGCTAATAGCAGAATAGGTACTATCAGCAAAAGAACCAACTGTCATCTCAGTCTCCTTTGCAATATTTCCTTCTGCCCCTATATCAGTCGCCGTTACTTGAGTCTCTAAAGTGCCATACTCTTTTTTCTCACCAGAAGTTGTTTCTGTAACTGATGCAGCAGGGAGTGTCACATCTTCATCAAGGGTGTATGAACGATCACCAGCTTTAACAACTGTCCCAGCACCCAAATCCTTGTCTGCAGTGGTCTTGTTATAGAGCGTAATTGTGCCTTTTGCATTTTCCCCCACAACTTTTACACCAGTTGTTAAAATAGTGTTTTCACCAGAGACCGTGTGTTTAACTGTTTCAGCAGCGAGTACCGCATTTTCAACATCTGTGGCAGCCAGACCAGCACGAACTTCAATCGTTGCCTCTGTAGTAATCACTTTTTTTGAAAGTGCTACTGCCACGTCTGCAGTTGACTGAAAGAGCAAAACAAAACCACCTATAATCGCTAGAACTAAGAGCCCAAGTCCAACCCCTAAACCAATAAATATCTTTGGATTTTTATGGTGACTCTTAAAAAATCCCATTTTAGCTTTCTGTTTCTCTTTCTTTGGCCCTTCGGGCTCAGCTGTTTTTGAGTGGTGTCTTTCAGATTCATCCTGCTCTTTTTGAGAAGGAAACTCCTTGGCACTTTCTGCCTTAATTGGGATACCAAATGATGTCGGGACATCTATCGCTGTCTCATTTGGATCTTCAGCTTCCGTCTCTGCTTCTTGAAACTCAGATTGACCAGATTCAAAATCTTTAAAACCTAGCTCTGCAGCAGATACAGGAGTAACATTTGCAGTTTCATCTGCAACACGGACTACCTGATCTCGAAGAGGGATTGTTGTCTTCTTTTTTGCAGAAGCCAATCCCTTGGCATCAGCAATGGCGACACCGGCTTCCTGCACAATTCTAGAAATATATTCTTGCTGCGAAACAACTGAAATCATTGGTGATTGCAGAAACTTTGCAGCGTCTGTAATTGGTTCAGATAGTAAACGTTGTTGTATATCCTTTAGTCCAAGTTCCGTTTCCTCTACTGAAACTAAAAATAATTGAGGTGGCAGATAGCCTGCTTTTTCATCTGAAGCTTGAGAAAATCGTGCCAAGCCTTCAACAATATCTTTTGCTGCTTGAGTAGACCTTCCAACAACTTCTGTTCCAGTAATGCTGGCATGTTCTACAACCGTAATACTAATAGACTTGCTTTCTACAAAAGCAAAGATTCCAGAAAAACGAGGATTATTTTGAATAGCAAAGTTTGTAACTGCCTCAGTCTGATCTACAAAACCAATAGGTGAGAGTCCGAGCTCAGTAGTAATTGCTTTAAGATATGGCTTTTTATCACTCGATATATCTCCATCTACTACCCATGACTGATCAACAACAAACATAACATCATTGGTACCTTCTGATTCTGGCCCGAGATCTTGTAAGAGTGCATCGGCAACAGAAACAGCTTGATCAAGCCCAAAAAATGCTCGCATCTGTGAATTACTCACTAATGTTACAGCTCCTGCTTTAAGCCTGAGTAACAGAGTTTTTATGGCCGTATTTGAAATCCAAATACCAAGTACTAATAACTCTGGCGAGTCTGATGATGTTTCATTTGAGTGCGGTACGAGTGATAGTAACGGCATATTTTAGTTTCCACAGAAAACCTGCAACACAAAACATGTTGTACCATCATTAAAGCAAAAATATGATGTCTTGAGAAGGAGTACCTTACGCTTTTGAGCGCAAATATACTCTACGCACACCTGCTGAAGCTGACTGTTCCTTGAAGATTTCGACTGGACCAATTTCACCTGTGCTACTTACATGAGGACCACCGCAAAACTCTTTAGAAATCCAGCCAGAATGATCGTCATCACCAATGGTGTACACAGTAACTTCATTTGGATACTTCTCTACAAAAAATGCGATTGCACCTGACTTAAGTGCTGCTTTTTTTCCCATAGTTTTTACCGTGACCGGCAAATCTGCGGAAATCCATGTATTTACTTGATCTTCAACTTGTTGCTTCTCATCTTGAGATAATGCATCGGTATGTGAAAAGTCAAAACGTAATCGCTCGTGAGTAATGTTTGAACCTTTTTGCTGCACATGGGTGCCCAGAATCTTTCTGAGTGCTGCGTGCAATAAATGGGTAGCAGTGTGATACTGCGTTGTTTTTTCACTGTGATCCGCTAGTCCACCTTTAAACTTTTCTCCAGAGGCTTTTCTTGAAGCATCAGCATGAACCTTTTTTGCCTGAGTAAAATCTTCCTCAGAAACAACGTCCCCTCTCTCAACAGCAATTTCTTGTGTCAACTCAAAGGGAAATCCGTAGGTCTCGTATAATTTAAAGGCTACTTCTCCATCAATATTTTTAATTTTGTCTAACTCCCTAAGACCTTTTTCTAAGGCTTTCTGAAATTTTTTCTCTTCAGTTTGAAAAGCCTGAGTAATAGCAGCAGACTTTTTTGCAACCTCTGGATATGGCTGAGCATACACTGCAGAAATTACAGTCACTAATTCAGCTAGAAAAGGTTGTTCGATGCCAATCATTTTCCCAAATCGAATCGCTCGTCTAAGCAACCTTCTTGAAAAGTATCCCTGTTCTTTATTACTTGGAAAAACACCATCAGCAGCTAACAATGTTGCAGCTCTTACATGATCAGCAATCACTCTAAAGGAGCGAGTAACATCGCTCTTCTCTGAATATTTTTTACCAGAAATTTCTTCAATTTTGGAGATAAGTGGAGTAAAAAGTGCAGTGGTAAACATGTCTTGAGAATCTGTCATCACAGCAAGAATACGTTCAAAACCACCTCCAAAATCCACATTTTTTTGTGAAAGTTCTTTGAAGGAACCATCTGCTTGTTTCTGGTACTGCATAAAGACTGAGTTACCTATCTCTAAAAATCTGCCACAGTCACAATTAACGTGACACTTCATATTTTTAAACTCACTCATTTCGTGCAATTTTTGTTCTGCACCGAAGTCATAAAAAACTTCACTGTCAGGTCCACCTGGTTCTCCAGCTGGCATATTACTTGGCACTCCTGCGCGGGACCACCAGTTCTTTTTTTCATCAAAAAAGAAAATTCTGTCATCCTGTAAGCCATTTTTTTCTGAGTCTTCACCGACAGTTGCTTCTATACCTACTTCTTTAAACAATTCCTTCCAAATGGCTACCGACTCATCATCTCGGCCAATACCAAGTGACTCGTTTCCTGAAAAAACAGTCACAAACAGTTTTTCAGGTTTGAGGCCAACTTCTTGTGTAAGGAAAGTAAAAAACCAACGAAGCTGCTCTTTTTTAAAATAGTCTCCAAGCGACCAATTCCCTAGCATTTCAAAAAAGGTGGTATGTCTGTTATCACCAACTTCTTCTATATCCTGAGATCTGAAACATTTTTGACTGTCAGTAATTCTTGTTCCCTTAGGATGCTTTTCACCCAAAAGGTAGGGCACCATTGGTTGCATACCAGATCCCGTAAAAAGAGTACTTGGGTCATTTTCTGGCACCATAGCAGCTGAAGGCACAACTGCATGCTGGTGTGCTTCAAAAAATGTTAGATATTTTTTTCTGAGTTCGTTTGCTGTCATAGAACGTCTCTCTTTCTTGGGGAATAAAAAAACTCGCCACTCCCCGTAGTAATTACGGACAAGGACGAGTGCACTCGTGGTACCACCTTGCTTTTTCTCTTAAGTTACCTTAAGAAAACTTAGCAGCTACTTAGGGAAGTAGCTCACCCCTTTTTACGGTGGGTCTCCGGATCTTCTTACTTGAAAGCAATTCGAAGATCAGCTCCCAGGTGGCTTAAAGTATGTGTGGTGTTTAGATCTCAGCTACCTAAACTCTCTGTATTCACAACAATGCTTCTTGTCCTGTTCAATGCTGTTGTCAATTTGTGACTGTATTGTATCAGAAAATATTCAGAGCTATACACCTGAAAATTTCTTTTGTTTTCTCTTGCCGGGATTTTTTGCTAAAGTTGGTGATAATTTTTGCTTTCGTCGTACAGACTTTTTATCAGTATCAAATGTTTCATCTCCAAGGAATTCTGCCATGTGACTTACAAAATGCGTCACCATCTCTACACCAGACATATCCACAGAAGGGAGTAATCCCTGATTAACCAGTTCTTTTTTAACTTCCTTAAATTCATGTTGCAACTCTTGACGGACGCTTTTCCCTTCATCAGATTGCAAAAAATAGGCAAACGCTGCCCCTGCAGCAGCTCCCAGACTGAAACCAGCGGTAAAACCACCGTTATTTTTTTGATTTTGAGTTTGATCCATCATCTCGCTTTTGCATGATATTGACAAATACTTCTAAAAACTTGCTTCCTGCTTTAAATGCGTTTGATGCAGATGCAATTGACTGCAGCGGAGAAACAACCATTTCTATTCTACGATCAACGTCATCTATTGTGGCGTTAACCTTTTTAAGTGTTAATCTGAATTCAGACAATGTGAGTATTACTTGTATGCCAACAACTGAAAGAACAATTGTAAGTACAACCAACACAATGCTAAAAACGATAGGTACAAAATCCATAGTATCCTTTATTTTAATCTATCTACCGTACGTAGTTCTATCATACTGTACTTTTGCAGCTCTGACAAAGTTAGTTTATATAGAACGCAGATACTCGATCTAATATCGAACGTATACCGTTCTATCAACCTGATTAGTTTTTCCTCGTCGGTCAGTAGCTTCGACGGTAATGGTACTTATTCCTTCAGTAGAAATAAAAATCTCTGTACTAAAAGTCCCATCTTGTTGCAGTGCTACTGGCTGATCATTAACAGTAACTACTGCGTCAGGCTCCGTCTCACCACTCACAATAATTCGAGATGCAACTTGATCTTGTTGGGCTGGAGCAGAGATAGTTAATGCTGGTGGTCTAGTCAGGTTATACCACTGCACACCAACGTAGCCAAGCAAACTTACAAAAATTCCAAGTAAAACTACAACTAACAACGTTACTGAATTAAGTGAAAACTTTGCTTTAAGTACGGGAGTAATAAATTCTCGAGGAACGAGCGTTCCTCGGGCACTTTCCTTATAATCTCGTCTAAGTAAAGCGAGAAGTGGCTTGTGATCAAAGCCAAACAACTGAGCATATATCTTGATATAGCCTTTAACAAAGGTAGCCGACGGCAACAAAGCAAACTCGTTTGCTTCGAGTGCTTCGAGATATTCAAGGCGAATACGTGTTCGTTTGGCAAGTTCATCAAGTCGATATCGACGACTCTCACGCTCATCACGCAGAATTTCTCCAACTGTTCGTGTTTTCATTGAACACATGGATTAGGTACTTTCTGTTACTACTGTACTAAAAAGTTATGAAAGGGCTTTTTTAACTGCTGCAGATACTCTGCCGCCATCAGCTTGACCCGAGACTTTGCTCATGACCATGCCAATAAGTTTTCCCATATTTCTTTCGTCTGTACCTGAAACTACTTCTGAAACAAGTACTTCAAGATCTTCATCTGACATTTGGTCAGGTAAAAACTCTTCTAAAATAGCTATCTTTTGTGACTCTTCTGCAACTATTTCATCACGTCCAGCTGCAACAAAATCCTTAAGTGCATCTTTCATCTGTTTGACTTGTTTGGTAATTACTTTTGTAACTGCTTCTGGAGTAAGTTCTCCTTGATCAATTTCTGCATTTTTAAGTTCAGAAAGTAGGTATCGTAAAGTCCCAACTCGAACACTGTCACGTGCTTTCATTGCTTGCTTCATTTGATCCATAAGTTGTGCTTTGAAATCCATAGTTCCTTTTTGTATTTCTATATAATATGTGTATTGTTACTGTGAATGTATTGTAACACGACCTACTTGGCAAGAGAGCTTAGGCCCCATGCCCTAATAAATAATAGCGATAATTCATCAATTTTTCCAGTAATCATGGCAAGACCAGCTATGATAATGATAATTGCAGAAATTTGAGTTACTTTTTTTGTCCAACTTGGATGCAATGAAACAGTTTTCATAATTTGGTCAAAACCAATCGCTGTGAACAAAAAAGGAACACCAAGACCTAATCCATAAGCTATGAGCATAACTATACCCTTCATTGCGTTTGCCTGACTAGCTGACCAATACAAAATAACAGCGAGCACTGGCCCGATACAAGGAGTCCAGGCAAATCCAAAGGCTACGCCGGTGAACACTGCGTGCAGATTTGTATTTCCAACAAAAAACTTCTGAATATCAAACCTGACTTCTCCATTTACCAATCGTATTTTTTTGAAAGCTCCAATTAGAAGCATGCCCATAAACACAAACAATAATCCAGCGAGCCGGCTCATCACATCCTTATATTCGGCAAAAAACACTGCAAATCTTTGCAGTGTTACCCCCATAATTACAAATGTTGTTACAAACCCTGTGACAAATAACAAGGCTGCTTTAAAAACCAACCAGCGATGATTATCTTTATCCATAGTTGAAAGTGAAACTCCTGAGATATAAGCCAGATATGTTGGCACTAATGGCAACAAGCAGGATGCAAAAAAAGTTATAAAACCAGCCACAAATGCTACTAAGATTGTTATATTAGAGCCATCGAATGACAAACCAAACATTTTGTTACTTTCTTCCTTGTTACGTTACTACTCAAAAAAACAGATCACTAATTAATAGCATACTTCTAGTGGTAAAATAAGAGCTAATGACTACACTAAAGCGAATACTTTCACCCTACGAAGAAACACATCTGGCCCGATTTGGCAAAAAAAATGCAGATGCTCAAAGCACATCAGCCCCTGTTGAGTACATTACTGGTAAGGCGGAATTCTACAATCATGTTTTTTCTGTCTCACCAGACGTATTAATTCCAAGAATTGAAACAGAAGAACTTGTTGACCTTGTCCTAGCCTTTTGTAGAAATCGTTTTACTAATCATGCCAAAATAATCACCATTGCAGATGTCGGAACAGGGTCTGGTGCCATTGCAATTTCACTAGTTGCAGCTCTCAGAGCTGAAAATATTCCGTGCGTGGTTCATGCAACAGAAATTTCAGAAGCTGCGTGCATAATTGCACAGCAAAATGCTCAAGAAATTTTAGGTGTTCATTCGGAACTTACTATTACACCTCAATCACTACTTGATGGAGTTTCAACTCCATTTGATTGCATTGTAGCTAATTTACCCTACATCCCTTCTGAAAGAATTGCATTTCTCGACCCATCGGTAAAAGATCATGAGCCAAAAATCGCACTGGATGGTGGCCCCGAAGGTTTAACATTAGTAACTTCACTCCTGGAACAAGCTTCTCCACTTCTCAAATCTAATGGTTGTATTTTCCTCGAAGTCGATCATACACATACCCAAAGCACGTGGGATATCTTTTCTGACTGGGACACAAAGGTGCTTGCTGACTCTTTTAATCGGTCCCGGTTTGTACAGCTGTCAAAAAAATAATGGGACTACAAACCAATCTTGAACGCTTCTGTGCTACTATAAAAAAATGAATGAAGTCACCATGCAATCACCACAACAAACTCCGACAACTGTTTTTTCAGGATTTCTTGGATCAGGAAAAACAACTATTATTTCAAATCTGATAGAGACACTTCAAAAAAACAATATTACTGTTGCCTACATAAAAAATGAAATTGGCGACACAGATATTGATGCTCAACTCCTCAAAGGAAAAAATATTGAAACGAAAGAACTGCTCAACGGCTGCATCTGTTGCACATTAGTGGGTCCATTTGAGTCGGCAGTCACTGAGTTGATCGACAGGTACCACCCAAACAAGATTATTATCGAAGCTTCCGGAGCAGCAGATCCTTCAGCCATTGCCCTCATGATTGGGACCCATCCAAGACTCTATCGTGACGGAATTATCTCAGTCATAGATGTTGAAAATTTTGAAGGATACAAAGATCTCAGCACCACAGCTCAGAGACAAACCCAATTTACAGATCTGATCATTTTTAATAAAGTTGAGATGGTTTCACTTGAACAAAAAAAAGCTGTTGTTGGCTACGTTCGTGAACTCAACACTCACTCTCCCATTGTTGAGGCACCTGAAGGAAAAGTAAATCCCGATCTTATTTTTGGCATTGATCCTGCTCATTTAGATGCTTCTATTGCTGGCTCAACTGGCCATGATCTCAAAAACCATATTCATGATGATCATTTTTCTGCATTCACCATAAAAAATACTCAAAAATATTCTGAAGCTGCACTCCAAGCAATTCTAGAATCACTACCAAAGAGTCTTTTTAGAACCAAAGGTGTATTTCAAAATGAATCAGATAATTGGGTCAGTTTCAATGGAGTTGGTAAAAAAATTACCTTTATGCTAGTCGACAATCAAACACAATTTACCGAAAATATTTTTGTTTTTATTGGCCTACACGCAGATGACTTTAAAGCAGAAACAGAAGCAAAACTATTATAAAGTTGACGGCTTTGTACGGCTTGATCTTTCGATGAATATTACTAAAGCAAGTGCGACAATAAAGAGTCCGGCTGCAACTATAAAGTTAGTATCAAAAGCAGCAGGCATAACATTCTTTTGTACAACAGGCACAAGTTCTCCGTGACTATCAATCATGCTAGAGAGTGTCTCTTTCCAAGGCCAAATTTTTCTAAGTGAACCAACCATAAATCCAGTTAATACTGAAATTATGAAGTTTTCATGGTGCTCGAACATCCAAGAGAGTAATCTTGAAAACAAAGCTAAACCAATTACAGCTCCGATCATAAAGATTCCGAGCGTAATAACATCTTTATTATGCACTGCGGTAAGTATCTGCTCATATTTACCAAGTATTATCAATAAAAAAGAGCCAGATACACCAGGGAGAATCATTGCACAAATTGCAACAGCACCACTCACCAAGAAAGCTAGTGGCGTTGCAGCTGTTTCGGTAGGCACTGCACCAACAATCACAAATGCAGCTGCTGCTGCTAACAAGGCTGCTCCAACTTCCTTAACTGACCATCTTGAAACTCGTTTACTTACGAGTACTATTGACGCAACAACCAAACCAAAGAAAAATGACCACAAAAAAACTGGATACGTGGCAAGTAAGTACGTGATTACTGAAGAAAGCATTATTACAGCTAAACCTAAACCAGAAACTAAAGGAATAAGAAAACTAAACGGAATAACCTGAAAAGCGTCTTTAATCTTGCCTTGCAATACGAGTTTTAAAGCTTTACCACTCACTACCTTAATGCTATCGATGAGTTTTTCATATATACCAAAAATAAATGCCATTGTTCCACCAGAAACTCCCGGAACAACATCTGAGGCACCCATAATGAACCCAATACCAAAGTACTGAACAATTGCTTGTAATGCTTTTGATCGTTTTTTCTCTTTAATTTTTTGTAAAATGTGTATCATATTTTCTTACTATACTCTACTAAAGCAGCACGCTGCAATATTACTTATTACTAAGCTACTCGACACATGAGAACTATAAGCTAAGAGCTTTATTTATTCTTTGACTCCATGAGTGAACCAAAACCATCAATAGCTCTAAGTATTTCCATAGGCAGCGCAAATATTACCGTGTTCGATTGATCAGACGAAATATCATTTATAGAGTTAAGTGTTCTCAAATGTAATGCGCCAGGAGTTTTAGCCATCATGGTAGCCGCTTGTGAGAGATTCTGCGCAGCAAGCACTTCACCTTCACTATTAATAATAGTTGCCCGTTTCTCGCGCTCTGCTTCAGCTTGCTTAGCCATTGTACGTACCATGCTTTCAGGTAGTTCAATGTCTTTAAGCTCAACAGCTTCAACATCTATACCCCATTGGTCAGTTGTAGCATCAACACTAGCAAGTATCTCGCTTGCGATTTTATCTCGACGAGAAAGTAACTCATCTAAAGTAGCTTCACCGGCAACACGACGCATCGTTGTTTGAGCAAGTTGTGAAACAGCCCAAAAAACATTTTCAACTTCATTAATAGCTTTATTTGCGTCGGTAACTTTGTAGTAAATAACGGCATTCATTTTGCAGGTAACGTTATCGCGGGTAATAGTTTCTTGCTTTGGAACATCTACTGCTTTAGTGCGAATATCAATCTTTACAAATGATTGAAAAATCGGCAAAACTATGCGCCAACCTGGCTGAACCACTCCAGAAAATCTACCCATGGTGTAAATCACACCTCGTTCATATTGATTAATCTGTTTGAGTGAAATCAGTATAAGAATTATAAGTACGGGTAAGAATCCAATGAGTTCCATGTGCGCTTTCTCTAACTACTAAGTTGTAGTCATTGTACCATATTTAGTCGAGAAATAACGGAATTAATCAAATGATTCAGGTGTGTACGTCACGTCACCGGGGCTCAGACGTCGCACCCAATCCCCCGAATTTTGTTCTTCAATTATATGCGCAATACTACCTGCAGCTCGAGCGACTCCAAAAAGTGCATTCCCAGATAAAACATCAAAACCCATGGTCAGCAGCAAAGCTGCCATTGCGCCATCTATATTAATCACAAGTTTTTTGAGTGTTTCCTCTTCCAGAGTGTGTTCTATTTGCAGTGCTAAATTCATATAGTCCAGTGACATTCCGGCTTCTCTTGCAAGCGAAAATAATTGTTGAGTTCTGGGATCTTTTTTCTTGTATATTGGATGTCCAAACCCAGGTATTCTTCTATGTTCTGCTCTATATTTTTTAACTATCCAAGTGGCTGCAACTTCTTTATCTTCCGAATAGTCATCAACAGTTTTAAGTACTTCCATAGCTCCAGTAATTGCCCCACCATGATAGGGACCAAGGGCTAGAAGTGAAGTTGCCATACAGGTTAAGACACTATTTCCAGAAGATGCCACAACTCTTGGCACAAACCCACTAGCTGGTTCAATCCCGTGATCGATTGCAGCAACAAGAAGTGCGTTAAGCACTTTTTCTTCTGCCTCATTAGGCTTTCGACCCGTGAGTGACAAAAATAAAGTGGACACAAAATTAGCCTCAGCAATAAGCTCTGTTAGAGGAATGCCCCGCAACTCTATATCGTTACTGGTGTGACCGCTAATTGCTGTAGAGAAAGTGAGATTTTGTGACATTGCTACCTATAGTTGTACTACGCTTTGCACCTTCTTGACAATATCCTGAGGGTCATCTGCGATAATAACTCCAGCTTCACGCAAACGCGCAATCTTAGTTTCACGAGTTCCAACAAGTGCGTTCACGATTGCACCTGCATGACCAAAGGCAACACCCGTGGGCAAAGTTTCTGCAAAAATACCCGAGATGTATGCAATCACAGGCTTCTTGAATTTTTGGTCTACAATGGCTTGGGCAAAATCTTCTTCATACGAACCGCCAATCTCACCAATAATGACTACAGCAGCAGTAGCACTATCCTCAGATAAATCAGGCAGTAAATCTGCAAATGTTGTTCCAATTATTCGGTCTCCTCCAACTCCCGTCACAAAAGACTGTGGGATTCCTGCCTGCGTACAGACATCAGCCATCGTGTTTGCCATACCACCACTTTTTGAAATAATAGCAATGCCTTGAGCGTCTTTGTTTTCCGGAAATAAAAATGTGTCCAGCGACCCACCACCCAGTGACCCAACAACCGACTGAGGCGTCAAAATACCAACTGAACTCGGCCCAACAACTCTCACATCTTGTGCGGATGCTTTCTCAAGTATCTCTACTGTATCAAGCGTAGGAACATTTTCTGCAATAATGTGCACTAACGAAATCTTCGCACTAATTGCTTCAAGTGCTGCACTTTTTACAAATGCAGGCGGTACATACACTGAGGTAGCTGAAATTTCGGGATGCTGTACTAGTGCCTCTATCACAGTTTCATACACAGGAATACCTAAGACCTCTTGTCCGCCTTTTCCGGGTGTAACTCCTGCAGCAATCACTGCTCCAGCCTTGATCATCCACTCGGCAGCACGCAGCCCCTCCTTGCCTGTGAGGCCTTGAATCATGTACACAGTCTTATTTGAAATAATTACAGACATCTAGTGTGACTCCTTACCTGTACGTTTTGCACGTTTTGCTAGTGCCACCTTTAAGACTGAAAGTGAATCGAGAATAGGAACATCTGGACCCAGTAAAGAGACCATAAATCTGTCCTGTGGTAAAGTTTCTCTCACAAATGAAAAGGCTTCTTCCCATCGTGGCCCACCTCGTCGAATAACAATTGGAAATTGATCTGAAAGCTTTGAACTCAATAATCCAGCAACTACACCCGAAAGTGTTTCATAAATATCTGTAAAATTGGCCGTACTTCCAACAACCAAGATTGCTTCCAAGCCTTCAATGCCCGCCACTAGTTCAGTCAGTTTTTGCACTTTTGGGGCAGTAGGATTTCCAGAATATTCAGTGTAGTTAGCTGGGTTTAGCCCAGATTGAATAAGTCCATCCATTACTAATGCCGATGCCCCACCGCCAGAAGCTAAAATTCCAATGGTACCGCCTGGAAACTCAAAGAAACTTTCGCCCGCAACACCTCTATGATCTGATCTACTAATACTCAGTGCTGCTTGTTCCAGCTTGGTTCTTTTTTTCTCACCTGCTGCTCGTTGCACCTGTTTCCAATCGACATGTCTAAATCTTGCAGCATCCTCAAGTTCAATTTTGGCATCCAAACATACAAAACCACTTCTGGTTTGCACCAGTGGGTTTATTTCTACTAACACCGCATCATTTTGAGTAAAAACACGCCAAAGTTTCTGTACAATTTCTAAAAGTTCTGGAGCAGGAGAAAAATGAGTAGGTTCAGAAAGTACTGAAAGTTCAACCATTTCGAGTGAGTCTCCACGATTATCCATGCCAACGCCACCTTCAGAGGAGTAACTACAAACCAAGCGACGTACGTGAGTATCATAGCTGAGAGAAAGATAGACTTCTTCAGAGAAAGTAATTTTTTCTTCAATAAGTACTTGTTCAATAGGATCACCATAGTAATCTGTTGCATTAAACATTTTTGTACACTCACTGAGCGTTTCTTCAGCCGTTGTAGTTACTTGTACCAAATGCAAGAGAGCTCTATTCCCATGGAGCACCTGTGCTTTTACTACACTCCCCATTTTTTGAAAGTCGGGTAACCGACCCACATTTTCGAGCAGAGTACTAGCTGGCACAGATATATTTTGGGTAATGAGTAAAGCTTTTGCCTCGTGTTCAGTAAGTAACATACCTGCGATATGGTAGCATACTCAAATGGTATCGAAAACGTAAAAACCAAGTGGAATAGTACTTAAACGCTAAGAAGCAAAATAATAATAACGTTTTCTTGTCTGAAAGTAGGTGCGTTTTTGCACCCTATCTTTAAAATACACAACAGGAAAATGGGAGTGTGTTTTAATCATGTTCAAAAGAGTGTACAGGAGTGAGTTTATGTCTGCAACGCGTAAGCATTACACACGACATCCTCAAACACACACAGTCTACCTCATTTATTGCAGCTGGGACTGAAGATTGGTTAAGCGATCAATAAAAATTCTAAAATACTCAGAATCAAACAACATATTTATCATTGGAATATAGTTAACTTGTCGCAGTGCTTCGACCAAAATAGTAATAACAATATACGCAACAATTGTGCCACCCAGAGCCACACCAAACCCTTGCAAAATTGCTACAGAAAAACGATAGCGAATTGATAAACTCTTTTCAAGTCTACTATTTAATTCTTCGATATTCTGTACTAGAGCATGAAACTCTTTTGCATCAATGTGCACTTTTTCAGTATCTGTGGATTCAGAACGAGCCTTAGTATCAGATTTCTTTTCAATCATGAAATCAGTATACACAGATACTCACATCACGTGAAGAATCGCTACAGACTTCTAAAGACTATCTTGGTAACGAAGGATTTCCATATACAACTTCGTGTGCCATATCTAATAATCTCTTCTGCAGAGCACTATGTGGACTGTATGGGCCTCCCATTAATCCATGTCGAAGTGGATCAAAATCAGCATCTGTCACCCAACGTGGGTTTTCATCTGCAAGCGCTTGTTCGGAGAATGGACCATCTTTGATTACATGAGTTGCTAGCATTTTTCTTGAAAGTGAATCAAGACGTACTGGTTGATTATCTCCAACAAAAATGATGTTAGCTCCTGGACTTGAACCGACTCCTAAGCTCATTTCGTACCCTGTTGGCCCAACCATAGAAGGTGTAATCAACATAAGTTTTCCATTAACAAGAGTGTATTGCTCATGATGCCAATGACCAGTAATTCCAATCTGTGTTTCAGAAAACATCTGACCAAGACCTTGCATCATGCTTTTTGACTTAAATACTGCTGGACCTGAAGCGCCTTTACCAGCGAGTTGATGACTCAGCCAAACTCCGTATCCACCAATGTCTGGCTCAAATCCGGATGGATGGTTTAAATAATCACCATTAGGAGTAAGAATGGATTGAAAATTCCTCACAATCCCCTTTGAGCCACTTTGTCCTTCTAGAATCCATTTCATTTGTTGTTCAAGTGAATGGGTATAATCATATCCAGTATATTTATGCATACTGTTTAATTCATGATTCCCCGGAACAATTCCCACACGAAAGATATTTTTTAAGTATTCAGGTAAATCAGTCAATGATTTTCCTTGCGTTAGCGAAAGCCCAAGCAACTTCAAAAAGAATTCTTCTTGATGTCGCATCTGAATAAGCCCCAATAATGCATGTTCATTTGGCATTCCTGGATAATTTCTACTCTCTATATGATCTCCACCGAATAGAAGTGCTGTAGGATGATCAGGAATAATCTCTGTTTGGATAATATCAAGTAGGTGAACTAGATAATCTACTCTTGCTGAAATTGAGCCAATATGGGTATCAATTAATGGAATAATAGCCACTCTGTCAGGAGAAATTGACGCACGATCCATCAGTTCTGGGGTAAAGAAATAAGTCTTATTTAAGCCCTCAGTGCCAATTGCACTCATGATTGCTCCAGTTGTAGGCAACGTATCTCTAGAAAACATTTGCCGTGCACCTCTATCTTTGACTTCCATTGCGGAACTTATCTGATCGAGATTTGGTGTTGAAAATCCAGGTGTAGAAATCAGTCGTGTCGATGAGCCCATACCAGCTCCAACATCCTGGTGAAAGACTACTAATTCATCTGGAACATCAATATTGGCAGCCTTCATTTGTCCTAATAATCTTGTAGAATGCGTGAACGGATCAGCATTCAATGAAGTTGGAGTTAATGAGAGATTGTGATGTAGAAGTGTGGTTACTTCCTTTTCATCATCTAATTCTGTAGTAAGTTTAAGACCATCATAAATACCAAATCCTTCAGGGGCTTTGTCTGGAAGTGGAATATTCTGTACTTCGAGAATATCAAAATAGTGAGCTGGTAACGGCTCGTTCTTTACCAGACGCTGATACGCATCAAAAAGGAGGATATATTCTTCTTGTCGAACAAAAACACCTGGAGTATTCTCCAACTCTTCTGGCGATAAATGACGATAACGCTCATCAACTATCTCCATATCTCTGATTTCATCAGCAGACCGTAATCTGCGACCGGACCTAAGATTATATGGGTAGGCAACTTTGATCTGAAAGTCTAAATGAGTGTCCCAAGATTCAATTTGTGTGAGTTGGTCCTCTTGCCAATAGGTAACATGTGACTTCTGAGAGTCTGATACTGGATTTGCCCAGCTTTGCAAACTTTTCATTGCCATAATGGTATAGTTGCGACATTGCTCATAGTCCTCGGAACTCATGATGTATGACACTTCAAGTCCGATTTCTTCTATAGAATCTATAAATAACTTTGCAGCATTAAACTGCTCATTCATACTTCTAACTGCCAGAGCTCTTCGTTGTTCCTTCTTTCTAAAATTAAACCCTCCAGCAACAAGTCCTGAAATAATAACTTGATGAGGTTTCTCATCTTCTGGAAGATTTGCTAACCAGGTGGTCATTTTTTTCACAGTCTCTACATCAAGATCCTTTTGACCAAATAAGATGTCTCCTAAATACAAGAAGCGTCTTTCGTTCCCCTCTATTTTAAGTGTTCGTTCCGGTATTGCTTTAGCCTCATCTGAAACAGCATACTGCCCCCAAATATCGTCTAAGCTCTCTACACCTGTATGAGATTTTTTTTCAAAGAGAAATCTATTTGCCATGTTTACACTGGTGAGTTCACTTGCTCCAAGATTTGGATTCTTTTTACCAGTGCTTGTTAAACGGAACTTTCCTTTGGTATATTTTTTAACAAAACCTGCTTCAACAAATACGTCAATCATCCCATCTACAACCTCAGTTGGATATTCAGATAACTGCACAAGCACATTTTCAAACTGTTCAAATAAAACCTCAATAGTAGTAGACTCATCTGCTGCTCCATATTTAAGCGCGTGACCTAGAGCATCAAATGATGACAGTGGAATTAAACTGAGTAACTCAGTGGAGGAACTTGGTTTCTCATTTTCCACTGAATGTAACTTTCCAGAAGTGGTATTTTTTGCGTCGAATTCATGACCAATGGTAAACACTTGATTTTGCCAACTCATATACAATTTTGCAGTACTTATTGGGTCAAGTTCTGCCATGGCAGCTCTGACTTCTGAAAAAAGCATGGTACATTCCAGTCGTGCTTCTGCTTCAAGCTCTGACCAAATGTACATTATAAAATCAAGCAATAATTCAGTTGAAGCGTATGTGGGTGCTTTGCAAATTTTTCTGGTTAAAATGCCAAGTGATTTTAAAGTAGTAGCTGAAATTTTGGTTGGGTTCTTAATAGCAGCGAGGAGCGATCGAGTGGTTTTTTCACCTACATCATAGAGTTCTTGTAATTCTAAAAATTTGGAAACTAAGTACTCGTCTTGAGAAGGAAGATTTTCATCAATAATAAATTGTCTGAATGAGGCATCACCCAGTTCAGCAATATTTAAAGTCGCTGTAGCATACAGTACCGAAATGTTTTCCAAAAGTTCTGGAAATGTTTCTTGAATACTTTCAGAGGTGCGAGCAATATATTGGTCCCGGAGCACGTCCAAATCAGAAGCGCCATCAGACTCAGTATACGTAAGCAAAAATTGTGATAACTGGCCAGATAAAAAAACTCGTAAATCATCTAAAGTATCTGGTCTTTGAACTCGTTCTTTTTGCTGCATCATCGCCCACCTTATCCTGTAGTTAATAAATAGACTAAAATATAGTTTTCTGAATTACTTTCAATTTGAGTCGCCGTAACACAACTACTCCTATATCTAGTGGTTTAAGTACCTAGTAGTCACAATACCTACCAGAAATTAGGATGTCAAGAACACGATACATACATATCTAAGTAGTACTTTGTAGTAAAAAAGTATTCAGTTAGGAACTATTAGAACCAAAGGTCCAAGAAAACAAATGCCACGATGCCTGCCACAACAGACATACCCATGCCCCAAGAAAGCAGCAAATTGAACATTCTCTTTTGTTGTTTCTTATCTTCAACCGCAGCAATTGAAAGTGCCCCCAAAGTTGAAAGTGGACTAACGTCAACCATATGTGATCCAACTGCAACGGCTATAACCATAGGCACAATTCCAGTGATACTCATCTTAGTTGCCAGGCCCGGAATTAGTGGAATAAATGCTGGCAGTACAACACCAGAAGATGAACTAAATGCAGAAACAACACCACTTACAAAAGCTAACAGAGCATTGATGATATCTGGACTAGTGACTTGGGCAATAAAAGTTGTCGCTAAATCTAACCCTCCAGTTTTTTCCATCAAACCAATGAGCACCGAAATTCCGGTCACCATTTGAATGGTTGACCATGGCACCGTTCCCATCACATCTTCTTCATCAGCCAGACCGAGTATAAACATAGTTGCTGCCGTTGCAACAGACATAATGACTAATGACACCTTAAAGAAAATAACACCGATTATAAGCGCAACAATTGCCAAGAGAGTGATCTTTTGCTTCGTTTCTAACACCGGATGGATTTTAGAAACCTCAGTAGAAACAGCAACAAACCCACGTTTTTTACTTCTAATTATAAAAATTCCATATGCACCTAGGGCAGAAAGTGACTGTAGCACTGCGGAGGCTCCAAACACAGTCCAAATAAGGTTAGTATCGAGCTGAATCCTCTCCAACAAACCAAGCGCAACAACCCCTGTTGGTGAAAAAGGTGAAAATGCTCCAGCATTTGCTCCAGTACACAGCATGATTGCAATCACCAATGGAGAAATTTTATGCTTTTTGGCAAGATTCATCGTCATAGGAGCTAAGAGTGCTACCGCCGCAATATTACCGGGACCCAGAGCTGAAATAACAAATGACAAAACAAAAACAAGTAACGGTAACAAAAGTGCCTGACCTCTAATTATATTCACCGCATGGTGAGTCACCACATCAAGACTGCCATTCTTTTGAGCTATACCAAAAACCATGCTCATAGTCACTAATAAGATAAACAGTTCAGATGGAAATCCAGCAAGAATAACTTTGGTTGAAAGTTGAGCCATGTACACACCAATACCTAAAGCTGCGGCAAGCGCTAACAAGCCAGGGTTTAGTTTGGGAAAAACACAACTCAGAATAACTATTACAAGCAGCGCACTCAGCGAAACAATTGCCGTGAGCATACATACTCTCTATCCCACTGATAAATTACATACAGATTGAATGTCAGGTAGTAGGAACAACAAGAAGTGATTATCCTCTTGATGAATCATAAAGGCAATATTCAGTACATATACTTTACATATGCACATTCAAAAAACTAAAGAATATCACTTTCTTTGGAAATCTCACTTGATTTTTCTGGCAAAATATACACATCTTGACGATACTCGTTCTCACCTACATACTCAGCTTCACCTCTAAGAATTTTTTCCATAGGGCTACAAGCAAAACAGCCATCCCCTTGAGGGCAATCATATTTTTCTAGTTTTCTGACCAGTTTAATCTTTTTTGCAATTGCAAGAACTTCATCATGTGCCGCCTCTAAATCTGGCAAAACCTTTTCACTTACAGTATCTGATAAACGCAGATACCAGTAACCTGCACCAGCAACTTTTCGTTTTTGAGTATTGTGTACAAGTAAATGGTAAATGGGTAATTGCAGTGATGATTCATCTTCTTCTGACTTACTTGTCTTAAAATCTAAAATATAAACTGCATCTTTGTCTGGCAAATACTCAAGCCAGTCAATTTTCCCACATAAAATAATTTCGTCCTCTTCCGACAGCCAGTAGTGAGGTAAATCTTGTCGAATCTTAACTGAAAGTCGACCAATGGGACCAGGGTTCTTAATAATTCGACGCAGCATCATGCGACCTTCATCTTTATATCGTTCTTCTTCATCTTTTGAATGAAAACCACCTTTTTTACCACTCACCTTTTTCCATACTTCTTCGTATTTTTGCAGTAGTGAATCTCTAAAACGATCTTTGGTAGGAATATTTGACAGCGACTCAACTACTTCATGTACTGCAGAACCAAGTGCCAATGGGGGAGCCATCAGTTGAATCTTGTGACCGGTCTTTGGGTCTTTATATACATTCTTTAAATAATAAGCACGAGGACACTTTAAGAAATCACTCATTGAAGTATGGGAAACCCATACTGCTTTGTATTTATCTGGCATACATTTCCTCTATATTCTACACAATACGATTGTAACTACGTCTCAATACTACCACGGCTTTCTGAAAATAAGTGGTACGAGTACTACTCTTCTGTCGGTTCTAAAACAGGAGTGACTGCTGGCTTACCAATAGGAGAAACAAATGGATTTCTCAGATCACCAGAAAGTATAAAGTAATCAACTTTATGACTATCTAGAATAAATGGTACATACACTGTCTTTTTTTCGCCAGGCTTGATAAGAACTTCACGCCAATCAGCAGCTGTTGTATCTGTTTGTTCAAAACGAGTAGCAAGATAGGTGTTCGCTTTAACTTCTACTGGTTCACCTGTTAAACGAGTGTCTACAACATCCAATTCAACAACAACTACTCTTTTTCCAACATATTCTGGGGAAAGTACATACTCCGCTGCAGATACAACTGAAAGGTCATGAACACTTTGCATAGTAAAATCTAGGCCTCGATCTTTCCACTGCGTATCAAATGTGGTTGAAACAATACTAGAACTAAACTCTTCTTTGAACCTGCCTTGAAAAATGTAATCTAAAAGAGATAAGTCATCAACCTTTGCTGAGTCAGATGCATCATCACCCATCTTTTTTTCGGTATCCATAATAGTAACTTCAACTGTTTGAAGTTGGGATTGTGATGTTGTTATCCAAAGATACATACCTCCGACCGATAGCAAAATAAATGCTATCACAATCACGCCTAGTAAAGGCATTGGCTTTTTTACTGGAGTATCGCTGAACCCGCCTGCAATTTCAGACAATTCCTGCTGGGTTGGCTGGGGAGCTATGCCACCAGTTTCAGGTGGAGTAGTGGTGTGCTCAATGTGTTCATTCATACTTAAAGGTTTGAAAGATCCTCATCTAAAATTACTGTTGCATCTAGCTCAGTTTGAATAGTTTCTAATGAATCGTCATCACTGACCATTTGAGTCTCAGCTTGTTCTGGAGTCAGTTCAGCAGCATCCATGGTCTGTTCGATTGTCATTTCAGGCTCCGCGTACATTTGATCATCTGCGGGCTTTGTTGTACAGCCAACTAAAAAGACACTCAATGCTGCAATTCCAAATACGGTACATGCTTTTTTCATATATTTTCCCTATTCTGCTGTAGTATTGGCTGTTACTGTTGCATCTTTAAGAACCATAAGGGTATCTTTATAGATTTCACCTACAGCTTTATATCCTGAGCGAGCCGCGTCAATTGCGACCTTTGCATCAACTGCAAGTGATTGTGCCTCTTCAGCACTTTGGGCATCAGCTATTGCCAAGACTGCATTTACAGCATCTGTGGCTAATGCTTCTGCTTGAGTTATTGCTGTTTGCGCAGTAAGAAGTTGTGCCTGAGCTACTGCAGTGTCAATATTTCGCTCCTGCATCTTTTCAATACGTGTACGTAACTTCTTACCAATTTTTTCAAATCGTTGAGAATAGAGGGACATTCGATTTTGAAGTCGCTCAGCGTGTGCTGCTACCTTTTCTTGACGCATTCGTACTTGCTCAGCAGCTTTTTCATCTTGGTTTGCTTCTCTAGCTTCTATGAGTTCATTTTGTTGCGTTTCACGTTCTTGCATCTTTGTCTCGCGTTCAGCAGCCATTTGTTCACGATTGTCAACAGTCTTGCGTTCCCGAGTCACTGCTGTATCCGTCTGTGCTGATACAATTGATGCACTTACCATAAGTATAAGTGCTGCAAACACTAACGATTTTTTCATAGAATTACATTCCTTGAGACTTTTGCGCATGAATCTCAGCTGCTACTTTTCTATTTTTCTCTAACTTCTTTTCGTATCGGTCCTTCGTAACTTTGAAGACATCTAATAAATCTTCAAGCTCATGTTCAGATAAATTCTCAATATCCAACATTTTAAGGCTGCTCCCTTTTATTCCTTTAATAAGTTCATCAAGCTTAAGATGGATAGCTTTTGAATCTCTGTTTTGGGTATTCTGAATAAGAAACACCATTAAGAATGTGACTATTGTTGTGGTTGTATTTATGAATAGCTGCCAGGTTGTCGAATAGTGAAAAAGTGCACCGGTACTTGCCCAGATAATTACAATACTGCATGCCGTTAAAAAAGCCCAAACTGAACCGGCTGTCTTGGAAATTCGTGACGCAATTTTACCAAAAAGTTCATTCATAAGTTCCTTTTATTTTCGTATTTTCAAGTACTTAAAGAGTACTATACTTTTGCCTTTTTCGGAAGCAAGTGTGTGAAGAAGATATACTTTATCACTTCTATTACCAGCGTTACTAGTATTGAAGTGACACCTACAATAATCCAATGAATACTTTGAAGAGGAACAAATGAGAAGAATGACTGGAAAGGATCTAGATATATTGGAAGAACTGTCGCTAAACCTGAAACAACTACTGCTAAAACTAACCACTTGTTTGTAAACAGCGACTCCTTCCAAACACTCATCGTCACCGTTCTACATGAAAAAACGTACACAAGCGAATCAATCGCAAGAAGAGCGAAAGAAAGTGTTCGTGCCAAATCAATACCATACCGAGGCAAACTCCAACTAAATATTGCAAGCGTTGAAAGACCTGTAATCAAGGAAATGACAGTTATGAGCACCCGCAACTCCAGATTAACAACATGTTCTGACGGGTCAATGGGTGGCTCTGAGAGTAAATTTTTCTCTTTGGGATCAACGGTAAGAGCTAAATTAGGAAACACATCATTAACAATATTTATCCACAATACTTGAGCTGCAGTAATAGCTAGCGGCAAACCCATCAGTAAACTTCCCATAATAAGGATAACTTCACTAAAGGTATCACTCAGTAAAAATAAGAGTATTTTCCGTAAATTCGCGAAAATCCCTCTTCCTTCTTCAACGGCAGCAAGAATGGTTGCAAAATTGGAGTCGAGCAGCACAATGTCGGCAGATTCACGAGCAATATCACTTGCATCACCAACAACAAGCCCAATCTCTGCTGCCGCGATAGCTGGAGCGTCGTTTACTCCATCGCCCATCATGGCAACAACTTCACCCCGAGCTTGCAGAGCTTTAACAATACGCAACTTCTGAGAAGGCTTTGTTCGAGCAAAGAGTTGAATGTTCTGCACCTGACTGAGTAAGCTAGCATCGGAAACAGCTTCAAGTTCCTGGCCACTAATAACCTTATTCTCATCAACATCCATACCAAGTTCTTTCATCACTGCAAGAGCTGTTTCTGTATAGTCACCAGTAATAACAGTAACAGATATACCTGCCGAAGCTGCTTGCTGCAGTGCAGCTTTAACACTTTTTCTAACAGGATCAGTAAACCCCATCAATCCCAGCCATCTAAATTTTGAACGAAGCACTTTTCCTTCTGCGAGTTGCTTAAATACTTTTTTTGCATCCTCCACAGAAGCGCATTTTCTATATGCCAACGCAATAATTCGGCGACCTTTTTTTGCCCAAAGTCGTACATCTTTGAGTGAATCTTTTGCTGCAACGTCTGAAAGTGTTGTGTGTTTTATGATAGTTTCAGGTGCACCAACCATGAAAATCTCTGAACTAACTCGCACAGCTAAAAAACGTCGTTCGCTTGAAAATGGAATGCGCTCGTCGACTTTCTCCTCTTCCTGTAAAACCGATGGTGCCTTTACCTTTGAAGCATGCTTCCGAGCAAATGATTCTGCCCATTTCCATCGGGCAAATTCGAGAGGATCACGTAGTTCATTTGCCAAAATTGAAGTTTTATATGCCAAGAGATCATCGGTAAATGCAGTGTCTGTAACTTCAAGTTTTCCTAGCGTAAGCGTACCAGTTTTATCTACACATACTCGGGTTACAGTTCCTAGTGTTTCAGTAGCTACCAAATTACGAACTAATGCTTTACGTTGTAAAATTCTATGCATACCAATTGCAAGTATGGCAGTCAAGGCTACAATCAAGCCTTCTGGGATGGCAGATACAGCCAGTGCGACTGAAATAATAAACATTTCAGAGAAACTCTGTCCAGAAACAATCCCTAAAATAAAAATAGTTACAGATAAAATGACCACTGTCAAGGTGATAAGTCTAGCTAAATCTTCAATTCTTTTTTCTAAAGGTGTTTTTTTCTGTGTTTGTTCATCAATGGTACGAGCAATGTGCCCCATCTCAGTCTGCATACCAATAGCTGTTACCACCATGCTCCCTAAGCCAGAAACAACAACAGTTCCTAGAAAAACTTTTGCACCTTGTTCTGTCTTCGAAACATTCTTCAGATGCGAAATTAGTTCAGATACATCGCTTATTTTATTCTTTGAAATAAAGGCTGACTTGGCAACAGGAACACTTTCTCCTGTTAATACAGCTTCATTAATTACAAGTTCAGATGCATCAACAAGAATACCATCAGCGGGAACTTTGTCACCTTCATAGAGTAGCACAACATCACCAATAACTATTGTAGTTGAGTCGATTCTTATTTTTTTACCATTTCTGAATACCCATGCTTGTTCTGAAACGACATTCTTTATTGCTTGCATTGATTTGAATGCTTTGCGTTCTTGATAAAAACCGAGTATGGCATTCAAAAAAACTGCCCCAAGAATTACTAAGGTGTCATTTACTTCTCCAAGGACCGCAGTAATTAGGGATGCTATCAGCAAGACAAGGGTGAGTGGACTTTTAAATTGAGCCAAAAAAAAGTAAATATCAGAGGGAATAGGTTTACTTGCAATGGAATTATCTGGTCCTTCAGCTTGAGCCTTATCAACTGCTTGCGTTGTTAAACCACTCACAACAAAGTCCTCAAAAAAAGATTGGGCAGTCCGGTGCATGTAAGAGCCTCTCTACCTCATTCTAGAAGTAAATTGTGTAATATCGTAGTGTGAAACTTCATTAATAAGCTCAGTTTGCGCATCTTTTCTGACCATATCTCTCGACATAAAAGGAACACTATTTGGGTCTTGGTAAATAATACCCGTGGCAATTTTCTCATTCACGTCATCAGATACAGCTAGTGCAGCAGCTCGATTACTCACATCATGGTCAGTATCATTCACGTTATACACTCGTTTTTGATACCATTCATGTGGAGTAGCTTTGTTGTAGGTTGGACAGTTCTGCAAAACTTCAACAAAGGCAAAACCTTTGTGTTTAATTGCTGCTTGAAACACTCGGTTCATACCCAAAATATCTCCTGAAAAGATGCGAGCGGTAAAGGTTGCTCCCAATGCAAGTGCAAATCTTTGTGGATGTATTGGAGTTGAAGACACACCATCTGGGGATGAATTCATTGGCACATCTTCACGGGTTGTTGCTGACGCTTGGCCTTTTGTTAAACCATAATTTTCATTATTATGACAAATAAAAGTCATATCAAAGTTTGCGCGTATTGAATGGACAAAGTGATTTACTCCTTCACCAAAAGTTGCCCCATCACCAGCTTCAGCTACAACTGTTAGCTGTGTATTTGCACAAGAAATACCAGCTGCTAAAGGTAAAATTCTGCCATGCAATCCATGAAATCGATAGCCATCAATTTTATCTGAACCATTTCCATTACAGCCAATATCAAAACATAACATTGCTTGATGCGGCGTAATCCCATTGGCAACGAGAGCTTGTTTCAGAGCAACTTGAATGCCAAAATTACCACATCCTGGGCACCAAGTAAGCGCATTTGGTGAAGCGTATTCTGCCAAAGAAACTGTTTTTGTTGTGCATGTGTTACATGACATATTACGCCTCCTCTCCTGAAATATATGAAAGAATTTCGGTGATATAGAATGGTCTACCGTCATTTTTTAGTAAAATATCATTTGGCTCATACCCAGATTCCATACGGATCAATTTAGCCAATTGACCAGTGCCATTATTTTCAACAAACACAACTTTTTGTGCCGTGTTGGCAAGCTGTTGTAATCGATCAGTCTTGAGTGGGAACATATATTCATAATGAAGATACGAAAGCTTTTTAGTACCACCAGTTTTTTGATACTGAATCAGCGCATCGGTTACTGCCAACTTAGCACTGCCCCAGCCAACAAATAAGATATCGCAGGTCTCTTCACCTATCAGTTGTGGTTCTGGGAAAACTGCCTTGATTGCAGTCTGTTTTCGCATGCGCTTTTCAAAAATTTCTTTTGCTGGACCAGCATCTTCAGTAAGTGAACCATCACCTAGATGCTCATCACTATTTGCATCAAATGTTGGCGCGCACTGTCCAGGCAGCCAACGAAGTGACACGCCACTTTCTGTTGATGCATATCTATCCATTTTTTGCAGTGAATCAAGCTTATCTTCACTAACGAGGCCGCGCTTAATTTCTATATTTTCAGGCAGGTCTTTAAGTTGAAAATGTGATTCGGCAATCTGTTTTTCTGTAAGAAGAATAACTGGCACCTGATACTCTTCAGCTAAATTATGAGCTACTTGAGTGAGAGTGTATGCAGATGCGGGATCACTTGCTGCTAACACTACCCGAGAAAACTCACCATGTCCTGCAAATATTGCTAAGAGTAAATCACCTGAGTTGGTCCACGTTGGTAGTCCCGTTGCTGGGCCAGGTCTTTGAGCCAGCACACAGACAAAAGGAGTTTCAGTAATGCCTGCCAATGAAACTGTCTCAGACATGAGATCAAATCCACCCCCTGATGTACCACACATTGCGCGCGTACCAGCAAAAGAAGACCCAACGGTCATTTCTGCAACAGAAATCTCGTCTTCTATTTGCTTTACAAACATCCCCGTTTCGTGAGAAATTGCAGCCAAATACCCAAGAATGGAACTCGCAGGTGTCATTGGATATGCATAGTAGGCTCGCACACCAGCTGCAACTGCTCCGAGTGCTAAAGCTTCATTACCACTAATAATTAAATCGTCTATAATTGTTTGATCAGGTGTAAACCCTAATTCAATTGCGTGCAGTTTTTCATCTTGAAATGCTTTACCTGATTCAAGCATGGTCACATTAGGTTCAATTACATCGGGTTTTTTAGCAAAAGTTCTTTTTAGAACTTCAATAAGTGGTTCAAAAGCTAGTCCGAGCAATTGCCATAGAACACCAAGTAAGAAGGTGTTCACCATAAGTGGGTGACCTCCAGCCTCTTTTACTAACTGTTGAGCGGGTACAAAGACAACTTTGAGTTCTTTTTCAGCAATATACTGCTGTTGGGCATCAGATAGCTGTAAACCAATAACTGAATGAATAATCGTCCCACCTTGTGCAACTGAATTGTAGTACGCATTAAAGGCACCCACACTTAAAACAAGTAAAATGTCACATTGAGCGGAAGAAGAAACTAGAGGTGCATCAGAAAAATCAATTTGAAAGGAAGCAAACCCACCCTTAATAAGAGAAGGATACTCTCTATATCCGAAACTATGCAGTCCCGTTTCCTTGATGGCTTTTGAGATAGTCTCACCAACTGAATTGATACCCTGTCCAGAAGCACCAGACACTTTTACAACAAAGCGGTTTTGTATATGCATGATACAGACACTCTATCAGAAAGGTCTTGAGTTGACAAACTAAAATTCGGCTAAAATTGCCTTGCCATCAACAGCGTACGCTTGATCTTTTGTAACAATAACTGGATTAATTTCTATTTCAGCAAAAAAAGGTAAAACGGTAACTAAATCACACAACTGAGCAATCAAGTGATATAGTTTTTCTAAAGCTAGTTGCTGCCCACCTCTATAACCTGTAAGTAACGAAAATGCTTTAGATTTTTCGACAATCTGTTTAATATCCTCACTCGTTGCGGGTAACACATGGAGATTGGTGTCAGAGATAAGTTCAACCAAAGTTCCACCAGCACCAAACATCAGGACTGTTCCAAACTGAGCGGTTCGTTTTACCCCCACGATTACTTCGACACCATGCTCTATTTGTGCCTGCATCTGTAACTTAACATTCTTTCTTACCGCTACAGGCAACTCTGTTTTCCTGCTAATAAGCTCTTGTGATGCAGCCTCTAATTGTTTTGAACTCCGAACATTTGTTATTACCCCACTCACTTCTGTCTTGTGAAGAAGTTCAGGAGCTGTAAGTTTAAGAACCATTGGAAACCCATGTAACTTGGCAAAGTTTTTGGCTTGATCAAGACTTGTAACAGATGCACTCGGTGGTGTTGTAATATCCCAATCATCAAATAACTCATTTATTTTACTCACTGACAAGTACTGTTGACCTTGAATCAGCAGTTTTCTAATAGATTCTAGGTGATGTTCTCGGGTAGATGTTGCGACTGGAGTAGTTTCAAAAACCTCTTTGCGTTTTTTTGCTTGAGTCTGCCACTTTCTCCACCACCACATCTTACCTAAAGCTGCTATTGCTCGTTCTGGATAACTAAAGTAGGGAATATTATATTTACTTAAAACTGCTTCTCCTTTGCTCGCAAGGTGTCCTCCCATGAATGAACAAAAGATAGGCTTCTGGTAGCGTTGGGCAAGTCTACCAACTACGGTAGCTGTTTTTTCAATTTCAGTCATTACTTGAGGGGTCAAAATCACAACAATTGCATCGACCGTATCTGCTTCAAGCAAGAGTCTGAGTGCTTTTTCATATCTGTCTGAAAGTGCATCACCCAATACATCTATAGGATTTAAAAAACTAGCCGCTCTTGGCAGATGTGCTTCAAGTAGTTCTTTTGTATCTGAAGACAACGTTGCCATACTTAAACCTGCCTCAACTATTGCATCACTACTTACTACAGCTGGGCCACCCGCATTGGACAAAATGGCCACATTTTTACCTTGAGGAGCCTGACTCCAAGAAAACGCGATCGAAAGGTCAAACATTTCTTCAATTGATTTTGCTCGAATAACACCAGCCTGTTCAAGAGCCTGAGATAGTACAGCATCATCTCCAGCAATGGACCCCGTGTGTGACTGCATTGCTTTTTGTGCTGCCTTAGTTCTTCCTGGTTTTAAGACAAACAGAGGATTTGTCTGAGCAACTTTGCGTGCCAATTCAATAAAAGTTGTTCCATCCGTCAATGACTCCAGGTACATACCTATTGGACTATATGATGATTCATTGAATCGTTTATTTAAGGTAGTATCTTTTGCTTGTTCCTGCAACCAATATTCAAGGAATTCATTTTCCGAAAGTGTTGCCTTGTTACCCAAAGTAATAAAATCTTTGAACCCAAGCGAGGCATGTTCAGCCCAGTCAAAAATACTACTTGCAATAGCACCGGACTGAGAAATAAAGTGCATATTTCCCTTATGCATCAATCCTTGACCAAATGTGGCATTTAATTTTTGACGAGTATTGACGAAACCAAGACAATTTGGACCAAGAAGTGCAATATCATATTCATTTGCCACAGCTTGCAACTCAGCTTCACGCAGTGCGCCTTCTCGACCTGTTTCTTTGAAACCAGCTGAAATAACGACAACAGCCTTTGTTCCCTTTTGACCAATCTCTCTGACCGCCTCAACAACAAAATCTGCAGGAATGGCTACTATGGCTAGATCTGGAATTTCCGGAATGTGAATGTAGTTTGAGTAAGCATTCAAACCGATAATCTTCGTTTCGTGAGGATTAACTGGAAAAAGTCTTCCAGAATACCCACCATCTTTGATGTTGCGGAGCACAATATTACCGAGTTTGTGACGATCAGTAGAAGCCCCTACTACAGCAATAGATCTTGGTTTAAGTAATTGTTGTATGTGTGTGTTCATGGGCAGAACAAAAAAATGGGCTCCTTTCTACTACTCTCAGTATAAAGGAGCCCAAGACAAACTGTAAAGCTCAATACGGCTCAAAAGCAAACAGGTTTACTGTTCAGTTTGAACTATTCCGATCTTCATGGTTGCTAAAAAGTCTTGTGCATTTTCTGGATGTTCGCCTTTATCGTTTGGACGATTAAAAAACTTTTCTGAAATATCTGTTCCACAGCCACTAGAAATGTCACCACCACCATGTTTGCCTGACATAACAAAATCGCTTACGTTATAGACACCATCTTTCACCACAACCCAACAATCTGTTTTGGTTGAGTGCTCTGCAACTTGCGCAAGTGTGTAACTAGTCATTGATTCTTCCATCATAATGGGTTCCTCCATTGATGGAGTATTCTCCTCCATCATGCCACTTTCAATATCAGTTTGAGGTTCCATAGCTTCTTCAGATTCAATTTTAGCATCATTTGCGCCACCCAATGTGCAGCCAGCAAACACAACTCCAGCCAAAGCAACGAGTGCAATTTTTTGTAAATTCATAGTACTACCTTTCTGCGAGACCTATTTATCTCTTACCTTTGTACTGCTGATTATCAGCTTGAAAAGTCTAACAAACTTTACATTTACATACAACGGGAAATCCCAAATGCTTTCTAAACACTATCTAACAGAAAGCAGATAATCTTGACAGACATTTGGCAACAGATCACAATGAAGAGTATGAAAAATCAAAACAAAATCTCGATAATTGGATGTGGTAATGTAGGAATGACGGCAGCCTACTCGATACTCCACAAGGGGGATGTCGACGAGTTAGTGCTTTTTGGCAGGAATAAGCAGGCACTTATTGGCGAAGAACTTGATCTCGAACATGGCCTTAGTTTTCTCTCAACTGCAAAAATTACTGCAGCAGATACTTTCGATGCTCTTGAAGGCAGTGACGTGATTGTCTATACTGCCGGGGCAGCACAAAAACCAGGAGAAACTCGTTTAGATTTAACCAAAAAAAATGTCGCAATTTTAGAGGGCATGATTCCAGAAATCGTCAAACATGCGCCTGATGCTGTTATCCTAATTGTTGCAAACCCAGTAGATATTCTTACCTACAAAGCCTATGTCGCCGCTGGTTTGCCAAAAGGCAGAATCTTTGGATCAGGCACAACACTCGATACTGCAAGATTCAGATTTCATCTTTCACAGTTTATGAACGTGCATCCTCGCAGTATTCATGCGTACGTATTGGGTGAACACGGGGATCACTCATTTCCAGCCCTTTCAAATGCAAATATTGGCGGACAAAACCTTAATGAATTTCCCAACTTCACTGAAGAAAAAGCGTTGCGTTCGTATCAGAAAGCTCGAACAGCTGCCTACAAAATTATAGAATCAAAAGGAGCAACCTACTACGCAATTGGGGCTGATATTTCAAGCATAGTTTCAACAATTCTTAAAGATAAAAGATCAGTTCTTGCCGTTTCTATTCCGCTGCATAATTACTATGGACTGAATGGTGTGGCACTGAGTGTGCCTTGTATTGTTGGCAGAAATGGTGTGGAACAAGTGCTTAAAGCTAATCTGTCCAGTCACGAACAAAAACTACTTCAACGTGCAGCCGCTGCTCTTAAAGAATATCTTTAACCAATAACGGGAATTTCACCTGTAAAGAGATTTGTCTGGAGGACTTCTTCACAATCGATGAGTAAGTCGTCTAGCGAGCCATTATTCTTTATGGTGTGATCAACCATGTCTAAACAGGCACTGACCTGTTGCCCAGTCGTATCTTCACCAATACCTTGCTCGCGTTTATCTGCTCTATAAAACGCAGCTTTATTCATGCCATCCTCGCCACGTTCTGCCAGACGATCCATGTATCGTTCAAGACGCACATACTTAGGTGCAATGATTCCCAAAATAAATGCTGGTGAATGCTCTCGAAGATACTTAATTTCCTCTGGATTTCTGATCCCATCGATAATAATTTTTTTTGAACGTCCTGCAGATTGCAACGTGCGTTCAACCAAATATGATGCATCATGTTTTACACGTAACTCGTTACCTACATTTTGAAGATTTGTTCGATTTATTTCTAAACCACGGCTAACACACTCCTGTCTAATAACGTCTGAAAGTTTAAAATATCTAAACCCCTGTTCAATGAAATGTTCTGAAACTGTGCTCTTACCACTAGCAATATACCCGACTAATCCTACTACCTGTTGCATACAGATTTCTTTCTGTTTTTTAACTAAGATCTCTGTTTTTTATACACGGTTTGGAAGAGTGTGAATAGAGGAAAACCAACATACTATGAGCTTTGATGGTTTAAACATGAATATTTGGCTATTCATCAATATATCCATAGAGAAGTTCTGACATTGCGTCCAGTTCTTTTTTAGAAAACTGATATTTTTGAATAGTTATTCGGCCAGAATCAGCGAGCAAATCGATAAATGACGTAACTTTCACAGGATTTTCAGTTGTTGAGCCAAACACAAAATCTCTATTCCTCCAGTCACTTTTAATAAGTGCCTCTGCTTCCTTACGAGTTGGAACCGTGCCAGCTACTTTTTTGTTTCTTGGAATAATCAAACGAATTTTAAAATCGTTAGCTACATGCAACATATCAATGTTTTCACCTAACAATTCCAAATCATATTTTTTGAACCAGTTCGGATCTTTTGATTTAAGCGTATCTGTAACTTCATGCAACTGCTTCTGAATACCTTCATAAATCAACTGTCCATACGCCCGACTATTTAACATACCAGACTTAGCTTCTCCCACGGCTTTAATCACAATAGATCCATCATCCTCAATCTCAAAAAAAGCTGAATCTGGATTGTTCCACCTATTTGGGAGTCCAAAAAGATCAGGGTATTGCCAAACTTTAAGCAGTTGTCGTGTTAACTTAAGTTTCTTCGCAAATTTTTCTTTGTCTTCAATGGATTGCTGCTTGAGTTTTTCTCGCGCTTCTACGTCATCTTCAGTTAGCTGTACACTGCGCTTTTTACGTTCCTCTTCTGTAGCTCGAACTAATTGCAATTCATACATTTTATTTTCAGTTCTCACTAACTCTTCGAAAAATTCTCCTTTCAGCACCCGAAACCTTTTGGCCTGAGTGAAATTATTTCTGACAGCATTAGTAACACTCTTTTGAGGATGAAACATCCCGTCTCTTTCTTGTGCGAGAATAAGGTGCGAGGCTAGTGATTCTTGAAATTTTTTGGGGAGATATAAAAAGACTTTTAGTTGTTCCATTCGATCGGGATTATTTGAAACATCTCCTGCTTCGATCACAGCTTTAAATAACGCATACCCAACAGCAGATTCATTTCGAAACGATTCGAGTATTTCACTAGAAATACCAGGAACTACTATGAGTGGCTCAACAACTGTTTGTGCAACCTCTTCTGTACTTATTGAAGTTTTTTCGGTCATAGCTAAAGTGCCTTAAATATATTCTAACTATAACAAAGTATTGAATAAAAAAACAATATTGATCTACAAGAATGTAGACAATAGTGTCCTCATGTTTTTGAATATAATAAAGCTGAAGATCTTGGAATTTTCCCCGGGACTTTTTTTGCTTCGTTTGGTATGCTTGCTTTACTATGCAAAGAGGGACTCTCACTTTAACTAATAGCGAACAACAAATGTTATCGTCACTCATTGAAGCGAGTGCTGTAGCTTCATCTCTGATAGCTAGTAGACTCAAACAACCATCACATGATACTGAGAATATTATTGAGCTGAGCAGTGAGGAAGCTGAAAGTGTCCTAGATTTACTTCCAATTCCTTCTGTCGCTGAACCTAACGAGATTACTTCAGCCCGTCAAAAACTCTCAGCATTTCTTCAGAATCTTTGACTATCATTATTTATACTAGTATGATTTAATGGCTCATATCAATAAGTAGTAAATGTTTACAAGGAGTTATTATGCCTCAAAAGGATAGTCCCTATTCTCTACAGTCTCTGCTCGAATTTGTGAACAGCAATTTTGTTTTATTGTTGCTGGTTCTCTTTTTCTTCGCAGGTGGATTTGTAGCTGGTTCACTTTGGACCGAAAATCAAATTATGAAAAATGGTGGTACTGCCGCCGTTGCTGGTGCTCCAGCAGGTGCCCAAGGTGCCACTCAGCCAGCTGGTCCAACCGGTCCAACTGATGACCAACTTGGAAATGTACAAGGTATTCAAGAAAGTGACTACGTTCGCGGAAACAAAAACGCAAAAGTAGTTTTAGTAGAATACTCAGACTATGAATGCCCATTCTGTCAACGATTTCACGACACTATGAATGAAATTATGGATACCTACGGTGATGATGTGGCTTGGGTCCTGCGCGACTATCCACTTCCTTTCCATGCAAATGCACAAAAAGCTGCTGAAGCTGCTGCTTGTGTAGGTAGTATTGCTGGAAATGACAAATTCTGGGAATTCACAGATCTGTACTTCAATACAACTGATGGCTCAGGAACTGGTGTCGCAATTGAAGACATGGGTGAACTGGCTGGAAAAGTTGGTGTTGATGCCGCAGCAGTCCAAAAATGTGTAGACTCCGGTGAAATGGAAGCGGCCATAACTGCTGAAATGGATGAAGGTTCATCAGTCGGTATAACTGGAACACCTGGAACATTTGTTGTCACTCAAGATGGTGCACAAGAACTTATTCCTGGCGCTCTTCCAACTGCAGACGTAAAAGCAATTATCGATCAATATCTTTAATACGCTTACAGTAGAAAATAAAAAAGCGGCGCTTAAACCAGCGCCGCTTTTTATATAATTCAACTTTTAAAAATATATTCTAAAGATCTAACCAGAGTTTTGCCTCGTTCTGATCTGAAAAGATTCGAATCTTATCCGTAAGCTTTTGAAACACATCAACCACAAAGTTAACACTTTTTGAATGTTTATCTTTGTCAAAGATAATAGCTATTTTTTTTACTTGCTTATGTAAAATAATATCCATATAGGCTCGATTCGAGTCCAAAGTTGTTGCTATCTCACTTTGAGGAGCGAGTATAACCATAATAGTAAACTCTGTCTGTGGTTCAGCTGAAATAATATTATACATCTGAGCAACAGCCATACCAGCCTGTGTGGCTCCAAGAGATGCATCTTCATAAAAGTGTTTAAACTCAAACACTATTCTATTTTCTGAAACTTTCTGAACTAAAATTGATTCTGTGACGGGAATACTTTGCATATACTCTATTTTTAACCCATAGCTAGGTCAAAAACAACTACCGAATGAAAAAATTTGCCTACTTACTGATGTACCTTGATTACATTGACGGGACACGCTTCCTGCGCTGCCTTGTTTTCTGCAACATCTTCGTACCCAACTTTTCGTTGATGTAAATGCTTTACTTTTTTTGCTTCAGCTAAATCTGCTTTACCATCATCAGGATTCATGGTCCAGTATTTTGGACATAACAATGAACACATACCACATCCAATGCAGTTATCACGATCATGGGTTACTGTAGCGTCTTTGAAAGCATCATTCATAGTATTTTTACGCAGTTCCTACAATTTTGTAGAGTCTATCTCCCTTACGAACACGGTCTGCGACAACAAAAGTGATCACATCACCCTTTTGTGCATCAGCTACCTGAGTATTCTCAACAATAAGTTCTGGGTTTTCACCCCTAAGCGCTCCCGTAGTCTGGCCAGTAAAAACATATTCATCGGTAGCAGCAAAACTTGAATCCTGAACTTGCACCTCAGCCACTTTAATCTTTGGAAAATAGTGAGTAACTGTACCAACAAGCTCTCGCTTCTTTGTTGCCTTGTTACCATATGCTCCACTCCACTCTACAAATGGTTTTCCCATGTAAAATCCGGCACTGAGTCCTCTGTTATACACTGTTCCCAAGCGAGCATTCCACTCGGTAATTTTTTCAGGTGAATAGGTTCCTTCATTGAGTGAATCGAGTGCTTCACGATAGGTTCGCACAACCGTGTCTACATAATCAGCTGAGCGTCCTCTTCCTTCAAGCTTCAAAACCGTAATACCAGTTCCAACTAACTCATCAAGAAGTCCAACAGTACATAAGTCTTCTGGACTCATCACGTAGTCATTCTCAACTTTGAGTTGGGTTTTTGTCTGTTCATCAATAATTTTATAGCTACGACGACAATTCTGTCTGCAGGCACCACGATTTGCAGAAGAGTTATCTGTGAGCAGACTCATGCCGCAGCGGCCTGAGATGGCAACACACATTGCACCATGGCCAAAAACCTCAATATCGAGTGGTTTGCCATTTCTGCCGCGGATATCTTCAGCTTTAATGGCATCACAAATATTTTGCATCATCGGCACAGTTAATTCACGAGCCAGTACAATCATGTCTGAAAATTGAGCATAAAAACGGACGGACTCTACATTGGAGATCGAAAGTTGTGTAGAAATATGTACTTCAACACCCACACTATTTGCATACACAATTGCAGCCATATCGGCGACAATAATGGCATCGATACCCGCCTCTTTAACTGCGTCAATAATTCGGTAAGCAAGTTTTAAATCGTGATCATACAGCAAAGTATTAAGAGTTAAGTAAGATCTAACTCCATGTTCCTGAGAAATACGAGCAATTTCAGCCAAGTCTTTAAAGTCAAAGTTGCTTGCCGCACGAGCTCGCATGTTCAGTTGCGTAATACCAAAAAAGATTGAGTCGGCCCCTGCATTAATTGCTGCATGCAAGCTTTCAAATGATCCCACTGGAGCCATCAGTTCAACTGAGTGAGGCACTTTTTTTCCTGTTGATTCCATACTTTCCTTTAATTGAGTGTTGAGTTGTAAGAGTCTGTATTGTACGTTTTTTCTAGGAGAAACACAACGCATGCTATACAATACAGGCCATGGCACAAAAAAAAACCGGTAAGCTCGCATTTGAAGAGTACTATAAAGCACTGTTCGCAACAGACAGCGAGTACAGTGACTTCATCTCAGCACTTAGAATTAATCGTCCTCCTAATCTCAGATTTGATCCTAAAAATGAGGAAAAACTTCGTGAACTTTGGGAAGCTGCTGGACTACCATTCAAAACTGTCTCTTGGTATCCCTACATGCTGGAATGGCCTACTCAGGTAGCTATTGGAACACAACTCCCCGGATTTGCAGAGCATCTTTTTTACCCAATGAGTGCGTCTTCACTTCTCCCAGTGCTTGCACTTGATCCTCAAAAAAATGAGTATGTTCTCGATGCCTGCGCAGCTCCAGGTGGAAAAGCTCTCTTAATTGCTGAAATACTGGGTGAATCACATACCTTAATTGCCAATGATCTCTCTCGCGCTAGAAGAGACCGCATGAAACATGTATTCTCAGACTATGATGCCAAAGTTGGTGTCTGGGGTATGAAAGCTGAACTTATCTGCAAAAAAGCACCAGAAGCCTTTGATAAAATCTTGTTGGATGCACCCTGCAGTTCTGAAGCTCATATCTACAATACCCCTGCTGAACTTGAAAAATGGTCTATAAATAGAGTAATCGGTTTGAAAAAACGACAAGTAGGGTTACTCAGCGGTCTATGGCATGCCCTTAAACCAGGTGGTACACTTGTGTATTCTACCTGTGCAGTTACTCCCGAAGAAGATGAGTGGGTGGTTGGCAAATTTCTGAAGAAAAGAAAAGGTGAGGCAACTCTGGTACCCTTTACAACCCCACAACAAGTTCCTGGAAATCCTGGCATTCCAGGTGAATACGCTGTTGAGTATGACACAAGCCTAGTCCGCAGAGTGTTACCTCATACCTCAGGACTTGACCCTATGTTTGTGGCGGTTTTTAAGAAAGCTTTGTAAACAACTCAGACTCTGGAAATCTAAATTTAGGTCGTGCTGGACCTTCTTTTCGGTACCCAAGTGCAAGCACAACTACTGGTATTTGATCTTCAGGAACTGAAAGAATTTTAGCGTACTCATTAGGTAAAAATCCCTCCATAGGACAGGAATCGATTTCTAACTCAGCAGCTGCCGCAAGACCAAAACCTAGTGCAATGTATGCTTGTCGGGACGCCCAGGTTTCTTGTTGCTGATCAGACTTATTTGAGAGTGCCCCGGTCATCATGTTTTTCATTCCAGACAGTTTTTCTTTTGCCGCGCTATCTCCACCAGATAATTCTTCAACATATGCCGATACACGACCAACGGCATCGTTAAGTGCTGAGAAAACCAAAATATGAGAAGATTCAGTCAATTGAGCCTGATCATAAGAAGCAGCTCTTAGTTTTTCCTGAACAGATTTGTCTGAAATAATATGGACATGAAATGGTTGCAAACCATAGGATGTTGGTGCTAAACGAACTGCTTCGAGAACTTTTGCTAAATCAGCATCTGATACCTTCTTTGTAGTATCAAACGACTTGGTGGCAAAACGCCATGAGAGTTGAGATAAAAATGACACATGGTCCTTCCTTTTTATTGGAATAGTACTGTAGCATGTCTACTCAACTTTACAAAGGGTTGAAACTAGATATAAGTCGAGCAATGTCTTTAGTCTAAGAGAAGGAAATTATATAACCTATAACTTGCAATCTAGGCTCTTTTTGGTATAATTTTCCCCATCTTACATCATGTGTCGTGTAATCACGATATATGGTTGGGATTATTTCGTTAACATTATCTGTTTTTTATTTTAATAAACCAAAAGAAACACAACCGGGGCTCAGCCCCAAAAGGTTAGAAACCGTGAGATACAGATTGAAAGTTCTAAATATTATTCTGCTTTTTGCTTTATTCTTGAGTGCATGTGGGCCAACTGGCTCTCCAGCACCGGTTCAAACTGTTGAGGAAACCACTGCTGGGCCAGCAATAAATGCAGTACCAACAGCAACCCTAGCCCCAGTTGCTGCTCCACCTCCCCCGCAACTCTATGAGCTGTATCCGGATGCAGATCCGGATGAGGTGTCCACTTACGCAGCAATAGCTGCGTGTGTGCCTGATCCCAACCTTACAAGTAAATTAGGTGGAATCTACAACCTGCATCCTTGTTTAGACGAGGATTTCATGGCTGTGAGCAGTGTTCTCTCAGTGGTGACCCTGGCAAGCGTGTACTCTCTAAGTTCAGCTGAAGTAGCTGCAGGGACATTCACAATTGCCGGTGTTGTCACAACCATTGTGGCAGGTGTTGAAACTGTTGTAGCAGTGATAGTGGCTAGTCCTGTGACAGTACCAGCCGCAATTATAGCTGTAACAGGTCTTACGTTGTACGCATTCATTTCCTCTCCTCCCAGCATAACCGATCCTCGGCTAGCGGACTGGGTAGCAGGGGTCTATCCCAGTAAGGTAGCAATGATGGCTAATGGCCAATTTGCACTTGGCGGTGGAACTGCTGTCTTTACCGAGGACATGACCCGAATGAGTGAGGTTGATGTAGATGCCTTTGTTGAGCGGTGGGATCTTACCCTTCGATTTACCAGCGGCCCAACAGCCGTAATTATCGAGGACCATCCGGTCCATGCGGCAAACGCCTACTTGGCGTTGTCAGCCTTGGGCTTTAAAGTCCTTGGCGTCTACCCAAGCTGCAGCTCATTTATGGGCAGCAGTGTAATGGGCTTAATCAGTGGAGGAATGTTTATCAACCTCTACTTAATAGACGAACAGCTGTTGGGCGGCGAAAATGGCTCTGCCTGCGCAGTGTCCATCCGCAGCATTAGCCCGGCATCTTTTATTTTGCATTACTCGTCTCTGGGGGGACGAGATATATTCGGTAACCAAATCCGTGCAACGAATCAGTTGAACGGTGCGACTGGCGTTACCGATGCCGTCCAAAAGAAGCAATCCATGTTCCGCTTTATCGAGTACATTCTCGAAAATGCGGACAAAATTGTTCCTCCTGGATAATTATATTAAAAACAGATGAATGTTATTCATAAGGCCAGGTATCACACCTGGCCTTATTTCGTATAACGATAATAAATGCGCGAGCCCTCTTGGCCCGCGCATTAAAATTGTGTCTGACCGACACCACATTTGAGTCTGAGAAAGCACAAATGTGTTTTGAACTAACAAAGAGGTACTACGCTCCTCAGTTAGTTACCGTGCATGCCCATTCCGCGGCCGGCACCTGAGCCATCTCCGCGACCTGCACCGGGGCCACCTTTCCCTTCACCAAGTCCCATGGGACCTACTAAAGAGATATCAATGCCTTGCTCTGATGCCCATGCTTCCATTTCGGAGCGGTGGGCGTCGCGGTAGGCGTCGCGTTCTTCAGGTGATGCGCTCAATAAAGCCTCGTGGTCTGCCTGCATTTCTTCATGCTTTTGTATTATGGCATCTGCCTGTTCTTGAGTAAGAGAACCATCTTCAACTTGAGTAGCTAAATGCTCTTCAAACCGTGATTGCATCGCGAGTTGATGCTCAACACGATATTGTGAAAATACTTCTTCTACTTCGCTCTCATTCAACCCAAACCGATCAGCGATTCGCTGGATGAGGGGAAGTCCGCGCTCGTTTTCCATAGCTTGAACCGTTGTAGCGGAAAAAGATCCGACTGCTAACAGTCCTGCTAAGGCAAGAGCTGGAAGAATGATTTTTTTGCTGTGCATAGATATTCCTTTCAGCAAAACTATTTACTACTAAGATGAAGTATAAGCAACTAAACTGAGAAAGAGCTTAAAACACAACAAATTACTTTTGAGTAAGTGGCAATGAGACAGTAAAGGTGCTACCAGTACCGAGAGTACTTGAGACGGAAATAGAGCCTCCATGAGTCTCAACAATTTCCTTTGCGACTGCTAAACCAAGACCAAAACCTGCCTTATATTGTTGTGTTCTGGCAGTATCTACCCTATAAAATCGATTAAAGATGCAAGGTAATTCCGATGAACTGATACCTTCTCCTGTATCCTTAATCATCAATATGCATCGTCGACGTGATGTTTTTAAAATAACATGTACTGAACCAGAAGCTGTATATTTTATTGCATTCTCAACTAAAATAGTAAGTAACTCTTGAATTTTTTCTTTATCAGCCTGAAGCTGCACACCTGCGCCCAACACTTCCAGATCTAATTCTTTTTCATCCGCAAGAGGTTTGAGCAAAGTCACCACTTTTTGCACTAATGGCTTAACCTCAAAAGTGCTAAAAGTAATTCTATGCCTGTTTCCTTGATACATTGTTAGTCGAAGCAGCTTATCAACAAGATACTGCAAGTTATCTACCTGTTCTAAAGAAGTTTCCACCACTTCTGAAACTTCTGTCTCAGAATGTTTTTTCTTTAATAAAAATACTTCCAATAGTATCTTTAGCGCTGTCACCGGAGTTCTCAGTTCATGAGAAGCATCAGCCACAAATTTCTTTTGATCTTCAAGTGCCTTTTGTATTGGTCCCAAGGTTTTACCTGCCAATAACCAACCTGCAAAAATAGCAAAAAGGGCTAAGATCGCGTTAATAGAAAATAATTGCCAAATAACAGACTCTTTTGCAACTTGAAGATCTTCAGTAAGTAACTGACTTTTTACAATGTGCTGTAAACGAGGATCATCAAGCGTATCTAGTTGCTGACGCCAATGTGGAGGTAAGGCAATTCCATGTTCTTCAGCAAGCACACGTACTTTTGCTCGAGCAAAACTTCGTTCAAGCTCAACAGTAAATGAAAAATAGAGGGCTGTACTAAATAAAAGACTAATTGCCATTATGGTAAAGAGATACCAAATGGTCAATTTCATTCGAGCAGAATGGAACATTCCAAACATTGTTATTCTTTCTGGTCTTCTTGTATTGTATATCCAAAACCGCGCACCGTTTTTATAAAGGTAGGTTTACTGGAAAAAGGCTTCTCAAGTTTCGCTCGCAAGTAACCAACATACACTTCAACCGTATTTGGTAACACATCAGCATCAAATTCCCAAACTGCTTCAAGTATCTGATCTTTTGAAAGCACTCTACCCGCATTTTTAAGCAAATACACAAGCAATGAGAACTCTCTTTTTGAAAGGCTAATCGGGACATCATCCCGCAACACTGTCATAGCGGCAGTATCTACCCGTACATCATCATATTCTAGCACTTCATGTTGAAATGCCTTTTGTCTTCTAGCCAATGCCTGAACACGAGCTACTAACTCTGCAAATTGAAAAGGCTTCACAAGATAATCATCAGCCCCCGTCTGTAAACCACCCACCTTATCTTCAAGCGATCCTCGTGCTGTTAACATGAGAATTGGAGTGGTATTCCCTTCAGACCGTAATTCTGAACAAATCTCCATACCATTTTTTCCAGGAAGCATAAGATCTAAAAGTATCACATCATACGTTTCATTTATGGCTAAATCAAACCCATCTAAACCATCGTAAGCTACATCCACAGCATACCCATGCGTCTGTAAACCTTTCTGAATTGACTCAGCAATAGTGTGATTGTCTTCGACAATAAGCAGTTTCATATGTGTACTATAGTATACCGGATTACTGAGAAAAACCTGAATGAGCTTTTTTTGACTGATGTATAGGTGTGTTTTACACACAGATTGCAGTGGTAATTTAAAAGTAAAAGTGATATACTACGTTTCTGCCTAAAACCAGGCTTCGTCTTGGTTTTTTTAGTTCTAGGAAGACATTTATGCAAATGCTAAAAATTCGAAACATTGCCGTTATAGCTCACGTTGACCATGGAAAAACAACTCTTGTGGACGCTCTCTTAAAGCAAACACACGTATTCCGTGATAATCAAAAGGAAATGAGTGAAGATCGTATTCTGGATAGTAATGACCTCGAGCGAGAACGCGGAATTACAATTTTGGCAAAAAACTGTGCAATCGATTACAAAGACTACAAAATCAACATCATTGATACTCCAGGTCACGCAGACTTTTCAGGTGAAGTTGAGCGAACCCTTTCAATGGCAGATGGAGCCCTGCTCATTATCGATGCGCAAGAAGGCCCAATGCCACAATCACGCTTTGTGCTTAAAAAAGCATTAGCTCTTGGATTAAAAATTATAGTTGTTGTTAATAAAATTGATAAACCTTTTGCCCGAACTGAGAAAGTTCTTGCAAAGGTAGAGGATCTATTCTTAGAGCTTGCTCAAGATGAAGATCAACTCCACTTTACTACCCTGTATGCAATTGCCCGAGAAGGTAGTGTTTTTACAGAAGTTCCTGAAGATTTAACACAAAAAGGAGATGTTACCCCACTTCTTGAGAGAATCGTCTCAGAAATTCCTGCTCCTCAAGTAAATCAAGACGGCCCATTCAAGATGGTTGTCTCAACTATCGATTACGATAAACATCTTGGTCGTATCAGTATTGGCCGTATCTCTCAAGGAACTATCCATCGTAGAGATACAATTATTGTGACTGATACTCCAACCAAAACTCACTCTGTAGAGCATCTTATGCTCTCTCGAGGTCTTGGACGTTATGAAACTGAAGAAGCTCAGGCTGGTGACATCGTCGCACTGACTGGTGTTTCAAATATCACCATTGGTCAGACACTTTCTGATCCAAGTGATACCACTTCACTCCACACTATTGAAATTTCAGAACCAACGCTACATATGCAAATGGGTTCAAACTCATCTCCATTTTCTGCTCAAGAAGGTGACTTCACAACAAGTCGTCAACTTGAAGAGCGACTAGAGCGAGAACTTGAAAGTAATCTTTCACTTCGTGTTGAAAAACTCGACGGGGGTCAGTTTAAACTTTCTGGTCGAGGTGAATTACACCTTTCTATTCTTCTTGAAAACATGCGCCGTGAAGGCTATGAAATGGAAGTAAGTAAACCTGAGGTTATTACCAAAAGGATTGATGGCATTCTTCACGAACCTATAGAAGAAGTAAGTATCATTGTTCCAGAGGAATTTAGTGGTGCAATTAATCAAGAACTCGGTAAACGATACGGTGAAATGCAAAAAATGGAATCAGTTACTGATACAGAAGTTGAATTTACCTATAAAATGGCAAGTCGAGCTTTAATTGGTCTGCGAAGTACGCTGCTAACACTCACAAAAGGCACTGCCTTAGTAAGTAGTCAATTTATCGCCTTTGAGCCAATGGGAAAACAAATTCCACAGCTGCGAAATGGTGTCCTTATCTCATCAGAAACTGGTGATGTAACTGCGTATGGACTCAATGCTGCCCAAGGCAGAGGTGTAACCTTTGTTAAACCAGGTGATACTATTTATGAAGGTCTTATTGTTGGTGTAAATGCTAAAAAAGAAGACATTGAAGTTAATGTCTGTAAGGGTAAAAAACTTACTAACATGAGAACTTCTGGTAGTGATGGTATTATCTCAATTATTCCACCACTTGAAATGAGTCTCGAGCAGGCGCTCGAATTTATTGAAGACGATGAATTACTTGAAGTTACTCCTAAATCTATTCGTGTTCGTAAGAAAAATCTTACAGCAGTAGACAGAAAAAGACAAAAACGCAAAGAGCGAGAAACTAACTAACTTTCACTTTAATTGGTACTTCATCTAACTCTATACCGTCATACTTAGCTATCGCTTGGTATGCTGCCATTGGTGGCATCTGAAATTCTACACAATGTTGGGCATGAGCCCCTGAATATTTAAATTGGGTGACTTCACCCAATTCTTCAAACATTTCAATTATGTCATTTTTAGACATGCTATTAGGTAGTGCACAGACATGGACTCTCATAATGCTCGATTTTATACTTATTTTTTCTCCATAAAAAGTAGGAATATCTAGTATCTGTTACTTGGTCGGCGGGACCTCAACAGGATGTGCATTAACCCATTCATAGATATGTTTTGAGAGTTGTTCAAGCTGTGGTATTGCAGATCTTAGTTCTGGCAATGATTCAGATGCGGAGCTTACACATAACAGATACGGATTTTCAGGATGAAATACAATCTGACACTGATTAAAACGAAACTTCTCATGTGCCTCTGGTGGTGGATCATAATAACCAAATTTGCTTGCTACTTCAATTTCATTGGGTATGCCAGCTACCAGCCCCATTTTGTACTGTGACTGAGTAAGTAATGACAATGCCTTTTCAGAGTTCACCCTATTTAAATAACTAGCATTGTATAACATTCTAAACATATTAGAATAATCTTTAAGTGAAATTTCACCATCAAATTCCATGTGAGTCTGTTGCTCAAATGATTGTAAAAAATCTGGATAATGCTTGTTAAGAATGTACTGTAATGAAGAAGCTGACTCATTATCAGAATACTTGATCATACGAGCGACCAGATCAGATACTGTATATTTTTTGCCATTTTCTAAAACCATATCTTTATATTCTTCAGTATCTAGATTGCGAGCAAAAAGAAACTGATTAGCATATAAAAATTCTTCATCTAATAATGCTGGATACTCTTCTGATTTTTTATACACTGCTAATAGTATCAATACTTTACTAAGACTTGCCGGTGCAATTTTTTCGTTTTCGTTTATACCAAGCCATAATCCAGTACGCAAATTTCTATAATAAACATTAGTGGCATCACGCAGATGCAGTTGTTCCATTTTTGTAGTGATTTCTGTATCTAGTGCTTGTAACCTTGGCGACATGATATCAGCGTCACATTCAAGTAACGGCTCAATGTATCTATGACCAGTTTCTCTAATTTCCCGATAATCAGATAAAACAGTCTTTGATGATTCAGATTGGTTCTTCCTTCCAAAATACAGTAACAAAGGAACTGATCCAAAAAGTACACCAACTAAAAATAAGATGAGATTTTTTTTCATGATCTATAACAATTATTATCTTAACGAAGAATATGCTACACTCAGCATTTATGCAACGTACAAAATCCCTGTGTACAAGCCAAATATAGTTTCTTGAGTTTTGAATAATAAACCCATAACTTATTTTTCTAAAACCCTCGGCTTTTACAGAACTCATGTGTTAGGGTATGATATGGAGTATGTATCTTCACGATGTTTTAAAAAAATACTTGCCAATACTTTTGATAAAAATAAGGTACCCCGGCACTCAGGTGGGATCACACTTTCAATGCTCAAAAAACTTCACTATTTTTCATGGTCAGAAATCAGTACGTATCGGAAACCATTGCAATCTTGTTGATGCGCTCATTAACGCAGGCGACTCGTCAACAGTTTCCATCGGCGATTATGTTTTCTTTGGTCATGGAGTAAAACTTCTTGGCAGAGGCCATGATCTCAGATATAAGAATCAAAAACGTCAAACAACTATAACTGAAAAACCCATAACCATTGGAAATGGTGTTTGGATCGCAACTGGTTCGACTATCTTAGGAGGAATAACTATAGGTGACCATGCAGTAATTGCAGCAGGAAGTATTGTGACTAAGAACGTTCCTCCAAACACACTTGTAGCAGGTATCCCAGCTAAAGTCGTTAAAAAAATAGAGTTTAAAACAAATACATAGTTACTTAACTGTATACCCCAACTTTGTTATCACGCCCTTAAGTTCATCTTCAGAAACCTTGGTCTTATCAAACTCAATCTCTGTTACTCCAGTCGCATAGCTAGTTGTAGCACTTGATACACCTGCAGTATCCTCAAGCTCTCCATCGATATTCATACTACAACTGGTGCAATGCATACCATCAACTTTCAACCTAATCTTTTCTCCACTTTGCTTTTTGTTTAAAAATGAAAACATAGTTGCCTTTCTTATTTTACTTCCATTACTCCAGTATACATTCCCATTGAACAAGTAAAGGTAAATTTGCCTTTTGAAGTTGGTGTAAAAGTAAATGTCTGTGCATCAGTGGCCTTAAGATTTGCAGAAATATTAAATTCTTTAAATATAAATGAAAGCGCACACGAATACGTTCCATTACTCTGCACTGTCAGTTCAACTGGAACCCCTTGCTTTACTGTCACGTAATTTGGACTGTATCCCTGATTCACTGCGTTGATGGTAACCTTTTGCACTCCATTTACTACTTGTGCCATGCCACTTCCAGCTCCATTTGATTCTGCAAATCGGTCACTAGAAAAGAAATAGGTAACTGGGCGAACTATCTTGCTCAGCGTAATCGGTGCATCAGTAACAATCAGGACCCCGTTCACAGAGTACAGCGCCATACCAATCAGAACAACAGAAGCAATCTTCGTAAATTTTTGATACCAACCTTCAGAGAGTTTTGCTGTAGCTACACCAATTACAGCAAAAAGTGGAACGGTACCAAGCACAAAGGTACCTAAAATAAGTGCTCCACTGATTGGATTACCCGAGTTTATCGCAAGCACTTCCATTGCCTGAGTGACTCCACAAGGAATAAACACAGTGAGTAACCCGAGCAGCGCTGGGGCAAATAAGGCCTTGCTCTTACTAGAATTGCGAATATATCGCTGCAAAAATTTAGGTGGCTGAAATGCAACATATCTAAAAATAGGATGGACATCAAGCAAATTCATTGCCGTCGCAAACATGAAAAATGCTGTGAAAATTTGGAAAAATAACCGCACTTCTAAAGATAAAGTAATTGCGGATCCAAGCAGACCTAACATAAATCCTAAAATCACATGAGCCACAAATTTACTCAGTAGGAACATGCCCACTGGCATCCAATCTAGCTCGTCGAATGAATCAAGACTAAATAGCGCCGATCGCTTTTGAAGAGCTTTTACATATGCAGCCTTCTTTTTTTCTTTTAGCTGTTTTTTGTCATTCACAATAGCTTCGTGCTCTTGATCCTTTTGGTTAGCAATTACACTTGCTAATAGTCCACCCTGCATTGCAGCACATGCGATTCCACCTGTAGTTAAACCAGTAATAAATATCAAAAATAAATTCATAGAGACTGTTCCTTATACTAATCTTGTTCTTTTAAGTCTGAGTGCATTTGCCACCACACTTACACTTGAAAATGCCATTGCTGCTCCAGCCAACATAGGATTAAGTACTACTCCAAAAATCGGATACAATGCCCCCATCGCAACTGGTATTAACACAATGTTATATCCAAAGGCCCAAAATAAATTTTGTCGAATGTTACTCATCGTTGCTTTTGAAAGCTTAATAGACGTCGGGACTAAATTCACATCACTACGCAGCAACGTGATGCCAGCAGACTCAATTGCCACATCGGTACCACCACCCATGGCGATGCCAACATCTGCAGTTGCCAAAGCAGGGGCATCATTTATGCCATCACCGACCATAGCTACATATTCATATTCTGTTCTTAGGTTACGAATTGCTTCCTCTTTTTGATGGGGAAGTACTTCTGAAAGTACTTGTGATATCCCAGCTTGTTTTGCAATAGCTTGAGCTGTTTTTTCACTATCCCCCGTTATCATTACACTTGCTATACCCATCTCTGATAGTTCTAAAATCATAGCAGCTACATTTTCTTTAAGCGTATCTGCAATGCTAAATACTGCCGAGAGCTGCCCATCGATTGCCATGAAGACAACCGTATGTCCTTTTGCGGAATACTCAGCAAAGAAATCCTTTGCATCTTCGGAAACCGCAACCATATTTTCATGTAGATGTTTCATGTTTCCAATAAGAACTGAAGCCTTACCCACAAATGCTTCCACACCTTTCCCACTCACATCTTTAAATGCTGATATTTTCAATGCAGTTTTATTCTCCATTTTTTTAGCTGCATAATCTGCTAAGGCACTAGCCAAAGGATGGTGTGATTTTTCTTCAACCCCGTGAAGGATACTCATAAGTTTTTTCTCTTCAGAATAGACTTTTTCAGCAACAACTATGGGTTTACCTTGGGTCAGTGTACCAGTCTTATCAAACACTATGGCTTTAACTTTATTTGCAACCTCAAGAGCATTGGCATCTTTAATAAGAATGCCAAGTGAAGCACCTCTGCCCATCCCCACCATAAGTGATGTTGGCGTAGCCAAACCCAATGCACAAGGACAAGCAATAATGAGCACATTAATCATACTAACGAGTGCTCGAATAAATCTAGGCTCCGGCCCAACAACCAACCAAGTAACAAACGTTAGTACAGATAAGATGATAACAACAGGTACAAAATATGCAGCAATGACATCAACCAGTGCTTGAATTGGTGGACGTGATCCTTGTGCCTGCTTAACCAAGGTGATAATTGATGCCAACATGGTGTCACTCCCAACCTTTGTGGCCTGCATCTCTATACTGCCTGATTCATTTATGGTTGCACCAACAACAGTGTCACCAATTTTCTTCGTAACTGGGAAGCTTTCACCCGTTATCATACTTTCATCTATAGAAGTTTCACCAGACATAACGACACCATCTACTGGCACTTTTTGGCCTGGTTTAACCAGAATAATATCACCCACAATAACCTCTGTAATTGCTGTTTCAATCCAAGTGCCACTTTGCTTCACGAGCGCAGTTTTGGGTTGTAATCCGAGTAACTTCTTAATTGCTGATGACGTTTGTGCCTTCGCCCTAATCTCTAAATATTTACCAAGTAAAATAAAGGAAATAATTGCGGCGGAAGCCTCAAAGTACACATGCGTTTCTATGCCACTGAGCACAAACCAATCGGAGAAAAGCGTCACAACAGTTGAGTAAGTAAATGCGACAAATGTTCCAAGAGTAACAAGTGTATCCATGTTGGCTGTTTTGTTTTTTAGACCTGACCATGCACCCTTGAAGAAGCGTCTGCCTGCCCAGAATTGCACAATCGCAGACAAAAACATGGCGAAGTATGGGTTATGTAGCTGAGAGGGTATAAATGGCATCATAAGACTCATGAGCACGATTGTGATACCAAGACTAACCAATAATTGTTGTTTTAATTGCTTAAGTTCGATTGTGCGTTCTTTTTCGGCTAAATCACCTGCCGCATCATCATCCATATGTGCTGTATATCCTGCTTTTTTAACTGCCTCAGAAATTCTTTGTGTATTTATTTTTTCACCTGCAAATACTACCGTCGCTTGCTCATTTGCATAATTAACATTGGCGTCAGAAACTCCCGGTGTTTTTTTAAGTGAACGTTGAATAAGGCTGGCACAACTTGCACAGTGCATTCCAGATACGTGAAATGACAGTGACTCTCCTTTTTGTGTGTTGTTTGGTTTACTTTTGGACATATTTTGAGGGGCCTTTCTTAAATGCAGTTAGACAACCACTGGCGCAAAAAAAGTAGTCATGGCCTTCATGTTCACACTGAAATGCAGCAGTCTTTGGTGATACGCGCATTCCACAAACGGGATCCTGAACAATGGGGACAAGTTCTTTCATTTTATATTTCAACTCTTCAGCGAATGAGGTGTCATCCGAAGTATCAATTAATAATTCTCTAAGCAAGTCACTGACTGCAATAATATTTGGGTGAGTCAAAGAGTAATACACCTGTTTTCCCTGTTTTTTGGTTTTAACCACACCCGCATCTCTAAGAACCATAAGGTGTTGACTAATATTTGCTTGAGGCAAATCTAACATCGTGTAAATGTCAGTAACAGGTAACTGCTGATCACGCAAAAGATGAATTATTTCTAATCTGCGTGAATTTGAAAGCGCCTTAAGTAAGTCAGCTTGTTTTGTAAAAAGAATTTCATACATATTCTAATAATAGAATATGTTATGTGAATATACAACTGGCTAGTTTGATAATTATTTGATGACTAAAGAATTGGTTCATCACTTGGTACAGCTTTTGCTTGCTATCTTTTCTGTTCAACACAAAAGAGTATTCAATAATTAAACTTTTATTGATACACTAGGATAAACAAACCACATAAGTGGAAAAGGAGTTGTATGGCAAAAAAAATTCATGCCGATACCGGCATCATGGTACCAGTAACATTTATGAGTCTCTTTGTAGTAAGTAGTGCTGTTATCTTTGTTGCGAACAGTTTATTTCCGAGCCAAGTAGTATTAGGTACCCACTCAATTACAGCTGGCTGGTCAATTTTGCTGAGTATAAGTGCTCTCTCTTTATTTAATACTCTTGCCGTACCCTTTATTAGAGAATATGAAAATAAAAAAGAAAAAATGTTTAGTGATAGAGATTGGATGCTTGCATACTTAGCCCTAAATTTTGCTGGGCTTTGGATACTCTCACGATTTGCAGAGCAGCTTGGCCTAGGATTGAGTTCATGGATCGTTGCTGCTGTCCTCGCAGCTATTCTTGATGTAACTCAAGGATTGGCAATTATGACCATACACAAGTATCGCGCGCGCATAAAGTAAGCAGGTTATGCCTGAATCTATGGTATCATTACACTATTGATATACCTATCGAAAGAACTATGTCTAAACCAAAGAAAAAAAGAGATAAAAAATATTCTGCAAAAAGTGCTGCATCAACTCCCGGTAGTAATTTTCTAAAGACCCTTGGCCAGTTTAGCCAGCAACGAGCCCAAAAGAATACCCGAGCGGTTTCTATTCATATTCCTAGAAAACCGAAATAATTTTTCAGCCTAACTTAGGCTGATTTGTCGGTGAGCAGCTGAACATCACACTTGTGGTTAGTATAAAACATACAATACCTACATACTGTTTAAAAAATGGTATGATTCGATTATGATACCGACAACTTCTTCTCGATTACCCAAATTTCTTATTGTTCAAGTAATTCCCAAAACCACTAAACAAGAAGAAATCACTACCGAATTAGCTGAAACTAAACAGTTAATAGATACCTTTGGTGGTACAGTTGTTTCAGAAATAATACAACGACTTGATCATCCTAGTCCAAATTTTTATATTGGAGCAGGAAAAGTTGAAGAACTCAAACTGCTTTGCGATTCAAACGGCATAGATGTTGTTGTTGTAAATGGTTTAGTAAAAAGCAGTCAACTTTTCAGAATTGAAAAAGAGCTCTGGACTGTTTCGCCTAAAATTATGGTGTGGGACCGCATTGATCTTATTCTTAATATTTTTGATCAGCATGCAACTACACTCGAATCAAAACTTCAAATTAAATTAGCTCGCGCTACCCACATGGGGCCACGTATTTATGGATTAGGTAAGACTGAACTCTCACGGCAAGGAGGCGGTGTTGGAACCCGCGGCAAAGGTGAAACAAATATTGAGTTCGAACGTAGACAAATAAAAGTAGATCAACAAAAGATTAAAAAGGAGCTGAAGAAACTCATTAAACAAAAACAAAATAGACTTACTAAACGTACCGAGATGGGCATCGGACCAGTTGCACTTGTTGGCTACACAAGTGCTGGAAAAACTACTTTGTTTAATACTCTTACAGGTAAACAAAAAGAAATGAACAAAGGACTCTTCACAACACTGGATACTGTTGTTGGAAAATTAAAATCTCCCAACTTTGAACAACCCATTTTAGTTTCAGATACTATTGGTTTTATTAGTAACCTGCCGCCCGTCTTAATCGATTCATTTAAATCCACACTACTTGAGTCTCTTGAAGCAAAACTGTTATTACATGTTGTAGATGCTCATGATCCACAAGTTTTAGAAAAGATTAGTGTAGTAGATGAAATATTACTAAGTTTGAAAGCAAATCAGCCAGTCATCCTAGTCCTTAATAAATGTGACATTATTGATGAAGCTGCACTCCAAAGTATCCAAGAAAAAATTGAAAAATATATTTCATCTAGAGAAAGTGACGTACGCACTGTGCAACTAATTTCAGCGCATACTGGAGCACACATTGAAGAATTAGTTTCACATATTGAAACTTTTTTTGAATCAAAAATGAGATGAGTTCAATATATGAACTACTCCTCGATAAGAATGATATACTATCCTGGCTATGACACAAACATTAATTGCCAAAAATGCTAACTGGGAAGACTACGAACTACTTGATTCTGGTGAAGGCGAAAAGCTTGAACTATTTGGAGATGTGCTCTTAATCCGACCATATCCAGAAATAGAGTGGCCCAAATCACAACCGCCTGAACTATGGAAACGAGCAGATGCAGTCTTTATTAGAACCCAGGGCGATAAGGGGCACTGGCTAACAAATAAAAAACTGCCAGAATCCTGGCAAATGCATTGGCAAGATGCTATAGCTACTATTTACCTTTCACCCTTTAAACACACTGGCGTATTTCCAGAACAAAGCGCACATTGGGATTGGATGAAACAGATTTTGCTTGCAGATAAAAAACAACGACCTGAGTATCAGCCACACGTACTTAATTTATTTGCCTACACTGGTATGGCAAGTGTCGTATGTGCTATGACTGGAGCAAAAGTGACTCATGTCGACTCATCACGGGCAGCAATTGGTTGGGCAAAAGAAAATCAGGCCGCATCAGGACTCGATCAAAGATCGATTCGTTGGATTCTAGATGATGTTATGAAATTTGTGACTCGAGAAATAAAACGTGGTGTTAAATATGATGGCATCATACTGGATCCACCAGCATATGGCCATGGAGCAACTGGTGAAGTTTGGAATTTTAAATCATCTTTTCCACGGTTACTTGCTCTGTGCAAAGAAATTCTTGTTGAAGATCCATTGTTTATGTTAATAAATGCTTATGCTGTAGCAATTTCTCCAGAAGATCTAGAAAAAAAACTAGCTGAAGTAATGCTAAAAAAGGGACCAGGAACACTTGAGTCTGGCGAGTTAGTGCTACAGGAATCAAAGTCAGATCGGTTACTTTCCACTGGGATATTTGCTCGATATACCAAATCATAACAATGTTTAAAAGGTATGCGTAAAAATATTACACTCCTCATTCCGTTTTACAATGAAGCAAACAGAATTTTGACGGTGCTTACTGTACTTTCAAAAGTGAAACATATTGAAAAGATTGTGTGTATAAATGATGGCTCAACAGATGGGACCAGTGATCAAATACGAATACAATTTCCACAGGTGGCTCTCTATGGATATCCAGAAAATAAAGGAAAGTCTGCAGCAATTAAGTTTGGTTTATCTCATATCAATACAGAATTTATTTTATTATTTGATGCCGATTTACGTAACTTTTCTGTTCAAAATGTACAACAAGCAATTGATAGCATCCAAAATTCAAAAAATAAAATTGATGCTCTGTTTTTTAGACAAACCAATGACCCTGTACTGTCAAGACTACTCAGACAAGATATCCTTATTACCGGTGAGCGAATTGTGCGAACTAAAGATTTAAAAACTGTTTTAAAAAATAAAATTAATAACTATGAACTAGAACTGGCAATTAATGCATTTCTTTATAAAAATAATAAAAGAGTGTATTGGATTCCTTTTGCTTCAACTAATCACTTTAAATTTGAAAAGTGGGCCATACAAACTGCAATAAAAAAAACATTTCAGTTTCAACACAAACTTATTTCAGCGAGCTATTTAAAACAACTCTTTTTCTTTAAACCCACAAAACTCTCTTAGGTGTCATTAATACTCATTTTTAAGGTATAATAACTCTTCATGTTAATTGGTACAAAGAACTTATCAAAATCTATTGGTGCAAGGAATCTTTTTAAAGATTTAACCTTTACCGTTACCGACGGTAAAAAAATTGCTCTCGTCGGAAGAAATGGGTATGGCAAAACCACACTCCTAAAAATTCTTAGTGGTGAAGACCAACAATTTGATGGTCAAATTGATAGTCGAAAAGGCTTGCGTATTACTCTCACAAAACAGGAACACATTCATGAAACTGAACAGTCTCCATTAGCATACATTTTAAATAGTGTTCCAAATTTCTATGAATATAAAAAAATCATTGAAGATTATGAAGAAGGCAGAAGCACGAATCTTAATCACTACTTACAAATTCTGGAATACTATACAGAACACCGTTACTTTAATATCGAAGCAGCTATCGAAAGCACCCTTCGAGATTTTAATCTTTCGGAAGAAGCAATTTTACAGCCTCTTGGGAATCTTTCTGGTGGTGAAAAAAGATATGTCGAGATGACTCGAATGATGTTCTCGCAATCAGATTTACTGTTGGTAGATGAGCCTACCAATCACATGGACTATCTTGGCAAGCAACGTTTTATAACTTGGATGAAAGCACTTCCCCAAACAGTAGTTGTTGTAACACACGATCGCGATGTACTTAGAAATGTAACTAGAATTATTGAACTCAAAGAACAAAAAATTGATATCTTTAAAGGAAATTATGATCACTATATTTCCCAGAACGCTAATCAAACTTTGACTTCAGTTAAGCTGTACTCAGACCAATTGAACCGACTTCAGGAAGCAAAGAAAAAAGTCGACTGGGGTCTAAAAATGCGCGCCAAAAGCAAAGCCTGGAAAATTCGCTACGACCACTGGCTCCGTGACTACGAAAAAATAAAAGCTGAAACAGTCAAACCATCTTTTTGGATTGATCAAGATTCTGTGGATGCCATGGATAAAAAGGTGGTTGATTCATACGAAAAATTTAAACAAAAAAATATTAAAATATCTGCTAATACTGAAGTTAAACGCGGCTCAGAATTAATCCGTGTTAAAGACTTAACGCTTGGGTACGGTGATGAACCAGTTTTTAGTAACCTGAATTTTTCAGTGGGTGCTACTGACAGAGTTTTTGTTAAGGGCAAAAATGGTGCGGGTAAAAGTACGTTAGTACGAACAATCATGGCCCTCTCTAAAGATCAAAAGCCAAAATCTACACTACTAAATGGCGAAATCGTTATCGACCCCGACCTTCAAATTGGCGAATACGAACAAGAGATTAGTCAGCGCTACCTAAATCTTGCACTTGAAGATGCCGTAATTCTTAGTTACCAAGAAAAAAATGTTCCCATCGACCTTCAGACTGTCAAAAAATTATTAGCTCAATATTTATTTGATCCAAAACAAGATGGCAGACAAAAAATAATGAGTTTATCAGGTGGTCAAAAAGCACGTTTCCAACTTATAAAAATGTTTGTTGGTGATCCTAATTTACTAATCTTGGATGAACCTACCAATCACCTAGACTTACCGTCAATCGAAGAACTAGAAAATGCGCTTGAAAAGTTTGCTGGCGGTATCCTGTACATCACGCACGATACCTACTTTATAAAACGTATGGGTGGAAAAGTGATTGAGATTTAATTTTACATTAGACTCGTACTGAGCCCCTAAATCCACGAGCTGCATAATACGATATCGCACCATTGTGATAGATAAAAACAGTGTCATATCTTCGGTCAGCAAAAAGTGCTCCACCTAGCTTTCTAATTTCTGGAGGTGTCACAATCCAACTTGAAGTTTTAAGATCAAATTTTCCTAACTCTTGTAGCTGTTTATATTCTGCCTCTGTTAACAACTTGATACCCATTTCAGCTGCCATATCTTGAGCGCTACTTTTAGGTTTATGTTCTTTTCGCTCATCCAGAGCCTTGCTATCGTAACAAAGACTACGACGGCCTTTTGGACTTTCCTCACTGCAATCAAAAAAGATGAACTCACCGGACTTGGTGTCAAAACCTACTACATCTGGTTCACCACCGGTGCGTTCCATTTCACTCAGTGTCCAGAGCTTCTTTTCATTTGCTTCTAACTTTGCTTGGACATCTGCCCACTTGATAGTTGCATGGCGAGGCATATGTTTTTTAAAACGAACTTCTAGCGTTCTTAGTAATTCAGTTTTTTGTTCAGAAGATACATTTTTCATGTTTAGTTTCCTAATTGTTACTACTATTCTGAGAGTTTTCATCTACTGCAACCTCTGGAGAAAAAGGGTTGAATGCGACCTCCCACACGTATCCATCGATATCTTTAAAATAGCCTGAATAGCCACCCCATGCACGAGCTACAGGTTCTGCAGTAATTTCTGCACCAACAGCTCTAGCCTCCTCAATAACAGAGTCAACTTGTTCTGTTGAGATGACATTATGTGCAAGCGTCATTCCAGAAAACTGTCCTCTTTGTGGAGACACGCCAGCCTCAGCTGCCAGTGACTCAAAACTAAAGAGCGAGAGCATCATAGTCTGTGAAGTTGAAATAAAGGTAATCCCGTCACTACGTTTTACAAGAAAACCTAACTTTTCATAAAAGAGTGTAGCTTTTTCTACATCTTTGACGCCTAGTGTTATGAGTGAAATATGTGAGTTCATAGAGTAAGTATATCAGACCTGATAGATGTATCGTTTCAGCTGGTAATAGAATCCTCAGGCCCAACTTTTTCAATGTATTGCACTTCTGATAGTTCGCTCATTAGGCTTTCATTTTCAGCCTGCATTTTGTCAAAATTACTATATTGATCATCGGTTATTCTCTTAACAACAAGTTCCAGATCTAGATGGTACTTTGGCTTGTTCATCGCCATTGCTCGCTGCAATAGCAGTTTTTCTAATGAAATAACTCGATAATTGCTTTCTTCAATTGCATTCTGGGACAAAAATGCATAATCAAAATAATCAATTGTTTTCCATATCTCAAACCCATGCACAGCTACGCCCAAGTCTCCCCAAAGATCTTTTAGATTTTTAGGATACAGCCGCACTAAGCTTTCAAAGTCAGATTTTGTAACAATAAAGTCACTATCATCACCTGCTTTTCTTAAATCATAGTACTCCATAGCTTTTCCACCAATGAGCAATGGTTTTTGTGAGAATGTCATTTTTAATTGGGAGAAATCAATGTTCATAGAAGAATTGCAAATTAATCTAACGGTTTATTACTTAACTCTATCAGACCTATTCCAACACTTCGAGAGGTAAAATGAGCAATGATATACAGGTGATTCTTATTTTCGCTGCTTTAAAGCTCGATCAATCAAAACCAGTTGATTAGTTCTTAAATGGGGTAAGTTTTCTTGAGAGAAAAATCCATACTCCGTTACCTCATGCGTTGGCTTAAACTCGCCACCAATATACTTCCCCACACAGCAAAAGTCGAGCCGAGCAGAGCTTCGATCTGTTCTGGTTTTAACTAAAGAGTCTGCACTTACAACTAAGCCAGACTCTTCAAAAATTTCGCGTTCAATCCCTTCAAGTGGATGCTCACCTGATTTTATGTAGCCACCGGGCAAACTCCATGAATGCGCTCGATAGACATGTTTAAAAACCAAGACTTCATTCTTGTCATTGAAGATAACTCCTGTGACTCCAACCAAAAAGACATCTTGAAATAATCGCATAATAAAAAGCTGCACACTTTTGGGAAAGCGCAGATACTTCCAAAGTTTTGCTAATGTGAGTTTCATAGTGAATTTTTGTCTGAACTGTCTGGGTCGTTCTCATTTTTTAGACCGACATTTTCTAATTCAAGCTGGTGCACTTTTCTTGTTAGCTCAACCACTTCTTTTTTTTCTTCTGTAATCTGTTTGTGTTGTCCCCTAATTTTAAGATTCGTAGAAATTGAATTTATAAAACTAATACAATATGATAAAACAGCACCAAGAAGAATGGAACCGATTATCACGTAGTTTATAGGAAGATCGGGAAATACGTAATTCAAAAAAGTCAGCGTAATCACTTCAGTGTTTTGCATCGACAAAAAAGTAATACCTGCCCCTAAAATTAAAAGAAAAATAAATATTAGCATAGGCACCTAGTTGTTATTTCTTACGAAGAATTCTGCCAATAAAGATAACAACAGCAGCTCCAAGTGTCGCTACAAGTACACTGTAAAAATTAAAGCCTGTTACACCCGGTTGACCAAAGAAATTCATAACAAATCCGCCTACAAATGCACCAATAACGCCCAGAACTATGTCTTCAAGGGTGCTATTATTACTCTTCATAAACAAGCTTGCTAACCAGCCAGCAAGTGCTCCAAATATAATCCATAGTAGTATGTTCATACAATTCTCTTTCTGTAACATTTGTTACAAAGGTATACGCTTATAAAACAATTTCAGTCGTGCTCAGCTGTTGCAGCTTTTGGAGCAACTCTTCTTTTGAGTATGAGGATGTGGATATCTTTTGGTTCTCAAAAGTTCTGAGCCCTTCAATAATTCTGCGAGCATAAATTGCTTCACTTTGGCGCAGATTTCTAATTTCAATTTCGTTCTCTTCATAGGTTTTCGAAATAATAACCAGCTGTGAAAAAAAGAGTGAGGTATTGATAAGCACGTTTGAAATATTTCGTATATCAACGCTATACACTTGTGAAGTAAAAAGTTCTCTAGTAACAATATTGACTCTACCTTCTTCGATCACCAAGGTGTCTGGAAAGAGGTCGATGGGAAACGCGTGAGAGGAAATACTGTATAAAATACGATTCGATTTTTTCACCAAATTAGCAACAAGGATGTTATCAGCTATCTTTTTTTGTAAAATTTGGTCTGCTTTTGATGGTATTTTTTTTGGTATAGATCCTTAGTAGAGTGATACGATGTTAGGTAGTAATTAATTATTCTGTAGTGACATCACTTGGTGATATTGGATAGACAAGATCTAGCAATCGAACGAGACCCCATGCAGCGCAGAAATAAACAACACCTGCTATAAGCGTTGGCCATTCGAACACATAGTTTCCTGATACAAATATTCCTAAGATTCCTCTAAAGGGGAGTGCTAATGGATCTGTAATTCCATATATAAAACTGGTAAATGTCGAAGATTGATAGGCACCAATCATTTTTAGAACAACTCTAAATGCAAGTAGCACTTCGAATATTCCTAGCACATACCAAATAACTTGATTAATTCTAAGAATAGTTTTTTTCTTTTCAAAGGTTTTTTGTGGAGATTGCCCTCTGGCAGGTTGTTGTGATTTCTTAATTGTTACTTCTCGATTTGTAATTGATTCACTCATCTAAGATGGTTACTTTCTTGATTATCGTTTCTTTAGGAAGGTACTGCAATAAGGCTTTTTCAACTAAGGCCGTTAAGGTCATCTCCTCGAAAATTGCTTCGGCCTTGGCATGCTTTAATATCGCCTTATTTAAAAAAAGTGTCACTCTTTGAGTGTCATTTGTTGCCATACTTGTAATAGTACAGGTATTTGAAGTAGTTGTCAACATGACACCACTTCAGAGACATGGCAATTAACTAACAACTCATTTTTTAAAAAAAAACCAGATACACACCGTTATAGTAAGAACAGCTACATACTTGTATACTGGCAGTATGCAAGAACAAGAGAGACAACCCTCACTACCATTTTTCATGACTGAACCTATTGCTGCTCAACAAGCTAAACAAGACCTACTAACAGTGGCTGCTCAGCAAAATGAAACTCAAATTATTGAAGCAGCCACAAGATTTGTAACTGAACTACAAGCTGAGGCAGAACAAAAATGGCCATCTGCATCAGAAAGAGACGTTTGGTTTTTCTACCAGTTAACTAAAACATACATACAAGCAGGCTTATGGGATGCAGCTGTTGAAGCTGTTAATGATTTGCAAATGCTTGCTGCTAATACCACTCTCGGCCCAGCAGATTATAATTCTTTGGAAGATTTTATCATGCAGAAAACCACGGAAGTGTAAAAAAAAGACCTTCTTGTTACCAAGAAGGTCTTCTGGTCAAAGTTTGGTAAAATGGCGCTAACGAGTCAATAGACCCTCAGCACCACCCCACTTTCCTTTAACCCTTTGCCACCAGCATTCTACTGACTGGTCTTGATATGCCAATTTCTGCATAGTGGCTAATATTTCGGCCTGAGCAAAAACAACCTTTTGTTGTAATTTGTCCTCATTATCTGTGACCCACCCGGTCACACAAAAAGTCGAGAGTCCTGAGTTTTTACCAAGGACTTTTGTCTCAAAGACAACTTCCATACCAAAGGCTTTAGCTGCTTCGGCCTGAACAGCTAGTGCGATTTGATCGGCCTGAGCCGCACAACCACGCTTGTACCGCAACACAAATTCGGGCATAGTTTCACCTCCAAAGTGAAAAAATTTATGCGGATAAACTTGAGAGATTATATCAATAATATTGATAATTGCAAATACTATGGGTTTTTTTGATAAAATTTTTTTTAACCAATAACATTAAAAAGTAATCCAATTATTACAATCCCCACAATCGTAATTCCAAAAAATACTGCAAGTAACTGAAAACGCATAACCTTTTTAAGGATCAGCGCTTCAGGAATAGAGAGAGTAACCGTAGCCGTCATAAACGCTAACGCGGTTCCTAGTGGAATACCCTTTCCCACTAATGCCTCAACAATAGGAATAACCGAAACAGAGTTAGCGTACAGTGGCACACCTAGCAAGACTGCAACTGGAACGCTCCACCAAGTGTTCATACCTAGATACTGTTCAATCAGCGTCTGCGGAACATACCCATGAATGATAGCTCCTAAGGCAACTCCTAAAATAATGTAGGGGTACACTTTTTTTGTAATTCCCCAACCATCCTGCCACCACAGTTTAATTTTTTGCGATAATTTTAGTTCTTCTCCTTCATTTTCTACTAACATTTGTGCGTTATTCTTGAACTTCAATACTGCGGGGTCTACATATTTTTCCATCTTCAACTTTTCAATGAGCATTCCACCTACAATACTTACTACAATTCCCACCAAGTTATACAGGATAGTCATTTTTAAGCCAAAAATTGCAGGAAATAAAAATAAAGAAGCCTCATTCACCAATGGTGAACTAATCAAGAAGGTAAACGTAACACCCATAGGAATTCCAGCTGAGAGAAACCCAATAAATAACGGAATCGACGAGCAAGAACAGAAAGGAGTAACGACTCCTAGCAAAGCTGCAAATAGGTAATCAATGCCGTACCAACGTCTTTTTGTAAGTAAGTCTCGAACTTTTTCTATGGGAAAGTAGTAGCGGGTGATTGCCATCAAGTAATTAATGGCTACTAACAGAATGCCAATTTTTAGTACATCATAAATAAAAAAATTACTCGCATTCCCCAAGTAACTATCTGGAGCAATTTTAAGCCAATTAAAAGTAACAGTATCGGCAAAAACCTGAATTGGACTAAATATGTCCATAGATTTTTTCCTTGACTATATCTTTATTAGCGTTGAAACCCACCATAACTACTTTGCCATCGACTACCAAAATTGGACTACTCATTGCCCCCATGCTGATAATTTTTTGTATTCCCTCTGGACCTGACAGATACTCGACCTCGTCATCTGAATGTAATTCAAAAACAATAGTCTTAACCATCTGATGTAACTTCTGACAGGTATGACACCCTGAACCAACAACTTGAATTTTCAAACTATTTCTTTCTAAATACTAAATACTTGTGCAACTATTTGCTTGCCGTTTTGAGTAAGGGAATAATGCACGTTTAATCCTGATTTTTTTCCTATAATGAGGCCTGCTTTTCGCAGATCTGCTAGGTGATGAGATAGTAAACTTTGTGATAATTGAATATGTTCAGAAAACTCACACACACAGTGCGAGCCACTGCTTAGGATACATAAGATTTTTAGCCTGTTTGGCTCGGCGACTAATTTTAGGAGAGATGTTATCTTTTCAATATGCTCAAACTTTGAGTCACTTGACTGGCAGCAACTATATGAAATCATATTCATATACTATCATTATTTCTATGAAATTAAAGCATACAAAGTCATTTGAAGTTTCAACAATTACAATAAGTTAAACAATTCATCAATAGTCCATATACCAGTAGGAACATCCTTCTCCAGAACTATTCGACCTTCTTTTAGAGCAGTATTAATATCACCCCAATTTATCTCTAAGCTACCAAAGGAATCATCACCCTCACTATCCATCGTCCAAGCAGTGCCATCAAATGAAACATTCCATTTAGCAAACAAATCTCTAAGTTGTTGAAGTTGATCTTCATCAACCATCACATCGTATATAGTTTCAGAATAATCTAACTCATCACCATAAGCATCTGTGATAGCAATAAGATTTCCAGTCATGTCATCAATCTTAGCATTTAACTGAAGTATTTTCCCTGGGATGAGTTCAAAATCAATTCTTTTTTTTGAAATTGTTTCGTTTCCCGCCAAATCTTCTTGCATTCTTAGTCTCCTCTGTTTTTTATTACTTTTTACAGTCAATGTTATTGGCCGTCTTTAAACTGCTCCATCATTTTTTGCAACTGCTCTTGGTCTCCAACATTCATTTCCTGTTTTTGCTGTGTGAAGGCGCTCAAATCAGTGAATGTTACATCTGCTGGAGGGGTGAAGACAGCATCATCAACAGATGTTACTTCACACACAATTGTGTACCCTTGGTTCTGATATTGATCCCAAGCATCCTTGCTGGAAAAGTCGGGAGCTTCTTGTTCTGGAGCATCTGCCTCATCAGCCATATTTTCAGGTGCATTTACCGCAAATTTCATCCCTTTTTTTGTATCTTCACTCCAAGAGTAACCATACTCTCCATCGGATATGAACGAACCATTTGTAGTAGTAGCATCATCAGAGCTAACCGTCTCAAAACGAACTTTTTGTTCTTTCATGAAGTATCTACTTGAAATACCGTTTTCTGTATCTGTCATTTCGCAGCTTACAGCTTGCCCATTTTCTAGTGCTTTACCAACTTTTTGCCACTCAGAAATACTTTCTTCAACGGGTTGATCAGCAGAGATTACTGCCTTTTCTGTTGGCTGTTCTTTGGTGGTGCAACCTGCAATGCCAACTGCGCTCATTAGTACTAGTGCTAAAAAGATACTTTTTTTCATATGTCTCCTTACTAAGCAGTATACATAACTACATGCTCAAATTCATTAAGAACTAAAACCGGCAAATCAGATCTTTCATGCAGTAGCTTTAGTTTTATTTCTTTATGATCTTCTTTATCCCAATGACACAACGCTTGAATGGGCAGTAGTCCCAAGCCATCGTGCACTGTCTTTGAATCTTGGCTATCAAAGGATAATACATAGTGCTCAGCTGCAAAAAACATTCCCATTGAACTACCTGCAAAAACTTTTCCAACTAGCTTTTCCTTAATCGGGGCTAAATCAACATAGAGCGGCTCAATGTACTCAGCTTCCCCTCCAGCTATGTAGAGAACATCTGATCTGTCCAATTTGCTAAGTAAGTCTTCAGGAGTTTGCGCAACAAGAATCGTGACCTCTTTACTTGAATGTTTTACGATACTTTCAGAATCTCTTTGCACAAGTGCATCCCACTCGCCTTTTTCTCGAGAAAAATAACACAGAAGAACGGTTACCCTTTTACTAGCAACAAGTTGAGTGAACTGAGCAAAAAACGCATTGTTTTGTGCGTTTTGTGTTGAAGTCTTACCACCATGTAAAAGGTATGTAGTCATACTGTGAGTATATCAGATGAACTATTATCAGCTTGATCCCAGTAGAGTCTTAGTAATCTAGCTCAGGATCATCAGTTGGCTTACTGCCCCAGCGCCATTTGGGAGGAGGACCCATTTTGTATGATGTACCCACTAAAACACTTACTGAAATGATTGTGAGTAGTATAAAATTTCTTACTTCAGGTGTCAGGGTATTATTTTCAACATCTTTCAAGAATATCAAGCCATAAAAGATTGGCAACATACATACTATAACTGTTACATGACCCTGCCAGGAACTCGGCATCCAACCATACCCATAGCGTCGTCTTTTAAACCAATATCTTTGCTTTTTTATCATTTCTTAACTAATTTTCAATTTCGTATATATCAATTTCAGATTTTTCCTCCGATGAAAAACGGATAACTGCAGTTTTCTTAAACCCAAATGAAGTTCTTTCTACTTTTATGTTTTTAGGCTGAGCATCTGATTTTTTTACATCCTTAAAAAGTTCTTCGAACTCGGCAGTCAGTCTAGCTAAAAATCTGGGTTTGGTATCACCACCTGGCATTAATTGATATCCCACTTCCTGAATTTGCCCTAACATTTCATCAGTAAGAAACGTCTTCGCACCAGAGTTAGATGGAATATGGACAATCATCATAAGAAATGAATTATCTGCTTTGCTTTTACCCCAAATAGGCACCGCAATACAATCAATAATTTCTTTTGTTGATACTCCCTCATATCTTTCATCAGCTGCAAACACTATCTCCACTCCACCTGCTCTTGAAACTTCCTTAGTTTTTTCCAAAGCTATAGCCATATGTTCATATCTTGAAACTGTTTCCATAGAATCGTTCTATCCTGTTTTATTTGTAGTGCCCATTTGACGAGCATTCTGTAACACATCATCGTCTGACACAGGGCTTTGGCTAGATCCTACCGTAGAATCTACGCTCATTTGGTGTCTCAATCAAGGTGTTAAATAGAGTATTATCTGTAGACATTGTAATCAGAATTGCACCAGGTTCCATGTTCCCATATGTGTGTTTTTATATTGGATCAGGCTCAAATTCCCCACCCATTCCGGAACATTGCATGTTTGAATATTCTTTTGTACGTATATTCAAGTCCATCTCACAACCAGCCTCCTGGTGAAAACCAGTAAGTACCTTACAATCTTCATCAGTGCATTGTATTGCCCCGACTATACCGACATTAAATCTAGGCAAGTCGATAGACTCTAAATAGAAGAAGTGACTGAGTGCCTCAGTAACATTTCCCTCTTTTTTTTCTACCTGATAACGATACCTGTCAATTTTATTCGTTTGACCATTCACTACCCAAACTTCATTACCAACTATTTCAAAAAGGCGATCCTCAGCATAAATTGGACTTGAAACAGAAAAAATGTGAGGGCGAAACTCACCTGCATCCAACTCAAGAGCAAATACACCACTATTTGAATCCTCTGATAAATAATCACTCAACCTAAAAGCTCTTATTTTTCCACCATCGATATCTTTTTCCAGTAACAACCTTTGTTCGTCTTCTTTTTCAGCTTCACGATTCTGGGGTGACACTACGGGTGTTGCTAAAGGTGTCATATTAGGTAACACCACCATTTGTTGGCTTTGTTCTTGTGATGCTGTAAAAGTACTTAAAAAATAACCACCAACTACACCTATCACTAAAGTCAGAGCTATCAGAAATACTGGTACTGCTCTACTTGAAGGATAATTTTTGGATGCATGCAGACCTAAATCCGATAGTTCTTCAGAAACGGGTAGTTGGGAATTTGTATGCATATTCATGAGTGTAACAAAAATGAATGTAGAAAAACACCAGAACATACGCTCAGAAATTAGAACGAGTCTAGAAACTATTTCAAAATAAAACTAAAAAAATTAGTAAGCTTTTGTCGCGCCGTCTGCAATTGCTTTTTCAGCATTTGCTTTAGACATCATTGCACAAACTGTTGTTCCACACGTGTGCTTTCCTTTAGCCATGAAACCACCTTTTGCAGTTTGGTGAATAGCTGGTGCTGACAATTCAACGCCTTTTTCTTTACATTTAACGCAGTATCCTGTGACCATGACTGTCTCCCTATAAATTATATCTTGGTACATTGTACAGCCATTTTATGATGATGCATACCTTAAAGATAAAAGCAGACCAATCTACTGTTTTTTTCGGTGGCAAATTCAAAATTTTGTATCAGAAAATATAAAACGTAAGCTCATAATTCGCATCTTACAAATAATCATCGATCTTAATTTTCTTTTGCTGCATCAATATCTGAAATGAGTTTGGTCTCTGCATGAGTTCTTCTATATTTTCAGGAACAATTTGCCAACTCAAACCGTATGTATCTTTACACCAACCACACTGCTCAGAATCAGGATGTGCAGAAAGTTTACTCCAATAGTAATCTATCTCTGATTGGTCTTTACAAAACACAGCAAAAGATACCGCTTCAGTAAATTTGAATTCGTCACCTGCATTTATAGCGGTAAAGGCCTGACCATTTAATTCAAAATCGATTGTTAACACCTTACCCGCAAATTCCTTTTGAAAATCTGCTAGGCCTTCTTCAGGATAGTAAACAGTACTAATAACTTTACTATCCTTAAAAACTGATGTGTAAAATTCTACGGCTTCTTGAGCATTTCTTGAAAACCACAAGTTGGGAATAATTTTTTTCATACTTTTAACCCTTTCAATGGATTTATTTTCTTAAAATTTTTTCAATTGTTTTACCTTTTGCCAACTCATCTATCAACTTATCCAAGAAACGGATCTCTTTCATTAGTGGTTCTTTAATTTCTTGTATTTTTACACCACATATACTACCTGTAATCAAAAACCTAGAAGGATTTAATTTTGTTGCTTGTTTAAAAAAAGTCTCGAAGTCTGTTTGTTTTTTTATGTGAGCATCCAGATCATGTTGAGAGTAACCTGTTAACCAGGTAATAATCTCATCTACTTCTGATTTAGTTCTTCCTTTTTTCTCAACTTTTGCAATATAAAGTGGATACACACTGGCAAAACTCATTGTATAAATTCTTTGTGAAGTCATAGTATGGTATATCCTTTTTTTGAATTATCAGTTTATAAATAGTTATTCGGCTAGAGCTATTTATGCTTCAACTTCAACAACAAAACCACCATATGCCATTTTTTTCATATCAAATGGCATTTGAAAATCTTTGTATTCTGAGGCATTTTCACCCATCTCTTCCATGACTTTAGCATTAACTTGATCCCGATGTTCTTTTGACTTAAACACTATAAATGAAAACCAAACCGATTCACTGTTTTTTGCGCCTGCCATTTCTGTAAATGAGCGTGATTTTTCCTCACCCATTTCTTGTGCAGCCATGTCATCTCCACGACACTCATAATATTCTAATGCACCATGCTTCATCCAGGAATCTCTGCCATCTTCGGCCATTTTTTTATATTCTTCAGATTTGTCTTTTGGGACTACTAATACGAATCCATCAATATATTTTGACATATTTGCCTTCCGAATAGTTTACTTTTATGAAAGTATATCAGAAGTTTAAGCGTCCACTGCGTGGTATTACACCTACTTGAAGAAAAAAGTATTGCTGAGTATCTGGAACAATTGTGGTATTATTGGCTCACAGCTATAGAGGAAATTAGAAACTGTTTTACCTGAAAAAATTGAAAACTATGATTTGTTTTTCCCAGTGAGAATAAGTGTGTCTGAGGCGTCGTTGTGAACTTTTCCACTACCGACATGTTTACTGCTGATTTTTGAACCGTTCTTAATGACATGAAACAATGCCATGCCATGTCCACGACCCAGCTCATACTCATCTTTTAGCCAAGTAAGTACTTCGCTTGCTTTAGTACTTTTACCAAAACCTTTCAGTTTAGCTTCATCTAAAAGCTGTTGTGGAGTTTTACCTGTTTTTTCTTCAATTTTATCTAGGTATGCTTGAAACGACATAGCTCTATTATACGTTAAAAATCTATATTTTCCAAAAAAAAGGTTCTAACCTCTACTTCTGGGTATTATGTTATTAAGATATTCTTCTTGAAGTAAAATAAAGGGCTCCCCAGAAAGGTTGTACTCGAACTAGGAGGTGGGTTGAAGGTTATTTATTCAAAAATAACAAACTCATCTTAAAATCTGCGTGTCAATTTTAATTCTATAGATTAGTTCGAGACCCATCGGGATCAATAAAAATTACTTGAGATAAAAAATTAAAGGTATTAAACCCCAGGGCAAGCCCAGGACCAAATTCCGAGGCAAGCCTCGGGGTATTAACCGCATAAGGAAAAATTAAACTAGGAAAGACCCTTAATATAATATTTAGTATTTGATCCCCCCCCACAATAGATCAATCACTCTAAAAGCGTAGGTATTGCTAGTAAAAATTTTATAATTTAAACCCTAATAAGCGGGCGATAAATACTATTACTGCGATAACCAACAGCAGATGAATCATACCTCCCCCCATTTTTAAACCAAATCCACCTATCCACGAAATGACTAAAATTGCGATAATGATGTCTATTATCCCCATATTTCTCCTTTTTTTAATTAACTACTAGTTCTAAATAAACTATTTCTTCCAGATCTTTTTTACTTCTTTATTAGATTTTTTTGCAGCATCAGCTGTTTGTTCTAATTTTGATTTACTATCAGCGACTTGATCATTAGCTGTCTTCATATAAGTTGAAGCCTTTGCTTTTACGTCATCGACAATTTCTTTAACCTTTTCTTGATTTTTATTATTTCTCATTGCCACTACTCCTGCAGCAACCACACTAGCGCCGACAACGGCTCCAGTGACAGCAGCGACGACTGTATTTGAAACATTCTTTAGGTCATCCGATTTTTTTTGTTTAGTATTAGTCATAATTTTTAACTTTCTTTTCTAATTTATAGTAATTATTCTATAGGGTTAGCTGGAGCATCAACATTTACCTGTGGAGCCTCGACATTTATTTCTGGGGTTGGTACATTTACCTGGATTACTCTCCTGCTTTGCAATGCAGGAATCCCATACGTAACTAGTAAACCCAAGGAAACTATCAAGAAAACTACTACAATGATGAAGCCAAATCCACCAGAGTTTTGCTGTGGTGCTGGGTTATTTACAACTGTTGCCATATCACTCCTTTTATTTCAATTAATTATCTTCAAAGATAAGTATGCGCCGATTAATCACTAGATTCAGTGACTTGACACAGAAAAGGTTTGTGAGGGAAATTACAAGTTAGCTGTGAGTTAAAGATTTTTTGTGCTAATGAGTTCTTGCTCTAACTTGGCAATATTACTAAAAATCATGTTATGATCGACAAATTCAACTAATTTTTTTTGGGCTAATTTACCTAACTCAATACTAACTGTTTCTCTAGCGACCCCAACTAACGAGGCAATATCTTGATGAGTGAAACGATGCTGTACAATTATTTTAGTCCCATTTTTATTACCAAAATAGGTAGCCAGGTAGAGTAGAACGGAAATAACTCTCCTGTACGCATCACTAAAAACTAAGTGTTCGATTCTTGCGAGTGATTCTTCATAGCGTCTGAGTAGTTCACACATTAGCTCAGAAATTAAATCTGGCTTGTTTTTAATAAACTCCAAGACCTGATTCTTTGGAGCTCTACCAATCTCAACAGGTGTAAGTGCCTCATAAAAATATACGTTTGGCGTATTGTTGAAAGCCCATACCATGGGGAAATAGGAAATAGGTTGCAGAATATGTAAAGTTAATTCTTCACCAGTATGCGAAATAATATATTGGCGAACATATCCTTTAGTGAGGCAAAAAATACCTTGAGGGTCATCATCCGCCCTGATCAGCATTTCTCCTTGTTTATACAATCGCAGTTGAAACTGAGAAAAAAATTCTTCAAATACTTTGGTTTTACTTTTATTCACTATCTTGATTATAGCCTATGCATAGCAAAATTTGTGAGCAATAGAGGTTAATGGCTCGCCGTGATGGACGATATTCGAACTGAGCTATTCAAAAAATCATTTCCATATTTGTCATATTCAGAAATAGAAAACTTGCTAAATACAATTTAAAAAGCTAATCTTTCAAAGATGATATATCAATGCTTTCGGAAATATCACCTGGGTTTAAATCTAATTGAAAATATTGACTTCCGTCACTGCCTTTTGAATTTATTTCTATTTCTAAATTAACTGGCTTCTCATTAATAGTGATAAAAAGATAGTCATTGAAAAAAAATGCACCTTGCTCAGGCTTGATTTCAGAAATATCACAGCTTGCAAGTCTGTCAGAACATTGAATGTTTGTTCTGTAATTTCTAGTAATGTCAATATTAGGTAAAAATGAAGACAATCCCATTAAATAATTGTCACAAGTCGGCGTAGGTTTTTCTGGTAAATTTAAATCATAAATAGAGTCCTTAATATATCCCTCTGAAAGCCTTGCATTTATTGATATACGTTCATCGTACCTATCTGAGTTAACCTTTAGCATAAAACAAATAGTATTTTTACCACTCTTGAAATATGAGTCCAATCTTTCAATATAATCTTGAAGCAATTCGATGTAATCGGCTACATCTTGCCTTGATTTAATTCCATCAAAAGGAAATCTGATTAATGGATTAACTAAATTTGGTAGTTCTTCTTCCAATTCTTGAATCTCATCTTTAATTGCCCGCACTGTCTCTTCGGCTGTTAACTTATAAAAACTTGCATCTATTTCAAACTTTGTAGTTGAGTTTTTACTCTTTTCATTTGCAATATATTCTTTTCTCCACACATTATATATGGATATAAAAACAATGATTATTAAATAATAATTAGTCAGACTTTTGGGTAAAGTATATGCGTCACCATTGCTGATATAAACAGAAATAAAATCATAAACAGATGGGAGCAACAATGCCAAATTTGACCACTGCAAAAAAACTCTACTGATAAATATGTAAATTTTAATAATTTCTTTCTTCATAATTTCTCAAGTTCATTTTTCAAAAAATAGGCAGCAGACATGTGGTTTTTTGCAATGCTTTTATCTAAATCTCTACTTAGCACTCTCTTACTTCTTCTTTCTATATCTCTGCTCAATCTATGTTTTAGTTCAATTAAATTTTCATTTTCTGTTCCTTCAAACTTAAACTTTAAAAAATGACATCCAGTGATTACATATACCTTTTCATCCAATCCTGCTTCCTCTTGGCTTTCCCACAAAGCTTTTGGGAAAGGTGCGCTCATATTTATTGTCTTATTAAAAAATAACTTAGCTACATTTACAGCATCAGTATTTTTTACAGATTTAACTGTTCCAATATAAGTTGATGCGCCCCCGTAAATGAAATTACTTGAAAGCACATGATTTGAGATGCAAGCATTATTAAAAACAAAAGGAAAGGACTCTGGGTCAGACAAACTTGAAAATGATGGAATAAAGTTCTTTGAAACTCCTTTTGTAACTATTACATTACAATAATTTACGTTTTTCACTTTTCTCTGTTTTAAAACTTTCCAATCTTTTCTCTTCAACTTTGAGAACTCTGACACTATTTTTTTCGATGAACCCGGTTTATAAGTTTTCTCATACCATGGGCTTCCATCTAACTCTACAAATTCATAGAAGCTTTTAACATTAATTATGGCATCTTCACCTGTCCCAAAACCTGTGGGTTCGAAGGAATCTATAGCATCAACCACTATGACATGCTCACAGCCTCTACTATCAACAAACTGTATATCAAACCTTTGACCTTCTGGAAGTCCTCCATGACTACATATAAACAATAAATCGTAGGGATAAAACTGAATAGAATTGCTTAATTCGTAGTTTGTAAATTGATTATCCCAAAACTCTTTGGTAATAACTTCTTTTTGAGCCAACAAGTCACTCACATCATCTGTTTCAGAATCAGAAAAGAATCCAGTATCTACGAGAAGCGCTGATTTCACGATTATTTCAGGGTTTGCTATTGATTCAGCGATAAAGTAGCCAGGCATTATTCGTCCTAAAATATGAGTTGATGCAATATTAGGATAGAAATAACCATAAGGAATTTCATCAGTATAAAATGTCACAAAATCATAAGCTTCGATTTCACCAAAGTCCGCATCTAGCTCTGATTTTATACTTGCATTAATTTCTCTAGCTACATCGCCTCTCGCTTCATTTGAATCATTATCAAAAATCAAAGCGGCAATTTCTTTAGAGGAATATTCTAAATCTGTTTGTATGAATTTAATATCAGCGTTAATGGAAAACGCATAGTTAGCAACTATGACAGGAGACAACTCATCATCAATATCGTAATAAACACAATGCTTACTTGTTTGTTTAAATGAATATTTATAATTAGCTTTATTCGTAATTACCAATCTTTGTTTGTTCTTTTTTGCTATTAAAAGTGCTTGAGCAACTTTCTGTTTTTCTGGCTCACATTCTAAATTCCCCTCAAACACAATATTCATTGGTTCTGCGATTTCCGACTTTATTTGAGATTTTTTTGTTACTGTTATGTATCTTTCTTCTGGAATTCGCAATTGGTCTTTGATGATTTTAATGTATTTAGGATTAACACCCGCAAAAATACATATCTCAGGCCTAATCTTAGCCAAAATATTGTTTAGCTTTATTAATTCGTTACTCCAGTCATCTCTCAAAAACCTTGGTAATTCAAAAACACAAAAATAATCATTTGGTTCATAAAAACAACTTGATATTTGAGCAGCTAATATATGGTTCCCACTTATACATATAACTTTATTTTTTATTGTCGGTGCGTTATCTGAATAGCTATGCATCAATTTTTAATCCTGTCTCTCTTGCCAAGGGGCTATATTGCTCTCCCCAGTTTCTTCTGTTCTTACTTCTCTAGGACTAATGACCTCTTTACTAAAAACAATATCTGGTAAATCATATTTCTTATCGTATTCAAATGCCTCTTTTCCAACGTTAATTTCAAAAACAGATGTTGTGGGGTTTACTACAACCAACTCAGCAATTGTATCCGGGTGGTTTCTCACATTCCTAACTGCCCATATTGGATAATCTATTAACTTCTCATTTGCATACTTCTTTATCTCTTCATAATCAACACCATCTGTAGTAAATAAATGTACAAGCATCAAATATTCTGAAGAATAAGCTCCGCTCAATTTCCTAGTCCTAATGAGCTGTTCAAGCAAAGACTCTTTAGATTTACGATAGCTAGTTAATTCAATAGTGGTTATATCCATTGACACACCATTTGGCTGCATGAGATATGCATCTGGCGGGTCTTGCAGCGGCATTCGTAGATAAGTTGGCAAACCTCTAATTTTACTCAACACAAACGCTGCTATTGCAGCAATTCTAGACTCTCTGACTACCTTATTCTCAGGTTTTATTAAAGCCCCAACACCTTGCTCCTGTTCAAATTTTTGAATATGCATGAATGTGTTTGTCGGAGAATGCCATCTTTTATTAAATTGTCTTTTCATCTTGATTTTATTGTATCAAAATAAAACATTTATAATAAAATGGATTTATGATATTGACTGGCGATTTATTAATTCTGATTTAAGGTAGTGCTTCTAACACTATCCCTTAGCAATTGCGTCAGCCCAACTGTATTTATCATCTTTGTAAATCTTTTTCATTTTTCTATCAAAATCTCTCCAATTTTTTACCAACTCTGGCATCTCAATCTTTTGTTCGTGAGGAAGTCCTATATCTGCATTGAAATTTAGCGGATTAATTTGAAAACCATTTTTTGTAACTAGTGCAATCTGCAAATGTTTGCTCACACCCGGATGAGGATTTCTAAAAACATCGTATGACAATACAACTCCCAATACCTGTGCGTAACCAAATTGATTTCCTACCTCCATCTGCATAAGCTTCTCAGGCTCACTATGAATTCTTTCCAAATCATCTAGATAGACTTGCTTATTGTTACCACTTCCAATCGATAAAGGACTATGCACCCTTGAAGCTTCATACTCAAAACTGGGTGCTTTTAACTTCGCTACAAAAGACTTTGGTTGTCCTTTACTCCCATTATCTGCTATAGGGTCTACTGCAACTATAATCATGGAGAACGGTCTTTTCTTTTCTTCAGGAAGCTTTGAGTATAGTTCTTTCGCCCTTTTACCCCACTCTCTGGCTAATTGGTCAGGAATCCATCCTCCTTTACTCCTGGATGACATAAAGTCCCTTAAGGCTTGAGTAAACATAAACCCTGTTTCTATATCACCACTAAAACCAGACATAGCAAACTCACCTACTGGATATATTTTTTGAACAACATCATGGAAATCTTCTTTACCATCAGGGAAAGATACAGTAGCTTGAACATCAGAGATTAAAACACCATAGCCAAACATTGTAGGAATACCAATAACCCAAGTCATATACCAATTATAACCCGAAAATAATTATTGCGATTTAAGAACTTAAGTATTGCTCTTTACACTCTTTGCGAAGATTATCTCTGCCGTTTGATGTTGCATCATATAATCTTGTGCAATCTTCTCCCTCAAGTCCATTATTCTCACAAGCTCTAGGAAGTGCTTCTATGTTGTTAGAGTACCATTCTTCAGCTTTACCTAAGCAGGATTCATATTGTTCCTGTCTGTCTTTTAGAGCCTCTTCCTCTTTAATTTTATCCTGTCTCCACATAATGAATATTCCTAATATCGTGAACGAAATTATTAATGCTGCGATTACAAGTGAATTTATTTTTTTCATATTCATATTTTACTATGAATACTGCGTTGTTGCATACTGCGGAATAGTCAAGAATTACTCTTGATGGAAGAAAAGCAAAAAGTAACAGAACTAGTGGGAGATGAAATTCGAAAACACAGAGAAGAATCTGGTCTTTCGCAGGAAGAACTTTCAGCAAAAGCTGGTTTATATAGAACCTATGTTGGTCATGTAGAAGTAGGTCGTTACACACCTTCAATCTATACTCTCTTCAAGATAGCCAGAGCTCTCAAAGTTAAAGTCTCAGAAATAATACCCTTTTAGTGGGAAAAGACCCCTTATTCCCATATATGGAAAAAACTTTCTCTTTAATGAGAGAAGGTTAATAGCCTATGGGGGGGCTGGACATGGTAAAAACCCACCAAATAATTTCTGATATTGCAGTCTCAGCTCAAAAATTCGCACTAAATTTTGTACTCGTATCTTATACAATATAGTTAATATGAGTATGATTATGGATAATGAAGAACTACATGAAGCTATTGCAGACTTTAGCATGAGTGAGCTTAGTGAAGTGAAAGACTTACTGGTTGAAATTATCTCAAGTTACAAAAACTTTCATAAGGATGAACTGGCATTTAGTATTCAAGTTGATACTAAAAAAAAGAGAACTATTTACCTTTTAGAAGGTTTACTATCACATGCTGATATCTACTACACTCCAAGCACATTACGATGGTCTAAAGATGGTGAATACTTAGTTGATTTTGGTGCAAAGGATGGTGATTGGCTTGAATACTCAGCAGTATCTACACTAGAGCAAATACGAAAAGCAATTAATGACAGACTTGTAAATCAAGCTGATTCAAAATTGAAGCTATCAACCAAAAACAACTTGATTCATATTGTGCATTACAGAAAAGATGGCTCAATAGTTACAGCAAAAATTTTAGGAAATTCTAATAGTGGAAAAATTTTAAGTTCTTTGAGAAAGAATTCAGCGATGACTCTAAGTGAATTATCTAAAGTCATGAATGAACCAAGAAAACATGCCGATAGTCCTCTTCCAGAAAAGAGAGTCCACGATGCCATCAAATACATTAGAGATAAACTCAAAATTGAAGCTAACTCACCAAATGACATTTTCAATATCGTTGGCAAAGAATGCCAGCTAATCATTCCTACTGAATAAACTTCCATAACTTCCGAAAAAATCCGACAAACTCTTGGCTAAATTGCTAAGAGTTTTTTGTTTTTAACCGAAGTAAATTACTAGAGAATATATCTAGTATGAAGAACAAAACGAATTATTATAGCTCTGATTTATCACTGGTCACTACTCTTTCTTTAGACTTTCCAATCATTGGAATAGATAGAAGAAATCCATCTAGGATTATCTTTGAATTTGAAAGCTCTAGAGAATTATCCGCCCGAATAAAAGAATACTGGAATGCTGAATTATTTATTGAGCCACAACGATTTTTTACACAACTAAAGTATATAAAAGCACAAGTATTTGGGAGGCCTAATGCTGAGTAATAAATCAGTAATCAGCCTCCAGCAAGTCATGAACGAAGATGGTTTACATCTAAACCAAGAAGAGACAAGGTCTCTTGGTGAGTTGTTAGTCAGTATAGGACTTCAATTAAAAATGAGTATTAAAAATAATAATGAATATGAAAATAAAAACACAAAGCGTAGTTGATACTGCACACTATTTTCTATCACAACGAGTAAGCATTATTCCTGTCACAAAAGACAAGAAGCCGTATGCAGGGTTTAGTTGGGATGCATATAAAAAACGCTTTCCCACTCAGGATGAAATAGATATCTGGTTTAGATATGTATATCCAAATGCAAATTTAGCCATAGTAACTGGAGCGCTTTCAAAACTAATAATACTAGATATAGACCCCAGAAATGGTGGTGATATATCTTTGTTAAAAAACAATAAAAGCCCATCAGTTTCAACACCAAACAATGGAAAACACATATATTTCAGACCAACTAACCTTGTAAAATCTGCCAAGCATAGTGCACTAGGATATGACCTACTCTATGAAGCTTTAGCTCTTGTCCCGCCCTCCCTTACAGTAAATGGTGCATATGAATGGATAAACTCATTTAATAGAAATAACATAGAAGAGTTTCCAAAATATTTACTTAGCAAGCTAGAACTCATTCAACCTAAACAGAATGAAGCTTCTGCCAAACCACTTAGTCAAAAAAAAGGCAATCAAAAAACTCAGTTAAGAGGTATTGAGGTTAGGCACGCACGAGATTATCCCCTAGATAGATTGCTATTAAGTGATGGTGTAAATCTCATCCAACGAACAAATAGCTACCACCTTACCTGCCCATTTCATAGTGATAGGAAGTCTTCAGCTGTTTACTATCCATCCACCAACTTGGTTTATTGCTTCAAATGTTCAAGAGCATTTAATCCAATTGATTACCTAACGATAGCAAAAGGTTATTCATTCAGGGAAGCCTTAAAGGAATTAACAGAATGAAAAGCAAGGCATTAAGAATAAAAGAAAAGAGAACAAAAGGTTTTCTTAAATTTCCAAGAAAACTTATTGAGCTTGTTCTCAGTGGAGATGTATCTGATAGAGCTTTCAGTCTATACCTGGTTATTATCAACCTTGCTGTTTATTCTGAAAATAGTTCCTACTATGGATGCCTTGAACTTAATCCTCATAACCTTTCAGAAATTTTCTCTAAATCTTCAAATACAGTTAGCAAAAACTTTAATGAACTTCTCTCACTTGGTCTCATTAACAAAGTAGACAAAGATTTGATTGAGGTTATCAACTTCAAAAAACTGTTTGATGATACTCAATATATGGAGGAAGCTTCCTCAGATTTAGTTAATAAAGTTTCAAAAATGAGAGGAGAAATATCACATATGAAAAGCTAAGCAGCACTTTTCACCTATGTACTGGTGAATTTAAATGCTTATTAAGGTTCTTAATGTTATTAGGTTTCTTAGTAAGAAATACATAAACAATAAAGTATATATACCTGTGAATACGTAGGTTAGAATGAAAGATAATATGAACAATAAAAACATAGCTGCACTCTGGTGCAGAGTAAGCAGTCCAGACCAAGAAACTTCTGGGTATTCACTACCTGCTCAGGAAGAACTTTTAAGAGAGTACGCTACACGAAAAGGAATTCAAAAGGTTGATTTTTTCTCTGTTTCAGAAAGTGCTAAATCTAGTCAAGTAAGAGCAAGTTTTAAAGAGCTGTTCAGCCATGTAAAAAAACATAACATCAATATAGTAATTTGCGAAAAAGTTGACAGATTAACCAGAAACTTTTACGACATGATAATGATTGATGAATGGCTTGAGAAAGACCATGAAAGAGAAATACACCTCGTAAAAGATTCGCTAGTTCTTCACGCTGGCTCTCGTTCTCAGGATAAATTAAATTGGAACTTAAAAGTTTTATTAGCAAAAAATTACATTGATAATCTCAGAGAGGAAGTTAAAAAGGGTCAACTGATGAAACTCAAGCATGGCTGGCTACCAACTAGACCTCCATATGGTTATAAAACTGAAGGAAACAAGGGGCACAAAATTCACGTCATAGATAATGAAACTGCACCAATTGTAAAGAAACTCTTTCAACTCTACTCAACTGGCAACTACTCACTTAAAGCCATTACAGAAAAAGCAAATGAGCTTGGTTTAAGAAGTTCAAAGGGTAATCCAGTTGTTAAAAGTAGAATACACAAACTGCTTCAGGATAAGTTCTACATTGGCATTAATATTTGGAATGATACTGAGTATCCTGGTAAACAAGAAACATTCATCGAGGAAGAATTATTCTACCTGGTGAAGAGGGTTATGAAAGGTGGCTTTAACAATACACGCACTTACTCAAAGCATAACTATCTTTTTAGAGGAATGTTTAAGTGTGAACACTGTAAAGGCACAATCACCTGGGAAGAACAGAAAGGTATTGTGTATGGTCACTGCAACCACTACAAACCATGCCCCTCAAAAGATTGGGCTCGTGAAGATTCTGTCGAAAAGCAAGTTAAAAAGTCATTAAAGTCACTGGTAATAAAAAACAAGCGAGTATTAAACTGGCTAAGAGATGAACTGAGCACACGCATTCATGAAGAAACTGATGTATATGTAGCTTCAATAGAACAACTTAAAAAAGACTTAGTGCTCACTGAAAGGGCTCAAGAGCGACTCTATGATGACAAGCTTTATGAACGTATCCCTGAGTCAATGTATGACCGAAAGGCAAATGAGTTTAAGAATAAGACTAAGAAGCTAGAGAAACAAATAAAGGAGCTCTCTGGTGGCACTGATAAAGCTAGACAGGTCGGACTAAGTATCTTTGACCTTGCACAAGGTGGTCATATCATTTATGAAAAAGCTGATATTGAGAAACGTCAGCTACTTTTAAAACTGGTATATAAAACAAGAGAAATTTTCGAGGATACTTGTAGCTTAGAGTATACGGAAGAAATGGCATTACTATTGAAAGCAGTCAACCAGACTAATCGTTCGAAACTGGTGAAAAAAGTTGAGAAAATGGAAGCTACTTTCGAACCATCTGAAAAGATTGATTTAGCAAGAAAAAGTGACTCTTTTATGTCCTTGCGGACTGGTTTGCTCCCCCGGTAGGATTCGAACCTACAACCTACCGGTTAACAGCCGGGCGCTCTGCCATTGAGCTACAGGGGATTGTGTTGAATATATTTTCAGTAAAAAAATACTGCAAATAGAAATAAAAGAACGTAGTTATTTTACCATAACCAGGCATCAAGTAAACAGGAAGCCGAGCTTCCTCTGACTAGCTTCTGCTGTTGAGCAGATAATTGTGAACTTGTTAGTGTCCATGCCCAGCATGTGTAAATTTTTTACTGTTTTTGGCAGCATCTTCAGCCGAAAGCAGGTACACTGCAAGAAATGTTGTGAGTGGCACTGCTAACACCAGGCCTATTGAGCCAGTAAGAGTACGTACAATTTCTTCTGCAATAACTTGATTATTCACCTTCACCCACCAAGGCACACCGCTGTCGACAAACACGAGCAGAAAAAGCGGCAGACTGGTACCGGCATAGGCTAAAAAGAGTGTGTTCACCAGTGAAGCCACATGATCTTTACCAACTTCTAAAGCTCTAAAATATATCTCTTGTTTTGAAAGGCTGCTATTTGCTCCAAGAAGCTGTTCAACCACAGAAACTTGTGCTACCACAATATCATCCAAGACACCAAGTGCCCCAATAATTATGCCCGCAAGGAAAAGTCCTTGTAAATTAATAGAACCATACTCTGCAAACTGCAAAAAGTACGCCTGTTCATCACCCAATCCTAATAATCTTGCAAGCTGGACAACATAGGTTGAAAGTAAAATTACCACTACAAGCACCGCAACAATCGAACCAAAGGCCACATGTGATTTTCTGTTAAAACCATGAGCTAAATAAATAGTCACTGCTCCAGCTGTGATTGAGGCAATGACACTTACCAACACTGGACTCGTGCCCTGCAGAATCGCCGGCAACATGTACCAACCCAAAATAAAGAATGTGGAGAGCATGCCAATAATTGAAAGCATACCTCTAGTGCCACCCACAACAGCCACCAACACCAAAAACACCATAGCTAAAAAGAGTAAGATTGGAATACGATACATGTCGGCAAGCACAGTAAATTCATTATTCTCTGCATCCGCTTGAGTAGTCAATATAACTTGATCTCCAACAGTAAATCGTTGTGCTTCAAGAACAGGTTGAAATTCACTTCCAACCATAACTTCAGATATTTCATCAGTTTTCTGATTCTGGACTCGTAACTTCTGTATAAATGCTCTGTTACCATCAACTTCGAATTCCTCCTCTTCTATCACCGCAGTGACCTTACCAATATCATAGGCTTGCTGAGCAGGAACGGGGAGTACGTTTGCTGCTTCAGATGCAACAGGCGACTCCTCTTGAGCAAAAGTTTGAATACCACTTGCAAAAAAGATACATGCGAGTAACCCAAAGACAAAAAAACGTAGGTGTAGTGTAAAAGAAACATTCATCACAGTAGGTCACATTATATCGAGGTCTGTCCAAAAGGTCACTGTACAAACAGTCTCAGATCGGTAGAATGGTCACAATGAGCAAACGCATTCTCCTTGTCACCGACACGTACCTCCCAACAATTAGTGGTGTAACCACTGTAGTCTCAGAATATAAAAAAGAATTAGAACTGCTCGGTCACTCAGTTGCTGTCGCAGTTCCTGAAACTGAGGAAACAACCAAAATGGAAAATGTTCTCACTGTTCCAGGTCTTCCAAGTATTTTACGATCTGATACTGTTCTTCCATTGTATTTTGTTGGACTGGAAAATAAGATAGATGCTTTTAATCCTGATGTCATCCATATTCATAGCCCAGGTCCATTGGGTCTTTGGGCACGCAAATGGGCAAAAAAAAATAACGTCAGAGTAGTCACAACTGTCCACGCTACTCCGACTTTTTCTGCTAGCTATCTACCCTTTAGCTTTCTGTACGAAGATTTCATTAAAGAAAGTGGTTGGAAGTTTTGGGAATGGTTTCTGGAAACGAGCGACGTGGTCATAGCCCCTTCCTACTTCATAGTTGAAAAATTAAAAAAAATTGGCATTAAAAATACTATTTTTAGAGCTCCTTTCTGGATTGAACCTTACCAGCTCACAAAGAAAACTCAAAAGAAAAAAACAACCGACTTCCTCTTTTTTGGACGACTTGACCCTGATAAAAACCTACCTTTTTTATTAGAGAGTTGGTCAAAAGTAAGTGTTCCAAATGCTCACCTAACTATTGCTGGCAGAGACCTCAAAGATCAAAGGAAAGATTTACAAACACTGGCAAAAACACTTGGTTGCGAAAGCACTGTAACAGTTTTTGGGAAAGTCAGCGAAAAAAAGAAACTCGAACTTTTCTCCAAAACCGATTTCTTTGTCATGCCTTCAAAAGTTGAAGTGCAGAGTATTGTTACGTATCAGGCTGCTCTGTCCGGTATCCCAGTGGTGGTTGCGCGCGCCAGCGCGCTTCCTGAGATTGTAGCTCACTCCACTGCCCCTGATCTCATCTTCGATCCTGATGATCCAACCTCACTCACCAGAGTCCTGGAGAAGTGCTGTACGAAAAAAGCTTCCTACACCAAAAACTATACACTCTCAAAAGACTTCAGAAAATCTTTTACCAAAGAGACTATTCTTAATAATTTAGTGAAAAAGATATACTCAATCTAACTTCTATCCCAGTCATAAAATAAAAAAGTGTTACTGACTATAAAAAAAGATCTGGTGTATGTGCATTTTTGTGGTTTCATAAAAAGAATGATGTGCTATAATTCAAACTCTTGTGTTCGTTACTGCAACGAATAACAGGAACGCACTTTACTACATGCATACAACTTTAGTCAGATACCTGTGTTTCTTTTTTATGAAAGGAAATAGTGGTATCTGGCTAAAACCCAAATGGCCAGAGAAAATACATTTCAAGGAGAAAAGATTTTCCATGAGCAAAAAAATGATGTCCATTTTGGCAGGCACATTTCTTTTGGTTGCCGGCGTAGCCGGGGCGTACTGGTATTTTCTGCAAAATCCTGACGCAGAAGTCCAGTACTTCGAACTTTAAGAAAACGGCCGTAAGCATGTAACAAAAAAACCCGCACCATGTACTGGAGCGGGTTTTTACTTTTTATTTCAATTATTTGTATTACTCTAAGAAATCCTGTAACTTCTTACGTCTACTAGGATGTTTCAGCTTGCGTAGAGCCTTAGCCTCAATTTGACGAATACGCTCGCGTGTTACACCAAACTGTTTACCTACTTCTTCGAGTGTCATCATTTTGTTGCCGCTTAAGCCAAAGCGCATCTTAAGCACTTTTGCTTCACGGTCGCTCAGAGCCCCAAGGACTTCTTCAACATTTTCGCGCAACATCTGCATACTGGTTGCTTCGTACGGTGAAACTTGACCATCATCTGAGATGAAGTCGCCCAACACACTATCATCATCTCCATCACCCACTGGGGATTCAAGCGATGTCGTGTTTTGAGAAATCTTAAGAATTTCGCGAACTTTTTCTGGATCCATCTCCATGGCCTTACCAATTTCTTCTGGTGAAGGCTCACGGCCCAAATCTTGCATAAGTCGGCGAGAAGTTCGCATTAACTTATTGATGGTTTCAACCATATGAACAGGAATACGAATAGTACGAGCTTGGTCGGCAATTGAACGAGTAATAGCTTGGCGAATCCACCATGTTGCGTAAGTAGAAAATTTAAATCCTTTAGTCCAATCAAATTTTTCAACTGCACGAATTAAACCTTTATTACCTTCTTGAATTAAGTCGAGGAAAGTCATTCCACGGCCAATATATTTTTTTGCAATAGACACCACCAAACGAAGGTTAGCATCAATTAAATCTTGTTTTGCTTTTGGATCGCCGGCCTCAACCTTTTGAGCTAAACGTATTTCTTCTTCTCTATTAAGAAGCGGAATACGGCCAATCTCTTTGAGGTACATACGCACAGGATCTGCAACAGTTCTGTCTTTAAGTGTAGAAAGTGTAGCAAGTTCTTGGGTAAGATCATCGTCACCGGTTTCTTCTTTTTTCTCGGCAACAGACTCAAAAATGTCTGTTCCCATTTTGACGAGTTCATAATAAAAATCATCAAGTTCTTCAAGGTATTCTTCTGGTTCAACAAAAGCTTGAAGAATATCATCTTGAGTAAGGTATCCTTGTTTCTTTGCAAGTGAGAGTAACTTATCAATATCTTTCTGAATGGCTGCGGGAAGTTTAGGCATAAGAATAAAAAAAGAGGGCTGGCAATTACCAGCAATCATCTACTACTTTCTGTTCTGTATAATTATACACCCGAATGTCAAGTTATCAAGCGCTGTCTGGTGAGAAGGTGACGCAAGTATATGTCTCACTTTCACAACTCCACATTCTAAGGAACTTGTGTGTTCAATTTTGAATTATTTATCGTATGTATACATATTTATTCTTCCGCTACAGAAAACCCCAGGCTTTCAAGCCTGGGGATGAATGGCAGTTGAGGCGAAAGCCGAAACTGCTATCTTGTATACTTGATGCATGACTAGAAAATACTGGACGGGAGCTCATACAACACATCGGTTGAGATTTCATATAGTTCTTTTACCAAAATACCGCAGGAGAGTGCTCAAAGGCAAAATAGCTACTAGAATAAAGCAATTGTTCTATCAGGCGTGCCAGATGAATAAGTGGTGGATAGATGAAATAAATCTCCAGCCAGATCACCTACACATGTTAATCCAGATAAAACCAAGGGAATCAGTGTCAAGTGTGGTGCAGTTACTCAAGGGAGGGAGTAGTAAGGTGATCAGGGTAGAGTTTCCAGATTTGGAAGAATATTTATGGGGAGATAGTTTTTGGTCAGATGGCTATTTTGCCGAAAGTGTGGGAACAGTAAACGAAGAAATAATTAAGCAGTATATTAAAAACCAACATGCAGCAAGTATTGAGGGCGATTAGCCCTCATGCATGAAGCTCCGGCTTTTAAGCCGGAGAGACTGTTCACTTTATATGCATCTAACATACTCAATGAAGTGCTGGTACCATTTGCGCCAGGCATTCTGCCTGGCGCAAACTCAAACTCAACTCAAATCTTACAACAAAAAACGAACTACACTCGCCCTCGCAGAATAAGTGTATCAACCACACTCTTTACAGCCTTAAGATAGGTCGCCATTCGAAGTGAAACCTGTTTCAACTCTTGCATATCCCAAGCATCTGTCATTGCTTGCTTCATCAAAGGCTCCAACTTACTCAGCACTTCTGCGTGTGACCAATAGTAGCCTTGAAGGTTTTGCACCCATTCGAAGTATGAAGTGGTTACGCCACCAGCATTTGCCAGCACATCAGGCACAACCAAGATACCTTTATTTTCAAGAACAATGTCAGCTTCAGGTGTTGTTGGACCATTTGCCATTTCAATAACTACTTTTGCATTAATTGTCGAAGCATTCTCAAGCGTAATAGCATTCTCAAGCGCCGCTGGCACCAACACATCAACATCAAGAGCAAGTAATTCTTCTGCAGAAATAACTTGGCTCGAATCCTCTGTTAATGACCCAGTTCTCTTTTTTGTTGCAAGAACGTCACGTGGACTCAGACCAGTCGCATCATACAAAACCTGCTTAGAATCAGAGACAGCCACAACTTTAAAACCACGCTCTGCTGCATGCAATGCAAACCAATAGCCAACATTACCAAAACCTTGAATAGCTATGGTCACATCATTGGGTTTCTTCCAGCCCATTTTTTTACATAAGATTTCGAGCACATATACTCCGCCCAAACCAGTAGCTTCTTCGCGGCCCTGTGAGCCGCCCAGTTCTAGTGGTTTACCAGTGAAGGTTGCCAAAGGATTTTCTGAAAAAGTTCCCATTGTCTCTTGTTGATACTGCTCGTACTCATCAACCATCCAAGCCATAATTTGACCAGTGGTGTTTACATCAGGAGCTGGGACATCAACCCAAGGACCCACAAATGGAGCGACAAACCGTGCGTACGCTCGGCTGAGACGTTGCAGTTCGGCCATACTTAGGTCACGAGGATCAACAATTATGCCACCCTTACTTCCACCATAAGGAATACCAGTAACGGCAGATTTCCAAGTCATCCAAGTAGACAGTGCCATTACTTCATCTTTACTTACATTTGGGTGAAAACGGATACCACCTTTGTACGGACCTCGAGCATTATCATGCTGTGAACGGTACGCAGTAAATGACTTTTCTGTGCCATCATCCATGGTAATCTGGAGTTCTGTCTCGTGAACTTGATCAGGTTCACGAAGTTTATTAATGGCAGCATCAAACTGAACCTCTTTGTCTCCAACATACGAATCACGAAGCAGTGCAGCAACTTGTAACAGTTGTTCAACTGCATGTGCGTGCGCAGAACTTTGTTTTTTTTTCATAATGCATCCTTTTTAAACTTATAATGGTCAAAAAGCTAACCATACGTTATTACGGCCAATATCTCTCTTATTTTACTCGGGGTCCTATATTAGGATTCTTGTCGCTCAAGCCATCGTTCAGCGTCTAGCGCCGCTGCACAACCTTGACCAGCTGCAGTAATTGCTTGCTTATAGCGCACATCGACATTATCACCAGCTGCAAACACTCCTTCAACAGAAGTCATGCTTGGGTACTGAACCAATCCTTCAGACAAAGCAGCTTGAGCCTTGGTAACACCAACTTCTGTTGCACTCTGACGAGTAACAACATAGCCATGACCATCAAGTTCAACTTGATCAACAAATACACTTGTTTGTGGTCTGTGCCCAATGGCGATAAACACACCATCTGCTGACAATACCTTTTCTTCGCCATTCTCTTTAACACGAACCCCAGTCACTTTTTGGTCACCAATAATTTCTTCAAGCGTTGTATTCCACAGCACCGAAATCTTTTCATTTCCCAACACGCGTTCTTGCATAATCTTACTTGCTTTAAATGAATCGCGACGGTGAATAACGGTAACATGCTTTGAAAATTTGGCCAAAGCCAGTGCATCTTCCATAGCACTATCACCACCACCAACTACATAGGTTTCTTTATCTCTAAAGAAAGCAGCATCGCACACAGCACAGTAGCTTACGCCTTTGGCTGAAAACTCAGCTTCACCAGTAACGCCAGGCTTGATGGGACTTGCTCCTGTTGAGATAATAATTGAGTTAGCTACATACTCAGGCTCAGATGCCTTAATACTTGCTGCTAATTCTTTTTGCTGTTCTGGAGTGTAGTCATTGAGTTTTTGAGGATCGGTGCCTTCTGGCAACGTGGTCCAAATTTTAAATGGACGATGTGACAAATCAACTGCTGTCACATGCATATCTACGATAGACGTCCCAAATCGTTCAGCCTGAGTTCGAAACTGCATCATCATTTTCGGCCCCATGATTCCTTCTGGGAATCCTGGGAAATTCTCCACATCTGTAGTGAACATAAGTTGTCCACCAGATTGGTATCCCGCAAATACTGTTGTTTCTAACTGTGCCCGACTGGTATAGATCGCTGCGGTGTACCCAGCAGGACCAGAACCAATGACGGCTACTTGAACTTTCTTTGACACGCCTATCCTTTCATTTCTCTTATTTTTTTGCTGAACGTACTTTATTCAAGTACTTTTTCAATCATATCGCGGTATCCCTGTTCTCCAGGAAAACCAACTTTTTGAGCCGCCAATTCGCCATCTTTAATGATAACTACTGTTGGAATACTCATAACACCAAAACTTGCTGGAACTTGATTGTTTTCGTCAACATTAACTTTAACGATATGAACTTTACCTTCGTACTCGCCAGCTAATTTATCAACAATTGGAGCTGCCATTTGACATGGGCCACACCATTCAGCGTAAAAATCAACAAATACAGGCATACCTGCTTCTTTTGCGTCTTCTACATTTTTCTTAAAATCGGCATCTGTCCAGTGAGCTGCCTGTGCAGTTTTTTTATCGTCTGCCATACGTCCTCCTTTGTGAGTACTTCGTACTACTATTACTTTATATCTAATACCTACTACTATACATGAGCGCAACTACTTAGGTTCCGCTATTCATACTTAAAAAGTTCTTTAAGCACTTGGTCTAAATCATCAGTTCTGGCTTCTTTTGAGCATTTACATGCTTCACCAGTGAGTAAATCACGGGCTGTGCGACCCAAAGAGCCGCGAACTGCAATAATTTGACGACAAATATCAATACAGGCACGTTCTTCTTCGTACATTTTAACGATGCCTTCAATTTGGCCGCTGATGCGTTTAAGTTGTGCTAACTTTTTGTCTGTTTGCATACACATAATATACCCCCGGGGGGTATATGGGTCAAGCACTAAAAATTGATCGATAAAAAGAATTTATATGTTTTTTCGCAGCAACACAATTTCTTTGAGGAGCTGGTTTTGCTTCTCTTCTTCAGCTTCGGTTTTGTCTGGTTTATCATCGAGTAGAGCTAGTTTATAGGTAATTTGATTTATCCGCTCAGTGATACTGAGTTTCTGCAGTTTTGCCAGCGCTGTTTTCCATTCTTCGTCGCTTCCGTCTGAGGTTGCCGATGAGAATGAACGATACTCTGCCATAAGATCAAAAATCGTTTGCTTAAGATCTTCTGGTAAATGCATTGAAAAGGTCTTCACCGTTACGGTTCCTTCCTGAGAAGCTAATGAACGAATAATTTGATTGAGCCCTGCAGTCTCAAAATTAAACTCAGCCAACTCTTGTGCGCGATCAACCAGTCTCCGTTCATCACCGCTAAACAATAAATACACACAGTATTGTTCTTGCTTTTCTTTTGGTGAAAGTTTTTTGGCCTCAATCTTTTGTGCTTCAGTTTTTTCCTTCTTTTCTTCTGGAAGCTTCTTATGTTTCTTATATGACTGAATGTCATCCTTGACTGTCTGCTGCTGCACACCTAATTTTTCTGAAACTGATTTTATGTAGTGCTCAAGCTCGACTGCATGAGAAACACTCGAGAGAACCGGTGCCAACTCTTCCATAATTTTTCGTTTGCCAGATGGAGTAGTGGCATCAAACTGAATAAATGCAGCAGAAATTAAAAAGTCATAGGCTGTTACCGAATGTTTAACAGTTTCACGCCACAATTTAGGATCTTTGCGAATTAATTCGTCAGGATCTTTTCCTTCTGGCACCTGAAGAACACGAAGCTCAACTTTTGTTGACTTCAACACATCGATCGATTTTTTGGTTGCTTTCACACCAGCTTCATCACTATCGAGCGCTAACAAAACTGTGTCCGAAACTCGAGCTAACAGCTTTGCATGATCTTCAGTAAGAGCTGAACCTTTAATAGCTACAATATTATTCACATGAGCCTGTTGTGAGGTAACTACATCGAACTCACCTTCAACAACAATCACGCTACCTGCTTTACGAATATGTTGGAACAACTCACTAAAACCAAACAGCATCTTACTCTTGTGATACAGCAACGTTTCTGGCGAGTTAATATACTTTGCATCTTTAGCGGTGCCTTCCAGGACTCTACCGGAAAAGCCAACGACCCGACCTCGGCTATCTCGCAGAGGGAACATAACTCGGCCACGGAACCGATCGTAGTAGCGGCCATTTTTCCCTTTAAGTATTAAACCCGCTTGCTCGAGCAGATCGAGTGAGTACTTCTTTTTCTTATGCAGAAATGTCATCAGACCATCCCAGCCAGGCAGTGAGTACCCTAATTGAAATAACTTAATGGATTCATTATTTACGTGGCGATTTTTGAGATACTCGCGGGCAACTTCACCCGTTTTATGTTCAGTAAGAAGATAGTGATAGTACTCTTTTGCTAGGTCAAGAACCTCAAGTAATTGCTCTTGCAGTTCATCATCACTTGACTTTTTATAGGACTCTAGAGTAATATTAGCCTTATCTGCCAAATGTTGAAGGGCTTCAGCAAAGCTCATCCCTTCATATTTTTCAAGAAAAGTGAACGCATCACCGCTCTCACCACAGCCAAAACACTTGTACCGCTGGAGGCGTTCATCGACAAAAAAAGACGGACTTTTCTCGCCATGAAATGGACAGAGACCCCTAAAATAGGTGCCGCTTCTCTGGATCGAGATTCGCGACCCAATGACATCAACGATGTCGCTGGCTTCTTTTACTTCTTGGATTTGTGACATAGTGTAGATTCATTTTATACTGTATCAAAGCAGATCGCTAGCACTAGCTAGCAGAAAGACAAATAAAATATGACAAATAACGATACATCAGACAAAAAAAATAAAAAAACAGAGACCTCTGTGTCGCACCACAGCACGCCATTTGCAAAATACTTTAATATCTTAAGTGATATTGATAAAAACAAGCGTTATTCACAAGAGTATGGTTCTATACTTATCCTGAGTTTAGTTGAAGAAATTGGAGAAATGTCTCGTGCATACTTGGCTGAACATGGCCGTAAAAAAAGCAACCTTAGTGCTCAAGCTGATGAAACATATGAGCAAGAGCTTGGTGACATTTTACTGGTTATCTTACGTTTTGCCCGCATAAAACATATTGATCTTGATGAACGCCTCATGTACTCACTCAATAAAATCCTTGCCCGCAAGGACAAACCAAAAGGCGCCTAATCCTACGTTCTACCAGCCACACGTATCTAGTGTTACACTAGGTACGTGCAAGATTTACTCGATTCAATAACCAAAAATAAAAAGGCTGTGCTAATTCTTTCGGCACTCATTTTTTTCTTTTCTCTCTTCTTCTTTCGATCTATCATGCTGCAAACCGCAGACCTGGGTAGATACTTAGTTAATGGCCGTGAAATCCTGTCTGGAAACTGGCAAGCTTTAGTTACCACAAACTTCTACTCCTACACCTATCCCGACTATCCTTTTATTAATCATCATTGGTTTTTTGGTGTAATTGCCTACAGCATCCAACAAGCTTTTGGCTTTGCTGGGCTTTCGCTCTTTGGTGTAGTTACAACTACAACTGCTTTTGGGGCTCTAGTCTACTGGAGTTATAAACGATATGGCTTGGTTCCTGCAGTAACCGCTGGCTTCCTCATGATCCCACTCATAACCACACGACATGAAATTAGACCTGAATTGATTAGTTTACTGGGAGTTACCATATACTTTATTGTGCTTGAAAGATTCACACATTCACGTCTGAAGTGGTACTGGCTTTGGATACCGTTGTTCCTGACTCAACTTGTCTGGCAAAATACCCATTTATTTTTTATTCTAGGATTGTTTGAACTGTTTGTGTTCTGGCTCTACGCAGTAGCAAGCAAAAACTGGCACGCGAGCAAGCACCTTGGGGCACTCGGTGTCGTCTCTGCCGGCCTAACCCTACTTAATCCTAATACAGTAACTGGTGCACTCATGCCCTTCACTATTTTTAAAGAATATGGCTATCGTGTGGCTGAAAATCAGTCTTGGCTGTTTATGTTGAACTACTTTCACTATCATATTCAAATGTATGAACTTTTTATTGCGGTGCTCCTTGTACTGGTAGGAGGCTTCGTGCTTATAAAAACAGCACAAAAAAAACGTCTCTTCCTTCTTACTCTTGCTACTATTTCTTTGACCTTTGGCATCGTCACTTTTAAAGTAAATAGACTTGCTTCGTTTTGGGGAGTTTTGAGTATTCCACTTGTTGCTGAACTTGTTGCATATTTCGCTCATACCTACAATAAAAAGTTTCGTGCCCTCTTCGACGACTCACTGGGGATGATGTTTCTATCATCAGTGGGATTTATCGCCCTAATAGCACTGGCTTGGACGGGGTTATTCATGCCATTTGCTGCCAACACAGGTATTGGACTTGCTCCTGGAGTAAACCAAGTTGCTGAATTCATAAAAAAACAACACCTTCAGGGGCCCGTTTTTAACAATTATGATATTGGCGGCTACTTGATCTATCATTTGTATCCCGAAGAAAAAGTTTTCGTTGATAATCGCCCCGAAGCGTATCCTACAGAGTTCTTTGAAAATGAGTATATTGGACCTCAAAATGATTCCAAGCAGTGGCGTGAGTTAGATAAAAAATATGATTTCAACCTTATCGTGTTCTACCGACATGACTTAACTGAGTGGGCTCAAAAATTTATGATTGATCGTGTTTCTGATGAAAACTGGGTTCCCATTTATGTTGACAACTACAGCATCATATTTATAAAAAATGTGCCTGAAAATGCTGATGTTATTAGCATTTTTGAGCTACCGCAAAGCATGTTCGGCATCAAATAGTTTTTGCACCCCTTCCTCGAGCATAATATCCTATAACATTGACTTTTGGGTGTTTTTCTGCTATACTGGAAGATAGTATCCCAAGGTGCATCACTACGATTCACCAATTGGGCTGCTCGCACATTAATATAACGAATTTTTATTTCTCCCACTTTGATGGGCTTAGTAAGCTTTTAAATTTTATTAAAATTTAGGGCTTTCGGGCCCATTAACTATCCTGGAGGATATTTTAAAATGAAGACAATAGCTCTGTTAGTTTTGACTTTAATTGCCAACTTGCAATCATGCTTAGGTTTAGATCAAGACGTGAAAGATTTGAATGCAATCATCTACAAAGAGGTAGCAGCAGAAATTACATCTGAAGCTTATCTTGATGATCAAATCATTATCGATATCACCGAAAATTCTGGTGAAATTACGATTAGTGATGGGAATGTGTCCCACACTATTGAGGTCATGCTCAGCGTTCTAGCTGAACAGGACTTTGATGCTGCCCATCCGACAATTTTAACAATTGTCAAAGTGGACAACAATGTAGCCTGCATGACCCAACAAAAAGACGGCCGGTTGCTTGAGGGCACCAACTATTCAATTGAAAAATTTCAATGTGATCCCTTGTTCCATAACCTCTTAGCTAGCGGAAAGTGGGACATTGTTGAAAACGTTGATGGTCTTGCTTTTACAGAAGACTATAACTTGGTGCTACTCATTGATGAGGCACCAAACAATGATCAATTTTCTTATACTGGAAAGGACGGCTCTCCTCAGATTTTTGAAGTTAAACTTTTGAGCATGACGCCAAAGGAAAATACCTATCAATATACATACCTCGTTACCCATAATGGGACGAAGGTATGTACAATTAAAGAAATGACCGACGGCGGCATGTCTGAAACCTCAATTTCAGGCTATGATAATTGTGGCCGGCAAACGTTTCTTGATGGGTATACCATCACTGTTGCTGGTCACTTTTTGGAAAAATAAAAAATATTCGTTATATATCAAACGCTCCTCATCCCGAGGGGCGTTTTTTGTGGCTAAAAACAGAATTGGCGCACCTTGCGGTGCGCCAAATTCTTACTACTTTAACTATTTTGGCTTGTTGTTCTCTTGAAAAATGCGCACAACTTCTGAAGTGCTCATGAACAAGAAAATGATGGCAATGGTGAAATACAACTCATTGCCAAAATATGCAACGAGCACACTTGTACAAACAATCACTGCCGTGCTGACCTTGTACCAGACCCAAAACTGTTTGTCTTCGACAAGCTTGATACGTGTAACCACGTAGGCTATGCCATATTCAACAAACATAAATAATGCTATGGGAAACACAGCCAAAATGTCACCCAGAAGGACATACACTAACATGGCACCAAAACCCAAAGGGGTACTGATAAAAAGCATCCATTTGTATATTGGAATAATCCAAAGCATATCTGCATCACCCATTTGAGCGATGCTGCTTGTCATTGCCACAGCAAAAGCAACAATTGGCAACAAACAAACTGCCACAACTGTTGCTATCTCAAGCCAACGGACATCAAAAAGCAAATGGACATAAAAACCACTGGCCAACGGGATAATCACTAAAAGCAAAAGAATTATGCTCAAGTAATACCCATGACCTTCACTAAAAAATGAAACTACTTTGTTTTTCATCTTTTTTTTCTGAACCTCCATTAAAGAACGTTTCTACTGCAAATATGTAATTAGCAGCAGAAAAATAGTAAGATCCTAGAATTATACTATAGAGACGTAGTAAAAGCAAAAAAAGAGCTCAGACTATGGGGGGGCCTGAGCTCAGATACAAACTGTTTTTCAATCCAAGTTACTATTTGTTTAAATTAAAATCACATCATAGAAGATAGGTCCTCCTTTTTTTAGCTCAGCCATTCCGACTGGAGAAAGTTAGATCACCCCCTCTGTGTTGATTTTTAGTTTAATCATAGTTGCTTGCTCCTTGTTTGAAACAGGTTGTTAAGATTCAGCTTCAACTCCTTTGTGCGCCTTGCACGCTCGAGCTGAAGCAGTAATGTAGTATGTTACCACAGATACTCGAGATTACAATACGTCACAAATGCGTAAGCTATAAGATGCGCTTAAATAAACGATGCAAATCTTGCATTTCAAAATCAATGTACACCGGTCTGCCATGCGGACAGGTAAACTGTGTTTTGGTTGAAAATAATTTTTCAAGGAGTCTTCTCCGTTCATCTTGTGAAAGCGCTTCACCTGCCTTAATAGCCGTACGACAAGCCAAAAAAGCCAGAGTTCTATGCGTAGTGCTATCTAACTCTGAAATGGGTCTATCTTCCAATAAATCAGCAGCAAACTCCTGTAACAGCACTTCAAAGTTACGACCATGAAAAACTTTGGGCGCAGCTTTGACTGTGATCAACGTATCTGCAAAAGTTAACACAAAACCCATTTTTGCTAAAACTGCATGATGCTCTTCAAGTGTCATATGCTCTGTTTTGGAAAGCACTACTTTAATAGGCTTAGAGAATTTTTGACTTTCCTGACTTTTTTTGGCTTCAAATGCTTCAAGAAATTGTTGATACAAAATGCGCTCATGGGCGGCATGCTGATCGATAATCACAATCCCATGAGATGTCTGTGCAATTAAGTACAAATTGTGTACCTGCAGTATTTCAGCATTTTCCTTAAGTGAAAAATCTTTTACAGTCCACGGATCAACATCTGCGCGCAACACTTGGGCAGTGATTTCTTCCATTGTGTTGTCTCGAAGCACTGAATCAACTCCCGTGCCATGACTGGCATAGTGCAAGTCCTCACGCTCAAGCACGCCGCGAACAGCATCTTGCACGAGCACACGGACTGCTTTCTCATTTATAAAGCTAACGGTATCTTTTTTTGGGGTAATATTTACATCGACCATTTGTGATGGAATAGCCAAGTGCAACACAAACACAGGATAGGTGCGCGGTTCTAAAAGCGTTCCATAGACTTCCTTTATTGCTGCAGCAAGGTCAGGACGCTGGACAGGTCGACCATTCACGAATAATAACTGTCGATGCTTTCCCTTATGTGCTAGCTGTGGAGCTCCTAAGTACCCAGAAATCGAGTAATGGTCACTGGAATGCGCCAACTCAAAGAGTAATTGCTGCCTAATCTGCAATACTGATTGAATTCGCTCTGCAGGCTTTTGGGCAGGTAAATCAAATAGATTCTTAGTGTTGTGTGTAACCGAAAAACGAATAGCAGCATTTGATACAAAGGTTGGCAACAAGACTCCTAAGTTTTTTTTAAGTTCGGTACTGTCCGACTTCAAAAATTTTCTACGTGCGGGAGTTTGTGCAAATAACTCAGTCACTGAAATCTGAGTCCCTACCGACATTCCAATCGCTGAAACTGAACTCAAGTTTCCATGCGAGACTATAAGTTGTGCTCCAATTTTTTCCGAAGCTACTCTGCTCGCTATTTCGATTTTTGCAATTGTGGCCATGCTCGAAAGGGCCTCTCCTCTAAATCCAAATGAACCTAAACTGAGCAAATCATCTAAAGAGGAGATTTTACTGGTACTATGCGCAGCCACAGCCAGTGGCAACTCATCAGGATACATACCGCCACCATCATCAACAACAGTAATACGCTTAGTGCCACCTTCTTCGAGCATAATATCAATAGTCTGAGCACCAGCATCGAGTGCATTTTCAACCAGCTCTTTTATTACTGATGCAGGATTTTCAATGACCTGACCGGCTGCTATCCGAGCGCGTACATCAGCTGAAAGTTCCTTTATTCTAAGCATACTATTTTAACTTCTTTTGTAATTTTTCGAGCGTCTTAAAAGCTTCTATTGGAGTGAGTGTATTCAAATTAACTGCTGCCAACTCTCTCAAAAGAGTAGCCTCAGAGGCATTTTTATTTGGTGATACATTTCCAATCTGAGCACCCTGCACGGACTGTGCTTCTAACTCAATTAAAATATGTTCAGCTCTTAGGGTGACTTTTGCGGGCACGCCTGCCATCTTAGCAACTGCCACACCAAAGCTGTGGGAGGCCCCACCAGCTAACACTGTGTGTAAAAAGGTTGGAGGTTCAGTTGTATCATCAATTGCCATGTGCACATTTTTAATACTTTTGGGGAAAAGTTCTTCAAGCTGCTGAAGTTCATGATAGTGTGTTGCAAATAATGTTTTAGGTCGACTCTTGGTATCTGAAACTAAAAACTCAGCAATTGCCCAAGCCAAACTAATACCATCGTAGGTACTCGTGCCTCGACCAATTTCATCCATAATAATTAAGCTCTTGCTGGTGGCATGATTTAAGATTGATGCGGCTTCAACCATCTCCACCATAAAAGTTGACATGCCTGACGTAATAAAATCAGAGGCACCGCTTCTTACAAAAATTCTATCAACTAGGCTAATATGTGCATCCCTAGCTGGAACAAAGCTACCCATGTGTGCCATCAGCACAATCAAGGCAACCTGCCGCATGTACACAGACTTTCCGGCCATATTCGGACCAGTTATCAGGAGTAGTTGATGTTCAGAGCCATCAAGCAGTGCATCATTGGGTACAAATCTACCTCGTTCGTGAATACTCTCAACTACTGCGTGCCGGCCTTCTGTTATGCGAATTTCATCACTTAAACCTACTACTGGCTTACAGTACCTTTTTTCAATGGCAGTTTGTGCAAAACTTGCCAAACAATCTACTTGCGCTGCGGCAGTTGCTGCCTCTTGTAGCTGTGCTAAGTAGGTCATTGTTGTAGTAACTATAGTTGCAAACAAGCCAACCTCAATTTTTTCAATCTGTTCTTCAGCCGTGAGAATTTTTTCTTCGTACTCTTTAAGTTCAGGCGTAATAAATCGTTCTGCGTTTACCAAGGTTTGTTTGCGATCATACTCTTTGGGTACCTGAGCCAGATACGATTTACTAATCTCAATATAATAGCCAAACACTTTATTGCTCTTAACCTTAAGCGTGATTATACCTGTCTTCTTTCGCTGAGCTGCTTCATACTCAACAAGCCAAGCTTTGTCTCCTGACTGAAGTTTTCTGAGCTCATCAAGTTCCACATCAACACCAGCCGCAATCACCCCACCCTTTTTAACGTCTACTCTAGGATCCTCTAAAAGGTTGTCATCCAAGTACTTCACAAGTTTCTCTATATCTTCAGGCATATGTCTCATCACCTCTGAAAGCAGTGGAGAACTGCATTTTTGCAATGTCAGTTTACAGTTCAAAACTTCAAGTAGTGAATGTTTAAGTCTAATTAACTCTGGAGGCACCCCTAAACCAACTGAAAAGCGAGCCAAAATTCTTTCAATATCGTACATTCTAGACAGATTCTGTTGCAGCTCTTCGCGCAAATATTGGTTCGAAGCCAACTCATCCACCGCATCTAACCTCTGCTGAATACTCTTTTTTTGTGTGAGTGGCTCAACAAGCCACCTACGGAGCAAACGTGCGCCCACAGCACTTTTTGTGGCATCAATGGTATCAAGGAGCGAGCCTTTTTTATTTCCTTCACGAATGGTAGAAAATAACTCTAAATTTGAAATGGTTGATCGATCTAAAATTACAGCTTGAGCTTGCGAAAGTGCGTGAGGTGCCTGCAAATGTTGTACATCCATCTTTTGTGTGGTGCTCACATAAGCAAGAATAGCAGAACAAGCACGTTGCGCTTCAACCTTGTTCTCAATTCCAAATCCTGAAAGAGTGGTGACTTTAAAGAACGAAGTTAATTGTTTTTTTGCATCCGAAGTTGCACTTTCCCACTCATGAAACACCGTCACGTTACAGTTTTCATACTCCGACAGAGTAGAAATAATCTCGTAGTTTGCATACTCAGTGGGTGAAACTAAAACTTCTCGAGGTTCATAGGTAACTAGAATGCCATCAAGCTCTTTTTGCCAGCCATCACGAGCTATCTCACAAGTGAAGAAGCTTCCAGTAGAGATATCAGCTAAAGCACAACCAACTTTTTTTGCTCCAAAAGAAATCGCACATAAATAATTATTCTTTCTTGAATGCAAAGAAGCGTCACTCATCACAGTGCCCGGAGTCACTATGCGAATAACTTCACGCTCCACAATACCTTTTTTGTCTGGCTCTGACATCTGTTCACAAATTGCTACTTTGTACCCTGCTCCAACCAGTTTGGCTAAATATGAATCTGCTGCATGAAAAGGAACACCTGCCATCGGAACGTGACCATCCTTACCTCGTGGCCGAGCGGTAAGAGTAATGCCCAAAACTCGAGCACCGACTTCAGCATCGTCTAAAAACAATTCGTAAAAGTCACCTAATCTGAAAAACAGCATACAGTCGGGGTACTGGGCCTTTATATCCATGTACTGCTGCATCATTGGTGTCTGAAAATCTCGCATACGTATTTCACTATAGCACGCAGAGATATAATTCAAAGTGGGTCAATAAGTGAGAATTTTTTTACTGTAATTCGGATTTAAGAATTGCGATATCATCTATGGTAACAAGTGCCAGTGGCAACTGTTCAGCCTCTTCAAGACTAAACCAACCAATTTGATCACATTTTTCTAGCTCACAGTTGCGTGGTGTCCCACTCACAATGCGACACAAAAAAGTTTGTGCTACCCAATGCTGGTGCTCTTCGGGCAAAATATTGTCGACAATGTTGAATCTTTTTATAACGGAAACAGTCACTCCAAACTCTTCCATCACTTCCCTGTGGAGTGCTTCTTCTAAAGTTTCTCCAAACTCCACAGCTCCTCCAGGAATTTCCCACTTACCACGTTCATTTTTTGCTTTTTGACTTCGCAGAGCAAGAAACACTTTGTTTTCTTCGTTTGAAATGAGCGCACCAACACCAACACCGATACAATCTATACCAATTTTGCATACATTATTTGCAAACATTATCAGTCCTTTCAAAGACTTTTTCTTTTGAAGTCAGTCCAGCAGAAAGCGTGAGTTCACTCTTTTTTATTCCCAAGTGCTTAGCTAACAGTGCAATCACTGCTTTATTAGCTTTACCTTTTTCTGGTGCCGCAGTGGTCCAAACCTTGTAAGAGGCATCAGACACTGTCTCAACTTTTGACTTTTTTGCACCGGGAACTACCCGCACTGATATATACATAGTTGGTTTATATCACACAAACTTGTGTGGTGCAGGTTTAGTGTACTGCTTCAACCTCTGCGGCTGGGTGTCCGAATGGAATTAAGTAGGTTACAGATTCATTAGGATCTAAACCAAGCTCTGAAACCACTGAGTCAGAACTAAATCCACCGGTCACCACAGTGCCTAAACCAAGGCTTTCTGCCTGCAGATACAGATTTTGACCAATATGTCCTGCTTCTAAATCAGCATTCATCTCAGCAGAATCCGGGAATTTTGCTTCAGATTTAGCGTAAGCTGTAGAAAGCACTATCACAACCGGCGCATTTTGTGAGTTATCTTGCACCTTAGCTGCATTAAGTTTATCACCAGCATCCGCTACACCCATATCTGAGAGTGAATGTGTTGCAGGCTCGTATCTATAAAGTCCAGGTTCAACACCCTCGACATTTCGCACAACCGCATAAAGTGTATGAGGATATGTTCCTCGACCAGATGGAGCAGCTCTATGGCCACTTTCATCAGTCTGTCCTTGTCCTGCCCACAGCATTTGTGACAAGTCAGCAATTGAAATAGCATCCTGAGTATATGCGCGCTTACTTCTTCTTATTGCAATTGCTTCTTCGACAGGCATGCCTTTGAGCATTTCAGGTTCAGGTAATTCGACAGTCCCAACAGATGGAAGCATCTCTGGCATAACATACTGCAGTGCAGCTACTTCTTCCGTCTGCTCTGACTCGTCCATCACAACTGGACTCATAACCTCAGTTTTTTGCATTTCAGTAAACCAAAGCGTAAAGAACAATACAGAAATTCCAAGCAAAAAGAGGGACACAAAAGAGAGAACCTCAGGTCTCATGTGACGTGTATCCTTTACTTCAGTATGTACTGCTGGAGGTGCAATCTTTGGTGTAACAGCACCTGTCCCTTGTGCTTCAGATTGGATTGGAGTTTCAGACATAGTTCCTTCTACTTGATATATTTTATATACAAAATTAACAACACCTATCACAAAGATGTCACTCTCTATTAAAGACTTTTTCAAAGCCAGAGTCAAGCAGTACCAAAAGCAAAAATAACTATATGAAGCTACTTTTTAAATGGAAAGTGTGCAATTTTTGCACGACTCCCAAGTTCTTTTTCTATGCGCATAAGCTGATTATATTTAGCTACTCGTTCTGAACGAGACAGTGACCCTGTCTTTATCTGTCCGGTGCCAGCACCTACTACAAAATCAGCAATAAAGGTGTCTTCAGTTTCCCCACTGCGGTGAGAAACAATTGCTGTCATGTTGTTTGCATGTGCTAGGTTAATTGCATCAATAGTTTCAGTAACTGAACCAATTTGGTTAAGCTTAATTAAAATTGAGTTGGCTGATGATTCATCAATTCCTTTTTGAAGACGCTGCATATTGGTCACAAATAAATCATCACCAACTATTTGAATTCTGTTACCCATTCGCTGCATTTGAGCTGAAAAACCACTCCAGTCATCTTCTGCAAAGCCATCTTCAAGAGAAACAATTGGATACTTCTCTATCCAGCCAGCATAGAGATCAACCATTTCTTCACTACTAAGTGCTCTATTTTCAGTTTTAAGTTGATATTTACCATCTTCATAAAATTCACTTGCAGCAGGATCTTGAGCAATTGCTATATCTTCGCCTGGCCTGTAACCTGCTTTTTTAATAGCTGCAATAATAAGTTCAAGTGGTTCTTCATTACCAGAAAGTGATGGTGCATAGCCCCCCTCATCACCAACCGTAGTTTGAAAACCCTTTTCTTTAAGCATTTTTCCTAAGATATGAAAAACCTCAGCTCCCCAACGTACAGCTTCTGCAACCGATGGTGCCCCAACAGGCATAATCATGTACTCTTGCATATCAGATGAACCAATTGCATGCTTTCCTCCGTTAAGAACATTCATCATTGGGATAGGAAGCACATATTCTTCTTCTGAACGACCAAACATTCGAGCCACATACTGATAGAGTGGAATACCCACACTTGCAGCAGCTGCTTTAACAACAGCCATTGAGACCGCAAGAATTGCATTTGCCCCAAGCTTACTTTTTGTTTCTGTCCCATCAAGCTCAATCATTTTTTCATCAATAGCCCGTTGATCAGTACATTCCATACCAATAAGTGCTGGTGAAATAATCGTATCAACATTGGCAACTGCTTTAAGTACTCCCTGCCCACCAAAGCGCGACAGATCACCATCTCGAAGCTCAAGGGCCTCATGTGAGCCAGTGGATGCGCCAGACGGAACAGCAGCTCTTGCCACAGTGCCATCTTCTAATACCACCGTTGCTTCAACCGTAGGATTTCCACGGGAATCTAAGAGTTCTTGTGCCCATACCTTGGTGATTTTCATTTGTGTCCATTTCTATTAACTAATTATGTGCTGCTAGCTACTACTATAGTATGAACCTACCATAATCACAATCTTTTTTCTGAAATAGTTGAGTGAAAGTTGCTGCCGGCAGATGTCCTCAATGGGGATCTGTTATAATGAAACAGATTGATATCCCCGTTTACGCTTATTTACGTTACTCTTGCAGATTTCTCTAGGAAGGACTGATGTCACAATTAATCTATCAATTCTATTCCCCAAAAGGGTTACAGAAAAATAAAAATGTTAGTAACAGTTCTCGGCTGGTACTCGTTGAAGCTGAAAAATATGGAGTCGAATGGAATATCCTTCCCGGCACACAAATAATTACCCTAACTTACAACGGTAAAACGCAAACGTACTACCATCAGGTTCCCTCTGCTACGACTGCACTTGCAATTTATTCTACCCAAAATAAACGTACAACGTCATACTTACTTCAAAATGCAGGTATATCTGTGCCAAAGGGTTATCGCATTAAGAAGTCCGCATCACAAGAGTACCTACACTCACTCTTTGATAATCTTCAAAAACCGCTTGTGGTAAAACCTAGTGATGGCACCTGGGGCGAAAACATAACTGTTAACATACAATCATTTGAAGAATTTACTCAGGCCATTCAAGTTGCTTTTCAATATTCTGGAAAAGAATCTGCCCGAATAATTGTTGAAGAAATGTTTAAAGGTGAGGAGTACAGAATACTTGCTACGCAAGAAAAAGTGCTTGGTATTCTTAATAGAAGACCAGCCAGTGTAATGGCAAACGGAGTCGATACCATCAGAAAATTGATTCAAGAAAAAAATACCAACCCCATCAGAGGACCGAAAAACAGTACTTGCTCACATCTTAAAATCAGAATGGACGAGAATCTTAGAAAAAACTTAGCTGAACAAAATTTAACACTAGATTCAATTCCCCCAGAAAGTGAACGCATTTTCCTTAGAAATGTTTCAAATGTTTCTCAAGGCGGTGATGCCATTGACTACACAGATCTTGTCCACCCGAGTGTAAATGAAATTGCTCTGAAAGCCATCAAAGCAATTCCTGGTTTATCATTTGCTGGACTGGATATGTTAAGTACAGATATTACCATGCCTCAAACTGATGATTCATACGTTATTATTGAAATCAATGACTCACCTGGCTTTGATATTCATGATTATCCTTATGAAGGAAAAAATCGACATGTGGCAAGAGCATTTCTATTTTTGATGTTCCCAGAATTAAAAGCCGTTTAAGATTACAGAGTAACCCAGTAGCGCCGTTTCATGGCTCCATTTGGATGTTCTCCAGGAATGGTATTTTCAAGTACCCCACCGTTCTTTTCAATAATTTTTCTTGAGGCAATATTGTCATCGTCACAGGTAATCAGCACAGACTCAAAACCTAACTTACGGGCTTCTTGTAGACCAAATTGCAATGCTTCTGATCCAATACCCTGGCCTCGCATACTTGGGCGTACATTGTAGCCAATATGACCACCAAACTTTCTTAAATACTCAGTCAGCTGATGCCGAATATGCACACGACCAGCATAGAGGCCTTGGTCAGTAATAATCCAAAACTCTGTGGCAGGGACATATCCATCTGGTAAATCTTCACCTAGTCGTTGTCTTTCAAGTGAGGCTACATAGTTTCCAAAATAGGTTTGATCAGAAAGTTTTTCTGGATCAAGTACTCCATAGTACTCTGCCTGCCTATTTCCATCTGCATGAAACTCACGCACTGCTGCTACATAACTTTCTTTAAACGCAACCGAAGGCAACTGGAGTGTAATCATTTTTTTCTAGTTGAAACTGATCTAGCTCCTAAAACAAAAAGTGTCACCACGAACACTTTAACAAAAATACCACCATCTAATCTAATAAATGCTTCTGTAAGTGGAGTGATGTTACCCACCAGAATATGTGCTAACACACTAAAAGGGATAGTAAAAAACATCCAACTTTTCAGTGGAATGTTCAACCTAAAAAAACGAGCTAACTTTGAAAGCAGTGGCGATAGTAAAAATATACCTATAAAGGAAACCACAAAATCAAAAATGGCAAACTCACCAACCCTAAATGAACGCAGATATTCTATTGTAATCATATCTTGTAGTATATACTTTATTTTTAGAAAGCACGACTGCGGGAGTCCTCATCTACCTTCAAAAACAGATACAAGCTTATTCAATGCCGCTATCTATAGTACAATGTCAATTCGATGCAATTAATAATCAATTGGTTAGAATCGCTAGCTCAACACATCCCCGTCACCTGGTTTGTTTTTATTGGTTCACTGGTTGAAGAAGTTGTTGCTCCTATTCCTTCCCCTTTAGTGATGATGCTTGCTGGCTCTATTTCGGCAAAGCAAGGTAGTCCACTACTTTTTCTTGGATTACTTGCCATGATTGGCTCAGTCAGTAAAACAATAGGTGGTGCTGTAATGTATGTCATCGCAGATAAAGCAGAAGATGTACTCATAGATTCATTCGGCAAATTAATTGGAGTTTCTCATTCTGACACAGAAGGTCTTGGGAAATTCTTCGGTAAAGGCAAACGTGATGATATCGCAATTTTTTTAATGCGCGCCATCCCAATTATTCCAACAACTGCAGTCTCTGTTATTGCTGGAATCATTAGAATACCTTTTAAAACATTTATCCTGAGCACTTTTTTGGGATTGATGGTTCGGAACTTGATATACCTCTACATAGGTTACACCGGCATTGATGCACTGCAAACATTCAGTGAAGACTTTAATAGTTTAGAAAAAATAGGCTACAGTATATTAGCCATTTCAGGTGGCCTCGCATTAGTGTGGATGTATCGAAAGCGACAGCAAGGTTCTATTTTGCCCCAAATGGAAAATGTATTACGTTCGACGATGCAGTTTTTTAAACGACACAAGTAACCAGATCGCAAACACTCTCTCTCCCCAGAATGTAAACATACTTATTAGAGGAGCAAAACCAATCAATTTTCCAATACTATCAATCAGATATCCTAAATATAGATTTTATATTCTCTAGATGTATTGTGCCACTTGAATAAGTATAATCCCGAAGTATACTACTATGGGTTGTTTTGACTTATCACATTGCGTGACTAGTACAATATGCAACCATTTTTTCTTTAACATACCGCGTGATTTGTTTAGATTTTTGATAGTAGCTCGTCCTTGCTGAGCACATACTATTTTGTGTGTTCAACAAGGATGAGCAACAAGCAAAAAAACATTTAGTTGTTCGTTCAAATTTTTTTTCTACAAGGAGTAGAAGAATCGTTATGAAAAAATTGATGGTTATTTTTTTGTCAGTCAGCCTTTTGCTGATCATCTTATTGCTCGCTGGATGTACATCTCCTGCAACAACCGAGCCGGCGGCCCCGGTTGTAACGTACGTTGTCCAAAATGGTGACGGCATAACTGCTGAAATCGTTTGGGACGGCACAGGCTGGTCTTGCAACCTACCCAGCTGTGCTCAAAATCGACAAGTTGATGGGAACACTTTTCACTTCTTCTATGGCTCAAGTGAAATTGCTGTAGAAGACGTAGAAAATCCCGGCAAACTTGTTTTGAAAGATGGTTGGAAAATCATCGAGGAGGTGAGTAATTAAAATATGATACATAAGACAGTTGGCTCTCTGTTATGGAAAGTCAACTGTCTTCCGTAAAAGTAACCTCCAAAAAAAGTAAAGAAACAACAATCACGCGGTATACAACAAAAAAACTACTTCAAATAGATATGAATCTTCACATACAAATTATTGATTTAAACAAATAGCGGAGAAAGTGGGATGAAATTGGAACTTATTTTATTACTAAAGGTATTTCCAAAAACATCCCAACCTTATTAAAATCTAATTAGCACATCTCTCAAATGCTGGCAAATGCATATTTCTTGATGCGTCTGCCAAAGCATTAAATATATCTTTAATATCTTGTTCTTCAATTGCTGGAATCATGTCTTGATATAATTGGTCATTATCAATTTCTGCTTGAACTCCAACTGCACATACTTCAGCTAAAGTTGCTGGTAATACACCAACAGTTGTTTTTTCTGCTGGAATTTCAATGTCATATTTATCGAATAAAGCCTTGAGCATAGATATATGTTGTTCTTCAGCTCTAATAATATTTATAAATGGTTTTACGTTTCCGAATTTAGCTATGACTGCTTCATAGGTAGCCAGTGCTTTTCTTTCATCAGCAATCGCAGCTTGTAAATATTCTATGGTTTCGCCACTAAGTTCTCCTACTGGATATTCTGCATCATCTACCAATAAACATCCATCCATTAGACAGTTTTCTTTATTTAAACCAACCTGAGAAGTTTGAGATGTATTTTTTTCACTTCCGTTGCCACTACCGCGTCCATATCCTTGTGGGCCATATTCCACGGTCTCATTATTATCCTGCATAACTTGATTTTGATTTCTTGAAAAAATAGGTGTGGTAATTGTTGCTAGTACAACACCTGCAATAAATATCCCGGATAGAACCCAAATGTTATCCTTAATAAAATTCTTTTTCATTACATTCCTTTGACACATTAATTAATGCTAATAGAGTAAGTATAAAGCAAATTACTTAGAAAAACCTGAAAAGTCAA
>PFRS01000009.1 GCA_002788675.1 Candidatus Pacebacteria bacterium CG_4_9_14_0_2_um_filter_40_15
AAGTGCTGAGAAGTTATTATTTATATCAGCTCGACTGTTGGTAATTAAATCACCTGCTTGTATGGTTTGAAGTGTACTCATGGCTTATTAAAATTAGTGATACTAGTAACCGCCTTGACGACGTTATCTATTAGCTTCGACACCGCCAGCCAAGTCCTCGATTCAGTTACCCATGTTAATTGGATGCTTTCCCACGTTTCACCCACCGATGTTTTAGCCACGTTGGTCATTCCTCCAAGACCAAGCGCACCGATAATTAAACGAAACGTACTACCAACAAGTAAGTTAAACCCATCACCAATATTTAAATTGGTTTCCAGTGTGGCTACGTCTGGCTTGTCTAAATTTATCATATTGAATTGATTACTGTTGGCATCATTACTGCTACCTCATCGGTGTTACGAATGGCAAAATATTGCTTCATTTTTGCTTCCTCTTTTTGTAGCTCAACACTAAGTGGTTGTAGATTTTGCAGTCCGAGTGTCAAAGCGCAATCATATGCTGAAGCAATCACAAAACCCCGATGAAGAAGTGGCGATACGCCCGGCTCTTTTGTGGTATCAGTATCAGTAAAGTATGAGCCAGTACGTTGGAAGTAAAACTTGAGTCCAGCCGTTACGCTAACTGCTGGAGTTGGGTATAGTCGAATAATGTTGTCGGCAATCTTATCATAATATTCTGGTGTACCAGTATCTTTATAAATCTCATCAAGTGCAATATCTACGTTTGCTTCATCGAATGGAATGAGCTTGCGATAGTTGCCATTTTCGTCTAATAAGTCTATGCGACTGAGATTAAGAATTGAGTTACCCTGCTCATCAGTTAAGAATGAGTAATCCGATTGGTCAGCATTAAGATTGGTGGTGCCAATTGGAAGTTTAGAATGGTTACTGTCATCCCACTGAAACCGTCTGTCAGCACCGACTGCATAACCAGTAACTGTATCTAGCCAATTATTAAATGAGTTAACAATCCGCACAGTCGGCCATTGTGTAGCATCTACACGACACATCGCTCGCACTTGTTGTACACCCCCTGTTCCTCCTACAGAATCGCTAAATTGCATAATGATGATTATTATTAGTGGGCTAGTTACCCTATACAACCTCCCATTACTGGGGGGCTGTAAGGAAAACTAGGCGACTAATACATCAAACACGATTGGTGCTCGCTTGTCCCAAACTTTGAACTTGCGGTCAATACGAGTTTCAAGTCCTACACCTGAGATTTGTGCGCCACCAACAACTGGGTTAGTGATAGTCTTGACACGACCATAAGTTGACTTAACAACATAGGCGGTCATAGCATTCTTCACGCCAGCAAAAACGTGTCCTGCGACATTCTTTGAAGTTGAATAGTGCTCCATTCCCATATAACGGAAACCTTGCTTAATACCATTCTTGAGTACGTCATCTGCGGTTTGGAATCCTTCGGATGAAGCAAGACTCTCCACAAGAGTATAGTCAGCTTCACGCCATTGGATGAAACCACCGTTACGATTGAGCATTTCTGCACCTCCAGCAGCGCGGATAGCTTCTTTGATATTACCGATAATATCCTTGATGTTAGTTATCGCAACAGTGATGTTTCCAGCAACACCACCAATACTAGCGTTATCGAAGTTAGTCCACTGTGCGTGCTCAGCGAGCATTGCAGTTTCCATACCTTCATTAAGCACAGTAGCCATATTGTCTGCAATCTCCATAAAGTCTGAGAAAGACTTTTGAGCGAGGTCTGCATCGTCAATGTGCATTGCTGAACCTACATAATCACTAATAGTTACCGATGAATCAACGGTTGCAACTGCAACTGATGTATACCCTGTTCCACGAGTACCTGTGTACTGTGTAGCATCGGTTAGGTATGGGTTCTTAACTACACCTGAGTTGGTGTACTTTACTTCACAAATTTCCTTCCAGATCATTGGAGCGTCGAGTCGCTCCTGCAATTTTGTCTCGATTTCTAAGGTTGGTACGATAGACATTTTACTGATATTTAATTTCTAATATCAGATGGTGTTTGTTATGAATTATAGAAATGTGATCCACTTCCCTCCTTCTTTTCTTTGGCAATTAATACTTGTCTGCGCATTTCCTTTGGCACTTCCGCAAATGGTTTATTGAGCCAATAGTCTGTGCTGTCAGTAGCTGAGTTGCCAGTTCTTTTTCCGGTTGGAGTAGCCTCTGCGGTCTGTTTGATAGCTCGTTGCTTCTCAAGTTTTGCCTGGAAGTAATCATTATCAATCAGTCCATCAATATCTCCACCAAATCGTTTTAATTCTTCTTTTACAAAGTCAAACTCATCAGCTTTGATACCAGATGCTTTAAGGTACGCTTTTACGTCATATCCAAATCCATCTGATTTCTTCTCTTCTTTTGGTTCTTTATTCTTATTGCGTTCTAAGATTGCTTTGTTTTTAAGAGCTTCCGCCTTCCAATACTCAACTCCTTGTTCTTCTTCTTGAGTTTCTTGAGTTTCTTGAGTTTCTTCGGTGGCTTCCTCTGTAGATGTTTCAAGGTCTACCTCCTGATTTTCATCGTTTAACATAGTGATGGTCTAGATTTTTAAAATGTGCTATTGAGCAAAGTTGCACTTCTTGTTACTAATTATTATACCACATTTTTGCGTGTCAATACTATTCGTAAATAAACGCGGGATTGTACCCTGTGTGCTTTTTACTTATATCATCAACAACAACTTCTTCCTCTACTGCTTCCTCTGGTTCTGGTTTTCCAATAATCGCATCTATTACTTTCTTAAGTCTTGCCATATTTATATTGCCTCATTAAAAGGAGATTCAACCGCCTCTGCTTTTTCGGCTTTAATTTTTACTAATTGTTTCCAAGCATTCTCTAATGCAGTAATACCAAACCAAGTGCCACGAAGATGCGCACCAAGTTGTTCATCTGGGATAGGATTATCACCTGCAAGAGCAACCAGTGCGAACGCACCATTAATGAGTGGATTATGATCACCTTTTTTCGTTACAACACCATGTGTGTATAAACCAGAGAGCAACACCTTACGCACTGCTTCCTGCATTTCTTTATCTTTATTAAACTGTTCAATTTTTGTCACTTCAAGTGGTGACAGAATTTGTGTGTAATCCATATTATTATGCTGTTATTGGTAATGGTTGTGCTTCTTCTACTTTGGGCACAGTTATCCGTGAGAAGTTAATTGGGCTGAGTCCACTCGCCTCAATCATTTCATTAAACGGAATACTCAATCCTGGAATTTGAGCAAATGCTTGCGGATTTGCAATAATTTCACGGAAGATGTTTGTCATCTTGTCAGCATCTTCTGCGAAACGCTTTTGCTTGCCCTTTATATTAACATACACATCCATTGGTAAGTTATCTAATTCACCCTTCAAGATTTCAAAGAATTTACGGTTGCCACCCTTTCTAAATACTTCTTTCTTGAGCTTAGTGAGCTCCTCTCGGGTGGTGTCATCAACATCTTTACCATCAAGTACAAGTTTGATAATCTCACGCTCGACTTGGTTACTCACAATCACATCACTGATTTCTTCAAGTTCCTCGTAGGTCAATTCCTCACTAAACTTCTTACCACCGTTCATTTCCTTAACGAGATACCCTAATATCAAATCGCGGTATAATACATCAGCGAAGAATGTTGCAATTTTACCTTGGCGATAAGTGTGAATTCCTTGACCTTCAACGTGAACAATCTCAGTTGTACCAAGTGGTGTACCAGATGACGGAGTGTTGCCAAGAGCGAGGTCACTAGCTGAACCGAGTTCACGAGCAAGGTTTTGGTTCGTAACTTGATACCCTTGAAACGCTTGCAAGTTCTGTAGCGTGCCATCGAGTCGTTGAGTAGATGCACCTTTCTCTTGTTTGATAATTGTATTTTGTTTCAGGTCTTTGAGGTTTTGATTACCAAGTTCTTCACTATCGGTAATGAGCACGTTAATAGCCGAGTCCATGAGTTCCTTAATCTTGATACCAGCGTAGTTGTTCCACACTAGCGGTTCAAACAATGATTCAACAATAGACTTACCACAAGCGCGACCTCTTGAACGTACTTGGTCAATCTTCAATGCTTTGAATACCTCTGTCAGCGGCTTGTCCTTGCCCTTGTAGAGCGTTATACCACTCTTGTTGCCGTTTGCATCATGGTAGTAGGCAATTATGTGCATTTGGTCAGAATACTCGCCATACTTGCCATTATCAAGCCATGAGTCCGGTAAGTTACCCCGCAACTCAAAGACTTCAATATACTTTCCGGGGGTCTTGGCTGATTGGTCATTAGCAAGTGATACTTTCTTTTCTGAAACTGCTTCACGAATAGCGAAGTCAATCATGTCAGCATCCCACTTACCTTTCATTGAAATGAGTTCAGCCGTGGTGTATTGGTGTCGAAGACAGATTGGACCAGCAAGTACGTCAGTCTGGTCACAGAAAGAAATAGTGGTGAGGTCAACCACTTCTGGTTTCACGTTATTAACATCTTTTATCAACACCAAGTCATAGATGATTGATGTTTCAACTACTTCATCAATAAACGTATCAAGCTCATGCTCTCGTGCCCACTTCGGGTGATACTTCTTAATCAAAAAAGATTTGTAATAATTCTGTGCATCGTTTACATACGGCACAATGTCTTTCACATCAAATCCCTCGGAACGAAATGCTACGTTGATGATTGGTGTAACAATATCGTTGTATGGGCGATTGCCGTCATTCTTACCGGAATGGAACCAACCATTTGATACGTTCTTGCAACGTTGGATATGTTCATACATCAACCATTCTTTTGAGTTGGTGATCGGAATTGGTGTAGTCTTCCAATTATTACTCTCAGAAGTGATATACGAGAATACATCTTTTTGGTCTAATGATTCAGCCATATTATTGTAATAATAAATTATTTATGAAAACTTGTCGGTGGAACGCATCACTAAAGACTCTTTTTGCGGGTATTAGTAATAACCTACGTTCAACTAATTGATTACCATTTTTTACTGTGACATACATTTCAGTATGAAGTTGCTTTGGTTTTACTTCTTCAATTGCCACCGCAACATCATCTGTTTTTTTAGTTACAGTTGCTCCATTAAACTTGAATGTCACCGTATACTTTTTAGAAGTCTTTGCCATGAATAATATTATACCATTATATTGCCGGATTTGTGTCAACTGAATCAGCAGACTCACGCATTGTTCGCTTGAACGTGATTGGTGTTTCTTTGAACTCAAACGTCATACGCATCATCATGATGTCAGCAAAGTCGGGAGAACGACCAAGCATCTCTTTAATTTCACTCTTGGGGATAATAGTTAGTTTACCATCTTCTGAACGATCTGTTTGTTTGATAGCATCTAATTCCTCAGCCATATCAGATAATGCTTTCTCCAACGTGTATCCCTCAATGTTAGTATCAAATTTTGTAATGCAAATTGCCACTTGTCGATTGTTTACCATTTCACTTAACTTGAAATAGCATTGACATCTGAAGTTTCGATAGTTGGCTGGTACGAGTCTTGAAACAACAAAGTCCCAGACAGGGAGTGGAGAGCGACCGCCACTAAACCCCTTAATACCGCGCATACCATCAACTACACCACCACCAACTCCGTCTTCATCAGCCAGTACGTTCTGATACCCAATCGCTTCGTCTACAATTATCTCCTTCATTCGTTTGATAGTTTCGTCTATCCCTTGAAAGGTGTACACATAAAGCCCATAAAGTTCTAGACCTTTGAATGTTCCAAGCACAATCTTATCACCACCGAAGCGGGCAATATCAGCCACGAGTGACTTCACTTCATTATTATTTGTTAACGTATTTCTAGTGAGATCAGTAATCGCTTCATAGTTCATTATCTTTTGTGGGTCATCATCAAAGTCAAAGTTACCTTTCAGTAGACGCTCACGAGTAACCTTATCCGACCGCTCCAGGTTTGTGATGTACGCTACTGGGAGATATGGATTATCTCCTGGGAGAGCACGAATGAAAGACCGATAACTAGGCATCGTTCCCTCTTTCCATGGTTTGTAGTAGTCACGATAAACGTGACCCTTGTTTGGGTTAAAAGTTTCTAACCAGAACGGTTTGACCGATACACCATTGAGATTATTTTTTCTACCAACACGAGTCTTTAGAATAGACTTCGCTTTCTCTGGTGTTTCGTTCGATTCATCTATCCACGCCCATGTTATCTCCAGCGAGCCGAAGCGAGTGTATTCAGGGTCTTGTGGACTGTATGCCGTATCTAAAAAATATATTTGTGAGCCGTTAGCAAATGTGAGAACTGACTGCTGAGCATCGTATTTATAATCGTTAGACTTGTATCCAAGCTCGTTGAATATTTCAAAAAGAGTAGTCATTGTCGTTAAACGCAATGTCTTAAGTTCCTTACGACCAATCGCACCACGCGAACCGGGATACTGCTCAGCGATGACAATAGCGAGATAGCAACCGAGTCGACTTTTACCACCACCAGCTGCGCCACCATAGCCAAGCTCAGTAATCTCGTCTGATTCCCATGCTTCCCAGGCGAGAGTTTGTTTTGGGAGTAAGTTAATGGTAGATTCCATTTTTTACAACTAAAATAGACTTCAAGTTACCACTCAGATTGATGTCTGCTTTTTCTGTCATTTTTCCTTTTAACTTAAACGCTAATTCCAACTCAGCCTTTCTATTTCCCTCTTTATTTTCAATATCATCAGACAAAGCTCTGAGTAACATATCATCAGGTAGGTAGGATTCACATAGTTCTCTAAATCCTTCACTTTCAGTAAGTTTTTGCGGATTTTTGGCTGTATTAGGAGAATATCCAGCCTCCATCATAGCTCTACTTACATTTCCACCGTTTTCAACCATAATGTCAAGGGCTCTTTTTTGTTTAATAGTTGCCATAACTAAAACATTATACCACCATCTTTAGTCACAATATCTTGAAAAGATAACTTTAAAGAATGAATTTGCATATAAAAATTATATAATATATT
>PFRS01000008.1:0-69282 GCA_002788675.1 Candidatus Pacebacteria bacterium CG_4_9_14_0_2_um_filter_40_15
GGTCCCAAGGGTTAGTCTGTTCGCCTATTAAAGCGGTACGCGAGCTGGGTTCAGACCGTCGTGAGACAGGTCGGCCTCTATCCGCCGTCAGCGTTAGATAATTGAGAGAATTTGCTCCTAGTACGAGAGGACCGGAGTGAGTGAATCCCTAGTGTTCCAGTTGTTACTGTCAAGTGCATTGCTGGGTAGCTACATTCATTGTGGATAACCGCTGAAAGCATCTAAGCGGGAAGCCAATCTCAAGATGAATTATCTCCATTAAACACGTGGGAGAACACCACGTTGATAGGCAGTCGGTGTAAGTCTGGTGACAGATTAAGCCTAACTGTACTAATCGTTGACTGAACATATTTTAGAAAAGATATGGTCACTCGTTGTCTCTAAATTTGGTGCATGACAGATTTTCTTCACTTGTTAGTGAATTTCACTAACTTAACATATTGATTATGTACGTACTTAATTTTACGTATATAATCTGCGTATAAAAGCGTTTAATTCTGGTCTCTCGAGCAAGGTGGCACCAACTCTTCCCTTCCCGAACAGAGTCTTGAAACGCCTCAGCGCCAACAATAGTGTCCGGGCAACTGGATGTGAAGATAGGTCGAGGCCAGAATTAAGCGCTTTTTTTGTATACATTTTATATGTACGTCTCACAGACAGTTTGACAATTCACTTGAAATTCTTTGAGTCCCTCGTGTAAATGAGGGATTTTTATTGTAGTTTATTTTGAAATAGAATTTAGAAAAGATTAAATCTCCAACTTACCTCGTTGCAGTTGTGATGAAATCCAGAAACTCCAAGCGCCTGAGATGATGAAGAACAGTCCTCCAAAGACAAGTGCAAAGGTTGTACCGACTGAGCCTGAAACAGGGATTGCGCTGTCTGTGGCAGGTAATGCTACTCGTGCTTCTTCGGTTGCAACAGCAGACGGGGTTGCCTCCATTGTTGGGCTTGGACTTGGTGAGGCGACAGGAGTAGGTGATGGAGTTGGTGATGCGACAGGATATGGGTTTCCAGAACCGTAAGGCTGTGTCTGGGCTGTTGCATTTTCAGCAACATAGAATGTGATAGTTTCAGAAACTTCTTCACCTGTTTGAGGATCAGTATAGGTATAAGTAACGGTATGCTCACCTGGTTTAAGATTTTCAGAAAGTGCGGCTATATCGAGCTCAAAGTTGCCGCTTTCATCTGCAGTAATCTCTTGTGAAATTTGTGTTTCGGAATGTACTTGAATGCTAATAGTTACGTTTGGTGCAGCCATGCCAACAATCTTTGGTTGAGTGGTGGTTACTGTTTGAGTTGCAGTTTTTGCTTCATCTAGATCAATAACGGTATTAGCTACTACTGCACTCTCTGTAGCGACAGCAGATTCGCTGGCTGTTTCAACGGTTTCAGATACAGCCATTGTTTCGTCAGCTTGAATATCAGGGATAGCTTGTGTTTCCAGAGCTACAGTTGCACTTTCAGTAGCAGGACTCTCTTCAGTTGCTGTAAGTGTCTGAGAAGTATCGATACTTCCAGCTTGTGCAGAGGTTTGTCCATAACTAATACTTTCAACTGGTTGTGCTTTTCCTACAGTTGTAGTAATAGATGCTTTTTTAGTTTGATCAGGTCCTTGGACACTGACTAATATTGTGTCGTCATCAGTTGTTGATGCGTAGTCAGAACCATCAACGGTGCGAGCATTAGAAAGATATACCGCCCAGCTTCCAGAGCTTTTTACAAGTGAAGAAAGTTCACCTGCATCAGGGTGTTTCACATACACAATGGCACCTTCTGCAGGAGCACCTGATTCAGTCGTGACACTACCATAAACAGTTTTTGCCACAGGTTGTGAGCCAGCCTGGGCAGCGGTTTTAGTTTGGAATGGTTCACCGTTATTAGTGAAGCTGCTGTTTGAACCAGTTCCAAGAGTGAAGTAGTAGGACGTATTTGGAGTTAGCCCACGAATAGTAATGTGGTGCAGGTTATATGGTTTGACAGTTCCTGTGATTTGGTCTCGTTCGTCGCCAGCTTGGTTATCGAGGTCTTTGGCACTGATTCCATATTTTAGAAATGCAGGTGTTGCTTCATCAGTTAAGAAAGACACGGTAAAACTTGTATCAGTAATATTGGAAATTTTAATATTTTTAGGAGTTGTCTGTGGTGTTGCCCGAGGAGCGAAAACACCGGTTCCATTTCCAAATAAAAGTACGCCTGCAACCATTGCAACTATTAATACTCCTAAACCTGCTAAGGTTGGAATTCTTTTCTGCCAAAGTGCTTTGCTACGCTTTCTTTCAAGAGGCTTCGGAGAAACTGCAACTGGTGAAGCAGCTGGTATGGCTGAATGAGGTACTGTTTTCTTAGTTCCGAACATATTTTTCCATTACAAACAAAAGAGTATTTCACTCCTATGTACTACTGTAGCTATTTTTAGTCGAGATGGCAACGCGAAGAAGAAGCGAATAAAACATATCAAAGCTATGCAACTTGAGAGTCATTAGAGAGCAGGTTCATTAGTTGTAACGGGTGAAGATGATGGCTGAGGCGTTGGAGTTGTTTCGGCTGGGGGCTGAGCATCAGGACTCGGAGCAGTAATTTTGTCTAATGTGACTGTTGGCTTAGATTTTTCTTCTTGTTCAGATTCATCATATGAAATCGGCACAATTGTTTGTTCTTTACCACGATTAATTGAAATAACCTTATATATCGGGAAATTTTCTAGTTCCTCTTTAGTGTACTCATGTTTGTTTTCAATTTCTTCAAGTATTGTATCGTCTAATTGCGGTGTAAGTGGAGAAGCAGCTTTTGTGAGTTCTGGTGATATCTTTGATGTTTGTTGTCCAGCAAAGATCCCAAGGAAGATCCAACCAATAGAAACAATAAGTAAAAGTATAATAATTGCCAATAATTGTTGCCCATGGCGTAAACTTTTGAGTTGGTCTATAAAACTATTTTTTCTCATTTGCTATTCCTTGTGATCCAAAATATGGAGCTTTGAGAACTATCGATGCACGTAGTTGTTTGTCACCACGTGATTCGGCGATCTTAAATACAATTGACTCAACAACAAAAGTTCTTTGACTGTTCTGTATACCTGCTACAAAATTTTTAATAGATGTGTAGTCTCCAGAAACGGTTAATGAAAAATCAAGATTGACTCTACTCAGTTTATCAAATGATGGAATAGTTTGGGGGGTTTCAGGTACTTCAGTAAGTGAGATTGAGTTGAGCACAATTTCTTCGTCGGTTGCTAACTTTTCAATGATCTTTATTGAGTTAATAGTTTCAGGAGTGCTTGGAATTGCTGCATCAAGGAGCGGTAATCGATTTTCAAGAGTTAAATATATAGACTGGGCTGAACCCAGTGCAGCAACTTTTTTATTAAGTTGTTCTTGGAGTGCTTTTTTATCTTCAATTTCTTTAAGCAAATCTGACATAGTTAATAAGGTTGGGCGAATTGCAAAGAGGGCCAAGAAGATGATCAAACCAACGGTCAGAAAGAGCTCCATAGATACTTGTGCTACCGGATTATGGTAGAACTGATCGAGTATTGCAGCGAGTTGTTTTTTTCTTTTTTGTGTTGTTGCCATGATTAGAGCCCCCCTGTTCGGTCAAGGACATCCACTTTTTCTTCAGATTTACTAACTTTATCTTGTTTTTCGATTACCTTTGTTTTTGCACGAATACTAAATGCAAAACCAGGCTGTGTATTATCTTCGTTGGATTCAACTTTATCTACTGAAACTTCATGAAACTTAGAAGAAATTTGAAGATTATTTATGAGCAAGTTGAAAGCTGTCTGAGAAAGCGTTGTTCCGGAAGCGATAATTGTATCGTTACTAATAACTAAATCGTCTAATAAAATTCCCTCAGGAATAATCTCTTTAATATCGGCAAATGTTTCAACAATAGTGTTGGATTGCTTTAGCTGCTCGTAACTAGAAATTTTGTTTTGTGCAATACGGAAATTATTTTCAAGTTGACCATACGAAGAAATGATGGCAGCTTTATTAGAAATTGATTGGTTAAGATCAGTGACTTGTCGGTCCAAAGTAAAGCGAGTAGCAAAACTAATTATAACGACAAGCTCGGTGAAAATAACGATGTATCTCCCTGCTGAAAGTGCCCACTTCAGAATACGACCAGGTATGGTCGCAAAAAACGGGTCCTTGGGAAGCAAGTTAATCCTAATGGCGGCAGGCTTTTTTTTCATGTCTTCTTGGTGCAGTTTTTATATGCACTAATGAGTATACAAGTTTTTGAGCGCTTCACCAAGCATGAGTCTTACTTGTCTTGTAATTCAGTCGACTATAACTGAAGATCGCGATCTTCAAGACTTGGTTCATAGACAAATTCTTCAGTCTTATCCAATCCTCGTTTCCAGAAAGAGAAATGTTGCGTGAGTCTCGATATGAGAGTGAGTTCGCGCACCTGCATGAGGGCAGAAAAGTATATATACACTAAAAATCCAATGGTAGTTGTAACAACAGTCAGTGCCAGGAGTTCAATACTTTTTGTTGTGTTAAATACAAGTTCATCTAGAACTCTAAAAGGAAGATAGAGGAAGACTGCCATTAAAAAGCTTGAAAGGAGCATTTTTGACTGAGGAATAATAAAGGATTTGTCAAACAGTCCGCGTACTTTTTTATTCAGCAAGAAGATAAATAAGATTAGTTCAAGAATCGCAACGAATGAAGTTGTGATTGCTAAACCAAGTACTCCCAGATCAGTGAAAAAGACAAAATAGTTTGCAAGGAGTAAATAAATTCCTACAACAATGACTGTGACAATAAATGGCGTTTTTGTATCTTTGAGGGCATGAAAGGCTCTAATAAGTAACTGAACCAGAGCCTGAGCAGCTATAGAAAGGGATAAAATAGCTACTACTCGTCCTATTGAAAGTGTAGATGCCCAGTCTAAATTTCGTGCCCCATAAGCAAGACGAACAATTGGAACTCTCAGTATGAGCAAGAGCACTGATGCAGGTAAAGCAAAAAAGCTAATTTGATTGAGCGATTGAATAATAAGCACTTGAAATTTTTGTTTATCAAACGACGCCGATTCCTCAGATAAAAATGGAAGCGAAGCTTGTCCGATTGAAACACCAAAGAGCCTAATTGGCATGGTCATTAATCGTAGTCCTAGTTTTATGATCATAAAGGACACACTTCCAATAGATGTGGCAAAAAAACCAAGAGAGAGATTTTGAATTTCTGTCAGACTATAGGTAAGCACTCGAGCAGGCATTAGAGAAAATAATTTTTTAACTCCAGGAAAGCTAAAGTCTAAAGAGAAGCGATAACGGAAACCAAGCTTATAAACAAAAGGAAACTGGATAATCATATGGAGAAATGCGCCAATGAGTACACCAATTCCAGCCGAGTAGATTCCAAATTGTTCTTTAAAGAGGTATGCTCCCAAGATAATACCTAAATTATAAAAAAGTGGACTAATTGCCGGCATGATAAAGCGCTGATACGATTGAAGTATGCCTGTGTAAAAGTTAGAAATTGCAAAGAGTACTTGGGCCAGGATCATTATTTTAGTTAGATCTAAAGCAATTTTTATTTGAAGTGGTGTAAATTCAGCACCAGTTCTTAACGTAGTGATAGGTTCAGCAAAGATAAAGATGAGCGCTCCTACAGCGATAAAGGCGACTAATAGGATGGTCATAACTATTGAAGTAAGGGTAAAGGCATCTTTTTCAGATCTTTTTTTGCGAGTTTCGGTAAAAATGGGAATAAATGCGGCAGAAAGTGCACCTAAGACGATGAGCTGATACATAGTGTCAGGAATTTGAAAAGCGAGTTGAAATGCAGTATATGTTTCGCCAGCAATGCCTGGCCCATAAAATTGACCCAAAAGAACTCTGTCACGGAGAACCCCTGCCAGAAGAGAAAACAAATTTGCGGTAGCAATAATTATACCGGCTGAAAGTATAGTATTTTGTTTTTTCTCGAGCCATCGCCCACTAATGAGAAGTTTTGACAGTTGTTCAGTTTTAAATGGCAGCATTTTCACCTATTATAGAAACCATCTTGAATAAAAACAACTTGAGTATTGAGGAAGTTCACTACTCACTCAGAGAAACTACATTGCTGATTCAAGGCATATGTACAAAAAACACTGAAGTATAAGCAAAAGGTAGTTTCTCTATTTGAATTTACAGCACAATTGAGTTATAATTCCTGCCTAGCATAAAAAACTCACAGGAGAAATATTCATAAGCTAGTATAAGAGACAATACAGTAGAATTAGAAAAAAGAAATAAGAATACAAGTATGCCAATTTTAAAGAATGCAAAAAAAGCTTTACGTGTTAGTAAGAGAAAGACTGTGATTAATTCTCGAACAAAATCAAGAATGAAAACACTTGTTGATGCTTTTAAGAAAAGTCCAACACTCGAAGCATTAAGCTCAGCTTATTCTTCAGTTGATATTGCTGTTAAAAACAACATCATTAAAAAGAACAAAGCTTCTAGAGTAAAAAGTCAGTTAAGTAAAGTATTACCATCTGGTAAAACTGTTGCTTCAACAGCACCAAAAGCTGCTGCAAAACCTGCAGTCAAAAAAACAGTTGCTAAACCAACTGTAGCCAAAAAAACAAAGACAACCAAAAAAGCAGCTAAAAAATAAGTATATCCTTTTCGGAGAAAGTGTCGCTTGGTATTCTACTGTGTACTAAGATGTTGGAGTAGCTCATAGAGCTTATATCATGCAAGACAAAATTCGTAATTTCTCCATTATTGCTCATATTGATCACGGTAAAACAACGTTAACCGACCAATTTCTACATGTTACTAATACAGTTGGCGCTAGTGAAAAAACTGAGCGCATTATGGATAGTAATCCAATTGAAAAGGAACGTGGAATTACCATTAAGTTGGCTCCTGCTCGAATGGAATATAAAGGTCATATTTTAAATCTGATTGATACACCAGGCCATGTTGACTTTGGATATGAAGTAAGTCGATCTCTGGCTGCATGCGAAGGTGGTTTGCTGGTTGTTGATGCAACGCAGGGTATCCAAGCTCAAACACTTTCAAATTATGAACAAGCTCGAGCCTTAGGGTTAACTATAATTCCAGTAGTGAATAAAGTTGATTTGCCTTCGGCAGAGGTTGATAGAGTTATGCTTGAAATCATGGAGTTGTGTAACTGTGATGAAGACGACATTATAAAAGTTTCTGCTAAAACAGGAGTAAATGTCCCAGCAGTGCTTGATGCAATTATTGAAAGAATTCCTGCTCCAACAGGAGACGAAGCTGCCCCATTGAGAGGTTTGCTTATTACTTCACATTATGATGTGCACAAAGGAGCTATCGGTTTAGTGCGTGTTGTTGATGGAGAACTATCAAAACAAAAACTGCACTTTTTATCTTCAGGAGTATCTTTTTTACCTGTTGAAATTGGTGTCTTTTCACCAACTATGCGTCCTGTTGAAAGCATTCAGTGTGGTGAAGTTGGATATATTGCTACTGGGCTAAAAGATATTCGTTCAATGAAGATTGGTGATACGGTGACGTCACATTTAACTAGAGAAAAAATTACAAAATTAGCTGGATACAAAGAGCCAACACCTATGGTGTTTATGGAGCTGTATCCAACGGATGCTGCTGAGTTTACGCTTCTGCAAGATGCAATGGATAAGTTGGCACTTCGTGATGCGGCATTAACTTTTCAAGGTACACACTCAATGGCCTTGGGTAGTGGACTTCGTGTTGGATTTTTGGGAATTTTGCATGCAGAAATTGTGCTTGAACGGCTCAGTAGAGAATTTGATTTAGAAATTATTGCGACTTTACCGTCTGTTACTTACAAAGTTACCACAACCGATGGGATTGAGTCATTAGTTCAAACACCGGGGGACATGCCAGATCCTGCGCAAATTTCATTTATAAAAGAACCAATTGCAGCCGTCTCGATTTATGCGCCAAAAGAACGTATGGGAGATATTCTGAACCTAGTTAGAGAAAGACGCGGAGAGTTTACTAAAAGCTCTCAGGTAGGACAGCGAATGAATATTGAATGCGAAGTTCCTTTAGCTGAAATAATCACTGACTTTCATGATGTCTTAAAATCGCTTACTTCTGGCTATGCTTCACTCGAGTACTCTATCTCTGAGTTTAGAAAAGTTGAAGCCGTTAAAGTAACCATTCTATTAAACGCAGAACCTATTGATGCGTTGAGTTTCATTGCTGTTCGTGAGCGTGCTGAATATGAAGGTAGAAAAATTGTTGCTAAACTTAAAGACGTGCTTCCGCGCCAAATGTTTGAAGTGCCTATTCAAGCAGCTATTGGTGGAAAAATTATTGCTCGCGAAACACTGAAAGCATTTCGAAAAGATGTGACTGCAAAATTATACGGTGGCGACGTTACCCGTCGCAAAAAGCTGCTTTCTAAGCAGGCAAAGGGTAAGAAGCGCATGAAACAGTTTGGTAAAGTTGAGATCAATCAAGAAACTTTCATGTCAATTTTAAAACGATAAGTGCTCTTTTCGAGTATATCTGAGTAATTTTAAAACAATTAATGCTATACTATTGGCTAATGCCCAAAGTATTTGATAGCGAGACCCACTCAAGGAAACAGCAGATGAAGAAAAAATCACCTTCGTCATCAACAAGTGATGCATCCAAGACGGTTAATCACAGACATGTTGATGATTACTCAGATGTTTTAGCCTCTGAACCAAGTTGTGATAGGGTATTCACTTCTTTTGCACCTAAACCGAAGCATACTCGTTTTGAATCTCAGGCAACAACAGAGAATGTGGTGTTACTGCTGAGACAACATCCTATTACTCAAGTAAAATGGATTCTTGTAGTACTATTCTTTGGAATTGTGCCGATGTCTTTCCCGTTTTTACCTGTATATAGTTTTCTTCCAATCAGCTACCGTCTGGGACTTACTTTTCTTTGGTATTTAGCACTCTTTGGCTATTCATTTCAATTATTTTTAAAATGGTTTTACAATGTGTATATTCTGACTGACGAGCGTGTTATTGATGTCGACTTTATTAGTTTAGCTCAGAAGAATATTACTGCTGCAAAAATTGATAATATCGAGGATATTACTTCTGAATCAGTGGGTTTTTCTTCAACTTTTTTTGATCATGGAACTGTTTTAATTCAAACAGCTGGAGCGGCACAAGAAATTACTTTTGAGGCAGTTCCTTATCCAGCGAAAGTTACTGCTGTTCTTAATGATTTACTTCTTGAAGAAGAACGAGAAAAAATCGAGGGGAGGACTCACTAATGTTGTTTCAACTTATTCTTAACCCGACTACTCAGTTTACCCAGGCAGATGCGACGGGCTTTGTTCTTGCTATTTTTAAGTGGATGCTTGTTATAGTTGCAATTCTGTACATGTTTGTTGCAGTGATCATAACCCGACAAATTGGACTGATGCATGCTACAGTTTCTACTCCACATACAGTCAGACTTCGTCTTATCAGCTTAGTCCATTTGGCACTTTCAGGCGTTTTGTTGCTGTATTTTGTTCTGTTTTTGTGATAAAAATAGATCAAATAGTTGCAAAGAGACACACGGGTGTGTTGTTCTTCTTTGCAAATGAATATATAGATGCCGAAAGTACGTGTTACACCAATCATCGGCCTGCCCCAATTTAATGGATGGTCTCAAGTAGTTGAGTCGCCTCCGCATTCGTCAGTTAAAGCAGTTCTGAGTGTTGCTATCGAAGGCAATCAAGCTGGAAACGTTGGCAGAGATATTGCGAATTTTTTCTCAGCACAAGTAATTCAAACTCTCGAAGAATTTCATTCTTTATTAGAGGAAGTAATTAATCAGGCAATTGAAAATGAAGTTCGTATTTTATGTGCGGCAGGTTTTTTCGCGGGGGATCATTGTGCCTACGCCACATTTAATGGAGCAGTCTTGCTTCGAAGATCAGATAAAATTGGTACGATCTTAAGTTCGGGCAATCAGCTTAAACTTATTACGGGCCAAGTAAGTACACAAGATGTGGTTGTATTTTCAACACTCCCTTCAGCTCGCTTTTTTTCTGAAATTGAGATTAAATTTACTCAAGGCTATGATGTTGATACTATTGTTACCTCTGTTGTCCCAGGGCTTCATGCTGAGGAAAACTCATCTCTCTCGTCACTCGCGTTTGTAACCTTTGATGATACCCAGTCAGAACCTGTGCATTTAAATCATACCGCTGTTGTATCTCAACCAATTCGTGAGAAGTCTTCCTCTCAAAAATATTCATTTAGCAAAACCGTACAGACTAATAGCCCAGATATTTCAGGTAAAGATTCCCCCCAGAAGCCTACAGAAAGTCATGCTGAAACTAGTTCGGAACCATTCTCTGTACAAGTACCCCAATCTGATTCTGATGAAGGTCACACAACTTTTGAAGAAAAACAGATGACAGCTTCTATATCAAGTGATACAGAAGCTGTTGTTGATTCTCTAACAGCTTCACTTGAAGAGCTCATTACTCAACCAGAAACAAAAGTGATTGACATTGGAGAAATTATTTCTAAGTTTATTTCAAAAATTGGTGCAGTATTTGCATTGTTTTTTTCTTTACTGAGTCGTGTAGGTAAAAAAGTACTCCCGATAGTTAAAAAATTTGGGAGTGTGAGTATATCAAAGATACGAGCAACAGTCACAACTTCAGAAGGTGGAGCTAGTAAAGCAGCATCAATGAAAACGATGCTGGTTGAGACAGGATCTACATTCAAAAGTTTACTTCCAAACCGTGACGTATACATCGAAACGTCAAATAGTAAGAAGCTAAGAAACATCCGACTGGCCGTGCTTTCAATCAGTATTTTAGTTGTACTTGGTGTCGTAGCCTTTATTTTACTTTCTAAACGTACCGCAGAACGTGAATCAGCACAGAGTGCTGTTGCCCCCTTTGTTGAGAGAGTAAAAAGTGCTGAGCAGTTAGCTGAGTCAGACCCCGTCTCAGCTAGAAATGATGTTCAATCTGTACTCAGAGAGGTTGAAGATTTACAGTCTCAGTATGAGGCAGATTCGATTGGATTTGAGATAATTTCGACAGAAAGAGCAAAAATTGAAGCGTTATACTCAGATATTTCTGGTCTTGATGCTTTACAAGAGTTACCCATTTTTTATGATTTAAGACTGGTGAGTTCAGATTTCGTTGCTTCAAAAGTATTGATGGATGGAACAAAGCTCTTTTTCTTTGACACTGAACAAAAAACGGCAATATCCCTTGAAACTACTTCAAAAAAAGCTGCCAAGCAGACAATACCCGTTGAAGCATTTGTTGATGCTGCGTTATTGGGGGGAAATCCATTAGTCTTAACAGATAATGGTATTGGTAGGGCTATATTCACAGATGAAGGTTTAGACTATAACGAAGTTATTGCAGATGGTGACTCAAATCGCTTAGCAACCTTACTTGCAACCTATGATCCATATCTGTATGTAGTAAACCCAGAAAAAAGAAATATATATCGATATGCCGAAACTGAAGACGGTTTTTCGGATCCAATAGGTTGGATTCAAGAAATTGCGCGAGGATTAGAATTTTCTTCAATTAGTTCCATAGCAATTGATGGTGATGTTTGGCTCGGTACAAAAAGTGGTGGTATCTATAAATTTACTCGTGGACGAGTTCAAGATTTTGAAATTCGCGGTCTGCAAGTACCTTTTGAGTCAACAGTGCTGGTCCACACTTCAGATGCATCAGATAAACTGTATATTTTAGAAGCACAAAAAAATAGAATTGTTGTATTGCAAAAAAATGGTGACTTTATTCAAGAAATTAGTAATACTTCTCTTGGTTCAGTTACCGATATTGTTGTTAATGATAGCGGTACATCCTTGTTTGCTATAAGTGGTTCAGTACTTTTCAAGATAGATTTATAAAGTAAAGAGCCCTCCTCGAATATACCCTGGTATAATAACCTGCATATGTTACTTGTTCCAAACAAAAGAGCACGAGCCGAATATGACATCAGTAAAACACTTATTGCAGGGATTGTGCTGACAGGAGCAGAAGTAAAGAGCTTACGATTAAAGCAAGCAAGTTTAAAGGGCAGTTACATCAAGCTTGTAGGTAGTGAACTTTTCTTGATTAATGCACAAATTACTCCCTACAAATTTGCGGATACTCGACTTGAGTACGATCCAAAGAGAACCCGTAAATTATTGGTAAAGAAAAAAGAAATTTTAGATTTACTGGCACTTCAAGAACAAAAAAAAATCACCTTTGTTCCTTTATCAATACAATTGGTGGGCAAGTTCATCAAAGTAAAAATTGGAGTCGGTAAGGGACTCAAAAAATTTGAGAAGAAAGAACGACTAAAAAAGCGCGATCAAGAAAGAGATGTTGCCAAAGAATTGAAGTATCGCTAGTATTATTTCCCAATTTTGAGTATACTTTTGGTATATAGCATTGTTTATAAAAGGAGGTAGTATGCCTAAACGCGTATTCTGGCCAGTAGCCATGGTCATTCTAGGATTAATTTTTTTAGCATCAAATTTAGGTATGTTGCCTAGAGCATTTTGGAATCTTTGGCCAATTATTCTTATAGTTGTTGGTCTTGGTGGACTGCTAACTTCAGATCGTGAAGAGTGGATGGCTTCTGAGACAGCACCAAAAAAAACTTCAAAGCAACCTACAACAAAGGCTAAAAAAGCAGTTAAAAAGACTACCAAAAAAACTTCAAAGAAGAAGTAATATATGTCTACTCCCCATTTTCAGATAGCAATTGATGGTCCTGTTGCGGCAGGAAAGGGGACTATATCTCGTCTGGTAGCAGATCAACTAGGATTTCTATATGTAGATACTGGTGCAATGTATAGAGTAGCAACATTACTCGTAATGCGAGCTGGTACTGATTTCAATAATGAAAATGCAATTGTTAAGTTAGTGCGTAGTAGCAATATTCAGATGCGCAATCCAAAAGCATATGAAAAAGATGGTCGTTTAACAACGGTTTTAGTCGATGGTGAAGATGTGTCGTGGGACATAAGAACCGAAAAGATTAGTGCAAAAGTTTCAATTGTTGCCGCACATCCCAAAGTTCGTGAAATTTTAGTTGAAAAGCAACAGATAATTGCCGAGTCTCAGGATGTTGTCATGGAAGGTAGAGACATTACTTACAGAGTGTTACCAGATGCTAACTTAAAAATTTATCTTACTGGATCAGATACTGTTAGAGCAAAACGTCGTCATTTGCAGTCTTTGCAGCATGGCGAGTTTGTAACCTACAAGGAAGTATTTGATCTTTTAAAAATACGCGACACTAATGACATGGAGCGAGTGAATGATCCGCTTAAAATTGTTGATGACGCTTGGGTGATCGATACCAGTGACTTGAAAATACAGCAAGTTGTTCGTCTTATTGTAGACAAAGTTCACGTAATGATGGACATGTAGTCCCATGAAAGGTGGTCATGCCAACTCCAGAAGAAATTCAAGCACTTACAGAAGAAGTCGAAGCACGCAAAGCTGAAAAGCAACGAGCTCGTGATGAGAAAAAAGCAGCAAAATTAAAAAAACAACGAGCAGAAAAATTTGAAAAGTTAACGGCACCAATTATTTTAGTTATTACTGTCTTAATTGGTTTGGCACTTTGGTTTTCTGTCTAGAAAAATCATTTAATTCAAGTCTATCAAGAATTGGTTGTACTGGAACGGTACCAGTGAATTGTTGCTGTTGACCACATTTCGGCTCGATAAGTGATCCAATGACAAATGCTTCAGTATACTTTCGTATTCCATTCGAAGTTCTTGTGCATACCTCAGCAAAAGTTATTGATGAAGGTACAACAAATGTATGTGGTGTTTCCTCTGACAGTTGTGTTCTCATTATTTGATTCCATATTGGTGATGCTCCAGTTATACCTGAAGCGACATAACTCATTGAGGTATTGTCATTATTTCCAACCCAGACAGCTACAAGTCGATCTTTTGTATACCCAATGGTCCAGTTATCTCTTAAGTTATTTGTTGTGCCCGTTTTTACAGCCACTTCTTGCCCAGGAATGGTGAGTGTTGACTGTAAGCCAAATGCAGGAGATCTGGCGACGTTATCTTTTAAGATATCGGTGATTTGATATGCAACAGCAGGAGAAATTGCTTCTTGTGATTGGCAAATTCCTTCCAATACACAACTATTTCGATACAGAATTTCACCATCGAATGTTTTGACCTCTATAATTGGGTTTAAGTATGTGTGTGTTCCGTTGTTAGCAAACGTTCCGTACAGTTCAGCCATTTGAGTGAGCAGAACTTCTCCGCCTCCTAGAGTTAAGGATAATCCGAATCTATTTGTATCTTCCCAAGTAGTTATTCCAAAGTCAGGAGCTCGCTCTAACAGAGTAGATACGCCAATACTGGCGAGTAATTTCACAGCAGGTATGTTGTATGAAGATGCTAGAGATTCTCTGAGTGTTACTTTGCCGTGGAACTTACCATCATAGTTTTTTGGGCTATAGGGAGGGGCACCTTCGGCAGTAAATGTGATAGGAGCATCATCTATGTAGCTTGATGGCTTCTGGCCTGCTTCTAGGGCTAGTGCGTAGGTGAGCGGTTTAATTGATGAGCCTGGTTGTCTTGGACGAATGGTAACATTTACTTGTCCATCATGATCAAAGTCAAAGTAATCAACGCTTCCAACCATGGCTAGAATTGCTCCTGTTTTTGGTTCAGTTACAAGAGCGGCGCCATTGCTTACTTTTAGTCTTGCAATCTTGGTTACTTCGTTGGTAACAATTTCTTGTGCCGCTTTTTGAGTGGGTAAATCGAGTGTGGTAGTAACAATTAAGCCTCCATTAGTTACTAGGTCCTCACCGTATCGTTCGGCCAAGAGTGAACGCACATACATCACAAAATGTGGGGCTTCTATTTCAATACCCCTTGGTGTAATTACTAGTTCTGCTTTTGATGCAGCATCAGCTTGGTCCCAGGTGATGTAGCCTTCCTCAGCCATTCGTCTGAGCACTTCAACTTGGCGTTTTTTTGCAAATTCTGGGTTTGAGCCATAAGGCGAGTACGAAGTTGGGGATGCAGGAAGGCCAGCAAGAAGCGCACCTTCAGCCAAGGTTAAATGTGAAGCGCTTTTACCAAAAAACTTTTGAGAGGCTTCTTCAATTCCATAAGTAGAGCCTCCATACGGGGCCTGGTTAAGGTACATTGCTAAGATCTCATTTTTTGAATAGGTATTTTCAACAAGAACTGACAAAATGAGTTCTTTAATTTTTCTCTGCAGAGTTCTTTCTGGTGATAGTAGCCTGTTTTTAACCAGCTGCTGAGTCAGCGTTGAGCCTCCTTGCACGGTAGTGCCTGTTTGATTTGAAACAAATGCTCGCATAATACCTCTTAGAGAAAAACCATAGTGGTTGTAAAAATCTTGATCCTCAATGGCAATTGTTGCTTGAATGAGTGAGATGGGTATCTCACTGAGTGGCACGATAGTACGATTTTCATCCTCATAAATTCTATAGAGAATGTTGCCATTTTTATCTAAAATTTTACTCGATACTGGAAGTGGACGACTCACTAGTTCTTCAGGCTGCGGTAGGTCCTTAAATATTTCTGTATAAAGTTGTGCTGTTCCCCAAAAAATAAAGAGGGCTGTCACAATGCTAAATACAAAAAACAATGGCAGATCTCTGAGTACGTAATAAAACGAAGAGATGTAGTCAAAAACTACTGTTTGAGTGAACCATTGCCAAAGCTTCATTGATTTCTTTTTGGGTGGGCGACCACGCTTCCTTTTACGGTGAGTTGCGTGATAGGGCGGAACAAAGGTGAATAGAGGTGTTGCGCTTCCCGTCCTGAGAGGAAATCTGGATTTTGTATTCTGGATAAGAAAAGCAAAAAAAAGTGAAATACTCTGGAGCAGTGTATTGTTGGTTTTTCTTTTAGCCGTTGTTTTTTGAATCGGAACAGACGCAGTTTGTTTGGTGAAGATTTCTCGTTTATAGAAATATATGACGGCAGTAACAAGAGCGTGTTTTTTGCAGCAAAAGTGTTTGAACAGTGGAGTAACGTATGCGTTCTTCATTATATTTTTTGGATGTCACCGCTGATGGGGACAGTACTGATTTTTTTGGGTGAGATTTTTGTGAAGATCTCTTGCCATAACAAAAAATGCATGGAAGTGATACATGCCTCAAGAATCTGCCCTGTGCTGATAATAGCACAGGCTTTGAGACAATAAAATACTCTAAGTACTAGAAAGTATTAGTTGTTTGATGTTGAGAGTGGATTTGATACTTTTTTATTAATGACTTCCCAAAGTTCACGGGAGTTTCCTTCGTATCCGAGTGCCCAAATTGCGATGCCTCCTAGGTCAAGTTGATTCACGTAATCTAGTTTATAAGAGATTGATCGGGAGTTTTCATAGTAGACAACAAAAATTTCGTTGTCTTCAACATACGAAATGTAGGGAGAGAGTGCATTCTCATTCCATCCTTCTTCTACTTTAAGTTCCTCTTTTCTTTTGAGTAGTTCTTGAACACGTTCATAGCTTGCAGTGGCCCCTGTATCAGGGAAGGTATGTGATTGTGCATCTCTACTGGTTGTTTGCCATTCGTAGCCGTAGAAAGGTATTCCCAGCAATACCTTTTCAGGTGGAACTAGTTCAACAAAGCCTTGCAGATAGGTGTTAATGTCGTTGTCCCAAACATCCTTACCACCAAACAATGGAGCTACTGGACCAGCTTGGGAGGATTGGCGGCGGTGAAAGTCGTACGCCATCACAACAATATAGTCAACTTCGTTACTCAGAGCTGAAATATCCCAAATATTTGTACCTTCAACGGCGCTAGCGTACATATCCACACTGAGGGTTATGTTCCCATATCTCTCATTAAGATGTGTTCTTAAGGTCTGCATGAATGTGGTGAACTGGTCGCGCATTTTTGGACTTGGTGAACCATTCAGTTCAACATCAATATTTACTCCAGTAAAGGGATACGCTAACAAAACACTATCAAGTGAAGTCAAAAATTTTTCTTGTGCGCTTGGATTATTCAAAAATGAACTGATGTCGTCTGCATTGAATTGGGTCAGAACCAGTTCAACGTTTCCATTTTGTGCAATAATTTGATTACTCAGAGTCAAAAAATCATCTGAGTTGAGTTTACTAAAGCCAGGTTCAGTTCCTTCATCAGTTTGGGTGATAAGTGATCCATCAGCACCAATCGTTAAACTAAAGTAGGACAGGTGTGTGAGCTCAGGTTGTATTGTTACTTTTGTAACATTCCAGTAAGGTAAGAATCCGTAGATTACTTTTTTATTTTTTGGTGAAGTTGTTGGTGATCTCAGAAAGCTAAAACTGGTTAGGGATGAGATTGGTGATTCTAGCGGTTCCTCAGCATACCACCACACTGTTACCAATGAAGCAAAGATAATCGTTAGGAGTAAGAGAACCCCTACTTTTAATTTTTTGTATGATCGTTGCTTCTTTTTTTTGGGCGGCTCTACATCATCAATAGAAGAAGCATTGCGGAAAAATTTTTTCATCCTATGCATTCTATTCAACGTGTTTCACCGGTAAATCATGTGGGACCACACGTTGTTCGTACTGTACTTTACCATCTTCAGTCGTAAGACGCGAGCAGTCTTCACAATACTGAGATTCGTAGGTAATTGGATCAGCATAGAAAGTGCGTTCTTCTAAAACGAGGCCATCAACCTGTTCTCCTGGTGTAGGTGGTAGGCCAGTGCGAGGGTCAATCCAAACATTTTCTTTGACTAGTTTTGCGTAAGACGGTTTACTTTCAGTCCAGTAGAGCTCGGTGTACCGACCTTGACATTGATCCTTTGCTGAACTTGGAAATCCAGAAGCGCAGACAAAACCACTTGCAACATCTTCGGGTTTTTCTTGCCAAGATGGCTCTTTACCTTGCAAAATGTATGACATGATATCATTCCAAATTGGCGCTGCACCAGTCACACCACTCACAAGGTATGGATTCATTGGCGTATTATCGTTATTACCGACCCATGTTATGACCAAGTATTCTGGTGTGAATCCAACGGTCCAGTTATCTTTAAGATCATTAGTTGTCCCAGTTTTGGCACTGACTACCTGGTTAGGAATTACAAGTTCTGAACGGGTCCCAAAGGCAAGTTTTCGGGCGTTATTATCTTGCATGATGTGACTGGTTAGGTACGCTGGCGCGCGATGCATAACTCTAGTTAGTGAGTCTTCTTGTGTATCTTGTTCATGAGAGTTTAAGTAGGCAAGTGTTTCTTGTGTTTTTTCAGGATCCATATCGGCAAGTACATTTCCTTTATAATCTTCAATTTTTAGAATAGGTGTAAGAGGAACTTTAACACCTTGATTTGCTATGACTGTGAAAGCTTGTGCCATATCGATCATGCGCACTTCGCCGCCACCTAATGTAAGAGAAAGGCCATATTGTGATGGATCATCCCATCCGGTTATTCCCAGTTTGGTTGCTTGATCAATAAATGGTTGGAGTCCGATAATGCGAAGCCCCTTCACTGCAGGTATATTTAATGAATTGCCCAAAGAGTCACGAATAGTCACTGGCCCTTTAAATGAGCCATCATAGTTTTTTGGACAGTATGGTTGTTGCCCTGGTATAGTGAAACAAGTTGGTGTATCAACTAGAATTGAGCCCGGGTTTATTTCCTTTAGTTCCATTGCTGTGGCGTACATTAGAGGTTTGATTGATGATCCCGGTTGTCTTCTGGCTAAGGCAACATTAACTTGGCCTTCTGCAGTAGCATCGAAGTAGTCGCGAGAACCGATCATGCTTAAGATCTCGCCGGTATTTGGTTTAACAATCAGTGCAGCACCATTGCCCACACGATATCTTTCAAGATTTTCAATCTCTGCAGAGAGTGATGCCTGAGCAGTATTTTGCAAGTCTAAGTCGAGTGTTGTGTAAACGCGAAGGCCTCCAGTTTTGACCATTTCTTCCCCATACGTATCAAAGAGGAGATCACGAACAAAAAATACAAAGTGAGGAGCTTGGATGTCGGTTTTAGATAGTGCATAGGTGAGTACTTCTTTTTCTGCGTCAGATGCTTGTGACTGCGTAATGTAGCCATCCTCTGCCATACGACGAAGGACTTCTTTTTGACGGTTTTTAGCAGCAGACGGATCAGAACCAAAAGGTGAGTAGCGGCTTGGTGCCTGAGGTAATCCCGCAAGGAGTGCAGCCTCAGCAATGGTTAACTCAGTGGCTGGTTTGCCAAAATATGTTTGTGAGGCAGATTCAACACCAACGGAAGTTCCGCCATAGGAAATATAATTCATATACATTTCCAGAATTTCTTCTTTTGAATAAATAACTTCTGAAAAGATGGCAAGAATACCTTCTTTCATCTTGCGTTTAATTGATTTTTCTTTGGTAAGAAGAGCATTTTTAACAAGTTGCTGCGTGATAGTAGAGCCACCCTCTAAGGTTTCACCTTGAATGTTATTCTTAATAGCACGAGTTATTCCTGCAAGGTCAAACCCAAAATGAGAGTAAAAATTCTTATCCTCAATTGCTATAGAGGCCTGATAGACATATGGAGGTACATCTTTAATTTGGATAGGTGTTCTATTTTCGTCGGCATATACTTCATACAACAGTGTGCCACTTCTGTCTAAAATTTGTGTTGTGACAGCAAAGTTTTCATTACCGGTGGTGATTCTTCTGGGTGAAGGTAAATCTTTGAGCAAATAGAGTAAGCCAACAGCACAGAGTAGCACGATGAGTGCAAGGAGCAGCCATGAGATTGGGCTCAGGAGAACTATTAAAGGTATGCGGAGCAGCAATGGGAAGTGAGCAAATCTTTTTTTTCTTTGTGTAAGTTGTTCTTCTGTTCCCAAAAGTACGTCCTTAAAGGAGTAATGCTTTTTCTTTTTTTTCAAGATAGCTGGAATGAGTTTTTTCATAAGAATTTGTTGCATTCACGTAAGAATCCACCAATAGCTATAGTGTAGCAAATTATTGTGCATATACGGGGCAGAAAATTTGTTCAGCTCAAGTAGTTTGGTCACACATACTCGGCTCTGCCATTGTATTTAGAAACTTCACTCGGTATAGTAGTCACATATGAAAGAAGTCGTCCAAGAACAATGGTTTGATCAAATTCCAGAAAGGCCAAGAACATTACTTATTCTTGCATTAGATTTGTATCAACGCGAAGTCGCTCAGGGAACCGAACTTTCAGATTACTCATTTTTAGTTTTTCCTGCAGCTAAAGCATATGAGGGTTTTTTGAAACATTATTTTTTCACTCAAGGTCTTATAGCTAAGCGTACATATGAAGGCAAGCGATTTAGAATTGGTCGTGCGTTAAATCCCGACATTCATCCTAAAGGAAGGGATGAATATTGGTTGTATGATGACGTTTCAAAAAAGTGTGGGGCAGAATTAGCAACTGAGCTTTGGGATACCTGGTTAGTGTGTAGAAATCAAGTGTTTCATTACTTTCCACTTAAAGATTCGTCACTCCAATTAGAGCACGCACAACAAAAACTTGAAAAGATCCTATCAGCAATTCGCATAGCTATATTGTGTAATCAGTAAATTGCGACACTTTATTACTGTTCAGTCAGATTATTTTCAGTATGGTCCTAGCCTGCTAGGAGTTCAGTGGGTATAATACCTCTTAAATCTTCATATTAGTTTTATACTAATACTATAGCAAGGAAGCATATGTCAAAAGAACACCTTTACAAAAATATTACGATTTCTGGTCTTCCTGGAAGTGGTTCAACAACATTGCTTAAAATGTTGAAGAAGGACAACTCACTCAGGTTTGATGGTTGGACAGGTTTTAACGGTGGTGAATTTATGCGTGCGTATGCAAAAGAAAAAGGTTTATTTAAAGAACAAGGTAATCTGCATCACTCAGCTGCACACTATGAAGATGATTTTGATCGAGAAGTTGACATGGGTATGCGAGAAAAACTTATGCACGAAGATCACTGGATTTTAGAGTCTTGGTTATCTGGCTTTATGGCACAACAGGTTGAAGGAACACTAAAAGTTTTAATGACTTGTAGTGATAAGGCAGTGAAAGTTGACAGAGTAGTTAATAGAGACAAAGTTACTGCAGATGATGCAATTGCTAATATGCATACGCGATATACTGAGAATTACGCCAAGTGGTCACGCATGTATAGTGCTGAGTGGAAAGAGTGGGTTGTAAAACCGGGAACAGTAAAAGCAGAAGATCCGATTGATTTTTGGCGTTCGGAACTTTACGATGTAGTTATAGATACGTATTCACATAATCAGCAGGAGACACTGCAAATAGTTTTAGATGCCATCAACAAAAAGTAGCACACAACAAAAAACAGCAAAAGTCTTATCAAGACATATTTTGTTTTTCCCGTTGTTGACTTTGGTATTAATTTTGTGGCTGTTGTACAGAAGTTTATTTAATTTCCCTGTTTGGTTTGACGAAACCATTGGCAAAGCTGTATTTTTTGGTTTGCCAGTCTGGGTGTATGTCACAATTACCGGTTACGACAAAATTATTGAAACATTTTCTTCATATAAGTTGAGAGAAGGACTGTTAATGGGAATTGCCATTGGAGGTATCTATGGATTTGTGATGTCCATAGTATCGCTGGTGCAGAGTGGGGCAACAGTTCAGGCAGTAATGTTATTTGACTCTGCCGCGTTTTGGAGAGAATTTAGTTTAGCTTTACTCACCAGTTTCTGGGAGACATTACTTTTCTTTAGTTTTGTGATGGTTGTTTTAATGGAGAAGTATAAGCAGTGGTCCATGTTAAAGACGGTGCTTTTTACAGCTGCTATTTTCTTGGTCTTTCACGTTCCAAATACCTTTTTAAGATTTGATGGTGCACAAGTGGTGTCACAAATATTTATTTTGGCTCTCTTTGCTGTGGGTCAGGCATTGTTGTTTTATGACAGAAAAAACGCATTTGCTCTTATACTCTCTCAGGCTATCTGGGGAATGGTGCTCTTGGTTCATGCTTGGTAAAGTAGAACGTAAGGACAGTTGATTAGTATTTTTTTTGCGGTATAGTATTGTTTTTATTGGGAATTTTATAAAAATGAAACACATAGAAATTATTGGGTCAGTTTCAGCATTAGTATTTGGTGTTTCACTTGTTGTTATTTCCCTTATATCGGCATCGCAAGTTCAGTCAAAGGGATTAGAGGTATCTCATAAAGAGATGTACTTTGAGGATGATGTATTACCAGATCACGCGCTGTATCCAATTTTGATGGTTCGTGATAGAGTGCAACTTGAATTAGCTCAACCAGAAGATAGAATTTCTCTCAGAGTTGCCTTTGCACAAGAACGCATGCATTCAGCTGAAATGCTCTACGAAAAAGGGAAACCTGAGTTGGCATTATCAACAGCTACAAAAGCCCAAAAATACTTGCTTACAGCAGCGTTAGAAGTTAAAGCGATGGATATGAGTGAAGATCTTCAAACCTACGTTTTTACAGCTTTGCGTGAACAAACTGAGCATCTTAAGCAACTTCAAGAGAAGTATAATGATGACCAATATGAAGTTCTTGAGAAACTCATCCAGGAGAGTAAATCCGTTTTCACGGAGTAGCTGTCAGCGCTGGACTCGAATACTCATTCATTTTTTGACGTAATACGTCATTATTTTTACATTTCTTTACTTATTTACTATCACAAAAGCATTATTCTGTGACACTTTTTTGTACACAAACGATGTAGTTGACAGTAGTGGCATGGATATGAGATTCTTGACATCCGCAACATTTTGAAACACAACATATTGTGGTTTGCGGAGATAGAAAACACAAAAGCTTGTAAAAACACAATGATTTACAGGAATTTTTATTAAAATTGAAAACAAATTGTACAAAAGTAACGTACAAGCAAAGATTGGAACACTATGAAATGTCCCTACTGCTTAAAGCCTGATACGAACGTGATTGATTCACGCGAAGCTGAAGATCAGACTACCATTCGTCGCCGCCGCCTCTGTAACTCATGCGGAAAGCGATTTACTACGTACGAGCGTATTGAAGGAATCGATCTAAAAATTATTAAAAAGGATGGTTCAAAAGATTCCTTTGATAGAGACAAACTTAAGCGTGGCATTATCAAAGCTACTTGGAAGCGTCCTGTGTCGATGGCAGATATTGAAGATATGGTAAACGAAGTTGAGCGAAAATTGCGTCTTAAAAAGACGAGTGAAGTTAAGAGTTGGGAAGTAGGAAATTTAGTAATAAATAGGCTGAAGAAAGTCGATAAGCTCTCATACTTACTGTTTGCGAGCGTCTACAGAGACTTTGACAGCGTTGAAGATTTCCAAGAAGAAATCAACAAATTAGTAGAAGAAAACTAGCTAGTTAACAGCATAAAAGGGAAGATATGTCACCAAAATCAGCATTACCAAAAAAAAGGATGAAATTCATAGATAGAAAACTCGATGAGGGAATGGGTAAAGCCGTTGCTCGTCGCACCTATCTACGAAAGGTAGAGGATGAGACAACTGGTCGAGAGCGCTGGGAGCGTTGGCCAGAGGTTGCACAGCGCGTAGCGCGAGGTAATACATCACTCGTTAAGAATTTCAAAGGTATCGGTAAGAAACATCAAGAGGAAGAGTTTGAATTGCTCAAGAAGCATATAGCTAATGCTTCCATGCTTATGAGCGGCAGACATCTCCAACATGGTGACGAAACCCAGTCTGAGCGAAACATGGAAGTGTTTACTAACTGTAGTACAGCATCATCATCATTCATTTTATTTTATCTGCTTATGAATGGATCTGGTGTAGGTCGTGCATACGATGACGACATGTGTGTGGTCGACTGGGATAACATGCCAAACGTCCGCTGTGTCATTGATGGTGAACATGCAGATTTTGAGTGGGGCGTTGATGAAAGTCTTCGAGATGCTAAACATAAGTATGGTGAAGGTGATCGCATTCATTGGTTTGAAGTTCCAGACAGTCGTGAAGGCTGGGGACAAGCAGTTGAAATGATTGAAATCATGGCGTTCGAGAAAAAGTTCAAGGATGATATGCTTATTTTAGATTTCACCAAAGTGCGCCCTAAAGGCAGCCCAATTGCAGGTATGCAGAACCGACCATCTTCAGGTCCAAAACCGCTTATGAATGCCATTGATAAGCTTTCAACAGTAAAGGGTGCCGGCATGTCACCTTGGAAGCAGGCAATGTTTGTAGACCACTACTTAGCTGAATGTGTCTTAGTCGGTGGTGCCCGTCGCAGTGCTCGTATCGCAACAAAAACTTGGTCAGACCCAGAAATTTTCGACTTCATTAATATTAAACGTGGTGGATTCCTGTGGAGTGCTAACAACTCTGTTGCCGTTGATGATAAGTTTTGGAAACAGCGCAGTGGCCATGCCAAAAAAGTGCTCGATATGATTATGGAAGCATCATATAAAGATGGCACTGGTGAGCCAGGCTTCATTAACCAACATCTTCTGGTACAAAATGATGAAGGCTACGACGGCTACCAGGATGGCAAGTACGCTGAAAGTGAAAAATACAAGCCATTTACACGCAGTGAAGCAATGTTGGCAAAGTTAGCTCGTAATGCAGGCGCTAAAGTCTATGCTCAGATCCCTAACCCTTGTGGTGAAATTTCACTTAACATGTTAGGTGGCTATTGTGTGATTGGTGATGTGGTTCCTTACTACTGTCCAACCTTGGATGATGCTGAAGAAGCCTTTAGAGCCATGGCACGTGCGCTTATCCGTGTTAACTCTATGGACTGTCTCTACTCTCGTGAAGTGAAACGAACCAACCGTATTGGAGTTGGTATGACCGGTATTCATGAATTTGCTTGGAACATGTTTGGCTATGCATTTAGAGATCTTGTTGATGAAGAAAAAAGTAAAGATTTCTGGTTAACGCTTGCTCGCTTTAAACGAGCAGTCGTTGAGGAAGCTGAAGAGTATTCTAAGAAATTAGGGGTGGCCGTTCCTCATACCAACACAACTATCAAGCCTTCTGGAACAATTTCAAAATTGTTTGCCTTAACCGAAGGTGCTCACTTGCCAAGTATGCGCGAATACATTAGATGGGTGCAGTATCGTAGTGACGATCCAATGGTAAAGAAGTACCAGAAAAAAGGTTATCCAATTAAAGAATTGCGAAGTTACCAAGGATCAACTGCGGTTGGATTTCCAACCCAACCACTTATTTGCCGCATTGGTATGAATGGTGAGCTCGTTACAGCTGGAGAAGCAACTCCAGAAGAGCAGTACAAATGGCTCATGCTTCTGGAAAAGTACTGGATTGTGGGTATAGATGCAGATGGAAAACCACTTGAAGACACAGGCAATCAGGTTTCTTACACACTTAAGTATGATCCTAAGATTGTATCCTACAAAGGATTTACCGATATGGTTCGCAAGTATCAAGGTGAAGTAAAGTGCTGTAGTGTGATGCCACAGCAGGATACGACTGCCTATGAGTACCAGCCAGAGCAACCAGTAACATCGAGTGAATTTATGCGAGTGTTAAATGAAATCGAAAAGGACGAGAACCTCGCTGAGGACATAGATTATGAACATCTTAAATGCGAGAGTGGTGCATGTCCTATCTAACTTGATGTGAGTGATGTAGACAAAAAATAGCTACTTGGCAAACAATTGCCAAGTAGCTATACTTTAAAAAGTAGCAGTATTTTTGTTGATACATCAACGTAATAAAAGACTACAAAATATATCGTACTATATCAAAGTAATAAGGAAAACTATGGACCTACAACAAGCATTAGATCGATTCAAGGCCGATCTTGAAGCATATATTAGAGATGAGGTTGCACGGCAGATTGCAGGTCACGTAGGAGCAACGCAAGAAAAGAACATTTCTTTGGCAGCTAGTGTTTCAACTGATTTAAGTTCAACAAGCAATTCTAGTATTCAAGCAACTTTAGATCAACTGAGTGAGTTGGCAATTCCAAAAGAAAAGATAGTTTCTTCTGAGTCACTTGACGAGTTAACAAATTATTACAGTGATACTGTTAGCGTGCCAACTCAACAAGATGTTGATTATGTTAGTGATTTAGCAGGTCTGAGTCAACGACTACAACGAACTGATATCACGAATAATGCCACTGAATCTCTTTATTCATTGGGTGTAACCGCACCAACAGGATCTGCCACAGTACAACCTCCAAATGTTGCAACTCAGAATACTAATGAAATGTCTGGGATTCAATCATTTCTTAATAAAATACGATTACGCAAGAATTTAAGTAGTAACTAGTAAAGGAAAATATGATAGAAAATGGACAACAAGTGGATCCAAGTGTTATAGCACTTGAAGCAAAATCACAAAGCACTTGGAATGAAGAACTTGCCCCGCACATAAAATTAGGTGAGTCAACACCGATGACAACTGCTGAAAAAATGGATCAAAAAAGACTGACTAAGCATGCGTCAAAAGAAGCAAGAAAAGCACAGCGAGAACAAGATCGTAATGGTCGCTCAGAAAGATGGGGAAAGAAATGGAGTTCTTTTAAGGAAAGTGTATCTGGAGCATGGAATAAAACAAAAGATGTTGTTAAAGCAATTCCTGATGTGCCAAGTAAGACTGTAGACTTTGTTGAGGATGCTTATGATGCATCAGCTACTTATATTAATGGACATGCTGTAAGAGCTGTCAATAAAGTTAATAATGTAACTACAAACTGGGGTGATGAAGTGACTGCAGCTGCTAATTTTATTAACTCTCTAGGTGCAAATTTAAAACATTCATATAATCAAGAGAGATTAGTTGCTCGTGCTGATACGCTAAAGTCAGTTGCAAATAATATTGTATCACCTGATGTCGCAACTGACGCTGGAGCAGAAGATCAATTACTCGCAGGTATGGATAAGGCATCTGAGATTGCTAATAAAATTAAAGATTTAGAAGACCAACTTGCTGCTGCTCGTGCACAACAGGGTAAGTTAAAGAAAGCTGGTGGCTGGTTAAAGAAATTCTTAAGTTAAATTACAAAGGAACATACTATGACAAAACAACAATTATTTGACGGTTTAGTAGAGCAAGGACTTGATCAAGAAGCTATTGATGTAGTTAAGCAAGCAGCTGAATCAATGCCAGATGAGCTCACAACTGAGAATATTCAATCAGTTACTGAACTTATAGATGAGATGGAGCAGGCTGAACTTATTTTAGAGCGCTCATATGAACAAGAGATTGAGGCTAACGATAGAGCTTTTGAATCGATTATGGATATTGGTGATGAATATGTAGCAGCATCAGCCGCCCAAACTGTCGCAGATATTGAGATGGTTAATACCCTAGTAGGTGCAGAATAGCATCAACTATTGAATTACACATTAAAAGGCAAGTGTTATCACTTGCCTTTTTTTACTTTGAATGATGAGTATCATTAAATGAAATAAGGTATTATCTATGTTTTGCTTATTTATTTGATTCGATCGATAATCTTGGTTTTCGCTCAATTGAAGCATTTTCTAATGAAACAGCATGTTTTGCAAGTTTATACCCTGCAGCAACACCAATCATGGCGCCATTATCCATGTTAAGCCTTCGGGTATAAGGAACTTTAAGTTGCAATCCATATGGTTTAATTGTTTCGCGAATGCTTCGTCTCAGTTGAACGTTAGCAGCCACACCGCCACCGAGCCAAACTTCAGCAAAATCATGCTGTTGTAATAACTTATTCAATTTATGCATAATATGCCTAAATACCGAGTATTGTGATGATGCACAAAAGTCAAAAATATCTTGTTTGGTTAGTGCACCGTCCTTCGTCTTTTCTTCGAGTGTATTTCTGGCAAATGTTTTGAGTCCCGAAAAACTCATGTTGAAATCGTTGCTAGCAGTCATTGGTAGCGGGAAGGTAATAGCCTTCGGGTTACCTTTTTTCGCAAACTCTTCGATGATATGTCCTGCTGGGTATCCCAGGTTAAGCATGCGTCCAATCTTATCAAGACATTCACCGGCTGCATCGTCAAGTTTAGTTCCGAGTATAGTGTAGTTTCCAATTTCTTTGACTTCTATAAATTGGGTGTGGCCACCGCTGACAATAATTGCGAGAGCTGGAAGTTGAGGTGCTTTGGCATTGGGTGTTGTTTTTTTTGAGTTTGGTTGGGCGAGGCAAGACAGTGCATGACCTTCTATGTGATTGACAGGAATGAGGGGAATGGCATATTTCTCTGAAAAGGCTTCAGCAGCTCGGATTCCGACTTCAAGTGCGGGAGCTAGTCCTGGTCCCTGGGTTACTGCTACTGCAGCAAGATCTGTTGGTAAGGTATGCGCGCGTTTAAGGGCTAGAGCAATTACTCGGTCGATGTTTTCCTTATGTGCTTGTTTGGCAACAGTTGGAAACACACCACCATAGGGTTTATGTAATTCAGTTTGTGAGGCAATGATATTTGAAAGTACGACATTATTTTCGACAACAGCAGCTGATGTATCGTCGCATGAAGTATCGATTGCTAGTATTTTTTTTGAAGTATTATTCATGAGCCGCTCCGATGTCTGAAATATGCAGTGTGCGGGCTTCACCTTCTTGTGAGAGTGCTATGTGTACTATGGGTACTGTGTGTTTTGCTGCCAGGTTCATCAAATACTCTCGCGCAACATCAAACCACTCAATAATGAGGATCGAGGCAGGTTCAAGCATTTCTTCAAGGCCAAGTCTATTGGCTTCAGCTGCTGATTCAAGTTTCCAGATATCGGCATGGAAGAGGCGACCTGTTGTTTGATGTCGGGTATAGTCATATTCTTCAACATACGAATAGGTCGGAGACGTGATTGTTTCTTGAATGTTTAGAAAGTGTGCCACTCCCTTAGTGAAGACAGTTTTACCTATACCCAGCGGTCCATCCAGGGCAATAATCAGACCTGTTTGGGTTACCGCGTTCCAATTTTTGAGGATCAGTTTTCCTGCTACATCCATAGTTTCTTGTTCAGTATGTGTCGTTACAGTTTGCATATCTGAAGACGTAAGTTTTGTTGCTCCTTGTCTCAACGTAATAGGAGTTTGCAGGGTTGCATCAATAACTGTTGAGGGTGGATTATGGACAAGTTCACCTGCATCGAGAATAAGGTCGATTTTATCTTTTTGTGCCTGGGAAAGATTCGAGAGGATGTCTGATATGCTGTATGGTCGTTTTTTCCCCGACGCATTCGCTGAGGTTGCTGTCATGGGTTTACCATAGGCAGTTACCAGATCTAAAATGAGTTGATAGTCTGGAATACGAAGTCCCAATGTGCCAAACTCAGAAGCAACTCCGGATGCTACAACACCTTTGTCCTTGCAGACAACAGTAACTGGTCCAGGTAAGAATTGGGCGGAGATTTGACGAGCTTGGTCGTTGATTTCAAGATACTTTTCTGCCATTTCAAGGTTAGAAACAGCGATGGAAAGTGGTTTCCCCTCACGTCTGCTCTTATAGGCAAGGAGTTTTTCAACAGCTGCAGGATTAGTTGCGTCAACACCCGCGCCATAGGTTGTCTCAGTTGGGAAAATAACAAGACCACCTGAAGCAAGTACTTCTGAAGTTTGTAAAATAATATCTTTTGCTGGTGTATTGGTACAATCTATGATTTGCATGACTCTGTATTATACCAGGCGTACGCAATTTTTCTTATATCTATGTATGTAGAAAGGATATTCTCAGGGAAATACAAAAAAAACATAGTATAATGCTCGTATATGACAGGAACAGTAGCATTTGCCTCTGGTGCAGAGGTATCAAAAAAATTCAAGTTATATCTTAAAGTAAGAGAAATTAAGGGTATTAAGAAGGTTATAAGTGAGATAGAACAACTTCCACTTGGTGATCGAGAAGAATGGATTGAAGAGTATGGCGATATGATAAATACCGCCCTTGATAATTTTGTTGATGATTCAAGTTTTTCTTTTGAAAATATTTTTAATGATGACGAGACACTTGCGTTGTCTCAAGAACTGGTTTCTACACTGAAGGATACGATCCAGAGTGTTGAGGGTATGCTCTACCCAGATTCATTACTCGAAAGTTAGCTTACATGCAGTTGTTTACTACGCTTATTTATCAGCCTTTTTTGAATATATTGGTTTTTACCTATTGGGGCTTGGGAAAAGTTACTGGTGGTAATCCTGATATGGGCATTGCTGTGATACTTTTTACGGTTATTGTTCGTTTTATTTTGTTACCACTTTCTCTTAGGGGGCATAGAACAGAGGCCGAGAGGCGTAAAATCATTTCTGATTTAGATGATCTTAAGCAAGAATACCTCGGGGATCATATTGGTTTTGAAAAAGCTCGCAAAAAGTTACTTAAAGACAACAACACTGTGTTATATGGTGAGTTTACGTCATTAATTGTTCAAGTTGTTTTAGCATTAATGCTTTGGAAAATGTTTTCTACTGGACTTGAGGGGGCTGATTTACATTTACTGTATCCATTTATGCCAGAAGTAGATACCCCATACAACTTATTGTTTTTGGGAAAATATGATTTGAGTCACCCTAATTTGATTTTAAACTTTATTCAGTCCATGTTGATTTTCATTTTTGAAACACTTTCAACCTATTACTCTAGATATAGAGTGACAAGAGCAGAAGTTGTCCGAGTTCAGTTAGTCCTTCCCGTTATGTCATTCCTAATATTTATGGGACTCCCAGCAGGTAAGAAACTCTTTGTGATAACTACCTTGTTATTCAGTATCGTTTTAATACTTATAAGAATTGTGAAACGGAGCTTCTCTGACTACCGATATAAAAAGGAGCAAGCAGTTACTGTTCTAGCAGAAGAAGAAAAAATAGTCGTGACAAAAAGGTGAATTGCGAAGTAAGAGAAGGTCCCCTGGGGGACGAAGTAGTGGTACAATGACCTTTGATTACGAAAAGGAAAAGTATGGAATTTGATAGACTTGTTGTTTCATTTTTAGTTGACGAAGTCGTGGGTGGTTTTTTTATTTCTGTACCTCCTGGACACGTTGCTTGTATCTATGATCGTGGCAGAGGCGTGTTACCTCGAATTTGGGGTCCTGGACTCCATTTCAAAATTCCCTTTTGGCAAGTTGCAAAATTATTTAATTCGCAAGTTCTTGAATATTCAATTATGGAAGGTTTTTCTTTGGTTAAAAACAAAGAAGCTTTGGGTGACATGCCAATTAGGACGGTGACCGCTGATGGTACACAAATTGCGATTGAAGGCTCTATTTTGTTTAGAATCGATAGAAATAATGCACCTGAACTTTGGGAAAACTTGGGTGAACATTTAGTTTCTAAGGTTGTTCGGCCATTTTCTCGTAGTAAAATTTCAGCATTATTTACCGAGTGGACGTTAGAGCAGATAATTCATAATCGTGGCCAGGTTGAGAGTATGGTCAAAGATGAACTGCAAAAGTATTTCCAAGACCGTGGGTTAGACTGTGAAGGCTTTTTACTTTCTAAAGTTGAGGAAGTGGGTTCTAGTGGTACCAAAAAAGTAGTACTCGAAGCTCCAGAAGTGCATTCTCAAGAAACACACTAGTTATTTTTTTTCATTTTTCAATGGAAGTACCTGTTGACAATTTCTTAGCACTCAATTAGTATTACTGCTAGTTCGTGCTCAATCTGAAGTACGAAATAAAACCAAAAGTAGTAATAATAGTTAGAAAAAGAAAGGTGAACATGTCATCTGTTTCTGTTTCAAGCATTTCTCCCTTATCAGGATACGTATTAGTTGAGCCAGCTGAGGTTCAATCTCAAACCGCAAGCGGTATTTACATCGCTTCAGACAATCAAGAAAAACCACAATATGGTACTGTTATCGCCGTTGGTGACGATGTTGTGATCGATGGAGCCACCGTTAAGGCACCAGTTAAAAAAGGTCAAACGGTTGTCTTTAAAAAATGGGGTGGCACCGAATTTAAAGTCGCTGATACTGAGTACCAGTTCTTAAAATTTGAAGATCTCTTAGCCATAGTTAAGTAATATTTAAAAAATCATTCATACCATTCACGAAAGGAATATATGTCCGCAAAACAATTACTATTTAGTGACGACGCCCGACAAAAAATGGTTGCAGGAGTTAACCAACTCGCCGCAGCTGTTACTACAACTTTAGGCCCAAAGGGTCGCAACGTTGCAATCGATAAAGCATGGGGAGCACCTGCCGTTATTCATGACGGTGTTTCAGTCGCTAAAGAAATCACCCTTGAAGATAAATTTGAAAACATGGGCGCTCAGCTGGTAAAACAGGCTGCAGAAAAAACAAATGAGGCAGCTGGAGATGGTACAACCACAGCAACTCTTTTAGCACAACAGATTACCGTTAAAGGTATGAAGTATGTAACCTCTGGAACCAATCCAATGATTATGAAAAAGGGCATCGACAAAGCAGTTGATGCAGTTGTTGCCGAAATTCGTCGCCTTGCTAAACCAGTTAAGAAATCAGACTGGGCAAAAGTTGCAACCATTTCTGCTCAAAATGAAGTTATTGGCGCAAAAATTGCTGAAGCACTTGAACTCGTCGGTGAAAATGGCGTTATCGAAGTCGAAGAAGGCAAAACCATGGATATCACTATCGAACATAAAGAAGGTATGGTCTTTGATAAAGGCTATGCATCACCTTACTTTGCTGCTGGCAGTGAAACTATGGAAGCCGAAATTAAAGCACCGTATATTCTCGTAACAGATTCAAAGATTACCAGCATGCAAGATCTCGTGCCAATGCTTGAGAAATTCATGAACGTAAGTAAAGACTTGGTAATTATTGCTGACGATATTGAAGGTGACGCGCTCACAAACCTCGTAGTTAATAAACTCCGCGGGGTATTTAACGTCTTAGCAGTGAAAGCTCCAGGATTTGGTGATCGTCGTAAAGCAATGCTTGAAGATATTGCTGTACTCGTAGGTGGCAAATACATTGCCACTGATTTAGGAATGTCTCTTAAAGATGTAGAAGTCGAAGATCTTGGCCGAGCAGACTCAGTTAAAGCAACCAAAGATACCACCACAATTATTGGTGGAAAGGGTACTAAGGCTGCAGTGAAAGCTCGAGTTGGTCAAATTGACACTGAAATAGCTGCGAGTACTTCAGACTTCGATACAGAAAAACTGCAAGAACGTAAAGCTAAGCTTGCTGGCGGTGTTGCCGTAATCCAAGTTGGTGCTGCAACCGAGTCTGAGATGAAGAACCTTATGGAACGTGTTAAAGATGCAAAAGGTGCTACAACAGCAGCTATTGAAGAAGGTATCATTCCTGGTGGCGGAGTCACATTGCTTCAAGCTACAAAAGTGCTCGCAAAGCTTAAGGGTGCAAGCCATGATGAACAAATCGGTATCGATCTTATCAAAGAAGTCGCACAGGAACCACTTCGCATGCTTGCTCAGAATAGTGGTGAGGATGCCGGATGGGTTGTTCGCACTGTAATAGCAAAAGATGATGCACATTTTGGCTTTAATGCAGTTACCAATGAGTTTGGTGACATGATTAAAGCTGGTGTGATTGAGCCTGCCAAGGTTGCAACCTCATCTCTGCGAAATGCAGCATCGGTCGCTTCAATGATTTTAACAACAGAATGCTTAATTACAGATCTTCCTGAAAAGGATGCACCTGCTTCTGGTGGAATGGGTGGGGGTATGCCGGGGATGATGTAGTTCGCACATACAGATAGCAAAGAGACGCTCAGCAACACTTCGCTTCCTGCAGTGTCTCCACGGGGCTCTGTGGTGTCTTCAAGGTAACTTGTCGACACTGCAGAGCCTCTTTGCTATCTGTATGTGCTCACTAGAGGATTAAAGATACGTAGAGCAACACTCAGCTGCCTACAGCGTCTCCACGGGCTCTATGGTGTGTTCAAGGTACCTTGTCAACACAGAAGAGCCTCTTTTTGTATCTCTTTTGTCTTCACAATGAGTAGTATTAGCTTTTTAATGAGTAGTGATACGAAAAGTAAATGAGCCTGGCATTTTGCCAGGCTCATTACATATAGATTTATAAAACGAAGAACAGACTGGCAATGCCAGCTGCAACAAAAAGAATTGTTGCAATAGCGCTTGCCGTCAGCAGTAATTTAGTTAGAGCAGTCTTTTTAACAAGACCAAAACCAACTAAAGCAGCTGCTAAACCACCGACTGGCCAGTATCCAACACCAAGTTGTTTGGCAGTTAAAAGTAATGTTGCTCCCCCCAGTAGGGCGAGAATGGCCATTACAATAAAGCCAACAACTAATATAACTGCCGGATTTGCATCGGCAGTATTTGGTGAATCAATTGTGAAAGGATGGGTAACCAATTGGTACACCAATCCAATAAATAAGGGGCCTACCAAATAAAGTGCGGGCAAGCCAAACACACTCAATTGGTCGTTGGGCAGGATGTGACTAATTCCTAAGAACCAGACAACACCCAAAGCCGCTGTGATCAACCAGAATTCGAGCGTATCTTCAATGAGTCCCTCACTCCCGTTCATTAGGAAGCGAATCGTCTTTACTCGTGTCACGAGAAGGGGGTGATTCTCAAACAGATTCACAAACTGCCAATAGAGGCCAGTATGTAATTTTTTCTGTTTCGGATGAAGCATTGCTGTAATTATTACCAAGGCTTCAACTAGTTCTTCACCATACCCGTTAATCACAGCAAACGAATCTGCCATGATTTCTCGTTGACGACTGGCAAAATTCACCAATACTGAAATAAAGACTTGTGCAGCCTTTGTGATCAGCCATACATCTAAGTACAGCCTGTATACTGGCAGCGAACTACCGTTATACATCGTCACTGCTGCAGGACCTTTGGTGAAGATAGCAATCACACCATACCAGACCGCTAAAAATAGCGCCATTCGGCTTGCTGTTTTAACAGCCGATTGAATGGTGACCCCTACCAGGAGTAGGGGCAAGTCATTATTTTTCTGATGGCCAAGCTCATGCAGAGCCACTGCCACTGCTTGACGCGTGTTAAGTGCGCCCAGTAGTTTTTCAGAAAAAACGACAATCGATTTGTTTATGCCACCTGTGAAGGCAGTAATGCCATCGTCCAGGATCCCAAAAGTGGTATTTTCACCATTTTGAATGATAAAACTGTTCAAAGTGGTTTCAATACGACTTCTAGGATTGTAATCTCTCATTCCCTTGGTACTTTTGAAGGCATCTTGTGCCTTCGTTGTGCTGTACCAGTTTACGAAAAAAATAAATATTGCCACATAACTAATTGTATTTCCCCAAAGAGGGATCGTAACCTTGGTTACGAAACCATAGAAGAAAACGATTGTTAAAACCACGGCTATTAAACTAAATGCTGTGGCTTGTTTGTGTTTCTTCGAAAAAACTGCGAATAATTGTTTTTTGTTTTTAATCTCATTCGTGTTCAAGAGTTTCTCTCCTGTGCCAAAGGCACCTAATAAGATGTGCCGAGGCACGGAAAAAGAAAAATTTAAAATCTATATGTTAAGGATGAGTATTTCGCTACAAAAATTACGAGCAAAATAACAACCTATAGTATATAACAAAAGGGATGAAAAGTCAATGATTTTTAGTCGAGTAGTGAAATGCCAAAGTAATTCATTTTTACAGCATTTTTTTCAACGCGGTATGAATGATATTCATCGCAAAGACATTGAGTACAGTCGCCATTTACAATTATTTTTAGATTTTCAGCGGGAGAAACAGCGTATGCTTGTCGCATGTTTTCTGAGATTAAGTTGTAATGGGTATTGTTGTCTCGATCAATTTGATAGCAAGATTCACAAATCGCTGGACCAAACCAAAGCGAAATATCGGAATGAATATTTTTTTCTTCTTTTAAGTAGGTTAACACTTTTGCAAGCAGTTGCTGCTCGGTGGATTTCCTGCCTGCATGCAGTGCGCCCACAACACCAGATGGGTGGTAGAGCAGGATGGGAAGACAGTCCGCTGTTTTAACAGTGAGCAACAGTTCAGGATTGTTGGTGAGTACACCATCTACATGGGGAATGGTTTTGCTTGGTACTTCAGAAATGAATGTAAAGTTGCTTTTGTGTACCTGTTCCATTGTAACGGGGACTTTTTTGTGGTTTGAGGCAAATGCTTCTATGTCTGTAAATGATCCCCACTTATTAGTTCTAATGCTAGAGGTCTCATTCTGATTAAAAAAATTGTATTGCATGTTGTTGTATTGTAACTGAATGATGGAAAAGTGAAAACGCCCCCTGTAGTAGGGGGCGTAGTAGGCTCTTTATTTTGAATTAGTCTTTCCAGTCTTGATTTGTGTCCTGATTTTCCTTTTGTTTATAAATCAGGCGCCACCAGTATACGCGATCTCTGGATTCTGCATATCCTGGGTGACTCTTTCCTTTTGGTGGTTTATTACGACCAACAAAGAGTAAAAACAAGAACAAGAGTGCAAGACCAATCAGTGTGTAGGTAACAAACATTTCAATATTCCTTCAGGGGTGGTCGTGGTGACCGTCCTGATTGAATTGGTTCTGTTCCAAGTTGAACAGCAAACTATACACAATATGTACACTTTGCTATTCAACAGTACCTACCTTAAAGAACTTAGACCTATAGTATACAATGACTGAGTAATAAAGTCAATGAGGTTCTGTTTGAGAGTTAAGATAACTTGGGGAAAAAGTGTAGCAAGGGAGAGATTTGAACTCTCGACCTTCGGTTTATGAATCCGATGCTCTAACCAGCTGAGCTACCTTGCCACGTATGGTATGTTTATTGCAGTTTTGCAACTGTCATTTCCAACAGAGTCTAATTATATCAGACTTTTGACTTCAATAAAGATCTGATGTATACTAACGCTCTGCTTGGGCAAGGCAGAAACAATACGCGCGGGATAGTGTACGGTGCACGTGAGGCTCATAATCTCACAGGCTGGGTTCGACTCCCAGTCCCGCAACATAAAAATAAGAAAACTCACGAAAGTGGGTTTTTTTATTTTTATGTTGTGAATACATGTGAGTTGCTTGGCAAAGCCAAGAGAATCTGATCGAGCTTCCGCGAGGGAATGTCCGGAGCATGGGCGGAGGATCCAGTCCCGCAACAATATAAAAATGAGACGACAAAAGTCGTCTTTTTTTTATAGTGTTATGAAGAATTTGAGATTGCTGCGAATCTGGTTCAACACTCATCTTCCTATGCAGATTTTGTCGTTCAACAGCAGTAATAACTATTTGAGCTTGCTCAGTAATAATCTTTTCTGCTATTCTGAACAAAGTACTACATATTATATATTTTTTCTCTATGCCAAAAGCCTCTCCCAAGCGAAAGACAACGCTAAGACGATCTCCAAAAGGATCGTACAAACGGTTTAAGTTATTTACTGTTAAGAACATTCTTATAGCTATTGTTATTGGAATTGTTACTATTGGTGGTGCAGCAGCTTTTGCACTTTCACAGATGAATCAAGATGGACGAAGTCAAGCATCTGAAAGTTGTGATGGTTTTGGAAAAAGTGATTGTCAGTCAACTTCTGGATGTAGTTGGAGAGATACAGTGTACAAGTGCTCGAATTATGAGGGTGATAGTTGTCCTTCTGAGTGCACAAAAAGAACTGTGACAGAGTGTACAGGTAAATATGCTTGTAGACCTATCCCGGGTGCACTATGTGATTGTGATACGAATGCATGTAACGAGCATAAGTCAGGTTGTTCACCTAAGCGTGTAACCACCTGTGAAGGTGGCTCATTTACACGTTCAAATTCTGGATCTTGCTCTGGTCGTATATCTGGTGGTGGAGGCGGTACAACTCCTCCAGCACCTCCATCAACAGGCGGCGGAGGTGGTACAACTCCACCAGCCCCTCCCTCAACTGGTGGAGGCGGTAATTCTGGTGGCGGATCTGGAGGAGGCGGTAACTCCGGCGGTGGAGGAAATTCCGGCGGTGGCGGTGGAGGCACAAGCAGTGGTTCACAACCAAAAGGGTACTTTGATAATGTAGCAAATAATAAAGCTCAGGGTTGGGCATGTGACCCAGATGATTTTTCAAGGCCTTTAGATATTCATTTTTATGTAGATGGAACTCCAGGTCAAGGAACGTACATTGGTAAAACAACAGCTACTGTAGGAAGAGAAGCAGGTGTGGGTAATGAGTGTGGTGGACGTTCTGCCAGTGGTTTTGCATTTGATATTCCAACACAATATCTTTCTACACCAACTGTTCAAAATCGCAAGATATATGCGTATGCAATAGATATTGGTCCAGGAGCAAATGCTGAAAGTAACAAGCATTTATCTAAGTCTCCATTATCATTTACTACACAGGTAGTTGATACAACACCTCCAGCAGGAACATACAGTGCTGCATGTTCTCCAGCTGCGGGCCAAACAAAGGGTGACTTGCGATACAAACTCGAGGTTTCAGGTACTACTCCAAAGAATATTGGGTCAGTAGTGTACTTCCTGGGATTCTACGGAAATCAACACAGTAAAGCATTAACTGATGACTTTTTAGGTAAACCTACCTGGTCAGAAACGTGTCATGATCAAGCATGGTGTGGATACTGGTTGAAGCAAGTGAATGATCCAAACCCAGGCGCGAATGAAACAATTTCTTGGGTATGGGATGGCAGTCACACAGTTTCATATAAGGGTGGTGGTGTTGGGCACGGTGTCACAATAAATGAGCTTGCCGACAAGATAGCACAACTCAAAGCTCAAGGGAAACTGCCTGCAAATTATAAATTGGCTGTGCATGCAGAGTATAGAATGCTGGATGGATCAAAGTATAAGTTTGCTGGGAAAGATACGCAGCTACTCGATATTGTTCCAACTGCTTGCGGAGCTAGCGCTGGGACTTCAGGTCCTATTCCAGTTTCAATAATGGCACGAGGCACTTTAGCAGGTGGAGCGTATCCAATTATGGAGCTAAGACACTCTGGTACAAAGGTAGCTAGTTGGTCAGTGACCAATGCATTTAAGAATTACACAGCAGAAATAGCCCCTGGAACAAAAGTATCTGAATTAACAGTAAACTTCGTGAATGATCACTATGATTCAAATGCGAAGCAAGATAGAAATCTAGAAGTAGACTATCTTAAGTTTGGCAGTACTGTGTACCAGTCTGAGTCGAGTAACACATTCTCACAAGGAACATGGGCAAGTGGCAGCTGTGCTCCAGGTAATAAGCAGAGTCAGTGGTTGCACTGTAATGGATTCTTCCAGTATGCAGGATCGGTAGGATTACCTCCAGCTCCATAAATCGTTTGGCAATTGTATATTCAAAATACCCCGACATGGTCGGGGTATTTTATTGATATTTTGTGTTTAATCAAGGTCGTAGTAAAACCTAGAACAGTATTTCAAGCCACTTCTCTTGATTAGATTGTGTCTTTGTGGTTGTTATATCTGTATCGATTACCTCTATTTCTGGTACAGCAAGTTGCACAATGTACTCACCTTCTTTTTGTAAAAGAAGTTCATCGCGTACAATTCTTTCTTTATATTCTGCACTTTTTGACTGTTCGAGTTCTTCTTGAAGGGACTGCACTTCTTTGGAAGCCTGGTACGCCTTTTCCTCTAGTACAGCTATCTCTTGAGATGATTGCTCAGTTTTGTTTCCGGTTTGTCTGAGAGAGTAGAAAAACAGTACAAATAGAACACTTGCTATGACTAAAGTAATAGGGTGTTCAAGTAGTTTTGTCATTGCATGAAATCCGCACTTATGATATTATAAGACTCCTCAGAAAGATGTGACAGTTTATAACAATAAATTTTCATTCTTACAACCATTTTCAGAGGACAACCAAAGTATAGCAAAGTATTAACGAAAATAGAAATAAAAGGCACACTGTTTATGCAAAAGACACTCTCTGATGCTCACGCGCTCTTTACCCAAAATCTTAAGGATTCTGGTAAGGCTCATGCTACCGTGATTGCATATAGTAAAGATATTGAACAACTCGTTGAATTTGTTGGTAAAAAGGGCAAAGGAAACATCGATGAAGTTTCTGATACCGATATTAACGAATTTAAAGAATTGCTCAAAAAGCAACGTTACACTGGTAAATCTATCTCAAGAAAAATTAATTCAATTAAAGCTTTCTTTAGATTCTGTATTGGTCAAGGAATGATCAACGATAACCCAGCTGAAGTAATTACACATCCAAAATACGAAATCACTCCACCTCGAGTTCTATCTCGAATTGAGTACCGCGCATTGCGCGATGCTTGCCGAGGAGATGCTCGTATGTATGCTGTTGTTGAGTTACTGCTTCAAACAGGTATGCGCATTTCTGAATTAGCAGCTCTCCAAATTGGTGAAGTTGACTTCGATCGCAATGTTCTTATCATTAAAGCTCAAAACTCTCGTGAAGCACGTAAAGTGCCTCTAAATGAAGCTGGCAAGAACGCGCTCATGGATTACCTCCAAGTTCGCCCACGAGCCCGAGAAAAGACCGTTTTCCTTACGAAAACATGCCGACCATTCTTGGTTCGCAACATTCGTACCGCCATCGATAGATACTTCCGTTTAGCAGGTATTAAAGAAGCAAAGGTCAACGACCTTCGCCACACTTTTATAGTTGAACAACTTAAAGCTGGAACGCCACTTGTGTACGTTTCACAATTAGTTGGTCACAAAAGAATTACCACTACCGAAAAATATCTCAAGCTTATTGAAGCTCCAGATATGACTCCAAATATTCAAATTGAAGAGTTGTAATCTTAAAATGAACTAAAGAAAAAGGCAGCCTATGGCTGCCTTTTTTAGTGGGTGAACAAAAAACAGGCCGTGTGATACGGCCTGTTTTTACATTTTAAGAGAAACTAAAAAGTGAGTAGTGCGACAACTGCGTCGCAGTGCTCACTAAAGACCTTTCTTGTTGAGACGGTCAGTTCGTTCATGAAGATTTCAAAGAGCCTAGCTGCTGTGTTTAATAGCCGTCTTATATTTTTGCAGGCGTGGTTTACAACTGGCATTGATTCATATTCATAAGCTTGGAGCAATTCCTCAACTTCTGAGAGAACTGCAGTCACCTGTACATTTACACGACAAACTTGAACTTCGTCCAAGTAGTTCATATTCTGAACAAGCGCAGCGGCTGTTGCAAATGAAATCCTCATTGAAAACAAAAATTCATTTATTTCATTATCAAGATTCATGATTTTTCTCCAAAAATGTAAAGAGCAAGTGTTAATCAAAACACTTGCTCTTTAATAAAAATAAAAAAAAGAAGTGTCTAAAATTAAGCACACTTATTATATCCCATAATATTGTTATTGTCAATCAAGACGGACTCTGATATACTATCCACATGAACACAACAAAATCATTTCTAAATAAGAATTGGTGGACTTCCTAAACTAAGGGAGTTTGTTTTGTTGTCGTTTAATTTCACCAGATCAGCTCCCGTTCGGGAGCATTTCTTTTATGTTTAGCTCCTACTTATAAAAAGTTTAGGAAAAAACAAATGAAAAATACCACATGTATTGGAATACTGGGTGGCGTTGGTCCACAAGCTACCGAGTATTTGTATAAAAAACTAATAAGTGGAGCAGTGCTACAACATGGCGTTCGCGAGAACCATGAGTTTCCGCGCGTCTTGATTATTTCGGAACCGGTGATTGATTTTATCTCTTCAAAAGAACACTTGCCCAAGGCAAGAAAACAGGTGCTGGCTGCTGTGGAACGGCTTATTTTAGGCGGGGTATCGCATCTGGCTATTGCAAGTAATACAGTCCATCTTTTGGCTGAAGAAGTTTCAGAAATCTGCCACGAGCATGGAGTGGAATTTATTTCGATGCTCGAAGCAGTAGCACGATACTGCAGGCAGTGTGGATACACCTCAGTTGGGTTGCTTGGCAGTCCAGTAACACTTAGCTCAAACCTGTATGACACAGCGCTTCACAAGGAAAAAATTCGGGTAATAAAGCCAAGTGAAGGAGATTATCCAGAATTAGGATGTATAATAAAAAAGGTAATTGCAGATAAAGTTACAAGTGCGGATGAAAAAAAATTTGTCTCACTTCTAATACAGGTCGCATCTGAGTGTGACGCAGTTATTTTGGGCTGTACAGAACTTCCGGTGCTCGCTACAGCGCTGCAGCTTTCAACACCAGTAGTTGATACCAGCAGCATCTTGGCAGAAGTGCTTCTAGAAAAATACTTCGGTACAACAAAACAAACGACTACAAAGGAACAACAATCATGAAAAAAAGAGTACTTTCAGGAATGCGCCCAACGGGCCGACTACACTTGGGAAATTATTTAGGAGCTGCTAAAGGAATGTTAGCGCTTCAAGATGATCCAGACTACGAAACATTGTTTACGGTTGTTGATATTCACGCTACCACCACTCCATACGATGCAAAAACCTTGCAACAGAGCGCACGGGATGTGTTTATAGATTATCTTTCAATTGGACTTGATCCAGAAAAAAGTGCCATCAACATTCAGTCTGATTTGGCTGATGTAATTACGCAGCTTTCGTTTTATGTTTCATCAGTGATGACTGTTGCGCGTATGCAACATCTGCCAACGTTTAAAGATAAAGTAAAACAGCATCCAGATAATGTGACCATGGCGTTGCTGAACTATCCGTTGCTTATGGCTGCAGATATTCTTATCTATAAAGCCAGTAAAGTTCCGGTGGGAATTGATCAAGAGCCTCACCTGGAAGTTGCCCGAGAAGTTGCGCGTAAAATGAACGAGCAGTTTGGCATGGATTTTCCAGAGCCAACTCGTTTTGCAACAAAGGGCGAGTATGTGCCCTCTCTGCTTGGTGAAGGTAAGATGAGTAAATCGGTTGAAGGTTCCTCTATTGAGTTGAATGATGACCTAGATACTATTGTAGCTAAGTTGAAAAAAGCTCCTACAGATGCAGGAACTGGTGCAGCAGTACCAACTTCAGGTGGAGTTGCCAATCTTTTCCAATTTGTTGAACTTTTCCAGGGTGAAGCAAAGCGACGCGAATATGAAGCTGCATATACAGGTAGTGGGGTTCGCTATGGAGATCTTAAAAAAGAATTAGCACAGGCAATTTTTGATGAGTTACGTCCAATTCAGAAAAAACGAGCTGAGCTTGAGGCAAATCCAGACTATGTTGATCGAATCATTAAAGAAGGAGCAGATCGTTCACGCGTAATTGCAGAAGCAACTGTAGCAGAAGTTCGTGAAAAAATGGGACTTCGTAAATAAAGTAAAAAAGATACCAAATGGAAAACCAAACATGAAAGAAGAAATTCAATACGACGATTTTGTAAAACTAGACATTAGAGTAGCAAAAATTATTGCTGCAGAGCCAATTGAGGGTGCAGATAAATTACTTAAGATTACGCTTGATGTGGGCGAGTTAGGTGAAAGAACTGTTGCAGCTGGGATCAAAGCCTGGTATTCTCCAGAAGAGCTGGTTGGGAAAACTGTCACCTACTTGGCAAACCTAGCACCCCGCATGTTGCGCGGAGTTGAGAGCCAAGGCATGCTCCTGGCAGGAGGAGATGAAACTGTGGCTTTGCTGGCTCCTGAAAAGGCGCTTGCGCCTGGCAGTATAGTTCGTTAGAATTCGGTATGTTTTCAGAAATGGTGCGTGACTTGAACCAGCGCACAGTTCTGTGTAAGCAAGATGAAAGGTTCAGGTGTTAGTGTATGACTGATAAATCAAAAAAAACTAAAAAAGTTGAAATGAAGATTAATCTTAATGATCTGTTTAGTAAAGGGCTGCTCTTTATTTTAATTGGAGTGCTGTTCTTACCATTTATTTTAAATCTGGTAAATGGCGGTACAATTGAAGTTATTTCTTTGAGTCAGTTTGTTTCTGACGTTCGTGAAGAAAAAATTGAAAAAGTTGACGTCCGTGGTGAAGAACTTATGCTAACTTACGCAGATGGCTCGGAAAAGACCACTCGTAAAGAAGCAGGGCAAGGAATCGTCGACATTTTATCTGCCTCGGATATAGATGTAAATAGTACCAGTCTGGAGATAAAAGATCTTTCCTTTTCTGCGATGTTTTGGGAATTAATGGTTAGCATTTTGCCTATTATCTTGATGGTAGTATTTTTCTTTTTCTTGTTTAGGCAAGCAAGAGGCGGTGCTGGGGACATGATGGGCATGGGCAAAAGCAAAGCAAAGCTTTTTGTGAAGGGCAAGCAAAATACCAAGTTTGATGACGTAGGGGGTATGGATGAAGCAAAAAAAGAGCTTGAAGAAATTGTTGACTTCCTTAAGAATCCAAAGAAATACGAAAAAGTTGGAGCACGCACCCCAAAAGGTGTGCTCTTAGTTGGTCCTGCGGGAACTGGTAAAACGCTCCTTGCTCGAGCTGTTGCTGGAGAGGCAAATGTGCAGTTTCTCTCAATTGCTGGAAGTGAATTTATGGAAATGTTAGTTGGTGTGGGTGCGTCTCGTGTTCGCGACCTTTTTACGACCGCCAAAAAACTATCTCCTGCTATTATTTTTATCGATGAAATTGACGCCATCGGTCGCATGAGAGGTCAAGGCAACATGGGTGGTCATGATGAGCGTGAGCAAACTCTCAACCAGATTTTAGTTGAGATGGATGGGTTTGCTCAAAATGAAAAAGTGATTGTTATGGCTGCAACAAATCGAGGTGATATGTTGGATCCAGCTTTAGTGCGCCCAGGCCGTTTTGATCGCCGAGTGTTAGTGCGACTTCCAGACTTGGAAGAGCGAAAATATATTTTGAGTATCCATGCCAAGGGAAAGCCTTTTGTATCAAATCTTACTTGGGAAAAAGTTGCACGCCGAACAGTCGGATTTTCAGGTGCTGATTTAGAAAACATGCTTAATGAAGCTGCGATTGCGGTGGCCCGTGAAGCGCGTACAGAAATTACCATGGAAGACATTGAGGAAGCTTCACTCAAAGTGAAACTTGGTCCAAGTAAGAAGAGACTCCAAGATAAACACGAACGAGAAATGACTGCGTACCACGAAGCTGGTCATGCGCTTATTGCTCATTTATCTGCTCATGCAGATCCAGTGCACCGTATTTCAATTGTTTCACGCGGTCGAGCACTTGGATTTACGCTCACGCCACCTGAAAAAGATAAGTTACAAACAACAAAATCTGAACTCATTGATCGAATTGCGGTACTAATGGGGGGAAGAGCTGCCGAAGAACTCATCTTTAGTGAGCTGACTGCAGGAGCAAGTAGCGACATCGAGCGAGCAACTCGCATAGCACGAGCTATGGTTACAGAGTACGGCATGAGTACACTTGGTCCTATGAACTATACACCACTCTACGACAATCAAGATTTCGGTCGTGCATGGGGTGAGGCAAGTCATATTTCAGCCAAGGTTCAGGAACAAGTTGATGAAGAAACGCAACGATTCTTAGCCGAAGGCTATGCTCAGGCTTTTAAATTGCTTAAAGCAAATAAGAAAACGCTCGATGCGGTTTCTCAGAAGTTGGTTGATGTTGAATCACTTGACGCTGATGAGTTTGCCAAGTTGATGGGTGAATCAAAGACAAAGTTTGAGTACAAGCCAGTGCTGTCTTCTAAAATTTCAGACGCGAAGGTTGCGGAAGAAAAAGAAGAAAAGCGAGTAGCTTCAGAAAAAAAATCTAAAAAAAGTAAGTAATTTTTTTATGAGGTCGAAAGTATTGACTGTGTAATCTGCTTCTAAAAAAATGATAGACTGAGCCAATGATAAATACTGCAGAATTCAAGAAGCTTGCTCTGGAAGAAGAATATGAGGAACGTGATCGATTCATAATTTTTGATGGTCATGCCCTTATGTATCGTGCATTTCATGCGTTTCCCGAGCTGACTTCTCCCCAAGGTATTCCAGTAAATGCCGTATATGGTTTTACTCGCATCTTACTGACTGTTATTCGTGATTTTGAACCTGAGTACATTGCAGTCGCATTTGACCATAAATCAAAAACAAAGCGTGCTGAAAAACACGAAAGTTATAAAGCAAACAGGCCTCCCATGCCAGAAGAGTTGCGGCCACAAGTGGACATAATTAAGTCTGTTGTTAAGGCGCTCAATATTCCAACATTCATTCAAGAAGGTGAAGAAGCTGATGATTTGATTGGTACTATTGCAACTGAAATGAGAGCATCTGGAAAGTCAGATAAAACGCTCACCACCGTGGTGTCTGGGGACAAAGATTTGCTGCAATTGGTAAATGAAGATGTCTCAATTTGGATTCCAGGTAGTAAATGGACAAAGGATACTGAATATTTTGAGACTGAAGTGATTAAAAAAATGGGTGTGCGACCCAATCAAGTTGTAGATCTCAAAGCATTAATGGGTGATGCTTCTGACAATATTCCAGGTGTTCCTGGTATTGGAAAAGTAACAGCCAGAAAGTTACTCTCTGAGTTTGGTTCACTAGACAAAGTGTACCAGGCAGTAGATCGCATTGCGGAATCTGGTGAAAAACATGCGTTGCTTAAGGGTGCCACGCTCAAGAAGATGGTGGAAGGCAAAGAATCAGCATTTATGAGTCAGGAACTCGCAAGAATTGACGTCCACGTACCCATAGATTTTGATTTAACAAAATGCACGGTTAGAGATTACGATAAACAAGAAGTAATTGATGTGTTTGATTCACTTGAGTTTTCATCTTTAGTTAGATTATTACCTAGTGATAGATTTGAAGAATCTCTGCAGGAGGCATTGTTCTAATGAAAAAGAAAAAAGATCTCAAAGTTGCGCTGGTTCATGACTATTTACGAGAATACGGTGGCGCTGAACGCGTAGTTGAAGCTCTGCATGAACTTTTTCCAGATGCTCCAGTATATACTGCATTCTTTGATCCTGATGCCTTAGGCATGCATGCGGGGCGTTTTGATGGTTGGGATATTCGTGAGACTTGGATTACGAAACTGCCTTTTTACAAGAAGTTGTTTTCTCCCTATCGAATTTTTGCACCAAAAGCTTTTGAAAGTCTTGATTTGTCCGAATATGACGTAGTCATTTCTTCAACAAATGCCTATTTTGCTAAAGCTGTAACGACACAGAGTGGCTCAAAAAAAGCTAATCATTACTGTTACTGTCACACACCAGCTCGATCGTTGTATGGCTATACAACCATGACTGATTGGAAGCGTAATCCCTTTACTCGTGTTATTGGCACGCTTATGAATCATTATCTGCGAGTAGTTGATTTCCAGATTGCTCAGCACGATTTTAAGTTTATTGCCAATAGTGGTGAAACAAAACGTCGCATAGCAAAATTCTATCGCAGAGATTCAGTTGTTATTTTTCCTCCTGTTGATGTGCAGAAAGTATCAGATACAGAACATAAGAACCTTAAAAAGCGCTCTGGTGACTATTATCTGTATGTGGGCAGACTAGCGGCGAGTAAACACGTTGATTTAGCAATTAAAGCATGTACCCAGTTAGGTGTGCAACTAAAAGTTGTGGGTTCTGGCAAAGGTGAAGAGTATCTTCGCAGCATGGCTGGTCCCAGCATTGAGTTCTTAGGTGGCGTTACAGACGAAGTTTTGCATGATGTCTATGCCGGGGCAAAAGCACTTATCTTTCCGGCTGAAGATGAGGATTTTGGTATCGTACCAATTGAAGCAATGGGACACGGAGTTCCTGTTCTAGCACACAGGTCTGGAGGGCCACGCGAGACAATCCTTGAAGGCAAAACCGGGTTGTTCTTTGATGAGTTAACGGTTAAAAGTTTAGTTGAAAAAATGCAGCAGTTTGAGACTGAAGAAAAAAAATTTAATTCTTCAGCAATTTATACTCATGCGCTTGAGTTTAGAAAAGAGCGATTTCAGAAAGAGATAGTAGAGCTTATTTCTTCTTTATAGTAATCATCACCACAGTATTTGCAGGCATATGAATATTCGTTACCAATGAACCATCACTGACACTTGCTGCTGTAGATTGAACTTGCCCAGTGTGGAATTCTTTGGTCACTGTATAGCTCCCGTTGGGTAGATTCTTAATTGTGATTGGTACTGCTTCACTATGTTGTCCGTAGAGATCAAAATTCGAGAGCACAATCTGAGTGTCGCCAACATCATTTTTAGCAGCTAAACCTTTTACCCAGCTACCTTTTCCAAGCAGCTGCAGGCGTTGCGTGCCAATGCGATCTAACAATTTTAAGGCTGTGTAGCGGGGTTTGGGAGTTCCACCGAAGTCATTATGGGTAAGCATTCCCCATCGTCCCCAATTTCGCTCGCCCTTAGGATCTTTTCCATCTTGAATCTCAAAAACAAATGCACGCTCAACTATTCCGACCATTTCAATAGCTCCAGCAACGGTGTGAGCAGCCCCGTAGTTGCCATCATAGCCTGGATGATTCTCACTATCATGGCCCCACTCAGTAATGTGGAGTTCCAGTGAAGGTTCAAGGGTTGGATATTTTTGTAGCCAGGTGCGCACGTTAGTCATGTCGTCACGGTATTGGTCGATGTCATTGTCGTATCGGTGCCAAGAGAAGAAATCAAAACGGATGTTATTGGTAACAGCATTTTTTGCTAAGGCATCAAACCAGTTTTTATACAGAGCCGTGGTGGCGGCGCCGCCAAATTTAAAGGGCTGGACACCGCGAACGCGGGCGGCGCCGCGAGCAGACGCATTATATAAAGACATGTAGTTGCGATCTCCATAGTACTTCCAGTCACCAAACAGATCAGGCTCATTCCAGACTTCATAGTACACATTAGGAGTACGACGAGTGCCACTAATATGCTCGATGGTACGTTGTACAACAAGTTCCCAGTCGGCATAGTTTTTTGGTGGATCAATTATGCTGCCACTTGAAATAACTGGTGGCATGTAGGAGAGAGAAATATAGGGAGTGGCGCCAACAGCTTTCATGTCGTCGAGTAGTAAGTCGAGTTTGCTAAAGTCGAACGTTAAGTTACCGGGGGTTCCGCCTACTATGTCATAAAAATCATAGAGGTGGTCAATGCGAATGTAGGTGGGATGTAAGGCGCGAACTTGATTTTCGATTGGTTGTATCCGCCAGGCATGATCTTCACCACCCTGAGCTAAATTTCTCCATGGGCGCGGCATGACGCCAACAACTTTTTGGGCATCAACCGAAATTTTAGCAGGTTCACCAGATGCTCTTGAAAAGAATTCTTTGACCACTTGGATCTGCGTACCGCCGATAACAGCGATAACCAATAAACTGAGCACCACAATTCCTTGGGCAATCAGTTTAATCCGGTTTTTTTGTCTGTAATGGGTAACTCGCATACGTAGTATTAAGTGTAGCATTTTTTTGGTACAAATAAGATATATATTTTTACCTACAGTTCATAAAGAAAATAAAGTGATGTTTCAAATTTCAAAACCAGTTGTTCAAGATTTTAAGGAAAAGGATGAGCGAGCTCCTGAAAGAGAAATTACGCCAGCTGAATACGAAGCCAAGAATCAAGAAAGAATGGCGGCGAATGGTGAGCTGATAAACAAGACCTTGCAGGTATTAACTTCAAAAAATATAGTATCTGATGCTGAAGTGGAAGCATTTGTTTTGCCAAACAGGAACATACCTATTCGCGCAATCAGAAAGTCGATTACAGAACTTTCAGAACAAATTACTGCTACCAATATGAGTGAATCTGAGCAAGAGGTGGCTCAGTTAGAGGCCACCAGATCACTTTTAGTCACAGAACTTCTCTATAGCGTGACGGGTTTAATCGAGAGTACGTTACCCCGTAAGATCAATACGCTTGTATCAGAAATTAGAGCTTCACAATCCGTTGGTGAAGTAGTCGATACTGCCAAAGTTCAGCAACTTAAAGATATGCAGGCGCTTACACCACAATGGGAGGCATTAGTTACAAACAGTACTGATATGATGAAATATCTACGGGACAAACATCCACAGGAAATCACAAATATGTTTTTAGGATCGCTGAATGAAGCACTCTTTATAGCTGTAAATAAAGATGCAGCAGCTTTATCAGTTGTGGAACTAAAAAGTGGCGGCGGAATGCTTGTTGATGAAATGTCTGAAGTGTCGATCTTTTTACAAAAATTACTTGCAATTGATGTGAGTGTTTTAACTACTCAGGCTGTTAGAGCTGAGGAAAACACAAAAACTCAACTTGAACCTAAACAGCAACCACAAGATTCAGATGGTTCAGCATCTGTTGAAGAAGCATAAAGCACCCACTTTTTGCTTGACAATTTAGCAATCAAGTTCTATTATTGCTAATACAGCACGAATATTTTAAAAGCGCTCTCTGCAGAGGGACATATGCGTGTTCGTAGAAATGAGAAGAGTATGATCGACCTAACCGCGAGACAAATTCAAATTTTACGCGCAGTTATTGAAGAGTTTATCAACACAGCAGAAGCTGTGGGTTCTGAGACGATCGATAAGAAGTACTCTATTGGTGTTTCACCTGCAACAATCCGTAATGAGATGGTTTATCTCGAAAAGCAAGGCTACCTTAAAAAGGGCCACAGCAGTGCTGGCCGTTTACCCACCTCTTTGGCCATGAAGCTCTATGTGAATGAACTCATGAAAGAGCGCGAGCTTTCGGTTGCTGATGAAGTTTCTGCAAAAGAAAAAATTTGGAATAGTCGCAAAGAGATGGATGAGCTCTTGTATCAAATGACTCGAGTTTTGGCTGATAAATCAAAGGCCCTGTGTGTAACTGTGCTGGAAGATGACCGCATGTTTCAATCTGGGTACGCTAATCTACTACAAATGCCAGAATTCTTTGATATAACCGTGATGCGAAACGTGTTGCAACTTTCAGAAGAAGCCAAACTTCTCGAGGAATTGTTTGATTCAGGCACCAGTGAGAACTTGGTCCATGTTATCTATGGTCCTGAAATGGGAAATATTCACTTAGCTCCAGTAGGCATGATTCATATGTCATTTGAAATTGATCAGAAAAAAGTACATGTTGGTGTGCTCGGATCAAGTCGATTCGATTACCCTTACGTTATTCCAGTAATGAAGTATTTGCGCGGACTTATCCGCGAAATTGTTGAATAAATTAGATAAAATTACGTGCCTTGCGCATGATTAGAAGTGAGTACTATGACAGATAACACTCAAAATCCAGAAGAACAGCTAGAAGACCAAAGTACTGGAGAGTCACAAGTTCTTGAAGATACACTAGATGACGAAGTAGCAGAGCTGCAACTAAAGCTAGTTGAAGCTGAACAAAAATATCAGCGAGCAATAGCTGATTACCACAACCTAGTACGTCGCAACCGTGAAGAAGCAGTCAAGAAAGCCCGATTGGCCACAAAAGATTTTGTTTCAAATCTGGTTGAACCACTTAATCATCTTGCACTTGCTGCTCAGCAAATTAACGATCCAGGTTTAAACATGGTTGTTACTCAATTGTGGCAAACGCTTAATCAAGAAGGCTTAGAGCAAGTTGAGTGTTTAGGTACGCCTTTTGACGCTGAAACTATGGAAGTTGTTGAAATTACAAAGGTAGGAAAAAAAGTCACTAAAGTTCTTTCGCCATGTTACCGTTTAAATGGCGAAATTATTCAATTTGCAAAAGTAATTTTGGATTAATTCTGTAGAAACAAATTTTTTTAAGCAGGCATTTTAGCCTGCTATAAGCAACTTAAAAGTACAGTTCTCAAAATTAGCAGTCAAAGTAAAATACTGCTTGCAGTCGCAGGCTTTGTTTGCTAAAATGAGCTCTATACAGAGAGAAAAAGACTGTCAAAAATGGCAAGAAATACTCTCAAAATCAAAAAGTAGTAGAACATAATATTCAAAGGAGAAATATGTCAGACTCTGGAAAAATAATCGGTATCGACCTTGGAACCACCAACTCAGCAATTGCTGTTATGGAAGGCGGAACTGCCAAGATCATTCCAACTGCAGAAGGTCGCAACACCTTCCCATCAATTGTCTCTTTCAAAGGCAGTGATGTCTCGGTAGGAGACGTTGCAAAACGCCAAATGGTCCTGAATCCTGCTAAGACTGTTAATTCAGTTAAGCGTTTCATGGGTGGAAAGTTCAAGGACAGTGCAGTAAAACAATCAATTAAACACGTTGCCTATGAAGTTACCGAAGGTAAAGACGGTATGGCTGTGGTTAAAATTGACAACAAGCAGCTTACTCCACAAGAAGTTTCAGCAAAAATCTTAGCAAAAGCAAAGGCAGATGCTGAAAGTTACCTTGGTGGAAAAGTTACTAGTGCAGTTATTACAGTACCTGCCTACTTCAATGACGCGCAGCGCCAAGCTACAAAACAAGCAGGTGAAATTGCAGGTCTTAAAGTAGAACGTATCGTTAACGAGCCAACAGCCGCAGCACTGGCTTATGGTCTCGATAAAAAAGGCAACGAAATTATTGCGGTGTATGACCTTGGTGGTGGTACCTTCGATATTTCCATTTTAGATATTGGTGATGGTGTGTTCGAAGTTAAGTCTACTAATGGAGACACTTTTCTTGGTGGAGACGACTTCGACAGTAAAATCATTGATTGGATCGTATCTGAGTTCAAAAAAGAAACGGGCAAAGATCTTTCAAAAGATCCACAAGCACTGCAACGTGTAAAAGATACTGCTGAAAAGGCAAAAATTGAGCTTTCAAGTGCAACTTCAACCGACATTAATCAACCATTCATTACCCAAGGAGATGATGGTCAGCCACTCCATCTAACTATGACTCTTACTCGAGCCAAGTTGGAAGAGTTGGTTGATGATCTCATTAAAAAGTCATTCGAACCAGTTAAGAGTGCCCTTAAAGATGCCGGCATGAAGGCAAGTGATATCTCAGACATTGTTCTGGTTGGTGGTATGACTCGTATGCCAAAAATTCAGAAGGAAGTCGAAAAATTCTTCGGCAAGGCACCTCACAAAGGTGTGAATCCTGACGAAGTTGTGGCCATTGGTGCTGCAATTCAAGCAGGTGTTATAGGTGGAGACGTGACTGATGTGGTCCTTCTCGACGTAACTCCACTTACTCTGGGATTAGAGACTCTGGGAAGTATCAGAACTGCCCTCATTGAGCGCAACACAACAATTCCTACCAGTAAGTCACAGGTGTTCTCAACAGCTGCCGACAATCAGACTTCAGTGGAAATCCACGTCTTGCAAGGTGAACGTCAAATGGCTGCAGACAACAAATCACTTGGAAAGTTCATTCTTGATGGAATTCCACCAGCACGACGCGGTGTGCCTCAGATTGAAGTTACCTTCGACATCGACAGTAACGGAATTCTGCATGTCACTGCTAAAGATACTTCAACCGGTAAAGAACAAAAAATTACCATTCAAAACTCTACCAATCTCTCAGACGAAGAAGTCGAAAAGATGAAGGCTGATGCAGAGAAGTATGCTGATGAAGACAAAAAGAAAAAAGAAACTGTCGAAGCTCGCAACCACGCAACCAGTGTTGCTTTCGAAATTGAAAAACAACTCGAGGAGTATGGCGACAAGCTTGAAGATGCAGATAAAAAGAACATTCAAGAAGATGTCACCAAACTTAAAGAACTCGCCGAAAAAGAAGATGTGACCAAAGAAGAGATCGACTCAGCTGTCGACGCAACCTTTAAGTCAGCTCAAAAGATTGGCGAAGTCATGCAAAAGGCTCAGCAGGCAGAAGCTGCCGCAGGGGCAACAGGCCCAGATGCAGATGTCAAAAAAACTGAAAAATCAGATGCAGACTCAGCTGAAGAGGGGGAAGTGGTTAACGAGTAAAAGTTCCGTACTCCCTATTTCAAATCTACTTACGTCAGGCTTTGAAACAGGGAGTACTCCACGGACACGGTAAAACGTGCTCGCATCCTTCCTCTGAGCTCTTGCTTCGCAGAGGCTCAAAGTAAGGAAGCTCCCTCGCGGGGCTACAACAAAAATTGGAATCGCTGGACAGACGCGAATCGCAAAAGCCCTCGGCCTCACGGCCGGGGGCTTTTTTGTGTACCTCAAGATACGAAACTCAGTCAAGAATAAACTTGTTTTTACCAAAAAAAGCACACAATATGCCCTCAATACTCGAGGAAAATGCGGAAACTTATAGTATATACGTATTGGGTATGTATTGCATTATTATAAGACTATATGTAAAATAGAAAAAGAAACAAAAGGCCCATAGCAATTTGTGTGTCTACCAGGCTTAAATAAACAGAAGTTGTAAGTTTAACATACTGGTAAATACATGTAAATATGGGTTATTTAGAAAGAACAAAATGGGAAAGAATCGAGTTGAAGATTATTCTTCAATACAAAGTCAAAAAGCAAAAGGTATGAATTTCGGGCCAAAGTCTAACTATGACCCTAAGTTCCATGAACCTCTACGCCATGCACGCTATCAAGCTCGCATGGATGCTGAGGCAACTGAAAAGGCTGCCTTAGAATCTGCTTCCAAAGAAAAAGCTGCAGCTAAGGACACAGAGCATAAATTACATCTTACAAGACCTATTTTTGCTGAACCTTTCACAATTAATACGACCTCTTCAGAATGGGGAGATGCACACGAGCCACGTGGTATTGCCGGCATAATCAAATCTTTCTATGACGACTATTCAGAATCTCTTGAAGCAGTTCGAACATTTTATGTTCAACATAAAGATGACACAATTACACCAGCAATTAAGAATGAGTATCAACAACTGTATGACCGCGCACAAGACACTTTTGCTCGTGCAAGTTTAGTAAAAGATTTATCTGAGTTAGTCGCAAACTCGCTTTCAGCTGATGCCTTAAAGGCAAGTTCTGCTGATATTGCGAGGCGAATCAAAGAGACAGCACTTGGTATTGATCCCAAATATGTCGCTGATTTACTTGCTCAAGACATTAGATCTTTAGGTGGCATTTTAAAATGGTTGTACGGAGTTCGTAATGTAGATCGCAGACAATTTGCTCTAGCAGTTAAAATTGGAGCAGTGCTTTTATTTGGTACAGTTATTCCAATGAGTTTGTCAGCATGTGGTGTTACTGTTGAGCCAGGCGTAACAGTTACTGCGACAGGAGAAGATCCAGCAACAGATTTACCACCAACTCAAGAACCAACGGCAGTCCCAACGGCTGTTCCAACGGAACCCGCTCCAGTTGCTACAGAGACAGCTGCTCCTGAGTCAACTCAGATTCCAACTAATATCGACGTTTCATACCTTGAGTCGCAAGGAGTATCCGAAGATGAGATAAATGCAATTATTATTTCACTTATTGGTGATGAAACTACTCAGACTATAGGTAAATTAGAAGCATCACAGGCCAATTTAATTGCCTCTGAAAGTAATTTTAGGGTACTTGACGACTCAACAATCATACTTGGCCCAGGAGATTATGGCGATGCAACCTATGGTGAAGGTGACGCTGTTTATATAAATGCTGATAATACGTACACTATTTATAGTCATATTGCTTGGGATGGTCAGAGTGAATACCATTTAGACGAATCTTACATCTTAAAAATTGCCCCAGATGGAACGCCAACTTGGACATCAGAAACCGAAGAAAAAACATTTTACTTTGCAGACTGGGTGTTAGGTGGTGAATTTATTCCTTATGAAATGTATGTTCAAGAAGTTGACTTATTTGAAGCACAAGCGTTCGCTGAAGCGGGAGGTTTAGCTCCAATAGATCACCTCCAGTACGATGACGTCAATTTTGAAGGTCAGACGGTTGGTTATGGTGTTGGAGATGTCCCATTAATAACTCGACAAAATGAAAGTTCAGATTGGGAGACTTATGTGCAGGCAGCTCCAGAATGGTTGTTTGGGCCAGAGGAAAAAGTCACATACGAATTTGCAGACATGATGGAAATTCCAGCTGGAACAATGGCAATTATTCAGACTGATACTGGTGGTTGGGAATATGTCCCTTATAATTCTCAAGCTGTTTTAAATTTGCTTAACTTACAAAGTGCAGATCAAATATTGGCACCTGGAGAGTTAAACCTTCAGACACAAGGCGTTATCAATTCAGAATCTTTCCCAGCAAAAATGGTGGATGGAATTGGAACGAATAGTCAACTCTTTAGAGCCACTCCGTTTGTGCTAAGAGGCAGTTATAGATTTGTATTTCCAAATAAACCAGATTTAACATCAGTTGGTTTCAATGGGTATAGTTGGACAACAGACTCAGCCGGTAATCCATTGTTAATTGCAGAAGCAATTTCAATGAAAATTGAAGGACTTTCGGACAACACAACACGTGACTATGGGTCTACTCTTAATCCAGATGGAAGTATTGATTTTATAAGAAGCGGCTCTTTCCAGCCTCAACTTTGGAAGGATGCAGCTGGAACGCCTTTTAGTTCTTTTGAAGATTTTATAAATTATGTGAGTCAAAATCCAGACAATCCAATTGTAGGGTATCTCTTAGGAACTGTGCCTGACTCCAGTATGACTGGCTTAGGACAAGCACATCTTAAGTTTGATAGTGGCTCTTTTGACACTAATAAAGAAGTATACAATAACACTTTGCAGTATCCTACGATATCGAATGCAATTCCTTTTGCAGGTTTTTATCTTCCTGAAGACTTTGGGAATTCTGAAAACTAGTAAGAAAATATACTACAGAATAATTAAACAAAAGAAAATAAACAGAAGCGCCCTTCGGGGCGCTTTTTGTTTAAAGAATAAAAACTATTTCCCCATTGCGCACTTCTTTCCTCTTAGACTATACTAAAAATAGAAATATGAAGAAACCCAATGGAGGAGTTCTAGCTCTAGTATTGTTCGGTGCGATTGCAGTAATGGTATATTTTGTGCTCTCCCGGTATTCTTCAGGCAGTATTTCTCAACTTTCAAATACCCCAGAACCTAATACAATAACCTCAGAAGAATCTTCTTTTATTCGCAGTGTTGATGTTGATGGGAATCACACAGTTGAAATTACTGCAGAACTGGTTGGTATCGAGCAAAGAGAAGTGGCACCAGCAAATTTGCAAGAAACATTTCTTATTCTAAAAGCTCCAGAAAATGATGCAACATTCGAGGTTGGATTAGGGCCAGAGCAACAAATGATCTTCTTTAGAAATGAGCGTTTAGCTCTTACTACCCAAGAAGAAAATGTAAAGACTGCGGATACGTATCCTTCCACCGAGGTAGCTAAAATGCTCTCTGTTGGAGATACGGTCTCTGTTCAGTTTTTACTTATCCCAGATCTTTCAGAATTTGTTGACGGTTGGGAAGCATTCTTTATGGATGAAGTTAGTGAGTTGTCTATTAGTTTCAGATTTATTTTAAACGTGGCACTTAAACAATGATTAAAAGAATACTGACTACCGCGACACTTTTTTTGTTTTTCATTTTAACTAGTTATTTGTTGATCAGTGGTGGAGCAGTAAGCATGGTAAAAGCAGCACAATGCTGGGAGCCAGGTTGCTGTGGGTTTTCACTGGTGTACTATCAATATCAGTGTGAGGCAACGGGTGCTGCGCAAGGACTGTGTAGAGGAATTGGCGAAGACCCATACTGGTTTTGCCCAAATACCAATTTGACCTATGGTCAGGATTTGGCTGCTTGTACAGGAGCTTGTTCAGTTTCGTGTCAGAAATCCTGTTACAGCGGCTGGGCTAGCACCTGTGTTATTGACCATCATAACGAGCCCTGTACCGAGGGAACAAATTCATGTACTGCGTCATATGCCGCTATTCAGTGTTCAAGTGCATCAGGAACCAATTCGTGTACCGAAGCTACAGGTACTTCATCGTCTAGATCTTGTTATGTGAACGGTGTTCCAGAACCATCAGGGGATACGCCTCCAGATCCAGGCAACTGTGACGGCAATTGGTGGAAATGTGTCAGTAGTGTTGCTTGTGTGCCTGCAGCTAATGGGGAGGGTGTGTGTGGAAGTTGTCCATCTGCTTGTGCCCCTGTGGATAAAGGCATCGTGGCGTTTACCTTTTTTGAGGATACGAACATGAATGGTGTCTGGGATTTTAACTCAGGTGAAGCACGTATTCAGAGGGATGGTTCTTGTTTAACCACAGGAAATCTTAAGGTTGTGAATGGAGTTAGGCTCTTTTTTGAGAACAATGAGCTTTCACCAAGATGTAACATTCAAAACAGCGAATTTGAAGGTGACACTTGTACTTGGGGGCCAGATGAATGTATACGTGATGGGGTGAGAACTGGTAGTTGTAGACCATGGGGATGGGAAAACCAATCGTATGGAGATAAATGTTTCACTGAAGAGAAGTATTGTAAGAGATGTCACTGGGATAATCAGGGTTGTGTAGACTCGGGTAGGGAAATTGGCATGGCCTGTGGTCCGGATGGTGTGTATTGTGAGGGTGGTTTAGCTAATATGCGATATGGAAATGTGTACTTACAAGTATCAGAAGTTGGCTATAAGGACATAGATATCGTGTTACCAAGCGGTTGGGTGGTAAGTCCCGGCAATTATAACGGTTCAACAAGTTTTGGCGTGAGTGTTACAAATAGTTACAATCGTACTCGTTGTGAAGCAGGACTTAAGACTATTGGTATAGTGCCTGATTACAACAAACAATGTACGGTTCAGTTGACTGATAATAGCATTACCACAGCTCAGTCAACGTTGGCAATAGTATGGGGGTATTCTGAAGCTCCCGCTAGTGAGCCCGTTCGTTTAATTCTTGGAAAAGCAGATTATACAGAGATTCTAGATGAAAATAATCAACCAGTAATTCCAGATGGTGCTGGTCACATTAATTGGGATGGTCGCCACTATTACATTTTCACTACAACACCAAATATAGCAAATGGTTCATTCGAGACTGGTAATTTGACTAATTGGATAGTATCAGGAGGAATGCAGGAGGCATGGGCTGTGGATAGTCAAGTCTGGCCAACAGCTGGTGTTACTGGGCGATACTACTTAAAGATGGTAAATAAAAATGATGGCAGCGATGCCTATGTCGCCTCTGATTTGGTGAATACTGGTGCTTCTGTTGCAAGTAGAAACTTTACTCTTTCATTTGATGTTCAGGCTCATGCAGGAACTCAGACAATTAATAATATACTTGTTCAGGCTGGGGATGGTACATGGGGAAATATTGGAAGCGTTACTGCAACTACAACGTGGACTAATGTTACTCGAGACATCACTATGTCACCATCTGCAAATAGCAACAGCGTGCGAGTAGTGCTTCGACCACCGGGAAATACTGTGCCAGTTTACTTTGACAATGTCATTCTTACTTCAACAGGAGAAGTTGGTGGTTGTACTTCTGGCAATAGTTCAGCTTGTCAGCAATCTACGCTTATTTCTGGATTACCTGTTGGGGATTATAAACTTCACTGTGATTTACCAACAGCTCCACAACAATGTTCAGGTAACCCTAACTGTACCTACGAGGGGGGAACTGTAAACTGTACAGCAAACGGTTGGGTCTCATGTAGCGGACAGGATAATGTTAATCTTGAAGTGACGTGTTCTCCTCAATGTGGTCAATTCGCTGGATGTCCATCTACTGATCTTGGAAACCCAACTATTAGTAATGCGCAACCAACACCAACACGAAATATGACTACCTACCCAGGTACAGTGCCAATTACTTGGACAGATACTACAACCTTGAGCGATTATTGGACAGTTATTGTCTATGGTGGCAATCAGTTGAATGATTCTCAACGAAATACCATTGCTGATGCATGTGCTACCTATACTGGTACAGGTGACACCCTTTGTGGTCAGGTAACCTTTGCATCTTTCGACGCAAATCATGACGGGATCCTAGACTCGACTCCAACATTTACGTATGATCCTGAAGTCCTGAAAGATAATTCACTTCGTGTTGCAGTTCGGGCTACAAATGATAGCTGTACTCCATTTACAGGCAGCGATCAAAACTCGGGATGGATAGATGTGCCACTTAACTTAGTTGCCAATGTGACAGGTACGCTGTATGAGGGTGATGGAAATCCTTCTGGAAGTGTGTGTACTGGACCAACAGGAACAACAGCTGGATTCTCAGCTGCTGCAGCGACAAGAAGACTTGCAGCTGCATCTGGAGGTATTGATGATACTGCTCTGAGTCATCTCTTTACGATTCAAAATGTCCCGTATATTCCAACTATTGCTTGGGGTTCAGGTACGAATATCACAATGAGTCTTACAAATGCTGATATGACCCAAGCACTTGCTTGCGAATGCCCTTCAGCATTTAACCAGGGTGATCCGTTTACCTGTCGATATGGAAACGTATTGACACCATCAAGCGGTACTCCACAAAACTTCTGGTTGCAGGAATATAATCTGGTCAATGGCCCTTGGTGGCAGACATGGGGCGGTACGGTGTATGCTGCATCAGGAAACATAGTCTCAGATATACCTCAAGTATGTATTGATGATAGTACTGGATATTGCAGATCCTACATGGTGGCACAAGACGCTGATTTAACGGCTGATTCTGCTGGCGTTCCTATGTCCGGTAGCGGCGCATACTCATCTGGAGATACTCAAGGATATGTTACTGATCGTGATTTACAGCAAGTTGCTGTAGGCACGTACCATGATAATCTTAAACAAGAAAATTATGATTTCTTTATTCGTGAGATCCTCATTTCTGATTATGCAAATACAGTACCAGCTAGCGTAAGAGTATCAAATGACATATTTAATTCAGATTTTACGACTGATGCTGATGATGGAACGCGTATTTACTATGCATCGGGTGCAGTTACTATCGATCCTACTGCAACCATTGAGTTACCAGCAGGTGTTGATAAAGCAGTAGTGCTTATTAACGGTGACTTAACTGTTCAAGATAATGGAGATATAGAGCAAGTTATTAATGTTGATGATGGCGACTTCTTAGGTTTCATTGTAAACGGCAACATTACCTTTGAAGCATCTGTTGGTTTCGATAAAGATATGACTAACTTAGTGCCTGTAACGGATGATACAAACGTTGAGGGACTCTTTGTGGCAGATGAATCACTGATTGTTGCTGGATATGACGCCTTGAGTCAGCCACAGTTGGTAGATCGCAAGTTTATCGGAGCAGGAACATTTGTCGGATTCTCAGGTGTATCTTTAAATCGTGACTTCGAGAACAGTGTTGACCCTTTAACACGCTCAATGAATAATCTCGATCCGGTCTCAACATTCGTATATCGTCCTGACCTAGTCAAAAATCTACCTCGTTTCATGCACACTCCTGGCTTAATTTGGCAGGAAGTCAACTAAGGAGGCTCGTCATGATAGAAAAATCTGCTGTGTCTTCAGCAAAGAAATCAAGCACACGTTCGTTGACTAAATTTGCCTTTTTAGCTGTAGCTATTACTCTGATACTTGGTACCACCAAAAACTGGATGGATTCTCGTAGGTTTCAAAACAACGGCACTCAATTTGATGGTGAGGTTGATGATCAGAATGGTATTCCTGTAGATCGTGCTGCTCAGATTTTTTCTGATGTTCTTCCACAGCTCTTTCCAGGAATATTCTTTGGGAATGCTACGATCGATGGCACACACACAATTGTAGTAGCAGGATTCTTTGGAGAACAACTTCAGTTAGAAAAAAATGAAGGAGAATTGATCCCGGTTATAAAGATATTTCCATACACCTATGATAAACAAAAACCCTTTTATATGAGTTTGACAAATAAGGATGCTGAAGTTGTTGTGATTGAGCGAGATGTTCAGAAAACTATGTCTCTTTCTAAAATTGTTTCAAAGTTCAGTGTAGGGCGACCAGTCGCAATAACGTATACCTACTCTGCAGATGATGAGTTCGCGTACATGAATTCGGTTCTTGATTTGGAGCGACTTAACGATCATCTTAAATTTGGAAAAGAAGAGAGTCCATACAAAGTTATCCTATCTTCTGATAACATAACAAATATACGACTTTTTTAGCGCAGTATAGCCCTCCATTTAGCAGTCAATTTATTTAACTGCTTAACTTTTTGTACAATTATTGTTAGAATAAGTTCCTATGTCTACTAAACGTGATTATTACGAAATTCTTGGTGTTACTAAGTCAGCTACAGAAAAAGAGCTCAAGTCTGCCTATCGGAAGCAGGCCCTTAAGTGGCATCCAGATAAAAATGCAAATAATAAAGAAGAGGCTGAGACTAAGTTTAAGGAAATAAACGAGGCCTATCAGATTCTCTCAGACACCCAGAAGCGTCAAGCTTATGACCAGTTTGGTCATGCAGCTTTTGATCCTGCAAGTGGAATGGGTGGAGGTGGTAATCCATTTGGTGGTGGATTTGGTCAAGGGCCGTTTACCTATACCTACAACTCCTCTGGTGGCAATCCCTTTGGACAAGGTGACGTCGGTGATCCATTTGAAATTTTTGAACAATTCTTTGGTGGTGGTTTTGGTAGACAAGCACAGCGAAGACCTCGCTACACCCTGAGGGTCGAGTTTATGGAAGCGGTAAACGGGGTTGAAAAAGAATTTGAAATTGAGGGTAAAAAATACAAAATTAAAGTTCCAGCAGGAGCTAATGATGGAACCAGACTCCGGTTTAATGATTTTGACATAACTATTGATGTTAAAACGCACCCACGCTATAAAAGAGATGGATACGATGTCTTTGTTGATCATGAAATTTCGTTTTCATTAGCAGCTTTGGGTGGAGTTACAGAGGTAGAAACGCTACATGATAAGCTTAAGCTTAAGGTTCGTCCCGGAACAACTTCTCACTCTTTGGTTAGGTTGCGTGGAGAGGGTATCGCGCACCTTCGAGGCAATGGAAATGGTGATTTATATGTCCGCCTGCTCATCACTGTTCCTGAAAAGCCTAATCGAGCACAGAAAAAACTACTGGAAAAATTAAGTGATCTTGGGTTGTAGTTTGTGCTATGAGTGTTAAGACTCAGTTATTGCTGGTTGCTCACCGACTTCAAATGTAAATGTTTCGACCACGTCGTTAAGTAAGTTCATGTACTCAGGTGAGTTAATTTCAATCACAATAATATTACCATCTTTAGGGATGAGCAAACTTGTTGATGAATCAAGTGATGAACTCGATGTCGTTTTTCCTGCACATTGTGTGCCTGTTACAACTCCTCCTACAGATCGTTCAACTGCATCCCCGAGACACTCTATAGGGGTTTCACTGACTTGAATTTTGGCTTTGTGTTCCGTGTTTGTGTATTCACAAAATGCTTGGAGATCTTCATTGCTGTTTACATTGCTGGTGTCGATAAAGATAAATTTATTTTCACTGTTTGGTCGTTTTTCTGTTGGTGCGGTACATGAAACATCTTGATATGAAGTATTTTCTACATACGCAAAGCCAAATGAGTACTGATAATTGGTATAGCTGATTTTAGGAACAGGTGGTGGGGATGGATCTGGTGGCAAAACTGCTGGCCCTTCGGGAGGGATTATATTTTCGGGGGTATTATAATTGAGCTGTGGAGCTGGAGATCCTACGACAGGATTCTGTGCTTCAGAAATACCATCAAGTGCAATGGGCTGTTGAGCAAGGAGAAATTGATTGTAGAGGATGTATCCACCAAGTGCGAGGAGCACCAGTACCATCACACCAATTACCCCGTATACTTTCCAATTAGATTTCGAATCTGCAGAATCTATTATTTCAGGTTGAAGTGAACTTTGACTGCTTTCCGCTTGTTGGAAACTGGGTTGCGCTGTTAGCGGAACAACCGGTTGTGCAGGGGTATTACTAGTTTGTCCAGTTGAATCAACTGAAGTATCTATTGGACCAGAAGGGATCTGTGATTCTGTGGCGGGGGGAGTTATAGGGGTCAGGCTATCGGTCATATATAGTACAGTGTACAAAAATACTACTGCATTTGACTAGTAGAGAATGATGTTTTCAGTTATCGATGATCAAGAAAGATATGAAATCTGTTAGAATACAAATGAGGAAATGGTATCTAGAAAGTACAGTATGGCAAAGCAAGCAAAAAAACGCGTATTATTGACCGGTGATGATGGATATAATTCACTGGGAACACGTTTGGTCATTGCGGCTCTTAGGGATGCTTTTGATTTACACATTGCTGGTACGCTGCGTCAGCAGTCTGCCGTAGGTAGTAAAATTAGTATTCACAGTGGTTTTGAGTGGGGAAAAGATACGGTCGATGATGTCCCGGCGCTTTGGGTTGATGCAACTCCGGCAGATGCCATTGAGTTAGCCACTGCCTATTTCGATGAACCATTCGACTTTGTTGTTTCTGGAGTAAACTGGGGCGCAAATTTAGGTGCTGCCATTCCGTCTTCGGGAACGCTGGGCGCAGCCCAGCGTACACTCGCTGTGGAGTTAGCTCCAAAAGCAATTGCATATAGTTGGGATCTCCCTGTTGAGATGTACACCATGGCTCACAACGGTGTGGACTCGCTTGATGAATATATGGATTATCCAGGTAACTTAATTTTGCCAATACTTCAAAAGGCAATTAAAGCTAACTGGTGGGATGCATCCCTTTTGAATGTGAATTTTCCTGCCAAAAAGAGTCTTGAAGCTAAATTAACTCAGTTGTTACCAAATTTAAAACAAATTTATACCTACGATTCGAGCGAAGTGACTAAAAATCCTGAAGGAGGACACTTTAACTACACTGGCAACAGAAATATGGAGGCAGTTTTTGATGTTTCTACAGATGTAGGCGCGGTAAATTCAGGATATATTTCTATCACACCATGTAAGTATGATTATCAGGATATCGAAGCATTTGAAAAAAATAAACAGGTTAGCTTCCAGCTTAGATAATTTCATCTTTCAATCAAAAAAACTTTTGTTACAATAGCTACTCGTCCAAATGAAGAGCTGGAATGATCAGTTATTTTCGTTTGGATGTGATCGTTAATTTCTTATCGTTAGTTTTAAAACCTCAACATAGGAGCAAAAATGAGCATTAGTCGTTCGCACAATGTCCGAAATATCATATTCGTTGGTTTCTGTTGTTTCTTATTGCTGATGGTAGCAATAGCATTTGGGCTAAGATCAGAAGGAATTTCACACATTCCTAGCAGTTCTGTAACTAGTAGAAACACAGAACCTGCATATGATCAGGTAACTATCAATCAATTAGACATGATAGGAGTTCCCCATCAGGCAGGAATAGTCACTCTTCCGTCTGAAGACCTCCGAGCTGCATTAACCCCTCAGGTTGTGACAGCTAGCTGGAGTCAGGATGCAATAGACTTCAAAGTACCTCCGGGATTAACGGCCATTATTTTGGAGGATGAACCATTATTTCAAGTGACTACTGCCGTAGCATTTGAAATTAAACTTATTCCGGTTGTAGGTGTATATGACCGGTGTGAGTTACTGGCGGAGTCACGCCAATGGGCGAGTATCTATGCCTTAGATAATAGGATGGCTGGGGCAATGATGGCAGCTGATTGTGCTAGAGTTATTCATTCCATTAATCCGGCTGCTATAATTTTACTTAATAGTACTACGCCCCCTGATGAGCCCACGGGGAGACTGGGAAAGTCACTTCGAGAGCAGATTAGAGAGGTTGGTTTCTCTGACAACCAGATCGGTGGAGGTACCAAAGATGCCTTTTCAAAACAGCTGATCGAGTCCTTGGTAAAAATCTTACAATAGATTAAATTTGACTAACAGTTAAGAAATAAGTATAGGCCTGCAGAAATGCAGGCCTAGTGTTTTTTTAAGTGTCTTTCCACTTGAAAAATACCCAAAAAACGCTATAATAGTAACCAGGTAAGTAAGGGAGGGGCTCAAGGATGAGCTCTTTTTCGTATTACCGCTAGTATTTAGAAACAAAGAAAAAAAGATAGCTAGTGAGGCGTACACGAGTCCATCGTGAAAACACATTCAATTCACTAGAGAAAAAAGGAATCTATGCAAACTACAAACAGTCGTGTCGTACGAACCGAATTTGCAGCTGCTATCGCTCAAATTGCAAGTGAGCGCAAAATTACCACTGAATCAATTTACACTGCAATTAAGCAGGCATTAGTTTCAGCATATCGTAAACAATATGGAGACTTAGAAGAAGAAGCTCATTATTTCGTTGAACTTAACGAAGATAATGGTGAATCTCGTATTTTTAAAGCTCCTGCAACTAAAGTCGATGAAGAAACAGGTGAAGTGCTCGAATGGGATGAAACCAAGTCTAAGGACGTAACTCCAGCAGGTTTTGGTCGCATTGCCGCTCAAACAGCAAAACAAGTCATCCTTCAAAAGATTCGTGAGTCAGAAAAAGATCAAATTATTTCAGAGTACGAAGATCGTATTGGTGAAATTATTACTGCTCAAATTCTTCGCATGGATGGCCGAAAAGTTGTTCTTGATCTTGGTCGAGGGCAAGGTCTTATGCCTCCAGAAGAACAGATGCGTGGTGAGTTCTACAAAGTGAACACCCGTATTACTGTTTTTATCAAAGAAATTCGTGAAACTCACCGTGGTCAAGCAATTATCGTTTCTCGTGCAGATGAGCAATTGGTTGTTAAACTTTTCGAACGTGAAGTTCCAGAAGTTCAAACAGGTTCTGTTAAAATTGAACTTATTGCCCGTGAAGCCGGTGTTCGCACAAAATTAGCTGTTCGCTCAACCCAAGATGGTGTTGATCCAGTCGGTTCATGTGTGGGACAACGTGGTGTTCGTGTTCAGGAAGTTATTCGAGAACTCAATAACGAGAAGCTCGATATCATTCCTTGGACTGACGACAAACGATTACTTCTTCAAGGTGCACTAGCTCCAGCAGAAGGTCTTCAAATCACTATTAATGAAGAAGATAGTCTCGTCGAAGTGGTTGCCCCTGATGATCAGCTCTCACTTGCTATTGGTAGAGGTGGACAAAATGTTCGCTTAGCTGCCAAGCTCACTAACTTTAAGATCACTATTAAATCTGCAGATGGAACAGTTGAATCAGCAGTAACAGGTGAAGAAGAGTATGAGATCGACACTTTTGAAGGTGTTACTCCAGAAACTCGCGCATTCTTGGTAGATAATAAACTCACCACTCTTGGTGACTTAGCTCGATTCCAGAACAAATGGGTTGAGTCTGAAGAACTTGAAGCTGATCAAAAAGAAATGCTTACCAAGCTCGTAGAAGAATTCATCGCCCGAGATGAGGAGATTAATTTACTTAGACAACAGCAGTAGTTTACAGAGGAGCGCGCCGAAGGCGCGCGACCTCTTCTTGAAGAAAGAAGGGATATATGGCACAACAAAAACGTCCACCAGTCATCACCATTATGGGCCATGTAGACCATGGAAAAACTACCTTGCTCGATTACATTCGTAAAACAAATGTTACCGCAAAAGAAGCAGGTGGAATTACCCAACACATTGGTGCATACAACATTGATTACAACGGTACATCACTAACCTTTATTGATACTCCAGGTCATGCAGCCTTTAACAAAATGCGTGAACGTGGTTCTCAAATAACAGACTTAGTTATCTTAGTTGTAGCAGCAAACGATGGCGTAAAGCCTCAAACTATTGAGTCAATTCGTCACATTAAAGCAAGTAATGTCCCTGTTATTGTTGCAGTAAACAAAATGGACTTACCTGACGTGAATCCTGATATCGCTAAGTCTCAGTTAGCTGAGCATGGCATTATGGTTTCCGAGTATGGTGGTGACGTGGAAACCGTCGAAATTTCTGCACTTAAAGGTAAGGGTGTCGACAAATTGCTCGAAACCATAATTCTTATGGCTGATATTCTCGAACTCACTTCAGACCAACAAGCTCCAATGGAAGCTGTGGTGGTTGAGTCAGAAAAAGATGCTCGCCGTGGTGTGGTCGCAACTGTTATTGTCCAAAAAGGTACGTTGTCAGTTCGACAAGATGTATACACCGATACAGTTGATGGTCGAGTTAAACTTTTAACAAACGAACAAGGTGATCAAATTAGTGATGTGTTGCCAGGATATCCAGCAGAGATTATTGGTTTTAAAGATGTTCCGTCCGTTGGTTCTATTGTTCGCGATAGTTCAGCAGAGTATCCAGATGTTGAAGTAGCCGAAAAAGAAATTGAAGAAATCGAGAAGAATCCTTGGGGTGATATCGATTTTGGCGCTATGCTTGAAGCAAAGCCAAAACTCAAGTTACTTATCAAGGCAGATACCGAAGGCACACTCGAAGCGATCATGCAAACTATCGATGACGAAAGCACAGACGTGCTCGACTTCGGCATTGGTGAAATTACCGAGCGAGACATTGAAATGGCTCGCACCAGTGATGCATTGCTTATTGCCTTCCATATTAAAGTTTCAAACAAAATCAAAAAACTCGCTAAGGAAGAAAAAGTCCGCATTCGTGTGTACGACATTATCTACAAACTCATCGAAGATCTGCAAAAGCAACAACTTAAGTTACTCGAGCCTACCATCGACGAAGTAGTTCATGGTGAAATCGAGATTCTTCAAATCTTTGAGATGAAAGGTGAACACATTGCTGGTTGTCGTGTAAAAACAGGCGAACTCAAAAAACGAGATCTTTTGCATCTTAAGCGTGGAGATGAAATTATTGCTGATCCTAAGATTAAATCAATGTTGCATGGTAAAGAGGAAATCGATTCAGTTACCGCAAAAAGTGAGTTTGGATGTACGTTCCACAATAAGAAACTTGATTTCCAAGTTGGTGATATGCTGATTGCCTATACTATAGAAGACGACATCTAAAACTGGCTCTAGTGTATATTAGAGTAAATGATATACTATGAGCCTTCTTAAAAAGAAGTATAAAAGTAAAAATGGTTACTTTGCCTAGCTGGTTTGAGCATCTGCTCACTAAAAAACTCGCTCTGCAAGGGAATAGAAAGGAATGCCATGGCTTTATCAAAAGCACAAAAAATTCAAATTATTAAAGACTTTCAGCTCTTCGAAGGTGACACAGGTTCCCCAGAAGTGCAGGTTGCTTTGCTTACAGCTTCTATCCAAGAGCTTACTGAGCATTTAAAGCAGCACAAGAAAGATGATCACTCACGTAGAGGTCTCCTTAAGCAAGTTGCAAAGCGTCGCCGCTTACTCAACTTCTTACTGAGCCGTTCTGAAGAGCGTTATCAAAAACTCATCACTGTTTTAGAGCTGAGTAAATAATTTAATTTTAAGTTAGATTGAAATGGAAAGCGCCAGGCAGAATGCCTGGCGCTTTTGCTTGATTCAAGAGTGTATTTTCGTATGGAATAAACGTACATATCCAGCTTTATCAAAATATTGTATACTTTACTAAACAGTGATAGGTATGTGCAGCTTTTGAAGTTGTACGAAAGGACGTATGTCTTACTCAGAAACAGGATTTGTTATTTCAGACAGCTTACATGCTGCATGGGATTTATTTAAAGAAAAATGGTATGTCATTTATGGCTTGTATCTTATTCCTGTTGTTGTTGCGGTCGTTTACTCACTGACACTGAACGCGCTTGGTGAAGAATTTGGCGTAATGTCTCTTTTTGTGATGTTCATCTATATGATTTTACAAACAGTGGTCAGCATGGGAGTTGTTCAAGGATACCTCAATCTTGTCCGTGGAAAAGAAATTAATGTTGAAACCTTTAAGAGTATGCTACCTCTAGTGGTGAACTACTTTTTGGGCACATTACTTATGGGTGTAATTATCTTAGCAGGTTTGATATTCCTCATTGTTCCTGGAATTTACTTCTCACTAAAGTACTACTTTGTACCATTCTTGCTTATTGATAAAAAAATGGGACCTATGGAAGCACTCAAAGCGAGT
>PFRS01000008.1:69341-165289 GCA_002788675.1 Candidatus Pacebacteria bacterium CG_4_9_14_0_2_um_filter_40_15
GCTAGCATATATGGGACTTTTCGCTCTTATTGTAGGTATTTTTGTTACAGCCCCAGTTGCCGCGATGAGTTATGTGTACTTCTATGAGAAGGCACTCAAGCGACTCAGTTAATAAAGAGAGTAATTAATTAAAAAAAGCTCTGTGGGTTATGCAAACAGAGCTTTTTTGGTATACTATACCCCTAGTAATAAAAGACAAAACGAGAGCTGAGGATTCAAGAGAACAGATAATTGCCCCGATTGGGCAACATATCCTTTTAACAAAGGTAGTTAATTATCTTTTCTCCAGAATACTCAACAGTTCTCACATGTCAGCTTTCCAGACAGGAAAGCGGAAGGATTATATGTCGTACCCCCTGTACCCAAACACGTACAAACGGGATATTGTGGTTGGTGATAAAACCATCACAGTTGAAGTGGGAAAATTCTCACAACAAGTCAGCGCTGCTGTCTTGCTAACCTGCGGAGAAACGGTTGTGCATACAACTGTTGCTCTTGGTCGAAAAGTTAACCTCGGTTACTTTCCACTCTCAGTCGAGTTTTCTGAAAAGTTAAACTCAGCTGGAATTATTAAAGGTTCACGTTGGGTGAAGCGATCAGGTCGCCCACTTGATGAAGAAATTTTAAATGCACGTGTGATCGACCGATCACTTCGTCCACTTTTCCCAGAAGGTATCACCAATGAAGTACAGGTAATTAACACTGTTTTCTCATATGATGGTGATAATAGTCCTGATATGCTCGGACTTTTGGGAAGTGCACTTGCACTCTCAATTTCTGAAATTCCTTTTGATGGCCCAATGGCAGGTCTTAAGGTTGGATACAGTAAAGCAACTGAAAAATTTATTTTTAACCCTTCAGTTACTGACAGAAAAGAATACAGTGATTTAGACGTTGTTGTTTCTGGATCTGGTGAAGCCATTGTTATGGTTGAAGCTGGCGCAAACGAAATTTCTGAAAAGATTATGATTGAAGCACTTTTGAAAGCTCAAGAAGAGCTTGGAAAAGTATGTACTGCAATCAATGAAATCGTCGCAGAAATCGGTAAAGATAAAGTTGAGTTAATTTCAGCTGAAGATACTGCTGCAACAGAAGCTACCGCAAAACTTGCTGAAACAATTATGAGTAAGTACGCTGCAGAAGTTAAAACAGCAGTACTCAAACTTGCACAGCTTGAAGATGCTGGTATTCCAGAACTTGAAGCAACTGTACTTTCAGCTCTTAATGCTGACAGAAGTGAAGAAGATCAACTTGAATCTCGAGCAGTTTCTGCAGCAATGCAAAAATGTCTTAAGAAGTCAGCTCGAACAATGATTCTCGATGAAGGCACTCGCCCTGATGGTCGAAGTACCGAAGAGATTCGTCAAATTTGGAGTGAAGTTGATATTTTCCCAAGAACGCATGGCTCAGCAATGTTTAAACGTGGTGCTACTCAAGCAATTACTGTAGTAACACTTGGTAACCCATCACTTGCACAGCTGATTGAAAGTATCGATGGTGAAGAGACTGTTCACTACATTCATCACTACAGCATGCCTCCATACGCATCTGGTGAAGCTGGCCGATTTGGATTCCCAAAGCGTCGTGAAATTGGTCATGGTGCACTCGCCGAGCGAGCGCTCTTGCCAATGATTCCATCACAGGAAGTATTCCCTTATACAATTCATGTGGTTTCAGAAATTATGAGCTCAAATGGTTCAACATCTCAAGCTTCAGTGTGTGGTTCAACCCTCTCACTTATGGCTGCAGGCGTGCCAATTAAGCGCCCAGTTTCTGGTATTGCCATGGGTCTGATGTCTGATGGTGAAAAATACATTGTTCTCTCTGATATTCAAGGTCTTGAAGATCACGTGGGCGACATGGACTTTAAAGTTGCTGGTACTACCGAAGGTATTACGGCAATTCAGATGGATATTAAGCTTAAAGGTATTCCTCATGAAGTCTTAGAGCGAGCACTCGAGCAAGCTCGAACTGGTCGTCTCCACATTATGGAGCAAATGCTTAAAGCTCTCCCTGAAAAGAGAACTGAACTTAGTGCCTATGCACCAAAAGTGAAGCAGATTACCATTCCAGCCAACCGTATTGGTGAACTGATTGGACCAGGTGGAAAAGTTATTAAAGGAATTATTGAACGCACTGGCGCTGACATTAATGTCGAAGAAGACAGTGAAAACGAAGTTGGGTTGGTTAACATTTCATCTTCAGATCAAGCTCAAATCGATGCTGCGTACAACACCATCACAAACATGATGCGCGTTATCGAAGTTGGCGAAGAGTTTGATGGCACCGTTACTCGAGTTGAAAGCTACGGAGCATTTGTTGAGTATCTTCCAGGTCGCGAAGGTCTAGTACACGTGAGTGCTATGAGCACAGAGTATGTACAAGATGCTGCCGAAATGGTTAAAATAGGAGACGCTGCACACGTGCGCATTTCTGAAATTAAAGATGACGGTAAGATTGGCCTAAGCATGCTCACTGCCGAGCAGGAAGCTGAAGTGAAAGCTAAAAAAGCTGAACGAGGTGACCGAGGTGGAGATCGTGGAGGCAGCCGAGGTGGCAGTCGCTTTGGAGGAGGAGACCGTGGAGGTCGCCGCTTCGGAGGAAGAGACAGCCGCGGAGGTGACAGACGTCCTTCTAGAGACTAAGTCTATCGATCGTTCTTAATTGAAAGTAGAAGCGCCAGGCAAATTGCCTGGCGCTTTTTGTTATACGTAGTTTAATAATAAGCACTATATCTACAAATTTAATATTAGAGATTATCAGCAAGTACCTTACTTTGAAAGAGACTAAAAAGAGTAGCAAACCATAGAATGACGATATGTAAAAAATAACAAACCAGAGCTAGTGCCCAAAAGAAAATAAGAATACCCACCAATTTAGTTGTTCCAGTATTGAGTATAGTGATCTGGGATATAATCATGAGAATCGTTAAAATACTACTTATAATTAGTATTTTTTTCTTGTTAGAAAAAGAAAGACGGTCGGAATACTGTTTTTTAGTTAAGAATTGAAATACTACCGCAATGGATGAAAAAAAGAATGACATTTTTGAAAACAGCATAAGAATATCGCTTTCAGTTAAGGATATATCTTCAATTTGAGAAAATAGTGGGTGCAAAGTAAGTATGTTTTCTCCACCTTGAAGTAATGAGAATACTGGAATGACACAGAAAACAAATGATATCAACACGAAAGCTGAAAGTGGAATATAAGCAAGGTAAAGAATTGTGTAGTGCAGTATTTGAAAAATGATAGTGACTATGATTTTGTCAGTTGTTGTAATTTTTTTTTGCATCTACAGTGCTTACATTAATTAAACCGCCCCAACCCTAGCTTCGTACTATACGCAAAACTCCTCATAAAGAACCAAAAAGCAAATCCTAAGAAGACAATGTTAAGTCCAAAACTTATGGCCAAATAGTCAGGACGGACCATGCCTCCCTGAATTAACGTTCTCATGGATTCAAAAATATAGGTAGTTGGAATAATTCTACTAATTGGTTGAATAACTGCAGGAAGCTGTGAGAGTGGAAAGTAAATTGCACTAAAAGGCAATAAAATTCCAGGAAGAGTCCAGATAACGGTTTGAGCTTTTGGTCCGTAGCGCAGAACAATACCTGCTGAGATAAATCCAAGCCACCAACCAGTCATGGTAGTACTTAGGAAAAAGACAGGAATCCACCAGCCCAGTTGAAACACATTTACGGTATAAAGGAAGAAAACAGCAGGCACGAGTAACAGCAAGGTAATTGATGTTTTAATGACAGAAAGCAGAAGCACCGAAGTTACCCATTCATCAACTCGTAGTGGAGTAGAGAATAAATTAATCAGGTTATTGTTCCAAATTTCATCCATGAGATTACGGGATACTTCAGCCTGAGAACGCCAAATCACATTCCAGAAAATAAGTCCCATCAGTATGGAAACAATCAAGATGCGTGCTTCGTCAGCATTTTGACCAGCACTACTCAGCCACTGTCCAGTTACTCCCCACAAGAGAGTGTCGATCAGAGGCCAATAGATCATGTCGGAGAGCAAGTCAAAATCCCGTTTGAGCGGATACAAATGGCGGAGACAGAGGGCTTTTATTCTATGAAGTTTCATGATGTTGGAGTACTTACACTTAAGAAATAATCTTCGAGGGTTGGTGTATCTATAGCAATTTGTGAGTAGGTAATGCCTTCACTGGCAAGCAAAATAAGAAAGGTGGCAATTTGTTGCTCATCGATTGTGATACGTGCATCTCTTTTTGAAATTTCCACTTCCAAACTTTGTTCTTTGCAGAAGCGAGTAACTCGTTTTAATCCATCTTCAATGCGAAGCGTCATGTGTGCGGTGTTAAGAGATTGAGCCAATTTTTCTGGAGTATCGTTAGCAATAATTTTCCCTTCCTTTAAAAACAATACCCGTTCACAGAGATCTGCAACTTCATCCATATTATGCGAGGTATACAGCACACTGGTGTTGTACTCGGCTTGTTGTTCTTTTACAAAAGCTCGTACCTGATGGGCAATGTCAGGATCGAGCGAAGCAGTAGGCTCGTCGAGCAGCACAACTTTCGGATGCGGAATAAACGCCTTAGCCAACATAATTCGAGTAATTTGTCCGGCAGAGAGATTATTCATGGTTTTGTCACGTTGATTCCAAACGCCAAAAAACGTTAGAAATTTTTTAGCACGTGACTGAAATGTTTTTTCAGAAACACCATACAAAAAAGCATAGATACGCAGATTTTCCATGACAGTTAATCTCCACGGCATTTTAATGTAGGTACTCGCAAACGTAACTTGATTTAAAACTTCTGATCTATTCTCATTAAATTCTTTGCCAAAATAACTTATTTTCCCAGATGTTGCAGAAAGGTTTCCGAGTAGCATGGAGATGGTAGTAGATTTTCCAGCACCGTTTGGACCGAGTAACCCAATGATCTGCCCTTCGTCAATTGAAAACGAAATGTTATCTACCGCAGTGAAAGGCTTTTTACCTTTTTTTTCAGCTGGATAGATTTTGGTGAGACCAGTTACTTCAAGAATTTTATTCATGCCAAGACAAATATGATATCACATCTGAATTATCAAAAATAGTTGGACGATTCTAGAAAAGATATACTGCCGAAAATGTTTTTTATTTGCTATCATGTGATTAGTATTTTCTAATAGAAAAATTATGACAGAAGTTCCAACTCAGGAAAGAGGTATGATTGAAAAAACAGCAAAGAAAAGGTTTTCTTTGGCTGAGTTACAAAAAAAATGGCAATCTCTGTTCCATGGGGATGAAGATACAGATACAGATAAAGATAAAGAACCAAGTGATCCTTTTTTTGTTGATGATCTAACAGATATAGCAAATAGTTTAGAAATATCTACAAAATATCCAGGTGATGATTACGAAAAGAGAGATTTTACGAGGCTAGGATCAGAGTTATTACAAGGTAATAGACTCCTTTCTGTCTCCCAAAATCATACTCTTGATGCTTCTCCACTGTTAGTAGTTGCAAAGGATTCATCGGGTGATAGCAGTGGTAAGAGAGCTATTAAAAGTGAGTCAGACCTTGCAGCTTTGTTTGAAACAGGCAGAGATCTAAGCGTACCATGCTATTTTGATCTTGAATCAAAAAAATTAGTTGTTTTTTTGGGTGATGTGTATGGACACGTGCATCATGGTGTTGAAGCTAATACTCATAGAGATACATACAAGGCAGTAATTTTAAGTAGGGCACTTGCTATTGCTTCATACGATTCACCAGAAACTGATCCCGAAAGTGAATCTGATGATGATTTGGAACACCAAAAAAAACTAAAAGCTGTGATCAAAAATCCAAGTGAATTTAAAGATGGAACGGTTCTGTCATGTAATATTTTTGAGAGTAATGGTAGGCGCGTCATTGATTTGTCTAGTAAGAGAGTTACTCCTGAGTTAATACAGATTCTTAAGAATCTTAATATTCTTCTTTTGGATGAGTATATTGATTTAATGAGTTCTGAAAATGGTGGGTTGCGTACTGCAATTGAAGAAATATTAGGAGAAAAACTAACGAATGATTCCTTTATTCGTCGAGTACTTGCAGATTTCAACTATGCCAACCAAGCAGCATATTGGGCTGAAGATCAAGGTGGTATCATTTTTTCACCAGGACTTTTTATAGGAACTTGTCCTGAGGAAGATTTAGGAGGTTGGGAACCGTTTAGAACGAGATCATTTAGAGAGATGAACAGTGATTCTTATGATATGTATGCTGACTTACTCTTAGCAGGACAATCTGTTCCCATATCAATGGTTGTATACAAGAACAGACAAAATGGCAAATGTGCGTTTGTTGTCAGTGAAAGTCATCCAGATGCAGCACGTTATTTTTCTAGTGTAGCTAAGCCTGGGAGAATGGGTTTTAGTCACAGATATGCTGTGGCAGATTTAACAGGTGAAATTGCAATTGATATGGAAGGTTTGAGAGCACACGTCATGAATCTTGAGGACGATGAGATTAATCCAGAAACATTCCCTTTAAAAATTACAGTTACTGGGATAAATCGTGCTCCTCTAGAAGAAGATTTAATTTCAAAAGAGCATCTCTTCCCTACTAAGCCAAAACGAAAGGATTGGCCAGAACACTTGGGAGATGAAAAGGATTTGACTGCTGGACATGTGAAGATGCAGGTGTCGCCAGATATCTTTATTGACTCTTAATGCATACATTTTATACCAAAGCTTAAATAGAGTTTATTGTCAAAATCAAGTATACTTACTCTATGACTATCGACGCATTACGAACAGCCGAGGGTATGATTACGCTTCTTGAGCTCGACAGAGTACCCGTGTTGGCCGATGCATTAGAGCTGAGAATGTCGGTTCCAGAGCAAGCGCAAATTTTAGACGAACTTACTGGAGCTATGGTTTCATCATTTTCACCTCATGTGGCAGGAGTGGTGTTTTCACCAGAACATACGTTTAATCATATTTCACAGTTAGCTGATCAAGCTACTCCTGTGTTGAGTTTAGAGAAAAAAACAGCAGCAGTAGACCCACTTATTCCTCCAATATTTGTAGATAACTGGGGAGTTGAAAGTGTTTCAAACAATTATGGAGTTGCCAAGTTAGAGTTGTACTATAATCCTGCCGAAGAGCAAGCTGCTCTAAAAAAACAGATTGTGGCTGAAATTCATGACTACTGTAAATACGAAGGTATTCACTTTATTTTAGAGTTACTGGTGTATCATCGTGCCAATGAAAAACCGTCACCACAGGGCTTGCTTGATACGCAACTGACTGCGGTTCAGGAATTCAGAGACAGTTGCGATGTATTGGCGCTTGAATACCTAGGAGACAGTTTAGCTGCAGTTACGATTACAGCCGAGTTAGATATCCCTTGGATTCTTACCGGCAGAGATCAAGATTATGAGCAAACGAAACTAGATTTGCGAGCTGCTCTAGAAGGTGGCGCCCAAGGGTTTTTACTTGGTGATATTTTTTGGCCACATATTGATCATGCCCAACATGATAGTGGTGAAGTTTCCGTCTCCATGTTAGTTGCAGAAATTCAAAAACAGGGCAGAGACCACGTGATTGAACTCAGTCGTATTACAAAAGAATTTGCTTCGGCAAATGGAGAACAAACTACGTAGAAGAAAGGATCCTATGAGCGGACTTATCCAAAAAATGACGTATTTATTAGTTTCACTGATTGAGCTTATGCTCTCACTTCGCTTTGTGGCGAGACTATTTGGGGCAAGTTCCCAGGCTCCTTTTATTGCTTGGCTCTATGAGAACACCGCTCCTTTGTTAGCTCCATTCTTGTATGTGTTTCCTTCTCCAAGTGTTAAGGGACGATTTGTACTCGAATTTTCAACATTGTTCGCAATTTTTGTGTACTCATTTGGTGCCTATCTCATTCTTGAAGTTATGAGCATGCTGGGAAGTTTTGAAAATAAGAAAAAATAAATTATGAAAATAACTGTTACTAAAGTTTTACCGATTGCCATCAGCTTAATAGTTGCATCAATACAGCGTGCGGCCTTAGTACTTGTTGTGGCAGTGTTCGGTGTAGCATTTTTACTCGCTGCCATGCAAATTTTACCCGAAAGCTCAATACAGCCTGTTGCCTTTGCAATTGGAAGTATAGTTTTACTTGCTTATTGGATGGCTAAAGTAATTGATGCTTCACTTCAAGCTAAAGGAAGTTATATGGAACTTTCAACGTCACAACTTTCTGGAGCAACTACTGGATTTAGCAGTAATAGTTTTACCGTTCCCATTAAAAAAATTGCCACTATATATATACATCAGGATTTTGTTGATAAGTTATTTGGCGTATCTGCTATAGTGTTTACACAGATGAACTCAACAGTGAGTGTGTATGGTTTTGATCACGTCGATGCACAAGAGTTTGTTAAAAAGTTTGCCGATCTACAAAGTAAAAAATAATACGAAGGACATATATGTTTACCCTCCCAAAACTTCCGTACGAATTTGCAGCCCTCGAGCCACACATCGACGCTAAAACAATGGAAATTCATTATGGAAAGCACCATCAAGGTTATACCGATAAGTTAAACGCAGCAATTGAAGGTTCAGCATTGGCGGATCAAACAATTGAAGAGATTCTTGCTCATGTTTCAGAAGAATCAACAGCAGTGCGTAATAATGGTGGAGGTTTTTATAACCACAGTCTATTCTGGTCCATTCTTAGCCCAAAGTCGGGTGTACCAACTGGAGCACTTGCTTCTGCAATAGATGATTCATTTGGCTCATTTGAAGAGTTTAAAACTCAATTCAGCAATGCTGCTGCCACACAATTTGGTTCTGGCTGGGCATGGTTAGTTGTTCAAGATGGAAAGTTATCAGTAGGTTCAACACCTAACCAGGATAATCCTCTTATGGACACTACTGGTCTTGATGGTACGCCAATTCTTGGTTTAGATGTATGGGAACATGCCTATTATCTTAACTACCAAAATCGCCGACCAGACTATATCGCTGCATTCTGGAATGTTGTAAACTGGGATGAGGTCGCTCGTCGATTTGAAGCTGCCAAGTAGTTCTACTCAGGTATATCACTAAAATTATTTTGCCCGTAAGGGCCGCAACTTGCTTAGGAAGGTCTAATGTTACAGGTTATTCTTGATGTTGAAACCAAGAAAACATTTGATGAAGTCGGTGGTTTTTTTCCAGAAAAACTCGGCATCTCATTTGTTGGGGTATGTGTTCGTGAAGGTTTCACAGGAAAAGGTGAGATGCAAAGTTATTTTGAAAAAGATCTCCCAAATTTATTTCCCTTGCTTGAAAAAGCTGATGTCGTAATTGGATTCAATATTGATAACTTTGACATGCCAACGTTTACCAATTACTACAATGCCGATATCAGTAAAATTCCAACACTCGATGTTATGAATCGCATTAAAGATAGTGTTGGTCATCGTATTGGTCTGGATGCAGTTGCTCAGGAAACACTGGGAATTGGTAAAACTGGTGATGGTCTGGATGCTATTAAGTACTTCAATAATAAGGAGTGGGAAAAGCTGGAAAAGTACTGTCTGCAAGATGTCGCAGTAACGCGAGACGTCTATGATTATGGTTTGCAAAAAGGCCATGTAAAGTTTAAAAATAAATGGAATCGTCTTATCGAAGCGCAGGTTGATTTTAGTTTTACGCCTCAAAAAGATGCTGGGGTGCAGATGAGTCTTTTATAACACATGTATGTTTTGACCCGGTTGAGGCATGTAGTGATATATTAAAGAATTTGGTTTCAACCTACACAAAATTACGCGTGCTGTGAGCTTATTTTATGTAACAAATGTAATTTTGTAGTGTCAAAACATACATGTGTTATAAAAGTGGGTAATGTTAGAATAAACAGAACTATGACACTAAACACTTCAACTCCCAAACTTTGTTATACCGCAGGCGGCATGCTCATCCACGAAGGCAAAGTCTTGCTAGTTAAACACAAAAAGCTCGGCATTTGGCTCAATCCAGGTGGTCACATCGAAGAAGATGAGCTTCCACATCAGGCCGCAGAACGTGAATTTTGGGAAGAGACTGGCGTAAAAGTTTGCGCGATAGATCCGTACAATGATTCATTGGTGGGAAAAGGTACTGATTCTGAGTTTTTTCCAAATCCCATTTCAACCAATGTGCACTGGGTGAACCGTGAGAGTTATGATTTGCGTATGCAGGCAGAAGACTCCTTGAAACGTGTTCCAACAAAAAAATGGAAAAGAGGTTGTGAGCAACATGTAGGTTTCTTCTATTTACTCGCATCAGTTGGTAGCGTTGAGTTCACACAAAATGTTGAAGAAACAGATGGTATAGCTTGGTTTTCTAACGAAGAAATTTCAACACTAGAGACTACAGAAGATATTCGCACAGAAATTTTGCGTGGGTTTGCCTTAAAAAAATAGTACTCACTTTGCTACAAAATTACTTTGATTCTTTCAGGTTTCTCTCAGTATTTTTTAATACACTACTTCCTGTTATAAGAGCATATACTATGAATAAAGAAAGTAAGTCATATGAAAGACGCAGAAGAATCAAAAGGTAAAAAGTTGGACGCAGTTTCAGATTCGCAGATTACTCCACATTCCCCAAAAAAGAAAAAAACCGAAAAACGGATGGTACTGAAAGTTGCTTTAGGTGTATTGGCAGTTATTGTGGCACTTAGTGCATTTCAATATTTCAGTTATCAAGCTCAGGCTGCAAAACGTCGTGAAGCTCAAATTAAGCAAGAAGAAATTCTGGTGTCTCACTGGACCGAGCAAGGTCTAAGCGACGAAGAAATTCAAACAAAACTAACAGAAACCCGCCGAGAAAGTTTTAATCCTGATGATGCTCCGTTGATGTTCCAAATTCTTCGTACCGTGCGCCATGCAACCGGCACTGGTCCAGGTACAGGTGGTGGCCCTGGTTCTGGAATGGGTGATGGTCTTACCGGTGGTACTCCTGGAACAGGTATGGGTGGAGGGCAACAAGCTCGCTAATCTGAAAATTTAGAAAGAACGTATGAAAAAAGTCATGATTAAAGTGAGTTCTCTTTGGAAGGCATTCCTTTCCCTCTCAGTATTCAAAAAAGCACTATTGGTAGTAGTTATTATTGCGATAGGATTATTTATTAATTCTAGACTGAATACAACTGAAGACATTGCCTACAAAACAAGTATGGTTTCAACAGGAAATGTGGCAGATATTATTTCTGAAACAGGTGAAATTTCATCTACATCTCAAGTCTCAGTTACTTCAACAATCACTGGTTTTGTTACAGAAGTGTATGTTGACAATGGTGACCAAGTAAAGAGAGGTCAAAAATTATTTTACGTACAGAGTAGTGCTACTTCGGCAGAACGAGCGGCAGCATACTCAAATTATCTTAAAGCAAAAGACTCTCTCGAAGCAGCAAAGAGTACTGCCTACAGTTTAGAATCAAGCATGTGGAAGGCTCATGAAACCTTTGAAGCAGATTCACTCGACACTGATTTGTCGGTTGATGATCCAATCTATATTCAAACAGATCGTGACTGGCAAGCTGCAGAACAAAAATATATTGATCAAAAAGCAGTTATTTCACAAGCTGAAGCGAGTGTATCAAGTGCTTGGTTGGCTTATCAAGCAACCATTGATGGAGCAGTAACTGCGCCAATTGATGGCACCGTTGCTAACTTTGCAGTTGCAAAGGGTCAGCAAGTGGCGAGTTCACAAGCAGCTTTGTTGATAAAAAGTGATTCAGAAACTTGGGTCACGCTAGCAATTAGTGAAACCGATATTCCTGACATTAAACCAGGGCTTGCCGCAACTGTGTCGATTGATGCATTGGATGGCAGAGAAATTGAAGGCACTGTGCAGCGTGTAGATGAAGTGGGAACAGTTAGTTCTGGAGTCGTTACCTATACGGCTTATATTTCATTACACGATTCCCAAAACACGGAGGTGAATGAACTCTCCGGCGTATTGCCAGCAATGACGGTCCAGGTTGATATTCAAACAAAGAGTGCCGAAAATGTTGTCGTAGTTCCTAATGGTGCAATTAAACCATACAAAGGCGGTAAAGCAGTGCAAGTTGTTGATGCCAGTTCTGGTGAGTTACTCTATGTGCCTGTCGAAGTAGGTATTGTTGGTTTAACTGAATCGGAAATTCTTTCAGGAGTTTCGGAAGGTCAAGAAATTGTGACTTCTAGTACTTCATCTAGCTCGTCCGACAAACAAGGTGGTTTATTAAATCCAGGTAGATAGCTATGTCTTCAAATAACAAAAAGAACGATAAAACGGCTACTATCTCATTTCGGGATGTGACCAAAACGTATATTACTGGTCCAGTTACCTACCAGGCTCTTAAAGGCATCAGCTTCGATATTTTTCCTGGAGACTTTGTCGCAATCATGGGTCCTTCTGGAAGTGGTAAGTCGACTATAATGAACATTATTGGAGCGCTTGATACGCCTACTAGTGGTCAGTACTTGCTGAAAGGTCGTGACATCAGTTCATACGAAGAGGATGATTTATCTGAAATTAGAAACGAAGAGATTGGATTTATTTTTCAGTCATTTAACCTGTTACCTCGCACTTCAGTGCTTAAGAATGTTGAGCGTCCTATGATGTACGCAGGAGTTCCAGCCGCTGAGCGAACCAAGCGAGCGCTGCAGAGTTTAGCAGTTGTTGGACTAGAAGATAAAGCACACAATCTTTCAAATCATATTTCAGGCGGTCAGATTCAACGTGTGGCAATTGCTCGAGCATTGGTTATGAATCCCGCATTACTACTGGCAGATGAACCTACTGGTAACTTAGATAGTGTGACGGCCTATGAAATTATGGATTTTTTAACTGATTTAAATAAAAAGGGCAGCACTATTGTTTTGATTACGCATGAAGATGACATTGCAGAATATGCCGATCGTATTATTCACATTAAAGATGGAGAAATTCTTCGCGAAGTACATGGCAAAAAAAATAAGAGTAGAAAGTAGCATATGGATTTTACAGAACTTTTTATATTAGCGATTGATGCACTCAAAGCAAATTTGGTTCGTACGTTACTGACCATGCTGGGAATAATAATTGGAATCGCATCAGTGATAGCTATTATTTCTTTAGGGTCAGGTTCGACTGCTTCGATTGTGAATGAAATTTCATCATTTGGGGCTACAATTGTGACCGTGTCACCAGGAAGAAATGTACGTGGGCCCGGCCAGAGTTCTGGTTCAGTCACAACATTAGTTGCGGACGATGTTGATGCACTCACAAAAATTCCTACTGTTATTCGCGCTGGTGGAATAGTTTCCAAAAATATCTCAGTAACAGCTAATGGTGAAATTACCAGTGCTTCAGTTAAAGGGGTGACAGATGCCTACGACGATATGCATATCTTATCGTTGACGTATGGTTCATTTTTAGAGGAAAGTGATATCTTAGGAGCAACGCGTGACGTTGTAATGGGTGATGGAGTTGTAGAAGAGTTGTTTGGTGAAGGCGCTGAAGAATTCGTAATTGGTGAAGCAGTTCGCATTGATGCCCGCATTTTTCATATTATTGGTGTGATTGATGATAGCAGTGATGTTTTAATTCCGCTGAGTACTGCTCAAAAAGTATTGTATGGTCAATCTAACTTAGACAGCATTGAAGTTGAAATAGTTGATGCGGACTCGGTTGAAGCTGCCACCACAACAATCGAAGAAACTATGCTGTTACAACACGATATTCTCAACGCAGATGATGCCGACTTTTCAGTACGAAGTTCACAAGCCATGACCGATAGCATTAGTAGTGTGACTGGTACGCTCACAGCAGTTATTTCTAGTATTGCAGCAATTTCTTTGTTGGTTGGAGGCATTGGAATTATGAATATCATGTTGGTTACCGTTACAGAGCGAACCCGCGAAATTGGTTTGCTCAAAGCCATTGGGGCAAAGCGAAAAGATATTTTAACGCAATTTTTAATTGAGTCAGTGGTCTTGACATTATTTGGTGGGTTTATTGGTATGGTCTTAGGTATGCTGTTTGCATATGTGGGATCTTCACTTTTAAGTATTCCGTATATTGTGAGTATCCAATCGATTGTGTTGGCACTAAGTGTTTCAACTGCAATTGGAGTCTTGTTCGGTTGGTATCCTGCCAATCAGGCTGCAAAGCTTAATCCTATTGATGCGTTGCGGTATGAGTAAGGCGTATTTAAACACATTTTAGCAGAATCACATTCAATTTTTCTGATGGTATACTCACTCTATGTCTGAAAAGCAAAAACCAAAGCAAGATGAGGAAGTTCAGCAGTCTAGACTAGAAACATGGCACGCTAAAGTAGAAAGAGCTAGTGAAGTGTTGGATAAGCTGTTTTCAGTGTCTAGCATCCCGGAATCAGAACTTTCAGAGCCACAACGTCTTGTTCGTGAGGCTGTTCTAGGTGCAACTCAAGACGTTGAAACTTTTTTATTACGGGAATCGTTTCATATTTCTGAAAAAACAAAAAATTATTTCAATTTTTCAAATTTTGCTGATGCTATCCATGATAACCCCTCCCAGTTATATGAGAATGAAAATGTTAAGGTAGATCAAGAGGATGTTTTTGCGGCATTTTCAGTTTCTCCTCGTCTCGAAGCCGTTTTAAAAGAATTAGAATATTTTACAGTTGAAGATGTATTAGTTATTATTCGTGAGCAAATTATAAGTCAAATTTTTGCAGAAAGAGTGACTGAGATAGCCTTGGAAATGATTAAGTCAATGGTCCCAGATTTTGCTCCTCAAACTCAAACGGTAGTACTAGTTTGCCCAGTATCTGAAGGATTTGCCGAAGACGCTGCATATGATGGATTAATAGATGGAGTGGGAAATGTTATTGAACTTGATGTCACGCTAGATCCCTACAGGAATATCCTCAATGAAGAAGCATCTTTAGAGTTTGTTACTGCTATTTCTTCTGCTGTGCATGAACTTTTTCATGCACGGCATGGTGAATTAATAAATGAAGGAATAAGTGAAGAGGAACCAGCTCTGACAAGTAATGGCCCCTATATTGATGTAGCCGTTCAGACACGTGAGTCCTTTGAATTTTGGTGTGAAGAAAACTTTGGTGTTGATTATACGGAAGATGCCATTTACTATGTTGAAGATTCGGTGTCTGAAGGTATAGCCCTTTTTTTTGAGATCTATATACTTGCTCAATGGAAGAAGCAGGTGTATCAGGAAACACCAGATCTTGTCATGTTAATTCAGAATTATTTGAATGATAGGTTTGAAGGTTTGCGTCAGAAAAGTGATTCTGAAGATAACAACATAGAAGACTTTTACTATATAGGTTTGCAAATGATGCGTCAGTTAATGGCTCAATTTTCTTTTTCAGAGGTAATTGCAATTATAAAAGACATTGACATCTCGGCATGCATGACAATTCCAAATGACTCTCCTCAGGCAATTCAGATGCAAAAAGATGCTCGGTTATTACCTGGCTTGGAGAAAAATGTTGCTGTGCAAAAGTCATTAGGACTTGAGCAGAGGAATAGTTTGATGTCTCTGAAACAGAGACTAGATCTTCCCTAGTCATCAAACTGTTTTCCGTTATAATACGGGAGTATGACGCAACAACTTGAACTTACCAACCTCCATGTTTCAATCGAAGAAAAGGAAATTCTCAAAGGTATTTCCCTAAGTGTAAAGCCAGGAGAAATCCATGCTATCATGGGCCCAAATGGGTCGGGTAAGTCGACAACGGCCGCAACTTTAGCAGGGCATCCGACCTACTCTGTAACCAGTGGCGATATGCTTCTTGATGGTGAGTCATTACTTGAAAAATCACCTGATGAACGTGCCCAAATGGGACTCTTTTTAGCCTTTCAGTATCCGGTTGAAGTACCTGGTGTTAAGGTGCAAAATTTCCTTCGCCATGCCCATCAAGCTCGATTTGCTGATGAGCCAAAGAAATTGTTTGCAAAAGTTATTGACTTTAGAAAACATTTAAAAGCTCTTGCAGCTGAATTGCAAATTAATCCCGAACTGCTTACCCGTGGCCTCAATGAAGGTTTTAGTGGCGGAGAAAAGAAACAGCTTGAAATTCTTCAAATGGCAGTATTAGAACCAAAGTATGCCATTTTAGATGAAACAGACTCTGGCTTAGACATCGATGCAATTAAAAAAGTTTCGGCTGGTGTTGTTAAAGTTGCCAAAAAACATGGCACAGGAGTGCTTGTTATTACGCACTACAAACGTATTTTAGAGTTTCTTAAACCAGGCTTTGTGCATGTGATGGTTAAAGGCAAAATTGTTAAAAATGGCGGTCCAGAATTAGTTGATACATTAGAGGCCGAAGGATATAAAGACTGGGTCGGTGAAGAGAATTAATTTTTCTCGAAAGGAATGTATGGCAGTAAGAAATCCACATCAACTTACCGATTCGGTAAAATTGTTGCAAAAAGTTGTCATTGTTCATAAAGGAAAAGTCTTGTTACTGCAACGTGATAGTAACTCTGCCACTCGCCCAGAGAAGTGGGATCTTCCTGGAGGTAACTCAGAATGGCCTTCAGAAGAAAAACTTGGAAGCCGTGGGCTGCATCAAGAAGATGTGGCTCGAGAGATAATGGAAGAAACAGGTATCACTGTAGTTCCAGGGCACTTTGCACTTGATAAGCTGGTGTATTTTGACACAACTTTTTTTAACGACGTTTTTACTGTTTTATCTGGGTGGATGGTGGAACTTCCGCATGATTTTGAGATTGATTCGGTTGAATTATCACACGAACATACGGCATACGAATGGGTTTCATTTGATGAAGCTCGAGAGTATGATTTTGGATTTGCCAAAGAATTTATTGTACCTATGATTCGAACTACCCAGGATACCTTTTCTGCATAGAAAGATTACTCACTAATGGCTCGTTTTGCGCAAAAAACCACCACCGATTATGAGGCTGCCGATAGCTATGAGCACGGCTATGCCTTTCCAACATCAACATATAGTCATATCACCAAGCCAGGTATTTCTGAAGGTGTCGTTCGTGAAATTTCAGATATGAAGGGTGAGCCTGAATGGATGCTTAACTATCGTCTAAAGGCTTTCAAACAGTTCGAAGCAAAAATGAATCCTCTATGGGGAGCTGATCTGAGCGAAATTCACTTCGATAAAATTCATTACTATCTTAAAGCTTCCAGTGGTGAAGGTAAAAGTTGGGATGATGTTCCTAAAGATGTGAAAGAAACCTTTGATCGTTTGGGTATTCCTGAAGCAGAGCGAGGTATTCTTGCTGGGGTTAAAGCGCAGTACGATAGTGAAGTTGTGTACGGTTCACTCAAAGATGTATGGGCAAAAGATGGCGTAGTTTTTTTGTCGATGGATGAAGGACTCAAACAGTATCCCGATTTAATTAAAGAATATTTTGGTAAAGCAATTCCTAGTGGAGATAATAAATACTCAGCACTCAATACTTCAGTGTGGAGTGGTGGATCATTTGTGTATATTCCCAAAGGTGTAGACGTAAAAATGCCGCTGCAAACGTATTTTAGAATAAATGCAGAAAATGCTGGTCAGTTTGAGCGCACTCTGATTATCGTTGATGAAGGCGCGAGTGTGCACTATATCGAAGGATGCTTTACTGAGGGGACTCAAATTTCAACAAGTGATGGTTTAGTTGCAATAGAAGACATTACTAAGGAATCAAAAGTTCTGACACATAAGGGAATCTATAAATCTGTGTATCATACTCAGGTTAGACCGTATTCAGGGCAACTCTATACCGTTGTTGTTACTGGACAGCCAAGTGAAACAATTGAAGCAACAGAGGAACATCCGTTCTTAGTTGTGAAAAGAAAGTACCGAAAAGATCGAAACAAAGAATGGAAGAGTGAATGGCTACCTGTAAAAGAGCTAAAAAAAGGTGATTATGTTTGTACTCCGATTGATCAAACAGAGAATATACAAGATACCCTTATCTATGAAGTCCCGGTGGGAAATGGCAGGCATGGTTGGCAGTTAGAAAAGCTAGAAATTCCTTGCACTACAGATTTATTTAAGTTGATAGGTTACTATCTTGCTGAAGGTAGTATAAGTGCTGGCTCATACCTAAACTTTTCCTTTAACAGCTCAGAACGAGAATATATCGAAGAGGTTAAAAAATTATTTTTTACCGTTTTTGGAGAGACAAGAGTTCGCGAGTCACACCATGAAAAAAACAATGGAATAAACGTCGTAGTCAGTTCAGTGAGGTTATGTCGATTTTTCGAACAATTTGGAACACACTCAAGCAGTAAAATCATGCCAGAATGGGTGCTTCAAGAATCTAGTGAGAAGCAGGCAGCACTTGTGTCAACTTGGTATAAGGGAGATGGAAATTACTACCGTAAGCAGACAAAGCATGGGTTTAAAGAAATGTTCAGGGTTTCTACGACTTCGAGAACATTAGCGTTTCAGGGGAGAATGGTACTAGCTCGATTAGGTATTGCTAGTTCGTTAAATAGCCAAGATAGAAGATCAACACAGAGACAGACTATGTATAACCTAGTGATTGGCGGAGAATACATGATTCCATTTGGAACCATTGTTGATCAGCCGATCCAACCACAAGTATGGAACAAGAAGCGAGCAACACCTTATTTTGTTGATAAAAACTATTTATATGCCCCAGTTAGGAGCATCACTTCGAAAACTGTGGAAAATATTTCTGTGTATAACTTCAGTGTTACAGATGACGAAAGTTATGTTGCGGATGGGGTTGCCGTTCACAACTGCACCGCCCCAAACTTTAGTAGTGGTTCCTTGCACTCAGCAGTGGTTGAAATCTTCGTTAAAAAAGGAGCACGCTGCCAATACACCACGGTCCAAAATTGGTATAAAAATGTTTACAATTTAGTTACCAAGCGTGCCTATGTGGAAGAAGAAGGTCAGATGATTTGGACAGACTTTAACATGGGATCAAAAGTGACTATGAAGTATCCCGGCTTTATTTTGGCAGGAAAAGGAGCTCGTGGTGAGACCTTGTCTATGGCTTTAGCAGGTGCAGGACAGCACCAGGATACGGGTTCTAAGGCGATTCACTTAGCTCCATACACAAGTTCTACAATTATTTCTAAGTCGATTAGTAAAGATGGCGGTCGCACTAGTTACCGCGGGCTGGTGAGTGTGGGTCCAAATGCACATCACTCAAAAAATACCGTTATTTGTGACGCGCTGTTGCTTGATGGTCAGTCGCGCTCCGATACCTACCCTGTAGATAAAATCTTTAACTCGCATGTTGAAGTGCAGCACGAAGCAACTGTTTCAAAAATTGGAGATGATCAATTATTTTACTTAATGAGTCGTGGTGTGACGGAAGAAAATGCTCGCAAAATGATTGTAAATGGCTTTATTGAAGACTTAGTGCGCAAACTTCCACTGGAATATGCTGTAGAAATGAATCGTTTGATTGATCACGAGATGGAAGGGAGTATTGGCTAATGCAATCAGTACAAACCTTTACCATTGGTCGTGATATGCACGAAACTATTACTTTAGAAAAACCAGGTAAGTACCTAGTAGAATTAGTTGGTCCCGGGGCAGAAGCCACTATAACTGGTGTGTGGGATGCAAAGGGCAACGATGATGTTTCTGTTGAAGTAGTTATTCATCACAAAGCTCCGAATACTTTGGCAAATACAACTATGCATGGTGTTGGTCGAGACAAAGCTACTGTTCGTTTTGTTGGCCGAATTATTATTGATCCTGAGTGTGGAAACAGTAACTCATTTTTAACCGAAAGAGTGCTCCTTCTTTCTGACCAAGCAAAAGCCGAAACAGTTCCAGACCTCGAAATTCTCACAGACGATGTGAAGTGTTCACATGCTGCCAGCATCAGTCGTATTCCTGAAGAACAGTTGTTCTATCTGCAGAGCCGTGGCATTATGCGCACTACTGCAGAAGATATGATTGTTGAGGGATTTTTGGCGATTTAAAGGTGTGTTAATTAGAAGAGCCACAGTTTAACATACGCTAACGTAGCAATTCCCGATAGCATCATCACAACTTGCCAAAAAGTCTGGTATCCAAAGTAAATAGCTTCACCTTCAAAAAACTGATGTCCCCATAAGTCCTTAGGTTTATTTCTGTGTTTGCTCGTAAACTGCTCGGCTATCCAGTACTGTACTTCTCCCTGCGCTCTAACAAACCAAAATAGAGAGATAAGTGCATAGAAGAGATGCACATCTTGAAGAATGCCTGAAAGGAGGGCAACAAGTATCCAGTACGGACCAATCGTGAGTGCATCACCCCAGACAAAGATGCCGAGTGGAAACAAACCACGGGTTACTTTAAACGAGTTTTTGAGTTGGGCAGATTGGTAGTAGCCCTTTAAAGTTATTAGAAAACCAGTGCTGCCAACTAAACACATGAGCGGGACAAAGATGGTAATCATAGTGTACTTTTATACGTTTTCGATTGGATCAATGGCACCTGCTTCGTCGAAGTGTCCGATGATTATTTCTGTAAATTGTGATTGACCGTATTTTCCTGGGTAAGGCGATTCCATACTTACGTATAACTCATTTCCTTTTCCATAAAAAGGTACTGGGCTGTTCTTTTTAAGCAGTCCGATTTTTACGATTTTTGGCACTTGTAGTGTATCTGCTTGAAAGAAATGAGTGTCGCTTCCAAATTGTTTTGAAGGATTGTGTAAGATCATTACCTCAACAGTATTAGAATCTGTAATGCGTGCCCCGAGTATTTCCATGTCTGCTGTAGTACTAAATGTTCCAGCTAGAAAACTTTTTAGTGATTGGGCATGATTATTGATTTGTTCTGTTTTAACTGCTGCGAGAATAGTTTCATCAATGAGAAAATCTGGATACTGTACAAAGCTTGGTGAATCAATGAATTCTGAAATTTCTGTTTGAAGTCTATCTGCCTCTGACGTGTTGTAGTCTAAGACTTGGTTTAAAGTGATAACGCGAATCGCTGTCAGAGCATCTGCATCTGGGTGGGTTTGAATGAGTTCCCAATTTTCTTCTGTATATTCACCCGCAACAGCTGCTAACATTTCGGGGGTAAGTGAATTGACGAGCGCCAGTTTTTGAGGATCGTGTAACTTTGAAGTAAGTTTTTCTTTGAGATATGACATGCATCCTTTCGAGCTGGGCAGAGGTCGAACTATAACAAATATGTAGCCAAAGTATATACTATTTTGTCTTTTAGACAAGAAGAGTCTAGAGAAAATGATACAATAAGCACATGAATAGTGATTTACAACTGACCAAAGATTTTCCAATATTAGATCGAAAAGTGCACAACACCAGGCTTGTGTATTTTGACAACGCCGCCACAACTCAAAAACCAGAAGCAGTCATGTCTGCAATGACTCAGTATTATCAAACGAGTAATGCAAATGTGCATCGAGGAGTTCACACACTCAGCGATGAAAGTACATTGGCGGTAGAAAAAGCTCGAAAGACTATTTCTTCCTTTTTAGGTGCAGATGCTTCTGAACTTATTTTAGTGCGAAACACAACAGAAGCATTAAATGGCATTCTCTATGGTTGGGCGCTGCACAATTTGGCTGAAGGTGATGTGGTTATCACATCACAACTTGAGCATCACTCAAACTTTGTGGTTTGGCAGGAAGCGTGTAAGCACACAGGAGCAGAGCTTAAAGTAATACCCGTTTTGGAAGATAGTACGCTTGATTATAAGTGGCTTGAAGCAAATGTTGCTCATGCTAAGTTGATTGCTCTTACCTATGTTTCAAATGCTGTTGGCTCAGTGCTTGATGTAGAGCGAGTAGTTACTGTGGCAAAGAAGGTGGGTGCGCGAGTGGCTATAGATGGAGCTCAAGCAGTTGCGCATATGCCAGTTTCTTTCAAAAGTTTAGGAGTAGATTTTTTTGCCTTCAGTGGACATAAAATGTACGGCCCAATGGGAAGCGGCGGATTGTTAGTTCGCTCTGAACTTTTTAAATCAAATGAAATGCAGCCGTGGCTCTTTGGTGGCGGTATGATTGCAGAAGTCTATGAAAATAAGACAAAGTTTCATGACGATCCAATCGAGCGATTTACTGCGGGTACACCGGACGTAGCAAGTGCAGTCGGATTAGCTGCAGCATGTGAATATCTTTCGAAAATAGGAATGAAAACAGTTGAAAAGCATGACGAAGAGCTAGTCGCGTATGCGTTCGAAAAATTACAAGCCATCCCACAAGTAACGATTGTTGGTCCGACATCAAAAAGAGTTGGATCAGTCAGTTTTCTCTATGAAGGTGTTCACTCACACGATGTAGCCCAGGTATTAGATAGCCAGGGAATTGCTGTCAGGTCGGGACATCACTGCACTATGCCACTACATGTTGCTAACAATTGGATAGCTACCACTAGAGCAAGTTTTGCTGTCTATAATTCTAAAGAAGATATTGATTTATTGGTGTTAGGATTACAAAAAGTAGCAGAAGTATTTGGAAAATAGTATGACAGAAGATCTCTACCAAGAAGTACTCCTTGAAGCTGCAGAAAATCCACAAAATTTTGGAACCTTATCTAATTTTACGCATGAGTTCGATGGCTTTAACGCTTCGTGCGGAGATAAAATTCATGTGCAGTTGCAGGTTGATGTCGCAGGCACAATCTCAGACATCGCTTGGCAAGGTGACGGCTGTATTATTTCGCAAGCGGCGATGAGTGCAGTTTCTGAATTTGTGAAGAACAAGCCGGTTGCAGATCTGGAAGAGCTTTCATTAGCAGATATACTTGAGCTTTTGCATTTCGATACCATCTCCCCAGGTCGAATTAAATGTTGTATGCTAGGTCTTGAGTCTGTGCGAAAAGCATTGGGCTAACCCCAACTATGATAGAACAACGCGAACAACAACCTTTCCCCCTTCAATATGAAAATGTGACAGACGATGAGTTAGCATTATCAACCAGTAATATTATGGATTTACTTGATAAAGCACTGCGTGGGGTAAAAGGTCCAGATGGAAAGACGCTAGAAGAATTTTCAGCTGCTGTTGAAGCAGAAAAAAAGAGAAAAGCAGATGAAGTAGCGTATGCTCCTATCAAAGAGCGAGCAGAAAAAGAATGGCAGATAAGAGCACTAGAAAAGGCAAGTGAAGCAATGATTACTCGGGCAATGGAATTACTTAAGCGTAAAAATGTTTCAGAACTTATCTTTCAAGAATTTGATAGAGACAATCAACCTCGTAAAGAGTCTCTGAAAATCATTAAACTCAGAGCTGGTGATATGCCTGAAATTAGGTTTAAATACAATTCGGGGAATGAAGAATTGGACATCGTGCTCTCACTTGATACAGATAAAAAAATAATATTCAGACAGTATTACTTAGCTGATACACTTTGGAGAAAAGTGCCGACTAGCCCTGGAAATTCGATTGATGATACGCAATTTAGAGGTGAAAACTTGTTAGCAGTTGCATCTGAGCTCAGTGCTCTAAGCCAAGCGTTAGAAACGTTGGTTGATTTTAGTTCGGATCTTACTCCAACATTGGAATAAGATTGCTTTTCAGGCAGTAAATATGATACAAAAGGCACTACAATGCACATCTTCGTAGGTTCCCACAATCCAGTAAAAATCAATGCAGTTACCATTGCTGCTTCAGAAACTTGGCCAGATGCAACTCTGGTTGGCTATGACGTTCCCAGTGGGGTTGATGAACAGCCCGTTGGTGACGATATGACCCGGAATGGGGCTATAAACAGAGCTCAAGCAGCATTGCACGATGGTTTGGTTGCTCACGATCAATTATCTGAGATCGACGAAGTTCTCGGTGTTGGTTTGGAAGGTGGAGTCATGGAGTTTGGCACTGAAATGTGGTCAACCGTTTGGGTTGCAGTTGTTGATAATTCAGGCAATGTATGTGAAAGCAATGGAGCTCGTTTTAGAGTTCCAGAAATTGTTGCAGAAAAAATTCGAGCAGGTGAAGAGATGGGTCCAATTGTGGCCAAAATTTCTGGTGTGTCGGATGTAAGAAAGAAACAAGGATTTATTGGAGTACTCACAGACGGTTTTGTTGATAGAACAGAAGAGTATTCTGGAATCGCCAAGATGGCACTGGGTGTTTGGTATGGAAGAAACTGGCAGGATAGGCTGCAAACTGAATAGTCTAGTAAAATAAGGAAGGATGAGGAGTATGCCTCCACAACAATTTAAAGCAAGAATCGAAGACAGAGTTATTCAAAATGATAAGTTTTTTACTATTTCATTTGAATTAATTGAGCCTGGAGCAATGGAATTTAAGGCTGGTCAGTATGTATCAATTAAAGTTGATGCAGCTGGTACACGTAGAAGCTATTCTATCGCAAGTCGACCAGATATTAACCATGGCTTTGAGTTGGCAATAGACGTTACTCCAGGTGGAGTCGGCACAACATTTTTGCGTGACATGCCAATAGGAACTGAGGTTGAAGTTTTGGGTCCACTTGGGTCATTTGTGATCGCCGACGATCCAACTGAAAAAGCTATAGTGTTGGTTGGCACAGGTTCAGGCATTGCTCCACTTCGCTCAATGCTTTTAGACCTGCTTCAGGTTAAACAGGACACACGCCCTATTATTTTACATTGGGGTATTCGGTTTGTTGAATCTTTGTTTTGGGAGAATGAGTTCCAAGATATTGTTGAGCGATTCCCTAATTTTAAATTTCATCCAGTCGTTTCAAAAGCTATTGACGGGTGGACACTCTGCCGTGGTAGAGTAACAGACTGTTTATCTACACATGAATTACCAACAGAAGCTGGTTACTATTTATGTGGTGGTAAACCAATGATTGAATCCGTGGTGAAATTATTAGGAGAACGAGGCATTGCTCCAGAGCATATTCATCATGAAAAGTTTTTCTAAATTTCTAAATAAGGGTTGCTGCAATGAATGAACAAAAGCCAGTGCAAAAAAAGAATTCAAAGCTTGTTGCTTTGCTCATGTTCGTTTTTGGGATAGTTATTTTTTGGATGATTTTAAATTGGAAGACCGTTTCAAGACAAGTTACGTTGCTGTTGAAAAGTGGTGCAGTGACCTCTGATCAATCTGAGGTCATCACTGAAATGAAGTCAAGATATCCAGAGTATAGTGTAGATAAGGAGCCGCTTGTGCTTCTAGGTTCAGTAGGAGATCTATCTGAAACATACTCCACTGATTTGTTTTCAATTTCATATCCGCAAGATACATATGCATATAACGCAAATACTGCTGAATTATCTGGTTTTGGTTTTTGTCCGGGAGGACAACAAGATTGTCAGTATCCCAAAATGGTAGTTATTCCGATGAAAACAACCACGCTGATGGAGTGGTTACAACAGGATGCGGGGTATCATGAGAAGGCATACTGGAATTACTCAACGGTACAAGACCAGTATTTGGTAGTGGTTCGACCACTACAGCTCAATGAGTATCCAGGTGTCTATTTAGAAGTAACCTGTAAATCAGGAGAGGATTGTACTTCTGAGGATGTTGCTTTAGGTGCATTTGTAGCTAACGGCAGAACGTATATTTTCCAGTATGGTTTAGGTGGGGATGAAAAGTATAGGCAAATTCTACAAAGTTTTTCACTTCAATAATAATGGTATAGTAACTAATAGTTAGAAACACATAAGGAGAAAGATATGACCGACGATCAAAACGCAGCAGTTGCAACCGCTCCAGCAACTATAGATGGTGTAACAACAGAACACGTCGAAGATAAAACTGTCCAGACTAAAATGGCAGGAAAGTATAAAGTTGAAGTTATTCGAGACAAGTGTATAAGTGCTGGTAGCTGTGTTGCCATTGCTCCAGGAGTATTTGAACTTGATGAAGAACAAATTGCTGTTATTATTTCTCAGGATGGTGATGACGATCAAACCAAGTTGCTAGCTGCGCAAAGTTGCCCGACAGCTGCTGTTATTGTGACCGACATCGAGACAGGTCAACAAGTCTGGCCACAGTAGCTGCTGCTTGTTTCTCAAGTAACTATACTTGCTGCCTGAAATTACCAGGTGACATCTTTAGTAATTGTATGATATACAAGGATAACGTATGAAAAATATGCCCCTCTTAATCGGCACCATTGTTGTTTCACTCATAATGATTGTGGGAGTAGCCTTTATGTTTTCAGGTGATAGCACCCCAACTGCTGATCAACTTGTTCCGCTAGATGAAGTGATCTTAGTCCCCGAAAATCCACATGTTAAAGGAGCGCCCGAAGCTGCCATTACAGTTGTCGAGTTTAGCGACTTCCAATGTCCAGCATGTAGTGCAGCTCAGCCGCTTGTAAATGAATTACTTGCTCAGTATGGTGATTCTGTTAGATTTATTTACAGACATTACCCACTTATCAGTATTCATAAAAATGCACAGGCAGCATCAATTTTTGCGCAGGCAGCAACAGAACAAGATAAATTCTGGGAAGTGCATGACATGCTTTTCCAGACTCAACCTGAGTGGAGTACCATCACAAACGATGATGACCTTCAGGCTAAATTTATGACGTATGCAGAAGCATTGCAGCTTGATACTGCTCTGCTTGAAGAAAAAATGAAAGATACATCAGTACTTGAGGCAATTCAGAGAGACGTGACCGATGGCAACACTGCCAAGATCGCGGGAACGCCAACATTCTACGTGAATGGAGTACTTACCCCTGCCCCTCAGTTACTCTCAACTGTAGAAAAATTAGTAGTAACTACACCGGAGACAGATGTACTTGATTCCGGTAAGTAATAGGAAAGAAGGGGCATAATGAAAAAGCTTTCTCCGTATATATTCCCAGCAATTGTTTTGGGATTAGTGTTTTTGCTGGTTTTCAGATGGTACACCATGCGTACCGATCGAGTAGAGTCTGGACTGCTTAGCGAGGGCGTGATTATAGAGAATCTCTCAGAAGATGAAGTGCAGGCACTCGACTCAGTTGCAGATTTTCAGGCTGCTGAAATGGTTTCAACATCTGAAGATGCTACTGGAACAGTTAAATATGAAGTTAAGGACGATAAAGTAACCTTTACCGTTTCTGCTGTGTTACCAGAAGAGGAAACAGAGTATCAAGTTTGGTTACAAGAAGTAGATTCTGAAACTACTCGACATGCTTTTGATCTTGAAATGAAAAAAGGTGGATACATAGGAAGTGCAGCATTCTCTGCAGACTTACTACCACTAAAAGTAGTGGTTCGCAATGGAGCAAATCTTACAGGTGACGGGGCAGGTGTCTTGCTTGAAACAACAATTGAAGCTCCAGAGGCAATGGAATAAATTGCTTCTTGAAGTGGCCGCCGAGTGTGCTAGACTGTTAAAAAGTGATGTGCCAGGCACACAGCAAAAATTGCAAAAAAATGACACGACACTTAAAAAGTAGTAAATATCTTGCCAGAGGCAAGAAAGAATAAAAAGGAGCATTATGAACGCATTCAGTTACACAAATGCTAAAGGACAACAATACTACCTCCACACAAAAGAGGTTACTCTTAAGAATGGTCGAGTTCAAAGAATTTATTTCTTTGCACGCGATATCCGAGAAGGCTCTCTTGAAGCAGTTCCAGAAGGCTACGAAGTCATGGAAACAAAGAGAACAAACATGCCAGTTCTTAAACGTTCAAACAAGCCAGCTAAATAAATCTAGCTCGCTCATTTTAAAATAAAATCTGAAATCCCCTCGAGAAATTCTCGGGGGGATTTTAGTACCAGATACATTCATTTATGCGGTAAAATAAAGGGGTCATGTTACTAGAGTCAACACATACCACTATCACAGAAAAAGATGTCATGGATTGTCTAACTACTGTTATTGATCCTGAACTGCATATCGATATTGTGAGTATGGGTCTGGTGTATGGCATTGATATCAGAGATATCCAAACAGATACAGGAACACGACCCTGGATTCATGTTCTGCTAACACTTACAACCCCGGGGTGTCCGTTGGCTGCCATGTTTGACACCATGATTAAAGATGCACTCGCAGGATTACCAGGAGTAGATGTGCAGAAGGATATCACCGTTGAACTTACCTTTGATCCGCCATGGGTTCCTGATATGATGACTGAAGAAGCACGAGCAGAACTTGGTTTTGACTGATTTGCTTCAAAATAGGATGTAGATGAGAAAGGGATGAATGACTATTCACATAGCAACTGATCACCGTGGTTTTGAGTTAAAAGAATCACTCAAACCGTTTATTTCTGCACTTGGTCACACTATTGTTGACCATGGAAGTGATTCCTATAACCAGGATGATGATTATCCAGATACAGCTGTAAAGGCTTCTAAAGCAGTAGCAACTGACCCGGAATCTAGAGGAATTGTTCTTTGTGGATCAGGAGTTGGAGTAAGTGTGGTGGCAAATAAAGTTTTGGGAGTTCGTTGTGTGTTAGGTTTTTCTAACATGCAAGTGGTTCACGCAAGAGAGTCTGATAACTGCACGATGCTCGCATTGCCAGCAGACTTTGTTGATAGGAATACAGCAGAACAACTCGTTACCTATTTTTTGGAGACTCCATTTAAAGGTGAAACTGAAGATGTTAGACGTATTGAAAAAGTAGCCAACATTGAAAGAGAAAAATAAAGCTATGAATATAATTCCAAGCATATTATCAGACGAACGTGAGGTTGTTGCCAAGCAACTAGCGAGTATTCTTTCTTCAGGTGAAGACTATGAGATAGAGCGTGTTCAAATGGATATTATTGATGGTGAGTTTGCCGACAATATTACCGTTACACCACTCGATTTACCTGATTTTGAGTTTGGAGGACTAGAAGTTGATTTGCACCTTATGACTCAAGAGCCTCTCGATTTTGTGTATGAGGCAAAAGAGACAACACATTTTGTGCCAATAAAACGAGTCATAGGTCAGATTGAGAAAATGAGTAACCAAGAGGCATTTGTGGAAGAAGTAAAGAAGCAGCACTGGTTACCAGGTTTGTGTCTTGATCTCTACACACCATTGAGTGAGTTATCACTTGATGCATTGGAGGATGTGCGCGTGCTTCAGGTTATGGGCATTCAAGCTGGTTTTCAGGGACAGCAATTTAATGAGCATACCTATCAGGTCATTTCAGAGCTTCGGGAACTTATCGAAAGAGTCAATCCAAAAATAGAATTAATTGTCGACGGTGGAGTGAAGCCAGAACATCTTGGCAAGTTACTTGAACTGGGTGTTGATAGCGTGGTCGTTGGCAGTGTATTGTGGAAGGCGGCATCGATTGAAGAAGGTTTGGATAGCTTATATGACGAATTAGCTAACTCCGAGTCGGAGGAAACATTTTAAGTACATAAAAGTAAGGATCTAATGAAGACAGAAGTTCACGTACCAAAGCCACAGATGCACTGTACGATTAAAAATATTGCAATTTTTGGAAGTGCTGACGTTGATGAAGAGCATCCACTCTATAAAGATGTCTTTAATGTGGCTCGTTACTTGGCTTATCACAACTACACCATTGTGAATGGTGGAGGCCCAGGTGTTATGGATGCAGCTACACAGGGTGCCGAATCTGCAGATGGTGAAACATTAGTAGTTACTTTTTATCCAAAGGACATGCCAGAGTTTGAGGGTCGCTTTACTAAAAATACTGCTGATAAAGAAATTAAAACCAAAAATTATATTGAACGAATGTTTGGTCTTATGGAACATGCAGACGCATTTGTGTGTTTCGAAGGTGGTACCGGTACGCTCAGTGAATGGGCAACTGCCTGGCTCTTAGCTCATCTTTACTATGGAAATCATAAACCGCTTATTCTTTACGGTGAGTTTTGGGAGAAGCTGATGCGAGTGGTCAACGACCACTTCTTTATTGGTGAAAAAGAACTCAGTGTCTATCGCATTGTTAAGAATGAAGAAGAAATGATCACTGCATTGAACGAATTTTCAGCTGAGCTTGCCGATCGTTGTGGTTTGCCTGAACGCACTAAAGAAGTAGCGACTGAAAGTTAAGAAAAAACATAGTACAATAAAATAAGCGTCGCAATTGCCAATGTAGGTGAGCGACCAACGAGTACCTGCCCATGTACGACATTATTACTATCGGTTCATCTGTTGTAGACATCTTTGTCTTGTCTAACCAGTTCCAACTCGAACATTCAAAAGAAGGAGTGCGGCTTTGTCAGGAGTATGGGGCCAAGATTGATGTCGATAGTTTCCAAGTGCATAGCGGTGGCGGTGGTGGAAATACTGCCGTTGGATTTGCTCGCTTAGGTTTTGCAGTCGGAGTGGTGACAGAGACAGGTAAAGATTCATTTGCCAACATTGTTCTGGAAGATTTTCATACAAATAAAGTATCAACAAACCTTGTTATTCAAGAAAAAAGAGAAGAAACAGGTGGTTCTGTTGCTTTGATTGGTAAAGATGGTGGTCGCTCAATTTTAGTTCATCGAGGGGCTTCTTCTGAACTTGATCCCAAAGACCTTCCCGTGGGTCATCTCTCTCGAGCACGATGGGTGCATCTTTCAAGTATTGCTGGCAGGGAAGATACGCTTCGTAAACTTTTTGAAATTCTCAGCAGATCAAACAGACGATACAAACTTTCTTGGAACCCTGGAAGGAGTGAATTGGTCCTGTTAAAAAATAGACAGTTACACATTGCTCATGTACCGTGCGAAGTCTTTTCAGTGAATCGAGATGAGTGGAATTTATTAGAAGGCGTACGGGATCAAATAATGGCTAATGTGCCTCAAATTGTAATTACTGAAGGCAACAAGGGATGCGAAGTAATTATCAAAGGTTTCAATAGACATTTCTCTACTAAAAAGGTTACCTCTATTGATGACACTGGTGCTGGTGATGCGTTCATCACTGCGTACATTGCTGCTCAGCTGAAGGGACAACTTCCAGAGACAGCGGTTCAGTGGGGAATTGAAAATGCTACATCTGTAGTTCAACACGTAGGAGCTAGAGCCGGGCTATTGCGCTTAGGCGATATGGAAAAAGTAGAAAATGTGTCATAATGGAAAATATATGAAAAAAGGCTTATTATCTCTTGCATTCTCTCTCGTATTTTTAGGGGCTTCATTGAGTACATCTCATGATGTTTTTGCTGCTGGTTTATCTGTTACTTCGATTGGCGGAGTTTCTACTGGCGGCACGGTAACTACCTGGGCAAATGAAGGATACAATCCACTTCTGGTGGGTACCGCCTCACCATCAGCAAGTATTTCTATTGATATCGATTCAGTTGTAGCATCAACAATGTCTGCGACTGATGGGTCATGGTCATACAAGCCAACGACACTTTCATCTGCTGGCTCGTATGAAGTTGCACTGTCTTCTGGCTCAGAAAGTGTTCTGTTTACACTCACGATTGCTCAGGCAGCTAGTGCTGCAACAACAGCGACTACTTCTGCTGCAACAACAAGTGCAGTGACAACACCAACAACACTTCCACAAACTGGTTCGGACGACATTCTGTTATTACTAGCAGGCGGTGTGTTCCTGATGATTAGTGGTGCCTATGCAGGAGCTCACATGCTGGGGTATTTCTCAGAGAGTTGATTTTCTTTTTCAAACTAACAGGCACAGACAACATACCGTATGAGTGATTACACAGCTATTCTCGAGCAAGAAATTCAAAGTCTCAAAGACAAAATTGCGGCAGCAAATGACATGCCTCCAGAGTTACGTTCTAAAGTTGACAAAGACATTGTTGCCCTCGAAAGAAGTGTGGCTTTGGGTAGCTATGACGAAAAGTATGAAAAAGTTTCTCGGTATATTGAGTGGGTACTTAAGGTGCCATGGAATAAAGAAACAGAAGATACTCTAGATATTGAAAAAACAAAACAAATTTTTGAAAAACATCACTATGGCATGCAGGATGTAAAAGAGCGTTTTCTCGAGTATGTTTCAGTTTTGAAACTTCGCAAGCAAAACTTTGGAGATGGTGAGTTTAAAGCTCCTATCTTATTACTCGTTGGATTGGTTGGTACGGGAAAAACTACTTTTGCAATTTCACTTTCAGAAGCGCTTGGTCGTGAACTGGTCCGTATTCCTTTTGGTGGTATGGGTTCTGCAAAAGAACTCCGTGGGGCCTCGCGTTTAGTATTGGGTGCTGAACCAGGTAAAATTATAAAAGGTGTTTGTGAAGCTGGAGTGCGTAATCCAGTAATTCTTTTAGACGAGATCGACCGTGGTAGCGAAGATGCAAATAAAGATATTATGGGTGTGCTTGTTGAGTTGCTCGACCCAAATCAGAATGTTGCGTTCCGTGATGAATTTATCGATTACCCAATAAATCTTTCTCATGCTATTTTCTTAGCAACTGCAAATAATACTGTAGCAATTGCTACAGCTGTAATGGACCGTATGGAAAAAATTACCATGCCTTCATACACTGACCACGAGAAAATTGTTATTGCTCAAAAGTATATTCTTCCAGGACTGCTCAAAGAAGCTGGTTTAAAACCAGACCAACTGGTTATTGCGGATGATGTCTGGGCAAGTGTGACCAGACCTTTGGGCTATGATGCTGGTATTCGTACTTTGCAGAGAACTTTGCAAGGTGCTGTGCGTAAGGCTGCTCGTATCATTGTTGAGCGTGGGTATACAGAAGTTGTGATTAATTTAGATAATAAAAAGATTTTCCTGCCTCAATATTAATTTTCATTTTTCTTCATTTTGTTTGTGATTTCAACTTGGGTAGTTCACCAGATACTGATATACTTTGATGGTAAAAGAGAATATGACATGAAAAAATCTCATCAAGATACAGTACAAGTAGTATTTAATGGTAGTGTTGAAAAAAGAGCTTCAATTTTTGGTGCCGTTGAGAAATTTTTGACCCGCGAAATTGTGCCCAAAATCCCCAAGCAGATTGAAACGTATCACTTAACACTTGCAACGCTTCCATTAAGCCTCTGTGTTTTGGTTTTTAGTTATCTCTCAAAGAGTTCAATGTATTGGCTCATTGGTGTCTGTGCATGTATTTTATTTCAATACCTAACAGATTTATTTGATGGATCTGTTGGCAGACAGAGAAATACCGGTTTGGTAAAGTGGGGGTTTTTGATGGATCACTTTCTTGATTATATTTTTTTCATTTCTCTTGTGTTTGGGTGGTCATACTTAGTAAAGCCAGAGTATTTTACGTACATTTTTATAAGTATGGCTAGCTGGGGAGGGGCAATGATTAATTCATTTCTCTATTATGGTGCTGCTAACACCTTTAAAATTTCGTATGCCCAACTGGGGCCAACTGAATTTAGAGTCCTGCTTATTATTGCATATCTCATTGCGATTCTTTGGGGACCGTCGTTTTTTTCAACTTTTGTACCATTAATTGCCATAGGATCAGTAGTGGTTCTTATTGCTGTGGTATACAGTTCTCATAGAAGTTTGTGGGCACTAGACATGCAGCGAAAGTCGCGCCAAAGGAATCTTCAGAAGAATGATATGATAGGATAGAGCTTGATGCAGAAATTATTACATGACGCAACAACATTGGCAAAACTCAGAGATACACTAGAAGATTCTTTTAGTGCTTTACCACTGGTTGCTTCTAAAGCTGAAGTTATACCTGGAGAGGGTCCAGAGAATGCCAAAGTCTTTTTTATAGGTGAAGCTCCTGGTCAACAAGAGACAATTGAAAGAAGACCTTTTGTAGGTCGCTCTGGTAAGTTGTTTAGAAAAACACTCGCAGAGGTTGGTATCGATGAAAAAACAGTGTATATCACCAATATTGTGAAAGCTCGGCCACCTGAGAATCGTGATCCATCAGTCGAAGAAATACTTGCGTACAAACCTTTTCTTGATAAAGAAATTGAAATACTTAAGCCACAGCTTATTGTCACGTTAGGACGATTTAGTATGGCCAAATTCTTGCCAGATGTAAAAATTTCACAAGTCCATGGCAGATTGCACAAAGTAAAGTGGAATGATGTTACACAGTATGTGTTGCCAATGTACCATCCAGCTGCTGCACTCAGGTCAACTAAAATGAAGGAGTCTTTTGTCGAAGATTTTGGTAAAATAGACAAGATCATTGATTGGGTGGGTGAGCAGCAGCAAAACAGACAGTTCTCAGAAGAAGTTGTAGCTCATCTCTTCTAGTTCTCTCAAAAAAATATGAAACTGTTATTATTCTCAATCCCTATTATTACTACCCTTGTTGGTTTTGGTATCTATCGTTTCCAAGACGGAAAACAACGTGAGCTGTTTAAATTGGATTTAGTTCAGTTTATGTACCTCTTTGTGTTGACCCCGACACTGTATGTCTGGTTAAAGTCATTTTTATTCTTTTTCTTGAGGAACGAATTAACAGTAACACTGAGCCTAACTGATATTTTTGTGATAGATACGGTATTCTCCGTTGTTGCATTTTTTACATTTGCAGCCCTGGCAATTCATTCGCTTACCAAAACCTTTTGGCTCAAGCGGCATCATGATCCAGACTTTGATCTTTTTCATTTGTCAGAATATTTTCATCTGTACTGGACGCATGTCGTCATTTGGACTGGTGGAGTGGCATTGGTTTCGTTAGTATCCTTTATAAATGTCTTTATACCAATCCAAGTTGTGCATCAGTCTTTACAGTTTTATAGTGTGCTGGGAATTGCTGCTATTACGGGATTATTCACTTTCATGGGCATTTGGGGTTCTGATCCTGGGCAGGGGAACTTCATGCGCATTATGAAGTTAGAGTTAATGCTAGCATTTGTTGGCCATGTATTGATGTATTTTCTTTTTGACCCTAATTTTAAGATGCCATTTGGAGCGTTCTGGTTTTCACTTTTCTGTTTTCTCTTTGCTTCAGTAGCATCATTCTTCTTTGATAAGTCATCTAGAGTAGAGAAAATGCGCGGCCTCTGGTTGCATGTCGGCTGGGGTGAGAATATCCAATTATTTCCAATTCAAAAAAGAAAAAAGTAACAAGTAGTTCATACAAAGAAAGATTTAATTATGAATACACTAAAAATTGTACCTCTAGGAGGTATGGGACACGTCACACAAAACATGTTCCTCTATGAATATCAGGACGAAATTATGATCGTCGACTGTGGAATTGGATTTCCTGACACACAAATGCCAGGAGTTGATATCTTAATCCCCGATATATCTTATTTATTAAAGCGACTCGATGAAGGTGCAAAAATTGTGGGAATGATTCTGAGTCATGGTCATGATGACCATATTGCTGCAACACCATACATTTTGCCAAATCTTCCCGAGTTTCCAATTTATGCATCCCCTCTGACAGCAGGTTTTGCTGAGCAGCGCATGAGTGATGGCAAGGTAATTAGAAGTATTACTACAATTAGCAACTCTAATGAATTCAGTATTGGTTCATTTTTTAAGGCATATTTAATTCCTGTTACTCATTCAGTTCCAGATACACGTCACATTGTGATTGATACGCCCGAAGGCATTGTGTACCACGGTAGTGACTTTAAACTTGATCAAGCTCCAGTTGATGGTATCAAGACAGATATGCACGCAATTGAGGCTCTTAAAGACAAGCATGTCATGCTCATGTTACTCGACTGTCTTCGTGTTGAGTACGACGAGTGGGTTGAGTCTGAATCAACCGTTGGTCCAGCCATTCTAGAAATCATGGAAGCAACCAAAGGTAAACTGGTTATGACACTCATGAGTTCTCATATCCACAGAATTCAGCAAACCATACATGCTGCCGAAAAGACTGGTCGCAAAGTGGTTTTCATTGGTCGTTCAGTTGAACAAAATGTCGAAGTCGCTCTAAGACTTGGCAAACTCACCATGCCAGATGGTATGAAAGTTGATAAAAAACACATCGAACAGGTCGCAGATAGTGAATTATGTGTGATTGTTGCTGGAAGTCAGGGACAAGAAGGATCTTCATTAGTTCGAGCTATTTATGGCGAACACAGAATTTTACAGATTAAAGCCCACGACACAGTGGTATTCTCAGCTGATGCAATCCCTGGTAATGAGACAAACTTTTATGCTGCTATCGACGAACTTTCTCGCAATAATGTCCACGTTGTCTATCCAGCCATCAACCATTACCTCCATCAGTCTGGTCATGCAAGTTGGCCTGAACAGAAAGCAATGGTTGAAGCGGTTCGTCCAAAATTCGTTATGCCTGTAGGCGGAGCAGATCGTCACAGAGTACTGTTTTCTCAGCATGTTTCGAAAGAACTTGGCTATAATGAGTCAACTACACTTTTACCAAATGACGGTGAGGTTCTTGGCTTTTCTGGAGGTTCATGGAAGATTGTCGATCAGTTAACCATTAAGCCACAAATTATTGATGGTTTGGGTGTTGGTGACGTTGGTCCAACAGTTCTGTCTGACAGACGCTCACTGAGCCAAGCAGGAATTGTAGTTGTAGTTCTCCCTAGAGTTAAGTCTCAATTTGATCTTAAGCATATGCAAGTCATTTCTAAAGGATTCGTCTTTATGAAAGATGCTGAAGATGTTGTGCAGTTTATCGAGTCACAAACAGCTAAAATTGTTTCCGATGGTGAGTACAAAAATGACGAGCAGCTGAAACGAAACATCGAAAAACGTCTATCTCGCAAGCTTTTTAAGATAATTCGTAGAGAACCACTTATCGTTCCGGTTATTCTTGATATGTAATTATCACCTCTTTGGTTGAAGTCGGGATTGTATCCTGGCTTCAACTTGAGGTATAGTAGAGATGTCTACAGAGTTGTTGACAAAAAGCAAGATATCCTATAATATTTATATACATATGCTTCACTGATTGGTCCTATGGGAAGAAAAAAGAAGAGTAAATTATTAAAACTGGCACTTAAACCTGAAACTACACATACGGTTTTGGGTACGATCTTTGTATTGATTGGTGTCTTAATTATTGTTTCATTTACTGGGCAAGGTGCCCTCATGATGCAAATCAATGAGTTTCTTAAGTTGAAAATTGGTTTTTCAGCGCTCTTTGTACCTTTCGTTTTTGTCTCTGCAGGCATGATGTTGTTTAAAGCAAAGTGGGCATGGTCTCGTCCTAATGTATTTTTAGGAGCAATGCTCATGTTACTTGGAGTGCTCGGCGCATTCAAGACTGGTGAGATTGGAGCACAGACTTTTGCAAATGTAGCTGACCTTATTTCGCCTGTAGGCACATTTATTTTGTTTTTCACTATTGCCGTAATTGGTTTCTTTATTTTGAGCCAATTTTCACTGAATGAACTTGCTGAACTCAAAGGCATTCTTTTCCCTGAAAAAAACTCAAGTGGAGCCAAGAAAAAAGAAATCACTCCAGTTACTCCTGATGATATCGATGATGCAAAAGGCTTTTCACTGCCTAAATTATCTTTCTTTGGAAAGAAAGACAAACCTGGATTTAGTATTAATTCAGGAAATGAAATAAGTCAGGCAGAAGAAGCTGAAGTTGGTACAGCCATTGCTTCAGATAAGCCAAATGTCTCAGATGACACAACTTCAGAAATTTCACTAACAGATTCAACACTTCAGCCGAATGCTGACACGCTTGTATGGGAATATCCTCCACTCTCACTGCTTTCAAATTCTGAAGGTGGAGAAGCTAACCGAGGCGATGTAAAGCAAAATGCTGACATTATTGAGCAAACACTAGCCTCATTTGGGATAAAAGCTGAAGTCAAGGAAGTTAACTATGGTCCAGCCGTTACACAGTATGCACTACAAATCTCTCAAGGAACCAAACTTTCTAAAATTACGGGATTATCAACAGATTTAGCGCTTGCTCTGGCATCTCCTGGTGGACAGGTCCGTATTGAAGCTCCAATTGCGGGTAGATCGTTGGTAGGTGTTGAAGTGCCAAACTATTCAGCACAGTACGTGACTCTCAAGAAAATGCTTGGCAGTAAAGCGATGAAGAAGCACCCTTCAAAATTAGCAACAGCACTTGGCATTAATGTGGCAGGTCAGCCAGTGATTATGGACATTGCTAAGATGCCACATATTTTGATTGCAGGAGCAACAGGTTCAGGAAAATCTGTGGCTGTAAACACGTTTATTACTTCAATTTTATATCGTTCAAGCCCTAGTGAAGTGAAGTTTATTCTTGTTGATCCAAAGCGTGTTGAGTTAACAGGGTATAACGACATTCCACATTTGCTCACGCCTGTTATTGTTGAACCTAAAAAAGTTGTTTCTGCACTTAAATGGGCAACTGATGAAATGGATCGTCGCTACAAACAGTTGGCTGAAGTAGGTGTGCGTAATATCACAGGCTTTAATGAGTTAGCCGGCTACGCAGCCATGCCAAACATTGTGATTGTGATTGATGAGTTGGCCGATATCATGCTCTTTGCTCCTGGTGAAGTTGAAGAATCAATTACTCGTATTGCCCAGATGGCTCGTGCTGTTGGTATTCACTTAGTGCTTGCGACTCAGCGTCCTTCAGTTGACGTTATTACTGGTCTAATCAAAGCTAATATTCCTGGTCGTATTTGTTTCAACGTTTCGTCTATGACAGACTCTCGTGTGGTATTGGATAGTCCCGGTGCTGAGAAGCTCTTGGGCAAAGGTGATATGTTGTTCCAACCACCAGATCAAGCAAAGCCACTTCGTGTGCAGGGAACGTATGTTTCTGACCAAGAAATTAAGTCCTTAATTGATTTTATTAAATCTCAAGGCCAGGCTCCAAGTTATGAAGAAAATATTACAAAATATAAAGTAAACGTTGGGGGTGGTAGTGGTGTAGCAGGTTCAGCTGACGATAGAGACGAGCTTTTTGATGAAGTGGTCCACTATGTTGCTCAACAGCAAAAAGGTTCTTCTTCAATGATTCAGCGAAAGTTCTCGGTTGGTTATAATAGAGCAGCACGAATTTTAGATCAGCTCTATGCTTCTGGACTTGTTGGCCCTCAAGAGGGCAGCAAACCACGTGACGTAAATATGCAACAAATTTCAGAATATATGACGCAAAGAAGCGCTGAATAATTTCAGCAGAAAGGTGTAGTATGCAAAAACAAAAAAAGATACTTTTTGTTGGTTTTATTGCAATCCTTGTCTTGGCAGGTGCCACGACTTATTTCAAGGCTAATCGAAATCGGTGGCAGTACATGATAGAGTATGGTACGGATGCTCAAATGCTACGTGAACCAATGATGGCTGACAGTGCTGGTGGCTTTGGCGGTGGCATGATGGAAGCTGGCGTTGCTACCAGTAAAATAGCAGTTGATTCTATGCCAAGTAATGGTGGCATGATGCCTCCCTATTACTATGGTGATGATTCAGCAGGACTCGATGCTGAGTACCGTTTATACGATAGATCAGCTAACTATGATGTGATTGTTAAGGATGTGCAAACCTACCTACGTTCGATGCGCGAGTATGTTTTGAGCATTGATGGTGTTGTACTTAATGATTCATTTAATCAAGGCGATGATTGGAAGGCAGGATCTCTTTATGTGAAGGTTCCTGTTGCTAAGTTCTCTGAAGCTAGTGATCGAGCTGTTGAAGGCGTAAAAGAAGTCTTTGGTAGTTCAAGCAATTCTGCAGATATCACAGGCTCACATGTCACAGCAACAGATAGAGTAGCAGAAGTTGAAACGATGATTGCTGACACAAAAGCATCTCTCGAGGCATCTCAAGCACTTTTGGATCAGGCAGAAGCAGGTACAACCGAATGGAGACAGTATCGTAGTGAAGTACTTCAACTTGAAAACAGACTTTCCTCATACGAGAGACAGCTTGAGCAGTACCAGAAAAATGTTGATAGTGTTGAAGGTCAAGCAGAGTACGCATCTATCATGATTAATGCATCAGATAGCAAACGCTACTTTGATCCAAACACTGATTTGCCACTCTCTGAGCATATAAAACGAGCACTTGCTTCACTTGGTGAAAGTGGGTATCTCGTAGCTTCATTCCTTATCTGGGTTGTTGTGTACTCAGTCATTTGGCTACCAATCCTTGGGGTCTACCTTTGGCTCACTGGTAGAGGTGGTAAGAAGAAATAGTAATTAGAATGGATTTTGGTATGGCCGCGCGCAGCGCGGCCATATTGTTTCTTCACATAGAAAAAAATTAAATGAAAAAGAGAACAACAATTATTGATGCTTTTTACCACACACCAACATGGCGAAAAGTGCTGAGCGCACCATTTATTTATGGAATGGTTATTCCTTCAATTGCACTTCATTTTTTTGCTGAGGTGTATCATCAGGTATGCTTTCGACTCTATGGTCTGAAGCTTTTGAATGTTGCACATTTTATTGTGATTGATCGACACAAGCTAAGTAAACTTTCACCAATGGAAAAAATAAATTGTATGTACTGTGGGTATATTAATGGCTTGTATGCATACTTAGTTGCATTAGCACGGAGTACAGAAGAGTACTGGTGCGCCGTGAAACATGAAGTGGGTCCTGCACAAAAGTCGCAGCGACAGCAGGCTTTTTTCTTGTCGAGAGATTCATTCAAATAAAAAAACTGAATCAAAATGAGTACATGCTAGGATGTAGTATTGTTTTTATTCCTGAAAAGCTTTATTTGTATACAAAAAACCATGTCGATCAGTAACTTTAATAGGATACTTAATGGCACCGACAGTTTCTTCCCACCAATCTTGAGTTCCTTCTAATGCACCTATATTGGCAGTAAATAATAAAGAATCGTCAGCATCAATAATTCTAATGTCCGAGCTACCGAGTGTTTCTACGTTGGTATTTATTTGACGCATTATTTGGTCATTAGCACCAGTAGGATAGAGCGGTACTCTCATCCAGGTAAAAACCTCATAGAATTCTCCATAAGGGACGGGAATGAAATTTTTATCAAGTAAATTCTGTGTAGAGCCATTTTGCCAATTAATTTCCCACCTGCGTCCATCCTCATTATTGTCGTTTGATTCTAGGTTGGCTACATTTTTTAAAAATAGAATAATTGCTTTTTCTTTGTTTTCTAATTCATTCCCAAATTCATCTTCGACTGAGGTGGTGAATTGAGAAATAGGTCGTTCAGTAGTTTCGTTCATACTAAATGCTCATTATTTCTTTAATTGTATTTTCTATAAAAAAGTATATACGATTTTTCATGTATGGAAAGGGAAAGACCGCGCACTGCGCGGTCTTTTTTTGTGTTACTCAAATAAAAAATTATCCATCCCCACCAGTATCAAACTGATTGTACATTCTACACACCAGTGGTTGAAACCACCCATTGGTGCAGCGACCGCTCATATGACGGCCGTTAACAATTAGTTCGAAGGTGACATCGTGGGGGTCACCAAACACCACATTTGTACTGGTCTGTCTTACAACTGTTACATTTTCAACAGTTGTTTCAGCAAACTCAGCAAAGCGCTGTGTCGCATCTTCGACTCGCACAAAAGACTTGTCCGCATAGGCTTAACAACCACCTAGGAACAAAAGCGCGAGAATTACTGCAATTGCACCGGTTAAGATGTTACTTTTCAAGGCCATACCTCCAAGTAGAATAAAAATAGTTCCTGGATCAAAGTTTAGGAACTATTTATTTTTCTACTTGAAGCTACTTTATTTGAGTATATAAAAGAACATCACTCAAAATGAGCAAACGAAGTGTTTGCACAGAGTGATTTTGTGGAGATGGCGAAGAGTGACCTCGCGTCCGAAATAGCAGCATGAATATCATCTACAGATTTAGTCTATCCTTGTTAATGCAGTAGAGGGAAAATAGACAAGCCTTCATACTACAATCTCCGTCTAAAAGTCTTAGAATAGTTCCGACGAACGAGAACTACCTGTCACACTAGCTGGGTTGATCACATACTCCCTCACACCAGTGAGATGAAAAGAGTACATGCCTTTTTCTAAGCTTAAGCAGCTATGAAAGAAGGAGCAAAGCTCATTGAAGGAGCTAAGTCAGCGATTGCTTTCTTAGTGTTCAGGAGAATGCTTTTTGCAGTATTATTTGCAATTATGTTTTTGACTCTGTTTTGCGTCTGTTAGTCAAAGACGATCTGCAGATATTAATGAGCGTATCCCGTCAAAGCAGTTCATCCCCACTTTAACAAATGTTATAAGATTATTATAGTATACTGCGACTAGAATCACAATTGCGAACTTGTGAACTAAAGATAGCGGTCTACTAATTCCTGAACTAATGAGACAGATGTATGCACTGATTCAAATCCTTTGAAACCAGGAAAAGCATTTACTTCCGTTAAGTAGTAGTTTTTTTGATCATCAACAAGAAAGTCAATTCCAGCAAAATTAACGCCAAGTACTGAAGCAATTTTTTTCGATAATTTGATGAGCTTTTCGTCCGTTGGATACAAGGTAGCTGAGCCTCCTTGTTTCAAATTTGCCTTAAATGAATGGCCTGGATTAGTTCTTTTTATTGCTCCAATTACAGTACCATGTGAGATGATCACTCGTATATCCGTGCCCTTACTTGCCACAATTGCTTGCTGTACAAGAAGTTGCGATTCTTTTGAAGAAACCGAGTAGGAAAAAGAAAGTAGATCTTCAAGTTCCCGATAATTTTCAATCCAGTACACTCCATTTCCGAGTGAGCCTTCAGGAGTTTTAACTACAACAGGAAAGCTAAAGTCTGAAAAGTCAGATTCTGAATATACTTCTGATAGAGTGATAAGTCGAGTATGGGGAACTGGAATACCTGCATGAGCAAGGATACTGTTTGTGAGCCATTTATCCGCCATAATTTCAATAGCATCTGGTGAGTTGACCAGCTTTACTCCAGATGATTGAAAAAAATGAAGAATATAGCGTGTTTTTTCTTTTCTAGTTTCACTTTTAACTACAGAGAGTAAGAAGTCACCTTTTCCTGGAAGGTTTTTTTTGGAAGCAGTTGTATCTAACACAATATCTTCAATATAAATTACTTCGTACGGAAGATTCTTTTTCTTTGCATATGCAACACTGCCAGAAATTTTGTCACGTTTAGTTTGAGAGAGTGCCTGATCAGAGCGATTTGCAAGAATCCAAAGTTTTTTTGACATATTATTTTTCCTTAAACAGCTCATTAAGTAACGTCTCATCATCATTGAGCGAAGTGAATAACTTTCTTCTAAATGTTTTTTTAGTGGTTACCAATCGCTTTGCCATTTTATCGATAGCAATCATTGCTAAGACAGATTGCACATAGCCCTCAATTAAGTCATCAAGGCTTAAGCCAAGTTTGTTGAAATCACGTTGGTCCATGAGGAGAAGGCGACTTGTGTCACTATCCCATTCATGTTCACCTTTTTTGACTGAAAGATTGGTCATTAAGATATTTTTTGAGTCTTTGCCAGCAATGTTGGCAGTTAATGGCTCTTCAGCTTTTCTACTGTACAGTCCAAGAGGTCTAAGGCCATTTTCAGTAGTATGCACTAGCATTCGTAAGTCGAATACGTAACTATTTTGTCTTTTACTCGGAATTGTTCCTACCTGGAATAACAGCTCGTTCTCATGGTAAGTACTCCAAGCATAGTGACCAACCAAACGTTGGATAATAAATTTCTGGTAGGGAATATCCAGGTCCATAAAGGCTTCAAGTTCTTTTTCATTAATGATGGTAAACACACCCTGTCCAGCATTACTGTATGGAATTTTTATTACTCCTTTGTAACCAAATTTTTCCAGCCAAAGAGGAATCTCGTTTTTATTGACGTCCCAGATTGTTGTCGGAGTTTTAATCTCGAGTCCAGCCTCGGCAACCTCAGCGTTTAAAAAATCATAGGCTTTTGCTGCCATCAGTTTATTTCGTCCACCAGCAAGACAAGCAATAATGGGGTTAAAGATACGAGTTTTTGAAAAGAGTGGTAGTCGATTCCAAGGTTTTTGGGTTACATAGCGAAAGATCGTCCGCACTGGGGTCCATTTATCATTAATAAGTAATTCGATTGCTCGTGTTTCAGAATTGAATCGTATACACTTGCCATAATCCTCTTCATGATACTCAACCAAATACACATCTTTTTTGATGAGATCGGCTATCGTAGCTGCGTAGCCTGAGTTTTCCATGGGATTTTTATCATACACGACACAAGTGACACCTTTTTTGAGAGGGCTTTTTTTCCAGATAGGTAAAAAAGTCTTGCTAATGAGTTCTTCGTACCCGCCTTTTTCATTATTTTCATCAAGTAATGGAAATGATTTTTGACCTGAAGGACAAGAGTTCGTTTCAATAACAACCATTTGTTTCATGCCTTCGGTTGTGGTTGTATGCATGAGGTCAGTACCAGCCCACTTGAAATATTTTGGTGTGTATTTAAGTAAGTCTCTTAAATATTCAGCGTCTATAGATGGATTCAGATACGAGAATCGCTGAATAATACGCTCGTTATCCATGTTCATAAAGAACGAGACAACAGGGTGTATTTGGGCATTGAGTGCCTTTGAGTACCAATGTTTATGGGGTGAGAAGCTTTGTGGTTTAACGACAACGATAGATGAGTTCATATGTGTAGAGTAAACTTGTAATCTCGCTATTATAGTCCAAGTTTTTGGCTCGCATACCGGTAATTTATCATTAGACACGGATGCAAAATACGGCACAGTGACACCCCAGTGAGAGTTTTTGTAGCTCGTACACGCATTCTCTCAGAGTTGAGCCAGTAGTGCAAACATCATCAACAAGAAGCACCTTTTTGTGTGCAAGTGTCTGTTGCACGGTAAGCTGTGGTAAAAGTGAAAACCGATGCTCAGCATTCTTGAGTCTTTCTTTTCGAGAGTTCGTTTTTGCTTGTGCACCACTCTGAGTGTTTTTTTTGAGTGTGGTGATGTAAGGTTTGTTCAGAAGCGTGGCAAGGTTTTGGGCTATAAGTTGTGTATGGTCAAAACCTCTGCGTTTTTTTCTGACTGGATCTGGAGGAACTGATGTTATGAAGTCTATTGAGGGTAGTGAGGCGTGATGAAAGAGGAGTTCTGCAATTCTTTTTCCAAACGCAGGTATTCCACGGTATTTAAATGTATGAATAATTCTTCTTGAGTCCTGATTAAATCGGCACACAGCAACCAGTGAAAGATCAGGATAGTACACTGGAGCCTCAATCTGTGTACAAAAATCCAACTTATGACTGCAGCGAGTACAGAGTACAGTTCCAGGCCATTCACAGAAAAGACAACAGTGGGGGAAGAGTACTGCAACTAAGAGAGTTCCAATAGTTTTGAGAGGGGTGAGTGGGGTCACCTAGTAAGTTAATCATTTTGAAATGACAGGAGTTGTAGCGTCTTTTCTTGAAAGATCTAGGAGTCTCTTGAGTTGTTGTACGACAGTTGAAGCAGGCGCTTTTTTTTCAAGCGTGGTGAGGTATTCTTCAGCGAGATCATATTTTTGCTCGGAAATAAGAAGTTGTATAAGGTTTGGGTATGAAACCAAAAAGTTGGGGTTCATTGAGAGAGCAGTGGAAAATTCTTGGAATGCCATATCATTGTTTCCTTGTGCTTGATACGCCCGAGCTAAATTATGGTGTGTTTGTGGATAGGTATCGGCAATTTCAATTGCACGTTTGTAGTGGGTAATAGCATCTGATAGTTTATTTTCATCAGCGTACGCCATGGCAAGATTATTGTGGATGCGTGCTGTTTCTTGGTACTGAAGAATGTAGGGATAGAATCTGGTGGCTCTTCCCCAGATGAAGTTTTGACGAAGGGTGAGCAGTATGCAGATTGTGGCCAAAATACTGAGTGCTTGTTTTGTGTATTTTGGCCAAGAAATGTGTAGTGTATGCACTAATAGCTGTAGCAGTCCATAGAGCATGATCAAAAAGCCAATGAGCGGGACGTACAACCAGTGTTCATACATAATATCGTTAATGGGCACTAATCCTGAAACTGGAAGTAACATTATTAAAAACCAGAGTAATCCAAAGTGAATCCAGTTACTCTTAGTTTTCTTTTTTTCTTGAAAACCAATAAAAGTAATTGTTCCTATCAGCAGCACACTTAAAAAAGTATAGGGTGAAAGCAGCGAAGTCACAATTTCTGTAGTTCGCTCCATATGCAAATTAACAGGTACAAAAATGAGCGAAATATAAATAAGGAACACTTTTGCAAAAGTCGCGATTCGCACAAAAATACTGTCTCCATAAGCAGAGCCTTCGAACATATTTACTTGTTCTTGAAAGAGTAATGTTGTTGCCCTGAGTGAGACGTATATGCCCAGTGATATGAATACACTTGTTAGGGTGAGTAACCCAAGTCTGAGCGTTTTCTTTGTTTGAGTTGTGTTTCGTAGAAAGAAAAAAAGTAAGAGATACAGTAATAGACTACCGACAGCTATTTCCTTAGCTAAAACACTTGCAATAAAAAACAGTGGAACAAGGATAGCAAAAATAACTGGAGTTAGTGTTGCAGATACATTATAGATTTGCCAAGTATATTTCTTTTCTTGTAATAGAGCACTAAAACAGAGTAAACCCAGCAACATATAAAAAGTGAAGTGTGAATCGCCACGGGAGTTTGCATATACAACTGCTTCTGTTTGCAGTGGATGGATTAAGAAAAAGCCAGCAATTACTGCGGCAGCTTTTTTGTTCATACTAAGTGATAGCAGTAGCAAAAAGAGCAACACTCCAGCTAAACTATGTAAGAGTGTATTGGTTAGATGAAAACCAATGGGATTGAGTCCCCAAGTGGCATGGTCCATTGCAAATGAAAGCGTGGTGAGAGGTCGGTAATAGTTACTTGATTCACCAGCCCCAGCCAAAGTATTGGTAGTGAAGATTTTTTGGACATTAAATTCTTTAACATATTGGTTGTTATAAATAAATTGTTCATCATCCCAAAACAGTTGATTATTAAGTGATGGTGCATAGGTGAAAAATCCAAGGCAAAAAATGCCAATTACTAGCAGGTGTTTTTTGGTGAATTCTTTGAGAGTTTCAGTCACGAATTGAGTATAGCATTGAGAGTGACACTTTTTCTTTATCTAAATAAACAGCAGACGTGTACAATTTGGATATGCAGCAATCTCAAAATAGTTCAATGTTACTTTTTTTAAAGTTACTGAGAACTTTTTTTACTACTCTTTTTTCTAGAAATGTAAAAATGGCTTTTGGAGTGATACTTTTTTTGGTAGTGCTGGTGATGGCAAATAGAGATATGTATGGAACAGAGCTTATTAACTCAGTTTTAGACACGACAGTCCAGGAAGTCGACCCCAAAGTAGAGCAATCTACAAATAATTCATCCAGTCCCAAATATATAGTTGTGAGCGTAACAGATGGTGATACCTTTAAGGTCGATATTGATGGAAAGACGGAGACGGTGCGCCTTGTTGGAGTAAATACTCCTGAATCTGTCGATCCGCGCAAACCAGTTGAGTGTTTTGGTAGAGAGGCATCTAACAAATTAAAAGCATTACTTGAAGGGCAACAAGTTGCTCTGCAAGCGGATGCAGCTCAGAGTGATCGAGACCGGTATGGTCGGTTACTTCGTTTTGCTCAGTTAGAAAATGGCCAGGATGTAGGGTTATTGCTTGTTGCTGAAGGTTTTGCTCAAGAGTCACTGTATAGTGACACACCACACATTTACAGAGATGAGTATGTACAAGCGCAACAGGAAGCTCAAGGTGCAAAACTAGGGTTGTGGGCAGACGATGCGTGTCGTGTGGTAACGGAAAGTTCAACTTCAAAACTAAATGTACAAACAGATAAAAGTTGTACAGGTCCTGACTTTGATTGTGCAGATTTTGTGTCTCATGCAGCGGCTCAGTTATTCTTTGATGGCTGTGGATTTACTGCTGAAAATGATCCGATGAACTTGGATGGAGTTAAAGTGGGTGATGGCGTGGCGTGTGAGAGTTTGCCGTAGGGATTTTTTGAAGAGAGAAAAAGTTGAAATTTTGTGGTCGCACCTGGACTCGAACCAGGGACCTCACGAATGTGAATCGTGCGCTCTAACCAACTGAGCTATACGACCATCTCTAACTAGAGCAAATTATACTCCATGAAGATTGATTTTACATCAGCGGCAGAGTTTGCTTGAAAGAGTTTAATGCGAACTTCTTTAGCACTTTCAAAGCCTTTAACATACCATCCGAGGTGTTTGCGCATAGGCATAAAGGTATATTTTTCATCGTCTTTGTATGTTTTTTCAAATAATTCACTATGTTCTAATGCAATTTTAACAAGCGAAGGGGCATCAACAGGTGTGTTTTTCGTAAAAATAAAGGGATCACCAAAGCTCCCTCGGCCAATTAAAACACCATCCACACTGTATGTCGCAATTTTATCAAGCGCATCTTGATGAGTAGCTATATCTCCATTACCAAGGATAAGTGTGTTAGTGTGTTTTGCTAAACTTGCTGCGAGTGCAATTTCTTCCCAGCTTGCGAGTCCTCCGTACTGCTGTTTAAGTGTCCGGCCATGCAGTGCAATGACAGCAGGTTCGAGTTCAAGTAAAAAGCTGATCCATTCGGTAGTGACGGGTTGGTGATAGCCAACACGAGTTTTGACTGAAACAGGAATATGCGTTCTCTCATGGATGCTACCCGGAACAGTTTTTGCTCGTTGGGCAACTTCAGCAGCAATTTTGGGAGAAATATCGGTACAGTCACTGGCACGTTTGCCATTTAGATAGTCTTGTACACCAGCTTTAGTCGCAAGAATGATTTTTTTTGCCAGTTCTGGATTTTCAATGAGTGCGGCACCTGAGCCGGAGTTGGAAACATTTTTTGCAGGGCAACCCATGTTAATATCAACGCCGTCGAATCCGAGTTCGCACACGACAGTTGCAACTTGTTGAAAGTATTCGGGTGTAGTGCCATAAATTTGGGCAACAATATTTCGTTGGGATTCATCATAGAGAAAGTCTTTAAGCAAACGTGTTGCGCCATGACACATACCCTCTACATTGGTGAATTCAGTGTAAAGCACGTCAGGGTTACCATATTTCTTTTGAATGGCACGGGTGGGCTGGTCGGTGACTCCGTCCATAGGAGAGAGACCAATAAGAGGCTTGTCGTAGGTATACCAAAATGTTGGGCCGGACTTTTTCATCTGCATAGTATACCTTAAAAGAGCGCAATTTTGGCTTGTAGATAGGCAAAAGCTTGATCAGAAACAGAAAGCTTTGATGCAATGAGCAACGAGACAAATTCCTCTTTGAGCAACTGTTTCTGGTTGGGATAGTTCTTGGTTAAGGACAGCAATCGAGTAAGCTCATACCACAAAAAGTGAGATGCAATCTCACCTTCAGCGAATAAGTAACTTACATCTGAAAGTAATAAGTCTGGATCATTCTGAAGCACAATCTCAGATAGACCAGAATTTTTTGTAAATGAGAGTAAGTAGGTTGTTGGTTGACTGCTAAGTATTCCATCTAAGCTGTGTTTCGTGCTTTCACCAGTTAGAGAGTAAGTAAAAAATTGTAAATGATATGACGTGCCAAAACTGCCCGTGACAGTGATACGATAGTCACCGGATTCAGGTTTGGCTAGGTATTGTAAGAAAGTTTCTTTTGATTGTGACTGATCCTTGGTACTTAAATATGAGTAATTCTGATCGAGTTGAAAGGTTTGGAGCTCGTTAGCAACCTCCACTGTAGCATCTGAAGACTCAGAAGTTATAAGGAAATAACTTAAATCTGTAAAACTGGGAGTAAAAAAACGAAGTGATTGTGGTTCATCGGTATGTTGGCTGAGCTGTGTGTATGTGTACGCTGGATCTTGAATGTAAAAATCAAGGGGATCACTCTGCGGAACTACTCCTTCTGCGACTAGAAAATGTCCTGGAATGTTTACAATGGCAGGTCTTTGATGTGTTTCAATTTCTGTTTGCAGACTAGTGGTGATATCTGTATTGATTAAATTAAACTCGAGGTTGGGAGTTTGATATGTCTCTGATATCTGATTAGTTAGTCGAGTAACTGCGAGCCAATTAAGCAAACCATCGCCAATATACCCATCAGGTTGTGTAGTAAGCCACATGTTGAGTGTTTCCGGCGTAATAGTAGTACCATCTGCGAACTGAGTGATGTCATGGTAATTAAGGATCATAACCATTGAGGAGAGTGCACAGCCCCATGCACCAATGCTTGGATCTTCAGGAGCCCACTCTGCTGCGGTGTCGTACTCTGTGGCTGACCATGCATCATCGAGCTGTGATACACGCTCAACACCTAAGTGATGTGGATCAGAAAGCAAAGAAACTACTATATTATCAATAACAATATGAGTTGGAGCAATACTTCCAGTACCAACTTTAAGTCCAACTTTTCCATAGTTATTCGTGAAGGTGGGATCGATATCATCAAAGATAAGTTGGTCATCTACGTAGAGTGTTATCTGTCCTTCGTTAAGTTCCAAGGTGATGTGATACTGCACATTATTTTGAAGTGTTGTGGGGCGGTGTGCTTGCCATGGGACGAAGCCATCTTGCAGTCTAAGAATTTCCATACCAGCTGAATTAAAATGTATTTCGTACCAGTTGGTAAGATTTTCAAAATGAAAGGAAATGTTTTTGTCTGCGCCCGAGAGCGAAAGATACTCAAACTCATAACGGATATTATGCCAATCGGTATTCCAGCTTGCATCATTTGGAATGAGTTCCGAAATAGTATAGCCATCGGACACATATCCATGTAGCTGCTCGTTATGAATGCTCCAGAAAGTGCCATCGTCGCGGGTTGGCTCCCATTTTTCGAATCCAGAATCAAAAGAGTCAGCAAACACAACCGTTTGTGCTTGAATACTTTTGGGAAAAGAAAAAAGTAAGAAAGTGCAAAAAACCAGCGTTTGGAAAAATATTCTTAAAAAATGAGTTAGCTTGGGTGTAAGCGTTCGAACGCTCCTGTAGTACAATGCAACCATACGCATAGTAAACAAGATAAAAATGACATACAGCTGACAGGATATGAAATCACCAAAGTTACTCACTTTCTATAACTCGTATCATCAAAAAAATGATGTGTATAGTAAACCAATTTCAGATGGCAACTTTACCTATTTCTATTTCATTAAATACTTTGCAAAACATTTTAAAGGTAGGTACACAGTAAACACCACGGTGTTGGATGTCGGGTGTGGGGTAGGGAGTCTCTCATTTTATCTTGCCTCTAAAGGTATGCTTGTGCATGGTATTGATATTTCTACCCGTGCTATTGCACTTTGCAAGGAAGTTAGGAAACGTTCTGGTCTAACCCATGCAAGTTTTAGTAGAAAAGTTCTTGATGAGATACCAGAAAAAAATGATATTGTAATTTGTTCAGAAATAATCGAGCATATTCCTGATGAGGCTGCATTTGCTCAAATGCTTAGTATAAAGTTAAAGAAAAATGGCTATCTTTTTTTAAGCACTCCTAGCAAAGCAAACATGTTTTATCCAATGGGGATTTTTGCAAAATTTGATACCGAAGTGGGGCATGTGCGCCGCTATACTGAAGAGTCGCTTAGAAAAGTTCTAGAACAGCACGGTTTTCGCATTGAGGCCTTGTATCGGATTGAAGGAATTCTTAGAAATGTATTGTATACAACAAAATTAGGTTTTTTGATTAAATATATTCGCGGTCCGCTCGTACCACTTTTCCATTTTATAGATTCGCTTTTTATCCGTATCTTTGGTCCATGTAATTATTTTGTTGTGGCACGAAAAAAATGAAAGTAGTTCACCTTGCTCAGTTATATTGGCCGCATGTTGGAGGCATAGAAAAACATATTGAGTTGCTCGCATCGGCACTTAAAAAAAAGAACTGTGAAACGGTTGTAGTAACCAAAAAATATGACGTATCTTTGCCATCATTCGAGCGTAAGGGCAGTACCACTATTCATCGTTTTGATGTGAGTGAATCATCTCCATTTCAGCATAAACTTTCGGTTTGGAAAGGTATTTGGAACTCTAGAAATGTTCTTTTTCAGGCAGACGTTATTCACGTGCATGATGTTTTCTGGTGGTTATTACCTCTCTTACCATTCTTACTACTTAAAAATAAAAAAGTATTTATGACATTTCATGGCTATGAGGGCAGCGAAGCTCCACAGTGGAAGCAAAAGTTTTGGCACAAGTCTGCTGAAGCATGGAGCAACGGTAACTTGTGTATTGGTGGTTTTCATACCAAGTATTATGGTATACAGCCAACCTTGGTATCTTTTGGTGCTGTTGAATCAAAGATAAAACAGAGAGCAAAGTCTGCAACAAAAAGAACTGCTATTTTTATTGGTCGATTACAACAAGATACTGGATTTTTAGAGTATGTAGAAGCAATTAAGGTCCTGCGTGATCGAGGTGAAGTTTGGCAGTTGGATGTATACGGAGAGGGTTCACAGCTGACACAGGCTCAAGCATTTTGTGAAGAGAACGCACTTACTAAGCAAGTACATTTTCATGGCTTTGTGGCAAATGCAGATAGATTCTTGCCTAAATACTCGGTAGCGTTTGTTTCACGCTATCTGGCTCTTTTAGAAGCACTTTCAGCTGGTGTTCCTGTCGTAGCCCAGTATACTAATAATATTAAGAAAGATTATTTAGTGTTGGATTCACCTTTTGCAGAGTGGATTTCAGTTGCACGAACTCCTAAACAGATTGCTGATTGTGTTCAAGAAAAAAGAAAAGGAATGAGTAAGGCACAAAAATGGGCAGATTCTCAGACTTGGAGCAAAATGGCAGACACGTATCTTACACTCTGGACACAAAGCTAGTATGAAAGCATCAAAAAAAACAATAAAATTAAATCTTGGGTGCGGCATGGATCATCGTAATGGGTATATAAATATTGATGCTGTTTCAGCTGTGAATCCAGATTTAGTACACGATATTTCAAAAACACTGCCGTACAAAGACGGAACTGTTCAAGAAGTTATTGCTCAGGATATTCTTGAACACTTTATCTTCGATGATTTTATTTTTGTTATAAGTGAAATCGCTCGAGTGCTTAAAGATGGTGGCACGTTACACGTGCGTACTCCAAATGTTGATGCCATACTGCATCAGTTTGAAGATGACAAAGAAGTGCGCAATATATTTCTCTATGGTAGTACGGCACACAGAACTGATACTGGTGTTTTTGGAGCACATAAAATTGGTTTTACACGAACACGGCTCATTGCTGAGTTACTAGTGTATGGCTTAGAAGTTACTTCTATTGGAACCAATGAAACCAACTTTGAAGCTTCATTTGTAAAATCAACGCCTCTCAAAGCAGAAAGTATTTTATTTTTAAATCAAGCGTTAAGTATTGGAGGTGCTGAAGTTTTTGATACAGATCTTTTTTCTTCACTAAAGCAACAAGGTGTCCGAGTAGCCGCTTATACAAACAACACTATCTTTGCACATATGTTGCATTTTAGTGAAATTTCTACACTTTCAGTTCCTTGGGTCGTAGATTTTATTGGAAATGTAAAAGGTTTAATAAAAGCTCTAGTATATGGACCACTGTTATTTTTTTGGTATGGGAAAACGGTGTATGCTCATCGGTCAGTGGATGTGATGGTGGTATCAGGTTTCACTGAGAAGATACTTGCATCCTTTTGGGCATATGTTTTTGACATACCAATGGTTTGGATTGAGTTTGGGCCACTCACAACAGTACTAAATAAATGTATGCAGTTGCCTAAATTATTGTATAGATTGGTTGCCGACCTTCCTGAAAGAGTGATTGTGCCATCGCAAAACACCGCCGCCGATTTGTTAAGGAGTGCACGAATTTCATTAGCAAAAATTGAGTACATACCTTGTGGAACAAGTCAACAAAGTAGTAAGAAATTTTCTGATGTGGCGCAACCAGTGATAGTCTGTCCCTCTCGACTTGAAAAGGGAAAAGGTCAGGATATTTTGCTTGAAGCATTTGCTCAGGTCTTGAAAGATATTCCAAAGGCTCATTTGCAAATTATTGGTGTCGGAGACTTTATTACTGAACTCGAAGCATTAGTAACTAAGTTGGGGATACAAAAATCAGTTAGTTTTTTGGGTAGAGTTCGCGACGTTGATGAATACCTGCAAAAGGCACAGCTTGTTGTTTTTCCTTCAGTTTGGGAGTTAGAAGGATTTGGATTGGTTACCATTGAAGCTATGGCTTTGGCAAAGCCGGTAGTGGCATTTAATAGAGGTCCAACAAATGAGATTGTTGTAGATGGCGAGACCGGAGTGTTAGCAGAGCCCGGTGATTCTGGGGCTCTTGCTGAAGCGATAGTAAAGGTAATGCACTCTTCGAAACTTCGTATGAAATTAGGAACTGGTGGCTTAAAACGATTTAATGATCTCTACCGTATTGATTTGGTTGCAGAGCAGTACCAGCTAGCTTTTAGGCGTGCTATTGCTTGGCATAGGGCAGGAAAAAAGTAACTGTATGCCAAACGTTTCACTTATTTGCACTGTTTTAAATGAAGAAAATTCTATATTTTCATTACTACAGAGTATGAGTGATCAAACTCGTATTCCCAATGAAGTGCTTTTTGTTGATGGCGGTTCAACCGACAAGACTGTTTCAAAACTAAAGAAAGCAAAAAAACAGTTTCCACAGTTGAATATAAAAATAATTGTTCAAAAATCTAATCGCAGTGAAGGTAGAAATATCGCAATCAAAAACGCCAAGTATGAAAGTATCGCAATTACCGATGCGGGTTGCACACTTGATCCTCAGTGGCTGTATGAGCTGGTTAAAAAACAATTGCAAACAGGAGCAGATGTAATAGCTGGATATTATCGTGCTGAACCGAAGACCCCATTTGAAGAAGCTGTAATCCCGTACACACTGGTAATGCCAGACAGAGTAGACCCTCTTAATTTTCTACCAGCAACACGCTCAATGCTTATTTCAAAAAAGGCATTTAAAAAAGCTGGAGGTTTTAATTCGAATTTAAATGTAAGTGAAGATTACGAGTTTGCTCATCGATTAAAAGCTGGTGCGTTTTCAATAGTGTTTGCTCATGAAGCCACGGTTGTTTGGTATCCAAGGAAAACCGTGAGCTCATTTTTTACTATGGTTGCCAGTATGGCAGCTGGAGACGCAAAAGCCAATGTGATTCGTCCAAAAGTGTATTTAGTGTTCATGCGATATTTTGTTTTCACCTCGTTATACTTTGTGAATTTTTCTTTGTTGATAGTTCTGCTTTTGATCTATACTTTTTGGGCGATCTATAAAAACCACACTTATGTGTCTGTCCGCGCGTTACCATGGTTAGGTGTACTTCAGTACGTAGCAGATGTTGGTGTAGTTCTGGGTACCTTAGGAATTATCAAATAGTGGTTGTATGCAAAAGACGTTTACTTTTTCTGAGCAAATTTTCATATATCCTGGAAAAGCTGCCTGGCATTTTGTGACTGTACCAACAAAAATAGCTTCGGAAATTGATTATTATTTTGAACACGCAAAACGCGGTTGGGGGTCTTTAAGGGTTTCTGTATTAGTTGGTAGAACTACCTGGGAGACGTCAATCTTTCCTAATAAAAAAACGAAAACATATCTATTGCCGCTTAAAGCAGCAGTGCGTACTACAGAAAATCTTGTAGCAGGTGAGAACTGTACTATTGCACTCACTCTTGCAGACAATTAATACTTATTCTTTTGGTGGAAATGGGAAGAAGACGCTGGTTTTCTTTTTGTATACCTCAAAGTCAGCTCTTCCTGAATATTTTTTTTCCAGAAGTGGCACTCCAGAAACAAAAAGAATAAAAAAGGTAATCGTTAGCGGACCAATGATTGTTTGCCAACCCATTGGCATTGAGAGTGCCAGAATATATATTCCCCACCACATGGTGACCTCACCAAAATAATTAGGGTGTCGTGAGTATGCCCAAAGTCCTGACTTCATAATTTTTCCTTTGTTTTTTGGATTTGATATAAACTTTTTTAGTTGTGCATCGCCTACAACTTCAAAATAAAAGCCAATGAGCCAAATAGTCAGACCGGCAACATCACGTGCTGAAAATGAAACGCTTGGATTAAGTGTCACAAACCATACAGGATAGGAAACAACAGCTATCAAAAAAGTTTGCAGGACATAGACTTGAAGGAAGGATCGTGGAATAACCCACTTGCCCCAGTCTCTTCGCCATGCTGCATATCGCCTATCTTCTGGGCCATTTTTAATGCGAGTAAAAATATGCCAGCTGAGTCGTGCACCCCAAATAGTTACGAGTACTACTATGAGAAGAGCTCGAAGAGAGGTGTTTTGTCCAAGCAGTAGGCTTGAGACAGCAACGAGAATAAAGCCAATTCCCCATGCAAGGTCAGCAACATCATTTCTTTTGTAGATTACAGAAATAAAAAACCAAACTAAGATATGTAAAATCAGAATGGCAATCATTTTTAGTCTCCTATGTTTGTTTTGACATGAACTCTAAAACTTCTTGGTCATGATTTTTAGGACTTACTTTCTCCCAAGTTTTTATGATGGTCCCTTTAGGATCAATGATAAAGGTAGATCGAATAATTCCCATATAGATTTTGCCAAACATTTTTTTCTCACCCCATGCACCAAAGGCAGAAAGTAGTTTGTGGTCGGGATCTGACCATAAAGGAAAGGTGAGATTATGCTGTTCTTTGAACTTTTTATGAGATTCAGGTGAGTCTTTACTCACGCCAATTACCATCACACCTAATTTTTTTAGTTCTGAGTTTGCATCACGGAAATTACAGGCTTCTTGTGTACAGCCTGGGGTATTATCTTTTGGATAGAAATAGAGTACAACGTACTTTCCCAAAAGAGATTTGAGATTAGTTTGTTGACCATTTTCATCAGTTACTGAAACTGTGAGTGGGGCGGGAGAACCGGAAGTTAACATACTCTAATTGTATACTATTGGTAGCGGTAATTGTATTTAGGTTGTAACAATGGAATAATCTAGTGAAATCGTACTCTATTTGAATAAAGGATAGATGAATTATTTTATTTCAGCGCTAAAAAAATATGCAGTATTTTCAGGAAGAGCTTCACGTGCTGAATATTGGTATTACACATTGTTCCTTATCATTATAAGTTTTTTCATGGGTATGTTAGATGCCATTATGAATGCTATTGGCGGGGTGCCTTTTCTAAGTTTAATCTTTGGATTGGGAACCTTTATTCCAAGTATTGCAGTTTCTATTAGAAGACTGCACGATGTTGATAAAAGTGGTTGGAATAATTTGTTACCATTTATTCCATTATTTGGCTCGTTGATTTTGTTCTACTTTTTCATTAAAAAAGGTGATGAACATGAAAATAAGTATGGGCCGATTCCAACATATTCTGATGATGACTCAGAGTATGAGGTTGGTGTAGCTCGGACTTCAGCATCACAAGTAGTTTCAACACCTCAAGCAGTGCCACAACCAGTTATACCTGCCGTTCAGACAGGGTTTCCTGAACCAATGGCTCAGCCTGTAGGAATGCCAGTTCCTCAACAAACACCACCATCTCCTTCTCAACCAGTGGAATCCATTACGGTACCAGAAACAACACTACAAACAGAAACGATCCAATGAAACAAGGACAGATTCTTTTTAAATATGTAACCCTACTATTGCTGAGTGCCATCTTGATCGTTGCAATTGGATTTAGATTTTGGAAGTTAGATCTCTTCCCCTACGGCCTAAACTGGGATGAAGCAGCCTATGGGTATAATGCCTACAGTTTGTTGCAGACGGGTAAAGATGAATGGGGATTTCAGTATCCACTTTTCTTGAAATCATTTGGAGATTATAAACCTGCCTTACTTAGTTATTTACAAATTCCTTTCATTCAGTTTTTTGGTTTGGGAATAGTCGCACTTCGGTTGCCAGTGGCTATTTTGAGTGTTTTGAGCATTGGGGGATGGATGAGTATCCAAAGGAAACTAGAACTATTTGAATCTAAGAAGTTCGGAAAACTCTTCCAATTGTTTGGAGTGATAGTATTTGCAACTGCTCCTTGGTTAATACACTACAGTAGGGCAGCAATGGATCCAATTGTTTCTTTTGGTTTTCTGCTTGTTGGATTTGCTCTCTTTATACAAAAGAATCAAGCACCTCGATGGTTTGGTGTTATTTCTTTAGTTCTTTCAATGTATACGTATAATTCAGCTCGAATTTTTGTGCCTATGCTGGTCATTATTTACTTTTGTATACTTGAATGGCAAGGTTTTAAAAAAATTCAGAAAGATATTCAGAGAGTTTTGCAACTCATTGTTATACTTGTGGGCTTTGGATTAGTGGTTACAACTTCATTTTCTTCGACGGCAGGGGCTCGTGCACAGGCAGTATTTATTTTGAATAATCCGATTATTAAAGATCAAACAAATGAATCGCTGTATAGGCATGTAGTTTTGGGATTAAATGGGGAGCGAGTATTTTCAAATAAAGCGATTACGAGCATATATATTCTATCAAAAAATTATTTGTCGCATTTTGATCCAATGTTTATATTTTTTGATAATACCCTCAGCGCTAGGCATGGTTTTAATCGTCATGGAAATTTGTTGTTAATTACTTTACCTTTTTTACTTTTTGGTTTGTTTAGTGTGGGCAAGAGGTCAAAACAAGATACGTTTTTCTTATTTTGGTTGTTACTGGCACCAGTTGCATCAGCATTAACAGATGATGTGCCTCATTCTGGAAGAACACTCATTATGTTACCAGCGTTTATATACTTCATAACTAGAGGAGTAGAAAAAATAATTCATGTTTTAGCAGACACAAAGTGGACTAAATTAGTTCCATCATATTTGTTTGTTTTTTTAATTGCGGTAGCTGTAGCATTTAATACATCACTTTATTTTGTGGATATGTTTAGATATTTTCCTGAAGAGTCGTATTTGCCATGGCAGGGTGATGCCCGGACTATTGTGGAATATTTAGATACTGCTCAAGTAGCATCATATGATTCTGTGTATGTTTCTGATCTCATTTTAGAAAATTACTTGTTCTATGCTCTCTACACTCAGCAGGATCCGCTCCATATACAACAGCTGCATGTAGATGAAAAAATTGATACATTTGGAAATGTGCAGCTTACTGAAGTACAACAATGTGTGCTAAAAGACGGAGCAGTACTGGCAATTACTGAGGTTGATTATTCTGGTTTATACACCGATATACTCTATCCATTTGATCGATTTAATCAAGAAAAACACCTCGCGTACGTCTATGACACAACCAAGATGACTAAAGAAGCTCGTCTTTTCTTGACTGCTAGCTGTAACTAAATTTTCGAAAGAATAAGTTGTGTTCGTTCTAATACATATCTAACAGGCACAAAATTTTCATTAGTGTTTTTAACTTCACAAGTAAAACTGAGTTTCTTTCTGTCGTCTGATTCATATTCTCCCCCGTATGATCGATATTTCATGCTGTTGTAATGCATGCCATTTGAAATTTTCATCTTGTACAGGTTAAAGACTTCTCGGAGGCCTGAGACATGAATAGTCTCGTGGGTCATAGTTATTTCTGAACCTTCTTGGGTGGATGATCGACGTAAGTGCATAACACAGGAGAGTCCACCCCCTGATCGCATAATCGATACTTTTAGTTCACGTTTATCAGAGCTTTCAACAATATCAGTTAAGTCATAACTATGTGAAACATAGAGGCCATCACGTCTATACTCAACACGCATAACACATTTTGAGACGACAGGATTTGAATAACTATTCCAGATAAATCCTGCTAGAGCTAGAGCGCACATTGAGTGAGGTTGCATGGTGAGTGTATTGTACTACACTTAGTTATGCACCAATGAATTTGAGCAGTTCGTAGACGAGAAAACCGGGCCAGAGAAGAGCTTGTATAATCACTATGACTTTATTCATGAAACCTGGGTCAGAAGTTTGCCAAAAATAAATGAGTGAGCCAAACATCCCAATTGCGTACAGCGGATTACTGGAATCGCCTTTGCCATGATGGCAACACGTGTCTTTATCCATTTTTTTACAGAGGCTGAATAATTTTTTTAGCATAAGTATAGTGTATGAGAAGGAGTGAGAAAAGTAAATACTTGTGGGGTTATACGATAACTAATTTATCTTAGTTCTGAAGTCATTTGGGTCGTAGATACAGTTCCACTGCATTGCAGGAAAAATTACTTCTCCACCAGTATATTTGCAGTATCGATCTCGGGTTGAAGGAGATGTTTTTAAAAAGTTGTTTGTTAGGAGGCCAATGGCTGCAGTAACAAAAATAATGCTGGAAATGACGAGAATAATTTTCTTTATATTAATTTTTTGTGTCATGATATTAGTATTCATGCTTCAACAAAGATTATTTTGATGTTTTCATTTTTTCTAGAAATTTTTTTAGAAGTTGCTCATATGTTGCTTCATATTCATCCATAACGTTTATTCCATCAGAAGAGAATAATGTATTTATTTCTTCAACTGCCTTGTCGTACTCATCAATTGATGCACATGTTTTTAATGACTCAACGAGTTGCATTCCCTTGTCTTTATCTTCCTGAGAAAGCGCAGAAAAGTTTTTGCCTGTCCTTTTAGTTGCGGTCATAAATGCTGAACTTTGAAAAAAGCTCAACATCATTTCGACATGTATTGATTTGATGCCTTTTGATTGAGTAATTTGCTGTATTTCTTCTTGTAGTGTCATATTTACCTCGAATTAGTTAATCAAGTTCTCAAGTAGCTGCATTAAATGATGCAGAGTTGCTTCAGCACCTTGAAATGCAGTAACTACAGTATAGGTAAGTTTTTGCATAGAGTTTATTGCCTGTCCACCCGTTGCAACTGGATTGTCAAAAAATTTCTGTATCTGAGTAAATGCAGCGAATCCCCCTATTGAAAAGATTACTCCCCAAGCCAGAGTTCTTTTACCGCTAGCTGTTTCTCTGGATTGTGTAATATGTTTTGCATTGGTAAGTCCAATGACACTAGAAAATAATAAAAAGAGTATGATACCAAGTCCAACAAATACGATTGGGTCTGCATCAGCCATGCGTTGTAGATCATTGATAATATCAGCTGAGCCGGTGGCTACTTTTTGAATATCTGTTCCATTGGCAAGTGCTCCGAGTAGCCCAATACCTATGCTTGCCATTTTTTGGTGTTCCTCTGGTAAGGTGTGTAGTCCAGTCTGAAACATTTCCATTGTTTCAGGAGAAAATTCTCCAGTTTCTGGTGGGAGCAGAGTTGCGAGTTCTTCAAAAGAGGAATGAGATTCTTGATCTAGGGCTGGTGAGTGTGCTTCAATCATAAGTAGTCTCATTCTAGTATATTCTCCCAAATAATACATGATAAACTTGTTTTTTTGTTATGCAAATTGCCGCAGTATGTTTATACTAGGAGGAGTATATGCAAGAATCTGAAGTCGTAAAAATCAAAGAGCCTGAAACAACTTTCTGCTTGGATGTACCTCAATTTATTTCTGAGCTGCCAAAGATAGATCCACAAGATGCTTGCAATTTAGCAAGAGAACTTGCGTTGCCATTGGTAACTGGTACAGATGAAGAAACTGATACTCATATTGGTCTTCTTTTTTGATGGTCATAAGTTAATACACAATTGGGCTATACTCAACCTTCAATATCTGGTCATTTTCATCAACAATCACAGTTGCAGTAGCTTCTTTTGACTGCAGAATAACTATAGAAACAGGTGTGACACTAACAGCGCTTGTTGAACTTTGAAATTGATTGAAAAATTTTTCAGCTAGTACTTGTTGTTGCTCAGTCACCCAAGATGCTTTCTTTTCAGCAAATACTTTATTTCTAGTTTGCACGCTTTCTTGAATGCTCTCTAAAATTAATGTTTCAATGCAGGAGTGCTCTTCTACACTTTTATTACTACAGAGTTTAGGATCGATTGATTCGTAATAATAAAAATATCCAATGGTGTCTTTTGGATTAGAGTCAAGGTAATCTGTGGTGATACAATCTTGAGTTTTATTTGTGCATATATCTGAAGGAAAAGAAATAAATGCAATGTATTGATCGCGATAGTTATAAGTAGTGATGTAGGCGTTAACTTGTTTTCTTATGACTTCTTCCCAGGATGTTTTTGCATTTTCAGAAATGATTTCAGAATCAATTTCATTTAACGGCTTATTCATTAGCTGTGTTAGAAGATATTCATTTAGGTTTTCTAACTTGAAATGGGGTTCATTCTGAAAGATAAAAAAATTGTCATTCTTTGCAAATTCATTACTATCCTTTTGAAGTGGTGTTTCTTCAACTTGTTCTGACAGTGATTCAAAGTTTTGATTTTCAATTACTGCTGCCTTATCTTTTTTGAAGAACAACATACATACGACAAGACCAGTCAGAATAAAAGCTCCACTAATAAGTAGTATGAGGAAAGGTGAGATTGAACGCACATTTTTTGATTCTCGAATATTTAGTTCTGAAAGATTTTCATTAGTTATTTCTGGATTTATTGGCTGAATTGAATTCATATGTACTATACTAGCAGATTTTGCTTAGCTTATACTTAGAGAGAAGCTAAGACATACTACTAAATCCCGACCGTAAAATTGTGGGAGTAGCTTCATGTTATTGGCTAAAATACTGCGGGGAGTGTGGGATTTACGACTCGCTACTATTTGTAACTACTTATGGAAGCTCGCATGCACTAGGGTGACTCGCGCAGCTGCGCTCGTGCGCCCGTCGCGAACTATCTTCTGCATACCTTTTGCCACTTGGTCATAAAAAAAATACCCAATTTGGGTATTTTTTTTATGGCGGAGAGCGAGGGATTTACCCTCGTCAGGCTCAAATTGTACATTGAGTGATGAGTTCGCTTGATCGGGCACAAGTCATCCCTCACAATGCAATTACCTAATAAAAAAACAAGCTAACGCTTGTTCTTTTATCAGGTGCGGAGAGCGAGGGATTCGAACCCACGGGCCCCGAAAGGCGCGGTTTTCAAGACCGATGCAATTGACCACTCTGCCAGCTCTCCACTTTGTATGTTAATGGTTTGTTTTTTGTTCTGGTACAAACACTAACCAGGTAGCTATTATATACTGACTTGCCTACTTTTTCGAGCAGTGAATATAGTGTACACTAAGTGCATGACCGAAGATGGTATTCTCCCTACTAGCACACCAGCTCCACAGCCTGAAAAGACTGTGTTTCAACAGCCAACTTCTGGATTTGCAGCAGCAGGTGATGAACCCGTTATCTTTCCAGTGGCTCCAGTAGATCCGACAGTTTTTCAAAAAGCAGTGCAAGCAGAGCAGAAGAACACAGTAGTAATGGCACAAGTTGAGCCAAAAGAGGATTCTGTGCCAGTAACTCAAGTAGAGCCACCAATTCAAGCGCAACAACAGCAACAACCTCGTATTCCAGAAGAGGAGCAGCAACAAGACTATGACGAGCAAGTTGAAGCGTATGATTATTCAGGTTATTTTCCAGATGCACTCAGACCACAACCAGAAGAGTTACTCTATAGTTGGTCCGCTCCAAGTAGACCTTTTAAAAAACACAATAGAAATTACTACACTACCATAGCGGTGATTGTTTTGTTGATTTCACTTATTTTAGTCTTTGCAGGCCAATTTATCCCAATGGCGGTTGTTTGCGCTGTAGCATTTATGGTGTACGTAATTAACTCTGTACCACCTGAAGAAATTCAATACGGTATTACGACATATGGTGTGCGAATTGGAGAAAAATTGTATTATTGGGATATGATGACTCGTTTTTGGTATGGAAGTAAGTATGATCAAAAATTGCTCTATATCCAGATTGTTGAATTTCCTGATCGTCTGACTTTAGTTATTGGCGATGCGAAGCAAGAAATCTTAACAAGCATTTTTGCTGAGTTGCTTCTTCTTGAGAAACCTCCACTCACCACCTATGAAAAGATTGCTAAGTGGTTGCAAGATAAGTTTCCGTTAGATTTAGATTCCTAAGTTTCTAGAGATACTCAAAAATAAGTATGTTTGATATAATACCTCACATCAAGTGCGCTCATAGCTCAGTTGGATAGAGCATCAGTTTGCGGAATTGAAGGTCGCAGGTTCGAGCCCTGCTGAGCGCACCCTGTCTGTCTTAGAAAATTTTATAATGATCGAAAGAAGACAACCAACCCCTCTTGAATTAGAATTAGAAGCTTCACTCGAAGATAATCACGTTGCGTCTTTAGAAGTATCACCTGATGATTTAGTTTCTGTTGTGCAGTTATTGTCACAGCAATTGTTGGAAAAAAATGGAGCTTCAAAAATTTCATTTAAAAAAGTTGCAGTTGAAATTAAAAATCAATCAGCTGAAATTTCGATTGTTGTCAGTATTGCTCTTCCTGTTTCTGCCACATTTACTATTTCGTATGCACTTTCAAACTCATATTCTCAACTAGGAACGCTGTCAGTTACAAACCTTAAGGTTGGGATTGAAGCAAGCAGACTAGCAAAGCTTTCTCTTAAGGTTCTACAAGTTGAAAAACAGATTAAAGATACTTTGGCAAATCTTAACGAAGTGCTCGCGCTCAATCCACCACCACTAGTTACAGAGCGCGGTTTAGCTTTTACCAAGATACATCTCCATTTGGAAAATACACATTTGGCGGTACAATTAAGATCGACAAGCGTGTCAACGTAGGAAGGATGCCGGAGTGGTTTAACGGCCAGTTCTCGAAAAGCTTGGGAGACTCTGTCTCACGGGGGTTCGAATCCCCCTCCTTCCGCATGTATAAAAAACAGGCTGTAAGCCTGATTTTTATACATATGAGTATGTAAGGGGATGTCTTGTGCCCGATCAAGCGAACTCATTAAGGTATATTAGTTTGAGCCTGACGAGGGTAAATCCCCCTCCTTCCGCACGTAACTACTGAGCGAGCCATAGAAAAGAACGTCTGTATGCTTCCAATTCAACCCCCATGCATCCCAAAATATTTTGATTTTTCACGAAAAGTAAAGACACCTCACAACGCACACCTTTTTTCACGGTTTTGCCTTTCTTGGGAAGATGGTCTTTGGCATGTATTGAAAGTGCATGCTATTCCCAAAGGGTCAGTTGTATTGGTTCCCAGTTTTTTCTGCTGGGATGTAGTTAAAAATATGCAGCAGCATGGGTTAGTGCACAAAGTCTATGCAGTGGATAAAAACTTACAACCAATTGAAGCAGAGTTTATAGCCCAACTTAAACAATGGAAACCAGCTGTGGTGATTATTTTTCATTCTGTTGGGATTACAAATAATCTCTTTAAAAACCCAAGTAAGTGGCTGCCTTTTGTGTCTATAGATGCTTTGATTATTGAAGATAGTGTGCACCGTGTTGTGGATTCTTCACGAATTTCTTTTATTACTAAGAATCACTATGTCATTGATAGTTTACGCAAAGTTGTTCCAATCCAAGGAAGTTGGATGTATGCAGGTCACCGTATTCCAAAAATTCCTGTTAGTGTTTCTGTGCGAACAGTTTGGTATAGAGTATTAATACTTTTTTGGTGGTTAGTCATGCAGTTTTTTTTAGTCTTAGTGTACTATTCACGTGCCTCAAGCATCGAAAAAAAAGGAAATACTTTAGCTGAGTTGGCGATGTTGAGGGGATATGAAGCAGTTGGGGTTCATCTGCAGCCAAGTCCTGGTCACTCAATTATGGCATTTTTATCTAGAAAAATTGCTCTTCAAAAAAATTTCAGTATCAAAAAAAAACAGGCGCTGCGGTATGCTGAGCGCTTGCAGAGCTGTGCAGATTCTAAAAACTTTTTTTTCATTTCGATGCAGGCATCAGACGCACAAGAGCTACGTGGGTTTCCTCTTGGCATAGAGCTTAGGGTGGCTGATGATTTTCTTGCTTATCTGAGAGAACACACTCTGTCTGTACGTTTTGAACTCAACGATAGTATTTGGAGTTCTCGTCAAAAAATTGTGTATCTGCCAATGGGGCTGCATGTACAGGATACAGAAATTGATAGTGTTTGTGCGATTATTTTGCAGTATGGAAAAAGTTAGTTGTTCAACACACTCCGGGTTAATTTCGGGCTATATTGGATCTGGAGAAGACTCATAGTATATTGATTTTTTCGTGAAAATGGTACTCAACTTTTGGCGAAGTAGACTTTTATTCGGGTTTTTTATTTGTTACGTTCCAGGGCTAAATGTGTCATTATTATACATAGAGTATGTGTAGAAATGAGTTGTTTCTATCTCGTACTGGAACATATAATTATGAGATCTTTTGTGCATCTCTTCAAAAAGCCATATTTGCGGCCATACTTTTTAGTGGCTTTTGTTTTTGTGTCACTTCTGATTACTCCTAAACCTGTATTCGCAGAGTCTCTCTCAATTACTACCACTAAGGATTGGGAAGCGGGGACGCTGTCGAACATTGATACCCAGGGTACTCTGGATAGTATTCAAAATGAATCATCTGAAGTCTGGGGGGCAAATACTTGGAAAACACCTGATTTAACCCTTACACTAGGAGCTACCTTCACAACTGATGGAACTGATATCTACGTTTTTAGAGGTGGTGGAGATATCCTCTTTTGGAAGTATGAACCATCAAAAAATGAGTGGACAACTTTGGCAAATACACCTCGAGGAATTTATTATGGTGCAGATATTACGTATCTTGACGGATATATTTATGCTGTGACGGGCTCATATCAAAAAACATTTGCTCGATACTCGATTGCAAATAATGCATGGGAAGTACTTACAGACGTTCCTGACATTGTGCATGAAGGCGCAAGTATTGTAACTGATGGCACCAATATTTTTGTGCTTCGAGGGTACATGACTCAAGAATTTTATAAGTACGACGTAGCGGCAAGTTCTTGGACGACACTCTCTGGAACACCACATACCATCCGACGTGGATCAGACACGGTGTACAACAATGGCTATATTTATGCTACCCGAGGATACAACGAGACCCGATTTTATAGATATGATATTGCTGCAAATACGTGGACCTCAATGAGCAATACGCCTGGGCTCATGTATGAAGATGTTGATATTACCACCGATGGCACCAGTATTTTTGCTACTCGGCAGAACAATACTACCGAACACTACAAGTATACGATTGCAACCGATACTTGGACAGTGCTTGCACCTTTGCCTGCCGCTGCTCGATACGGAGGTTCAGTCTATTTGCCTGCCGATGGCTATGAATATATCTTCCGCGGTAATAATACCTACGATTTTTGGAAATATGATTCAGCAACTAATAGTTACTTGGGGTACGCTCCATTGCCAGTACCTTTTTATACTGGATCAGATCTTCTCTATCATAACCAATATATCTATAGTCCCAGAGGTTCTAACACAGCTTCTTTTTATCGGTTTAATATTACGACAAATACTTGGGAGTCACTTGCCTCAAGTCCTGTGTTATTTAATGATGACACCAAAGGCACAGTTGCGGGTGATACGATGTACTTTTTTAGAGGTAGTAACTATCTGGACTTCGTAAGCTATTCAATAACTGGAAACAGTTGGTCAACATTAGCAGAAGCGCCAGCAACTGTTCGATATGGAGGAGCGCTTGCCTATCCTGGATCTGGTGATTATCTTTATGCAACTAGAGGAAACTATCAATATGGTTTTTGGCGGTATAGTATTTCTGGAAATACTTGGGACGATGCCGCAGTTGCAGATGTACCTATAGATGCCCGACAGACTTATGGCTCTCGACTTGTTTCAGATGGTGGTGATGGCATGTACTTTATTGCTGGAGCTGGTTCAAAACGAATGCTTAAGTATTCCATTAGCACTAATCAGTGGACAGAGCTTTCTGCCGTACCATTCGCTGCGTACTATGGTACAGATATTACCTATGACTCAGGGAAAATAATTGCCCTAGCAGGCTGGTATACACGTGATGTTTGGGAGTACACTATTGCGACAGATTCATGGAGAAAAATAAAATCCCTACCAGGCTACTATGCGCAAGATTTGGGTACTCTCTACGGAGCATCCATAAAGTCAGATGGTGCTGGAAATTTCTTTGCGACTTATGGAAATAATCGATTAGAATTTCTTAATTTTACTGCGAGCGAAGACAAATATGTTTCAAGTGGTACATGGACTTCAGCTGTTCAAGATTTAGGGTATGTTGCTTCATTTTCATCGTTTAGCAGTACACAAACAGCAACTTCGGATAGTTTTGTAACCTATCAAACTCGAACAAGTGCCGACCGAGGTACTTGGTCAAGCTGGCAGTCGGTTTCTGGCTCAACAATTCAATCACCTCCACAACAGTATTTACAGGTCAGGGCGTTATTAGCCACTTCTTCTGATGGTGCAGTTACTCCTAATATTGCTGATATTACTGTTACCTACACTGGTGACGAAAATGCTCCAACTAATCCAGATACAGTAATTGGACTTTCTCAACAAGTTGGTGGTGAAGTACTCTCAAGCGGGCAGTCATACAGACATACGCATCCTTCATTTTCTTGGACTGGTGCTGCTGATGGCGAGACTGCTATTGCTGGGTACTATGTTTACTTTGGAACAAATGCAGCCGCAGATCCTGAAACGGCAGGAACCTATCAAACAACTGCATCGTATGTTGTAACAAAGCCACTGGGTACAGGGACATACTATCTGCTGTTAAAAACAGTTGACACTGCTGAGAATGTGAGTGCTACTACGACAGCTTTTGAGTATCTCTATGGAGGTATTTCTCCTGCACAGAGTTTTACAGTCACCGATAGCACAAGTTTCACAGGAACTGCAACAGATGTGCAAGTTACTGGCAATGAGATAAAGCTGGCGAGCACTCCTGGCGGTTTTTGGAAAGAAGAAGTCTTAAGCACAACACCTGCAACTATGCAGTATGGAGCAAAATCAATCGCCTATGTTGAAAACACTGGCAAATTATATGTGTTTAGAGGCGCTAATGTGAAAACGTTCTATGAGTATGATATTGCTACAGATACGTGGACAACAAAGGCAGATGCGCCTGCTAATGTGTACATTGGTGGAGGTGTCATCGAAGGACCAGACGGCTATTTATACGGTTTTGCCGGTGGCAATACTACATCATTTTGGAGATATGATATTGCTACAGACACCTGGACAGATGCTGAGGCATCTGATAGTCCATTAACAATTTACTATGGAAGTTCACTTGTTTTTGATGGAAATCAGTCCATTTATGCTCTTCGTGGCTATAATGATGATGCTTTCTGGCGGTATGACACTACTTTTGACACATGGGATTCGCTAGCTGGCACAGATTTTGGATTTGCATCTAAAGAATCAGGGAGTAACAACGTCTACTTGGGTGGAGACTTAGCTATCGATCCAGTTAACCGAAAAGTGTATGCAATTCAAGGAAACTTAATGGATGGCTTTGCTGTGTATGATATTGATACAAATGCTTGGTCTCTCTTAACTGACGTTCCTCAACTAGCATACTTAGGTGCTGCGATTGAGTATGATCCTTCAACTGGTTCGATTTTTTACCTGCCTGCTTATAATACTGATCTTATGTATCGGTATGACATTGGGACTGGCGATTGGACTCGAAAGGCTGATGCGCCTCAACCAATTTACTATGGAGCCAGCATGCGATACGTTGATGGGAATATATATACCATTAGAGGTGGAAATAGTAATAGTTTTTATAAGTATTCAATTGCTAAGGACAGTTGGCTCATACCAAGTCGCGGGCTTTTTGGTGAAATATTTAGAGGTGCAGGATATCTAACAGAAAATTATGGTGCTGATATTCTAAAGGGTGATGGTCATAACTACTATATAACTAGAGGAAACTTTGCAGATCAGTTTGTACGCTGGAACGAAGAAACGGGTGAAATGACACCACTAGCAAATGCTCCTGCAGGACTCTATATCGGTTCATCATTAGTATACGACTCCGTTCAAAATAAAATATATCTTACTAGTAATCAATTTTTTAGAAAGTTTTATGTGTACGACATTGCTACAAATGTATGGTCTGAAGAAACCCTTGATCCTCCGTTGGGAACGCCTAATTATGGTTCATCCATGGTCTATGATGGAGCACAATATATTTACATGAATTTGGGTGCAAACTCAACGCTTTTTTACCGCTATGATACACAGGCAACCGCTGGTTCTCGCTGGTCTGTTATGCCAACTGCTCCAGGCACTTTAGGTCATGGGGCAGAACTTCTTATAGATAATGGGTATATCTATACCTTACGCGGTCAGAATGTGGCCAATAATCCGTTTTATCGATTCGATATCGCTGGAAATAGCTGGTCTACACTGGCGCCACTCGGTATTAATGTCTACAATGATGGTTTCCTAGTTAATGGTGGTAATGGTTCTTTCTATGCTGAGCGTGGTCAAAATGATACGGATTTCTTTAAGTACACAGTTGCCGATAACAGCTGGGAAACTTTGGATGATGCTCCTGCTCGCGTCTATGCGGGTGGTGCAGCTGAAAGTAATGAATCAGATAGAATATATATGCTTTCTGGCTCTGGCTCATATGCATTTCAAGATGCCATTTATACGTATGTAATGGACACTGATACTTCAGGATTTTCTGAATCAGGTAGTTATCAGACAGATTCTCATGATTTTGAAAATGTCTACAAATGGGCAAGTCTTGATGTTAATTTGACTGATTCACAAAATGCTCAAGTAAGTATTTCTACACGAACATCAGATGATACTGCTACCTGGTCATCATGGACTGCTGTTTCATCAGAAAAGATTGTTGGAACACTTCATTCTTACAAGATTCATTCCCCGGCAGCACAGTATATTCAAGTTTTATTCGAACTTACTTCTGGCGATGGAGTCTATTCAAATAGCATTAAAGATTACACAATAAACTATTATAAAGATACCACTCCCCCAACTAATCCAGCTACAATAGGACTTTCAGCATATAGTGATGCCACACCGGGGGATGCCATAGTTTCTGACACTTGGTACAGTTCGGCAAATCCGCACTTTGATTGGCCAGACGCTGAAGCAACCAACGGTGCTTCCGATACGTTAACGGGGGCCGGGGTTTCCGGATATTATGTCTACTTTGGAACAGATATAGCGGCGGATCCTACAACAGCTGGTGCTTTACAAGCGGATTCAAGTTTTACAGCCACAGGCTTAACCAATGGTGAAACGTATTATCTCCGAGTTCAAGCAGTTGATGATGCAGGGAATGTAGCAACAGCAGTCTGGGCACCTTTTATATATAAATTTGACTCAACCCCAGCCAGTAAACCAACAAGTATCACTGCAGATCCTTCTGGATATAGTTCAATTGATAGTTTTGATTTTAGCTGGGACACTGCAAGTACCAGTGGTGCTCCAATTACAAACTACTGTTACAAAACAGGCGCAACTTCTGGAACGTATGCCAGTGATCAATGTACAACAAGTACAACTATAACGGCTATTCCATCGTATAAAGTTGGTGCAAATACACTGTACGTTCGTACTCAGGATGCCGCCGGGAATTACAGTGAATACGGGACAACCCAATATTACTATGTTGATAGCGCCAACGCTCCTGCACCTCCGACAAATTTAACAGTGCTTCCTTCTTCAAATACCACTAACTCTTTTGCTTTCACATGGGATGCACCAGCCGTTGGAACCTACTTTGGTTCCGTTGCAAACCTTTCCTACTACTATAGTATTAATGCGTTGCCAACGGTACAAAGTACTACCTCAACTAGTTTGCGTGAACTTAAGGCGGGAGCCTATGCAACTTTGCCTGGAGAAAATGTTTTTTATATAGTTACTAAGGACGAAGCAGGGAACATAAATTACACTAATTATGCATCAGTTACCTTTACGGCAAACACAACTGCTCCTGGTATTCCCCTAAATATTGATATCGCAGACGTTTCAGTTAAAAGCACTTCATCATGGAAATTAGCAATTTCTTGGGAAGCACCAACGTCCGGTGGTACACCAGCTTCGTATGCAGTGTACCGATCTCTGGATGGCGTCTCCTACTCATTATTCGCTACGAGTGGTGGCATTTCGTACGTAGATGTGGGGCTGATTCAACAAGAGTATTACTACAAGATAAAAGCTTGCGACAGTACAAACAACTGTGGTGAGTTTTCTGATGAGGTCAGCCTCTTCCCAGATGGAAAATTTGTTACACCTGCAGATTTAATTGCAGCGCCAGTAGCTTCTAGCGTTACAACAAAAAAGGGTACCGTCAGTTGGTCTACTTCACGTACTTGTGACTCAAAAATAGCATATGGAACGAGCTCTGGAGAATATTTTGATGAAGAAGTGTCAAATTCTGAGCATGTAACTTCCCATATTCTTAATTTGACTAATCTAGCACCAGGTACAACATACTATTATGTGGCTAAATGGACTGATGAAGACGGAAATACAGGTCAGAGTGAAGAAATGACGTTTGAAACACAGCCACCTCCAACTACTGAAGAGCCAGTTGAGAAGAGTATTGGTCTTGATTCAGTACTTCTTGAGTTTACGTCAAAAAATGCTGCTCGTGTGCGTATTTACTATGGAGAAAGCTCAGCTTTTGGTGGATCAGAAGATGTGGTGACGGGTTCAGGTGAAGGTGTGCATACTGTCTTAATTTCTGGACTCACTGATGGAACTAAGTATTTTTACAAGATAAATTCATTTGACTCAGAAGGTGCCGAGTATGAGGGTGAAATTCATTCATTTACAACTCTGCCTCGTCCTAAAATTTCAAATGTCAAAGTTAGCCAAGTTAAAGGTACTGCCCGTTCAACACTTTTGCTTAGTTGGGAGTCGAATACTGCAGTTTCTTCAATAGTTACTTACTATCCAATTAACGCACCGAGTTTAGCAAAAGATGAGGTAAACATCGCACTTAAAAATGGTAAGCATCAGATGATCTTATATGATCTAGAACCACAGACGACCTATGGTTTAATTATTAAGGGTAAAGATGCTGTTGGAAATGAAGCAGCAGGTGAGTTGCAACAAGTGTCTACTTCTGCTGATACTCGGCCACCAGAAATAGCTGATCTTAAGGTAGAGTCAGAAATAATTGGCACTGGTGAGGAAGCTACTGCGCAATTAGTTGTTTCATACTCTACTGATGAACCGTCGACTGCTCAGATTGAATATGGAGAAGGTAGTGGAACAACGTATTCACAAAAGACACAGGAAGATGCATCTCTTTCGAATAATCATTTGGTGGTCATATCTGGATTAACACCAGCTAAGGTGTATCACTTACGTGCTATTTCCAAGGATAGTTATTTAAATGATGCTTTTTCTATCGATAAGGTAGTTATAACTCAAAAAGCAACTGAAAATGCACTTGACCTAGTAATATCTAATCTTTCTGCTACGTTTGGATTTTTAGGAAGTAACTAACTATGAAGAAAAGAATCACTAACAAAAAATTGCTCATAGTAGTTGGAATAGCGTTTGCGTTCTTTCTTGGCTTGGGTATTGTTGTAGCTGGGGTAAATTATGCTCATCGTGAAAGTAACCAACATATCGAGGTTACCTTTGTTGATCCGCATACAGCACTCATTTTTTGGACAACAACCAATGAAACAATTGGATATGTGAAGTATGGTAGCTCAGAGAAACAGAGACCAAAAAGTGAAGAACAAACAAGTAGTCAACCAGGCACTATTCATGCGGTGGTTCTTTCAGATATTCCAGTTGAAGGAGTATATGTTTCTCTTCATAATGAGTCTGATCCAAAATTTTTGTTTGCTCAAACACAATTAGTGAAGTTTAATCCTGAAACATATCTAGAGTAATATATGGCTGAAATAATTCTACAACTAACCGACGTTACCAAGTCCTTTACTCTGGGAGCAGATGAAGTTCAAATTATTAAAGGAGTGAGCTTTAAAATCAACAGAGGTGATTTTGTGATCATTTTTGGTCCATCAGGCTGTGGTAAAAGTACTGTGTTGAATATGACACTTGGTCTTGAGCCACCAAGCACAGGATTAATTAATTTTTTGGGTAAAGACTTTTATGCTTCAGACGATGATGGACGAGCTCAAATCAGAAAAAAAGAGGTGGGCATGGTGTATCAACAATCAAACTGGGTTAAGGCTCTGAATGTGTTAGAAAATGTGTATTTTCCCCTGACCCTTCGTGGTGTTGCGCCCGCCGAGCGAGAAAAACGTGCTTGGGAGATGCTTAAGCTTGTCGATATGGAGAAGGGTGGGTATCAGTTGCCATCAGAGTTGTCATCTGGACAACAACAACGTATTTCGTTAGCGCGTGCATTAATTACTGATCCAACGCTTATTGTGGCTGATGAGCCGACTGGCAACCTCGACTCAAAAGCAAGTGAAGAAATTATGAATTTATTTAAACAGTTTCACCAGAGTGGAAAAACAGTTGTGATGGTTACGCATGACCTTGAGTATTTGCGGTATGCAACTCGATCAATTAATATATCAGATGGATTAGTTCTTGCAGAGTATAGTGCAAATGATGATCGACTATCAAAAATGAGTGTTTCGAAACGTGGTAATTTGCCGGATGCAATTAAAAAACTAACATGATACCTGTAAGAAAAATTCTCCAGCAAGCCAAAGAAATTAACTATATTCAAATAGTTAAGGAATTATTATTCTTGGGTAAGTTTTTCTTATTAGTGATTACCTATATCGTGTATGTTTTCTTTAAAATGTGCTGGCATCTGTTGGCAAAGATCCCCGGACTTAGAGGGATATTTCAGCCAATAAAAAAGCTTTTCCTTTCTGGTTACACAAAAGTGAGTGGAATATTTGATTCAGCTGATGAAGGTGAAATTACGTCACATGATTTGATTGATTTAGCAGTTAAACATCTTAATGCTAAGAAAAACAGAACTATTATTACCATTGGGGGTATGTCAATTGGCTTTGGTTCAGTTATTTTTCTACTTTCCTTAGGATACGGAGCACAAAATCTCGTGGTGAGCAGAGTGGCCAGGTTAAACGAAATGAAGCAAATTGATGTAAGTGTGGGACAGGCAAGTTCATTGCAATTGAATGAAAAAGCAATGGAAGACTTTCGTGCAATTGAGGGCGTTGAAGCGGTACTCCCATTTGTATCTGTTGTTTCCAAAGTTGAGTATAATAATTCAGTTTCTGATGCAGTCGCATATGGCGTTACTGAAAGATATCTCGAAGAATCTGCGATTCAACCAAGTAGAGGCGTAATTTTTAAAGATGGTGAAGTCAGTGTTTCTATGGTCAAAGATGAAGAGCCAGGTATGGTCGCAGGTGCTGAAGATGTAAAGATTGCAAATGCAAAAATGCAGAAAGAGCTGGCACAAGTTACTTATTCATTATATCCACTTACTTGGAAGCCAGTATATGCACAGCCAAGTCAAAAGTCTGAAATTATTGGGTACACTCAAAGAGTAGCTGGCGAGCAGGATGCAGTGGAAGTTTGGGGAGAGAGATATACTACCAAGTTAGATTTACCAGAAGGTATAGATTACTATGGAAATGAGTATTCTCCATGGATTAAAGATGAGTATCCTATTTGGTCAAAAGAAGAATGTCAAGAATCTGAGTTTGATTGCATAGATGGCATGTATACATTGGTGCGTTCCAGTGGGTTACAGCAGCAATCAGCAGGGTATATCACAGAGGATGACACGAGCCTATCTCGGTATCATATTTTAAATGATGATGGCCCGCTCTTGGAAGAAGATGGGGTGGTAGATACGATTCAATTTTCACTTAAAAAAGGAATCTATGTTCCGGTATTTGCAGGACCGTATACTGCATCAAAAGAATTAACATTGTTTACGTCACAAGAAAATGATGGCTTATTTTCAGGTGAGCTTATTTTTGGTGATGCATATGTTGACTCAAATGGATGGGGAACTGCAGCTACCAATCGCCAAGGAAAGCAGATGGGGTACTGGATCAGAGCAAAGCTACCACTCTGGCGGCAACTTGATTGTGCTGATTGCGACGAACTCTTTTTGAAAGAATTAGATTCATTTGAAAAACAAGTGTTAGCATATACATATATTCGTGCTGACGCAGCAGCTATAGAGAGCTTAGCTGACCCAATTCATTTTGGTCAGGTTTTGGGTGAGGCAACGGAGAGTGCCCAAGTTGCATCGACAGAAACTATTGAATCAGAAAATGATGAAATCGAAACTATAGATGAGTTCGCAGACATTGTTCTTGACGATGGTACGGTAATTTCGTCGATTGCTGGTGAGGACGGAGCGCTGGGCTGGGTAACAATGGCTTCAGAATCTGGAACTGTGGCATCTGCAGCGAAGAACATTATTAGCTTTCCTGAAGGTTCTCAAAAAAAAGTCATGATTAATAGAGCACTCTTAAATGTATTGGGTTTACTTGAAGCAGACGCATTAGGTAAAACCTTCAAAACATCTATGGTACTCGATTCAGAGTTTTTCGAAGATGATTATCGTGCAGAAACAGAGTTTACTGAGGTAGAGATTATTGGAGTTATTCCGGAAGAAAAAACACCAGCTTTTTATCTGCCATTTAGCGATGTGAAAAATTTAGGGGTACAGAACTACTCACAATTAAAAGTAGTAGTGAATGATCAAAATGACGTGAAAGATGCTCGCAAAGCAATTGAAGCTCTTGGTTTCAAAACAGCATCAGTTGTTGACACAGTTAGTAGAATTAATAGCCTATTTGGTACGGTTCGTTTGTTACTTTCAACGCTAGGACTTGTGGCTTTAAGCATTGCAGCACTGGGAATGTTTAATACACTTACCGTGTCATTACTTGAGAAGACAAGGGAAGTTGGCTTAATGAAAACAATTGGCATGAAGTCTAATGAGGTCAAGAGATTGTTCTTAGCAGAGTCAATAATCATGGGATTATCTGGTGGTTTTTTTGGATTATTCTTAGGCGCAGGAGCTGGATATGGACTCAGTGCAATGCTTTCCACTTTTTCTGTGGCACGAGGACTTGGAGTCATCAATTTAGTGTATATCCCAATATATTTAGTTATTGGCATTTTAGCTTTAGCATTTATTGTTGGCGTTTGTACAGGATTATACCCTTCGTATAGAGCAACAAAGATTTCTGCACTTAATGCGTTGCGCTACGAGTAGTAGTGTATAATCGAGCTGTTATGTCATCATCAGTTGCTAACTGCATAAAAAATTTCCGTCAGAAAAAAAAGGTTACACAAGAAGAACTTGCTGATGCAGTTGGAGTATCTCGTCAAACTATTATTGCGTTAGAAAAGGGAAATTATATTCCTTCACTTTTATTAGCATTAAGTATTGCAGATTATTTTAATGAATCTGTCGAGAAGATATTTCATCTCGAAAAATCGAAAAGATGTAGTTATTTTTAAAACAGATTATGACAGTGAATCTGAGTTAAAGAAAAAATATGGCATCATCTAACAACTACTTTTGTGTTAGTTGATGTGGCAGGAGCAGAAGTAGCAAAATGGAACGGTGGTACCTTTGTACAAACAGTTCCCGTAACTGAGGATAAACTCTATCAGTTGGTAGAGATGGATGTATCAGGTGAACATGTACTAGAGTTACGTTTTAAGTCAAATACACTTGAAGCCTTTGCTTTCACTTTTGGATAAGCAAGAGTGCTGTTACAATGAGAGCATGATAAAAAAATACCTATTCGCTTTCTTTGCTGTAATGGTTGGGTCATTTATCCTGTCAGGGTGCAAGGTACTTGTAGATCCTCAAGGTCACTACGAAGTGCAATTTGAAGAAAATGAAATTGAAGATCAGGTTGATCCCTGGATTCCTAAAGAAAAAATTGCAGATTGTGGAGTAAGTAACTGTCATGGGCCCGTTGAGTGTGGAGAGCGAGTAGATGCTTGTACCATGGAATATCGTCTTGGAGATCTTTGTCGAGAATTTGCATCGTGCGAAGAAACCTCAAAAGGGTGTGAACTTTCTACAACTAAGAAGTATGATACCTGTATCAAGTGTATTGATACTTGTACCCAGATAGAGAATCCACAGGAGTCATTTTCGTGTGAGGACCGGTGTCGTGCTCAAATTCAACAGTAAAAATACATAGAATTCGTATGCAACCAACTATTATCTTGGCATCTCAATCAAAACAGCGCAAGCTACTCATGGATACATTAGGTATTCCATTTGAAGTGTTGCCGGCTGATATTGATGAGAAGGCCATTCAACATGCTGATCCAATTATTAGAGCTGAACTGATTGCTCAAGCAAAGGCACGAGAGATTGCTCGAACATGGAGTGAAAAATCAGATACTCCTGCAGTGATTATTGCCGCTGACACTTTTTGTTTTATGGATGGAGAGCTTTTTGAAAAGCCGGTGGATGCAGCTGATGCTATCCGAATGATAACGGCTCTTTCAGGTAAAATATCTACAGCTGTAACTGGTTTCTGCATGATTCAGACTGAGACTGGTGTTGAAAAACTCACTTCAGTTCAAACAAGCATGTCTGTGCGTGAACTGAGCTCTTTTGAAATTTCAAGATATGTTGAAACTAACGAGGTGACTCAATGGTCCGGTGGATTCTCACCTGCATATCATGAAGGTATGGCATTGTTTGACAGCATCTCTGGCTCACTCACCAGTTTTTCGCATGGATTTCCCATGGAGATAGTAGTACCTTCACTAAGAAAAGCAGGAATAGAAATTTAATCATATGAGACTAGGTCCTAAAAATCGGTATCCATTTGTAACAGCAGTACATTGGTTTGCTTTTAATCCTGAAGGCAAAGTTTTATTACTTCGTCGTTTTAAGACTGGATATATGGATGGTTCGTACTCAGTACCTGCAGGTCATGTCGATGGTGATGAGAGTGTTCGCGCAGCTATGCTGCGTGAGATACAAGAAGAAGTGGGTGTGCAGCTTGACGAAGAAGATCTTACTTTTGCACATGTTATGCACCGTAATCAAAAAAGTGAACCATATGAGCGTATCGACTTTTTCTTTAAAACTGAAAACTTTACAGCAGAAGTTCAAAACTGCGAACCAAATAAATGTGATCAACTAGCATGGTTTGAGAGTAGTAATCCTCCCGAGAATATGGTTGAGTATGTAGTGAAAGCATTGCACAATGTTACGCAAAAAAAATACTATAGCGAACACTCTGAAGGGTGAACCAAGATCGTTTTTTAAACGATTAAAAACCTTTAGTAAAAAATTCCAAAAGCGATTGCATGGATTACATTTCTCATGGTCAAAAGTACCTGGCTTCAAACTTTGGCAACGTTATGGCTGGTTTGTATCACGGATTGTTGTTATCGCTTTCTTTATTGGTTTAAATATTTCACTCAGTAAGGCTTTTCTTTCTCAAAATAAGATAGGCATTCCCATTCCAATTGCTACACTCTTATTACAATATGGCATTATTCCAGGTGAAGAAGTAACCCTTGAGCAGTTAACTAATCCGTATCAAAAAGAAATTGTTTTAGAAGCTAGTGACATTATTGTTGAGATAAATAAGGTTAGGCAAGAACACAACTTACCAGCATTGGTGGTAAATGACAAGTTAGCAACAGCAGCTGCAACATTACTCTCTGAAGTGGCTGATAATGAGTATGATTTAGAGGTAGAAGGCGATTATACACCTCTTGCCGACGTACTCAGCGGTGTAGGGTATAAATACGACTGGGTGCATCACAACGCTCTTGTGGGACCGCTTTCTCCAGAAGCAGTTGTTACTGCATGGCTTTCAGATGACGCTCAATCTCAGGCTTTATTAACAGAAGAATTCACAGATATTGGATTATCCGTTCAGGTTGTGAATACTTCATTTATGGGAAAAGCAGGTGTAATTGTACAGTTACTAGCGCAACCCCAAGCTGCTGTTCCTGCGGCAACTATTCAGTCACAGCCAGTAGTACAGAATAAAAAACCAACACGATTAGAAGAGTTTGATGATGCAGAAGTTGTACAAGCACTTAACGACTATCGGGCAACGCACCAAGTTGGTTCATTAAACATAAATGACGATTTATGTGTCTATGCTCAGAAGCGTGTCCAAGATTTATTAGCTCTCGGTTCACTGGATGGACACGCCGGTTTCATTGCCGACTTCGATGCAGAAGAGTCTCCGATTGGAATACGGAATTATAGTGGAACAACAATTGGTGAAAACCTGGCTTCGCAATACTGCATAAATGGCACTACTGGAGAAACAATTTTTGCAGAACATCCTACACAACTTATCGAATGGTGTTTTGATTCTTCACAAAAAGGACATAGAGAAGCACAACTCTCACATGACTATAAAGATGTTTGTGTTCGTCATGGAAACAACATGTATGTTGTTATTTTTGGCGACCCGAGATAATTTTTTTGCATGCAGTCCAGTTACCAAATACCCTCATGAATCATAAAGCAGGCAGTAGTAAGAGTAATGCCCAGCTGGTTGGCTAGGAGAACCGCTTCAGGTGATTCTGCTCCAGGTTGCATCCACACATTTGTGATGCCTAATTCGGCACATTCTTCTAGAATGGTAAGTCCCACCTGAGGAGGTACCACGATGATTACAATTTCAGGTATCGGTTCTACATCAGACAGAGATTTATACAGTTGTTTTGAAAGCACTTGTCCACCTTTAGAGTGAACACCTTCGACCAGGTACCCTGCCTTAAGCAGATCTGAAAAAATACGATTACCATATTTCTTTGGATTAATTGAGACGCCTATGACGGCTATATGGCTTTTTTTTGATGGGTGCATGTATTCAGTATACCGCAGATGAAAAAAAAACTACAGGTTGAGCTTCCTTGATAGGTAATCTATTGGTGACTGAAGTTTATAAGCTGAGTTTGCCTATGTTGATGATGTAACAGTGCACATATTAGATAGAACTTCAAAAGAATAGTTTGATTTAAATATGTGATAATTCTGTAAATCTTATCCTTGTTCTGGTAGAAAGCTTAAATTCATAAAGTACCTTTTTGGGTTTACTGGGTCCATAGTTATCGATATACCTTGGTTTTGTTGGAGAAAAGCGCTGGGGTCATACCAAAGGTTCTCACTTTCAAAAACGTAGACTTGTTGAGTATCGGGGCTTAGCCATTGGGCATATATCTTCCATGGATTTTGTCCATTTACTGTAAGACCAGTATTAAGCTGTACACCCTGAAAGGTTGCTGTTACGGTTTGACCAAATGATTTAAGCCAGGTGATCTCATCGTTGCGTTTTTTAATCTTCCACAATCCAATCGGACCTCCCACTAAGCCAATTATTCCAAAGAATCCGAACAGCATGGGTAAGAGCCATCGTTCCATTAGAGAATTGATTTTTATTTTTTTGGGATTAGTTGGATCATAGTATACAGTTACTTCTTCTCCAATTGAGTAAGCTGGGTGGCTAGTACTTATACTTGATTTTGCTGTTTGTGTACTACCATCAGCAACAGTAAACTCAAATACAGGCGTATAGGTATAACTAGTTCCATCTGAATCTCGAGATGTATTTCTTACGAGTTCAGTTACTGTTCCTTCAGTTGCTACAGCAGTCTGAAAAAAAGTTTGTATGTCTATAAACATGTACAATGAAGCTCCAGAAAAGAGGACTCCAATCAGTAAAAAGAGTAACGAGATTATCAAGAAGATATGTTTTTTCATATTTTTAGTATAAATAGATTATGAAAAAAAGATATGTACTCTTTACATTTTATTCGGATGTGTACTGCAAGCCAGAACTGATTTTTAATGCTACTATATTGTTAGACTATGAAAAAAAATGGATACCAAACTACTTTGAGCTTATCTGGTACACAGGTACTTAAAGCTATTGCCATACTTGGAGTGCTGCTTATTCATACTCTTTCGAGTGTCCAACCTTCACCATTTGTAAATGGTTCTCAATTTCAATTGCTCGTTGTAACTCTAGACCAACTTTCTCGAATTTGTGTGCCACTTTTTGTTGCACTCTCAGGCTATGGATTATTTTGGAAATATTCCCAAGAAAAACTATCTCTGAAACAGTTTTTTAAGCAAAGAATTTCAAAAACACTGCCTCTCTATGTACTTTGGAGTGCCATCTTTGCCCTGCTTTTTTACTTTGTGCCTACTTGGGATTCAGCCACGCTGCAACCAAACTTTATTTGGAAGCTCATTTTAGGTAGGGCAGACTATCATCTCTATTTTGTTCCGATGATTTTTCAGCTGTATTTGCTTTTCCCTTTACTACTTAATACTTTTAAAAAAAATCCACATCTCACATTCATAACAGCAGTACTTATTCAACTTATCTGGTGGTGGTTTTTTAGTTATCAAGGTCTAACGGTATCGTCATGGAAATATTTTGCAGGTGATGGAGAGCAATATATTTGGTGTACAAATTGGATTGCTTACTTTGTGCTCGGTATGTATTTGCCTAGGATATGGCAATTCTTTGATTCAAGAGCATTGGTGTTTCGGAGTTCTGTTGTACTTGTAATTTTATTTGCTGTGTTGGTAATTCTTAGTTCTCAAAATGCGATTCAAACGGGTCTTGATCCTTTGTATGCGCTCAAGTTTACTCGCTATCCACTCTTGATATATAGTGTATTAGGAGTAAGTGTACTCAGTTACTTTGTAGCAAAAAAAACAACAAGCAATCAGCAAAAAAATGCATTATTGCTCTATATAGGAAAAATTTCATATCCTCTCTATTTAGGGCACACTTTTTTCTTAAGAATTATTTTTAATTTTCTTAGATAATGGCAGTATCTTTTGTAATAGTTTAAGGTTGAGACTTAAGGTAGATCTTTTAGTGTACATCAGATCAAGTATTGATAAAAAATCACATATTCTATTTTTCTTAGAATACCTTGTATTGGATCTTCACCACATTCTAAAGCACCGCAAACCAATGCCCATTGTCCGCCTCGCTCAGATTTTTCAGATCTTTGTAACAGTAGATGAAATTGAAATTTTTTTAAAGCGAAAGAATATTACTCTATTGCAAAGTTTCAAATTTATGAGTATAAATCCTGTTCTGTTTTTTTAAAAACTAACTCAAAAATTTTAGTATTGTTTCTGGGTAAACATTGTACGTACTGAAATGAATTATTATGGAATAATATGAAAACTTTGTATGAATTTTTCAAATGTGTAATCAACAGGAACTCCTCTAAATCCTTGTATTGAGCTATCAGTGATTGCCCCATTTGAAAATACATATATAACATCATCTTTAATTATGATAACTGACCGATAATACCAATCTTCATATGATGGCGTTGTTGTAATTACTTCAGTAGCTACTAAACCATTGACGGCGATAGTATTTGATTCTTGAACTCTATCACTAAATTGTTTTCCAAATTCATCACTAATTTCGGCCAGTGACTTTTCATTTTTAGGATACGTTTGAATAGCGACCAGAACATCTTCACCCACTTCTTTCGGACCAAAACCAACTCGGTTTTCTTGTTCTACAACACGCCAGCCACTTGGAATACGAATTGAAAAGTGCATTGATTCACTCGAAAATTCTTCCCAATTCTGATACATTTGATCACCTTCACCATCTTCTACCATTTCTTTTTCAGTTACAGTAGGAAGTGTAACTGTCTCATTCGCTGGATCTTGCGTTTTAATTGTTTGATTATCTACTGTTTCTGAAGAAGACTCTAGCTGTTGAAGTCTGGAAGTAAGTGTTTGATTAACAATAAATAGATACACACTAACAGAAGCACTTAGTACTGTAAGTAACAGTAAAAGAACTAGGATCAGGTTACTATTTTTTTGTGTCTGGATTTCTGGAGTTGGGGTTTGTGCCTCAGGCAGTGATTCGTTCATAGCATGAGTATACGTTATCTTGTGGGATTTTGACAGTAAATGTTAAAACCTAGTAAATTAGATGTATGTGTGAGAAATAGTTTTGACATGTGGTAGCTCGTAGGCCATCCGCCAGGAATTCACTACGTTCATTCTTGGCGGAGGTGAAGGGATTCACGATTCGCTATTATTTATATCTTCTTGATGAAGCTCACATGCACTAGGGTGACTCGCACGGTGAGCTCGTGTGCCCGTCGCGAATTATCTTCTGCATTCCTTACTACTTTCCGCATAAAAAAATACCCTAATGGGTATTTTCCTATGCGGAGGTGAAGGGATTCGAACCCTTGAATCCCGAAGGATCACGCTTTCCAAGCGTGTGCAATTGACCACTATGCGACACCTCCACGTTTGAATATACGGAATTATACCGTTCTTTTTATGATAATTCTACCAAGGCTACAGCTGCTTCCATTCCAGGGGCACGAAGGATGTTTCCTTGGAGTAATTCTTCTTTGGTATACCATTTTGCTTCAAAAATATATTCCTGTGCTGGATTTTTGCTAAAATCGAGCTCTAAACTGCCCACAACCGAACATTGATATCCGATACAGAGTATTTGAACATCCCACTTTTCAAGAAGAAATGACCAGCTTCCCACTGGTTTACCAACTGAAACATCAATACCAATCTCTTCTTTAACTTCTCGAATGAGTGCATCTGGTGCAGTTTCGCCATACTCAATACCGCCCCCTGGAAAGTCATGAATAATGCCACCATCTGCTAATTTTTCTGAAATAATCAGAATCTTCCCATCATGTACAATAAGTGCTTTTGCCCCCCAGGCCGGATTCGTTTACTTACTTTTTTTTCACCGGTTTGGTTTGTTGAAACGTGGAGTTTCTGTGGGTTCTTCATATAGTTTCTGTCTGGATAGAGTGTTATAATTTCAAACGTATTATAGAATACTTGGAGGCATCGCATAGTGGCCAATTGCACAAGATTGCTAATCTTGACCGAATTTTCGGTTCGTGGGTTCGAATCCCACTGCCTCCGCAAGTCAGAACTCCAGGTTAGAAACGTGTTAAAATTGGAATAGGTGTAGGAACTGTAGAACCTTGTCTTAATTAAATACGATTTTTAATCTATGCAAAATCAAAACCAACTTTGGAATAAACATCACTCAGAGGGAAATGTACGTAAGTATTCATTAGAATCAACTGAGTTTGTTAAGACAGTTTTAAATGTTGTAGATCGAAACTCCAAAATACTAGAGTTGGGTTGTGGAGCTGGAAATGATTCATTTGCATTTGCAAAGGCCGGACACAATGTCACTGCAACAGATTTTTCCGATGTAGCTATCCAACAAAATTCTGAAATATATAAAGATACAAAGAATCTTTTTTTTGAAGTATTAGACCTAAGCAGCGATTTTGATTTGCCTGACAATAGTTTTGATGTTGTGTACGCAAGATTATCTCTTCACTATTTTATTGATTCAGTAACAAGAAATATTTTTGATGAAATACATAGAGTGCTAAAACCAAATGGTAAAGTTTGTTTTATGTGTAAATCAGTAGATGATTCAATATATGGCGTAGGTGATGAAATTGAAAAAGATATGTTTGATAGAGACGGTCATGTAAGACATTTTTTTAGTGAAGTGTATGTTGAAGATTTACTAAAAGATAAATTCAAGATTGAAACAATGAAGAGTGATACTGATTTGCTCTATAATAGAGAGTCATCATTCATTCAAGTAATAGCCGAATCAATAAAGTAGGTTCTAACTTGGTACACACACCTCCGCAAATCAATTTTTCCTCAAGTAGCAGTGTGATATTTTGTGATAGAATGGGTCTAAGTTAGAACCTAAGATAGACACATGTTAACAATTCATCTTATTCGCCATGGTCAAAAGGAGTCACATCCAGGTGATCCCGGATTAACTGAGTTAGGTATATACCAAGCACAACAAGCTGGTAAATATTTGAGTCAATTTCCAATTTCAAAAATCATTGCTAGTCCATATAAACGAACTCAACAAACAGCGCAACATATTGGCGAACAACTTGATTTAGGATTTACAACGGATGATGCATTAAAAGAACGAATGAACTGGGATAACGAATCAATTCATAAAGAAGAATTCTTATCAGAATGGACTAAAGCTACGAATGATAGAGAATATATTCCACAATGGGGAAATTCTTCAAAGGCAACTGGAAATCGTATTCAACAACTTATATTATGCCATAACTTAAATGAGCCTCAACACATCGTATTAGTTTCTCATGGAGGTGCTATTGTAGATCTTTTAAGAAATTTTTTTGATGATGAAGTAATATCAGAACTAAAAAAAGAATACCCCGAAGGCAATGACTATCAAATGTTAAATTGTTCAATTAACACAATACATCTATCTGAAAAACCAACCATTGAATTGCTTAATTATATTGAACATTTAGATGAAGCTAGTGAGCATTAAATCTTTTTAAATCTTGGAACTATTTTTCCATTAAACTCAACATCCTCTATAAACATAACTAACGGTCGCACCCACATACTTGCCATGTCATTTTCATAAAGAGTCACGTAGACAACTAAATCTTCTTTAGTTTCACTATGCTTAGCAACTCCAAGTACCAAATATTTTCCACCTTTGTAATGTTGGTATGTTCCTGTTTGTAAACTATTCATTTCTTAAGTAATCCTTTAATTTGTTAACATATTTTATTCTATTATCTGGGTCTGAGAGAAAACTTTTTTTGGTAAGCTCTTTGTTAAAGTTGTCATCAGTGTATCTTGGAAAAATATGCAAATGATAGTGGAAAGCATGCTGATCTCCAGCTGGTTCATTATTTTGACGAAGAGTTATTCCATCACATTTATAAACTTCTTTCAGTGCGATACTCATTATTTTAGAGACTTCAAAAATTCGATGACCAACTTTATCTGGTAGATCATAAATATTTTCATAATGTATGTTTGGAACAATAATTGCATGACCTTCATTTCCTTTAATCCAAAAAGAATTGATCCATACAGTAACTAATTCATCCTTGAAAACTAGATCATCTTGCTTTAATAAAGTGTCGTCGTTTTCTACGCCATCATTTCCTAAGCAAATAGGACACTTATATTTTTTTGAAGCATTACTTTTCATAGCTTTAGTATAGCAGTTATCAATAATAAATTGATTTATAATATCTAAACTACGCAATCATCAGAGGTAAAATTAAAGATTATAAATGTGATAAGATTGAGGCATATAATAGTTAATAAAACTTAAATTAAATAGTTACAAGGAAGAAAATGACAAAATTTGGCTTCTGGATTATTCCAGAGAATGATACATACCAAGAGTTTAACGAAGTTATTAAAAAGTATGCCAATAGCTTTGATGGCCCTACATTTACTCCTCATATGACAATACACGGAGTTGTTATATCTACAGATGAAGAAGTAGTGAAAACAGTTCGAGAGGCAGTTAAAAATATTAAAAGTTTTGAATTACAAGTTGGTGATGTTGAATTTAGTACGACATATTTTCAATGTATTTTTGCAAGAATAAAGACTAGCGCAAAACTTTTTAATACTCATTTAGCTATAAGAAAAGCATTTAATATGAATGATAAGAATGTTTTTATGCCTCATGCTAGTCTGGTATATGGTGATTTTGATATGGAAACTAGAGAAAAAATTACAAAAGAAATTAAAATTCAAAATAAATCATTTACTGCAGATAAAATAACTATTGTTAGAGCAGATACAAGTGATCCTAAAGATTGGACAATTGTTGAACAGGTACCACTTCAGTAACAAAATAGGTTCTAACTTGGTACACACACCTCCGCAAGTAAGGACTCCAGGCAAGAAATGTGTTAAAATTGGGATAGGTGTAGGGAATTTACCATCTTATTAGAACCTAACCTTAAATTTAATATGGAACTAAGAATGATTGTGGAATGTCGCGTGCCCGATCAAGCAGACAACTTTCTGCAAAATAAAATAAGATGCGTGACGAGGGTAAATCCCGCCCTCTCCGCAACCTAGGATTCGAACTATAACGACAGTTAAAAAATAAGAAAAATGAAATCGGAATCTCCATATCAAAAAACTGTAAAAATATTGGATCTCCCATTTTTATCATGTTATATATATTATATGGTGCCAGGTGGCATAGAAGCTAAACATTATCATGATGGAATTGAGCTAGAATATGTCATTAGAGGAAATTCAGGTACTCACAAAAAAGGTCAAATATATTTTCGTAAAAGAGGCGAAATACATGAAGGAATCAATGATTCAAAAAATGATTTGGTTTTTTTATGTTTAACAATTCCTGCAGAAACAAAGCGTAATACACATTATTTATAGCGACATGCTGGTTCCAGACCCACATGCTCCGCCAAGAATGAACGAAGTGAATTCCTGGCGGATGGCCTACGAGCTACCGCAAATCAGAACTCCAGGTTATATATGATAAAATTGGGATAGGTGTAGGGAATTTAGAACCTAAGTATATAGTACTTAATAAATTTGCTACAATTAACTTATGCAAAATAACAATACAGAACCAATTAATACTGAATTAACTCAAATTGCAGAAGATAAAGCTTACAAAAAGAATTTATTATACTTGATTTTGTTGTTTTTCATTTTCTTTTCAGCATCAGTTTTTATTAATGTGTATTTTTATTATCAAAATGTAAAACATATAGAGAATAATGGAGTTTTAAAACAGTCAATCTTAGAGTTAGAAACAAAATCAAAAGGTGCTGATAGCATCAATGCAAATATTAATGATTCTGAAGAATGGTCAATTATTTCAGAAAATAGTCAGATGAAGTCAGAATCAGGTTTTGTAAAAATAAAAGCTCAAAAAACAACAGATATTTCTAGAAATAGTGTAAAAATTAAAACTGGTGCTTTTGTTAAAGATAAAGGAGAGTTTTATGTTACTTATGATGAACAAAATGATGATATCATAACTGGTTCTCTTTGGTTTAAAAACTTATATAGTGAAGAAGAAAAGTTAATAGATTTTATTCCACATCAACAAGTAATAATTGATGAATTTGGTGTACAAGTTATAACTCATCCAAGAAGAACAGATATAGCTATTATTGATATTGGATTTCAATATTATCTTGTTAATTTTAATAACATTAAAACCAGTATCAAAAAAATAGAACTTACTCAAGTTGAGTACAAGCATTGGGAAGAAATTGTTGGGTGGTATGAATCTAACATTGTTGTAGCTGAAAAAACAAATGAAACTAGCGGCGCAGATTTTGATATAGATGCAGAAGTTGTTAAATTTTGGATGGCACCAATATCAGACTTGAGTAAAAAAACTTATCTTGATGAATAAAATTAATATTTGCAAGTTGGGTCAACCGAACTTAACCAGAAGGTTCTAACTTGGTACACACACCTCCGCCAAGAATGAACGTAGTGAATTCCTGGCGGATGGCCTACGAGCTACCGCACATACAATTTTCCTCAAGTAGTAGCGTGATGTTCTATGTTAGAATGTGTCTAAGTTAGAACCCAGATACTATAAAAAAATATGTTTTTACAAACGCAAATTCGAAACTTTTTAGAAATCGCACTTAGTAAAGCTGAAGAGGCTTTCAAACTTAATAATTATCCAATAGGATGTGTTGTTGTGGATTCAGAGGGCACTATAGTTGCAGAAACAATGAATGAGTGCACAACAAGTGAAGATATTTCCGCACATGCTGAAATTGTAGCTTTACGTAAAATTGGAAAATCTATAAACAAATATTCAAATGGAGATCATTTCTTATTTACTTCCTTAGAACCATGTTTTGGTTGCAGTTTTTTTATTGCTAGGTCAAATATTAGAGAAATATACTCAGCTTTAAAGGATCCGCATAAAGGAGGAACAAGTGACTTGAGATCTCAAGAACAGTTTTCTGATTTTTTTCAGAAGATTCATTTATACAACGAACCATTTGAAGATTTGGCAATTAAATCAAAAGAGCTAATGAGAAAATATTTCATAAGTATTGGTAATAACGATGCAGCTGAATGTTACAAGTAGTTTGATTTATAATAGGTTCTAACTAGGTACACACACCTCAGCCAAACACTCTTGTTGCATTCGCACACATCTTTTAAACCCAATTAGATAGGTTTATAATTAATGCTATGAAAAAAATATTCATCGCTCTTTTAGGAATGGTGTTACTAGTTGTTGGTGCTTCGTTTATATTTTGGAAAAATACGATTGAAAATTTGAATACTGAGGATATAGTTTTGCAAGAAACGTATGATATCTCTAAAGAATATCTCTTACTACGTTATCGCACTGACGACATATTAATGAATGCCAGACAATACCAAGACTATACAGATTGGGATGAAGATATGTCACAGTTAATTGAAGACTGGGACAAGTTGGAAAAGAAATCACTAGAATTAGAAAACGCTGCTGATAAAACTGCCCAAACAGCCTCAATACATTTTAAGCTGGTAAAAACAACTCATGCTTACTCTGCTCAACAAATTTCAAACATCTACGATAAAGCACCAAAATTTAAAGGTATCGCCGCAATTGCTAAACACTTGGGTGTGGATGCAAAAAAAGCTCAAGTAATTTTAGATAAAGCTCAAGCTGAAATAAATGCTGGCGTTTTTTCAGAAGAAGGTGATGCCTTTGAGACTTTGGAAAATACAGCAATTGTAGTGAAGGATGGTTGCAAGGTGGCCGGTTTTGTAGGTGGTGTGGTTATAACTGGTGGCGTAGGCGGACTTGCAACTGTTGGGACGATGACTCAGGTAGGTACCGTTATTGTGGGAGCCGACCTAGCGCTCGAGGTAACAGAAGATGGAGCTCAAATTGCTTTTGGAGACAGAAATAAAGTAACTTCATTTGTCAAAGATGTCAGGACGGTTACCGAGCCCATTGCTAGTGTTATAACGATTACAAGTGTTCCTAAAAGTCTTGGCACTGCATATGGAAAATTTGATAGTATCATGATCGGACTAGAACAGTTTCGAGAGTCTGCTCAAGAAGGTAAAGTAATAGGTGTAGACCTTAAAAATTTCAAGTATCAAAAACCATTTGGGCGTATACGCCAAGCAAAATATCCAGGAACAATAACGGCGGCTGAAATGGAAATGGAAGAGGTAGAAGCATGGTTGCAAAGTCTTAACGAGAAACAAGCACCAATGTCGCAAGAGGAAATAAAAGAATTTTTATCAAGCTCATCCAAGGAGACTCAGCAAGAGAAATTAGTTGAAGAAAAAGAAGTTGTTGAAGAAGAAGCTAACAATATACTAGGTTCCAGTTGGAAAGGTTCCTTAAGTAGTATGTCTGGGGGAGATACTGAAAAAAGAACCATAGATTTTGATTTTACACTTAATAATGATGGTAGTGTTACTGGAGGTTCGTTCAAAAAATGGAAACAAGATGGAGATCGAATCAAGCTGTATGGTGAAGACGAATCAGTAGGATACTATGAATTCAAAGTCGGAAAAAATGACCTATTATTAACAAAAATTTTGATTGGAGATGAGTTGATACAACCAGGTGAAAGTTATATGGGAGGAATTGCTCCTGGAGGTTTTATATACAGAAAATCAGGCACAGACGAGGAGGATTCTCAGTCTAACAATAGTGCTATGTCTATAGCTGAATACAATGAAATGGATGATAAGGGTCTGTTTAATAACATTTTATCTGTAGAAAAGCACTTAGGTGAACCAGATATTAAAACTGTTGACGACAACGGCAGAACTATGTATGTGTATTATGACTTAGTTAAATATGACAATGGAAATCTTGGTAGCGTAAAGATGGCATTTTATACTGAAGATGATTACAGATCATACATTGAGGGTGCGGGAGCTAGTTGGGAATCAAATAAAGAAACTTGGGATGAATCAGGTGGTGGCATCAGAGCCACAAGTGAGTTAAAAAGTGCTGACACCTTTAAGCAAATGTATGGCGACTGATAGGCATGTAGAAATAAATTGAGATTAATGAATCTCTCCATCTCCGCACAAATAAAAAAAACAACCTCCACAATTCTTGTAATCTAGATTACAATAAATGAATGATAATTCTCTATCTTTTCGTCCTCATCATTGCATTTTATTTGTTAGCTATTGTCTGTGAAGATTTCTTTATTGGCTCACTCGATGCAATTTCCGATAAATTAAAATTGCCTTCAGATGTTGCAGGAGCAACACTCATGGCAGTTGGTTCGAGTGCACCAGAATTGTTTACGGCACTGTTTGCTCTATTTCGCGCTGGTAATCATGGTGATGTGGGGGCAGGCACGATTGTAGGTTCGGCAATTTTTAACATTCTCGTTATTATTGGTGTATCAGCCTCATTTAAAAGAGCCAAGCTTACTTGGCAACCGGTGATTCGTGACACCATTTTTTATGTGCTTACCATTTTGCTTTTGTTGGCTGTTTTTTGGGATGGTAAAGTTGTGATGGCTGAGGCACTCCTGTTTGTAGGCATGTATGTAGTCTACGTGGGAACAGTTGTTATTTGGAAAAAAATTCTGCCCTACAAAGATACGAATGTAATCGATATTGTCGAAGAGGCTCAGGAAAAGAATGCATTTGCAAAAGCATCAAAGCAACTTATTGCGTTTATTATTCCCGATCCAAAGAAAAAACCCAAAGCGTATGTGGTAACTTTTCTGCTATCTATTATTGCCTTAGCAGGGTTGAGTTATGTACTGGTTGAGGCTGCTGTAGGCATTGGAGATATTTTGCATATAAATCCAACTATTATTGCTCTGACTGTTTTGGCAGCTGGTACTTCAATTCCTGATCTTATTTCTTCTGTGATAGTTGCAAAACAAGGCCGAGGAGACATGGCTGTGAGTAATGCGGTTGGTTCAAATATTTTTGATGTATTATTTGGTTTGGGTTTTCCATGGCTTCTCTTATTTATTATTAAAGGAGAAAGCTCAATCCCTGTGGGAAGAGATAACTTACTCAGTAGCGTTTTCTTGTTGCTAGCAACAGTCGTGGCAATCCTATTTATTTTGATTACGCGCAACTGGACTATTGGTCGCAAAGCAGGCATCATGCTCGTTTTCTTGTACATAGCCTATCTTGTGTACATAATCACTACTACTCTTGGTATATTTGCATAGTTTATATATCTTTTATATAGAGATACTTATTGCTTTGCAATTGATTCGGAAATAGTCTTTGTGAATTCTTGACCGTATCGCTCCCACTTCACCTCACCAACCCCAGAAATATTCAGCATCTCTTCTTTATTGGTAGGTTTTTCATTTGCCATTTCCAGCAGGGTTTTATCACTAAAAATCATGTATGCAGCAAGTGAGTGTTTATTTGCAAGTTCCTTGCGAATTTCTTTTAAGCTGTCATACAGTTCATTCTCGTAATAATTTTTTGAAACTTTATTTTTTGTATACGATTTTGTTGTTTTACTGGCTTGTTCTTGTCGTTCAATAAAAGTATCAAGGAGCACAAGTCTGACTTCATTATTTTTTGATAGTACTGCCTGACCTTTTTTTGTAATTGAAAGTGCTTGATTTTTACTAAAGTCTACTTGTATCAGCCCTAAGTTTTTCATCTGAGCAAGATAAAAATGCCAAGAGGCAAAGCTGACTTTTTGACTAAGCTTTGATAATGCACTCACTAATTGCTGCGTAGTTGTTGGTTGCTGCTGAGTAAGAGTGCTGAGTGTTTCAAGAGCTTTTTTAGTAATAGCTGTGCCATTTAGGGTTGAAAACGGGTTGGCACAAACATCACAATTACCACAGTCTTCCTCGTACGATTCATCGAAGTAGCGCAGTAATATTTGTCTTCGGCAAATTACCCCTTCAGCATATTCTTTAATTCGTTCCAGTTTTGCATGTTGCAGATCACCTTGGGTGGTATCAATAAAGAACCGTTTAATCATTTCGACATCTGCGTAAGTATAAAAGAGCAGCGCTTGGGCTGGAGCTGAGTCTCTGCCAGCACGTCCAAATTCTTGATAGTAGCCTTCAATATTTTTAGGTAGGTTATAGTGGATAATCCAACGCACATTCGATTTATCGATGCCCATGCCAAAGGCGATGGTGGCACAGATAATTTGCGTTTTATCGCGCACAAAACTTTTTTGAATTCTTGAGCGTTCTGCAGAGTTAAGGCCAGCATGATAACTGGCGGCACTTAGTCCAAAGTTCTGTAACTTTTCTGCAAGCTGCTCCGTCTGTTTGCGTGTTAAACAATACACAATTCCTGACTGGGTTGTTTTATCTTGTAGGAAGTCTTTAATTTTTTGTATTCTTTTTTGTCCCGGAAGCACGGTTAACGAAATATTTGGTCGATCAAATGAATCGATATATACTTTTGGATCATCCATTTCTAGCTGAGATAGGATATCAGTCTGTGTAGTCGCATCGGCAGTAGCAGTTAAAGCTATAATTGGAATTTTTGGGAAGAGCGTTTTTAGATGTGAAAGTTTAGTATAGTCAGGTCTAAAATCGTGTCCCCAGGAAGAAATACAATGTGCTTCGTCGATTGCAAAGAGATTTACCTTTATTTTTTTAAGTATCTTTGCAAAATCTGGTGAGACTAATCGTTCGGCAGAGACGTAGAGAATGGTAATTTTTCCTGCAATGAGAGCTTCAGTAATCTTATTTTGTTCGATTATATCAAGACTGCTATTTATGAATTCAGCAGCAACACCATTGGCTTTTAAACCGTCTACTTGATCTTTCATAAGGGCAATGAGTGGGGAGACTACAATAGTTGTTCCTTCAAAAATCAGTGCAGGAATTTGGTAGCACATTGATTTTCCACCACCAGTAGGCATGAGAACAAAGACATCTTCACCAGCCAGAAGTGAAGCAATGGCTTTTTCTTGTGTAGGGTGGAAACTGTCATATCCAAAATAGGATTTTAAAGCATTTTTTGCTGTGGCTAGTGTCGGTTTTGGCTTACTCATGAAAGTCATTCTACCGTATATCTATGTAGTTTAGTGTAGGAAGAAACTTCGTGCTTGCAATTGCAACTCATATTTTCTACAATAGCAAAGCTATGAAGCAAACAAAAAATAACTACTGGTACTTTTTTACTCTTTTAAAATAGGGTAGGTACTGTAGTTAAAAAAGGTACCTCCCCAATGGGAGGTTTTTTTATGCAACAACACAGACAGCAACTAGTAAGTTTATATACTTTCTTCTGGTTTACCTTGGGAGGTGCTCTGTAGTTGTTGTAGTAATTACACAAAAATAGACGCCTCCCACAAGGAGGTGTTTTTTTTAGAAAGAACCCTATGCAGTATTGGCAAAACACATAACTAAACATACATAATTTAAGGAAAAAAATGAAAGAAAAACTACTCATAGCAGGACCTTGCTCACTTGAAGGGCCAGAACTTGCTCACACAACAATTACTAAGGCACAAGAACAACAAATTCCCATAGTTCGGATGAATCTTTGGAAGCCAAGAACTAAGCCGGGCTTTGAGGGTATTGGTGAGGCAGGCATACCGCTGTTGATTGATGCCGCTCAAGCTGGCCTGGGTGTGGGTCTTGAAATCATGACTCCAGAACAAGCTCAGTTAATTTTGGATGAAGTTCTTGGTGTAGTTCCGCATGCACACATTTTGTTGTGGATTGGTTCTCGTAACCAAAACCACATACTTCAGCGAGATATTGGTCGTGTTGCGGCAGGCAATGATACCGTGCAAGTTATGGTTAAAAACCAACCGTGGAGAGATCAAAATCACTGGGAGGGTGCTGCTGAACACGTAATTTCAGGTGGTCTCAGTAGCGAACAAGTTGTGATGTGTCATCGTGGCTTTACTCCATGGGACAAAAGCGACAGTCCAATGCGAAACATTCCAGATCTTGAAATGGCAGAGCGTGTTAGGGAGCGAACAGGATTGCAAATGATTCTTGACCCATCACACATTGGTGGCGCAGTGCATTTAGTCAAAGAGTTAGCTCTTGAGTTTGGTCAGTTAGATTGGGTTGACGGTCAAATAATTGAAGTGCATCCTGATCCTAAAAATGCATTAACAGATGCTCAGCAACAGCTAACATGGGATGAATTAAAGGAATTACAAGGCACTATTTCATAGTAGCTCGTGTGTACATGCAGCATGCATACAGTAGGTAGAATAGGGAACACACTATCTACTGTATGTTTTGAATGAAGATATTGGAATTATTTGGTCGGCTGTTTCATATACACCTGCCGATTTGCTAGCCGGTATAAAAGTTGAGTTTGAACATGGCACTCAAGACCCCATGACAAACGTCACCCAAGATGATCCAATTATTATGTTCGTCTAGATAAAATGGAACGAGAAGCAGAAGGCAAAGCGTAGACATTCGGAATATTTTAAACTGGTCAGTTGATGCTATAATACTAGTCTTATGACTAGTGGAGGGGTCGCATAGTGGCCTAGTGCAGCAGTTTACTAAACTGCCGTATCGCAAGATACCGCGGGTTCGAATCCCGCTCCCTCCGCATAGAAAAAAATACCCGAAAGGGTATTTTTTTCTATGCGGAAGTAACAAGGAATGCAGAGGATAGTTCGCGACGGGCGCACGAGCACACCGTGCGAATCACCCTAGTACATGCGAACTTCCATAAGTAGATAATAGATAGTAGTGAGTCGTAAATCCCACTCCTTCCGCATCCAAGCTGCGATTTGACTTTTCAGGTTTTTCTAAGTAATTTGCTTTATACTTACTCTATTAGCATTAATTAATGTGTC